>NZ_AZNY01000006.1:0-693389 GCF_000510705.1 Pseudomonas sp. MOIL14HWK12:I1 | reverse complement strand
ACCTGGGGCGGTTCCGCTCGTGGTTTCGACCAGATCGATAACGCGCCGGAAGAAAAGGCTCGCGGTATCACCATCAACACCTCCCACGTTGAGTACGACTCGGCGATCCGTCACTACGCGCACGTCGACTGCCCCGGCCACGCCGACTACGTGAAGAACATGATCACCGGTGCTGCCCAGATGGACGGCGCGATTCTGGTTTGCTCGGCTGCTGACGGCCCCATGCCGCAGACCCGCGAGCACATCCTGCTGTCCCGTCAGGTAGGTGTTCCCTACATCGTCGTGTTCCTGAACAAGGCCGACATGGTTGACGACGCCGAGCTGCTGGAACTGGTCGAAATGGAAGTTCGCGATCTGCTGAACACCTACGACTTCCCGGGCGACGACACTCCGATCGTTATCGGCTCCGCGCTGATGGCTCTGAACGGTCAGGATGACAACGAGATGGGCGTTTCCGCCGTGCGCAAGCTGGTCGAGACCCTGGACTCCTACATCCCCGAGCCCGAGCGCGCCATCGACAAGCCGTTCCTGATGCCGATCGAAGACGTGTTCTCGATCTCCGGTCGCGGCACCGTGGTAACCGGTCGTGTCGAGCGTGGCATCGTCAAGGTCCAGGAAGAAGTCGAGATCGTGGGCATCAAGGCCACCGTCAAGACCACCTGCACCGGCGTTGAAATGTTCCGCAAGCTGCTGGACGAAGGCCGTGCTGGCGAGAACGTCGGCGTGCTGCTGCGTGGCACCAAGCGTGAAGACGTGGAGCGTGGCCAGGTTCTGGCCAAGCCGAACACCATCAAGCCGCACACCAAGTTCGAGTGCGAAGTGTACGTGCTGTCCAAGGAAGAAGGTGGTCGTCACACCCCGTTCTTCAAGGGCTACCGTCCGCAGTTCTACTTCCGCACCACCGACGTGACCGGTAACTGCGAACTGCCGGAAGGCGTCGAGATGGTGATGCCGGGCGACAACATCAAGATGGTTGTCACCCTGATCGCTCCGATCGCGATGGAAGATGGTCTGCGTTTCGCCATCCGTGAAGGCGGTCGTACCGTCGGCGCCGGCGTGGTTGCCAAGATCATCGAGTAATCGATTGATCTGAAACGAAAAAAGGCCCTTCGGGGCCTTTTTTCTTGCCTCATGAAATTGACAGATGGCAAAAGAGGCGTTCTTGACAGCTGTCAGCGACATCCTTAGAATTGCGCCTCCTTTAATCGGGCACCTTTTTGCCCGAGGGGAAAGCTTGGAGTCTGAGGTCAAATGCAAAATCAACAAATCCGTATTCGGTTGAAGGCTTTTGATCATCGCCTGATCGATCAATCTACCCAGGAAATCGTGGAAACCGCGAAACGTACTGGTGCTCAGGTGCGTGGTCCGATTCCTCTGCCAACCCGCAAGGAACGTTACACAGTGCTGATTTCTCCGCACGTCAACAAGGACGCTCGTGACCAGTACGAAATTCGTACCCACAAGCGTGTGCTCGACATCGTTCAGCCCACCGACAAGACCGTCGATGCGCTGATGAAGCTCGATCTCGCCGCTGGCGTTGAAGTGCAAATCAGCCTCGGCTGAGACCGTCAAGGTTTCAGTCGTGTAACGCTCTGAAATGGGCGGCCATAGCGGGTGAAAGCCCCGTACACTCAAGAGGTTCTCAACATGACGATTGGTTTAGTCGGTCGTAAATGCGGTATGACCCGCGTTTTCACCGAAGAAGGCGTTTCCGTTCCGGTTACGGTCATTGAGATCGAGCCGAATCGCGTAACCCAATTCAAAAGCGAAGAAACCGATGGCTACCGTGCCATTCAGGTAACCGTGGGCGAGCGTCGTGCTTCCCGCGTGACCAAGGCGCAAGCCGGTCACTTCGCCAAGGCCAGCGTTGCTGCTGGTCGTAGCGTCCTCGAATTCCGCCTGGAAGACGGTGAGTACAAGGCTGGCGACGAAGTCACCGTAGCCCTGTTCGAAGCCGGTCAGATGGTTGATGTCACTGGTCAGTCCAAAGGTAAGGGCTACGCCGGTACCATCAAGCGCTGGAACTTCCGTGGTCAGGACAACACCCACGGTAACTCCGTTTCCCACCGTGCACCTGGTTCCATCGGCCAGTGCCAGACTCCTGGTCGAGTGTTCAAGGGCAAGAAAATGTCCGGTCACCTGGGTGCGGAGCGTGTAACCGTTCAGTCGCTGGAAGTCGTGCGTGTAGACGCCGAGCGCAACCTGCTGCTGGTCAAGGGTGCCGTCCCCGGCGCGCCGGGTGGTGACGTGATCGTGCGTCCCGCTGTCAAGGCCCGTGGTTGAGAGGAGAGAGAACATGCAACTCAATGTGAATGGCTCTCAAGCTATCGAAGTCTCCGAGCACACCTTCGGCGGTGAATTCAACGAGACCCTGGTTCACCAGGCAGTCGTTGCCTACATGGCTGGCGGTCGTCAGGGCACCCGTGCCCAGAAGACCCGTTCCGAAGTCAGCGGCGGCGGCAAGAAGCCCTGGCGTCAGAAGGGCAGCGGTCGTGCCCGTGCCGGTACCATCCGCAGCCCCATCTGGCGTTCCGGTGGCGTGGCTTTCGCAGCCAAGCCCCAGGATCACAGCCAGAAGCTGAACAAGAAGATGTACCGCGCTGCACTGCGCTCCATCCTCGCCGAGCTGGTCCGTCTGGATCGTCTGGTCGTGGTTGACGACTTCGCCGTCGACGCGCCCAAGACCAAGACCCTGGTCAGCAAGCTGGACGGCCTGGGCCTGAGCGACGTGCTGATCGTGACCGACGCTGTCGACCAGAATCTGTATCTGGCCGCCCGCAACCTGCCTTTCGTCGACGTGCGTGATGTCCAGGGTTCCGACCCGGTCAGCCTGATCGCCTACGACAAGGTGCTGGTCACTGTGTCCGCCGTGAAGAAATTCGAGGAGCTGCTGGCATGAACCAGGAACGCGTATTCAAAGTGCTGCTTGGCCCGCACATCTCCGAGAAGGCCACCATGCTGGCGGACAGCCAGAAGCAGTTCGTATTCAAGGTTGCCACCGATGCAACCAAGCTGGAAATCAAGAAGGCCGTCGAGCAGCTGTTCGAGGTCAAGGTTCGCAGCGTCAGCACCCTGAACGTCCAGGGCAAGACCAAGCGCACCGCTCGTGGTCTGGGCAAGCGTAACGACTGGAAAAAAGCGTACATCGCGCTCCAGCCGGGCCAGGATCTCGACTTTTCCAGCAGCGCCGAGTAATCAGGGGGCATCATGGCAATCGTAAAATGCAAGCCGACCTCCGCTGGCCGCCGCTTTGTGGTCAAGGTGGTCAACTCTGATCTGCACAAAGGCGCGCCCTACGCTCCTTTGCTGGAGAAGAAGAGCAAGTCCGGCGGCCGTAACAACAATGGTCGTATCACCACTCGCCACATCGGCGGTGGTCACAAGCAGCACTATCGTCTGGTCGATTTCCGTCGCAACAAGGATGGCATCCCTGCCGTCGTTGAGCGTATCGAATACGATCCGAACCGTACTGCACACATCGCTCTGCTGAAGTACGCCGATGGCGAGCGTCGCTACATCATCGCCCCCAAGGGCGTTGCTGCCGGTGACCAGCTGCTGTCCGGCGCTGGCGCGCCCATCAAGGCCGGCAACAACCTGCCGCTGCGTAACGTGCCGGTCGGTAGCACCATCCACGGTATCGAGCTGAAGCCTGGCAAAGGCGCTCAGATCGCTCGTTCCGCGGGTACCTCCGCTCAGCTGGTCGCCCGCGAAGGCGCCTACGTCACCGTGCGTCTGCGCAGCGGTGAAATGCGCAAGGTGCTGTCCGAGTGCCGTGCCACCCTGGGCGAAGTGTCCAACGGTGAGCACAGCCTGCGTTCGCTGGGTAAGGCCGGTGCCACCCGCTGGCGTGGCGTGCGTCCGACTGTTCGTGGTGTTGCCATGAACCCGGTCGATCACCCGCACGGTGGTGGTGAAGGTCGTACTTCCGGTGGCCGTCATCCGGTTTCGCCGTGGGGCGTCAAGACCAAGGGTCTCAAGACGCGCTCCAACAAGCGTACCGACAAGATGATTGTCCGTCGCGGCAAGTAATCAGTAGAGGATTCGACTGTGCCCCGTTCTCTGAAGAAAGGTCCTTTTATCGATCTTCACCTGTTGAAGAAGATCGAAGTCGCGGTGGAAAAAAACGAACGCAAGCCGATCAAGACCTGGTCGCGTCGTTCGATGATCCTGCCGCAGATGGTCGGCCTGACCATCGCTGTGCACAACGGTCGTCAACATGTCCCCGTTCTGGTGAACGAAGACATGGTCGGCCACAAACTCGGCGAGTTCGCTGCTACCCGCACCTATCGCGGTCATGCGGCTGACAAGAAAGCCAAGCGTTAAGGGGTAAGGAAGATGGAAGTAGCCGCTAAGCTGTCGGGCGCTCGTATCTCCGCCCAGAAAGCCCGCTTGGTCGCCGACCAGATTCGCGGGAAGAAGGTGGGCGAAGCGCTCAACCTGTTGACTTTCAGCAGCAAGAAAGCCGCTGAAATCATGAAGAAGGTGCTGGAGTCGGCTGTTGCCAACGCCGAGCACAATGAAGGCGCCGACGTGGACGACCTGAAGGTCTCCACCGTCTTCGTAAACGAAGGTCGTTCGCTCAAGCGCATCATGCCGCGTGCCAAAGGTCGTGCTGATCGCATCGTGAAGCGGTCTTGCCATATCACGGTCAAGGTTGCGGACAAGTAACGGAGTCGATCAGATGGGTCAGAAAGTACATCCCAATGGCATTCGCCTGGGTATCGTCAAGGAGCACACTTCGGTCTGGTACGCGGATAAGCGCACTTATGCGGACTATCTGCTGGCCGACCTGAAGGTTCGTGAGTACCTCCAGGACAAACTAAAAAGCGCGTCCGTAAGCCGTATCGATATTCATCGCCCGGCTCAAACCGCACGCATCACCATCCACACCGCCCGTCCCGGTATCGTGATCGGCAAGAAAGGTGAGGATGTCGAGAAGCTGCGTCAGGACCTGACCGCAAGAATGGGTGTGCCCGTGCACATCAACATCGAAGAGATCCGCAAGCCGGAGCTCGACGGTGCCCTGGTTGCGCAGAGCGTTGCGCAGCAGCTTGAGCGTCGTGTGATGTTCCGTCGCGCCATGAAGCGCGCCGTGCAGAACGCGATCCGCATTGGTGCCAAGGGCATCAAGATTCAAGTGAGCGGTCGTCTGGGCGGTGCTGAAATCGCCCGTACCGAGTGGTATCGCGAAGGTCGTGTGCCCCTGCACACCCTGCGTGCCGATATCGACTACGCCACTGCGGAAGCTCACACCACCTACGGTGTGATCGGTGTGAAGGTCTGGATCTTCAAGGGTGAGGTCATTGGTGGCCGCCAGGAAGAGCTCAAGCCCGTCGCCCCGGCTCCGCGCAAAAAAGCTGCTGCTAAGTAAGGAGTACGCAACATGCTGCAACCCAAGCGTACAAAATTCCGCAAGCAGATGACCGGCCACAACCGTGGTCTGGCTCATCGCGGTAGCAAGGTCAGCTTCGGCGAGTACGCGCTGAAGGCTGTCGGCCGTGGCCGTCTGACCGCTCGCCAGATCGAATCCGCACGTCGTGCGCTGACCCGTCACGTGAAGCGTGGCGGCAAGATCTGGATCCGCGTCTTCCCTGACAAGCCTGTCACCAAGAAGCCTCTCGAAGTGCGGATGGGTAAAGGTAAGGGTAGTGTCGAGTACTGGGTAGCCCAGATCCAGCCGGGCAAGGTCCTGTACGAGATCGAGGGTGTTTCCGAGGATCTGGCTCGTCAGGCATTCGCCCTGGCCGCTGCCAAGCTTCCCGTCGAAACCTCCTTTGTTAAGCGGACGGTGATGTGATGAAAGCGAAAGATTTGCGTGAGAAATCCGTAGAGGAGCTGAACGAGCAGCTTCTCAACCTGCTGCGTGACCAGTTCAATCTGCGTATGCAGAAGGCAACTGGCCAGTTGGGTCAGTCTCACATGCTCTCGCAAGTGAAGCGCGACATCGCTCGCGTCAAGACTGTGCTGAACCAGCAAGCAGGTAAGTGATCATGGCTGAAGCTGAAAAAACTGTCCGTACGCTGACCGGCCGAGTGGTCAGCGACAAGATGGACAAAACCGTGACCGTACTGATCGAGCGTCGCGTAAAACACCCGATCTACGGCAAATACGTGAAGCGTTCCACCAAGCTGCACGCTCACGACGAAACCAATCAGTGCCGCATTGGTGACCTGGTCACCATTCGCGAAACCCGCCCGCTGGCCAAGACCAAGGCGTGGACCCTGGTTGACGTCGTCGAGCGCGCCGTTCAGGTATAAGGGTAGAGAGCCATGATCCAGACTCAATCCATGCTTGACGTCGCCGACAACAGCGGCGCTCGTCGCGTGATGTGCATCAAGGTGCTCGGCGGTTCCCACCGCCGCTACGCCGGCATCGGCGACATCATCAAAGTCACCGTCAAGGAAGCAATTCCGCGCGGCAAGGTGAAGAAAGGTCAGGTGATGACTGCTGTCGTCGTGCGTACCAAGCACGGCGTCCGCCGCACCGACGGTTCCATCATCCGCTTCGACGGCAACGCCGCGGTTCTGCTGAACAACAAGCAAGAGCCGATTGGCACCCGTATCTTTGGGCCGGTGACCCGTGAACTTCGCTCCGAGAAGTTCATGAAGATCGTCTCCCTTGCCCCCGAAGTGCTGTAAGGAGTAGCCGACATGCAAAAGATTCGTCGTGACGACGAGGTAATCGTCATTGCCGGCAAGGACAAGGGCAAACGTGGCAAGGTGCTGAAGGTGCTCGCAGATGACCGTCTGGTCGTTGGCGGGGTCAACCTGGTCAAGCGCCACACCAAGCCCAACCCCATGCTGGGCGTTCAGGGTGGCATCGTAGAGAAAGAAGCCCCTCTGCATGTCTCCAACGTTGCCATTTTCAACTCCGAGACCAACAAGGCTGACCGCGTTGGTTTCAAAGTCGAAGACGGCAAGAAGATTCGTATCTTCAAGTCGACCCAAAAAGCGGTCCAGGCCTGAAGCTGCTAGGTAGATCACCATGGCTCGATTGAAAGAGATTTATCGGAAGGAAATCGCGCCCAAGCTGAAAGAGCAGCTTCAGCTGGGTAACGTGATGGAAGTTCCGCGCATCACCAAGATCACCTTGAACATGGGTCTGGGCGAAGCAGTCGGTGACAAGAAGATCATCGACAACGCTGTAGCTGACCTGGAAAAGATCGCTGGTCAAAAGCCGGTCGTGACTTATGCCCGCAATTCCATTGCTGGCTTCAAGATCCGCGAAGGCTGGCCGATTGGCGTCAAGGTGACCCTGCGTAGCGATCGCATGTATGAATTCCTGGATCGTCTGCTGTCCATCTCCCTGCCGCGCGTGCGTGACTTCCGCGGCCTGAATGCCAAGTCCTTCGATGGTCGTGGCAACTACAGCATGGGCGTGAAAGAGCAGATCATTTTCCCGGAAATCGATTACGACAAGATCGATGCGCTGCGTGGCATGGACATCACCCTGACCACCACCGCTCGTACCGACGAGGAAGGCCGTGCGCTGCTGCGCGCGTTCAACTTCCCGTTCCGTAACTGATTGAGGTCTTCAAATGGCTAAGCAAAGCATGATTAACCGTGAGCTGAAGCGTCAGCAAACGGTTGCCAAGTACGCCAAGAAGCGCGCCGAGCTGAAGGCGACCATCGGTAACGTCAACGCCTCTCCCGAGGAGCGTTGGAATGCCCAGGTCGCCCTGCAGAAGCAGCCCCGTGACGCCAGCGCCAGCCGCATGCGTAACCGCTGCCGCCTGACCGGTCGTCCGCATGGCGTGTACCGCAAGTTCGGTCTGTCCCGCATCAAGCTGCGTGAAGCAGCAATGCGCGGTGACGTGCCCGGCCTGGTGAAGGCCAGCTGGTAACAGCTAGCGCCTTTCATCGCGGTAACTGAATCAAGCCCCTTTTGGGGCTTGATTCGTTTCAGGCCGATCTCTAGAATGCTCGGCTCGCCCGAATCGGCCTATTGCCGAGGGGTGATTTTGAGAGCCGGTAGGCTCAATTTCTGTATTAGGAGCTAATAGCCCATGAGTATGCAGGACCCGTTAGCAGACATGCTAACTCGTATCCGTAATGCCCAGATGGCTGAAAAGGCCGTTGTGAGCATGCCTTCTTCCAAGCTGAAGGCTGCCGTCGCCAAAGTCCTCAAGGACGAAGGTTACATCGCGGATTTTCAGGTCAGCGCGGAATCCAAGCCGTCGCTGTCCATCGAGCTGAAGTACTTCGAAGGCAAGCCTGTCATCGAAGAGCTGAAGCGTAGCAGCCGTCCCGGTCTGCGCCAGTACAAAGCCGTTGACCAGCTGCCGAAAGTGCGTGGCGGTCTGGGCGTGTCGATCGTTTCCACCAACAAAGGTGTGATGACTGATCGCGCAGCCCGTGCTGCTGGTGTTGGCGGCGAAGTGCTCTGCACAGTCTTCTAAGGGGAATCAGCATGTCTCGCGTTGCTAAAAACCCTGTAAGACTGCCTGCAGGCGTCGAAGTTAATCTGGCCGGTCAGGCCCTTTCGATCAAGGGTGCCAAGGGCGCTCTGGAGCTGAAGGTCCATCCGTCCGTTGAAGTCACTCAAGAGTCCGGTGAGCTGCGTTTCGCTGCTCGCAATGGCGATCAGCAGACCCGTGCGATGGCCGGCACTACCCGTGCCCTGGTCAACAACATGGTGGTCGGCGTCAGCCAGGGCTTCGAGCGCAAGCTGCAACTGGTCGGTGTGGGCTACAAGGCCCAAGCCAAAGGTCAGGTGCTGAACCTCGCTCTGGGCTTCTCTCACCCCGTGGACTACGACCTGCCGCAAGGCATCACCGCAGAAACCCCCAACCAGACCGAAATCCTGATCAAGGGTATCGACAAGCAGCTGGTCGGCCAGGTTGCGGCTGAGATTCGTGGTTTCCGTCCGCCGGAGCCTTACAAGGGCAAGGGCGTACGGTATGCCGACGAAGTCGTCCACCGTAAAGAAGCCAAGAAAAAGTAGGGCATAGCAAATGACCGTCAAGAAAGAAACCCGACTGCGTCGCGCTCGCAAGGCTCGCCTGAAGATGCGCGAGCTGGAAGTGGTGCGTCTGTGCGTGTACCGCTCTTCCCAGCACATCTATGCCCAGGTCATCGCGGCCGACGGCAGCAAGGTCCTGGCCAGCGCTTCTACGCTGGACAAAGAACTGCGCGAAAGCGCTACCAGCAACGTCGAGGCGGCCAAGAAAGTTGGTCTGCTGGTCGCCGAGCGTGCCAAGGCCGCTGGCGTTACCCAGGTGGCCTTTGATCGTTCTGGCTTCAAGTACCATGGTCGCGTCAAAGCGCTGGCCGACGCTGCTCGTGAAGGCGGGCTGGAGTTCTAAGTCATGGCAAATAACGATCAAAAGCGCGACGAAGGCTACATCGAGAAGCTGGTTCAAGTTAACCGCGTAGCCAAAACCGTGAAAGGCGGCCGTATCTTCGCCTTCACCGCTCTGACCGTGGTTGGCGATGGCAAAGGCCGCGTTGGCTTCGGCCGTGGCAAGGCGCGTGAAGTGCCTGCTGCCATCCAGAAGGCTATGGAAGCTGCTCGCCGCAACATGATCCAGGTGGATCTGAACGGCACCACCCTGCAGTACCCGGTCAAGGCCGCCCATGGCGCCTCCAAGGTGTACATGCAGCCCGCTTCCGACGGTACCGGCATCATCGCCGGCGGTGCCATGCGCGCCGTGCTGGAAGTCGCCGGTGTGCAGAACGTCCTGGCCAAGTGCTACGGCTCCACCAACCCGGTAAACGTGGTGTACGCGACCTTCGAAGGTCTCAAGCACATGCAGGCGCCGGAAGCTGTTGCCGCCAAGCGTGGCAAGAGCGTCGAGGAGATTCTCTGATCATGGCTAACGCAACCGTCAAGGTCACGCTGATCAAGAGCGTCCATGGCCGTCTGGCCAATCACAAGGCTTGCGTCAAGGGTCTCGGCCTGCGTCGCATTGGTCACACCGTCGAAGTTCAGGACACCCCTGAGAATCGCGGCATGATCAACAAGGCCTATTACCTTCTGCGTGTGGAGGGTTAAGTCATGAAATTGAATGATCTGCGTTCCGCTCCCGGCGCTCGCCGCGAGAAGCTGCGTCCCGGTCGTGGTATCGGTAGCGGCCTGGGCAAAACCGGTGGCCGCGGCCACAAGGGTCTGACCTCCCGCTCCGGTGGCAAGGTTGCCCCCGGCTTCGAGGGCGGCCAGCAGCCGCTGCACCGTCGTCTGCCCAAGTTCGGCTTCGTTTCGCTGAAGGCCCTGGACCGCGCCGAGGTTCGTACCTCCGAGCTGGCCAAGGTTGATGTCGATGTCGTCGATCTGCAGGCGCTGAAAGACGCCAACGTGATCAGCCGAGACATCAAGCGTGTCAAGGTTGTGCTGTCCGGCGACGTCACTCGTGCCGTCACCCTGAAGGGCATTGGTGCCACCAAGGGCGCACGTGCAGCCATCGAAGCAGCTGGCGGCAAGATCGAGGAATAAATGGCTAAGCAAGGTGCTCTCTCTGCGCTCAGCAAGACCGGTGGTATGTCCGAGCTGTGGACCCGCCTCCGATTCCTGTTCCTGGCGATCATCGTCTACAGGATCGGTGCGCACATCCCTGTTCCGGGTATCAATCCCGATCAGCTGGCCGCACTGTTCAGGCAGAACGAGGGGACCATTCTTAGCCTCTTCAACATGTTCTCTGGCGGTGCGCTGGAGCGGATGAGCATCTTTGCACTGGGGATCATGCCGTACATCTCGGCATCGATCATCATGCAGCTGCTTACCGCGATCAGCCCACAGCTGGAGCAATTGAAGAAAGAGGGTGAGTCTGGTCGTCGCAAGATCAGCCAGTACACCCGTTACGGCACACTGGTTCTGGCGCTCGTTCAGGCCACCGGGATGTCGGTTGGACTTGCCAGTCAGGGCGTGGCGTTCAGTGTGGGCTTCAGCTTCTACTTCGTAGCTGTCACCACCTTTGTCGCCGGCGCACTGTTCATGATGTGGCTGGGTGAGCAGATCACCGAGCGCGGTATCGGCAACGGCATCTCGATGCTGATCTTCGCCGGTATCGTCGCGGGCTTGCCTCGCGCCATCGGTCAGTCCTTCGAGTCGGCACGGCAGGGCGATATCAACATCTTCGCGCTGATCATGGTCGGTGTGGTGGCGGTTGCCATCATCGCCTTCGTGGTGTTCATCGAGCGTGGGCAGCGTCGTATTGCCGTGCACTACGCCAAGCGTCAGCAGGGTCGCAAGGTCTTCGCTGCGCAGAACAGCCATCTGCCGCTCAAGGTGAACATGGCCGGGGTCATCCCGGCGATCTTCGCCAGCAGCATCCTGCTGTTTCCGGCATCGCTCGGTTCGTGGTTCGGTCAGTCCGAAGGTCTCGGTTGGTTGCAGGACGTGGCTCAGGCCATCGCGCCCGGTCAGCCGCTGAACATCTTGCTGTTTAGTGCAGGGATCATCTTCTTCTGCTTCTTCTATACGGCGCTGATGTTCAACCCCAAGGACGTGGCAGAGAACCTGAAGAAATCCGGGGCGTTCATCCCGGGTATTCGTCCTGGTGAGCAGTCCGCGCGCTATATCGATGGCGTGCTGACCCGACTGACCATGTTCGGTGCCCTGTACATGACGGCGGTGTGCTTGTTGCCCCAGTTCCTGGTGGTCGCGGCGAACGTGCCGTTCTATCTCGGCGGGACCTCGTTGCTGATCGTGGTGGTAGTGGTCATGGACTTCATGTCCCAGGTCCAATCCCATCTCGTATCTCATCAATACGAGTCCCTGATGAAGAAAGCCAACCTGAAGGGCTACGGCAGCGGCATGATGCGCTGATCCGTTACCCGTAAGGTTAGAGGAGTTGTCATGAAAGTTCGTGCATCGGTCAAGAAGCTGTGCCGTAACTGCAAGATCATTCGCCGCGAAGGCGTCGTGCGCGTGATCTGCAGCGCTGAACCGCGTCACAAGCAGCGCCAAGGCTGAGTGTGAATCACGCGTCTAACCCGGCAGCTAGTGTGCTGCCGGGTTGATCATTTGTTCCTACAGCGTTAATATCGCGCGCCCTTTTCTTGGCTTCCGGGGCGTCGGTAGCTGTCAATTGGAGTTTTTCTGAATGGCCCGTATTGCAGGCGTCAACATTCCAGATAACAAGCACACTGTTATCTCGCTGACCTACATCTATGGTGTCGGTCGCACCACCTCTCAGAAGATCTGCGCGGCCACCGGCATCGAGCCGACCGCCAAGATCAAAGAACTGAGCGACGAGCAGGTCGATCAGCTGCGTAACGAGGTCGCCAAAATCCTCACCGAGGGTGACCTGCGCCGCGAAATCAACATGAACATCAAGCGCCTGATGGATCTGGGTTGCTACCGCGGTCTGCGTCACCGCCGTGGTCTGCCGGTCCGTGGTCAGCGCACCAAGACCAATGCCCGTACCCGTAAGGGCCCGCGCAAGCCGATCCGCAAGTAATCGCATCCGCGAATCGACAGGAATCTAGTCATGGCAAAACCTGCTGCTCGTCCTCGTAAGAAAGTCAAAAAGACAGTGGTTGATGGCATCGCCCACATCCATGCGTCTTTCAACAACACCATCGTGACCATCACCGATCGTCAGGGCAATGCTTTGTCCTGGGCGACCTCCGGTGGCTCCGGCTTCCGTGGCTCCCGTAAGAGCACCCCGTTCGCTGCCCAGATTGCAGCCGAACGTGCCGGCCAAGCCGCTCTGGAATATGGTCTGAAGAATCTGGACGTGAACGTCAAAGGTCCCGGCCCCGGCCGCGAGTCCGCTGTTCGCGCCCTGAATGCCTGTGGTTACAAGATCGCCAGCATCACCGACGTGACGCCCATCCCGCATAACGGGTGCCGTCCGCCGAAGAAGCGTCGCGTGTAATAGGAGACAGTGAGAAATGGCTCGTTACATTGGTCCCAAGTGCAAACTGTCCCGCCGCGAAGGCACTGACCTCTTCCTGAAGAGCGGCGCTCGTGCCCTCGACTCGAAGTGCAAGCTGGAAACCGTTCCTGGCCAGCATGGTCAGCGTCGCGGTCGTCTGTCGGACTACGGTCTGCAGCTGCGTGAAAAGCAGAAAGTCCGCCGCATGTACGGTGTCCTCGAGCGTCAGTTCGCCGGTTACTACCAGGAAGCTGCCCGTCGCAAGGGCGCTACCGGTGAAAACCTGCTGCAACTGCTCGAGTGCCGTCTGGACAACGTGGTGTATCGCATGGGCTTTGGTGCCACTCGCGCTGAATCGCGCCAGCTGGTCTCCCACAAGTCGATCACCGTCAACGGTCAGACCGTCAACATTCCCTCCTATCAGGTCAAGGTCGGCGACGTCGTCGCGGTCCGCGAGAAGGCCAAGAACCAGCTGCGTATCGCTCAAGCTCTCGAGCTGTGCGGCCAGCGTGGCCGTGTTGAGTGGGTCGAAGTGAGCACCGAGAAAAAGGAAGGCACCTTCAAGAGCGTGCCGGCCCGTGGTGATCTCTCCGCCGACATCAACGAAAACCTGATTGTCGAGCTCTACTCCAAGTAAGGGCTAGAAAGTAGGTGCATCCATGCAGAGTTCGGTAAATGAGTTCCTGACCCCCCGCCATATCGATGTGCAGGCGGTTAGTCAGACCCGTGCCAAGATCACCCTCGAGCCTCTCGAGCGTGGTTTCGGCCATACCTTGGGCAACGCGCTGCGGCGTATCCTGTTGTCCTCCATGCCTGGCTGCGCGGTAGTCGAAGCAGAGATCGACGGTGTCCTGCACGAGTACAGCGCCATCGAAGGCGTGCAGGAAGACGTGATCGAGATCCTGCTCAATCTCAAGGGTCTGGCCATTAAGTTGCACGGCCGTGACGAAGTCACCCTGAGCCTGAGCAAGAAAGGTCAGGGGCCGGTTCTGGCCTCTGACATTCAGGTCGATCACGACGTCGAGATCGTCAACGGTGAGCACGTCATCGCCCACCTGGCGGACAACGGTTCGCTGAACATGAAGCTGAAAATCGCCCGCGGTCGTGGCTATGAGCCCGCCGACGCGCGTCAGAGCGAAGAAGACGAAACCCGC
The DNA here is from genome assembly GCF_000510705.1 of Pseudomonas sp. MOIL14HWK12:I1. NCBI lineage: Bacteria > Pseudomonadati > Pseudomonadota > Gammaproteobacteria > Pseudomonadales > Pseudomonadaceae > Pseudomonas > Pseudomonas sp. MOIL14HWK12:I1. The sequence continues at coordinate 679,418 of NZ_AZNY01000006.1, read as the reverse complement.
GCAATCGGTCGTCTGCAGCTCGATGCTTCGTTCAGCCCGGTTCGTCGCGTGGCCTATGTGGTGGAAAACGCCCGGGTCGAACAGCGTACCAACCTGGACAAGCTCGTGCTTGACCTGGAAACCAACGGTACCCTGGATCCGGAAGAAGCCATCCGTCGTGCCGCCACCATCCTGCAGCAGCAGCTGGCAGCGTTTGTCGACCTCAAGGGCGACAGCGAGCCGGTCGTGGTCGAGCAGGAAGACGAGATCGATCCGATCCTGCTGCGTCCGGTGGACGATCTGGAACTGACCGTTCGTTCGGCCAACTGCCTCAAGGCGGAGAACATCTACTACATCGGTGACCTGATTCAGCGTACCGAAGTGGAGCTGCTCAAGACCCCGAACCTGGGTAAGAAGTCCCTGACCGAAATCAAGGACGTCCTGGCCTCCCGTGGTCTGTCGCTCGGTATGCGCCTGGACAACTGGCCCCCTGCAAGCCTTAAGAAGGACGACAAGGCTACTGCCTGATCGTCATTGTTCACCGAACGATAGTTTGGGAAGGAATTTCAATCATGCGTCATCGTAAAAGTGGTCGTCATCTGAGCCGCACGAGCGCACACCGCAAGGCCATGTTCCAGAACATGGCTGTGTCGCTGTTCGAGCACGAGCTGATCAAAACTACCCTGCCGAAAGCCAAGGAACTGCGCCGCGTTGCCGAGCCGCTGATCACCCTGGCCAAGGAAGACAGCGTCGCCAACCGTCGTCTGGCTTTCGACCGTACCCGTTCGAAAGCTGCCGTTGGCAAGCTGTTCAACGACCTGGGCAAGCGCTACGCCAACCGTCCGGGTGGCTACCTGCGTATCCTGAAGTGCGGCTTCCGCGCTGGCGACAATGCGCCCATGGCGTATGTCGAGCTGATCGACCGTCCGGTCGGCGGTACCGTGGAACAGGCTGCTGAATAAGTAGCTGCGTTCTGGAAAAAGCCGGGCTCTTGCCCGGCTTTTTCATGCCCGGCGTTTGGTGAAGACCAGGCCCTTCGCATCCGACTTCTGATCGCAGATTTTTCTATCAGGATGCTAGGATCAATAAATTAGTCCTAAAGTATTGCCGTGGCGATACTTCTCTCAAGCGATCAGCCAACGCTTTTAGAGGGAGATACCTGTGACTGATACCAAGATCCTCACCACCGCCAGCGGCATTCCGGTGGCCGACAACCAGAATTCCCGCACCGCCGGTCCGCGCGGTCCGCTGATGCTCGACGACTTCCATTTGATCGAGAAGCTGGCGCATTTCAACCGTGAAGTCATTCCCGAGCGACGCGTGCATGCCAAGGGCTCCGCGGCCTATGGCACCTTTACCGTCACCCGGGACATCACGCACCTCAGCAGCGCCAGGCTGTTCGCCGAGGTGGGCAAGCGGACCGAGACCCTGCTGCGCTTTTCCACCGTGGGCGGTGAGCGCGGCTCGGCGGATACCGAGCGCGATCCCCGCGGTTTCGCCGTGAAGTTCTATACCGAAGAAGGCAACTGGGACATCGTCGGCAACAACACCCCGGTGTTCTTCATCCGCGATCCGTTGAAATTCCCCGACTTCATCCATACCCAGAAGCGCGATCCCTGGAGCAACCTGAAGAGTCCGCAGATGATGTGGGATTTCTGGTCGCTGTCGCCCGAATCGCTGCATCAGGTCACCATCCTGTTCTCCGATCGCGGCATTCCGGACGGCTATCGCTTCATGCATGGCTTCGGCAGCCATACCTTCAGCCTGATCAACGCCCAGGGCGAGCGGCACTTCGTGAAGTTTCACTTCAAGAGCCAACAGGGGATCAAGAACCTGGCGCCGGCCGACGCGGCACGCCTGGCCGGTACCGATCCGGACTACAGCCAGCGCGACCTGTTCCAGGCCATCGAGCGCGGCGAATTCCCGCGCTGGACGCTGTGCATCCAGGTGATGAGCGAACAGGAAGCAGCTAGCCGTGCCGAGAATCCCTTCGACGTGACCAAGGTCTGGTCGCAGCAGGACTATCCGCTGCAGGAGGTGGGGGTGCTGGAGCTCAACCGTAATCCGCAGAACTACTTCGCCGAGGTGGAGCAGGCCTCCTTTGCGCCGAGCAACGTGGTGCCGGGCGTGGGGCTGTCGCCCGATCGCATGCTGCAGGGCAGGGTATTCGCCTATGCCGACGCCCAGCGCTACCGGGTGGGCACCAACTATCAGCAACTGCCGGTCAACGCACCCCGTTGCCCCTACGCCAACAACCAGCGTGACGGGGCCATGAGATTCGATGGCAATGGCGGTTCGAAGCCGAACTACGAGCCGAACAGCTATGGCCACTCGCCCAAGCAGGCGCCCCAGTATCGCGAGCCGGCGCTGAACTTCGCCGGGCCGGCCGATCGCTATGATCACCGGGTGGACGAGGACTACTTCAGCCAGGCCGGAGCGCTGTTCCGCCTGATGAATGCCGACCAGCAGGCGCTGCTGATCGACAACATCGTCGGCGCCCTGGGTACGGTAACCCGCGAGGTGCAGCTGCGGCAGATCGGTCACTTCCTCAAGGCCGATCCCGCCTATGGCGTGGGCGTGGCCAAGGGCCTGGGGATAGATCCCAGCGAAGTGGCCTGATCCAGGGGTAGAAAAGAGCCCGGCAACCGCCGGGCTTTTTTTCGTCCGCGAAAAAAGTGCGGGAAAGGCTGTCTCGGACGCCGCTTGCGACGTCGCAGTGCTAAGGTTCGCATCAAGCGCGAAAACACGAGGCTCGCTCTCCCGTCATGACTGTGTTTGGAGTGTCTTTGCGCCAGCTCTGGGCGCACGAAAAGGCCAGCTATGGCGTTCGCGTCTTTGTCGCCCTGAGCGGCGCCATGGCGGTCTGCTGGTCGCTGGGCGATCTGCGCGCGCTGTCGCCGGTATTCCTTGGCATCATCGCCAGCGCCCTGGCGGAAACCGACGACAGCTGGCTGGGGCGACTCAAGTCGCTGGCGGTGACGCTGCTGTGCTTCACCGTGGCGGCCTTCGCGGTCGAGCTGCTGTTTCCCTATCCCTGGATCTTCGTGGTGGGCCTGGGCCTGGCCACCTTCAGCCTGACGATGCTGGGCGCCATCGGCGAGCGCTACGCCTCGGTGGCCCAGGCCACGGTGATCCTGTCCATCTATGCCATGATCGGGGTGGATCAGCGCCTCGGCGCCCAGGTGCCGCTGTGGTACGAGCCGGCACACCTGCTGGCCGGGGCATTGTGGTACGGCCTGCTCTCGGTGCTCTGGTGCGCGCTCTTCGCCCACCAGCCGGTGCGACAGAATCTGTCCGCTCTGTATGGCGAACTGGGGACGCTACTCAGGCTCAAGGCCGAGATGCTCGAGCCGGTGCGCGGGGTGGATCTGCACCGGCGGCGGGTGCTGCTGGCCCAGCAGAACGGCAAGGTGGTGCAGGCGCTGAACCAGGCCAAGGCGACCATCCTCAATCGCTTCGGCCGCTCGGGACGGCCCGGTGCGCGTTCGGGGCGCTATTTCCGCCTGTATTTCATGGCGCAGGACATCCACGAGCGCGCCAGCTCTTCGCACTATCCCTACAGTGCCCTGACCGAGGCCTTCTTTCACAGCGACATCCTCTTTCGCTGCCAGCGCCTGCTCAAGTTGCAGGCCACGGCCTGCCTCAACATGGGCGAGGCGATCCGGCTCGGGCAGCCTTTCGAATATGGCCAGCAGAGTCAGCAGGGACTGACCGATCTGCAGGCCTCGCTGGAGTATCTCAAGCAGCAGCAGAATCCGCGCTGGCGGGGCCTGCTGCGCTCCCTGGACCTGCTCGGACACAACCTTTCGACCCTGGAGCGACAATTCTCCGAGGCGGGCAACAGCGACTCGGGGGCGGCGGATCTGGATACCAGCCTGCTGGATCCGGCGGCACGCTCCCTGCGCGAGGTGTTCCAGCGTATCCGCCTGCAGCTGACCCCGACCTCGCTGCTGTTCCGCCATGGCCTGCGCATGGCGCTGGCGCTGATGGCCGGCTATGGCGTGCTGCACCTGATTCACCCGGTGAATGGCTACTGGATCCTCTTGACCACGGTGTTCGTCTGCCGGCCGCAGTACGGAGCGACCCGGGTGCGGCTGGTGCAGCGGATCGTGGGTACGGTGATCGGGCTGTTGCTGGGCAGCGCCCTGCTGGAGCTGTTCGGGCAGCCGGAGATCCAGCTCTTGCTGGCGCTGGTGGGCGGCCTGGTGTTCTTTATCACCCGGACGGATCGCTACACCGTCGCCACCGCGGCCATCACCCTCATGGTGCTGTTCTGCTTCAACCAGGTGGGCAACGGTTTCATGCTGATCTGGCCGCGGCTGCTGGATACCCTGCTGGGCTGCCTGATCGCGGTACTGGCGGTGTTCTTCGTCCTGCCGGACTGGCAGGGGCGGCGGCTGCACCAGGTGATGGCCAATACCCTGCGTACCAATGCGCTCTATCTGCGCCGACTGCACGAGCAGTACCGCACCGGCAAGCGTGACGATCTCGACTACCGGGTGGCGCGGCGCAACGCCCACAACGCCGATGCGACGCTGTCGGCCGCGCTGGCCAACATGCTGCGCGATCCCGGGCACTTCCGTCGTAACCTGGAAGCGGGCTTTCGCTATCTGGCGCTGTCCAACACCCTGCTGGGCTACCTGTCGGCCCTGGGCGCCCATCGCCGCCAGCTGGAGGCGGCCGAGCACGATGCCCTGGTGGAGCGCGCCGTGACCCGCATCGCCGAGGGTATGGAGTCCATCGCGGCGGCGGTGGCGGAACGCCGCAGTCTGCCGCCGACCGCCGAGGAGGAGACCAGCCTGGCCGATGAGCTGGAGGCCGCGGCCGAGGACAACGACGACGGCTACCGGCTGGTGTGCACCCAGCTGGCGCTGATCTGCCGCCTGCTGCCCAATCTCAAGAGCGCCGCCAACCATACCCTGCGCGAACAAACCCGCGAGCAACCGGCCGCAGGTACCGCCGATGCTTGAGCAAGGTTGGCGCGACGCGCTATGTTGACCGATGTCCGTCGAGTCTTTCGACGCCTGTTTATGCTGGTTTGAAGGCTGTTCCAACACATGCGTATGCGTCTTCTAGTAGTGGGCGGGGAGAGCGCCCTGGGCAAGGCGCTACTCGCCGCCGGTGCCGAAGCGGGCATCGAATTCGTCGCCCCCGAGACTCCCACGGAGGGCTGGTACGCCGCCGGGCTGACCGAGGTCCTCGACCGGGTCCGACCTGGGGCGGTGGTCAATCTCGCCTATTACCACGACTGGCTGCAGGCCGCGGACTTCGATCCGGCGCTGATGCAGCGTCAGGCGCTGGCCGTGCAGCGCCTGGCCGGCCTGTGCCAGCACTATCAGATTCCGCTGATCCAGCCGTCCAGCTATCAGCTGTTCGATGGCTCGCGCGTGGCCGGCTATAGTGAAAAGGATCTTCCGCGGCCCCCTGGGGCACGGGGCGAGGCGCTCTGGCGGGTCGAGCAGCTGGTGCGGGCGCTGTGCCCGATGCACATCCTGCTGCGCCTGGGCTGGGTCCTGGATGACTCCCGTGACGGTCGCCTGGGGCGGTTGCTGCGGCAGCTGGGCACCGAGCAGGTGGTGCCGATGGCGGGCGACCGGCGCGGCAATCCGACCACCGTGGGCGATGCCGCCCGGGTGCTGCTGGCCGTGGTCAAGCAGCTCGACTGCGGCGCGCCACTCTGGGGGACCTATCACTACGGCGCCCAGGAAGCGGTGTCGGAGTTGGGTCTGGCTGAGACCGTCGCCCAGCTCTGGCAGGAATTCGACCGGCCGGTGCGCTGCGAGTGGCAGGAGGTGGCGCACCTCGAGCGTGCGGATGCCGCGGAAGAGCCACAACAGGGGGTGTTGATCAGTCGCAAGCTGCTCAACACCTTTGGCATCAAGGCGCGGCGCTGGCAGCAGGAGCTGCCGGCGCTGTTGCAGGGCTTTCGGCAGGACGAGGTAGGTTTAGATGAGTGATGCGCCCATTCTGATCACTGGCGGTGCCGGTTTCATCGGCTCCCACCTGGCGGACGCGCTGCTGGCGCGGGGCAGGCGGGTGCGGGTGCTGGACGACCTGAGCACCGGCAAGCGCGAGAATCTGCCGCTGGACGACGACCGCATCGAATTGCGGGTGGGAGACGTGGCCGATGTCGCGACCCTGGAAGCGGCGATGGCCGGCTGCGCGGCGGTGGTGCACCTGGCCGCGGTGGCCTCGGTGCAGGCGTCGGTGGAGGACCCGGTGGGCACCCACAGGGCCAACTTCATCGGCACCCTGAATCTGTGCGAGGCCATGCGCAAGGCCGGGATCAAGCGGGTGGTCTATGCCTCCAGCGCGGCGGTCTATGGCGCCAACGGCCAGGGGCAGGCCATCGACGAGGAGTTGCCCAAGGCGCCGCTGACGCCCTATGCGGCGGACAAGCTGGCGGGCGAATACTACTTCGACTTCTATCGTCGCGAGCACGGTCTGGAGCCGGCGATCTTCCGCTTCTTCAACATCTATGGTCCGCGTCAGGATCCGTCTTCGCCCTATTCGGGGGTGATCAGCATCTTCACCGAACGCGCCCGCCGGCAGACGCCGATCACGGTGTTCGGTGATGGCGAGCAGACCCGCGATTTCGTCTATGTCGCCGATCTGGTGGGCATCCTGGTGCAGGCGCTGGAAGCCCCCGAAGTGACGGCCGGGGCGGTGAACGTGGGGCGCGGCGAGACCATCAGCCTGAACGGCCTGCTGGCGGAGATCGGCCAGGTGCTGGGTGGCCTGCCGCCGGTAACCCATGGCGCGGCGCGGGCCGGGGACATCCGCCATTCGAAGGCGGACAACCGCCGCCTGCGCGAGCGCTTCGATTTCAGTCAGCCCACGAGCATGGGCACGGGGCTGGCAGCACTGCTGCGGGATTAGCGGACGCGGCCAGGGGCACTCCCTGGCCGGTTGGGCGTCGACGCTGGAGCTGCCCAGCGCCAACCTGCGGGCGAGTGGCTTGCGCTGGCCTAGAAGCGATAGCCCAGGCCGACCATGTAGACCCAGGGATCCACGTCCAGATCGACCTTGGCGCGGGCGCCGAGGGCGGTGTTGTCGACATGGGCGGTGGTGGCGATGTCGATATAGCGGATCTGGGCGTTGAGCATCACCCGGTCGGTGAGCATGAGATCGGCGCCGACCTGGGCGGACCAGCCCCAGGAGTTGTCGGCGCGGAAGTTGTCGAAGCCGGCCGCGCTGGCGCCGCTGCCGACGTGCTCGTCGTAGATCCAGGTGTAGTTGAGGCCGGCGCCGACATAGGGCTGGAACGTCGCCTTGGCGTCCAGCGGGTAGTAGACCAGGCTCAGGGTCGGCGGCAGGTGCTTGAGGCTGCCGAGCTTGCCGTTGGCGGCGTCCAGCCCGGTGCCCTTGATATTGACCTGGTGCTCGAAGGGCGTGGCCGCCAGCAATTCGAGGCCCAGGTGGTCGGTGAGCATGTAGGCGACGTTTAGCCCCAGCTGGGTGTCGCTGTCCATGGTCGCCTTGCCGCCCAGATTGGCGCCGCTCAGGGCGCCTCTGTCGATCTTGACGTCGGAGCTGCGCTCGTGGGGATCCACGGTGATGGCGCCGGCGCGGAGGATGATGTCGCCGGCCTGGTGGGCCTGGGCGAAGGGCGCGGCCAGGGCAAGGGCGAGCAGGCTGAGACGGAAGAGGGGACGCATGGCGAGGGCTCCGAAGGCATTGAAAAAGGGCTGGGAGCAGCCTAGCGAAGCTGAAACGGCGGACTCTTGATCTCGCTCAAGGGTGGGGCGGATCGCCTTAGGAACCGTCACCCTTGAGAATGTAGGGCTGGATGCGTTGGGCCTGCAGCCAATAGCCGGCGACGGCCACCTCGCTGCGCTGGCTGCCCACGCCCAGGCGGCCTTCCACCCAGTAGGGCAGGTGCAGTTTGGACAGCCAGAGGTCGTGGCTGCCTTTCACGTAGACGATCTGGTTGCCGGGCGGCGGCGGTACGTGGATGCAGGCGCCGTAATAGGGGACCAGCAGGAATTCGGTGACCTCGCCCTCGTCGGTGACCATCAGCGGCACCACGTAACCGGGCAGGCGCACGTCCTGGCCATCCAGGGCGGCCACCGTGGGGGCGTCCGGCCAGGGCTGGCTGGCGGCCGGGCCGTCTTCGCCGAGGCCGTGGTCGACGCTGCCGGGATTGAAGCGCGGCGCATCGGCCGGCACCAGTTCGCGCCAGGCGAGTTGGCGGGGTTCGGCCTGGGCCCAGGGCAGCCAGCAGAGCAACAGCAGGAGCGCCAGGCGCATGGTGGGGCCTCGTCTAGAGTCGCACGGACAACCCGTCCGTGAGGGCCTGGCGACAGCCGCGCCAGGCCGGGATGCAGCCGAGCACCAGGGCCGCGAGCAGGATGCCGCCGAGCAGTTGCCCATCGTAGAGCGAGGGCCAGTCCAGCGGCAATGCTAGGCCGTATTCCGCCAGCAGCCAGGGCCGGCCCAGGGCGATGGCGCCATAGAGCAGCGCCAGCCCGGCGAGACAGCCGGCCAGGGTGAGGGTCAGGGCCTCTGCCAGCAACAGGCCGAACAGGTGGCGCGGCTGGGCGCCCACCGAGCGCAGGATGGCCATCTCCCGGCGTCTTTCGTTGAGGCTGGCGAGCAGGGCGGTGAGCATGCCCACCAGCCCGGTGAGCACCACGCACAGCGACATCACCAGCAGCGCCTGTTCCGCCGTGCCGAGCAGGCCCCAGAGCTCCTGCAGGGCCACACCGGGCAGGATGGCCAGCAGCGGCTCGCCACGGTACTCGTTGACCGCGCGCTGCACGGCAAAGGTGGCCACCCGACTCTTGAGGCCGACCAGGGCGGCGGTCAGGTCCTGGGGCGTGAGATCGCGCCGGCGCACCTCGGCGTCGCTCAGCGAAGGCCCGGGCAGGCCGCCGCGCCAGTCCAGGTGCAGGGCGGTCATGCCGCTCAGCGGGATGTGCAGGGTGCGATCGACCGGGGTGCCGGTGGGGGCGAGGATGCCGACCACGGTGAAGGGGTGGTCGCTGTGCTCGGTCAGACTGATGGTGGCGACGCCATGGGCCAGCACGACCTTGTCGCCCAGCCGATAGTGCAGCGCCTTGGCTACCTCGGCGCCCAGCACCACCTCGAAGACGTCGTTGAAGGGCCGGCCCTGGGCCAGCCGCAGCGGCTGGTTGCGCCCGTAGTGGTAGTAGGTGAAGTAGTTGCCGTCGGTACCCAGCACCCGGTAGCCGCGGTGGGAATCGCCCAGGGACAGCGGGATGGTCCAGGCGACGCGGGGATCGGCAGCGAGCTTCTCGTAGCTCTCCCAGCGGATGTTGTTGGTGGCGTTGCCGATGCGGAACACCGAATAGAGCAGCAGGTTGACCGCGCCGGAACGCGCGCCCACCACCAGGTCGGTGCCGGCGATGGTGCTGGCGAAACTGGCCTTGGCCTCGGTGCGCAGGCGTTCGACACCCAGCAGCAGGGCCACCGAGACGGCGATGGTGAAGACGGTGAGCAGGGCGGTGGCGCGGCGATTGCGCAGGCTGGCCCAGGCCAGTTGCAGGAGCGGCATCCTAGGTCTCCGGCCGGGCGGCGTTGAGCTGGGCCAGGGTCAGGTGGCGGTCGAAGCGACTGGCCAGACTGCGGTCGTGGCTGACGAACAGCAGGCCGGCACCGGCGGCGGCGCACTCGGCGAACAGCAGTTGCAGGAAGGCATCGCGGTGGTCGCTGTCCAGCGCCGAGGTGGGTTCGTCAGCGATCACCAGTTCCGGCTGGCCGATCAGGGCGCGGGCGGCGGCGACGCGCTGCTGCTGGCCGATGGAGAGTTCGCGGGCCGGACGGCGGGGCAGCGCGGGATCGCTCAGCCCCAGGGCGCGGAGCAGGGTCAGGGCCGCGCCCTGGGGATCGCCATGCCGCGCCGAAGCGCGCTCGCGGCGCAGCGCCGAGAACTGGCAGGGCAACAGGACGTTGTCCAAGACCGAGAGAAAGGGCAGCAGATTGAATTGCTGGAAGAGAAAGCCGGTGTGGTCGACGCGAAAACGGTCGCGCCGGGCGGTGGCGAGGGCTCCCAGGTCCTGACCGAGCAGGCGCACCTGGCCGCGACTGGGACGCTGCACGCCGCCGAGCAGGCCGAGCAGGGTGGTCTTGCCGCTGCCGGAAGGGCCTTCGAGAAACAGCGCCTCGCCGGGCGCCAGCTGGAAGTGCCGGATGTCCAGGCATTCCGCCTGGCCGGGCCAGGCGAAGCCGAGGTCCTGGATCTCGACCAGGGGGGCAGAGGTCACGACCGTCCTACCACTTGAGTTGCGGCTGCCGGGCGGTCAGTTCGGCGCCCTGCTGGCCGCTGGCGACGATGGCCTGGACCTCGACGCTGTGACTGTTGGGGAAGCGGGCGAACCAGCCGGAGAGATCCAGGCTGGCGAGCGCGCCCGGCTTGCTGCAGTTGAAGCTCATGCTGGCCTCCACGTCGAGATGGCCGCTGGCGCTGGAATCCTTGGCGAACAGCGGGCTGATGGCGCTGGCTTCGGTCAGGCGGCAATCGGCGGCGGCGGGCAGCTTCACCAGGGCCTGGGGATTTTCCAGACTCTGGCGCAGGGCGGCGACGGCGTCTTCTTCCTGCCGATTGCGCGGGGCATGTTCGAAGCCCAGCAGATCGGCCGCCGGACTGCGCCACTGGAGTTCCAGGCCGCTGTCGGTCTGGGCCACGTCGAGGTGGGATTCGCCGTGCACATGGGCGCCCAGGGCGCCGTGCTCGTGTTCGTCATGGTCGTCATCGGTACCATGAGCAAAGGCCGGTTGGGCGAGCACGGCGGCAAGACAGAGGGTCAGCAGGGGCAGGCGCATGGTGGACTTCCAAAGGGTGGAGAGGCGCTATGTTATGTTGTTGCATTTATGCGCTGCAACCTCGGTTTGGCGTGGGCCGATGGCTGTGGGAGCATGGGCCTCTGCACGACGAGGAGAACACCATGGTACGCATTCGCGGAACCATCGGCAGCCAGCCCGTGGATCTCACGGTGGAACTGGAGGAGGCCGACTGGCAACGCCTGGCCGCCGCCCTGCGGCCGACCGAGGCGCCCCTGCCTGCCGCGGCCGTGAGCGCCGCACCCAGCGGACCCAAGTCGGGTGGCGACATGCTCTGGGATCAGGTGGTGAAGCTGCTCAGCTCCGCCGGACGGCTCAGCGGGCCTGACATCCTCGTGGCGCTGGAAAAGCTGACCGGCAATCTGGGCGTGGCCAAGCAGCTGCTGGTGCGGCTGAGGCACAGTCCCCAGGTGCGCATGGAGCGGGTGGGCGAAGCGCAGTTCTATATCTGGCAGGGGTGAGGCTGGAGCGGTGGAGTGGAAAACGCTGCGCGGTTTTCCACGCTACCGAATGTCCACCGCGCTGGGAGGACGCCCGCGGTGGATAAGGCTGCGTCCGAGGCGACGCAGCCATGGTTGACCGGCGCTTAGTACAGCGCCTGGTACAGGCGGCGGCGATAGGTGGCGACCAGCGGATGGTCATTGCCCAGCAGATCGAAGACCTGCACCAGGGTCTTGCGTGGCAGGTCGTCGCCGTAGCCGCGATTGCGGCGGAACAGATCCAGCAGGCCATCCAGTGCCGGTTCGTATTGCTGGCGGGCCAGTTGCTGCACGGCCAGTTGGTAGGCGGCCTCGTCGTCGCCGGCATCGCGAGCCAGGCGGCTCTTCAGGTCGGCGACCTCGGGCAGGCTGGCGGCCTGGCGCAGGAAGGTCAGCTGGGCACGGGCACCAGCCAGAGCCTGCTTGTGTTCGTCACCCTTGACCGCGTCCAGCACGGCCTGGGCATCGTCCAGTTCATTGCGCTCGGCCAGGCAGCGGGCATAGAGGATCAGCGCCAGGGCGTCGCTGTTGTCTTCTTCCAGCACGGCCTTGAGCAGCGCCTCGGCTTCGGCGAAACGACCCTCGGCGAACAAGGCCTGGGCGGCGTCCAGCGGATCTTCCTCGGCCGGCGGCAGGGCCTGGACATGGGGTTCGAGCAGGGCGCGGATGGCCGATTCCGGCTGGGCGCCGGCGAAGCCGTCCACCGGCTGGCCATCCTTGAACAGCACCACGGTGGGCAGGCTGCGGATGCCGAATCTCATCACCAGTTCCTGCTCGATGTCGCAGTTGACCTTGGCCAGGTGCAGGGCGCCGCCATAGGACTCGGTGATCTTGGCCAGCAGCGGCATCAGCACCTTGCAGGGCGCGCACCACTCGGCCCAGAAGTCCACCAGCACCGGGGTGCTGAAGGAGGCATCGATGACCTGTTGCTGAAAGGTGTCGAGGGTGGCGTCGAAGATGTAGGGGACCTGGCTCATGGCGGACTCGGCAGACGAAAGTTGCACTATAGGTGGGGGCGCCGGGCTTGGAAACAAGGCGGGCCGGCTCAGCCCCGATAGAGCGCCACGCGGCGGAATTCGTCCGGCTCGGCCAGATCCGGCAGGGTGCAGGCCTGGAGCATGGCGACGCGGGTGAAGCCGGGGTGGGCGAGGTCGCGTACCCGCGAATCGGCCAGCAGGATCCGCTCGGCGCGCGCCTGCAGGAGGTCCAGCAAGGGCAGATTGGCACGGTCGTAGAGGACGTCGGCGGCCAGGATGAGATCGAAGCGCTCGGTGCTGGCAGAGAAATCGTCCAGCGTCTCGATCTGCACGGCGTTGGCCTGGGCATTGGCGCGACAGGCCGCCAGGGCCAGGGGATCGAGGTCGCAGCAGACCACCCGCGCCGCGCCGGCCCGGGCGGCGGCGAGTCCGGCGATGCCCGAGCCGCTGCCGAAATCCAGGACCTGGCGCCCGGCAACGTGCTCGGGATGGGCGACGATCCAGCGCGCCAGGGCCAGGCCACTGGCCCAGCAGAAGGCCCAGTAGGGTGGTGCCTCCAACAGGCGCTGGGTTTCCGCGGGGGAAAAGGCCCGCGCCATGTTGGCCGGATCGATCAACCACAGCGACAGATCGCTGTCGGGCAACGCCTGCAGACAGAGACGGGCGTCGCCGAGCAGAGCCGTCAGGGCGGCGACAAGGTCGTCTGGGGGCGTCACGGGGTCTGGTTCAGCACCAGTTCGCCGAGATTCTGCGTGGTCGGTCCGCCGACATTCACCGGCGGCAGATAGCTGGCCAGCTGACCGGCCTGGATCAGGCGCGCGTGGAATTCCACCTTGAGATCCGGGCGGGTGGGAAAGATCTCGGGATTGAAGGGCAGGCGGAAGGCCAGGGGCGCGCCCTTGCCGGTCACCGTCTCGCTGGCCAGCAGGCGCTGCGGCAGGCCCTTGGCATTGACCGCCAGCAGGGCGATCTCCACCTGGGCGCCGGCCGGGACCAGGCCCTGGGCATTGCGCAGCACCCCGGAGATCTCGCGCAGATTGGCCGGGGTGGGAGCGCCGGCCACCGGGACCGGCTCGTCGGCCGGGGTGGTGGGCTGCGGCGGCGTGGTTTCGGGTGGGCTGGAGCAGGCCACGAGCAGACCGGTGAGCAGCAGGGGCAGGAGGACGCGTGGGGTCATGGCGGGATCCGGAGGTCGCCGCCGGCGAGGGCGGCACGGGAGGCTGGAGAGGGGTCGTCGAACACAGTGCGCTCTTATAGCCCGGCGGCTCCTGGCTGTCGATTCGTCTGGTACCCGGAGGTTCCCGCCAGGGGGTGATCGGGTACCATGAGGGCTTTCCCTTCCGGCGGTCGACTCCCCCATGCATTGTCCCTTCTGCGGCGCCCACGACACCAAGGTCACGGATTCCCGGCTGGTTGCGGCCGGCGAGCAGGTGCGCCGGCGGCGTGAGTGCCTGGCCTGCCAGGAACGCTTCACCACCTTCGAGACCGCCGAGCTGGTGCTGCCACGGCTGATCAAGCAGGACGGCACCCGCCAGCCCTTCGACGAGGACAAGTTGCGCGCCGGCATGCAGCGCGCCTTGGAGAAGCGCCCGGTCAGCGTCGAGCGCCTGGAAGAGGCCATCGCCCTGATCAAGCACCGGCTGCGCGCCACCGGCGAGCGGGAGATCCGTTCGCGGGTGGTGGGTGAACTGGTGATGGATGAACTGCGCAAGCTGGACCAGGTGGCCTATATCCGCTTCGCCTCGGTCTATCGGCAATTCCAGGACCTGGCCGAATTCCGCGACGAGATCGAGCGGCTGGCCCAGGATCCGGGCAAGCAACCGGTATGAGCGACACGGACGCGGTGAACGACGAATTCTGGATGGCCCGCGCCCTGGCGCTGGCCGCCTGCGGCCGCTACAGCACGGCGCCCAATCCGCGGGTGGGCTGCGTGATCGTCCGTGACGGCCAGGTGGTGGGCGAGGGCTGGCATCGCCAGGCCGGCGGTCCCCATGCCGAGGTGCATGCGCTGCGCCAGGCAGGAGAGGCCGCACGTGGCGCCACCGCCTATGTGACCCTGGAACCCTGCAGCCACCATGGCCGCACCCCGCCCTGCGCGGATGCCCTGGTGGCCGCCGGGGTGGCCGAGGTGGTGGCGGCCATGACCGATCCTAATCCGCTGGTGGCCGGTCGCGGCCTGGCGCGCCTCGCCGCCGCCGGCATCGCCACCCGCGCCGGGGTGCTGGAAGCCGAGGCGCGGGCGCTCAATGCCGGTTTCATCCAGCGCATGCTGACCGGGCGGCCCTTCGTGCGGGTCAAGCTGGCGCTGAGCCTGGATGGCCGCACCGCCATGGCCAACGGCGAAAGCCAGTGGATCACCGGGCCGGCGGCGCGCCAGAGCGTGCAGCGACTGCGTGCCGAGGCGGGGGTGGTGATCACCGGCGCCGACACCGTGCTGGGCGATGGCGCGCGCCTGACCGTGCGCCCGAGCGAATTGGGCCTGAGTGACCCAGAACTGGAGCTGGCCACCCTGCGCACGCCGCAGCGGCTGCTGGTGGACGGTCGTGGCCGGGTACCGTTGGACGCCCCCTTTTTCCAGGCCGGCACGGCGCGGGTCGTCGGTATGGCCGGCGAGGCGCCGGCCTATGCGGCGGCCGGGCACGACTACCTGGCGCTGCCCGGCGCCCAGGGCCAAGTCGATCTGGCGGCGCTGCTGACCCGCCTGGGCCGCGAGCAGGTCAACGATGTGCTGGTGGAAGCCGGACCGCGTCTGGCCGGTGCCTTCGCCCAGGCCGGACTGGTCGATGAATATCACCTGTTCCTGGCGCCCAAGTTCCTCGGTTCCAGCGCCCGGCCGTTGCTGGACTGGCCGCTGGAGCACCTGGCCCAGGCGCCGCAGCTGGAAATCCTCAGTGCCACGCCGGTGGGCGCGGACCTGCACCTGATCGCCCGACCGGCCAGGGACACCTGACGCCCCTGGCCCCGCGGCGGCGAACTGTGTTACAAAACCTGCGCTGCCTGCGGGCGGCGAGTTCTCAGGGCGGGGTGCAATTCCCCACCGGCGGTAACGCCCGATCAGTCGGGACTAGCCCGCGAGCGCTCTCTCGTCCTCTGCGGCGGGGGAGGTCAGCAGACCCGGTTGGATTCCGGGGCCGACGGTCATAGTCCGGATGAGAGAGAACGGGATAGCCTCGCCTGGCAGGGGTGCGAGCCCCTCGTCCGTCTGATTTCCCTTCTGTCCGTGCGCCCTGTTTTTTCACCGAAACAGGAGTTCGTCGATGTCTAGCTGCACCGCCTTTCTGGCTCTACCTCTCGGAGGCCTGAGCTGATGTTTACCGGAATCATCGAAGCCCTCGGCGAGATCCGCGCCCTCACGCCCAAGGGCGGCGACGTGCGCCTCTATGTCGCCACCGGCAAGCTCGACCTTGCCGACGTCAAGCTCGGCGACAGCATCGCCGTCAATGGCGTCTGCCTCACCGCCGTGGAATTGCCCGGCGACGGCTTCTGGGCCGACGTCAGTCGCGAGACCCTGAGCCTCACCAGCCTGGGCGGTCTCAAGCCCGGCAGCCGGGTCAATCTGGAAAAGGCGCTGATGCCCACTAGTCGCCTTGGCGGCCACCTGGTCAGCGGCCACGTGGACGGACTCGGCGAAGTGGTCTCCCGCGCCGATAACGCCCGCGCCGTGCAATTCCGCCTGCGCGCCCCGGCCGAGCTGGCCCGCTACATCGCGCTCAAGGGCTCGATCACCGTGGACGGCGTCAGCCTCACGGTGAACGCCGTGGACGGCGCCGAATTCGAGCTGACCATCGTCCCCCATACCCTCGGCGAGACCATCATGGCCGACTACCGGCCCGGACGCCGGGTGAACCTGGAGGTGGACCTGCTGGCCCGCTACCTGGAGCGCCTGCTGCTGGGCGACAAGGCCGCCGAGTCCAGCAAGGGCGGCGTCACCGAACACTTTCTCGCCGAACACGGCTATCTGCAGCGCTAAGGACGACACCGTGGCACTTTCCAGCATCGAAGACATCATCCAGGACATCCGCGCGGGCAAGATGGTCATCCTCATGGACGACGAGGACCGCGAGAACGAAGGCGACATCATCATCGCCTCCGAATGCGTCACCGCCGAACACATCAACTTCATGGCCCGCCATGCCCGCGGCCTGATCTGCATGCCCATGAGCAAGGGCCTCTGCGAACGCCTCAACCTGCCGATGATGGCCAGCCGCAACGCCTCTGGCTTCGGCACCAAGTTCACCGTGTCCATCGAGGCCGCCGAAGGCATCAGCACCGGCATCTCCGCCGCCGACCGCGCGCGCACCGTGCAGGCCGCCATCGCCAAGGACGCCAAGGCCGGCGACGTGGTCAGCCCCGGCCACATGTTTCCGCTGATGGCCCAGCCCGGCGGCGTGCTGGCGCGTGCCGGCCACACCGAAGCCGCCTGCGACCTGGCGCGCATGGCCGGTTTCGCCGAGAGCGGGGTGATCTGCGAGGTGATGAACGACGACGGCACCATGGCCCGGCGCGACGAACTCGAAGCCTTCGCCGAGCAGCACGGCCTCAAGGTCGGCACCATCGCCGATCTGATCCACTACCGTCTGCTCCACGAGCACACCGTCAAGCGTATCGACGAGCAGCAGCTGGAGACCGAACTCGGTCCGTTCAAGCTGGTGACCTACCGCGACGAGGTGGAGGGCGACGTCCACCTGGCGCTGATCCGTGGCGACCTGGCCGGCCAGGAGCTGCCGCTGGTGCGGGTGCACAACATGGATCCGCTGCGCGACCTCCTGCAGGTGCACCAGCCGGGTCGCTGGAGTCTGCGCAGTGCCATGGAGCGCGTGGCCCGGGAAGGCACCGGCGTGGTGCTGCTGCTCGGTCACTCGATCGAGGGCGACGACCTGCTGGCGCACCTGCGCGAGCCGCTGCCGGTGCCCAAGGCGCTGTCCACCTACAGCACCGTCGGGGCCGGTTCGCAGATCCTCCGCGACCTGGGCATTCGTCAGATGCGCCTGCTCAGCTCGCCGATGAAGTTCAATGCCATATCCGGCTTCGACCTGGAAGTAGTAGACTATCTGCCTCCTGAAGAATGACCCTTCCGCCTGGCGCGCCCCGCCCGGGTGGCATGGCGCGCTTCACCTGGATTTCCACGGACGGCCTGGCACTGCCGGCCGTCCGGCTCTTTGACAACTGGACCCGCACATGAACATCAAGACCTTTGAAGGCACCTTCATCGCTCCTCAGGGCCGTTTCGCCCTGGTGGTCGGTCGCTTCAACAGCTTCGTCGTCGAAAGCCTGCTGCAGGGCGCCATCGACGCCCTGGTGCGTCACGGCATCAAGCCGGACGACCTGACCATCATCCGCGTCCCCGGCGCCTTCGAGATCCCGCTGGCGGTGCAGAAGATCGCCCAGCGCGACGAATTCGACGCCATCATCGCCCTCGGCGCGGTGATCCGTGGCGGCACCCCCCACTTCGAATACGTGGCCGGCGAGTGCACCAAGGGTTTGGCCCAGGTCTCCATGGAATTCGGCGTGCCGGTGTCCTTTGGCGTCCTGACCGTCGATTCCATCGAGCAGGCCATCGAGCGCTCCGGCACCAAGGCCGGCAACAAGGGCGCCGAAGCCGCCCTGTCCGCCCTGGAAATGGTCAGCCTGCTGGCGCAGCTGGAGGCCAAGTGAGCGGCGATCTGACTCCGCCCGCGGCCGGCAAGCCCGCGGGCAAGAAGGCCCCCACCGGCAAACTGGCTGCCCGCCGCGAAGCGCGCAGCCTGTCGGTCCAGGCCCTGTACCAGTGGCACATGGCGGGCCAGGCGATCAACGAGATCGAGGCGCAGTTTCGCGTCGACAACGATTTCGCCAAGGTCGATGGCGCCTATTTCCATGAAATCCTCCACGGCGTCCCGGCCAACAAGGGCGAGATCGACGGTCTGATCCTGCCCTGCCTGGACCGTGCCATGGACGAGGTCGACCCGGTCGAACTGGCCGTGCTGCGACTGTCCTGCTACGAGCTGCTCAAGCGCATCGACGTGCCCTATCGCGTGGTGATCAACGAGGGCATCGAGCTGGCCAAGATCTTCGGCGCCACCGACGGCCACAAGTTCGTCAACGGCGTGCTGGACAAGCTGGCGCCCAAGCTGCGCAGCGCCGAGTTGCGCGGCAAGCGCTGATCGCCCGCGGGCATGGGTGAATTCGAACTCATCCGTCGCTATTTCGCCGCGGCGCCCTGCGCCCGTGGCGGACCCGGCGTGGCCCTGGGCATCGGTGACGACTGCGCGCTGCTGGCACCCGCCCCGGGTGAACAGCTGGCGGTCTCCACCGATACCCTGACCGCCGGGGTGCATTTCCCCGATCCCTGCCCGGATGCCCATGGCCTCGGCCAGCGCGCCCTGGCGGTGAGCGCCAGCGACCTTGCCGCCATGGGCGCCACGCCGCTGGGCTTCACCCTGGCGCTGACCCTGCCGAGCATCGAGCCCGCCTGGCTGGAAGGCCTGGCGGCAGGCCTTGCGCAGATGGCCGAGCAGTGCGAGCTGCGCCTGGTCGGTGGTGACACCACCCGCGGTCCGCTGTCCCTCACCCTCACGGTCTTCGGTCAGGTGCCGGCCGGTCAGGCGCTCTTGCGCAGCGGCGCCCGCCCGGGTGATCTGCTGTGCCTGGGCGGTGCGCCGGGCGAGGCCGGCGGGGCCTTGCCCTTCGTCCTCGGTCAGCGTGCCGCGGAGGGTGCCGCCAGTCGGCACCTGCTGGCACGCTACTGGGCCCCCCAGCCGCAATTCGACCTGGGCCTCTGGCTGCGGGGTCGGGCGACGGCGGCCCAGGACGTCTCCGATGGCCTGGTGGCCGATTGCGGCCATATCGCCACGGCCTCCGGCGTCCGCCTGGTCGTGGAGACGGCGCGGCTGCCGGTGAGTCCGGCGCTGGCCGAACTCTTTCCCGCCGACGACGTGCTGCGCCTGGCCCTCGGCGCAGGCGACGACTATCTGCTGGTCTTCACCCTGCCGCCGGACCAGGCGCCGGCCCTGGCCGCCGCCTGGCCCCAGGCGCAGGTGATCGGGCGAGTCGAGGCGGGCAGTGGCGTTGGCGTCCTCGCCGCCGACGGTCAACCCATGATCCCGGCGCAGGCCGGCTTCCAACATTTCTAGCGCCCCGGCGCGGAGTCCTCTCTTGAGCGAACAGCAAGCCCCCGCCCAGCCGGTCCCCCCGTCGGTCTGGCGCGATCCCTGGCACTTCCTGGCCTTCGGCCTGGGTTCCGGTACCCTGCCCAAGGCGCCCGGGACCTGGGGTTCGCTGATCGCCTTGCCCTTCCTGCCGCTCTGGCAGCTGCTCGGCGGCTGGAGCTATCCGCTGCTGCTGGTGCTGCTGACCGTCTTCGGCTTTTGGCTATGCGGCAAGGTCGCCCGCGAGCTGGGCGTGCACGATCACGAGGGCATCGTCTGGGACGAGATGGTCGGCATCTGGATCACCTTCTGGCTGGCGCCGCCGGGCCTGATCTGGCTGCTGGTGGGTTTCGTCGCCTTCCGCGTGCTGGACATCTGCAAGCCCTGGCCAATCCGCTGGCTGGATGTCAATGTCCGCGGCGGCGTCGGCATCATGGTCGACGATGTACTGGCCGGCATCCTCGCCTGGCTGGTGGTTCAGGGATTACACATCGGTTGGGGTCATCTCGTCGGCTGACGAGACGCAGGCCCAAGGAGCAGGGCAGTGAAAAGACTGGGCGCGTACGGCCTCCTGTTGGCCGTCGGTTCGCTCGCCTGGGCGCAACCCCAGGTCAGGGTCGTGGGGTTGTTCAATGGCGCGGCGGTGGTCAACGTCAATGGCCAGCGCAAGTTGCTGCGGGTCGGCCAGCGCCTGGACGACGTCGAGGTGGTCAGCGCGGATCCCCAGCAGGCGGTGCTGCGCATCGACGGCCGGACCCAGGCCTTTACCCTCGACCGCGAATATAGCGATGGCTACAGCGCCCCGCAGCGCCGCGAATTCAGCGTGCCGCGCAGCAACAACGGCCATTACCAGGTCACCGCCAACGTCAATGGCCGTCCGGTGTCGCTGCTGGTGGACACCGGTGCCACCAGCGTCGCCCTGAGTGGCGCCCAGGCCGATCAGCTGGGCATCAGCTATCGCGACGGCACCCCGGGCTGGGTGGAGACCGCCAGCGGCCATGCCCGCGCCTGGCGCACCACGCTCAAGCAGGTGCGCCTGGGCGATGTCGAGGTGGTCGGGGTGGACGCCATGGTCCTGGAAGGCAACTATCCCAGCCAAGGCCTGCTGGGCATGAGTTTCCTCAACCGCGTGGGCTGGCGCGAGGCTCAGGGCATCTTCTACGTCCAGGCACGCTGATAGATCATCGGGTATCGACGTCATAACCCCTGGCGATGACGCCGGAGCCGGGGAAAAGGTTACAATGTACGTCTTTCCCCGCCAGGAGCCCGCAGGTGTCCGTCGTCTTTGTTGCCGCCTCCCAACTGCCCACCCCCTTTGGCCTGTTCACCATGCACGGTTTCCTCGACGAAACCGATGGCAAGGAGCACGTCGCCCTGACCTTCGGTGACGTGGCCGATGGCGAGCCGGTCCTGGGACGGCTGCATTCCGAGTGCCTGACCGGCGACGCGCTGTTCAGCCTGAGATGCGACTGTGGCTTCCAGCTGGAAGCGGCGCTGCGCGCCATCGCCGAAGCCGGGCGTGGCGTGCTGCTCTATCTGCGCCAGGAAGGACGCGGCATCGGCCTGCTCAACAAGATCCGCGCCTATGAGTTGCAGGATGCCGGCGCCGATACCGTGGAAGCCAACGAGCGCCTGGGTTTCGGCGCCGACCAGCGTACCTATGCGCTGTGCAAGCCGATGCTCGAACACCTCGGCATCACCTCGCTGCGGCTGATGACCAACAATCCGCGCAAGGTGAAGGCGCTCGAGGTCCTGGGCATCCCGGTCGCTGAGCGGGTGCCGCTGCAGGAAGGCCTCAATCCGCACAACCGCCGCTATCTGCTGACCAAGGCCGGCAAGCTCGGCCACATGCTCGGCAATCTGCATCAGAACGAAGAGACCGCCGATCCGGCCTCCTGATCAGCCGGCTGCGCGCGCCGGTTCCAGGCGCTGCGCGGCTTCCTGCAATTCCAGTACCTGTTGATCCACGTTGCGACTGGCGCCCAGGGTGGTCTGGGCCAGCTCGGCGCTGCGCCGTGCCTGGTCCTGGGCCGCCTGGCTGCGTAGCTGCAGCTGGTTGCCGCTGGTATCCAGGGCCTCCAGGGTGTGGCCGATGTGGGTCAGGTGCTCCTGCAGCGCGCCGACATCGCGATCGATGGCGCCCAAGGCCTCCTGGGCCTGGTCCGAACGACTGCGCGAGGTCTGGGCGTCCGCCTTGCAGCGCTGCATGGCGGCCACCGCCTGTTCCGACAGCAGGCGGATCTGGTCGAGGATGCTGGCGATCTCGCGGGTGGAATCCGCCGAATGATTGGCCAGGCGCCGCACCTCGTCGGCGACCACGGCGAAGCCGCGTCCCTGATCGCCGGCGCGGGCCGCTTCGATGGCGGCGTTGAGCGCCAGCAGGTTGGTCTGTTCGGCGATGCCGCGGATGGTGTCGGTGACATGGCGCACCGCGTGGGTCTGCTCGTTGAGCGCGCTGATGGTGCCGGCCGAGGTGCCGATGGTGCCATCGAGGATTTCCAGATCGCGGGCCACCTGGCCGACCAGAAGATTGCCGTGGTCGCTGCCGTTGCGTGCCCGAGTCGAGAGGCCACTGCTGTCGCGCACATGGGCGGCCATCTCCTGGCTGCCCTGCAGCATCGTCTGCATGGCCTGGGTGTTGGCCTCGGCCGCCTGCCATTGCTGTTCGGCTTCCTGGCTGGCGTGCTGGGCCCCGCGCTGCAGACTGGCGGCATCGGCGCTGAGGGCGCGGGTGACCTGCTTGACGGTCTGCAGCGAGGTGTCGAGGCGATCGACGAAGCTGTTGATCCAGACCGCCAGCTCGCCGGTCTCGTCGGCGCGAAAGCCCTGGCGATCCAGGCGCTGGTCGAGACTGGCGCCGCATTCGGCGATGTCGAGGAAGAAGTCGCCCAGGCGTTGCAGACGGCGGGTACAGGGCCTGACCACCAAGCCGGCGTACAGGACCAGCGCCAGGGCGGCGCTGCCCAGGGCGAAGGCCCCTTGCCAGGCCGGTTGCCAGAGACTCAGGGCGGCTTGCAGGCCCCAGGCGCCCGCGCCCAGCAGCAGGGCGCCGAGCAGCAGGTGCTGGGTCAGGCTGCCGCCACGATAGGCTTCTTCCAGATCCGCTTCGCAGAGCAGGCCCCAGGTATCCGGCGAACCGGGCAATTGCAGGGTGAGGCCGGCGCCGATCACCGGGACGTGGCGGTAATCGGAATAGCCTGGATAGGCGACGAACAGATTGCGCCCCTTGCGAATGGTCTCGCGCACCCCAGGGTGCAATTCCTTGGTCGCCGGGGCGGTGAATTTCAGCTCGAACTCGGTGTGCTCGCGGATCCGTACCGTCCCGAAGGGGGTGGCGACCCCTTGCTTGAGGTTATCGCCGGCGGTGAAGGTGGCGTCTTCGAAGCGCGAGCGCGACAGCGCGGTGCCGGGCGCTATGCTGGGGTCGGCGACCGCCTTGACCATGAACAGGTAGTTGTCGCCGGAATCCGGAAAGACATGCCCGGCCTCGCGCTGGATGAGATCGCTGAGGACATCGTTGGGCAGGCGCAGACAGAGACAGCCCAGCGGCTTGCCGGCTTGGCGCAGCGGCTGGTGGAACAGCAGGGTGACGGCGTCGTGGAAGGCCGAGGTGGTCGGGCCCAGGGCGAGGGTGACCGGATCGCGATAGGGGCCTTGCAGAAAGGGCGCCTGCAGACCGCGGGCGAGGGCCGCGGCGTCGTGCCGCTGCCCCTGGCGCTGACGTGCGGTGGAGGCGAGGACCAGGCCCTGGGTATCCACCACGAAGAGTTCGGAGGCCGCGCCCAGGTGCAGCAGGGCGTCGTCCAGGATTTGGGGATCCAGCGCGGGCCAGCTGGTCTCCACCGCCCCGGCGATCCGTTCCAGTTGCTGCCAGTGTCTCTGGGTCCAGGTCAGCAGCAGATCACGACGGGTGCCGGCCAGGCCGGCAAAGGTCTTTTCCAGGCGTGCCTGTCGACCTCCGTTGCGCAGGCAGGCCCAGCCACGGGCAATCTTTCCATTGCGCCCCAGCCAGGGCAGCCAGCGGCGCTCGGGGCCGCTCAGATCCATGTCACTCATAACACCCATCCTTGTCGCCACGCTGATTGCAGTCAGCAGCCAGCATGGTGGGGGCTCCAGCCGCGCACTAGAGCGGCTGGACGAGGTGTCGGTGCCTTCAGATCAGCGGTGCGCGGCCCTTTAGGCGGAGGCACCGCGGGCCAGGCGTGGCGAGGTATCGGCCTGGGCGGCTTCCAGCCGTGCCAGGCGCTCGCGTACCGCGCGCTCGATCCCGGCGACGTCCAGACCGCACTCGGCCAGCATGTCGGCCGGCTTGGCGTGTTCGATGTAGCTGTCCGGCAGGCCCAGGTTGAGCACCGGCTGGACCAGGGCATTGGCCTGCAGGAATTCGTTGACCGCACTGCCGGCACCGCCCATGACGCTGTTTTCCTCGACGGTGACCAGCAGGTCGTGGTCGGCGGCGAACTGGCGGATCAGGGCTTCGTCCAGCGGCTTGACGAATCTCATGTCGGCCACGCTGGCGTCCAGGCGCTCAGCGACCTGCAGGGCCTCGGCCAGTTGCACGCCAAACACCAGGAAGCCGACCTTGGGGCCGTTTTTCAGGCTGCTCTGGCGACGCACCACGCCCTTGCCGATGGGCAGGGGTTCCAGGCCCGGATCGAGGGCGGCATTGGGACCGCTGCCGCGCGGGTAGCGCACCGCGGCGGGACCCTGATGGCGATAGCCGGTGGTGAGCAGTCGCCGTAGCTCGTTCTCGTCACTGGGCGCCATGATGACCATGCCGGGGATGCAGCGCAGGTACGACAGGTCGAAGCTGCCGGCATGGGTCGGACCGTCTTCGCCGACCAGGCCGGCGCGGTCGATGGCGAAGAGCACGTCCAGATGCTGCACCGCCACGTCGTGGATCAGCTGATCGTAGCCACGCTGCAGGAAGGTGGAGTAGATGGCCACCACCGGCTTCATGCCGTCGCAGGCGAGGCCCGCGGCCAGGGTCACCGCGTGCTGCTCGGCGATGGCCACGTCGAAGTAGCGCTCGGGATAGCGTTCGGCGAAGCGGATCAGGTCGGAGCCTTCCTTCATCGCCGGGGTGATGCCCACCAGCTTGGCATCGGCGGCGGCCATGTCGCACAGCCAGTCGCCAAAGATGTTGGAGTACTTGGGCGCGCCCGGGCGCTTGGGCTTGGCGTCCAGCGGCTCCAGCTTGGTGATGGCGTGGTAGCCGATGGGGTCTGCCTCGGCGATGGACAGGCCCTTGCCCTTGCGGGTGATGACATGGAGGAACTGCGGGCCCTTGGCGTCGCGCAGATTGCGCAGGGTGGTGACCAGGGTCGGCAGGTCATGACCGTCGATGGGGCCGATGTAGTTCCAGCCCAGTTCCTCGAACAGGGTGCCGGGTACCAGCATGCCCTTGGCGGCTTCTTCGGTGCGGCGGGCGATTTCCCAGGCACCGGGCAGCTTGGAGAGGGCCTTCTTGCCGTTCTCGCGCAGGTGCTGGTAGGTGCGGCTGGAGAGCAGTCGCGCCAGGTAGTTGGACAGGCCACCGACATTGCGCGAGATGGACATGTCGTTGTCGTTGAGCACCACCAGCATGTTGGCGCCGGTATCCGAGGCGTGGTTGAGGGCCTCGAAGGCCATGCCCGCGGTCAGGGCGCCGTCGCCGATCACCGCCACCGACTTGCGCTCGATGCCTTGCAGCTGGGCGGCGATGGCCATGCCCAGGGCGGCGCCGATGGAGGTGCTGGAGTGACCGACGCCAAAGGTGTCGTACTCGCTCTCGCTGCGGCGCGGGAAGGCGGCCAGGCCGTCCTTCTGGCGCAGGCTGGCCATGCCTTCGCGGCGACCGGTGAGGATCTTGTGCGGATAGGCCTGGTGGCCGACGTCCCACACCAGCCGGTCTTCCGGGGTGTTGAAGACATAGTGCAGGGCCACGGTCAGTTCGATGACGCCGAGGCCGGCGCCGAAGTGACCGCCGGTCTGGCCCACGGTCCACAGGAGAAAGGCGCGCAGTTCGTCGGCGACGGCTTCCAGCTCGGCGTCACCGAGCTGGCGCAGCTGGACCGGCGAGTCGATGCGGTCGAGCAGGGGCGTCGCGGGACGCTGGCGGGGAATCTCGTGAAACGTCTTGGGCATCTGGCTGATCACTTTGCGCAGAGAATTAGGCAGTTTACCCGATGCCCGCGTGGCATCCCAACAGCGGACAGGGCGTCTTGTTATGCCCCTGTGACAACGGACCCGGGGGCAAATGCGGCCCGGGTCACGAGTTTTTCCGCCGGGAAGCGGCTAGCTGCGCCTGGCGACGATGTAGCGGGCCAGGGCGCGCAGGGGTTCGGCGGGCTCGCCCAGGGCCTCGATGGCGGCCAGGGCAGTGTCGCGCAGCTCCAGGGCATAGGCCTTGGCCGCGTCCAGGCCGAGCAGCGCCGGGTAGGTCGGTTTGTCGCGGGCGAGATCGGCGCCCTGGCGTTTGCCCAGGGTCTGGGTATCGCTTTCGATGTCGAGCACGTCGTCCCAGACCTGGAAGGCCAGGCCGATGGCCTCGGCATAGCGGCCCAGGGCCTCACGCTCGCCGGCACCGGCGGCTTCGCTGGCCAGGGCGCCGAGTTGCACGCTGGCGGCGATCAGGGCGCCGGTCTTGTGCAGGTGCATGGTTTCCAGCGCCGGCTGGTCGATGCGCCGGCCGACCGATTCCAGGTCGATGGCCTGGCCGCCGACCATGCCCGCCGGGCCGCTGGCGCGCGCCAGCACCGCGACCATCTCCAGCCGCACCGCGGCGTCCTGGGGCGCCGCCAGCAGGGTCTCGAAGGCCAGGGTCTGCAGGCCGTCGCCGGCGAGGATGGCGCAGGCCTCGTCATAGGCCTTGTGGGTGGTGGGCCGGCCGCGGCGCAGGTCGTCGTCGTCCATGGCCGGCAGGTCGTCGTGGACCAGGGAATAGGCGTGGATCAGCTCCACCGCGCAGGCGGCCTGGTCGGCGCGCGCCGGATCGCCGCCCAGGGCTTCGCAGGCGGCATAGACCAGCAGCGGCCGCACCCGCTTGCCGCCGCCCATGACGCTGTAGGCCATGGCCGCATAGAGCCGGGCGAGTTCGGCGCGCGGGGCGGTGAAGAGCGGGGCGAGGGCGGTGTCGACGCGGGTCTGGCAGCGTTGCTGGTAGGCCTCGATCATGCGTCGTCCCCAACCGGGGCGAAGGGCGCGGCGCTGAGTTCGCCGTCCTTTTCCAGCAGGATCTGCACCTTCTGCTCGGCCTGGGCCAGGGCGCCCTGGCATTCGCGGGTCAGGCGGATGCCCTGTTCGAAGGCGCCGAGGGAGTCCTCCAGGGACAGCTCGCCACTTTCCAGGCGTTCCACCAGGGTCTGCAACTCGGCCAGGGATTGTTCGAAGTCGGGAGCTTTCTTGCGGGCCATCGGGATTCTCGACAGAGGCGATCGGGTCGCGGGAAGGGGGCAATGGGTCGGCCATTGTGCCACAGCCATCGGCGCCGCTTGACGCCATGCCCGGCCAGGCCCTAGGGTAGCGGTCATGAAAACGCGCAGCCACCAACGCCCCAGCATTATTACCGCCATTACCTGATGGCGGGACAGCGTTAGCTGCGCAACCAGACCCGCCCAAGAGGCGGGTTTGTACTTTCTGACTCCTGGGCCCCGATGAAACACCCCAGGAGCCCGCCATGACCGCCCAGGAACCCGCCACCGATCTCTTGCAGCGCTATGCCCGCAAGATCCTCGAAGCCCCCGTCTACGACGTGGCGATCGAAACGCCCCTGCAACCGGCACGGGCGCTGTCCGAGCGGCTGGGTTGCCAGGTGCTGCTCAAGCGCGAAGACCTGCAGCCGGTGTTCTCCTTCAAGATCCGTGGTGCCTACACCAAGCTGGCCAGCCTTTCGGCCAGCGAAAAGGCCCGTGGCGTCATCACCGCCAGCGCCGGCAACCACGCCCAGGGCCTGTCCCTGGCGGCCCGCGAACTGGGCGTGCGGGCGATCATCGTCATGCCGCGGACCACCCCCGAGCTCAAGGTCATCGGCGTGCAATCCCGCGGTGGCGAGGTGGTGCTGCATGGCGACGCCTTTCCCGATGCCCTAGCCGAGGCTCTGCGCCTGGTCGAGGAGCAGGGCTATACCTTCGTACCGCCCTATGACGATCCCGACGTCATCGCCGGCCAGGGTACCGTGGCCATGGAGATCCTGCGCCAGCATCCGGGNCGNNTGGANNCCATCTTCGTCCCGGTNGGNGGCGGNGGNCTGATCGCCGGNNTCGCNGCCTANGTGAANTACCTGCGGCCCGAGATCANGNTCATCGGNGTCGANCCGGACGATTCCAACTGCCTGCAGCAGGCCATGGCCGCCGATGAGCGCGTGGTGCTGCCGCGAGTCGGGCTGTTCGCCGACGGCGTGGCCGTGGCCCAGATCGGCCATCACACCTTCGAGATCTGCCGGCGCCATGTCGACGAGGTGATCACCGTCAGCTCCGACGAGATTTGCGCAGCGATCAAGGACATCTACGACGACACCCGCTCCATCACCGAACCGGCCGGCGCCCTAGGCGTGGCCGGGATCAAGAAATACGCCGAGCGGGAAGGCTCCGGCGGCCAGGTGCTGGTGGCCATCGATTCGGGTGCCAATATCAACTTCGACCGGCTGCGGCACGTAGCCGAGCGCGCGGAGCTGGGCGAGCAGCGCGAAGCCATCATCGCCGTGACCATCCCCGAGCGGCCGGGCAGCTTCCGCGCCTTCTGCGAGGCCCTGGGCCGGCGGCAGATCACCGAATTCAACTACCGCTACCACACAGGCGAAGAGGCCCATATCTTCGTCGGCGTCCAGACCCATCCCCAGCGCGATCCGCGTGACGCCCTGATCCAGGGCCTGCGCGACCAGGGCTTCCCGGTGCTGGACCTGACCGACAACGAACTGGCCAAGCTGCATATCCGCCACACCGTGGGCGGCCATGCGCCGCGGGTCGGCCAGGAGCAGGTGTTCCGCTTTGAATTCCCCGAGCGGCCCCGAGCGCTGTTCGATTTCCTCGACCGCCTGGGCGGGCGCTGGAACATCAGCATGTTCCACTACCGCAACCACGGCGCGGCGGATGGGCGGGTGTTCGCGGCGCTGGAGGCTAGCCAGGCCGAGCGGCCGGAGCTGTTGGCTACCCTGGATGCCATCGGCTATCGCTATTGGGACGAGACCGAGAATCCGGCGTACCGGTTGTTCATTGGATAGACCGAGTCAGAGGGATCGCGGCCATGGCGGTCCGCAAATGTGGTCAATTCCGGAGATTGGAGTATCGCCAAATCGTGGCCATGGGCCGCTCCTACCTCGTACCTACGGTCACACCTGAGCCTGTAGGAGCGGCCCATGGCCGCGATTGGCACTGGGGCCTATCAGTGGAAAACGCTGCGCGGTTTTCCACGCTACGAAGCGGGCACAAGACGCCGGACCTCAATCCGCGTCATAGCGGGCACTGAACGCCTGTACGAAGGCGTTGCGCAGGATATTGAAGAAGGCCTGCAGCGGGCTGATGTCCTGATCCTTCACGCTGCCGGAGAGATCCACCCGGGTGGCGAACTGGTCGCGGGGCTGGTTCTTCAGCAGCGTCTGGGCAGTGCCGACCACGGCTTCCCAGGCGCTTTCCAGGGCGTTCTTGTTGCGATTCTCGACGTCCTGCTGCCAGTCGAAGATATCGACGTTCTTCATCAGGGGTTTGACGTAGCCGCTGAGCCGGCCATCCACCGCCTTGGCTTCGACCACCACGTCACCGCTGCCGGCGCGGAAATCGAACTTGCCATAGGCACGGGCGAAGTCGTTGAGCTTGGGCAGGTCGATGTCGGTCACGCGCAGACGGAAGTGGAAGTCGGTGAAGTCCTTGAAGGGATCGAAGCGGGCACTGGCTTCCAGCGGCGCGCTGCCGAGCACGGCGGCCTTGCCTTCGAAGTGGGCGATGCGTTCGCCCTGGGCATCGGCGGCGTTGGTCAGGTTGTAGAGGCTAGCATTGACGTCGGTGGCCGCCAGATTCACCTGGGGCCTGGAGTTGAAGTTGCGGAAGGTCACCCGTCCATTGACCACCCGCACCTCGTCGAGGGTGATGGAGATCAGCTTGTCCACCTGGTCCTGCCAATCGGTGCCTTCACCGGTCTGCGACTGCTCCTTGCGTGCGCCGCCGTCGACGAAGTTGAGTTCGGGGCGATCAAAGAGGATGCGTCCGACGATGGCATGCTCCTGCCACAGCGAACGCCAGCTCACTGCGATGTCGATGCCGGGTGCCTTGAGGAAGGGCACCGGCACCTTGCCGTTGACCTTGACGATCTCCAGCCCCTCGATGCGATAGGCGCCGCGCCACCAGGCCAGGTCCACGTCGGTTACCTGGCCGCGGTAGTCGCCCATGTCCGCCAGCTTGTCGTTGAGGTAGTGACGGATCAGCAGGGGCGCGGCCAGGTGCAGGCACAGCAGCAGGACGACCAGGCCGATGAGAATATAAAGAGGCAGGCGCAGACGACGGGACATGACGGTGGCTCGGGACAAACTTCGTCCCCGGTCGACCCTGGGCGCCCCGCCTGAGTTTCTTGCGACCAGGCGTGACGGGAGGAGCCGGTCGCGGCGCTGGCAACGAAGGGCTCTGGCTTGCCGCCTGGCGAACACCAGACCTCGGCGCCGGTCGTCGGTCCGCTCGAATCGCAGATGCAAAAAAGCCGGCTTGTGGCCGGCTTTCGAGGGCGGGTTGAGCTGATTTTTGGTGAGCCCGGCCCGCCCGGGTTGCCCTTGCCGGGCAGATGAGAAAGAGGCCTGGGGCCTCCGGCGGCGATCGGCAGATGGCGGATCGGCGCAGGGTCGCGGATGGCGACGAGGGGTGCAGGGTAGTCGCTTTGCCGCCGGATAGGAAGCCCGGCGTGGCCGCTGTGACGTCCGGAAACAGAAAAGCCCGGCGAACCGGGCTTTGCGACAGCGGCGTGGATCAGCCCTTGTAGGCGGCCACGGCCTTGGTGATCTCGGCGCGGGCGGCGTCGGCGTCGCCCCAGCCTTCGACCTTGACCCACTTGCCCTTCTCCAGATCCTTGTAGTTCTCGAAGAAGTGCTTGATCTGCTCCAGCAGCAGGGCCGGCAGGTCGGTGTATTCCTTCACGTCCTTGTACAGGACGCTCAGCTTGTCGTGGGGGACGGCGATCAGCTTGGCGTCACCGCCGGCTTCGTCGGTCATGTGCAGCACGCCGACCGGACGGGCGCGGATCACGGCGCCGGGAGCGACCGGGTAGGGGGTCACGACCAGCACGTCCAGGGGATCGCCATCGTCGGCCAGGGTGTTGGGGATGTAGCCGTAGTTGGCCGGGTAGAACATGGGTGTGGCCATGAAACGGTCGACGAAGAGGGCGTCGCTGTCCTTGTCGATCTCGTACTTGATCGGCGCGTGGTTGGCCGGAATCTCGATGGCGACGTAGATGTCGTTCGGCAGGTCTTTGCCGGCGGGAATCTTGCTGTAGCTCATGAACGGGTCCCTCTGGTCGGTTGGGAAAAGTGGCCGGGAGTATAGGCGCTTTCAGATCGGGGTTCGAGCCTCGGACCCCGGGGGTGTCGGCTGTTGCACGCTCGCCAGGCTGACGGCGAGACGCTGGCGCGGATCCTGGCGGAACAGCTGCTGCAGCTGGGCATAGACCGCCGGATAGTGTTCGCCGAGCAGGTCGGGCGCGCTGAAGAAGTACTCGCAGGCGACGGCGAAGAATTCCTCGGGGCTTTCCGCCGCATAGGGGTCGAGTGCGGTCTCGGCGTCCGGATCGGCGTCGAGCTGGCGATTGAGTTCGTCATAGGCGTGCTGCAGGGCGCCGGTCCAGGCCGCCTGGGGCATGCCTGGGTGCAGTGGTGGCTGACCGTTGCACAGGCCGCCGGCGAGCAGGTCGATCAGGTGGGCGAATTCATGGATGACCAGGTTGTAGGCCTCCCAGCCGCCACTGGCCTGGATGCCGGGCCAGGCCAGCACCACCTGGCCGCGATCCCAGGCTTCGCCGTCGCGCTCCTCGTCCCATTCGTGCTCCAGGCCGCCCTCGTCGCGATGGCGCTGGGGACTGACGAAGGCGTCCGGGTAGACGACGATCTCGCGGAGGTTGGGGTAGAGCGCCGCTTCCGGCAGGTGCAGCAGCGGCAGCAGGGCTTGGGCGGCCAGCAAGAGGCGGTCGCCGTCGTCCAGTTCCAGGCCCTGGAGCAGGGTAAGGCGCTTCTCGGCGAGAAACAGCACGCAGTGCTCGCGCAGCCAGGCGTCTTCCGCGACGGTCAGGCCATCGAGGATCGGCAGGCGCTGACGCAGGCGCGCCCAGAGCTCGTCGGCGATGGCGACCCACGCAAGCAGGCGCCGCTCGCGCCAGGCGCGCCAGAAACCCAAGGACTCAGACTCCGCTCTGGACCGCGGCGCGTCGGCTCTTGATCAGACCGAGGATCATCGGCAGCAGGGAGATGCCGATGATGGCCAGCACCATCAGGGTGAGATTCTGCTTGATGAAGGGCACGTTGCCGAAGAAGTAGCCCAGGCTCACCAGACCGCCGACCCAGAGCAGCGAGCCGAGCACGCTGTACGCCAGGAAGTAGGGATAGTGCATGCGGCCGACGCCGGCGACGAAGGGGGCGAAGGTGCGGATGATGGGCAGGAAGCGCGCCAGGGTGATGGTCTTGCCGCCATGGTGCTCGTAGAAGGCCTGGGTGCGCAGCAGATAGTCGCGGCGGAACACCTTGGAATGGGGGTTGCTGAACAGCTTGTCGCCGGCGAAGCGGCCGATCAGGTAGTTGGTGCTGTCGCCCGCCACCGCGGCGAACATCAGCAGTCCGGCCAGCAGATAGGGGTCCATGTCGCCGAGGGCGGAGAGCGCGCCGGCGATGAACAGCAGGGAGTCGCCGGGCAGGAAGGGCATGACCACCAGGCCCGTCTCGCAGAAGATCACGGCGAAGAGAATGGCGTAGATCCAGGTGCCGTACTGGGCGACCAACCCGCTGAGATAGACGTCGAGGTGCAGGATCAGATCGATCGGGTTGAATTCCATGGGGCGTGCCTACCGTGGTTGCGAGGGTCCGGCGGCGATTATAAAGGCAGCCGGGACCGGGTTTTGTGGCCTGGTCGAGATCGGCGCCGGGAAAAAACGCCAGCCGCTCAGAGGTCAGGGTAGGGCAAAGGTTCAGTCCCGCGCCCGGATGGGCGCGGGAGTGGCGAGCCAGGTCTCAGCTCAGCGCCATGTCGATCACCACCCGACCCTCGATGCCGCCGCCGTGCATGCGGGCGAAGATGTCATTGATGTTCTCCAGCGGTTCGGCGCTCACCGTGGCCTTGACCTTGCCCTCGCCGGCAAAGTCCAGCGCCTCCTGCAGGTCCAGGCGGGTGCCGACGATGGAGCCGCGCACCGTGGTGCCGTTGAGCACCATGTCGAAGATCGACAGCGGGAAATCGCCCGGCGGCAGGCCATTGAGGGCGATGGTGCCGCCGCGGCGGGTCATGCCGATGGCCTGTTCGAAGGCCTTGGGCGAGACCGCCGTGACCAGGGCGCCGTGGGCGCCGCCGATCTCCTTCTTGAGGTAGGCCGCCGGATCCTGCTCGCGGGCGTTGACCGTGACCTCGGCGCCCAGCCGGCGGGCGAGGTCGAGTTTCCGGTCATCCACGTCTACCGCCGCCACGTTGAGGCCCATGGCCCGGGCGTACTGCACCGCCATGTGGCCAAGCCCGCCGATGCCGGAAATCACCACCCAGTTGCCCGGCTTGGTATCGGTCATCTTCAGGCCCTTGTAGACGGTGACCCCGGCGCAGAGGATGGGCGCGACCTCGACGAAGCCGACGTTGTCCGGCAGGCGGCCGACGTAGCCGGCATCGGCCAGGGTGTATTCGGCGAAGCCGCCGTTCACCGAGTAGCCGGTGTTCTGCTGGGATTCGCAGAGGGTCTCCCAGCCGCCCAGGCAGTGTTCGCAGTGGCCGCAGGTGGAATACAGCCAGGGCACCCCGACCCGGTCGCCTTCCTTGACGTGGGTGACCCCGGCGCCTACTGCCACCACATGGCCGACGCCTTCGTGGCCGGGGATGAAGGGCGGATTGGGCTTGACCGGCCAATCGCCCTGGGCGGCGTGCAGGTCGGTGTGGCAGACGCCGCTGGCGGCGATCTTGACCAGTACCTGGCCGGCACCCGGGGTCGGCACCTCGACTTCGCGGAATTCCAGGGGTTTGCCAAAGGCGGTGACGACAGCGGCTTTCATTGTTTTGGGCATGACGAGTCCCTCATGGAGGCATGATGCGTGGATGAAGCCAGACGGGGCCTGCGCCGGGACGCACCTGTCCACCACGGGCGGCCGTTGCGTCTAGCGTCGGCCACCCACGGGGAGGGGGTGTTGATCCAGGTCAGGCGGGAGGCGCGCCCCGACGTCCTGCTGAGGCGCGCGATCCAGGCGTCGTCTTCGCGGAGCGGCGTTGGCCCCGGGGCACAGTCAGTGGCGGCCGTACCCCGGGGTCTGCCGGTCGCTCCTAGAAGAAGCCCAGCGGATTGATGTCGTAGCTGACCAGCAGATTCTTGGTCTGCTGGTAGTGGTCGAGCATCATCTTGTGGGTTTCCCGGCCGACGCCGGATTTCTTGTAGCCACCGAAGGCGGCATGGGCGGGGTAGAGGTGGTAGCAGTTGGTCCAGACGCGACCGGCCTTGATGCCGCGGCCCATGCGGTAGGCGCGGTTGATGTCGCGGGTCCAGACGCCGGCGCCGAGGCCGAACTCGGTGTCGTTGGCGATGGCCAGGGCCTCGGCTTCGTCCTTGAAGGTGGTCACGCCGATCACCGGGCCGAAGATCTCTTCCTGGAAGACGCGCATCTTGTTGTGACCCTTGAGCAGGGTCGGCTGGATGTAATAGCCGCTGGCCAGGTCACCCTGCAGCTTCTCGACGTTGCCGCCGGTGAGGAATTCGGCGCCTTCCTGACGGGCGATCTCCAGGTAGGAGACGATCTTCTCGAATTGCTGCTGGGAGGCTTGGGCGCCGACCATGGTGTCGGTGTCCAGCGGATCGCCACGCTTGATCTGGGCGATCTTCTTCATCACCGCTTCCATGAAGGGGGCGTAGATGGATTCCTGCACCAGGGCGCGCGAGGGGCAGGTGCAGACCTCGCCCTGGTTGAAGAAGCCCAGGACGAGACCTTCGGCAGCCTTTTCGATGAAGCTCGGCTCGGCCTGCATGATGTCTTCGAAGTAGATGTTGGGCGACTTGCCGCCCAGCTCCACGGTGCTCGGGATGATGTTCTTGGCCGCGCAGGAGAGGATGTGCGAACCCACCGGGGTGGAGCCGGTAAAGGCGATCTTGGCGATGCGGGTGCTGGTGGCCAGGGCCTCGCCGGCCTCCTTGCCGTAGCCCTGCACCACGTTGAGCACGCCGGGCGGCAGCAGGTCGCCGACCAGCTCAACGAACAGGGTGATGGACAGCGGGGTCTGCTCGGCGGGCTTGAGTACCACGCAGTTGCCGGCGGCCAGCGCCGGGGCCAGCTTCCAGGCGGCCATCAGCAGCGGGAAGTTCCAGGGGATGATCTGGCCGACCACGCCCAGCGGCTCGTGGAAATGGTAGCTGGCGGTCTTGTCGTTGATCTCGGCGGCGCTGCCTTCCTGGGCGCGGATGCAGCCGGCGAAGTAGCGGAAGTGGTCGGCGGCCAGGGGCACGTCGGCGTTGAGCGTCTCGCGCACCGCCTTGCCGTTGTCCCAGGTTTCGGCGACGGCCAGTTTTTCCAGATTCTGTTCGATGCGGTCGGCGATCTTGAGCAGGATCAGCGAGCGCTCCTGCACCGAGGTGCGGCCCCAGGCATCGGCGGCGGCATGGGCGGCGTCCAGGGCGCGCTCGATGTCGGCGGCGTCGGAGCAGGGGAATTCACCGATCACCGAGCCGTTCACCGGGGAGGTGTTGGTGAAGTACTGGCCTTTCACCGGGGCGACGAATTCGCCGCCGATGTAGTTGCCGTAGCGGGCCTGCAGGGTCAGCAGGGCGTCTTGGGTGCCGGGAGCTGCGTAGCGCATGGTGGGTCTCCTGTTTGTTCTTGTATGAAGCGGCGCACCGATCCTGAGCAAGGTGCGGGCCAAGTCGGGCGAACCCGCATGGTTGCGGCCTTGCGGCCTGTCTCGGGGAAAGCCGCTCCCTGTCACTGTGACAGAGGTGTCACCCCTTGGCGTGACAGCCTGTCACCTGGGGGTGACAGAGTGCCCAGTCCGCCCGATTTGGCCTATGCTGGGGACCGCGCAGACGCCCCCGCGGAGGACAACAACAATGGCCGCCACCCCGTCCGATCGTCATGCCAGCCAGGTGCTCGAACTCGCTCGCGGCGCCGTCCTTGACGGCCCGGCCAGCGATCCGGCCATCGCCCGCTCCTGGCGGCGCTGTCTCGACGAACACCAGCTCGACCCGGCCGCTCCGGTAGCGCCCTGGGTGCTGGAGCGCGCCCGCTTCGACGAGCATCGCCAGCGCCAGCAACGGGTCCTGCAGATCGCCCGCGGGCAGATGAATGCTCTGCACCAGCAACTGGGCGGCGCCGGCCATGCCGTGCTGCTCACCGATGCCCGCGGGTTGATCCTCGATTGCGTCACCGCCGAGGCCGAGCGCGAGACCTTCCAGCAGGCCGGGCTGTGGCTGGGCGCCGACTGGAGCGAGGCCTGCGAGGGCACCAACGGCATCGGCACCTGCGTGGTGGAGCGCCAGGCGCTGACCATCCACCGCGACGAACACTTTCGCAGTCGCCATACCCAGCTGACCTGCTCGGCCAGTCCGGTCTTCGATCCGGCCGGCGAGCTGCTGGCGGTGCTGGACGTCTCCACCGCCCGCCAGGAAGCCTCGCGCCAGGGCCAGTTCCATACCATGGCACTGGTCAATCTTTCGGCCAAGCTGATCGAGAGTTGCTACTTCCTCGACCGCTACGCCGACGGCTACCTGCTGCGCTTCCATGCCCAGGCGGCCTATGTCGGTCTGCTCAGCGAGGGACTGCTGGCCTTCGACGACGAGGGTCGCGTCCAGGCCGCCAACGAGACCGCCCTGATGCTGCTGGGCCTGGCACGTAGCGCGGTGCTGGGGCAGCGGATGGAGAGCCTGTTCGAGTTGCGGCAGGACGACCTGCTGGAGCGCGCCCGTCCACAACCCAGCGCCTGCTGGGCGCTGCGTGGCCGCCAGGGCCAGGGCTTCCACGGCCTGGTGCGCGGTCCCCAGGTACGGCCGGTCACCTCGGTGGCGGTGCCCAAGGCGCCCCTGCCCAGCGGCATCTGCCTGGCCGATCCGGCCCTGGCGCGGGATTTCAGCCGGGCGCTCAGGGTCCTGGAGCGCGACGTGCCGGTGCTGCTGCACGGCGAGACCGGCACCGGCAAGGAAGCCTTCGCCAGCGCCCTGCACCGCGCCAGCAGTCGCGCCGGCCAGGCTTTCGTCGCTCTCAATTGCGCGGCCATCCCGGAGACGCTGATCGAAAGCGAGCTGTTCGGCTATCGCGGCGGCAGTTTCACCGGGGCGCGCAAGGAGGGCATGGCCGGCAAGTTGCAGCAGGCCGATGGCGGCATCCTCTTTCTCGACGAGATCGGCGACATGCCGCTGGCGCTGCAGACCCGCTTGCTCAGGGTGCTGGAAGAGCGCCAGGTGGTCCCCCTCGGCGGCGGCGCGCCCCGGGCCCTGGACCTGCGCCTGGTCAGCGCCAGTCACCGCGATCTGGAAGCCCTGGTGGCCGCCGGCAGCTTTCGCGAAGACCTCTACTATCGCCTGCGCGGCCTGGTGGTGACCCTGCCGGCGCTGCGCGAACGCAGTGACCGTGGCGAATTGCTCGATCAGCTGCTGGCCGAAGAGGCGCGTGGCGAGTCGATCCGCCTCGACCCGGCGGCGCGCGCCTGCCTGCTGGCCCAGCCCTGGCCCGGCAACGTCCGCCAGTTGCGCACCGTGCTACGCACCCTGGTGGCCCTGAGCGAAGACGGCCATATCGGCCTGGACGAGCTACCGGCGGAGTGTCGTGGCGCCCGGCTGCCCCTGCCGTCCAGCGCGGTGCCGGTCGACAGCGCCCGGGAGGAGCTGCGCGCGGTGCTGGACGACTGCCACTGGCAGATGACCCGTGCCGCCAAGCGCCTGGGGGTGAGTCGCAACACACTCTATCGCTGGCTGCATCAACACGGCCTGCAGCGCCCCCAGGACTAAGAGCCTGTTCAAAGTCTGCTGCGCGTCGGCCAAACGGCGTTAAAAATGGCCTGGAAGGCCAGCCCCGTCGGAATGCTCATTTACTCTTTGTAAACTCGAGCGCGAGTCCGATCCGCTTCCTCAGCTATTTTCGCGGGGCCGCCTAGGCCTTGTTTGTCTCTAGCTCGCGAGCCTTTGAAAAAGCTCTAACGCACCTTCCTGCACAGGTGGGCGATGCAGGGCGAGACGAACAGACCGCCCCGGTAGGCTCCGGCCAGTGTCCGGCTGGCGACCAGCAGCCACAGCAGGGCCAGCAACACCACCAGCGCGGCGCCCAGGCCGGTGAAGAAGGGTGCCGCCAGGGCCTCTCCCAGGCGCAGGGTGGTCAGGGCATAGACGCCCAGGGGAAAGGTGAAGCCCCACCAGCCCAGGTTGAAGGGCATGCCCTCGCGGGCCTGACGCTGGGTCACCAGCACCGCCAGCGCCAGCCACCAGAGTCCCAGGCCCCAGAGCAGCAGCGCGCCCAGCAGGCCCAGGCCCCGGGCGATCTCGCCAATGCCGGCCAGGCCATGGGCGGCGAACACCGCGGGCGCCGCGCTGCCCAGTACCAGGAGACCCAGGGCACCGGTGGCGATCGGACCCAGCGCCAGCCAGCTCGACGCCGCCATACTGGCCGGCGGCAGCCTGTGCAGCGCCAGGCGCAGCAGCAGGATCACCAGCAGGCTGAGGGCGACCGGCACCGAATAGGCCCAGAGCACATAGCTGGCGACGAGTACGGTGAATTGCTCGCCGGCCGCCAGATGCGGCACCAGCAGGCCACCACTGGCCGCCGCCACCTCCGAGGCTACCACCGGCAACAGCCAGACGGCGGTCATCTGGTCGATGCGATGCGCCTGGCGAGTAAACATCAGATAGGGGATCAGCACCCCGCAAGCCAGTGCCATGGCCACATCCAGCCACCAGAGGCCGAGTGCCAGGGGCAGCACCGCCGCGCCCCAGCGCGGCAGGCCGAACAGCAGCAGGCCGTTGATCAGCGTGGCCAGGCCCATGGGGATGGTACCGATAGACATCGAGACGGTGGCGTGGGCGAAGATCTCGCGGGCCTCGTCGAAGAACAGCAGCCATCGAGCGGCATAGAGCCCGGTGAACAGGCCGAACAGCAACACAGCGAGCAGCCAGAGCCCCTCGGCGAGGGCGTGCAACCCAGGAAGCTGCCAGGGAAAGGCGGCCAGAGCGAGGGCCAACACGCCAGTGCCCATGGTCACGGCGAACCAGTTGGGGGTGAACTGGCGGATGACCTCCAGGGGGCGGTCGAGCTGCCTGAAGGGTCTGAGGGCCTGCGC
The DNA here is from genome assembly GCF_000510705.1 of Pseudomonas sp. MOIL14HWK12:I1. NCBI lineage: Bacteria > Pseudomonadati > Pseudomonadota > Gammaproteobacteria > Pseudomonadales > Pseudomonadaceae > Pseudomonas > Pseudomonas sp. MOIL14HWK12:I1. The sequence continues at coordinate 640,614 of NZ_AZNY01000006.1, read as the reverse complement.
TGGGACAGCGGTGAAAAACGGCATGGCCGGGCTCCTGAAAGGGAAGGCCCTCAGGCTAAGCCTGCTCGCTTATCATTAAAAATGAATGATCATGAAATATTAAACCATAGGATAGATAAGGCGCTGCCCGCATGGGGCAGACAGCGCCCGGGCATCAGGGCTTGGCCACGTGCCAGACCTGATTGACGCCATCCCCGGTGGTATCGCCCGGCTTGCTGTCCTTGACCCAGGTATACAGCGGCTTGCCCTGGTAGGCCCATTGCTGGCTGCCGTCGTCGCGAGTGACCAGGCTGTAGCCATCGGTAGCCTTGGCGCCCGCTTCGGCTGTCAGCGGTGGCCAGTTCTGGGCACAGGGACCGTTGCAGGCGGACTTGCCCGCGCTGTCCTTGGCGAAGGTGTAGAGCGTCATGCCCTTGCCGTCGACGAGCACCTTGCCCAGGGCGGTGTCGGCGACCTTGGTCGGCGCGGCGGCCAGGGCCAGGCTGGCGAAGGAAAGGGTTGCAGCGGTGATCAGCAGGTGTTTCAGCATGGTCGACCTCTTGTGCTTGTTATCAGGGCGAACGGAGCCACGGCTACTTGGGCATCCGCAAAGCCAGGGATGCCTTGCGCACTCTAGTCGAAATCCTGCCGTCCGGGGCCGGCGCAGCGCCGGGTATCCGCGACGGCCATCGCTCCGGCGGCGCGGCCCCCCGTGCTAACCTTGCCGCCGTTCAATCTGCAGCGGAGCCCGCCTGTCATGCACATCCACATCCTCGGTATCTGCGGCACCTTCATGGGGTCGCTCGCGGTGCTGGCCAAGGAAGCCGGCCATCGCGTGACCGGCTCCGACGCCAACGTCTATCCGCCCATGAGCACCCAGCTGGAAGCCCAGGGCATCGAGCTGACCCAGGGCTACGATCCGGCACAACTGGATCCGGCACCGGACCTGGTTGTGATCGGCAACGCCCTGTCGCGCGGCAATCCGGCGGTGGAATACGTGCTGGATAAGGGCCTGCCCTATGTCTCCGGCCCCCAGTGGCTGGCCGAGCACGTCCTGCAGGGCCGCTGGGTGCTGGCGGTCGCCGGCACCCATGGCAAGACCACCACCACCAGCATGCTGGCCTGGGTGCTGGAGCACGCCGGCATGAGTCCGGGCTTTCTCATCGGCGGGGTGCCGCAGAATTTCGGCATCTCGGCGCGCCTGGGCGGCACGCCCTTCTTCGTGGTGGAAGCCGACGAATACGACAGCGCCTTCTTCGACAAGAGGTCCAAGTTCGTCCACTACCGACCGCGAACCACCATCCTCAACAACCTGGAATACGATCACGCGGACATCTTCCCGGATCTCGCGGCCATCGAGCGGCAGTTCCACCATCTGGTGCGGACCATCCCCAGCAGCGGCCTGATCATCCACCCCACCGCCGAAACGGCCCTGGTGCGGGTGCTGGAGATGGGCTGCTGGACCCCGGTGCAGACCACTGGCGCAGGTGGCCAGTGGCAGGCCCGCCTGCTGGCCGAGGACGGCTCGCGCTTCGAGGTGCTGTTCGACGGCGCGGTGCAGGGCACGGTGAACTGGGAACTGACCGGCCAGCACAACGTGGCCAATGCCCTGGCCACCCTGGCCGCGGCTCGTCATGTCGGCGTGGTGCCGAGCCTGGGTGTCGCCGCCCTGAGCGAATTCCGCAGCGTGAAGCGGCGCATGGAAAAGGTCGCCGAGGTGCGCGGCGTGACCGTCTACGACGACTTCGCCCACCATCCCACCGCCATCGCCACCACCCTGCAGGGGCTGCGTGCCCGGGTCGGCAGCGAGCGGATCATCGCCGTCATCGAGCCGCGCTCCAATTCCATGAAGCTGGGCGCCCACCGTGACGGCCTGCCGGCCAGCGTCACCGGCGCCGACAGCGTCATCTGGTACGCCCCGCCGAAGCTGGGCTGGGACCTGGCCGGCACCGCCGAGGCCTGCGCCGTACCGGCCGTGGTCTGCGATTCCCTGGAGGCGATCATCACCCGGGTCCAGGCCGAGCTGGACGGCCCCACCCACGTGGTGATCATGAGCAACGGCGGCTTCGGCGGCCTGCACGGCAAGCTGGCCGCCGCCCTGGAGCAGGCATGATGGCCGGCCCGGAACGCATCACCCTGGCGCTGACCGGCGCCTCCGGCTCCCAGTACGGCCTGCGCCTGCTGGACTGCCTGGTGCAGGAGGAGCGCGAGGTGCACTTCCTCATCTCCAAGGCCGCGCAGCTGGTGATGGCCACCGAGACCGACGTGGTGCTGCCGCCCAAGCCCCAGGCCATGCAGGCCTTTCTCACCGAATATACCGGCGCGGCGCCGGGCCAGGTGCGGGTGTTCGGCCAGAGCGACTGGATGGCGCCGCCGGCGTCCGGTTCCAGCGCTCCGGCGGCCATGGTGGTCTGCCCCTGTTCCACCGGCACCCTCTCGGCCATCGCCACCGGTGCCAGCAACAACCTCATCGAGCGCGCCGCCGACGTGGCCCTCAAGGAGCGGCGGCAACTGATCCTGGTGCCGCGCGAGTCGCCGTTCTCCAGCATCCACCTGGAAAACATGCTCAAGCTGTCCAACCTGGGCGTGACCATCCTGCCGGCCTCGCCGGGCTTCTACCACCAGCCGCAAACCCTCGACGACCTGGTGGACTTCGTGGTGGCGCGCATCCTCAACACCCTGGGCATCCCCCAGGACATGCTGCCGCGCTGGGGCGAACATCACCTGTCCGGCAACGATGACTAGGTTCTGTACGAAAAGTCGCCGAGCGAAGGTCAGGCAAGGCAAAAATCAGCGAGGAAGCGGACCGGGCTCGCGCTCGAGTTTACGAATGGTAAATGAGCATTCCGACTGGGCTGGCATTCCAGCTGATTTTTAACGCAGCATCACCGAGCGCAGGCAGTTTTCGTATAGAACCTAGGGCCGTCGCGCGCCTCGGCCTGCTGCTGACGACTGTCCTGGTCCTCGGCGGCTGCGCCACGGCGCGCACCCTGGACGCCGCCAAGCCCGGCGCGCCGGTGGTCTATGCCGGCACGCGGCTGGATCTCTATGCTCTGCAGGGCGGCTGTTGCGCTTGGGAGCGCTTTGGCGCCGAGGCACCGGCCTGGCCGGTGCTGGACCTGCCTGCCAGCGCCCTGCTCGACACCCTGCTGCTGCCGCTGTCCCTGCCGGCCGCCATCGGTGGGCGCGGCAGTGTGCGTGGCGGCCTCTAGAACGCCTTCAGCAACTCGCCGAGCCTGGCCATGGCCGCCTCGCTGCGGGCGTCCCAGGGATGCCCGCAATTGAGTCTGATGCAGTGGCGAAAGCCCTGCTGCGCGGAAAAGATCGGGCCCGGCGCCAGGCTGATGCCTTCGGCGAGGGCCTGGCGGTAGAGCGCCAGGCTGTCCACCCGGGTGGGCAATTCGAACCAGAGAAAGTAGCCGCCCTGGGGTCGGCTGACGTGGGTGTCGGCGGGAAAGTAGCGCCGCGCCGCAGTCAGCATGGCCTGGCGCTGGCGATCGAGACTCAGGCGCAGACGACGCAGGTGGCGATCGTAGCCGCCGTGCTGGAGGTAGTCGGCCAGGGCGGCCTGGGCCGGCATCGAGGGGGTGATGGTGGTCATCAGCCGCAACCGCGCGACGACGCCGGCCTGGCGACCGGCGGCGATCCAGCCGATGCGATAGCCGGGCGCCAGGCACTTGGAAAAGGAGCCGCAGTGCAGCACCAGGCCGTCGCGGTCGAAGCGCTTGACCGGGCGGTGCGGTTCGCTGCCGCTGTAGAGTTCGGCGTAGACATCGTCTTCCAACAGCGGAACCTGATGGCGTTGCAGCAGGCCATAGAGGCGCTGCTGGGCGCTATCGTCGAGACTGACCCCGGTGGGATTCTGCAGGCCGCTCATGAACCAGCAGGCCTTGATCGGCAGGCGACTCAGGGCTTCTTCCAGGGCGTCCAGGTTGAGCCCGCGCTCGGCATCGACGGGAATCTCCACCGCCTTGAGCTGCAGCCGCTCCAGCACCTGCAGGCTGGCGTAGAAGGCCGGGCTTTCCACCGCCACCAGATCGCCGGGACGGGTCAGGCTCTGCAGTCCCAGATTCAGCGCCTCCAGGGCGCCGTGGGTGATCACCAGTTCTTCGCCGACCTCCGGCATGCCGGCCAGGCCGTAGCGCCGGGCGATCTGCCGGCGCAACTCGGGATGACCGGGGGTGACGTAGGCGGTGAGGTCTTGGGCGGGCAGATCGCGCAGGCCGTGGGCCATGCTGCGGGCCAGGCGCGCCAGGGGAAAGAGATCAGGGCTGGGAAAGGCCGAGCCGAAGGGCACGATGTCCGGATCCTGCAGCGACTGCAGCACCGAATAGACCAGGTCGCTCACCGCGACCTCGGTGCCTTCCAGAGGCGCCAACAGCGGCGCCGCGTCGCGCGCCCGGGCCGGTTCGCGGACAAAATAGCCGGACCGCTCGCGGGCCTCGATCAGCCCGCGACTCTCCAGCAGGTAATAGGCCTGGAACACCGTGGAGGGGCTGATGCCATGGGTCTGGCTGGCGCTGCGTACCGAGGGCAGCCGCTCGCCGGGGGCGAGGACACCGCGGGTCATGAGGGTGGCGAGCTGATTGGCGAATCTTTCGTAGCGCTTCATGCAGGGCCAGGGCAGGGGAGACCGTCACTATAGCGAGCCGGGCCCCATCTGATCCGGTTTTTCATGTGTCTACCTGCTGCTGTAACGCGGGCGGCGGGAGGCCTAAGCTTTATCCATCCCTTTCTGGCATCCCTCGGAGGCAGCCATGGACGATGGTATCTTCATGATTCTCTTCAGCCTGCTCGCACTCATCCTGCTCGGCGGCGGCTACTACGCCTGCGTGGTGTTGAACAAGGACCGGCGCGACGTGGAAAAGAACGATCAGCTGCGCTGATCGCCCACCTCGCAGACATCCACCCAGCGCGCCTCGCTGAGGGCGGCCAGCCGCTCCGGGGTGAGGCGCACGCAGCTGTGGATGGCACCCGCGGCCGGTAGCACCTCGTCGAAGGCTTTCAGCGATTCATCGCAATAGACCGGCAGCGGGGTGGCCAGCCCGAACGGGCAGACGCCGCCCACCGGATGCCCGGTGAGGCCTTCCACGGTGGCGGCATCGAGCAGCTTGGCCTTGCCACCGAAGGCGGCCTTGAGCTTGCGGTTGTCCAGGCGCGCATCGCCGCGAGCCACCAGCAGCAACTGCTGCTCCCCGACTTTCAGCCCCAGGGTCTTGGCGATCCGCCCCGGCTCCACGCCATGGGCGGCCGCGGCCAGGGTGACGGTCGCGGTACTGGTGGTGGCCTCGAGGATCTCGAGATCGGGGGCGATGCGGGCGAGGTGCTGGCGGACGGAGTCGAGGCTCATGGGGCTTCCCGTGCAGGTAAACCCCGACTTTCGGCAATCCGTACCGCCCGCGTCAAGGCTGACTCAGCACTCCACGAAGGTCACGGCCAGGCCGCCGCGCGAGGTTTCCTTGTACTTGCTGTGCATGTCCGCGCCGGTTTCCTTCATGGTGCGGATCACCTGGTCGAGGGAGATGAAGTGCTCGCCGTCGCCGCGCAGGGCCATCTGGGCGGCGTTGATCGCCTTGACCGCGGCGATGGCGTTGCGCTCGATGCAGGGCACCTGCACCAGGCCGCCGACCGGATCGCAGGTCAGTCCCAGGTTGTGCTCCAGGCCGATCTCGGCGGCGTTTTCCAGCTGCGCCGGACTGGCGCCCAGCACCTCGGCCAGACCGGCCGCGGCCATGGCGCAGGCCGAGCCGACCTCGCCCTGGCAGCCCACCTCGGCACCGGAGATGGAGGCGTTCTTCTTGCACAGGATGCCGACCGCGGCGGCGGCGAGCATGAAGCGCACCACGTCGTCGTCGCAGGCGTCGGGATTGAATTTCATGTAGTACATCAGCACCGCCGGGATGATCCCGGCCGCGCCGTTGGTGGGCGCGGTGACCATGCGTCCGCCGGCGGCGTTCTCCTCGTTCACCGCCAGGGCGAAGAGGTTGACCCATTCCATGGCGGAGAGCGTGGAGCCGATGACGTTGGGCTTGCCGATGGCCTGCAGACTCTGGTGCAGGCGGGCGGCGCGGCGACGCACCTTGAGGCCGCCGGGCAGGATGCCCTCGTTGGCGAGACCGTTCTGCACGCATTCGCGCATCACGCTCCAGATGCGCAGCAGGCCGCTGCGGATCTCTTCCTCGGAGCGCCAGCTCTTTTCGTTGGCCAGCATCAGCTCGGCCACGCCCAGGCCATGACGGCGACACAGCTGCAGCAGCTCGGCGCCGCTGGAGAAGTCGTAGGGCAGTTCGGTGGTGTCGTTGTCCAGCACGCCGCTGGCGGCCTGGGCGGCGTCCACCACGAAGCCACCACCGATGGAATAGTAGGTCGCTTCGGCCACCTCGCCGGTGGCGCCAAAGGCGGTCAGGGTCATGGCATTGGGGTGATAGGGCAGGCTCTCGTCCAGGAGCAGCAGGTCTTCCTGCCAGTCGAAGTGGATCGCCTGGCGCCCGGCCAGCAGCAGCTGGCGCTCGTTGCGCAGGGCTTCGATGCGCGGCTCCACGGCGGCGGGATCGACGCGATCCGGCCATTCGCCCATGAGGCCGATCAGGGTGGCGCGGTCGGTGCCATGGCCGACGCCGGTGGCCGAGAGCGAACCGTAAAGGCGTACCTCGACCCGCTTGACCTGTTCCAGCAGACCTTCGTCGACCAGGCGCTGGGCGAACAGGGCGCCCGCCCGCATCGGGCCCACGGTATGGGAACTGGACGGACCCACGCCGATTTTGAACAGGTCGAAGACGCTGATGGCCATGACGATAATCCCTGATTGAGCTTGAATGGTCGCCAGACAAGCTGCCGGCGGATGGCTCATAGTGGTGATAAGCCCTCAGCTCGCACAAACGAAAGCTTCTAAGCGATCCTTTAGCGGAACTCATCGATGAGCCGGATCCTCAACGCCCAAACCCAGGCTTGGTTGCAGGTCTTCGCCTGCGCCGCCCGGCACCTGTCCTTCACGCGCTGCGCCGAAGAGCTGCACGTGACGCCTGGCGCCATCAGCCAGCAGATGCGCCAGCTGGAAGAGCGCCTGGGCTTCAAGCTGTTTCACCGCGTGGCCCGTGGCCTGGAGCTGACCGCCGAAGGCCAGCGCCTGGCAACCACCCTGAATCAGGCCTATGGGCTGATCGACGCCGAATTGCGCCGTCTCAACGCCGGTCAGTTCGGCGGCGTGGTGCGCCTCAGGTCGATCCCTTCGTTCCTGGGCAAGTGGCTGACGCCGCGACTGCCGCGGCTGCAGGCGCGCTTTCCCGACCTGCAACTGCGGCTGGTGGCCGAAGACAGCAGCTGGTCGCTGCGTGAGGGCGAATTCGATCTGGCCATCGACCTCAACGACGGCAGCTATCCGGGCCTGGCCTCGACGCCGCTGATGGAGGAAGAGATCTTTCCGGTCTGCGCGCCCAGCCTGCTGGCGGGGCGACCGCCGCTGGAGCGGCCGGAGGACCTGGAGTTCTATCCGCTGCTGCACGACATCACCGCCTGGCGCGGCAGCTACGAATACGCCGAATGGGAATTCTATCTGGCCAGCATCGGCGCGCCGGCGCTGGATGTGCGCCGGGGTCACACCTTCAACCGCAACCACCTCACCATAGAGGCGGCCATCGCCGGCATGGGCGTCGCCATCGCCCGCCGCGCCTTGATCACCGACGAGCTGGCCCGTGGCGTGCTGGTGGTGCCGCCCTTCGGCCGTTCGGTACCGGCGCACAAGAGGTACATGCTGCTCTATGCCCAGGGCGCCCTGGCCGATCCCCGCCTGCGCGCCCTGCACGACTGGCTGGTGCAAGAGGTCGACCAGATGGTGCTGGCCCAGCCGGCCTGAGGGCCGCGATAGCTCCGTAGCGTGGAAAACGGCGCAGCCTTTTCCGCTGGTGAGTTTGTCGTGAAGCGCGCCCTCACCCCAGCCCTCTCCCAGAGGGAGAGGGGGCTTATCCGAGCATGTGCAGGCGCCGTAGCGTGGAAAACGGCGCAGCCTTTTCCGCGGGTGGCTTCGTCGTGAGGCGTGCCCTCACTCCAGCCCTCTCCCGGAGGGAGAGGGAGCTGTCCGAGCGGGGAGTGGCCGCATCGGCGGACCGCCATGACCGTGAGGGCGGCAACTCTGCCCCTGGCTCTACGCCTCTATCGCCCCAGCTTGCGCAATTCGTCCGATTCCACCACGCGCACGCCCTTGCCTTCTTCCAGGGCCAGGCGCCAGAGCGCGCGGGCCAGCACGGCGGCTTCGATGCCGTGCCACTTGCCGGGCAGCCATTGCGACAAGGGGGCGGCCAGGCGCTCGCCCAGGCGTTCTTCCTGGCGCTGGCCGATCAGCAGCGACGGTCGCGCCAGGGTCAGTTGCGTCCAGCCCTGGGCGCGCAGGGCTTCTTCCAGTTCGCCCTTGACCTTGTTGTAGAAGATCGATGACTGAGGGTCGGCGCCGATGGCGCTGACCACGATGTAGTGACGGGCGCCCAGTTCCAGGGCGCGCTGGCCGACCGCCAGGGGCAGGCCATAGTCCACGGCGCGAAAGGCGGCTTCGGAGCCGGCCTGCTTCATGGTGGTGCCCAGGCAGCAGAAGGCCACATCCAGCGGGCCTTCCAGGGTCGGCAGCAGGCTGTTTAGGTCACCCACCGGATTGTCCAGCCGGGCGTGTTCCGCCAGCGGGCGACGGGTCGGCGCCAGCACCCGGGGGACCGTCGGCTCGTTGAGGAGGCGGTCGAGCAGGTGTTCGCCGGTCAGGCCAGTGGCGCCGGCGATGAGGGCATGCTGAGGCGTCAGGTACACGGGGCTCTCCTTGTAGCGGCGACCGCTGATGTCAGGTTGGACCTCAGGCGTTCCGGTTGTTCGTCAAAGCCCCAAGGCAAAGGCGGCTCTCAGCGACCCGCGCGCCAGGCGCGCCACTTCTGCAGCACGGCCGGCGGCGCCCAGAGCTGCGGCTCGGACGGGTCGAAGCCTTCGGTCTTCTCGCGCACCGACACGGTGTCGCGGGCGCGCTGGAAGGCCTGCTCGGGATCGTCGGTGTGCTGGAAGGCCTCGGCGAACAGGGCGCGGCCGAAGTAGGTGAAATCGGCTTCGTCGGTGCAGCCGAAGGAGGTGCGATCGGCCTTGGAGGCGGTCATCACCAGGGTATGGTCGTCCTGCAGTTGCGGGATGAAGCCGCCGCTGTAGCAGCTGGAGACGATGATCAGCTTGTCGCGACCGCGCAGCGGCGCGAGCAGGCGGCCGAGCTCCGCCGCCGGCAGGCTGGAAAGATCCAGGCCCGGCTGGGAGAGCACCAGCTGATGGTCGGCCGAGCCGTGGCTGGTCAGGTAGATGAGGATCAGGTCTTCCGGACCGGTGCGCTGGGCCAGCGCCTGCAGACTCTGGTAGAGATTCTCGCGGGTGGCCAGCGGATGGTCGCTGCGGATGTCCTTGGCGTTGATCAGGTGGACGACGTCGCGGGCACCCCAGGTGGTGGTCAGGAAGTTGGCCACATAGTTGGCCTCGCGCTGGAACACGCCCTGGCCGCCGTCGCCGGCCAGGACCAGGCCATAGAGTTCGGTGGCGGGGGTGGAGGCAGGGATCTGCTGCAATTCCTGGTCGAGCACCTTGCCCTGGTCGAGCAGGGCGCGCTCCAGGGGATCGGCGATGTACTGGCCCTGGTCGTCGCGGATGCGCTTGCCGCCTTCCCAGAGGCCCCGTTCCACCTGGCCGTCGGCGCGGGTCAGGACGCCCATGCCGGCATAGACGCCATCGGCGAAGTTGCCGCGATAGACGCTGCCGTCGCTGTTGGTGAGCACGCCCTGGCCATCGAATTTCCAGTTGCGGAAGGCGCCGCGGTACTGGCTGCTGTCGCTGCCGACGAATTCGCCGTTGCCGGTCAGCTCGCCGCCACTGAAGCGCCCGCGCCAGAGATCGCCACCGGCGCTGCGATAGACGCCGGCGCCTTCGAACTGGTCGTCGACGAATTCGCCGTCATAGCGATCGCCGCCCGGCTCCTGCCACTGGCCGACGCCGTTGAGGTGGCCGTCGTTGAAGGTGCCGATGGTCTGGGTGCCGTCGCTGTCGAGCTTGGAGCCCTGGCCCTGCATGCGGCCATTGACGAAGCTGCCGTGGTACTCCCAGCCGCTGCTGCTGATCAGATTGCCCTGGCCATGGTAGAGACCGCGGCGAAAGGTGCCCTGGTAGTAGGTACCGTCGGCGAATTGCTGTTCGCCGGGGCCCTCGGCCAGGCCGTCCTTGAAGCGGCCCTTGAGCCAGTTGCCGTTGGGCCACTCGATGCGCCCGCTGCCGTTGAGCAGACCGCTGACGATCTCGCCGGTATAGACCCCGCCATCGGGCAGTCGCACGCTGCTCGCGTTGGGCGCCGCCTGGGCAGCGCAGGCCGCCAGCAACAGCGCAACGAGGGCGAGACGGGGCAGGAGGGCGCTCATAGGTGGGGTCGGGTGGGCGCTTTAACGCGCCTCGAGCCGGACCAGATGACGCTCCAGCGTCGCGGAGTAGGGTTCCAGGAGACGTTCCACGCAACTGGCCCCGGCGGGGCTGGCGATGGTGCGGATACGGGCGCGTTTACGCAGCAGCTCGTCCTCGGCGATGCTCTGCTCGACCAGCAACAGGTTGCGACTGTGGCGACTCAGCGCCTGGGCATTGCGCACGGTGGTGTTTTCCAGCAATTGGGCAAGCTCCAGGCCGGCGAGGCGTTCGCCCTGCGTCAGACCCAGTTGCAGCTGCAGGGTTGCACCGCTGCCAACCACTTCCACCTGCAGCGCATGACCCAGGGCACGCATGATCTCGCCGCAGCACAGCGCGCGGGTCAGGTAGTCGTCGTCGTCGCTGCGCTCGTGGAAGAGGATCAGGCTGCCCCCGTCCTTGAGGGTGTGGAGTTCGCCGTCATAGAGCTCGGTCGCCTGCTGCAGGCAGTCGCGATAGCGCTCTAGCAGCTGTTCGAGGCGGCTGCGCGGCAGCCGGCTGAGCTGGTCCTGGGCGCCGAGCTGGATGGCCAGCACCGCGGAGGTGACGATATCGGGTTCGGTGGGCACCACCGGAGCGGGCGTGGGCGGCGGCTCGGTGAAGGAGTCCGGTACCAGCTCGGCGAAGGCGTCGGCGTCCAGCTCGCTGTCGGCGTCCGCCACGGGCGCCTTGCGCGCGGCCGGTTTGGCGGCGGCCTTGCGCGCAGGCGGCTTGACGCTCAGGCCACCCTGCTCGTCGGCGAAGGGATCGTCGTCTTCGTCGGCCACTTCCGCCTTGGGCGGCTTGGGCGGTACCAGGCGGCTCTGCAGCTGACGAGCCAGGTCGCCCAGTTCGTCGAGGCGACCGGCGCCCGGTGCGGGGTCATCGGGATCGCGCAGCCAGACGCGCAGCTCCAGCAGCGGCGTCGACAGCTGGCGCCCGAGGCGCAGGCTGAGGATCAGCGTCAGGGCCAACAGGATGAGGCCCAGCAGTCCCATGTTCTGCAGGCTGATCATCATCGGCTGCTGGAACTGGTCCATGTCCAGCGCCAGGCGCACCTGGCCGGCGGTGACGTCCTGAAAGCGGATCGGCGTGCTGTAGATGCCGTCGGTAGCGGTCAGCAGGCCCTGGCTCGGGCGCGTGCCGGATTCGGCCAGCACCCGGTTGTCCGGACTGTAGACCGCGGCATGGGCCACCAGCGGATTGCGCGCCAGGTTGCTCAGCAGCACATTGAGGCTGAGGTTGTCGTTGGCCACCAGCAATTCGGCGGCGGAGTTGGCCGTCTGGGTCACCAGGCTCTGGCCGACGGCGTCGGCCTGCTGCTGCATGGCATGGCGAAACTGCATGCTCATGATGCCGGCATAGATCACCAGGGCGGCCGCCACCAGCAGCAGGCTGTGGGAAACGATGCGCAAGGCCACCGGCACACGACGCTGGCGCAGGGCTCGGTAGATCAGCAGGAAGAAATTATCGGGCTTGACGGTCGCGGGGCGGGTCACAGAAATCGTTTCTTTGGACAAAAAATGTGCGGCCAGTATAACCAGCGCGCCAGGGGTGCGAAAACGGCGAATGCAGGGCTTCGCCCGCAAAAGAGGCCGGCGGTGGACTCCCGCCGCCAGCCGGTGCCCATGGCTCGGCACCGTCGGGGCGAAAGGGTAGACTGCGCGCTTTTCCGCGAGGGGATCGCCATGCAAGACGTTATCGGACTCCAGGCCGTGGGCATCCTGCCCGCCGACTGGTTGGCTGCTCTCACCGGCGCCCTGGCCGCGGCCGGTGCCCGGCTGGAATCGCTGCAGCAGCAGGGGCTGGACAACAGTGCCGCCGTGACCCTGCTGGTCAGCCCGGCAAGTGCTGGCGCCGCGTTGCAGCAGGCGCTGCAGGCCCTGGGCCTGCAGGTGGCGCCCCTGGCGCAGCCGGCGCCGGAAACCGGCGAAGCCCATGTCCTGACGCTGATGGGTCGTACCCTGGCCGATCTGCCGCTGACCCGCCTGGCCGCGCTGTGCCGCGAGCAGGGCCTGAACATCCATGCCATCCGCGCCCTGAGCGAGCCGGGCGCGACCACGCGCGCCGCCCTGGAGCTGCGCGTCACCGGCGAGCCGCACGAGCCCCAGGCGCTGCGCGCGGGGCTGCTGGCGCTGGCCCAGGAAGGCCAGGCCGACATCGGCTGGCAACCTGACGATCTGCCGCGGCAGCATCGCCGCCTGGCGGTGTTCGACATGGACAGCACCCTGATCCAGGCCGAGGTCATCGATGAACTGGCCAAGGCCGCCGGCATCGGCGAGCGGGTGGCGGCCATCACCGAGCGCGCCATGCGTGGCGAGATCGACTTCCGCGCCAGCTTCACCGAGCGCATGGCGCTGCTGCAGGGCCTGTCCGAAGAGGTACTGGAAGACATCGGTGCCGGGCTGCGCCTGACCGAGGGCGCCGAGCGGCTGTTTGCCGAGTTGAAGCGGCTGGGCTACAAGACCGCCATCCTTTCCGGCGGCTTCACCTATTTCGCCCGCCAGGTGCAGGCGCGGCTGGGCATCGACTACGTCTATGCCAACGAACTGGAGATCGTCGACGGCAAGCTGACCGGCCGCGCCGTCGAGCCCATCGTCGATGCCCAGCGCAAGGCCGACCTGCTGCAGGAACTGGCCAGCCGTGAAGGCCTGACGCTGGAGCAGACCATCGCCGTGGGCGACGGCGCCAACGACCTGCCGATGCTGGCCCTGGCCGGGCTGGGCGTGGCCTTTCGCGCCAAGCCGCTGGTGCGCCAGTCCGCGCGCCAGTCGGTGAGCGTGCTGGGCCTGGATGGCGTGCTCTATCTGCTCGGCGTGGAAGACCGGCTTACCCGCGGCTGAGGTCCCGTTCGACGGCCACCCCGAGCCCTAGTGCTCGGGGTGGAATTCGTAGTCCATCGCCTGACTGGGCTCCTGCAGGTAGTAGCCCTGGATGAAGTGCACCCCGACCTGCCAGAGCTGGGCCAGCACGCTGGCGCTCTCGACGAAGGGCGCGATGGTCTGGACGTTCTGGGCGCTCAACTCGGCGACCATGGCCTTGAGCCGCTCCTGGTGCTCCGGCTGTCCCAGATCCTTGATCAGCTTGCCCGACAGCTTGACGTAATCCGGTACCAGCAGCCGCAGCGCCGCCAGGGGCGGATCGCCGGCGGCAAAGCCGCTCAGGGTGACCGGATGACCCTGGCGGCGCAGGCGCTGCGCCATGGCCAGGGCCTGCTCCGGCTGGGCCAGCAGGTCTTCTTCGCTGAGCTGGAAGATCACCGCCTCGGCGTCCAGCTGTTGCCCCTGCAGGGTTTCCCGCAGCCAGGGCAGCAACTCCAGATCGCCCAGGGTCGCGCCCGAGAGGTGCACGAAGATGCGGGTACCGTGGCCGCGGGCGCGGTGTTCGCCCAGCTGACGCACCGCCTGCTGGATCACCCAGCGATCGATCTGGCCGCTCAGGCCGCTGTCGCGGGCGGTGCGGGCGAATTCGGCCGGGGAGACCTCTTCGCCCTGGGGATTGACCAGCCGCAGCAGCGCCTCGTAGTACTCGTGGCTGCTGCCGCGCAGGCCGATCACCGGCTGGAACAGCAGGCGGAAGCCGTTCTGCTGCAGGGCCTGCTTGACCATGGCCACCAGATTGCCGCGATTGGCGGCGGCGGCCAGCTCTTCCTGGGGATCGTAGCGTTTGCAGGCGTTGCCGCCGCGCTGGGCGACCTGGCGCGCGGAGCGGTGCGCCCGGTCCACCAGATCACCGGCGCTCTTGGTGTGGTTGTCCAGGCTTACCACGCCGATGGAATAGCTGATCGCCAGGGTGCGTCCGGCCAGGGTCAGCGGCTGCCGCTCCTGACGACCCAGCAGGCGCTCGAAGGCGCTGTCCAGGCTGGCGTCGGCCGCCTGCGGCAGGAGGGCGGTAAAGGCATCATCGGCGAAGCGCGAGAGGGTAACCAGGGTGCCGAAGTGCTCGCGCAGGCGCTCGGCCAGGGCTACCAGCAACTCGTCCATGGCGCCTATGCCCAGCTCCGCCAGCAGGGTCGGATAGCGATCGATGCTCAGGTAGGCGAAGCTGGCCGGCGCGCCGAGTCGGGCGCGTTCCAGGGCGTCTTCGAGCAGTTCGAGCATGCGGCTGCGATTGAGCAGACCGGTGAGGGTGTCCTGGAAGCGCACCTCGCGCAGCTGTTCCTCGAGGGCCTCGGCGGCCGGGGCCGCGCGTTCCTCGCGCAGGTGCAGCTGCACGCAGGGTTCGTCGAGGTAGATGGCCGGCGTCAGGCGCAGGCGCACACCGAGGGTGCTGCCGTCCTGGCGGACGCACCGGCAGTCCAGTTCGAGGGGACTGGGGTCGTCGCGCAACTGGCGAAAGGCCTCGCGCAGCGCCGGCTGGTCGGCGGCGGCGATGAGGTCCATCAGCGGCGTGATCTCCAGGTCTTCCGCGGATGGATAGCCCAGCAGCTCCACATAGGCCGAGTTGACGTGGATATGCAGGCCGTCGTGGACATAGGCGACCGCCTCCACGGCGTTGGCCAGCAGCAGCTGGCAGCGCTGTTCGGCCTCGGCCAGGGCCTGCTCCAGGCGGCGGCGCTCGTGGCGCTCGGCCAGGTTGCCGAGTTCGCGCAGACTGGCCAGCAGCAGGTGCTCGTCGTTGTCGCTGGCGATGCCATCGCGGGCGCCCAGGCGCAGGGCGTCGAGCACCGCTGCGGGATCGTCCGGCGGCACCCGCTGGATGACGGCGAGCTGGGGCACGCGGCGACGCAACTGGCGCAGCGCGCTCAGGCTGTCGAGCTCGGGAGAGGGCGGGGCGAGGATGGCGAGGTCCCAGGGCTGGGACAGCAGTTCGTCGAGACCTGCGGGGTCGGTCAGACGCTGGGCCCGCGTCGCCCGTCCGGCATTGCGGAACAGACTGACCAGGCGTTCCGCCTCGTTCTGCGATGCTTCGAGCAGTAACAGGCGGATCGCACTGTGTTCGGCGGCCATGGTCTATTCGCGCCCTGGCGATAACGATGATTTATCGAAGCTACAGAGACTTCCACAGCGAGTCAAAGTCTTCTTCCTGCCGGGCGCCACCGCCGGCAGGGCCGCCGCTGGGCTTGGCACCGCTCTGTTCCAGCAGGTGATATTCGAAGACGCTGAAGCTGACCGTCATGCTGCGACGCCGGTCGAGCATGCCGCGCTGCTCGTTGCCCTGCTGATTGATCTGCACCTTGCTGCCCTCCTGAAAGGGTAGTCGCGGCGCGATCAGGGTCGGCGCCTGGTCGATGGCCTTGATCTCCGGCAGCAGCAGGGCACGCAGGTACTGACTGTTCTGCTCGGCCTTGCGCAGCAGCTGCAGCCCGCAGGGCCGTGCGGTGGGGGCCAGCAGTTCGACGCCCATGTGGGTTCCGCTGCCGGGCACCTGGCGTACCCAGCGCACCACCGCCGGGCCCCAGTTGTGATCCTCGGGCAGGCGCACGCCGAGCAGTTCGCCGGCCTGCAGCTGCTCGGGGACCTCGCCGCTCCAGCTCAGGCAATAGCCGCCCGGACTGTGGTTGACCACCTGCACCGCATGGATCGGAAAGGCCGGACTGGCCGCCTCGCCGTCGCCGGGCAGGACGTCGTAATGGATTTCTTCCAGGGACTCGGCGCTCCAGTCCAGGGCGTCGGGTGCGCGGGTATCGGCATCGAAGGCCAGCGACCAGACGTCTTCCTTGGGCTTGGGCGCGAAGGCGTCCGGCACGGCCTGCGCCGACAGGCGCAGGGTGTCGGCGAACGCCTGCCCCCCCGCGAGCTGGTAGTGCAGGGCGCTCATGCCGATGCAGACCTGCACCTGGCCCTGGCCGGGCATGCGCTGGAAGGCGCGGTCCGCTTCCTGGCCCCAGGCGCCGACCAGGTGCTGCAGCAGATCCAGGGACAGGTCGCCGTGCACCGGCAGGCGCGCGCGCGGCCGCTGCTCCGGCGCCAGCGCCAGATAGTCCTCGATGGCCTGCACCAGTTGCTGCGGCGCGAGACCGAGCAGACCGTTGAGATTGGCTTCGCGCAACAGCGAGCGATAGCGCGGGGGAGCGTCGATCTGCGGCGCCACCACCATCAGGGTGCCGTTCTGTTCGGGACCTTGCAGGCGGATCAGGCTGGCCCAGTCGTCCAGGTGCAGCGTCAGCTGGGCGATATGGCTCTGGCGCAACTGGTTGCAGCGGGCGGCGCCAAACAGCAGGGCGGCGCCATATGCCTGGGTGATGGTCTGGCTGCCGTCGCCGGGCAGCAGTTCGTCGCGAATCTTCTGGTTGTGCAGGCCAGTGGTCACTGCCAGCCGATAGAGCTGGTGCAGCTCCAGCCAGAGGTTGTCGTGCACCGGGGTATAGAGCTGGGCGGCGCGGATCAGCGGCCCGAGCAGCGCGCGCAGGGCGCGCTGGATGGCAGTGGCCAGCAGGGTGCTGCGTTCGCCGCGCTCGCTTTCCTCGATCACGATCAGCTTGTAGCCGGCGGCCAGCAGGTTCTGCAGGGCCTGGCAGAGATTGGCCACCTTGCGCGAGCGTTCGTCGAGCACGATGGCCTGGTTGAGCACATGACGCTCGAGCTGCTGGCAGACCCGCTGCACGTCCGGGCGCAGGGCTTCGAGCAGGCGCAGGCGCGCTTCCGGCGTCAGGATCAGCCGGTTGAGTTCCAGCAGGCCCTGATAGAGCAGTCGGGCGAATTCGCCCAGCTTGGCCCGTGGCAATTGCTCCAGCCAGCGCTTGAGGCCGGCCGGGGTGGCGTCACAAAACGTCAGGCTGCGCTGATCGGGCGTCGGTACCCGCAACATGAGCTGTGGCCTTTTGCTATCCATTCGCCGCGCACACTCCTGGTTCGATGGGCAATGAACCGCGCATCTAGGCGAGAGGCCCTGGCTCGGAAACGGTGGTCAAGGGGGCCAGCGTGGTCGGAACCCCCAGCAGTTGCCCCATGTTGACGGTGGACAGCGCGCCGAGTTCAGCGGACCAGTTCACCGCGTCCGGGCCGAACAGCACGATGGCGGTGGAGCCCAGCTTGAAGCGCCCCAGCTCGTCGCCGGTACGCAGGGTGATGGGCGCGCGGGCGGCCTCGTCGTAGGCAAAGCTCTTGAGTTCGCGCTTGGGCGGCGTGACCAGGCCGGCCCAGACCGTCTCGATGCTGGCGACGATCATGGCGCCGACCAGGATGACCGCCATGGGGCCCACGGCGGTATCGAAGATGCAGACCACCCGCTCGTTGCGGGCGAACAGTTCGGGCACGTTCTCGGCGGTGAGCTGGTTGACCGAGAAGATGCGGCCGGGCACATAGACCATCTCCTTCAAGGTGCCGGTGAGCGGCATGTGCACCCGGTGGTAGTCCTTGGGCGACAGGTAGATGGTGGCGAAATGGCCGCCCATGAAGGGCGCGGCGCGCAGGCCATCGCCGCCGAGCAGCTCCAGCAGGCTGTAGCTATGGCCCTTGGCCTGGAAGATGCGGCCGTGCTCTATGCGACCGAGCTGGCTGATGGCGCCGTCGCTCGGGCTCACCACCACACCGGCTTCGGCCGGCAGCGGGCGGGCGCCGGGCTTCAGGGCGCGGGTGAAGAAGGCGTTGAAGTTCTCGTAGGCGGTGGGGTCTTCCACCTGGGCCTGGCGCATGTCGACGTCATAGTGACGGACGAACCAGCGGGTCAGTAGATTCTTGAACCAGGGCGCCCGGCACTCGGCGAAGCCACCGATCACCCGCGACAGCAGATGGTGCGGCAGCAGGTGCTGGGCGAGGATGAACAGTCGGTCTTGCAGTTTCATGGGAGGTCCTTGGCAGTCATTCGATGGGGGTGTCGGGGTGGTTGCCCCATTCGCCCCAGGAGCCGGCATAGGCTTTGACCCGCGGATAGCCCAGGGCCTTGGCCGCGAGGTAGGTGAAGCCGGATCGGTGATGGGTCTGGCAGTGGGTGATGATTTCCTTGTCGCGGGTGATGCCCAGGCGTTCGAGCTCGGCGCCCAGGTCCTCGCGGAGGCGCAGCTGGCGCTCGCGATCCATGCCGGCGGTCCACTCGAAGTTGATCGCTCCGGGAATGTGGCCGCCACGGGCGGTCAGCACCTTTTCGCCACGGTATTCATCGGCGCCGCGGGCGTCCCAGATGGCCAGGTCCTCGGCGCCCAGCCGGCTCTGCAGATAGGCGCGGCTGGCGGTGGGCTCCTCGTGCAGGGTCAGGGCGACCGGTGCCCCGGCCGGCGCGGGCACCGCGGTGCTCAGCGGCAGGCCGGCGGCGATCCAGCCCTGGCGGCCGCCGTTGAGGTAGTGATAGTGGCCGTGCCCGATGACATCGAGCAGCCAGATGAAGCGTCCGGCCCAGCCGCCGCCTTCGTCGTCATAGACCACGTAGACGGCTTCGTCGCACTGGCCCAGTTCGCCGAACAGCTGCTCCAGGTCCGCCTGGGCCGGCAGCAGGCCGGGCGCCGGCTTGCTGCCCAGCTGGGTGCGGGCGGGCGCGACATGGCGCGCGCCGGGCAGATGGCCCTCGGCATAGTGGGCGGCGCTGCAGAGATCCACCAGGATGAGTTCGGGCGCATCCAGGCGCGCCGCGAGATCGGCCGGTTCGATCACCAGGGGCAGGGCGGAAAAGGGCATCGCGGATTTCCCGTCGGTCCGTAGCAAAGGTGAAGTGTACCGAGGTTGACCGGCCAGCGTCAGGTCGGTCGTACCCGCGGACGATTGGCGAAGGTGCCGATGGCGCGCTCGATGCAGGTGAAGGTCTTGTCCAGCGCCGCGGTCCGACGGGGATCCGCCGGCTGCAGTTCGCTGTCCAGGATCGCCAGCAGCACCACCCGCTCGCCAAAGCCCAGACTGCGCAGCCAGAGCCGTTCGTTGCTGAACAGCCGGCGCAGATCGGCGGGCAGGTGCGGCGCGAAACGCGCGCGGTTGCCGTCATCGATGCGCAACTGGCCGGGGCTGCCGAACAGCTTGGCCAGCAGCGGATGGCTGGCGATGTCCAGTTGCAGGCCGGGGGCGTCGTCCAGGCCATGGTGCAGCTGGACATTGCCCTTCTGGCCGTTGCGATCCGGGGTCAGCAGCAGCAGCCGCGGCAGGCCGCAGGCCACCAGCGCCTGGCGGGCGCAATCGAACAGCTGGGGCAGGGTGGCGAAGGCGCTGGGCGTGTGCAGCAGCTGTTCGCAGAGGCCGCGCCAGCGCTGCGCCTGACTCTCGCTGGCGACCTGGATCCGGGGCACCGGCTTGAGGCGCCGTTCGCCCGGCGGCCAGACCAGGCCTTCGGCCGGGTGCCAGAGGCCGGGCCGGGCATGGCGCTGGGCATCCTGCACCGCCAGTTCGTGGCTGCGACTCTGTACCCGCGCCAGCGGCAGTTGCAGGTAGAGGGCGCTGAAGCGTTGCCAGCGCAGGGTGTGGGGACCGTCCCAGGCATGGTGGCTGGCCAGCGCCAGGCCATTGGCCAGGAGGATGGTGTTGCCGGGGTGGGTCAGCCAGCGCCGCAGATTGGGGTCGTCGTCGAGGCGCTGCTGCTGTTCGAGGGGATCGTCGCCATGGGCGATGTGCAGCGCCCTGACCAGTTGCCGGCGATCCTGGTCCAGCAGCCGATAGCCTTCGACGATCCACTCGGGCAGCTGCCAGTGGCGGGCCAGCGCCTGGCACAGGCGGATCGCCGGCACGCCGAGCAGCTCGCGCTCGACCTTTATCGCCGGTTCGCCTTCGCCCAGCACCCGGCGTTCCCATTCCTCGAAGAGTTCCGGATAGCGGGTCGCCAGCGGCCAGAGCGGCGCCAGAAAGAGCAGGGCGGCCAGACGGATGTCCGGCCACAGTCGCGCCAGGGGCACGCCGAACAGGCCCAGCCCCAGGGTCATGGCGTGCTGGCTGACCAGGCACAGCTGCCGCAGCGGACGCGGCAGGCGTTCCTCCGGCAGAGTCGGCTGGCGGGCGATCAGGTACTCCGCCGGGCCGAGCCCGACACGGCCGAGCACGGCTTCCAGACTGGCGGCCGGATCGCCGAGGCTGGCATGGCCGCGATTGGCCTCGCGCAGCAGGGCCAGCGCCAGGGGGGGGGACTCGCAGAGCCGTTCGGCGATCTCATGCAACGCCAGACGGCCATCGGCCAGGGCGCGGCGCAGACGCTCCGCGGTGGCGGTGGCCACCGGCAGGCGCACGCCTTCCAGGTGTTTGACCCAGTCTTCGACGGTGTTCGGGCGGCTGGACATACGACGGTCGCCTTGAAATTTGATGAAAGGCCTTCAGTCCGGGGCGCCGGGTCCGATAAAGGGGGCGTGAGGGTGATTCCCCGGCTCAATTTTCCTTAGCACACAGTATTCCCAACCATGGCAAAAATCATCGGCATCATCGTGATATTCGCGGCTGTCCTCGGCGGCTACATCCTCGCGCATGGCAAGATCGCTGCGATCATCCAGCCGCTCGAGGTCCTGATCATCGGCGGTGCCGCCCTGGGGGCCTTCCTGCAGGCCAACCCGGGCAGCACCTTCATGCAGGTGTTCAAGAAGTCGCTGAAGATGTTTGGCAATCGCTTCACCCACGCCTTCTACCTGGACGTGCTGAAGCTGCTCTACGAGATCCTCAACAAGAGCCGGCGCGAGGGCATGATGTCCATCGAGGCGGACGTCGAGGACCCCAAGGCCAGTCCGATCTTCAGCAAGTACCCGAACATCCTCAAGGATGAGCGGATGACCGCCTACGTCGCCGACTACCTGCGACTGATGTCCTCCGGCAACATGGCCCCCCACGAGCTGGAAGGCCTGTTCGACATGGAACTGGCCGGCATCAAGGAAGAGCTGGAGCATCCGTCCCACGCGGTATCGCGGGTCGCCGACGGCCTGCCCGGCTTCGGCATCGTCGCCGCGGTACTGGGCATCGTGATCACCATGGGCATGCTCGGCGAGGGCGACCAGGCGGCCATCGGTGGCCACGTGGGCGCGGCTCTGGTGGGGACCTTCCTCGGTATTCTCGCGGCCTACGGCTTCTTCGGTCCGCTGGCGACCTGCCTGGAGCACGACGCCAAGGAAGAACTCAATGTGCTGGAGGCCATCAAGGCCTGCCTGGTCGCCGCTGCCAGCGGCATGCCGCCCACCGTCGCCGTGGAATTCGGTCGCAAGGTGCTGTTCCCGGCGCACCGGCCGTCCTTCAGTGAACTCGAGCAGGCGATGCGGGGCAGCTGATGGACAACAACCAGCCGATCATCGTCAAGCGCGTCAAGAAGAGCGCCGCCGGCCACCACGGCGGCGCCTGGAAGATCGCCTTCGCCGACTTCGCCACCGCCATGATGGCGTTCTTCCTGGTGCTCTGGCTGATGTCCTCGGCCACCCCGGAACAGAAGAAGGCCATCGCCGGCTACTTCCAGGATCCGATCGGCTTCACCGAAAGTGCCAGCCCCTATGTCATCGACCTGGGCGGTACGCCGACGCCGGCGCCCGACCGCACCCTGAATCCCGAGATCCAGGCCCAGCCGGATTCGACCCAGAACAAGGTCAACCCGGACATGCAGGAGCGCGCCGACCCCAACGATTCCAACCGCGTCACCCCCGACCCCACCCAGGCGCCCGATCCGTCCGACAAGCGTCAGCCCAACGACGCCGCCCAGCAGCAGAAGGATGCCAGCCAGGCGAAGATGGATCCGAGCCAGGCGGAAAAGATCGCCGAGCAGGTCGAGAAGCAGCGCCTGGAGCTGCTGTTGCAGGAGTTACAGAACAAGATCAACGAGAATCCGGAGCTACAGAAGTTCAAGGACCAGATCCTGATGGAGATCACCCAGGATGGCCTGCGCATCCAGATCGTCGATGCCGACAATCGCTCGATGTTCGATTCGGGCAGTCCGCGGCTGAAGTCCTATTTCGAGGACATCCTGCTGGCCATGGCCGACACCATTCGCCAGGTGCCGAACAAGATCAGCATCAGTGGCCATACCGATGCGGCGCGCTACGCCGGCAAGGGCGACTTCAGCAACTGGGAACTGTCCGCCGGCCGGGCCAATTCGGCGCGGCGCGCCCTGGAGGCCGGTGGTTATCCGGACGAGCAGGTGGCACGGATCGTCGGTTATGCGGCTTCGGCTCCCTTCGACCGTGACCACCCGCTCAACCCGGTCAACCGCCGCATCGACATCATCGTGCTGACCAAGAAGGCCCAGCAGGCCATCGAGGGTCGCAACGGTAACAAGGGCTCCTCCGCGACGCCGGCCCCGGGTACGCCCGGGGCCAATCGCGGCGGGGTCTCCAGTGGAGGCGTATCCGCCACCGGCAACCTGGCGCAACCCATCAACAACGCGGCCTTCAAGCAGCAGATCAATGCCTTCGATGCGGGTGTCATCCAGAGCAAGCCCTGAACGGTCGCGCTGATAGATAGGAAAATTCGCTGCTAGCGTTCGGTTTTTTCGTCCGTTGACGTGAAGACGGCTGGTTAAGCTGCAGGGGTTTCATGACGGATCGGGCACCTTGCGCCCTCGTGCGCGGTCTCCCGATCTCCGATTCCCTTGCAGGAGCCTTCCGATGAGCAACGCCTTTATCGACACCATCAAGCGCCGCCGCAGCCAGTACGCGCTGGGCAAGAATCTGCCGCTGGCCCAGGACCAGGTCACCGCGCTGATCCAGGAGGCCGTCGAGCTGTCGCCCTCCGCCTTCAATTCGCAGAGTTCGCGCGCGGTGATCCTGTTCGGCGCCGAGAGCGACAAGTTCTGGGGCTTCGTCATGCAGGCGCTGCGGCAGATCGTGCCGGCCGACGCCTTCGCCGCCACCGAAGGCAAGATCAACAGCTTCGCGGCCGGCGCCGGCACCGTGCTGTTCTACGAGGATCGGCATGTGGTCGCCGGCCTGCAGGACAAGTATCCGGCCTACGCCGACAACTTCCCGATCTGGTCGGAGCAGGCCAGCGGTATCGCCCAGTTCTCGGTGTGGACGGCCCTGGCCAATGCCGGTATCGGCGCCAGCCTGCAGCACTACAATCCGCTGCCCGACGCCCTGGCCGCCGCCGAGTGGAAGCTGCCGGAGACCTGGCACCTGCGCGCCCAGATGCCCTTCGGCTCCAACGAAGGCGACTTCCCCGAGAAGGGCTTCATGGACGACGCCGAGCGCTTCCGCGTCTTTGGCTGATGGTCGTCGACTGATAGAGCAAAACGCCGGGCTTGCCCGGCGTTTTGCCTAGTAGTGCGACTCGCCTTCGAGGCTAGCCAGGATATGCCGGTAACTGGCCATCCGCTGCGGATGGATGTCGCCGCGCTCCAAGGCAGCGAGCAGGGCGCAACCGGGCTCCCGCTCGTGCTTGCAGTCGCGGAAACGGCAGTGGCCCAGGTAGTCGCCGAATTCCTTGAAGCCGGCTTCGACATCATCACGGCTGACGTGACTGAGGCCGAATTCGCGGATACCGGGCGAGTCGATCAGGTCGCCGCCGTCGGGAAAGTGGAAGAGCCGGGCGGTGGTAGTGGTGTGGGTGCCCTTGTTGGTCAGCTCGGACAGCGGGCCGACGCGGGTATCGACGCCCGGCAGCAGGGCATTCACCAGCGACGACTTGCCCACCCCGGACTGACCGACGAAGACACTGACGTGCTCGTCCAGGGCGCTCTTGAGCTGGTCCATGCTCAGGCCATTGTGGGCCGAGACCTCCAGCAGCGGATAGTCCAGTTCGCGGTAGATGCCCAGCAGGTCGTCCAGCGCCGGGCCGTTGTGCTCGTCGATCAGGTCGGCCTTGTTGAGCAGCAGCAGCGGCTGGATGCCGGCGTGCTCGGCGGCCACCAGGTAGCGGTCGATGAGGTTGGCGTGGGGCGTGGGCAGCGGGGCGAAGACGATCACCAGGCGGTCGACGTTGGCCGCCACCGGCTTGAGCAGGCCGCGCATGTCCGGCCGGCAGATTTCCGAGCGGCGCGGCAGCTGGGCGACGATGACGCCATTGCCCTGGAGGCTGGCGCGAAACACCACCCGGTCGCCGGTGACCAGGGTCGGCAGGTTGGCGCGCAGGTGACAGCGCTGCAGCTGGCCTTCGTCATCCTCGACCTCCACCTGAACGCCGAAGTGGGCGATCACCAGGCCCTGTTGCTCCGGTCCCAGATCGCCGCCTTCGAGTTCGTCGATCAGCTTGGATTCGCGCTTTTCCGCGCGAGCGGCGCGTTCGGTCTGGATTTTTTCGATCCGCCAGCTCTGGCGACGGGTCAGGTGGCGTTTGGCCATGGGATGTCCGCGGGTTTCAGGACCGCTGAGTCTAGCATTGGCCGCCTCTCGCGGATTACCTAAACTTGGCGGACCTCGTCGCTTCGGAGCCCCCATGCTGGCCCATCTCGCCTCGCGCTATCCGCTGTTGCTGGCCGTGCTGGTGCAACTGGCCGCCCTGGTGGTCGCCGTCGTCGGCATCCGCCTGTGGGCCAGCTTCGCCGGCCAGCGCCCCTCGCTGCTGGCGCTGGTCTGCCTGCAGGCGGTACTGGCGGCCCTGCTGGGCGAGTTGCTGGGACTCGCCCGCTGGTGGGTCTTCATCAATCTGCTGTTCGCCCCGGCGCTCTATCTGGTCAGCGGTCGCGGGCTCTCGGCGGGCATCGCCGCGCTCGGCTTCCTGCTGCTCCTGCTGCTGAACTGGAACAGCCTGCGCGAGCGGGTACCGCTCTATCTCACCGGCCGCCAGACCCGCGAACGACTGGCCGAACTGCTCGCCGAGCGCGAGCCGACCTTTCGCTTCGTCGACCTGGGCTGCGGCCTGGGCGATACCCTGGTCGATCTGTCCCGGCGCTTTCCGCAGGCCACCTTCGTCGGCGTGGAGACGGCGCCGCTGAGCTTCGCCCTGGCCTGGCTGCGCTGCCTGCCGCGACGCAATTGCCAGGTGCGCTATCGCGATCTCTGGCGGGTGGAGCTGGGCGAGTTCGACGTCGTCTACTGCTTTCTCTCGCCGGCGCCCATGCCACGCCTGGGCGACAAGGCCCGCACGGAGCAGCGCGCCGGCAGCTGGCTGATCAGCAACACCTTCGAGATTCCCGGCCAGCCCGCGGATCGGGTGCTGGAGGTAGGGGACCTGCGCGGCAGCCGGCTGCTGCTCTGGCACCGTTAGGTGCGCGGCAGGCGCGCTGCTACACTGGTGCCATCATCAAGGAGTTCACCATGACCGCCCCCAATCCTCAGCACCTGATCTGGATCGACCTGGAAATGACCGGCCTGGATCCGGATCGGGACGTGATCATCGAGATGGCCACCATCGTCACCGACAGCGATCTCAATGTGCTGGCCGAGGGCCCGGTACTGGCCATCCACCAGTCGGACGAGATCCTGGCCGGCATGGACGAGTGGAATACCCGTCAGCACGGCGGCTCGGGCCTGACCCAGCGGGTGCGCGAGAGCACCGTCGACACCGCCCAGGCCGAGGCCCTGACCCTGGACTTCCTGCGTCAATGGGTGCCCAAGGGCAAGTCGCCGATCTGCGGCAACAGCATCTGCCAGGATCGGCGCTTTCTCTATCGCCGCATGCCGGAGCTGGAAGCCTACTTCCACTACCGCAACCTGGACGTCTCCACCCTCAAGGAACTGGCCGCGCGCTGGGCGCCCCATGTGCGTGACGGCGTGAAGAAGAGCGGCAGCCACCTGGCGCTGGACGACATCCGCGATTCCATCGCCGAGCTGCGTCACTACCGCGAGCACTTCATCAAGGTCTGACGGCCACCCGTCCGTGCTGCTGTCCATCCTCTACCTGGTCGCCATCACCGCCGAAGCCATGACCGGCGCCCTGTCCGCGGGGCGCCGCGGCATGGACCTGTTCGGCGTGGCGCTGATCGCCAGCGTCACCGCCCTCGGCGGCGGCTCGGTGCGTGATGTGCTGCTGGGGCACTATCCGCTAGGCTGGGTAAAGCACCCGGAGTACCTCGCGCTCACCGTCGGCGCGGGCCTCGCCACCGTGGCCATCGCGCGGGTCATGCGCTATCTGCGCCGGTTGTTCCTGGTGCTCGACGCCCTGGGCCTGGTGGCCTTTACCGTGATCGGCTGCCAGGTGGCCCTGGAAATGGGCCTGAGTCCGGCCATCGTCATCGTCAGCGGCACCCTGACCGGCACCTGCGGCGGCATCCTGCGCGACATCCTCTGCAACGACGTACCCCTGATCCTCAGGCGCGAGCTCTATGCCAGCGTGGCGGTACTCTCCGCCGGCTGCTACCTGCTCTGCCGCCCGTGGCTCGGCGAAGAGCAGGCACTGCTCATCACCCTGGCCGCGGGGCTGCTGCTGCGCCTGCTGGCGCTGAGATTCAACTGGCAGATGCCGACCTTCACCTATCCGGACGATCCCCGCGGCTAAGGCCATGACGATTTGCGCGGTATCGCGCTGAAAGGCTTGTCCTAGAGCCTTTTGTGCGGCATTTTTCAGGCCCCAGTTACCGATAGGGAGATCGGTCATGTCTGGAAAGCCCGCTGCTCGCCTGGGCGACGCCGTCGCCTGCCCCAAATGTGGTTCCACTGCTCTGGTCCAGGGCTCCGCCGATGTCACCTTCGATGGCCTGCCCGCCGCGACCCTCGGCCATGCCTGCGGCTGTGGCGCGGCCCTTAGCGCCGCGGTCATCCCCAACGTCCTGATCAACGGCCGGCCTGCGGCGGTGCTCGGCAGCCTCACCAGCCATGGCGGCGTGGTGATCGGTGGTTCCGGCACCGTCATCATCGGCCTGGACGCAGGCGGCGCGGCCAAGGGCGCCTGTGCAAGCCATGCAGGCACTACCGGCCTGGCACCGGGGCAGGGCAAGCCTTCGGCGCTGCGCGACCGGGAGCGACAGGGCAGCGAGGGACCGGCCAAGCGCCCGGACAGCGCGCCCGTCGCCAGGGATGAAGTCGCCGAACAGGCGGAGCGCCCGCTGGAACAGCGCATCACCCTGCGCATCGGCGTCTTCTTCGACGGTACCGGCAACAACCTCTTCAACGCCGCCACCGGCGCCGCCTGCCGGGCGGAAGAGCAGGGGTTTGATACCAATCAAGCCGAGAGCATCGCTCGGCACTGCCAGGCGTTCATGGGCAATCCGGACAGCAGTTATGCCAATGCCGATACGAACATCGTGCGGTTGTATCGGCTCTATCAAGACGATACTCAGCGTGCCGTCGAGCAGGACGAAAAGTCAGCGGCTATTCCGGTCTATATCGAAGGTATCGGCACTCGGGCCGGACAACCTGATAGCGCCTTGTCCATGGGAACGGGCTTGGGTGCCAGTGGTGTGCTGGGATGTGTTCAGACGTTTCCAGTCGCGTTCGGTGAGCGCTACGATCAATTCAAGCGCATCAATCCCAATGTCGTCGTTGAAGCCATCAAATTCGATATTTTTGGCTTTAGCCGGGGTGCCGCGGCTGCACGCCACTTCGCAAACGAGGTGCTCAAGGCGGGCGGCGGTATTGCTGCGGCGGGTTTAGCCAGGTGCTTTTCGTGGCAGAGCGCCAAGGTCAGGCTCAACTTCATCGGACTATTCGATACCGTAACGGCGATAGCGGACCCCAGGCGTGGCGACTTTACCCCGACCAATATCGCCAACCCTGGCGTCAACCTCTATCTGCCGGCAGGATGTGCCGACAAGGTGGTGCACCTGGTCGCACGTGACGAGCACCGGCGTAACTTCGCCCTTACCAGTGTTGCGCCCCAGCATCAAGAAATTGCCCTGCCGGGTGCTCATGCCGACTTAGGTGGAGGCTATGCGCCCGAGATGACCGAGCGCCTGCTGTTGACGCGACCACGCGCCTCGCGAGAGCGCTATGGCACCGACAGCCAGGCGGCCTGGAGCTATCGCCAAGCCCAGCGGGAGCTGGCGCAGTTGCAACGAGAGCCCTGGTACGACCCAGGCTCCACCACCTTGGCAATCGATACCTGGCGCAACAACTTGCCACGTACCCGCGGCGAGATGCCGGAAACCGAGGTTATCGCCGCGATCCGCCTGGAACGTCAGGTGCGCGGTGAGCTGTCCTTGGTCTACTTGCGTGTGATGCATCGCCTCGCCGTTGCCAACGGAGTGCTCCTGGCGGCCATCGATGAAGCTGATCCTGAATTACGCCTGCCCGATGAGTTGAAGGAGATTGCTACCAAGCTGCAAGCCAACGTCCAGGGTGTTCCGCTGCATATCGACCAAGCTGAGGCTCGCCTGCTGTTCGGTCGCTATGTACATCTTTCCGCTCACTGGAACGCGCTATTGGGTAAAGACCTTAGCAACCTGGGCATCTTCTTCGTCAACGCCCCTACGGCCGCTGGTAAACGCAACGTCTATCCCAACCGTCCCCAGGCAGGTTATCCCGAATGAATCGCTGGCTGCTGTGCCTTGTTCTCGCGCTCGGCCTCGCTGGCTGCCAATCCAGCGCCGTGCCAAAGCCTAAGCTTCCTTACGACGCTTGGTACCTGGGTTTTCTAGCACCCAATTACATGGAGGTCTGGTTGGAGTTGGCCAATGTCAGTGACATCGATGGCAGCTTTTTTCCTAATGCCATGGGTGGCGTGGTTGCCATGGGACAGCCCGCGAGTCTGTCAGCGACTGCCAAGGGCTGGCCTAGGAGAATCGGGTCGGGCAAAGGCCTCTACATGACCGGGCTAGATCTGCCCTATATGGTAGCGCTGCGCTGGCAGTCAATGGTTGAGCCCCAAACCTATCAGGCGGTATTCGCCATTCCCGCCTGGGCGCGGGCAAAAATGCTCGAACGCCTGCCAGCCGAGTGTCCGGTCAGTGGTCGCACTTCGGATTATCGCAAGGACCTCACCATCGGCCTGGCGCCCGGCGGGGTGGTCAAGGTCTGGATCATGGGCCCCTGCCTCGACCCCATCGAGGTCCTGACCCTCCAGGCCGAGATTGAGCCGAAGGGGCCCTATGGCGGCAAATCCAACGGCAAGTACCGGCCGCTGTCGCCGGTGGTCAAGCGCTATGTCGACAAGTACGGCGTCCCCTACGGCAGCTGGTGGGCACCCATCCCCTACACTACGGTAGGGCCCTGAGCGCCTAGCTGGCCGCGTGTCGCTGCAGCGCCCATTCCACGTGCTCGCGCACCAGGGGGGAGGGGTGTTCGCGCTGCAGCTTCAGGGCTTCCACCACCGGGATGCTGGTCGGGGCGTTGCCCAGGCCCACGGCCAGGTTGCGCAGCCAGCGCTCGTAGCCGGCGCGGCGTAGCGGCGAGCCTTCGGTGCGGCTGAGGAATTCGGCTTCGGTCCAGCGAAAGAGTTCGGCCAGACTGGCGCTGTCCAGACTGTGGCGTGGCTGGAAATCGCCTTCGGCGGTGGGCTTGGCGAAGCGGTTCCAGGGGCAGACCAGCTGGCAGTCGTCGCAGCCAAAGACCCGGTTGCCGATCAAGGGGCGCAGCTCCGGCGGAATGCTGCCCTTGAACTCGATGGTCAGGTAGGAAATGCAGCGCCGGGCGTCGAGCTGATAGGGGCCGACGAAGGCCCGGGTCGGGCAGATGTCCAGGCAGGCGCGGCAGGTGCCGCAGTGGTCACGCGGGGTGGGTTCGTCCACCGGCAGCGGCACGTCGACGAAGAGTTCGCCGAGAAAGAACCAGCTGCCGGCCTTGCGATTGAGCACCAGGGTGTTCTTGCCGATCCAGCCCAGGCCGGCCTGTTCGGCGATGGCCTTCTCCAGCACCGGCGCACTGTCGACGAAGGCGCGATAGCCGAAGGGGCCGATCTCGCCCTGGATGCGTTCGGCCAGATGCTGCAGGCGCTTGCGGATCAGCTTGTGATAGTCGCGGCCCAAGGCGTAGCGCGAAACATAGGCTGCCGCGCCGTCGGCCAGGCGTTCGCTCATGCGGGTGTCGCCGGGCAGGTAATCCATGCGCAGGGAAATCACCCTCAGGGTTCCCGGGACCAGTTCGGCCGGTCGCGAACGTTTGCTGCCGTGCGCGGCCATATAGTCCATCTCGCCGTGGAAACCGGCGGCCAGCCAGCGCTCCAGATGTTCCTCGTGACGTGCCAGATCCAGCCCGGCGATGCCGGTCTGCTGAAAGCCCAATTCCCGACCCCAGGTCTTGATGAGGTCGGCCAGGGCGGCGAGATCGAGAGCGACAGCGGACATCGATGGGAACGCACAGGCAGGAGGGCCGCCTATTTTGCCAGACTCCGGAGGCTTTCCCAGCATGCACGACGAACTGCCGTTCCAGCTCTACAGCGCCCAGCAGGTGCGGGATCTCGACGCCCAACTGATCGCCGGCGGTCTGCCCGGCCTCGAGTTGATGAGACGCGCGGCGGCCGCGGCCTGGCGCTCGTTGCGCCACGGCTGGCCCCATGCCGGTGCCCTCTGCGTGCTGGCCGGCGGTGGCAACAATGCCGGCGACGGCTATCTGGTCGCGGCGCTGGCGCGCAAGGCCGGCTGGCAGGCACGGGTCTGGCACCTGGCCGATCCGACCGGACTCCAGGGGGATGCCGCCCTGGCCCATGCCGAGGCCCTGGCCGCCGGCGTGGACATCCAGCCCTGGCGCGCGGATGCCCCGCTGGAGGGTCTGGTGGTCGACGCCCTGCTGGGCACCGGCCTCAAGGGCGCGGCGCGCGAGCCCTATGCCGCGGCCATCGAACGGATCAACGCCAGCGAATTGCCGGTGGTGGCCATCGACCTCCCTTCCGGACTGGATGCCGACACCGGCGCCGCGGCGGGCCCTCTGGTGCGCGCCGATCTGACCATCACCTTCATCGGCCTCAAGCTCGGCCTGTTCACCGGCAAGGGGCCTGACCATGTCGGCAGTCTGGTGTTCGAGCCGCTGATGGAGGAACCGCAGAATCCCGCCCACGCCACCGCCCAGCGCCTGGCGCCCGGCAACCTGCCGCGGCTGGCCAGGCGCCCGCTCAATGCGCACAAGGGGCAGTACGGCCATCTGCTGGTGATCGGCGGCGACGAAGGCACCGGTGGCGCAGCCATCATGACCAGCGAGGCGGCGCTGCGTTGCGGCGCCGGCATGCTCAGCCTGGCGACCCGGCCCTCCAATGTCACCGCGGCGCTGGCGCGGCGGCCGGAGGTCATGGTCGCCGGGGTGCATTCCAGTTTCGCCGTGCTGGAACTGGCCAACAAGGCCGATGTGCTCGCCGTCGGGCCGGGCCTGGGGCAGGGCGCCTGGGGCAAGGCCCTGGCCAGTGCCGCCGCGACGCTGGACGCGGCCCAGGTCTGGGACGCCGATGCCCTCAACCTGCTGGCCGCCGGGGTGGTCCAGGCGCCGCGCGGGCCCTGGGTGATGACGCCCCATCCGGGCGAGGCGGCGCGGCTGCTGGAGGTCTCGATCAAGGACATCGAGGCCGATCGTCCCGGCAGCGCCCGCGAACTGGCGCGGCGCTATGGCGGCGTGGCGCTGCTCAAGGGCTTCGGTACCCTGATCGCCCATCCGGACGGTCGCATGGCACTGTGCGGCGAAGGTCATCCGGCGATGGCTACCGGTGGCCTGGGGGACATCCTCACCGGTATCATCGCCGCCCTGCTGGGGCAGGGGCTGGCCCCCTTCGAGGCCGCCTGCCTGGGCGCCTGGCTGCACGGCCGCGCCGGCGCCGAGCTGGGTCGCCAGGGCCGCGGTCTCGCCGCCAGCGATCTGCCCCCGGTCGCCCGCCAGTTGCTCGAGGAACTCCAGCCATGCCTGAACTGACCCTGCACGCCGCCGACGAAGACGCCATGTACGCCCTGGGTGCCCGCCTGGCCCAGGCCAGCGGCGGTCGTGGCGTACTCTATCTGCACGGCGATCTGGGCGCCGGCAAGACCACCCTGTCGCGGGGCATCCTGCGTGGCCTCGGCCACACCGGGGCGGTGAAGAGTCCCACCTTCACCCTGGTCGAGCCCTACGAACTGGCCAGTGGCGCGGTCTATCACTTCGATCTCTATCGCCTGGCCGATCCGGAAGAACTGGAATTCATGGGGATTCGCGACTACTTCACACCCGAGGCCTTGTGCCTGGTGGAATGGCCCGAGCGCGGTCAGGGCTTTTTGCCAAAGCCGGACCTGGACATTACCATTACGCCACGCGCCGACGGCCGTGATCTGCGCCTGACTAGTCATGGCGCTCACGGCGAGGCCTGGTGCGCCGCCCTCGCGCCCTAGGCGCCGATCCCTCGTTCTCCAGCTATACGGTCGCAGGCATGCGCAAGCGTTTTTTCAGGTCGGGACTCGGCCTGTTGTTGTTGATTCTCAGCAGTCAGCTGCTGGCCGCCACCCAGATCAAGGGCATGCGCGTCTGGCGTGCGCCCGACAACACCCGTCTGGTGTTCGATCTGACCGGCCCGGTCAAGGCCAGCGTCTTCACCCTCAGTGCCCCGGATCGCATCGTCATCGACCTGTCCGGCGCGCAGCTCGACGGTGGGCTGAACGAAAAGCCGCTGCGCAACACCCCCATTACCGGTCTGCGCGCGGCCCAGCGTTCGCCGGGCGAGGTGCGCCTGGTGCTGGACACCAAGGGTGCCCTGACGCCCAAGAGCTTTACCCTGGCGCCCAACAAGGAATACGGCAATCGCCTGGTGGTCGACCTCTACGACCAGGGCACCGATCCCGCCACCAGCGACATTCCCGCCACCGTCACGCCCAATCTGCCGGCCACGCCGGTGACCCCGGCGCAGCCGGCGACCCGTCTGCCGTCCAGCCCCAGCGGCAAGCGCGACGTGGTGGTGGTGATCGACCCCGGCCACGGCGGCGAAGACCCGGGTGCCATCGGTCGCGGTCGGTTGTACGAGAAGAACGTGGTGCTGGCCATCGCCAAGCAATTGCAGGCCAATCTCAATCGGCAGAAGGGCTTTCGCGCCGAGCTGACCCGCACCAGCGACTACTTCATCCCGTTGCGCCAGCGGCAGATCATCGCCCGCAAGAAGGGCGCCGACCTGTTCATTTCGATTCACGCCGATTCGGCGCCCAGTGCCAGCGCCGAGGGCGTCACCGTCTTCGCCCTGTCCCAGCGCGGCGCCACCTCCGAGGCGGCGCGCTGGCTGGCCGATGCGGAAAACCGCTCCGACCAGGTCGGCGGGGTGTCCGATGCCCTGGACAACAAGGATCCCATGCTCGCCGGGGTGCTCATGGACCTGTCCATGACCGCCACCGTGGCCTCCAGCCTGGAGGTCGGCCAGACCATCCTCAGCCAGGTCGGGCGCGCCACCAAGCTCTTGCACACGCGGGTGGAGCAGGCCGGCTTCATGGTGCTGAAGTCGCCGGACATCCCCTCGATCCTGGTGGAAACCGGCTTCATCACCAATGCCAACGAATCGGCCAAGCTGGCCAGTCCGGCGCACCAGGGGCTGCTCGCCCGGCAGATCCAGGCCGGTATCGTGCAGTACTTCCAGCACCGTCCGCCGCCCGGCACCTACCTGGCCTGGCAGCGTGAACAGCGGGGCGACAAGGTCGGCAGCGTGCGCGGCTTCGATCAGCACCGGGTGCAGCCCGGCGAAAGCCTGAGCCTCATCGCCCGTCGCTATGACGTCGATCTCTCCACCCTGCGGGCGGCCAATGGGCTGCGCGGCAATCGCATCCGCTCCGGCCAGGTATTGACCATCCCCACCCACGAACTGGCGGCCAGCAATGACTGAACCCCGGCGCATCCAGCTGCTCAGCCCGCGGCTGTCCAACCAGATCGCCGCCGGCGAGGTGGTCGAACGACCCGCCTCGGTGGCCAAGGAGCTGCTGGAGAACAGCCTGGACGCCGGGGCCCGGCGCATCGATATCGAGGTGGAGCAGGGCGGGGTCAAGCTGCTGCGCATCCGCGACGACGGCCATGGCATCCCGCCGGACGACCTGCATCTGGCCCTGGCGCGCCATGCCACCAGCAAGATCTACCACCTGGACGAACTGGAAAGCGTCACCAGCCTGGGCTTTCGCGGTGAGGCCCTGGCGTCGGTCAGTTCGGTGTCGCGCCTCACCCTGACCTCGCGCTTTCGCGGCGAAGACCAGGCCTGGCAGGTGGAGACCGAAGGCCGCGAGATGCAACCGCGGGTGCAGCCCGCCGCCCATCCCCAGGGCACCTCGGTGGAGGTGCGCGACCTGTTCTTCAATACCCCGGCGCGACGCAAGTTCCTGCGCGCCGAAAAGACCGAATTCGATCACCTGCAGGAAGTGGTGCGGCGCCTGGCGCTGGCGCGCTTCGACGTCGGCTTTCATCTGAGACACAACGGCAAGAGCGTGCTGGCCCTGCATCCGGCGGGCGATCCCCAGAGCCAGGGTCGGCGGGTCGGCGCGGTCTGCAGTCCGGCCTTTCTCGAGCAGGCCCTGCCACTGGAGCACGAGCGCAACGGCCTGCGCCTCTGGGGCTGGGTCGGCCTGCCGACCTTTTCGCGCAGCCAGGCGGATCTGCAGTACTTCTACGTCAACGGCCGCATGGTGCGCGACAAGCTGGTCGCCCATGCCGTACGCCAGGCCTATCGCGACGTCCTCTACAACGGTCGCCACCCGGCCTTCGTGCTGTTCCTGGAAGTGGATCCGGCGGCGGTGGACGTCAACGTCCACCCCACCAAACACGAGGTGCGCTTCCGCGACAGCCGCCAGGTGCACGACTTTCTCTACGGCACCCTGCACCGGGCACTGGGCGACATCCGCCCGGATGACCAGCTCGCCGTGGTGGCGCCCACCGCACCGACGCCGCTGAGCGGTCCGGCCGCCGGTGAATTCGGCCCCCAGGGCGAGATGCGCCTGGCCGCCGCCGTGTTGCACGACAGCCCTGCGCCGCCGGCCCAGCCCTTCGCCGGTGGCGGCGGGTCGGGTGGTGCCGCGCACTACAGTCCCACTCCGCAGCCCTATGCGGGTGCGCCGGTGGCCGAGGTGCAGAGCGCCTACAAGGCCTTCTTCGCACCGCTGCCGGAGGGTACCGAGGCCGCGGCCCTGCCCGCGGAGCAGGGCGACGTGCCGCCGCTGGGCTATGCCCTGGCGCAGCTCAAGGGCATCTACATCCTGGCCGAGAACGCCCAGGGCCTGATCCTGGTGGACATGCACGCCGCCCACGAGCGCATCACCTACGAACGCCTCAAGGTAGCCATGGCCAGCGAAGGCCTGCGCGGCCAGCCGCTCTTGGTGCCGGAGTCCCTGGCCGTCAGCGAGCGCGAGGCCGACTGCGCCGAAGAGCATGGTCAGTGGTTCGAGCGCCTCGGCTTCGAACTGCAGCGGCTGGGTCCCGAGACCCTCGCCATCCGCCAGATCCCCGCCCTGCTCAAGCAGGCCCAGGCGGCGCGGCTGGTGCAGGACGTGCTCGCCGACCTGCTGGACTATGGCACCAGCGACCGCATCCAGGCGCACCTCAACGAATTGCTCGGCACCATGGCCTGCCACGGCTCGGTACGGGCCAACCGGCGGCTGACCCTGCCGGAAATGAATGCCCTGCTGCGCGACATGGAAACCACCGAGCGCAGCGGCCAGTGCAACCACGGTCGTCCCACCTGGGCCCAGCTCAGCCTGGACGATCTGGACAAACTCTTCCTGCGCGGCCGCTGACCGCCCGCCGCGCCCAGCGCGGCGCCCCTTCGAGAATCCGCAATGACCGCCCCTCTGCCGCCCGCCATCTTTATCATGGGGCCGACCGCCTCCGGCAAGACCGATCTCGCCCTCGAGCTGGCGCGGCTGCTGCCCATCGAGCTGATCAGCGTGGATTCGGCGCTCATCTATCGCGGCATGGACATAGGCACCGCCAAGCCCAGCGCCGAGCTGCTGGCCGCCCATCCGCACCGGCTGGTGGACATCCGCGACCCTGCGGAGAGCTATTCCGCCGCCGAATTTCGCGCCGATGCCCTGGCGGCCATGGCCGAGATCACCGCGGCCGGACGCATCCCGCTGCTGGTGGGTGGCACCATGCTCTACTTCAAGGCCCTGCTCGAAGGCCTGGCCGACATGCCCGGTGCCGACGCCGAGGTGCGGGCCGAGATCGAGGCGCTGGCGGCCACGGCCGGCTGGGGCGAAATCCACCGGCAACTGGCCGAGGTCGATCCGGTATCGGCCGCGCGCATCCATCCCAACGATCCCCAGCGCCTGCTGCGTGCGCTCGAGGTGTATCGCGTCAGCGGCCAGTCGATGACCGAGCACCGCGCGCTGCAATTGCGCGCCAATGCCGATTCGAACGGGGCGCCCCAGACGCAATTACCCTATACTGTGGCCCAATTGATCCTGGCGCCCGGCCGGCGTGAGGTGCTCCATGCGCGTATCGCCGAGCGCTTCAGCCTGATGCTGGAACAGGGCTTCATCGACGAAGTCTCAGCCTTGCGGGAACGTCCCGATCTGCATCCTGGTCTGCCGTCCATGCGATCCGTAGGCTATCGTCAGGTGTGGGAGTTCCTGGAAGGGCGTTGCACGCAGGAAGAGATGGTGGCGCGTGGCGTTGCGGCGACGCGGCAGTTGGCGAAGCGGCAGTTGACCTGGTTGCGTGGCTGGCCCGCCGCACACACCTTCGACAGCCTGGCTTGTGACAATCTGCCGCGGATCTTGAAATGCCTGGCCGGTGACACCATATCGCCCCGCAGCTGAATCGTTTTTGTCCGCGTGTCCATGGTGGGCAGCGGAAACTGGCATGTCGCCAGATCGGTATTTTCATTTCCTTAGGAGAGCGACACGATGTCAAAAGGGCATTCGCTACAAGACCCTTACCTGAACACCCTGCGTAAAGAGCGCGTTCCGGTTTCCATCTATCTCGTCAACGGTATCAAGCTGCAGGGTCAGATCGAGTCCTTCGACCAGTTCGTGATTCTGCTCAAGAACACCGTCAGCCAGATGGTCTACAAGCATGCAATCTCCACCGTGGTGCCGAGCCGCCCGGTCCGTCTGCCCAGCTCCGAGACGAGCGAGTCGGATAGCGAATAAATAACGAGAGGAGCGCCCTGTTGTTCTTCGAGCGTCACGAAGGTGGTGAGCGGGCCATTCTGGTCCATTTGGAAGGCCTGCATCCCGAGGCGCGCGAAGATCCTCAGGAGTTCCTCGAACTCGCGCGATCGGCGGGTGCGGAGACCGTGGCGTTCGTCACGGTGAACCGCAGCCAGCCGACGGCGCGTTATCTCATCGGTACCGGCAAGGTCGAAGAGCTGCACGACCAGGTGCATGCCCATGCCGCCGATCTGGTCATCTTCAACCATGACCTCACGCCCAGCCAGGAACGCAACCTCGAAAAAGCCTTCGAGTGCCGCGTCCTCGATCGCACGGGCCTCATTCTCGACATCTTCGCCCAGCGCGCCCGTACCCACGAGGGCAAGCTGCAGGTGGAACTCGCCCAGCTCGAGCACATGAGCACCCGGCTGGTGCGCGGCTGGACTCACCTCGAGCGCCAGAAGGGCGGTATCGGTCTGCGCGGCCCGGGTGAAACCCAGCTGGAAACCGACCGTCGTCTCCTGCGGATCCGCATCCGCCAGATCCGCCAGCGCCTGGACAAGGTGCGCAGCCAGCGCGAGCAGGCCCGGCGTGGTCGGCGGCGCGCCGAGATTCCCTCGGTGTCCCTGGTCGGCTACACCAACGCCGGCAAGTCCACCCTGTTCAACAGCCTCACCGAATCCGGCGTCTACGCGGCCAACCTGCTGTTCGCCACCCTCGATCCCACCCTGCGCCGTCTGGAATTGCCGGACCTGGGGCCGATCGTGCTGGCCGATACCGTGGGTTTCATCCGCCATCTGCCGCACAAGTTGGTGGAGGCCTTCCGGGCGACCCTGGAGGAATCCAGCAACTCCGACCTGCTGCTGCACGTGATCGATGCCCACGAGGACGATCGCCAGCTGCAGATCGAGCAGGTCGAGGCGGTGCTGCACGAAATCGGTGCCGACGAGCTGCCGATGCTGGAGGTCTACAACAAGCTCGATCTGCTCGACGGGGTCGAGCCGCATATCCAGCGTGACGATGAAACCGGACGACCGATCCGGGTCTGGGTCTCGGCGCGCGAAGGCCGTGGTCTGGAGCTGGTCGGTCAGGCCGTGGCCGAACTGCTCGGCGAAGATCTTTTCGTCGGGGTGCTGCGCCTGCCCCAGCGGCATGCCCGGCTGCGGGCTCAGCTGTTCGAGCTGGGCGTGGTTCGCCAGGACGATCATGATGACGAAGGCAACATCCTGTTGTCTGTACGAGTACCCCGCGCCGAACTCAATCGACTGCTCAGCCGGGCCGGTGAAGAACCGGAAGTCTTTATCCAGCAACATGTTTTGCAATAAACCCCCGCTCGGCGCTTTTGTTCGGGCAGGGACCATCCGGTAGCATTGGTCGGCGCGCCATTTCGGCGCGTTTTCGCGTTATCAGTAGGGAGAGCGCTATGGCTTGGAACGAGCCCGGTGGCAACTCGAACAATCAAGACCCCTGGGGCGGCCGCAACAACAACGGTGGCGGCAATGGTGGACGCAAGGGGCCGCCGGATCTCGACGAAGCCTTGCGTAAGTTTCAGGACCGCATCAACCGCCTGGTCGGCGGCAAGAAGCGCTCCGGCGGCAGTGGCGGCGACAGCTTTGGCTCGGGTGGTGGCAAGGGTTTGCTGCTGCTGGGCGTGCTGCTGGTCGGCGCTCTCTGGCTGTACAACGCCGTCTACGTCGTGGACGAGCAGGAGCAGGCGGTGGTGCTGCGCCTGGGCAAATACCATGAGACGGTAGGGCCCGGCCTGAACATCTATTTCCCGCCCTTCGAGACCAAGTACCAGGAAAACGTCACCCGTGAGCGGGCCTACAGCAAGCAGGGCGCCATGCTGACCCAGGACGAGAACATCGTCGAGGTGCCACTGACCGTCCAGTACCGCATCACCAATCTCAAGGACTTCGTCCTCAACGTCGACCAGCCCGAGGTCAGCCTGCAGCAGGCGACCGACAGCGCCGTGCGCCACGTGGCCGGCTCCTCGACCATGGACCAGTTGCTGACCGACGGCCGCGAGCAGGTCGCCACCAACGTCCGCGAACGTCTGCAGCGCTTCCTCGATACCTACGGGACCGGCATCACCGTGACCCAGGTGAACATCCAGAGCGCCTCGGCGCCGCGTGAAGTTCAGGAAGCCTTCGACGACGTGATCCGTGCCCGTGAAGACGAGCAGCGCGAGAAGAACCAGGCCGAAGCCTATGCCAACGGCGTGATCCCCGAGGCCCGCGGTGCTGCCCAGCGCATCATCGAGGAAGCCAACGGCTATCGCGACGAAGTCGTCGCCCGGGCCCAGGGTGATGCCTCGCGCTTCAGCCAGCTGGCGGTCCAGTACGCGGCCAATCCGCAGCTGACCCGCGAGCGTCTGTACATCGAGACGATGCAGGAAGTGCTCGGTCAGGCGAGCAAGGTCATGGTCACCGGTCAGGCCGGCCAGAACCTGCTCTATCTGCCGCTCGACAAGCTGATGCAGAACCGTGCCCCGGCACCGACCTCGGCGATCAGCAGTGGCGCTGCCCCGGCGGCGTCGAGCGATACGGCGGCCTCGGTCATTCGCAATCTGCCGCAGTCCACCGAAGCGCGTACGAGGGAGAGCCGCTGATGAGCAATAAATCGCTGGCCGCGCTGATCGTCGTGGTCGTTCTGGGCCTTGCCGCCTGGAGCAGTCTGTTCGTGGTGAAGGAGACCGAGCGGGCGGTGATGCTGCGCTTCGGTCGTGTGGTCGAGCCCAATCTGGAGCCCGGCCTGCACTTCAAGATTCCCTACGTCAACCGGGTGCGCAAGTTCGATGCCCGCCTGCAGACCCTGGATACCCCGACGCAGCGTTTCCTGACCCTGGAAAAGAAAGCGGTGATGGTGGATGCCTACGCCAAGTGGCGCATCTTCAATGCCGATCGCTACTACACCGCGACCTCGGGTCTCAAGCAGATCGCCGACGAACGCCTGCTGCGCCGCCTGGAGGCGGGGCTGCGTGACCAGTTTGGTCGTCGCACCTTGCACGAGGTGGTGTCCGGTGAGCGGGATGCCATGGTCGGTTCGCTGACCGCGGCGCTGAACAAGATGGCCAACCAGGAGCTGGGTATCGAGGTGCTGGACGTGCGCGTCAAGGCCATCGACCTGCCCAAGGAAGTCAGTCGCAGCGTCTATGAGCGGATGAGCACCGAGCGCGAGCGGGAAGCCCGCGAGCATCGCGCCAAGGGTCGCGAACTGGCGGAAGGCATCCGTGCCGACGCCGATCGTCAGCGCCGCGTGCTGCTGGCCGAAGCCTATCGCCAGGCCGAACAGGCCCGCGGTGAAGGTGATGCCCAGGCGGCCCAGGTGTACTCCCAGGCCTACTCGAAGAATCCGGCGTTCTTCTCCTTCTATCGCAGCCTGCAGGCCTATCGCTCCAGCTTCTCCAGCAAGAGCGACGTCCTGGTGCTGGATCCGAAGAGCGATTTCTTCAAGTATTTCCAGAGTCCGGGGCAGTGAGGTCAGGGATGAACGGCGCCTAGGCTTCGCTCGTCGTTCATCCCCGATCGCCGATTTTTTCGTGTTATCATGAATCAGCCGGGGCCATCCCCGGCTTTTTTGCGTCCGTACGAAACCCGTGGAAGGGCGACGCCCTGGCTGATCCGGGTAGCAATCCACGGCAGAGCGGCTCGATCCGGCGGCAGGATTCTCCAGGAATCCACTGCGCCGACCTCGGCAGCCGCGTGCCGATCCATGACATGGAGAAGAGGCCTAATGGCTACGGTAGACCGCTGGCTGCTGCCTGACGGTATCGAGGAAATCCTGCCGCCCGACGCGGCGCGCATCGAAGGCGCTCGGCGTCGGGTGCTGGAACTGTTCCATTGCTGGGGCTACGAGTTCGTCATCACCCCGCACCTGGAATTCCTGGAATCGCTGCTCACCGGCGCGGCCAAGGAACTGGAACTGCGCACCTTCAAGGTGACCGATCCCAATTCCGGCCGCCTCATGGGCTTCCGCTCCGACATCACGCCCCAGGTGGCGCGCATGGAAGCCCATAGCCTCAAGCAGAGCGGTCCGAGTCGACTGTGCTATGCCGGCAGCGTGCTGCATACCCGTCCCCGTGCGCTGTCCACCTCGCGCAGCCCGATCCAGGTCGGCGCCGAGCTCTATGGCGTGCCCGGCAGCGAAGGGGATCTGGAAGTCATCAGCCTGATGCTCGACGTGCTCGAGCAGGCCCAGGTGCCCGACGTCCACATGGATCTGGGGCATGTGGGCATCTATCGCGGGCTGTGCCAGGCGGCCGGCGTCTCTGGCGCCAGCGAGCAGCAGCTGTTCGATGCCTTGCAGCGCAAGGCGGTCGACGAGATCGCCGAATTGACCGCCGGCCTGCCCGCCGCCGAGCGCGGCTGGCTGCGGGCGCTGGTGGAGCTCAGTGGCGATGCCATGGTGCTCGAGCAGGCGCGGCAGCGCCTGGCGGGTGCGCCCGCGGGCGTCCTGCAGGCACTGGACGAGCTGATCGCCCTGGCCGATTCGCTCAAGGGGCGTTTCCCGGGCGTGCCGCTGTATTTCGATCTGGGCGAGTTGCGCGGTTATCACTACCACACCGGGGTGGTCTTCGCCGCTTTCGTGCCGGGCACCGGTCAATCCATCGCCCAGGGCGGTCGCTATGACAACATCGGCGCCGACTTCGGCCGTTCGCGTCCGGCCACCGGCTTTTCCACCGATCTCAAGACCCTCGTCGAGCTGGGCACCGCCGTGCTTGACGAGCCACGCCGCGGCATCTGGGCGCCGGCGGGCGATGCGCCGGTGCTCTGGCAGGCCGTGCGCGAATTGCGTGCCGCGGGCGAGCGGGTGGTCCAGGCCACCGCTCATGACGACGCGGACCAGCTGCACAGCTCGGGCTGCGATCGCCGCCTGATCGAGCAGCAGGGCGCCTGGGTCGTGGTGCCCTTGAATTCCTAAACACCGGATCTGGCATCCGGGTGAACGTGAGCATCGTCGGCCTGGCCGACAGAAATCTTCCTGACAGGGGATAAGGTTATGGGTAAGAACGTCGTCGTCCTGGGCACCCAGTGGGGTGATGAGGGCAAGGGCAAGATCGTGGACCTGCTGACCGACCAGGCCGCTGCCGTGGTGCGTTATCAAGGCGGTCACAACGCCGGCCATACACTGGTCATCGATGGTCAGAAGACCATCCTGCGGCTGATTCCCTCGGGCATCCTGCGCGCCGACACCCAGTGCCTGATCGGCAATGGCGTGGTGCTCTCGCCGGAAGCCCTGTTCAAGGAAGTCGGCGAGCTGGAAGCCCGCGGCGTGCCGGTGCGCGAGCGCCTGCGCATCAGCTCGGCCTGCTCGCTGATCCTGCCCTATCACGTGGCCCTGGATCAGGCGCGCGAGAAGGCGCGCGGCGAAGCCAAGATCGGCACCACCGGTCGCGGCATCGGCCCGGCCTACGAAGACAAGATCGCCC
Organism: Pseudomonas sp. MOIL14HWK12:I1; assembly: GCF_000510705.1. Taxonomy (NCBI): domain Bacteria; kingdom Pseudomonadati; phylum Pseudomonadota; class Gammaproteobacteria; order Pseudomonadales; family Pseudomonadaceae; genus Pseudomonas; species Pseudomonas sp. MOIL14HWK12:I1. The sequence continues at coordinate 598,148 of NZ_AZNY01000006.1, read as the reverse complement.
GTCGCGGTCTGCGCGTCGGCGATCTGTTCCACCCCGAGCGTTTCGCCGTCAAGCTCAAGGAAGTGCTGGACTACCACAACTTCGTCCTGCAGAACTACTTCAACGAGCCGCCGGTGGACTTCCAGAAGACCTACGACGAGGCCATGGAACACGCCAAGGTCATGCAGCCGCTGGTCATGGACGTCGTCAGCCGTCTTCACGAGCTGCGCAAGGCCGGTGAGAACCTGATGTTCGAAGGCGCCCAGGGCACCCTGCTGGACATCGACCACGGCACCTATCCCTTCGTCACCAGTTCCAACACCACCGCCGGTGGCGTGGCGACCGGTTCCGGCGTGGGTCCGCTGTACCTGGACTACATCCTCGGCATCACCAAGGCCTACACCACCCGCGTCGGCTCCGGTCCCTTCCCGACCGAGCTGTTCGACGAAACCGGTGCCTACCTGGCCAAGCAGGGCCACGAATTCGGCTCCGTGACCGGCCGTCCGCGCCGTTGCGGCTGGTTCGATGCCGTCATCCTGCGTCGCTCCATCGAGATCAACAGCATCTCCGGTCTGTGCCTGACCAAGCTAGACGTGCTCGACGGTCTGGAAACCGTGCGCATCTGCACCGGTTACAAGGATGCCGCCGGCAACCTGCTGACCGAGGCGCCCACCGACGCCGACAGCTACATCGGTCTGCAGCCGGTCTACGAAGAGATGCCGGGCTGGAGCGAATCCACCGTGGGTGCCCAGAGTCTCGAGGCGCTCCCGGCCAACGCCCAGGCTTACATCCGCCGCATCGCCGAGCTGGTCGAGGCGCCGATCGACATCGTCTCGACCGGTCCGGATCGCAAGGAAACCATCGTGCTGCGCCATCCTTTCGCCTGATGCGCTAAAAGGATGCAGCCGGAAAAGCCCCGCCCCGCGGGGCTTTTCCATTTCTGGCGGGCGAGAGACGCTGGTAGGCCGGGGACGGCCGCTGGTCCGAAATGGCCAGCATATTGCTATGACTATTTACCGCTGAGCCTCCAGCTCCCCTCGAGCTGGCCGACAGCCTGTAAATGTCCCTTGTCGCTGGAGACCTCCATGTCGTTTCTCTTGTCGCTGCTGCGCAGTCGCCTGTTGCTGCCGGTATTCATCAGTCTTTTGCTCGCGGTCATGCTCCAGGTAGCCCTGGCGCTGTGGCTGACCCAGGATGCGGTGAAGGGGCTGCAGTCAGGCCTGGCCACCCGCCTGTCCGGCGAGTCCGAGCAGCTCGCCGACACCCTGCGCCAGGCCGGGGGCGAGGTGGATGGCAGTCTTGCCGAACTGGCGGGGCAGACCCGTGCGCGGCTGGCCGAGGGGCTTGCGCAGCGCCTGGCGCGCGAGCGGCAGCAGGTGGGTGAGACCCTGGCCGCTACCCTCAAGAGCAATGCGCAGAATCTGGCCGAGCTGCTTGCGGGCGTCGCGCCCAAGGCGATGTGGGACGCCGATGTGCCGGCCCTGTCCGACCTGGCGCGGCGGGCGCAAGGCAATCCCGAGGTGCTCTTCGTGGTCTTCCAGGACGCCCAGGGCCAGAATCTGACCCGCTATCTCAATCGCCAGGACGAGCGCGTGGCCCGCCTGCTCGCCGTGGGCCAGGGCGAGGGCGCCCTGGCCAAGGTGCTGGATGCCGCGACGCGGGATCCTTCGGTCTATCGCGTGGAGGCTTCCATCAGTCCCAATGGCGTCGAGATCGGCAAGGTGGTGGTGGGCTTTTCCACCCAGACCATCGAGCGCACCGGCGCGGCCCTGGACAAGAGCTTCAAGACCCTGATCGACGATGCCGGCGGTCTGGTCTCCAGCAGCGTGACGGCCGCGGCCAAGGGCAGTGCGGCGACCCTGGCGACGCGCCTGGAAGGCACGCGCCAGGCTGCCCTGGCCATGAGTCGCAATGCCGGTGAAACGGTCGCCACCCTGGCGGGCGCGCTGCGCTGGCAGATCGCCCTGGGGTTGATCGGGGTCGGCGTGGTGATGGTCGTGGCCGTGGCGCTGGTGCTGGGGCGCCGGGTGCTGCGGCGGATCGGCGTGCTGCAGCGGGCGCTGAACGATCTGGCAGCCGGAGAAGGTGATCTCACCCGCCGCCTGCAACTGGGGCAGGGTGATGAGATCCAGGCGCTGGGTGGCGCGGTCGATCGCTTCCTGGCCAAGCTGCAGCCGCTGGTGGGCGAGGCCCATGGCGTCGCGGCGCGTACCGGCGAGGAAATCCGCGGTCTGGCCGGTAGCAGTGCCACCGCCGAAGCGGCGGCGTTGCGCCAACGCGAAGAGGTGGCGCGTAGTCTGGAGGCCTTGTCCGGCATCGCCGCGGAAGCCCAGGGCGAAAGTCAGGCCATGCAGGGCGCCCTGCAGCAGGTGGAGGCCATTCGCAGTTCCACCCAGAGCAATGCCCGCATCGCCACCGAGGTGGCCGAAGGTATCGAGGGGCTGGTGACCCAGGTCGAGTCCGGCGCCCAGGTGATCGAGCGGCTGGCCGCGCAAAGCGAGCAGATCGAGGTGGTGCTGGACGTGATCCGCGGCATCGCCGAGCAGACCAACCTGCTGGCGCTCAATGCGGCCATCGAGGCGGCCCGGGCCGGCGAGAGCGGACGTGGCTTCGCGGTGGTCGCCGACGAGGTGCGGGCGCTGGCCAGCAAGACCCAGGAATCCACCGGCAGCATCCGGACGCACATCGCCGGTCTGCAGGAAGGCGCGCGCGAAGCCGTCGCCGCCATAGGCGCGGCGCGCCAGCAGGCCGGCAGCGGGCTGGCGGTGCTGCGCGACAGCAAGCGCATCCAGCAGGATGTCCACCGCGCCGTGGATCAGGTGCATGCCAGCATGACCACGGCTGCCCAGGCGGCCCAGCGTCAGGCGGAGGGCGCCGCGGCGGTACGCCAGCGGGTCGAGGTCATCCATGGCGAGACGCTGCGCGCAGCGGAATCGGTGGCGGCCACTGCGCACAGCAGTCGGACTCTGGCGGAGCTGGCCGCCCAGTTGCGCGGCAGTCTGGGGCAGTTCAAGGCGTAGGGGAGGGCCCCACGCCTTTTCGCAGGCAAGAAAAAACCGGCCGAAGCCGGTTTTTTCTGTTGCGTCCGATCCGGGATCGTCCGCTTGGTATTGGTGCCCAGGAGAAGACTCGAACTTCCACGGTGTTGCCACCGCTAGGACCTGAACCTAGTGCGTCTACCAATTCCGCCACCTGGGCCTGCAGTGCGACTTCTGGTCGCTTCCCGTCACCCTTGCGGGTTTCAGGATTAAAAAACCGGCTAGTGCCGGCTTTTCGTCGACCGATCTGCAAATCGATCGACTATAATGAGTGGTGCCCAGGAGAAGACTCGAACTTCCACGGTGTTGCCACCGCTAGGACCTGAACCTAGTGCGTCTACCAATTCCGCCACCTGGGCACTCAAGGCGATGATTGCTCATCTCCGGCGTCGTGATTGCTCACGGCGTCGTGGGGCGGCACTTTACTCAGGGGGCGTTTGCTTGTAAACCCCTGCTGTGAAAAATATTTTATTGAGCATGCCAGGCTAACTATTGCGTGGTTTTCACGTTTCAATAGGCGCCATGGCAGTTCCTACCGAACCAAGACACAGAAGGTAACCCCAGACTGATGGCCGATTGGCAATCCCTCGATCCCGAGGCCGCCCGGGAAGCGGAAAAGTACGATAACCCCATTCCGAGTCGCGAACTCATTCTGGCTCATCTCGCCGATCGCGGCGCCCCGGCCACACGGCCACAGCTCGCCGAAGAATTCGGTCTCGTCACCGAAGACCAGCTCGAAGCCTTGCGGCGCCGCATGCGCGCCATGGAGCGCGACGGTCAGGTGATCTACACCCGCCGCGGTGCCTATGCGCCCATCGACAAGCTGGACCTGGTGCGTGGCCGCATCGCCGGCCATCGCGATGGCTTCGGCTTCATGATCCCCGACGACGGCAGCGACGACCTCTTCCTCAGCCCGGCGCAGATGCGCCTGGTGTTCGATGGCGACATCGCCCTGGCGCGGGTCGCCGGCCATGATCGGCGCGGTCGTCGCGAAGGCGGCCTGGTCGAGGTGGTCACCCGGGCGCACGAGTCGCTGGTCGGGCGCTTCTTCCAGGAGAGCGGCCTGGCCTACGTGGTGCCGGACAATCCCAAGATCGGTCAGCAGGTGCTGGTGCCCGAGGGCAAGCACGGCGGCGCCGCTCACGGCCAGTTCGTGCAGGTGCGCATCGACGAGTGGCCCACCACCTTCCGCCAGGCCCAGGGCGAAGTGGTCGAGATCCTGGGCGACTACATGGCACCGGGCATGGAGATCGAGGTCGCCCTGCGCAGCTACGACATCCCCAACGAATGGCCCAAGGCCGTCGAGAAGGAGGCTGCCAAGCTCAAGCCCGAGGTGGAGGAGAAGGACAAGCAGAAGCGCATCGATCTGCGCCAGCTGCCCTTCGTGACCATCGATGGCGAAGATGCTCGCGACTTCGACGATGCCGTCTATGCCGAGGCCAAGAAGTCCGGCGGCTGGCGGCTGTACGTGGCCATCGCTGACGTCTCCCACTACGTCAAGGTCGGCTCGGCGCTGGATGCCGAGGCGGAAAAGCGCGGCAACTCGGTGTATTTTCCCGAGCGGGTGATTCCCATGCTGCCGGAGGCGCTGTCCAACGGCCTCTGTTCGCTCAATCCCCAGGTGGATCGCCTGGCCATGGTCTGCGAGATGACCATCGCCGCTTCCGGGCGCATGACCGGCTACCAGTTCTACGAAGCGGTCATCCACTCCCATGCCCGTCTGACCTACAACAAGGTCTCGGCGGTGCTTGAACAGCCCAAGTCGGCCGAAGGCAAGCAGTTGCGCAAGCAGCTCGGCGACGTGGTGCCGCACCTGGAGCAGCTCTACAGCCTGTACAAGGTGCTGCTGGCCGCTCGTCATGTGCGCGGTGCCATCGATTTCGAGACCCAGGAAACGCGCATCGTCTTTGGCGCCGACCGCAAGATCTCGGAGATCCGTCCGACCCAGCGCAACGATGCCCACAAGCTGATCGAGGAGTGCATGCTGTGCGCCAACGTGGCCACCGCCAAGTTCCTCGAAAAGCACAAGGTGCCGGCCCTCTACCGGGTGCACGAGGCGCCGCCGCTGGAAAAGCAGACCAATCTGCGCCAGTTCCTCGGTGAGATGGGACTGTCGCTGACCAAGGGCAAGGCCAATCCGGTGCCGTCGGACTACCAGGCGCTGCTGCAGCAGATCCGTGAGCGGCCGGATTTCCGGCTGATCCAGACGGTGATGCTCAGATCCCTGAGTCAGGCGGTCTACAGCCCGGACAACAACGGTCACTTCGGTCTCAACTACGAGGCCTACACCCATTTCACCTCGCCGATCCGGCGTTATCCGGATCTGCTGGTGCACCGGGCGATCCGCAGCGTCATCCGCTCCAAGCTGGAGACCAAGCACGTCAAGCGCGCAGGCGCGACGAGCATGGCCAAGGCGCGCATCTATCCCTACGACGAGTTGCGCCTGGATCAGCTCGGTGAGCAGTGCTCCATGACCGAGCGCCGCGCCGACGAGGCCACGCGTGACGTGTCCAACTGGCTCAAGTGCGAGTTCATGAAGGATCGCGTCGGCGAGACCTATGCCGGCGTCATTACCGCGGTGACCGGTTTCGGCCTGTTCGTCGAACTGTCCGAGGTCTTTGTCGAGGGCTTGGTGCACGTCACCGCGCTGCCGGACGACTACTACCATTTCGACAGCGTCCATCATCGCCTCTCCGGCGAGCGCAGTGGGCGCAGCTATCGCCTGGGCGATCCCATCGAGGTGGTGGTGGCCCGGGTCGACCTGGACGAGCGCAAGATCGACTTCGTGCTGCCGGCCTCGGCCGGCGCGCCGCGGGTCCGTGAAGAGCGCGAGCCGCGCCGCAAGCGTGACGGTCGCGGTCGTCGCCGCGAGGCGCCGGCAGCGGAAGACCAGGCCGTCGCCCCGACGCCGGAAGCCCCGGCTACCTCGGTGTCGCCGGAGTTGCTGGAGCAGGCCGACAAGTTGCTGGGCAATACCGACGTCAAGCGCAGTCGTGCGGTGAAGCAGGCGCTGCTGGCGGAAGCCAAGGTCGAGGGCGGCAAGCCCAAGGCCAAGGGCAAGTCCAGCGGTCAGGACAAGGCCGGCGCCCAGGGCCAGGCCACGGCTCAGGGCAAGACTGCCAAGGGCAAGGCCAGTGCCACGGCCAAGGCGCGTACCGCTCCGGCGAAGCGCCCGGCGCAGGGCACGGCCGCCGAGGGCGCCGCCGCGGTGGAGGCCAAGGTCAAGAAGTCCAAGGCCGCTGCCGCCAAGAAGAAGTCGGCTGCCAAGCCCAAGGTCGAAGGCCAGGCCCAGGCCGCGGCCAAGAGCAGGACCAAGGCCAAGGCCAAGAAGCCGCATCGCAAGGGCCAGGCGCGCCCCAAGGATGACGCATGAGCCAGCTGGAAACCGTCTACGGTATCCACGCCGTGGAAGCGCTGCTGCGCTTCCACCCGCGGCGGGTGAAGCAGCTCTGGATCGCCGAAGGGCGGCGTGAGCCGCGGGTCGAGGCCCTGCTGGAGCTGGCCGCCGGTCAGCGCCTGGCGGTGGAAACCAAGCCGCGGGCGCTGCTCGACGAACTGGCCGAGGGCGTGCATCAGGGCGTGGTGGCCCAGGTCAGCCCCAGCCAGGTCTGGGGCGAGGCCATGCTCGAGGAGTTGCTCGATCGGGCCGAGGGCCCGCCACTGCTGCTGGTGCTCGATGGTGTGACCGATCCGCACAACCTCGGCGCCTGCCTGCGCAGCGCCGATGCCGCCGGAGCCCTGGCGGTGATCGTGCCCAAGGACAAGTCGGCCACCCTGACCGCCGTGGTGCGCAAGGTCGCCTGTGGGGCCGCCGAGGTGCTGCCGCTGGTGGCCGTCACCAACCTGGCGCGGACCCTGGAAAAACTGCAGAAGCGTGGCCTGTGGATCGTCGGGACTGCCGGTGAGGCGACCCAGGAGATCTATGACGTCGACATGAGTGGGCCGACCGTGGTGGTCATGGGGGCCGAGGGCAAGGGCATGCGCCGACTGACCCGTGAGCATTGTGATCATCTGGCCCGGCTGCCCATGGCCGGCAGTGTCAGCAGTCTCAACGTTTCGGTGGCGACCGGGGTCTGCCTGTTCGAGGCCGTGCGTCAAAGACGCGCCTCTGCGCCCAGCTAGCCCGCGCTAAGAAACGTCTGGGTACCGACGCAGCGCGTATCGCACTATACGAATCGCGCTGCAGTGCGCAGAATATCGGCCTCGCTCCGGGAATGCCGGGGCGAGGCCTGTCAACAAGAGGACGCCCGCGTGAGTCAGGAGATCCAGGAGCCGGTAGGCTTGCGAGTGCTGCTCGTCGAAGACGATGCCACGCTGCGCATGCTGACCACCGAAGTCATCGAGGAGCTGGACCACCAGGTCACGGCCGTCGCCTCGGCGGAGGCCGCCCTCGAGTTGCTGCCGCAACGCGAACACGATGTGCTGTTCACCGATATCGGGCTGGGCGGCATGTCCGGCATCGAGTTGACCCGCCGCGCCCTGGCGATGGATCCGACGCTGCGCATCGTGGTCGCCTCGGGTTATGCCTTCGAGCGCGAGCCGGGCATGGAAGCGCGGGTCGGGGTGCTGATCAAGCCCTATGACCTGAACAAGATCCGTCAGGCCCTGGCCGACGTGCAACGCTGAGTACCTGGGGCTGCCCGGCGGTCGCGTCGGTCATGCCTGCGGTTGCGCCCCCCGACGCCCTTCTCTAGAATGTTGCCCCTTGCCCGGAGTGCGTCCGCATTCCGCAGGGCAAGTCATCCGAACTATTCACTCCTTGTCTGACCGCGTTTCCGCGGCAGGCTGCAACCCGTAAGGAGCATTAAATGCGTCATTACGAAGTCGTGTTCCTGGTTCATCCGGACCAGAGCGAACAGGTGGGCGGCATGGTCGAGCGCTACACCAAGGCTATCGAAGAAGACGGTGGCAAAGTCCATCGTCTGGAAGACTGGGGCCGTCGTCAGCTGGCTTACGCCATCGACAACGTTCACAAGGCTCACTATGTACTCATGAACATCGAGTGCAGCGCCAAGGCCCTGGCCGAGCTGGAAGACAACTTCCGCTACAACGACGCCGTGATCCGCAACATGATCCTGCGCCGTGACGAGGCCGTCACCGGTCAGTCCGAGATGCTCAAGGCCGAAGAAAACCGCAACGAGCGTCGCGAGCGTCGCGAGCGTCCTGCCGAGTCCGAGTCCGAGTCCGCCGAAGGCAACTCCGACGACGCCGACAGCGCCGAGTAATCTGGATCTAGCGAGGAATCATTGTCATGGCACGTTTCTTCCGTCGTCGTAAGTTCTGCCGTTTCACCGCCGAAGGCGTGAAAGAGATCGACTACAAGGATCTCAACACCCTGAAGGCCTACGTCTCCGAAACCGGCAAGATCGTCCCGAGCCGTATCACTGGCACCAAGGCCAAGTACCAGCGTCAGCTGGGTACCGCCATCAAGCGTGCCCGTTACCTGGCCCTGCTGCCCTACACCGACAGCCACGGTCGTTGATCGACGCCTGATCACGAATAACGGATAAACACGGCATGCGGCCTCTGGCTGAGTTCATCATGCGCGGCCGTACTCAAGCCACCCTCGTGGTGGTGCTGGGTGCAGTCGTGCCGCTGCTGTACTGGATGACCGCTGCCGGTGGCAGCCTGGTGCTGTTGCGCCGGGGACCTGCCGCGGCGGCCGGGGTGCTGGTCTGGGCCCTGTTGCCAGCGCTGTTCTGGCTGTATCTGGGTGATGCCAGCATCGTGCTGGTGTTGCTGGGTTCGACGCTGCTGGCGGCCATCTTGCGCCAGAGTCTGTCCTGGACCCGGGTGCTGTTGGCCAGTGTCCCCCTGGGGCTGGTCTTCGCCCTGGTGCTGGGCCAGGTCTATGCCGAGGGCATCGCGCAACTGGCGGAGGAAATCCGTCGGCTGCTGCCCCAGGTGTTGGGCCCGAGCGCGGCGCAGTTGCCGCCGGAAAAGCAGGCGCAGTTGCAGCAGTTGCTGCTGCCCGTGCTGACCGGTCTGATGGCGGCGTTCTTCCAGATCACCTGCCTCCTGTGCCTGATGCTCGGGCGCTACTGGCAGGCGGCGCTGTACAACCCCCAGGGGTTCGGTCGCGAATTTCGCGCCCTGCGTCTGCGTCCGGCCATCGCGCTCGGCCTCCTGGCCCTGCTGGTGCTGGCGCCGAACCTGGGCAGCGGGCTTGGCCTGCTGACCCCGCTGTGCAGCGTGCCGCTGGCCTTTGCCGGCATCGCCCTGCTGCACGGGCTGGTGGCGGCCAAGCGCCTGGCAGGATTCTGGCTGGTAGGGCTGTACGTGACGCTGTTGCTGTTCGGGCAGCTGATCTATCCGTTGTTGGTGATTCTGGCTGTGATCGATAGCGTGTTCGATTTCCGTGGGCGGTCCGCGCAAGAGCCGCAGGGGCCCGCGGACGGTGAAGGTTAAAAGTTAAGAGGAAAGACTCAATGGATGTCATCCTGCTGGAAAAGATCGCCAACCTGGGCAACCTGGGCGACAAAGTGAACGTCAAGGGCGGTTACGCCCGTAACTTCCTGCTGCCGCAGGGCAAGGCCACCGCAGCCACCGCTGCCAACGTCGAGGCTTTCGAAGCTCGTCGCGCCGAGCTCGAGAAGCAGGCTGCCGAGAAGAAGGCCGAGGCTGATGCCCGTGCCGCCAAGCTGGCCGACCTGACCGTTACCATCGCCGCCAACTCCGGCGACGAAGGCAAGCTGTTCGGTTCCATCGGCACCCGCGACATCGCCGAAGCCGTCAGCGCCGCCGGCGTTGAGCTGGACAAGAGCGAAGTTCGCCTGCCCAACGGCGCCCTGCGCAGCGTTGGCGAATACGATGTCGAAGTGCACCTGCACACCGACGTCGAAGCTACCGTCAAGGTCGTCGTCGTCGCTGAATAAGCGCGCCGTCGCCTGACTGGCGGACTTGCGCCCCGGCGCCGGTCTGTCGACAATCGGGCACGTCATTGCCGAGGCAGTGACGTGCCCTTTGTCTTTTCTGCCCTATCGAAAATCATTTCGCCGCCCGCAATGGGGGCCCAAGACCTGCGCATGAACGAGATTTCCCTGCCCGAGCAGTACGATCTGCAGACCGCTGCCCTCAAGGTCCCGCCGCATTCCATCGAGGCCGAACAGGCCGTGCTGGGTGGTCTGATGCTGGACAACAACGCCTGGGAGCGCGTGCTCGATCAGGTGTCCGATGGCGACTTCTATCGCCACGACCACAGACTCATCTTTCGCGCCGTGGCCCGTCTGGCCGAGCGCAACCAGCCGTTCGACGTGGTGACCCTGTCCGAACAGCTGGACAACGAAGGTCAGCTGCCCCAGGTGGGCGGCCTGGCCTATCTGGCCGAGCTGGCCAAGAACACCCCCTCGGTGGCCAACATCAAGGCCTATGCGCAGATCGTCCGCGAGCGGGCCACCCTGCGCCAGTTGATCGGCATCAGCGCCGACATCGCCGACAGCGCCTACAACCCGGAAGGGCGCGGGGCCAACGAGTTGCTCGACGAAGCCGAGCGCAAGATCTTCGAGATTGCCGAAGCGCGGCCGAAGTCCGGCGGGCCGGTCGGGGTCAACGACATCCTGACCAAGGCCATCGACCGCATCGATACCCTGTTCAACTCCAGCGATGCCATCACCGGGGTGTCCACCGGCTTCGCCGACCTGGACGAGAAGACCAGCGGCCTGCAGCCGGCGGACCTGATCATCGTGGCCGGCCGCCCCTCCATGGGCAAGACCACCTTCGCCATGAACCTGGTGGAGAACGCAGTGCTGCGCACCGACAAGGCGGTGCTGGTGTTCTCCCTGGAGATGCCCGCCGACTCCATCGTGCTGCGGATGCTGTCGTCCCTCGGCCGCATCGACCAGACCAAGGTGCGTTCCGGCAAGCTGGACGACGATGACTGGCCGCGGCTGACCTCGGCGGTCAACCTGCTCAATGACCGCAAGCTGTTCATCGACGATACCGCGGGCATCAGTCCTTCGGAAATGCGCGCCCGCACCCGGCGCCTGGTGCGCGAGCACGGCGATTTGGCGCTGATCATGGTCGACTACCTGCAGCTGATGCAGATCGGCGGCAGCAGCGGCGAGAACCGCACCAACGAGATTTCCGAGATCTCGCGCTCGCTCAAGGGCCTGGCCAAGGAGTTCAACTGCCCGGTGGTGGCGCTCTCCCAGCTCAACCGCTCGCTGGAACAGCGGCCGAACAAGCGTCCGGTGAACTCCGACCTGCGCGAATCGGGCGCCATCGAGCAGGACGCCGACGTCATCATGTTCGTCTACCGGGACGAGGTGTACCACCCGGAGACCGAGTACAAGGGCGTGGCGGAAATCATCATCGGCAAGCAGCGTAACGGTCCGATCGGTACCACGCGGCTGGCCTTCATCGGCAAATACACCCGGTTCGAGAATCTCGCGCCCGGCAGCTACGTTTTCGAGGACGAATGATGGTCAAGGACAAGCTGAAGATCGCGGTCCTGCTCGGCGGCACCAGCGAAGAACGCGACGTGTCCATCGCCAGCGGTGCCCAGGTGGTGGCGGCGCTGCGCCGGCGTGGGCATCAGGTGGTGACCGTGGATACCGCCCTGGGGCTGCTCGATGAAGACGCCGAGCGCGCCCTGCTGGAAGCCCGCGTCGGCCTCGAACCGCCGGAGCGGACCGCCCTGGTGCGGATGCGCGGCCAGGATGCCGGCGCGGTGCTCAGCCGTGCCCAGCTGGGCGACCAGGATCTGCTGTTCCTCGCCCTGCACGGCGGGACCGGCGAGAACGGCACCCTGCAGACCCTGCTCGACCTGGCCGAGTTGCGCTACACCGGCAGCGGCCGGGTGGGCAGCGCCGTGGCCATGGACAAGGACCTCAGCAAGCGGCTGTTCCGGGCCGCTGGCGTACCCACCGCCGACTGGCTGATGGCGCCGGTGGATGCCGCGACCGTGGCCGACACCCTGGGCTTTCCGGTGATCGTCAAACCCAGCCAGCAGGGTTCCACCGTGGGCCTGAGCAAGGTCAGCCGCGCCGAGGACCTGCAACCGGCCATCGAGCTGGCGCTGCGCTATGACCGCGAGGTGATGATCGAGCGCTTCGTCGCCGGGCGCGAGCTGACCGTGGGCGTACTGGGCGACCAGCCACTGGCGGTGGGCGAGATCGTCCTCGGCCAGAGTGGCGTGTTCGACTACACCAGCAAATACCAGCCCAAGGGCGCTGTGGAAGTCTTTCCGGCCGAGGTCTCCGCGGAGATCGCCGAGGAAGCGCGCCGGCTGGCCCTGGCCGCGCATCGGGCGCTCAAGCTCGACGGCTACAGTCGCGCCGACTTCCGCCTGGACGCCGAGGGACGGCTCTGGTGTCTGGAGGTCAACACGCTGCCGGGCATGACCGCCACCAGTCTGCTGCCGCAATCGGCCGCGGCCATGGGCATCGACTTCGACGAACTCTGCGAGCGCATCTGCCAGCTGGCCCTGCAGGACTGACCCCACGCAGCCGGCGCCGCTATCGCTTCGGGTGGTGGCGGCTGCGTCTCCCGTCGAAGCCGGATCCGGATCCGCCGCCATGCCCCAGACGCTCACCCCGGTGCAGACCCGGGCGCTGTTCTTTTCCGCACTGCTGCTGTTCGTCCTGCCCTTCATCCTGGTCGACTTTCCCTATGTCGACGACAACTGGCGCATCCAGCTGGAGAACGGCCCGGAGTGGCGCCAGCAGGGGCGGGTGCTCACCGAGGTCTTCTATCGGCTGCTGACCTTCAGCGGCAGCACCTTCAACCTCTTTCCCCTGCCGCTGCTGATCGCCTGCGCGGCCGCCGCCTGGGCCCTGACCGATCTGGCCTGCCACTGCTTCGGCGCGCCGCGACCGACCCAGTGCCTGGCCCTGCTGCCGCTGTGGTTCTCGCCGTTCTGGCTGGGCAACCTGACCTACCAGTACGACGGCCCGACCATGGCCCTGAGTCTGGTGGCGGTGATCTATGCGGCGATCTTTCGCAGTCGCCACACCGTGCTGGCGCTGCTGGTGCCGGCGGCGCTGCTGGCGGCGGCCATCGCCTTCTACCAGGTGGCCCTCAATGTCTTCGTCGGCCTCTGCTGCCTGGAATTCATCCGCGCCGTGCAACGCCGCGAGGCCCCGGCGCAGGCCCTGCGGCTGGTTCTGCGCCAGGGCCTGCAGTTGCTGCTGGGTTGCGCCCTCTACTTCCTCACCGCTTATCAGCTGATGGCGACCACGCGACACGCCGGTGTGGGTGGCCAGGTACTGCCCGAGCTCTGGCATCGGCTGGGCGAGGTGCTGCAGAGCGTCGGCCTGCTGGTCACCCCCGGCAATCTCTGGCTGTGGTGGCTGTTTGGTGGGCTGGCGGCGATCGGCTATGGCCTGGGCGGCCTGACCTATGCCCGCGCCTATGGCCGCCGGGCGCTGCTGCCCCTGCTGCTGTACGGCGCGACGCTGCCGGTGCTGGCCGCCTGCGTGGCCGGCATCACCCTGCTGTTCAGCGATTTCATCCTCGAGGCGCGCACCCTGATGGGCCTGGCGGTCATCCTGACCCTGGCCCTGCTGCTGGCCCACGACCTGCTGGAGCGCCTCCAGCCACGGCTGACCTGGCTGCTGGTGCTGCCCGTGCTGTGGATGCTGTCGCTGGCCTATGCCTATGGCCAGGTGCTCTCGGCGCAAAAGACCTTCGAGCGCGGTTTCGTCCAGGAACTGCACCATGACCTCAGCAGCCTTCCGGAGCTGCGGCCGCTCAAGCGGCTGCTCTGGACCGGAGGTCCGCTGGAGGTGGCCTGGCTGCCGCTGGCGCAGAAGACCTTCGAGCAGGTGCCGGTGCTGCCCTTCATCCTCGGCCTGTCGCCGGGCAACTTCATGATCGCCGAACGCCTGCTGGATCTGGGGGTGATCGACGATGCCGACAGCGACAGCTGCACCCAGCGGGTGGCCGTGCCCGGTGCCGCCACGCGCCTCGTGGACAATCGCTTCTACGACATCTGGGCGGTGGACGAGGACGGCTGCATCATCATGAAGCCGCAGCGACCCTGGGTGCCGTTCGAGTAGGGTGTAGGTTGGGCTGAGACGGCTCGATCGTCGAAGCCTAACGAGCGGTGCCTACCCCAGGTGTTGGGCTTCGCTTGTGCTCAGCCCAACCTACCCGTGGTGATCAGCCGCGACGCAGCCGGTAGCAGAGGAACAGGAAGGCCAGCCAGACCGGGATGGCATAGACCGAGACGGCGATGCCGGGGATGCGCAGCATCAGCACCAAGATCATGCCGACGAAGGCCAGGCACAGCCAGTTGGCGAAGGGCGACCAGAAGGCCGGGAAGTGCGAGGTGCGCCCGGCCTGGCGCTGGGCGGCGCGGAATTTCAGGTGGGTCAGGCTGATCAGCGCCCAGGCGATCACCAGCGAGGCCACCACCAGCGACATCAGCAGCTCCAGGGCATTCTGCGGCAGCAGGTAGTTGACCACCACGCAGAGCAGGGTCACCGCCGAGGACACCGCGATGCCCAGCAGCGGCACGCCACGGCGATTGGTGCGCAGCAGGGCGCGCGGGGCGTCGCCCTGTTCCGCCAGGCCGTAGAGCATGCGGCTGGTGCAGTAGACGCCGCTGTTGTAGACCGACAGCGCCGCGGTCAGCACCACGAAGTTGAGCAGGTGAGCGGCGGTGTCGCTGCCGAGCAGGGCGAAGGTCTGCACGAAGGGACTGCCGGCGTAGTCGTCACCGCCGGCGCCGATGCTGCGCACCAGTTCGTCCCAGGGATGCAGCGACAAAAGGATGGTCAGGGCGCCGACATAGAAGATCAGGATGCGCCAGACCACCTGGTTGATGGCCTTGGGGATCACGCTGCGCGGCTGGTCGGCTTCGGCGGCGGTGATGCCCACCAGTTCCAGGCCGCCAAAGGAGAACATGATGATCGCCAGCACGGCGAACAGACCGCTCCAGCCGTTGGGCAAGAAGCCGCCATGACTCCAGAGATTGCTCACCGAGGCCTCGGGACCGCCGCTGCCACTGACCAGCAGCCAGAGCCCGAAGGCCATCATGCCGAGGATGGCCACCACCTTGATCAGCGCGAACCAGAACTCGGTCTCGCCAAAGGCCTTCACGTTGAACAGGTTGATGGCGTTGACCAGCACGAAGAACACCAGGGCGCTGGCCCAGGTCGGCACCTCGGGCCACCAGTACTGCACGTACTTGCCCACTGCGGTGAGTTCCGACATGCCCACCAGCACATAGAGCACCCAGTAGTTCCAGCCGGAGAGAAAGCCCGGGAAGCGGCCCCAGTAGCGACTGGCGAAGTGGCTGAAGGAGCCGGCGACTGGTTCCTCGACGATCATCTCGCCGAGCTGGCGCATGATCAGGAAGGCGATGAAGCCGGCGATGGCGTAGCCGAGGATCATCGCCGGACCGGCGGATTTCAGCACCCCGGCGGAGCCGAGGAACAGACCGGTGCCGATGGCTCCGCCGAGGGCGATCAGCTGGATATGACGATTCTTCAGGCCGCGCTGCAACTGGCCGGCGGCGGGTTGGGGCTGGGACATGGACGGGGGCGTCTCGGTGGTGAAGGGGAGCGGGCGGCTATGGTAGCACTCCTGTCGAGTTGGGCCGCTGAGTGGACTTTCCCTCACTCCGTCCCTCTCCCGGAGGGCGAGGGGGAAGAGCATGCTGCCGTTGGGTAGCGTTCCTCGGTCCTCTCTGGGGAGAAGGGGGCAGCTACGCGTGGACAAGGCTGCGCCGTTATCCACCCTACGGCTGAAGGGCATTGCCGATGGGCTTCCCTAGCCCCGACCCTCTCCCCAAGGGAGAGGGGGACGAATAGCTGCGCGGTGTGCTTTTGCCCCCTCTCCCCCGGGGAGAGGGTTGGGGTGAGGGCGGGTCCAGAGCCACCGTCGATAGCCAAAGGCAATCGATGTCCGGGGGCTGAACTGGTCATTTTTTGTGCTATTCTTCGCGCCCTCCTAAAAACCCCCCTTTCCCGGAAGCTGCCATGCAAGCCGCCACGCCGCTGTTCGACTATCCGAAATACTGGGCCGAGTGCTTTGGTCCTGCACCCTTCCTGCCCATGAGTCGGGCGGAGATGGAGCAACTCGGCTGGGACAGCTGCGACATCATCATCGTCACCGGGGACGCCTACGTCGATCATCCGTCCTTTGGCATGGCCATCATCGGCCGGCTGCTGGAGGCCCAGGGCTTCCGCGTGGGCATCATCGCCCAGCCGGACTGGCAGTCGAAGGACGACTTCATGAAGCTCGGCGAGCCGAATCTGTTCTTCGGGGTGGCCGCGGGTAACATGGACTCCATGATCAACCGCTACACCGCGGACAAGAAGGTCCGGTCCGACGATGCCTATACCCCGGGCAACGTCGCCGGCAAGCGACCGGATCGCGCCAGCCTGGTCTACAGCCAGCGCTGCAAGGAGGCCTACAGCCACGTGCCGATCGTGCTCGGCGGCATCGAGGCCTCGCTGCGCCGGATCGCCCACTACGACTACTGGCAGGACAAGGTCCGCCGCTCGATCCTGATGGACGCCACCGCCGACATCCTGCTCTATGGCAACGCCGAGCGGGCGGTGGTGGAGATCGCCCAGCGCCTGTCGCGTGGCGAGCGCGTCGAGTCCATCACCGATGTGCGCGGCACCGCCTTCATCCGTCGCGATACGCCCGAGGGCTGGTTCGAGGTCGACTCGACCCGCATCGACCGTCCCGGTCGCGTCGACAAGATCATCAATCCCTATGTGAACACCCAGGACACCGAGGCCTGCGCCATCGAGCAAGCCAAGGGTGAGGTTGAGGATCCCAACGAAGCCAAGGTGGTGCAGTTGCTGGAAAGCCCGCGCATGACCCGCGACAAGACGGTGATCCGCCTGCCGTCCTTCGAGAAGGTCCGCAACGACCCGGTGCTCTATGCCCACGCCAACCGGGTGCTGCACCTGGAGACCAACCCGGGCAACGCCCGGGCGCTGGTGCAGCGGCATGGCGACGTGGACGTCTGGTTCACGCCGCCGCCCATCCCCATGACCACCGAGGAAATGGACTACGTGTTCGGCATGCCCTATGCGCGCGTGCCGCACCCGGCCTATGGCAAGGAAAAGATTCCGGCCTACGAGATGATCCGTTTCTCGGTGAACATCATGCGTGGCTGCTTTGGTGGCTGCACCTTCTGCTCCATCACCGAGCACGAAGGCCGGATCATCCAGAATCGCTCCCACGACTCGATCATCCGCGAGATCGAGGAGATGCGCGACAAGGTACCGGGCTTCACCGGCGTGGTCTCGGACCTCGGCGGGCCGACCGCCAACATGTACCGCATCGCCTGCAAGGATCCGGAGATCGAGCGCCACTGCCGCAAGCCGTCGTGCGTGTTCCCCGGCATCTGCGAGAACCTCAACACCGATCACTCGTCCTTGATCGAGCTCTACCGCAAGGCGCGGGCGCTGCCGGGGGTGAAGAAGATCCTGATCGCCTCGGGGCTGAGATACGACCTGGCCGTGGAATCGCCCGAGTACGTCAAGGAACTGGTCACCCACCATGTCGGCGGCTACCTGAAGATCGCGCCCGAGCACACCGAGCGCGGTCCGCTGGACAAGATGATGAAGCCCGGCATCGGCAGCTATGACCGCTTCAAGCAGATGTTCGAGAAGTACACCAAGGAGGCGGGCAAGGAGCAGTACCTGATCCCGTACTTCATCGCCGCGCACCCGGGCACCACGGACGAGGACATGATGAACCTCGCCCTCTGGCTCAAGCGCAACGGCTTCCGTGCGGACCAGGTGCAGGCCTTCTATCCCTCGCCGATGGCCACCGCCACGGCCATGTACCACTCGGGCAAGAATCCGCTGCGCAAGGTCACCTACAAGAGCGATGGCGTGACCATCGTCAAGAGCGACCAGCAGCGCCGCCTGCACAAGGCCTTCCTGCGCTATCACGATCCCAAGGGCTGGCCGATGCTGCGCGAGGCGCTCAAGGAAATGGGTCGCGCCGACCTGATCGGGCCGGGCAAGCACCAGTTGATCCCGGCCACCCAGCCGGTGGGCGACACCGGTTACCAGAGCGCGCGACGCAAGAATTCCACCCCGGTGGGCAGCAAGAAGGCCAGTAACGGCGGCGGACGCATCCTGACCCAGCACAACGGCCTGCCGCCCCGCGCCAGCGACGGCAGCAAGGCCTGGGACAAGGGCCAGGAAGGCCAGGCCGCCGGCTACGCCAAGGGCGGTCCGCGCAAGAAGTCGCGGCGCCAGCCGAACATGCCGCGCTGAGAAGGCATAGGAAAAGGGGAGGCCGAGGCCTCCCCTTTTTTATGGGCAGTAGATCAGGAGCAGGGGTTGTTGGGCTTCGACGGTGGAGCCGTCTCAACCCAACCTACGGGTGGCGTAGGTTGGGTTGAGCGTAGCGAAGCCCAACGCTGAGGACTAGCCGCGCAATTCGGCGAAATGGGCCTGCATGCGGTCGGCGTTGGCGGTACGGCCGCTGAAGAGTTCGAAGGCCTTGACCGCCTGGAAGACGGCCATGGTGCCGCCGTCCAGGGTGCGGCAGCCGAGGGCGCGGGCCTGGCGCAGCAGTTCGGTCTCCAGCGGGAAATAGATGATCTCGGCGACCCACAGGCCGGGATGCAGCAACTCGGCCGGCAGTGGCATGCCGGGCAGCTTGGCCATGCCCACCGGCGAGGTGTTGACCAGGCCATCGGCGGCGGCGACCGCGGCGGCCCGGTCGGTGCCGACCGCGGCGCGCCCGGGGCCGAAGTGGCGGGTCAGGTTGTCCACCAGCGCCTGGGCGCGCTCGGCCTCGACGTCGAAGATGAACAACTGGTCGACGCCCTCGGCGAGCAGGGCGTGGGCCACGGCGCTGCCGGCGCCGCCGGCGCCCAACTGCACCACCAGCCGCTTGGCCACGCCCGGCAGGCCGCGGCGAAAGCCTTCGGCGAAGCCCAGGCAGTCGGTGTTGTGGCCCACAGTGCGGCCGTCGGCCAGCACCACGGTGTTCACCGCGCCGATGCCGCGCGCCTCGGGGGAGAGGTCGTCGAGCAGCGGGATGATCGCCTGCTTGCAGGGAAAGGTGATGTTGAGACCGGTGAAGCCGGTGCGCTGGGCGGCCTGCAGCAGCTCGGGCAGGGCGTCGGCGGAGAGGCCGAGCACGTCCAGGTCGATCAGGCGGTAGAGGTATCTGAGGCCCTGGGCGTCGCCTTCGCGTTCGTGCATGGCGGGCGTCAGCGAAGCCTGGATGCCGGCACCGATGAGGCCGGCGAGAACGGATTTGGGTGCGGTCATGGCGTTAGTTTCCCTGGTGGGCGATGAGGGCGCTGATGGCGGCGCGATACCCCTGGCTGCCGAGGCCGCAGATGATGCCGACGGCGATGCCCGAGACATAGGAATGGTGACGGAAGGCTTCGCGGCGATGCACGTTGGACAGGTGCACCTCGTAGACCGGCAACTCGCTGGCCACCAGGGCATCGCGCAGGGCCACCGAGGTGTGGGTCCAGGCGGCGGGATTGATCACCACCCCGGCATAGGCGCCGCGGGCCGCGTGGATCCAGTCGAGCAATTCGCCTTCGTGGTTGGTCTGGCGGAAATCCACCTCGTACCCCTCGGCAGCGGCGGTCTCGGCACATAGCCGGGCGACGTCGGCCAGGGTCTCGTAACCATAGGTGGCGGGTTCGCGGGTGCCGAGCAGGTTGAGGTTGGGTCCGTTGAGGACCAGGATGCGACGGGAGGACATGACAGCCTTCTCTCTTCGGGTCTTGCCAGGCAAGCACTGCCCGGCGCTGGAGAGAAAATGTACCAGTCGGTTAATTTCGTCAATCGAGGCGAACAGGCGGGCGGCCGGGCAGACCGCGGAAGCGTTCGATTATCGACCTTGGTAGCTCAGATCGCCACCAGTCCCCGTACCCCTTCGGCCTCCATGTCAGCGCCGCGACCGCGCTGGACGATCTCGCCACGGGACATCACCAGATAGCCGTCGGCCAGTTCGCTGGCGAAGTCGTAGAACTGCTCCACCAGCAGGATGGCCATGTCGCCACGCTTGGCCAGGTGGGCGATGACGGTGCCGATCTCCTTGATCACCGAGGGCTGGATGCCTTCGGTGGGTTCGTCGAGGATCAGCAGCCGCGGGCGGCTGGCCAGGGCGCGGCCGATGGCCAGTTGCTGCTGCTGGCCGCCGGAGAGGTCGCCGCCGCGGCGCTGGCGCATCTGCCGCAGCACGGGGAAGAGTTCGTAGATGGACTCGGGCACCTCGCGGGCCTCGCGGGCGGGAAAGCGTGACAGGCCCATGAGCAGATTTTCCTCGACGGTGAGGCGCGGAAAGATCTCGCGGCCCTGGGGCACGTAGGCGATGCCGGATTGCACGCGCTGGTGCGGCTTGCGACTGGTGATGTCCTGGCCTTCCCAGGTGACGCTGCCGCGCTTGGCCGGGATCAGGCCCATGAGGCAGCGCAGCAGGGTGGTCTTGCCGACGCCGTTGCGGCCGAGCAGGCTGGTGACCTCGCCGATGGGGGCGTCGAAGGACAGGCCACGCAGGATGTGGCTGCCGCCGTAGTACTGATGGAGTTCGTTGACCTGGAGCATGGGTGCCTCGGGAAGGTTCTATCGCGGCCATGGGCCGCTCCTACGATAGGGTTTCGCTCGCGGCCATGGCGGTTTGCCGTTGTGACCGCTCCAGGTAGGAGCGGCCCATGGCCGCGATATGCATTCAATTCGGCGCGGTGCTAGCGCCCCAGGTACACCTCGATCACCTGTTCGTTGGCCTGGACCTGGTCCAGCGAGCCTTCGGCGAGGACGTGGCCCTGGTGCAGCACGGTGACGTGGTCGGCGATGCTGCCGACGAAGCCCATGTCGTGCTCCACCACCATCAGCGAGTGCCGGGGCACCAGCGACTTGAACAGCTCGGCGGTGAATTCGGTCTCGGCGTCGGTCATGCCGGCCACGGGTTCGTCGAGCAGCAGCAGTTGCGGCTCCTGCACCAGCAGCATGCCGATCTCGAGGAATTGCTTCTGGCCGTGGGAGAGCAGGCCAGCGGTGCGGCCGCGGGATTCCTGCAGGCGGATGGTGGTGAGCACCTCTTCCAAGCGGTCGCGCTGTTCGCCGGAGAGGCGCGCGCGCAGGCTGGCCCAGACCGACTTGTCGGTCCGTTGCGCCAGCTCGAGGTTTTCCCAGACCGTCAGGGCCTCGAACACCGTGGGCTTCTGGAATTTGCGACCGATGCCGGCCTGGGCGATTTCCACCGGTTGCAGGCGGGTCAGGTCCAGGGTCTCGCCGAACCAGGCGCTGCCACGGTCGGGGCGGGTCTTGCCGGTGATGACGTCCATCATGGTGGTCTTGCCGGCGCCGTTGGGGCCGATGATGCAGCGCAATTCGCCGACGCCGATGTAGAGATTGAGGTCGCGCAGGGCCTTGAAGCCATCGAAGCTGACCTCGATGCCTTCCAGGCTGAGGATGGTGCCGTGGCGGGTATCCAGGCCCGTGCCGGCGCGATGGCCGAGACCGCTGGCTTCCGCGCCAATGCCGGCATCGAGCACTTCCGCGGCGGTGGGAGGTACGGGGGCGGCTTTCATGCGTCGCGCTCCTTCTTGATGAGGCCGATCACGCCACGCGGCAGATAGAGGGTGACGACGATGAACAGGGCGCCGAGAAAGAACAGCCAGTATTCCGGGAAGGCCACGGTGAACCAGCTCTTGGCACCGTTGACGATGCCGGCGCCGAGCACCGGGCCGATCAGGCTGCCGCGTCCGCCGAGGGCGACCCAGATGGCCGCTTCGATGGAGTTGGTGGGGGCCATCTCGCTGGGGTTGATGATGCCCACCTGGGGTACGTAGAGCGCCCCGGCCAGGCCGCAGAGCACCGCCGAGAGCACCCAGACGAACAGCTTGAAGCCGCGCGGATCGTAGCCGCAGAAGGTCACCCGGTTCTCGGCGTCGCGAATCGCCGTGAGGATGCGGCCGAACTTGCTCTGCGCCAGGCGCCAGCCCAGCCAGAGGCTGGCCACCAGCAGGGCCACGGTGAGCAGGAAGAGCACCGCCCGGGTGCCCTGGGCGGCGACCGGAAAGCCCAGCAGGGTGGTGAAGCCGGTGAAGCCGTTGTTGCCGCCGAAGCCGGTCTCGTTGCGAAAGAACAGCAGCATGCCGGCAAAGGTCAGCGCCTGGGTCATGATCGAGAAGTAGACGCCCTTGATCTTCGAACGGAAGGCGAAGAAGCCGAACGCCAGGGCCAGCAGACCGGGGGCCAGCACCGCCAGGCACAGCGCCCAGAGGAAGTGGTCGGTGCCGGCCCAGAACCAGGGATAGCGGGTCCAGGAGAGAAAGCTCATGAACGGCGGCAGACCGTCACCGGCGGCCTGGCGCATCAGGTACATGCCCATGGCGTAGCCGCCCAGGGCAAAGAACAGCCCGTGGCCGAGGGAGAGCATCCCGGCGTACCCCCAGACCAGGTCCAGCGCCAGGGCGACGATGGCGTAGCAGAGGATCTTGCCCACCAGGGTGAGGGTGTAGGCCGAGACCTGGAAGGGGTTGTCGGCCGGCAGCAGGGACAAGAGCGGCAGGGCGATCAGCACGGCGAGGGCAAGGCCGAGCACGGCCAGGCTCAGGCGCGGGCCGGCCTTCTGCACAGCGGTAAGCGCGAGTGGCTGGTTCAATCGATGACCCTCCCCTTGAGGGCGAACAGGCCCTGGGGCCGCTTCTGGATGAACAGGATGATCAGGCCGAGGATGAGAATCTTGCCCAGCACGGCGCCGATCTGGGGTTCGAGGATCTTGTTGACGATGCCCAGGCCGAAGGCCGCCAGCACGCTGCCGGCCAGTTGGCCGACGCCGCCGAGCACCACCACCAGGAAGGAGTCGATGATGTAGCTCTGGCCAAGGTCCGGACCGACGTTGCCGATCTGCGACAGAGCCACGCCGCCGAGGCCGGCGATGCCGGAACCGAGGCCGAAGGCGAGCATGTCGATGCGACCCGTGGGTACCCCGCAGCAGGCGGCCATGTTGCGATTCTGGGTCACGGCGCGCACGTTGAGGCCCAGGCGGGTCTTGTTCAGCAGGGTCCAGGTGAGGATCAGCACGAAGACCACGAAGCCGAGGATGATCACCCGGTTCCACGGCAGGAGCAGGTTGGGCAGCACCTGGATGCCGCCGGACAGCCAGGCCGGGTTGGCCACCTCGACGTTCTGGGCGCCGAACAGCACCCGCACCGCCTGGATCAGCATCAGGCTGATGCCCCAGGTGGCCAGCAGGGTTTCCAGCGGGCGGCCATAGAGGTGGCGGATCACGGTGCGCTCCAGCGCCATGCCGATGGCGGCGGTGACGGCGAAGGCCACCGGCAGTGCCAGCAGCGGATACCAGGCCAGCCATTCGGGCGCCAGGCGTTGCAGGGTCAGTTGCACCACATAGGTGCTGTAGGCGCCGAGCATCAGCATCTCGCCGTGGGCCATGTTGATGACGCCGAGCAGGCCATAGGTGATGGCCAGACCCAGAGCGGCCAGCAGCAGGATGGAGCCGAGCGACAACCCGGTGAAGGCCTGGCCGAGCAGGTCGCCCAGCAGCAGCTTGCGGTCCACCTGGGCAAGGCCGGTGGCAGCGGCCTTGCGGACGTCTTCGTTGGCTTCCACGGCCGGGTCGAGGAGGGCCTGCAGGCGGGTCTTGGCCTGGGGCTCACCGGATTCGCCGAGTAGCCGCACCGCGGCCAGGCGCACGGCGGGATCGGGATCGGTCAGCTGCAGATTGGCCAGGGCGGCGGCAAGGGCGCCTTTGACGTCCTTGTCGGCTTCGCTCTGCAGGCGCTTTTCCAGGAAGGCACGCTGCTCGGGCTTGGCCTCCTGGCGCAGGGCCTGGGCGGCGGCCAGGCGCACGCTGGCATCGGGCGACAGCAGCCCGCCGCTGGCCTGGGCGGCGCCGATGAGGATGCGCAGACGGTTGTTCAGGCGTACCGGCTTGGGTGTGCCGGTGGGAGGGGTGGCGTCGCCTTCGGCGGCGCTGTAGCTGTCGCCGGTCTTGTAGAAGGGCCGCTTGTCTTCATCGACATAGAAGCGGCCGTCCTGCAGTGCCTGGAGCACCGGGAGCTGGGCGGGATCGGGCGCGGCGGCCCAGTCCTGGAGGAGTTTGGCCTGGTCGTTGGCGCTGGCGGCGGCCAGGTCGGCGGCGGGGCCGGCCTGGGCGGTGCCCATGAGCAGCAACAGCAGGGGCAGTAGAAAAAGGCGTAGGGACATACTCGGCCTCGTGGGTGGGTAAAGGCTCCCGCACGGCGTCTCCCGGGGGAGGGCGGGCGTGGCCTCGTTTCTGGTGCCGGCGCCCGGCGGTCTGGCCGGGTGCGCTGGCGGGCCCTCACCCCGGCCCTCTCCCAGGGGGAGAGGGGGCGGAGCGGAGCGTTGGTGTTGCGGGCGCTTCCGGTTCTGGCGGGCAGCGCCTCTTGCCCTCACCCCGGCCCTCTCCCAAGGGGAGAGGGGGAAGAGCTGATGGCCTTAGAGCGTCTCTTGCCCCTCACCCCAACCCTCTCCCCGAGGGAGAGGGGGCAAGAGCTACAAGCTGAGCTGCGTTTTGCTCCCCTTCCCTCGGAGTGAGGGGCCGGGAGTGAGGGCGGGCCGTTACTGGCCGCTCTTCACCGGTTCGTCGGACTTCTTGTCGTTGCCGGGGATGTAGGGGCTCCAGGGCTGGGCGCGGACCGGGCCCTCGGTCTGCCAGACGACGTTGAACTGGCCGTCGTCCTGGACCTCGCCGATCATCACCGGCTTGTGCAGGTGATGGTTTTTCTCGTCCATCTTCACGGTGTAGCCGTCCGGCGCGGCGAAGGTCTGGCCGGCCATGGCCTTGCGCACCTTGTCGACGTCGGTGCTGCCGGCCTTTTCCACCGCCTGGGCCCACATGTGGATGCCGATGTAGGTGGCTTCCATGGGGTCGTTGGTCACGGCGGTCTGGTAGTTGGGCAGGTTCTTGGCCTTGGCGTAGGCCTTCCAGGCCTCGACGAACTTCTTGTTCACCGGGTTATCCAGCGACTCGAAGTAGTTCCAGGCGGCCAGCTGGCCCACCAGCGGCTTGGTGTCGATGCCGCGCAGTTCTTCCTCGCCCACCGAGAAGGCCACTACCGGCACGTCGGTGGCCTTCAGGCCCTGGTTGCCCAGTTCCTTGTAGAAGGGCACGTTGGAGTCGCCGTTGATGGTGGAGACCACCGCGGTCTTGCCGCCGGCGGAGAATTTCTTGATGTTGGCGACGATGGTCTGGTAATCGCTGTGGCCGAAGGGGGTGTAGACCTCTTCGATGTCCTTGTCCTGCACGCCCTTGCTGTGCAGGAAGGAGCGCAGAATCTTGTTGGTGGTGCGCGGATAGACGTAGTCGGTGCCCAGCAGGAAGAAGCGCTTGGCGGCCCCGCCTTCTTCGCTCATCAGGTATTCCACTGCCGGGATGGCCTGCTGGTTCGGCGCCGCGCCGGTGTAGAAGACGTTGGGCGACATCTCTTCGCCTTCGTACTGCACCGGGTAGAACAGCAGGCCGTTGAGTTCTTCATAGACCGGCAGGACCGATTTGCGCGAGACCGAGGTCCAGCAGCCGAAGGTGACCGCGACCTTGTCCTGGGTCACCAGCTGGCGCGCCTTCTCGGCGAACAGCGGCCAGTTGGAGGCCGGATCCACTACCACGGGTTCCAGCTTCTTGCCCAGTACCCCGCCCTTGGCGTTGATCTCGTCGATGGTCATCAGCGCCATGTCCTTGAGCGAGGTCTCGGAGATGGCCATGGTGCCGGACAGCGAATGCAGGATACCGACCTTGATGGTGTCCGCGGCGTGGGCGGCACTCCAGGGAAACAGGCCGCTCATGAGCAGGGCGGAGGCGGCAAGGGTGGTCTTCAGTAGAGGGCGGCGCTTCATGCGAAAGGCTCCTGAGCGAACGTGCGCTGTTGTTGGGCTGGACTGCTGGCCAGCCAGGGCGCCTTTTCAGGAACTGTGCCAGGCGTCGGCGAGACGCATAGGGACTGGCGCCTCGGCCTCGGCGGTGACTTCGCGGTCGGTCGCCCTGCACCAGTCTGGGGCTGGGCAGTGCCCTTGAATCGCGCCTTTGCACGATGCTGGTGCCTCTGGCTCACGTTGCCTTTTGCGCAACATGAAAGTCCGAATGCCGTATTGGTGGTGATGCCTGGGGCCTCCCATACTCGATCGCCAAGGGGCCGGCCACCGGGTCGGTCACCGCCAATTCGAAGCAGAGGAACAAGGCATGGGCAGGCAGGTCGGGGTCATCGGACTCGGCAACATGGGCGGCAACATGGCGATCACCCTGGCGCGCAAGGGCGTGACCGTCACCGGACTGGATCCTTCCAGCGCCGCCTGCGAGCGGGTCGCCGCCCAGGGCGTGGCCATCGCCGGCGACCTGGCGGCCCTGGCCGCCAGCAGCGACGTCATCGTGCTGTCGCTGCCCAAGGCCGAGCATGTCGAGGCCGTGTGCCTGGGCGAGGCGGGTCTGGTCAGCCGCGTGCGACCGGGCACCGTGGTGGTCGACACCACTACCTCCACCCCGGAGACCAGTCGCCGGGTGGCGGCGGCCTTCGCCGAGGTCGGCGCCGACTTCCTCGATGCCCCGGTTTCCGGCGGCCCCGCCGGTGCCGCGGCCGGCACCATGACCATGGTGATCGGCGGTAGCGAGGCGGCCCTGGCCAAGGCGCTGCCGGCGCTGGAAGCCATGAGCGCGACCCGGGTGCATATCGGCGCCGTGGGTGCCGGCAACATCGCCAAGATCGCCAACAACCTCCTGGCCGCGGCGCACCTGATCACCACCGCGGAAGCCGTCACCATGGCCGCCCGTGCCGGCGTCGCCCCGGAAAAGCTGCTCGAAGGCATCAATGCCGGTTCCGGGCGCAGCGCCGCCAGCCAGGGCATGTTCCCCACCTGGGTGCTGAACAAGGCCTATGACTCCGGCTTCACCATGGGCCTGATGCGCAAGGACGTGGGCCTGGCCCAGCAGCTCATCGCCGAACTCGGCCTCGACCTGCCACTGGCCGCGGCCACGGCCCAGGCCTGGAAGGCGAGCGCCGAGACCCTGGCCGATGGCGAGGATTTCTGCGCCATCGCACGACGCACCAGCGAAGACCTGTTCGGCAAGGGGGAATGATCATGATGAACGCCAAGACACTGGAATTGCTCAAGCCCTTCTGGGGCGACCGCCAGCAGGTCGCCAGCTTTGTGGACGGCACCTTCGTCGACGGCAGCGGCGAGCGGATCACCGTGCGCAACGCCCATGACGACAGCCCCGCCTACAGCTACCCCGACGCCGACCTGGCCGTGGTCGAGCGCGCCGATACCGCCGCCCGCCGGGCGCGCGAGGAATGGCGCGCCCTGACCGCCCAGGCGCGCGGGCGCATCATCTACCGGGTCGGCGCCCTGATCCGCGAGGAAGCCGAGGTTTTGGCGCAACTGGAATCCCAGACCGCCAACAAGCCGATCCGTGATGCCCGCGTCGAGGTGCTCAAGGTCGCCGAGATGTTCGAGTACTACGCCGGCTGGGCCGACAAGCTGCACGGCGAAGTCATCCCGGTGCCCACCAGTCATCTCAACTACGTGACCTACGAACCCCTGGGCACGGTGCTGCAGATCACCCCCTGGAACGCGCCCATCTTCACCGGCGGCTGGCAGATCGCCCCGGCCATCACCGCCGGCAACGCGGTGATCCTCAAGCCCTCCGAACTGACCCCGGTGACCTCGCTGCTGCTCGGCGTGCTGGTGGAACGCGCCGGTGCGCCCAAGGGCCTGGTCAACGTCCTCGCCGGCCAGGGGCATACCGTGGGCCAGCAGGTGATCGCCCACGCCGACATCCGCAAGGTGGTCTTCGTCGGCTCGCCGGCCACCGGCCGGCACATCGCCGCCGCCGCGGCCCAGCGCTGCATCCCGGTGGTGCTGGAGCTGGGTGGCAAGTCGGCCAACATCGTCTTCGAAGACGCCGACCTGGACCTGGCCGTGCGCGGTGCCCAGGCGGCGATCTTTTCCGGCGCCGGCCAGAGCTGCGTCTCGGGTTCGCGGCTGCTGGTGCAGGAATCCATCTACGAGCGCTTCATCCAGGCGGTGGCCCGCGCCGCCAGTCAGTTCAAGGTGGGTGACCCGAGCGATCCCGAGACCCAGATCGGTCCGATCCACAACGCCAAGCAATTCGCCCATGTGCGAACCATGGTGGAAGGGGCCCTGGGCGAGGGCGCGCGGCATGTCGCCAATGGTGTCGAACCGCTGCCCGCCGGGACCGGCTACTACGTCAATCCCACGGTGCTGGCCGGTCACAATGGCCTGGCCTGCGCCCAGGAAGAGATCTTCGGGCCGGTGGTGGTGGCCATTCCCTTCAAGGACGAGGCCGACGCCATCCGCATCGCCAACGACAGTCGCTTCGGCCTGGCCGGCGCGGTCTGGACCCGTGACGTCGGGCGCGCCCACCGGGTGGCCCGTGGCGTGCGCGCCGGCACCTTCTGGGTCAACGGCTACAAGACCATCCACGTCAGCTCGCCCTTCGGCGGCTATGGCGAGAGCGGCTACGGTCGCTCCTCCGGCCTCGACGCCCTGCGCGAATACAGCGAGGTGAAGAGCGTCTGGGTGGAAACCGCCGCCGTTCCCGCCGCCGGCTTCGGCTACGGCGCCAGCCTGGAGTAGCCCATGACCATTCACCAAGCGCTGCTGGACGACGCCCGCAGCTGGCGTCGCGATTTCCACGCCCATCCCGAACTGGGTTTCGCCGAGCACCGTACCGCGGCGCGGGTTGCCGAATTGCTCGAGGGCTTCGGCCTGGAGGTCCATCGTGGCCTCGGCGGCACTGGCGTGGTCGGGGTGTTGCGCCATGGCGAGGGCCCCAGTCTGGGGCTGCGCGCCGACATGGACGCCCTGCCGATGCAGGAGGTGGGGGACGTGCCCCATCGTTCCACCGCCGCCGGGCGCATGCATGCCTGCGGCCATGACGGCCACACCGCCATCCTGCTGGCCACTGCGCGCCACCTGAGTGAGAACCGCGATTTCCGCGGCACCCTCTACTTCGTCTTCCAGCCCGCCGAAGAGAATCTCGGCGGCGCCCAGAAGATGATCGAAGACGGCCTGTTCGAACGGTTTCCGATGGACGCCATCTACGGCCTGCACAACTGGCCGGGGCTGCCGGCCGGGCAGGTGGTGGTCAATCCGGGTGCCATGATGGCTTCGCTGGACACCTTCGCCATCACCCTGACCGGCAAGGGCTGCCACGCGGCCATGCCCGAGCGCGGCCGCGATCCCATCGTCGCCGCGGCGGACCTGATCCTGCAGCTGCAGACCATCGTCGCCCGACGGATCTCGCCACTGGCGTCGGCGGTGGTCAGCGTGACCATGATGGAAGCGGGGGAGGCGATCAACGTCATCCCCGAGGTGGCGCGACTCCGGGGCACGGTGCGGTGCCTGGACGGCGCGGTGCGCGCCGAGGTGGAGCGGCTGATCGGCGAGATCGTCGCCCAGGCGCCGCTGGCCCAGGGCGTGCGCGGCGAGCTGGAATTCACCCGCGGCTATCCCGTGACCCAGAACCATCCGGCCCAGGCCGCGCGGGTGCGTGAGGCGGCGGTAAGGGCCTTTGGTGCCGAGCGGGTCAGCGACGGCGTACCGCCATCCATGGCCTCCGAGGACTTCGCCTTCATGCTGGCGGCGCGTCCCGGCGCCTATCTCTGGCTGGGGGTCGACGGCGCCCAGCCCTCGGCGCCGCTGCACAACCCGGCCTATGACTTCAACGACGCCATCATCGAACCGGCCGTACGGTTGTGGGCCGAGCTGGTGCGCCAGGAACTGCCCGCCTGAGACGCCTTAGCGTCTGCTCAAAGGCTTGCGAGCTAGAGTCAAGCAAGGCGCAACGACCAACGGGAGTAACAGCCGAAGGCTGGCCCGGAGGGTGAGCGCTAGCGAATCAAAGGCCTGAGGAAGCGGAGTTTACTCATGGTAAATGAGCATTCCGGCCGGGCTGGCGACCCAGGGCCTTTTCAACGCAGTTTGGCCGACGCGCAGCTGGCTTTGGGCAGGCGCTCAGCGAAAGGCGGTCATCTGCTGCACCAAGCTGGTCCGCAACTCGTCCGCGGCGCGGCTGAGCTTGCGGCCCAGGCGGGTGACCAGCTCGACGTGGGCACGGGCAAAGCCGGGATCGGCCAGGGGCAGGGCGCGCAAGGCGCCGCTGTCCAGTTCCTGGGTCGCGGCGAACAGCGGCAGGAGGGTGACGCCGCCCTGCTGGGCATAGTGCTTGAGCAGGGCGAAGGTGTTGCAGGTCAGGGTCGGCGCCAGGCGCTGGCCGGCGGCCTGCTCCACAGCGTCGAGCATCTGGCGGATGCCGTAGGAGATGTCCGGCAGCGCCAGGCGATGCTGGCCCAGCTCCGTCAGGGTCACGGGGCCCTGGGTCGCGGCCAGCGGATGGTCCGGCGCCACCATGGCATAGAGCGGCTGCCCGCGGCTGCCATGCACCCGCAGGTGCGGATCGCGCGGCGGATTGAACACCAGCCCCAGTTGCGCCTCGTCTTCCATCACCTGGCGAATCACCTCGTTGGTGCCCACCACGTTGACCCTGACCTCGATCTCCGGATGCCGCGCGGAAAAGTCGCCCAGGCTTCGCGACAGGTCGCCGATGAAGCCTTCGCCGATGGCCAGCACCACGCGACCGGTGCGCAGCCCCTGCAGATCGGCGATGGCGTCTCTCAGCCCGTCGAGCTGGGTCTGACGCTGGCGGAAGTAATCCAGCACCAGGCGCCCGGCCTCGGTCGGGGTGATGCCGCGGCGGTGGCGCTCGATCAGGTCGACGCCCAGTTCCGCCTCGACCTGGGCGATCTGCCGGCTGACTGCGGACGGGGCGATATCGAGGGCGTCGGCGGCGGCGCGCACGCTGCCCAGCCGCACCGCCTCGACGAAATAGTGCAAGCGTTGTTCGTGAATTCCACGCATCCGTGTGTTCTCGTAAAGGCAACGGAAAAGGCCATTTCCAGTATTGGAGAGAGAACAGGGCGCTGTCCATACTCGGGCCAAGACCACGGCCGCCCCGGCCTGGCCGAGGCCCGCGACGCAGAGCCCCGGAACGGCGCAGAACCCCGCGCGAGACCCTGTCCGCGGCGGGCTTCCAGCCTCCGGTACGCCAGCCGTGCGACCTCGACCAGACCTCCAGAACGACCGGGTCGCGCTCCCTTGCGGAGCCCTTTTCTGCCCAGCGGGCCTGAGAGCGGCTAACAAAACGTAGCGAGCGGTTGTCAGGCGGGTGCGCGCGGCGCGCAGGAACCGGAGTGTACGAGCGGTACATGAGGATTCCGAGCACTGCACGTGCCCGTCTGGCGGACGCGCAGTAGTTTTGTTGGTCGCTCTGAGTCGCTCGCGACTGCCAACCATACCTACAACCGAGCCCGCGAGCGGGCCGCAGGGGGAAGAATGAGCGCCAATCCGACGCTGGCCGTGGGCCAGGACCGAGCTGTCAGCGATACCGTGAAACTCTATTTCTGGGCGGCGCTGGTGCTGCTGATCGCCGAGCTGATCGGCTCGGTCAGCATCCCGCTGGGGCCGGGCAAGGTGGTGCTGTTGCCGATGATCTGGGCGCTGCTGCTGGGCGCCGCCATTGGCCTGGCCAGCACGCGACTGCCGCAGGGCCTGAGCGTCAGCCGCAGCGCCCAGGTGCGCTCGGCGGCCATCCTGCAGTACGCCTTGCTGATCTTCATCGCCAAGCTCGGCCTGGTGGTGGGCGGTTCCCTGCCCACGGTGATCGCCGCCGGCTGGGCGCTGGCCTTCCAGGAGCTGGGCCATTTCGTCGGCACCATCCTGCTCGGCCTGCCCGTGGCGCTGCTGCTGGGCATCAAGCGCGAGGCCATCGGCGCCACCTTCTCGGTGGGGCGCGAACCGAGCCTGGCGATCATCGGCGAACGCTACGGCATGGACTCCCCGGAAGGCCGCGGCGTGCTCGCCGAGTACCTCACCGGCACCCTGATCGGCGCGGTGTTCATGGCCATCGTCGCCGGCTTCATCGCCAGCCTCAACATCTTCCACCCCTATTCGCTGGCCATGGGCGCCGGCATTGGCTCGGGCAGCATCATGGCCGCCGCGGCCGGTGCGGTGGCGGCCCAGCAGACCCCCGAGGTGGCCAAGGAGGTCATGGCGCTGGCCGCCGCGGCCAACCTCATCACCACCACCCTGGGTACCTATTTCACCCTGTTCATCTCCCTGCCGCTGGCGGTCTGGGGCTATCGGGTGCTGGAGCCGCGCATCGGCCGGACGACCAAGGCCTCCTTCGCCCAGAGCGCGGTAGACCAGACGGTGGTGGACGAGCCGGTGGAGCTGGGCTGGTCGGGACGCCTGAGTGCCTGGTTCGCCGCGGCCGGCCTGGCCCTGCTGGGTACCTTCGTGGCGACCAAGACGCTGCCGGCTGCCGCCCTCATCGCGGTGGCGCTGATGATCGGTGCGGCCGTCGTCGGCGAGCTGCTCTGCCAGCTGTTCCGCCGCAAGGTGCCGGCGGTGTGCTGGGTGTCGCTGGTGGCCATGTTCCTGACCTCGCCCTGGTGCCCGCTGGCACCGCAGATTACCGCCGCCGCCAACAGCGTCGGCGTGTTGGCGGTGATCACGCCCATGCTGGCCTTCGCCGGCCTGTCCATCGCCAAGGACATCCCGGCCTTTCGCCGGCTGGGCTGGCGCATCGTGGTGGTCTCCCTGACCGCCGGCTTCGGCACCTTCATTGGCGCCGTGTTCATCGCCGAACTCTTCCACTGATCCGCCCCGCGCGCACCGGGTCCCCGGTGCGCCGCTTCCCGCTGTCGTACCGCACCGCCGTCTGATCTCTCCGTTTCTCGCATTTCGTGTGTCGCAGCTCCCAGCCTTGAGGGTTGGACGCCCGCTGTCGTCCGTGGACGATCACCGGCGCTTGAGCTGCGCCCCGAGTTGCAGTATCTATGATGGAAAATTAACAAAAACCGTTAATTTAATAACATCAAGAAAAACGGAGGCGCGCTCGGCATGGGCAAAATCGCGGTCATCGGCAGCAACATGGTCGATCTCATCACCTATATCGAGCGACTGCCTGTCCAGGGCGAGACGCTGGAAGCGCCGGACTTCGCCCTCGGCTGTGGCGGCAAGGGGGCCAACCAGGCGGTCGCCGCGGCCAAGCTGGGCAGCGAGGTGCTGATGGTGACCAAGGTCGGCGACGACCTCTTCGCCGACAACACCCTGGCCAACTTCCGCCGCTTCGGCATCGACACCCGCCACGTCACCCGCGCGCCCGGGCGCTCCAGCGGCGTGGCGCCGATCTTCGTGCAGCCCGATTCGCACAACAGCATCCTCATCGTGAAGGGCGCCAATGCCGCCCTCGGTCCGGCCGACATCCAGGCCGCGGAAGCCGATCTGCGCGACTGCGCGCTGATCGTGCTGCAACTGGAGATCGCCCTGGAGACCGTCTATGCCGCCATCGACTGCGGTCAGCGCCTGGGCATCCCGGTGCTGCTCAATCCGGCGCCGGCGGTGGCCGACCTGAGCGCCGCGCACCTCGCCCGGCTGGACTACTTCGTCCCCAACGAGACCGAGCTGGCCCTGGTCAGCGGCCTGCCGGTGGCGGATCGCGACAGCGCCTTCGCCGCGGCGCGGGTATTGGCCGGTCGCGGCATCCGGCACGTGGTGGTCACCCTGGGCGCCGCGGGCGCGCTGTACGTGGGCGAGGAGGGCGAATTCAGCCTGCCCGGCCAGCGGGTGGCGGCCCTCGACACCACCGGCGCCGGCGATGCCTTCATCGGCTGCTTCGCCCACGGCCGCGTCCAGGGCCTGGGCCTGCGGGAGGCCATGCAGCGGGCGGTGGCCTATTCGGCGCTGTCGGTCACCGGGCGCGGCACCCAGACCTCCTATCCCGAGGCCGCGGTCTTCGAAGACTACCTCGCTTCCCTGGATCTCTGACCCGCGCGCGGCGATCCCCCACCCTGGCACCCCTACGGAGAACAACAATGAGCCAGTCACCCCTGCGGCCCAGTGCCGACGGCTACTACCTGAACCGCACGCCGTGGTTCGCCTTCATCCTGCTGTGCTGCATCTTCGCCCTCTGGGCCGCGGCGGCGAGCATGAACGACGTGCTCATCGCCCACTTCAAGAAGGCCTTCCTGCTCAGTGACTTCCAGACCGCCTTCGTCCAGTCGGCCTTCTATCTCGGCTATTTCTTCCTGGCCCTGCCCGCCGCGCTGATGGTGCGACGCTTCAGCTACAAGACGACCATCCTCTTCGGCCTGTTCCTCTACATGGTCGGCTGCCTGCTGTTCTTTCCCGCCGCCTCCATGGCCAAGTACGGCATGTTCCTGCTGGCGCTGTTCGTGATCGCCGCCGGGCTGTCCTTTCTGGAGACCGCCTGCAACACCTATTCGACCCTGCTCGGGCCGCGCGAGACCGGCACCCGTCGGCTGAACATCTCCCAGACCTTCCACCCCTTCGGCGCCATGACCGGGGTCTATGTCGGCAGTTTCGTGATGTTCAAGGAGGGTGACGCCAGCCAGGCGCAGCTGCTGCAGATGAATCCCGCCGAGGCCGCCGCCCAGCAGTTGCAGATGATCCAGGCCACCCTGACGCCCTACCAGTGGATGATCGGCGTGCTGGTGCTGATCTTCGTGCTCATCGCCTGCACCCGCTATCCGGCCTGCAAGGGCAACGAGCGCGTACGCAGCGAGGGCGACGGCGTCGCCGCCAGCCTGGGTCGGCTGCGGCGCAATCCGCGCTTCGTCTTTGGCGTGCTGGCGCAATTCCTCTACGTCGGCGCCCAGGTCGGCGTCTGGAGCTTCACCATCCGCCTGGCCATGCAACTCGGCGGCATGAACGAGCGCAGCGCCTCCTGGTTCCTGCTCACCACCTTCGCCGCCTATTTCGTCGGCAAGCTGATCGCCAACCTGCTGATGCGCCGCTGGCATCCGGCCAAGGTGCTGGGCGTCTACGGGGTGCTGTGCATCGCGCTGCTGGCCTACACCATCCTGGTGCCCAACATCACCGCGGTGTACGCCGCCGTGGGCGTGAGCATCTTCCTCGGCCCCTGCTGGCCGACCATCTATGGCCTGACCGTCGACGGCATCGGCCGGGACACCGAATTCGGCGGCTCGCTGCTGGTGATGAGCATCGTCGGCGGCGGGGTGATCCCGATCTTCCAGGGCCTGCTGTCGGACTACACCGGCGGCAACATGCAGCTGGCCTATTCGGTGCCGCTGCTGTGCTTCACGGTGATCGTCGCCTACGCCCTCTATTGCCTGCGTCACCCGGCCAGCGAACGGCTGCCGGTGGGCGCCGCCCAGACCGCCTGAGGAGGGCGCCGTCATGTCCGTACGCCTGCCCCTGCAGCCTGAGCAATTCACCGCCGACGAGCGCACCCTGCTCGCCAGCGACGCCTTCCAGGTGCGCGCCTGGACCTATCCCTCCGGGGTGCGCGCCCTGGCGCTGGAGAATCGTCGTGGCCGCCTGGTGGTGCTGCCCTACCAGGGGCAGATGATCTGGGACGCCAGCTTCGACGGCTGCCGCCTGACCATGCCGGGGCTGTTCGACCAACCGCGGCCGACCCGGCGGATCATCGAGACCTATGGCTGCTTCATGTTCCACGCCGGGGTGCTGCGCAACGGCTGCCCGGCGCCGGAGGACAGCCACGAGCTGCACGGCGAGTTGCCCTGCGCGCCGCTGGACGAGGCCTGGCTGGAACTGGGCCAGGACGCGGAGGGCGATTTCCTGCGCCTGGGCGGCCGCCACGACTACGCCATGGGCTTCGGCGATCGCTATCGCGCCCAGCCCCGCGTGACCCTGAGAGCGGACAGCGCGGTGTTCGAACTGGGCCTGGAGGTGGAAAACCAGGCCGGCCAGCCCATGGACCTGATGTACATGGCGCACATGAACTACGCCTATGTGCCCGGCGGACGCTTCCATGAGCCGCTCGGGGTGGCCCGCACCCGGGTGCGCACCAGCGTGCCGGCCCATGTGCGGCCGACCGCCGACTGGCAGGCCTTCATCGCCGCACTGGCGGAAGACCCCGAGCGACTGCGGGTGCTGGATGCGCCGGCGCGCTACCAGCCGGAGATCGTCAGTTTCATCGATGCGCCGGGGACCGACGCGGCGGGGGAGGCGCATTTCCTGCTGGAGCATCCGGGCGGCGCCGCCTTCTACACGGCCTATCGCCCGCAGGACTTGCCCCATGCCACGCGCTGGGTGCTGCACAACCCCGATCAGCAGGTGGCGGCCTTCGTGCTGCCGGCGACCTGCGAACCGGAGGGCTATCTGGCCGAGACGACCAAGGGGCAGGTGCAGCAGCTGCAACCGGGAGAGCGTCGCGCCTTCAGCGTCCGGACCGGCTATCTCTCCACCGCCGAGCGCGAGGCGCTGCTGGCGCGCCTGGCCGACCCGGCGCGGATCAGGTAAGCAGTTGCGCGCCGTTCGCCTCGATCCGCTCGCGATAGCTGCGCGGAATGCGTCCGTCACTGACCACCAGGTCGAAGTCGCCGAGCGCCGCGAAATGCGCGGCGCGCACCACGTCGAACTTGGTATGGTCGACCAGCAGGAGCCGCTGCTGGGCCTGGCGCAGGACCTTCTGCTTGACCTCGACCTCGTTGAAGTTGAAGCAGGTGACGCCAAAGTCCGCGCTCACCCCGGCCGCCGAGACGAAGGCATGGGTGAGGCGCACGCCATCGAGCACCCCGGTCTCCAGGCGACTCTCGAAAATCTGGTTCTTGCGCTGGAAGGTGCCGCCGCAGACCACCAGGGTGCAGTTGACCTTCTGCTGCAGCTTGAGCAGCACATTGAGCGAATGGCAGACGGCGGTGAATTCCAGGTCATCGGGAATGAAGTCCACCACGAAGGGCGTGGTGGTCCCGCAATCGAGGAAGACGGTGTCGCCGGCGCGGATCTGCGCCGCGGCCAGCCGACCGATGCGACGCTTTTCCTCGACCTGGCGCAGGTCCTGTTCCACCACCTGGTAGCCGGGCGCCTCGCTGCCGCCGACATCGCGGGTGACATGACCGCCGAGCAGGCGCAGGCCGTCCGGCGGGAGCCGCAGGTCGCGTCTCAGGGTCATTTCCGAGACACCCAGCAGCTGGGCCATCTCGCGCAGGTGAATGGCGTGCTGATCCTGCAGCGCCTGGTGCATCAGCTTGAGCCGAGCGGCTTTCTTGCTATCCATGAGGGGTGCGCTACGGGAGTCCGACTAGAGGTGCAGGCCGCACCAACCAAGAATTCTGATCCGATCATACGCTACCCGTGCCTGAGGAGGCCCCATGCAGCTTGAACCCGGCGAACTCGCCAAGACCATCGACCACACCCTGCTCGCCGCCGATGCCCGCCGCGCCCAGATCGACCGCCTGTGCCAGGAGGCGCGCACCCATGGCTTCTATTCGGTGTGCGTGAATTCCGCCCAGGTCCCCCACGCCGCGGCGCAACTGGCCGGCAGCGCAGTCAAGGTTTGCGCGGTGGTGGGCTTTCCGCTCGGCGCCGGGCTGAGCGCGGCCAAGGCCTTCGAGGCCGCGCAGGCCATCGCCGCCGGGGCCGGGGAGATCGACATGGTGCTCAACCTCGGCTGGCTCAAGGATGGCCTGCTGGAAGAGGTGTCCGCCGACATCGCCGCGGTGCAGGCCGCCTGTGGCGCGGTACCTCTCAAGGTGATCCTGGAGACCGGTCTGCTCGACGATGAGCAGAAGCGCCAGGCCTGCCGGATCTGTCGCGACCTCGGCGTCGCCTTCGTCAAGACCTCCACCGGTTTCGGCCACGGCGGTGCGACCCTGGACGATGTGCGGCTGATGCGCGAAGAGGTGGGTCCGGAAATGGGCGTGAAAGCCTCCGGCGGCGTGCGTGACCGCGCCACCGCCCAGGCCATGCTGGACGCCGGCGCGACCCGCCTGGGGACCAGCTCGGGCGTGGCCATCGTCAGCGGTGGGGAGGGTGGGGCGGGGTACTAAAGCTGGATTCCAAAACATCGAGGCAAGGGTCGCTCCTGTGTTTGGTTGGTGTCATCGCGGCCATGGGCCGCTCCTACGGGGGACGCCTTTGTAGGAGCGGCCCATGGCCGCGATAACGCATTGCACTCGAGCGGTCGCCAGGACGCACCGGCATGCCGCGCTAAGACCTGGGAGGACTAGCCCGGCCCTTGCCGATACAGCTTGGAATCCTGGAAATCCCCTGGCGCCAGTACCTCGCCGACCAGGATCAGCGCGGTGCGGCGGAAATCCTTGTCCCGCGCCCGTTCGACGATGTCGGCCAGGGTGCCCCGGACGCTGTCCTGGTCCGGCCAGCTGGCGCGGTGGACGATGGCCACCGGGCAGCCGGGGCCGTAGTGCGGCAGGAGGTCGGTGACGATGCGCTCCAGCTGGCCGACGCCGAGGTGAATGGCCAGGGTCGCGCGATGCCGCGCCAGGTCGGCCAGCGCCTCGCCTTCCGGCATGGCCGTGCGGCTGGCGTAGCGGGTCAGGATCACCGTCTGGCTGACCCCGGGCAGGGTCAGCTCGCAACCCAGCAGGGCGGCGCAGGCGGCGGTGGCGGTGACGCCGGGCACAATCTCGTAGGGAATGCCCAGCGCCTGCAGGCGGCGGATCTGCTCGCCGATGGCGCCGTACAGCGAAGGATCGCCGGAATGCACCCGGGCCACGTCCTGGCCGCGGGCATGGGCGGCGGCCAGATGGCCGACGATGGCATCCAGGTCCAGGTGGGCGGTGTCGATCACCGTCTCGGCCTGGTGACCTTCCAGCACCGCGGGCGGTACCAGGGAGCCGGCATAGAGGATCACCGGGCACTGGCGGATCAGCCGCTGACCCTTGACGGTGATGAGGTCGGGATCGCCGGGGCCGGCGCCGATGAAATGAACGGTCATGGGATTTCCTCGGCCAGGGCGGCGAGCAGGTCGGCGACGCTGGCGAATTCACGATCGACGCTGGGCAGGGCAGGGCGGCGCAGGATCAGCACCGGCAGACCCCGCTCGCGGGCCACCTGCAACTTGGGCTGGGTGGCGGCGCTGCCACTGTTCTTGCTGATCAGCACATCGAAGTCACCTTGGGCGAACAGCACGCGCTCGGCCTCCAGGGCGAAGGGTCCACGGTCGGCGATGATCCGCGCCCGGAGGTGGCCGGGATGGGTGTCGAGCAGGCGCAGGGTCCAGAACTGGTGGGGCGGGATTTCCGCGAGGTGCTCCAGGGGTTCGCGACCCAGGGTGAAGAAGGGGCGGGTGAAGGAAGCAAGCGCGGTCTGGAGTTCGCTCCAGTCGGCCACCTCGCGCCAGTCGTCGTCGAGGCCGGCCTGCCAGCCGGGGCGGCGCAGGGCCCAGCAGGGGATACCGGCCTGGGCCGCGGCCAGGCCGGCGTTGTGGCTGATCCGGGCGGCGTAGGGATGGGTGGCGTCCAGCAGCAACTCGATGCCTTCACTGTGGAGAAAGGCGGCCAGCCCCGCGGCGCCGCCGTAGCCGCCGACCCGCACCTGGCAGGGCAGGTCCTGGGGCACCCGACCGAGACCGGCGAGGCTGTAGAGGGCCTCGGCCGGCAGCGTGCGGGCGATGGCCAGGGCTTCGGTGGTGCCGCCGAGCAGGAGGATCTTCATGGGCGGTCTTCCCCAGGAGCGGCGGCGGCTTCGTCATGCATGGCGCGCCCTCACCCCCGGCCCCTCTCCCCGAGGGAGAGGGGAGGAAAGGCGGTGCCGGGGGGCGAGCGGCGGAGTAGGGGTATTGGTCTCGCAGGCGGCTTTCCCGCTGGTCATTGCAGCGTGCTCAGCAAGAGTCGCGGGCGTCAGCCCGGACGCCAGACTTCCGAGCCACCACTCAACCACCCCCTCGCCCCCACGGGGAAAGGGCTGGGGTGAGGGGGCAAAACGCCGCTCATGGTCTTCAGGGATGAAGGAGGCACGCCTAACCGCCCCCTCGCCCCTACGGGGAGAGGGCTGGGGTGAGGGGACGAGGCGCTGCTTGCCGCCGCGGATTAAAGGGTCACACCAAACCACCCCCTCTCCCCTCGGGGAGAGGGTCGGGGTGAGGGGGGCGCGTCCAACCCTCACGGCTTCACCACGTCCAGCAAGGTAATAGGCAGCGCCGCACGCCAGGTGTCGAAGGCGCCCAGCGGCTGGGCCTGGGCCACCTGCAGGCGGGTCAGGTCGCCGCCGTGGCGTTCGCGAAAGGCTACCAGGGCGGCCTCGGTCTGCAGGGTCACGGCATTGGCGACCAGGCGACCGCCGGGACGCAAGGCGTCCCAGCAGGCGTCCAGCACCCCCGGCGCGGTGAGGCCGCCGCCGATGAAGATGGCGTCCGGGGTGGCCAGACCGGCCAGGGCCTCGGGCGCCTGGCCGGCCACCA
The DNA here is from genome assembly GCF_000510705.1 of Pseudomonas sp. MOIL14HWK12:I1. Classification (NCBI taxonomy): domain Bacteria; kingdom Pseudomonadati; phylum Pseudomonadota; class Gammaproteobacteria; order Pseudomonadales; family Pseudomonadaceae; genus Pseudomonas; species Pseudomonas sp. MOIL14HWK12:I1. Next base: position 557,976 of record NZ_AZNY01000006.1, on the reverse strand, counting down.
GGTGCAGCGCCGGGGCGCCGAGGTGGTCGCGGTTGTGGAGGATATGGGCCTGGCGACCGGCGTCGGCCTCGATGGCCAGCACCCGGCAGCCGGGATGGCTGCGCGCCCATTCGATGCCGATGGAGCCGCAACCGGCGCCCACGTCCCACAGCAGTTCGCCGGGGCGCGGTGCCAGGCGGGCCAGGGTTACGGCGCGTACGTCTCGCTTGGTCAACTGGCCGTCGTGGCGATAGGCGCTGTCCGGCAGGCCGGGGGTGAGCGGCAGACCCGTCTCCCCGGTCTCGCTCAGGACCTCGATGGCCACCAGGTTGAGCGCCGCCGCTTCCGCCAGCGACCAGTCCCGGGCGCGACTGGCGATCCGGCGCTCCAGAGGGCCGCCCAGGTGCTCCAGCACCTGCAGCTGGCTGGCGCCGAAGCCCTGGTCCACCAGCAGCGCGGCCAGGGCCGCAGGGCTGTGGCCGTCGTTGCTCAATACCAGCAGGCGGGCGCCCGGGTGCAGATGGCGCACCACGGCGGCCAGGGGGCGGGCCACCACCGACAGCAGGGTGACGTCCTGCAGCGGCCAGCCGAGGCGAGCCGCGGCCAGGGAATAGGAGGAGGGCGCCGGCAGCACCTGCAGTTCGTCGGCCGACAGCTGGCGCGAAAGGCTCGCGCCGACGCCGAACAGCATGGGATCGCCGCTGGCCAGCACGCAGACCGGGGTGCCGCGGCGGTCCAGGACCGGGGCCAGGGCGAAGGGCTGCGGCCAGGGCTCGCGGGTGGCGCGGATGCAGGGTGGCAGCAGCGCCAGCTGGCGCGGACCGCCGATGACCACCCCCGCCTCCAGCAGGGCGCGGCGGGCCTGCTTGCCGAGGCCGGGGTAGCCGTCTTCGCCGATACCCACCACGGTCAGCCAGGGGATCATGAACACACCTCATCGAACGTCAGCCGACCGGGCGTTTTCAAGGGGTCGGGCAAAGCGGGCATAATAACGTCTTTCCCCGTTCAGCCCGACCTTCCGCCGTGAATCCTCCGTCTCCTTCCGCCCTCGTCCCGCGGCCTTCGGCCTGTCCGGGGCTGCTGCGCATCGTGCCCGCGCGCGATGGCGGCCTGTGCCGGGTGAAGTTGCCGGGGGGCCGGCTGACGGCAGCCCAGGCGCGGGCCATCGCCGCCGCCAGCGCGCGCTGGGCGAGCGGGGTCTTGGAGCTGACCAACAGGGCCAACCTGCAATTGCGTGGTGTACGCGCGGACGGTGCCGCTGCCCTGGTGGCCGAGCTGCAGGCCGCCGGTCTGGGTCCGGCCGATCCCGCCGCCGATGACGTGCGCAATCTGCTGCTCAGCCCGTCTGCCGGCAGGGATCCGCAGCAGCTGCGCGACGTTCGTCCCCTGGCCGCCGAATTGCTCGCCCTGCTGGAAGGCGACCGCCGCCTGCATGGGCTGTCGGCCAAGTTCGCCCTGCAACTGGACGGCGGCGAAGCCCTGGCCCGGCTCGACCATCCCCATGATGTCTGGCTGTCGGCTCGCGCCGAGGGCTATGTCCTTGGCCTGGCCGGTACCCCGCTGGATATTCCAGTTGGACTGATCGCCCCGGGTCAGGAGGTAGCGACCGTCGCCCGGTTGCTGCATCGCTTCCTCGACCTCGCCGGTCCCGAGCAGCACCGCATGCGCCAGCTGCTGGCGCAGCGTACGCTCGCGGAGCTGCTGGCGGAACTGGACCTGCTACCGGTACCGCCCAGCCTGCGCGCGCCGGCCGACGCCGCGCTGCGCTTGGGTAGCCATCAGCAGCGCCAAGCCGGCCTCCACTGGATCGGCGCCCAGCCCGCCCTGGGGCGACTGCCCGCCAAGAGCCTGGCCACGGTAGCCGACCTGGCCGAACACCACGGCAATGGCGACCTGCACCTCACCCCCTGGCAGGGCCTGCTGCTGCCCGATGTGCCGGTCGACCAAGCCCCCGAGCTACTCGCCGCGCTGGCCGCCCTGGAGCTGACCACCGATCCCGCCGCGCCCCTGGGCCGGCTGGTCGCCTGTACCGGCAGCCAGGGCTGCGCCAAGGGCCAGGCCGACACCAAGGGCGATGCCCTGCGCCTGGCCGAGCAACTGCCGGCAGACGTGGAAGTGCACCTCTCCGGTTGCCCGCGCAGTTGCGCCCTGGCCGGTCAAGCGCCCCACACGCTCTTGGCGGTGGCCCTCGGTCGCTATGACCTCTTCGTGCGCGACGCCACCCAGCCCGGTCCGGGCCGGCGGCGCGCCACCCATTTGTCCCTCGACGAGGCCGCCGCCTGGCTGGCCCGGAGTCCCAGTGATGCTTGAATACGAACGCGACGGCCAGGCGATCTATCGCCAATCCTTCGCCACCATCCGCGCCGAGGCCGATCTCTCGGCCATCCCCGCCGACCTGGAAAAGCTCGCCGTGCGGGTGATCCACGCCTGCGGCATGGTCGACGTGGTCCAGGACCTGGCCTTTTCCCCGGGGGCCGGGGCGGCCGGGCGCGCGGCCCTGGCGGCCGGCGCGCCCATCCTCTGCGATGCGCGCATGGTCGCCGAGGGTGTCACCCGCACCCGCTTGCCAGCGAATAATCAGGTGATCTGCACCCTGCACGACGAGGGCATCCGCGAGCTGGCCGTGGCCCAGGGCAACACCCGCTCGGCGGTGGCCCTGGAGCGCTGGCGGCCGCATCTGGCCGGCAGCGTGGTGGTGATCGGCAATGCCCCCACCGCGCTGTTCTATCTGCTGGAAATGCTCGACGCCGGGGCGCCCAGGCCGGCGCTGATCCTCGGCATGCCGGTGGGCTTCGTCGGGGCGATGGAGTCCAAGGACGCCCTGGCCGCCGACAGCCGCGGCGTGCCCTATGTCATCGTCCGCGGTCGGCGGGGCGGCAGTGCCATGGCCGCCGCGGCGGTCAACGCCCTGGCCACGGAGGTGGAGTGATGGCGGGCCGCCTGCTCGGCCTGGGCGTCGGCCCCGGCGATCCGGAACTCATCACCCTGAAGGCCCTGCGCCTGCTGCAGGGCGCGCCGGTGGTGGCCTATTTCGTCGCCAAGGCCAAGGCCAATGTGGGGCAGGGCGGCAATGCCTATGGCGTCATCGAGGGCTATCTGCTGGACGGCCAGCAGCGCCTGCCGCTGGTCTATCCGGTGACCACCGAGAAGCTGGCACCGCCGCTGTCCTACGAGACGGTGATCGCCGACTTCTACGACACCGCCGCCGCCCAGGTGGCCGACCATCTGGACGCCGGCCGCGACGTGGCGGTGATCTGCGAGGGCGATCCCTTCTTCTACGGCTCCTACATGTACCTGCACGACCGCCTGGCCGAGCGTTACGAGGCCCAGGTGGTGCCGGGGGTCTGCTCCATGCTCGGCGGCGTGGCCATGCTCGGCCTGCCGCTGGTCTATCGCAACCAGACCCTTACGGTACTCTCCGGGGTGCTCTCCGCGGAAGAGCTCAAGGCGCGCCTGGCCAGCGCCGACGCCGCCGTGGTGATGAAGCTCGGCCGCAACTTCGAGAAGGTGCGCCAGGTGCTGCGTGAGCTGGGTCTGGACGAGCGCGCCCGCTACATCGAGCGCGCCACCATGGACAATCAGCGCATCGTCGCGCTGGACGCCGTCGACCCCATGGCCTCGCCGTATTTCTCGCTGGTGGTGGTGCCGGGGGTGAAATGGAAGGGTTGAGCCCGGCCATCGTCATCCTCGGTCCCGGCGCCCTGGCCACCGCCCGCCGCTTGCAAGATGGCCTGCCGGGCAGCCTGGTACACGGCCTGGCCGGGCGGGTCGAGGGCGATGTCAGCTATACGAACTTTGGCGATCATCTGCGCGAGCTCTATCGGCAACAGCGCCCGCTGCTGGTGCTCTGCGCCGCCGGCATCGTCATCCGCAGCCTGGCGTCCTTGCTGGACGACAAGACCGCCGAGCCGCCGGTGCTGGCCGTGGCCGAAGACGGCAGCGCCGTGGTGCCGCTGCTGGGCGGCCTGGCCGGCGCCAATCGCCTGGCCCGTCAGCTCGGTACGCTGCTGAACGTGGCCCCGGCCATCACCACCAGTGGCGAACTGAGATTCGGCACCTGTCTGCTCGATCCGCCGGCCGGCTATGCCCTGGCCGATGTCGACGTGGCCAAGCATCGGGTGGCCGATCTGCTGGCCGGCGCCCCGGTACGCATCGAGGGCGAGGCGCCCTGGCTGGACGCGGTGCCCCTGGCCCGCGATCCCGCGGCGCGGCAGCGCATCCTGGTCTCGCCACTGGCCAGCGCTGACGATCACACCCTGCTGATCCATCCCCGCGCCGTGCTGGTGGCAGCACGCGCCGATGCCACCGCCGCCGCCGTCACCGCGCTGCTCGCCAGCGCCGGCTATGCGCCGGGCGCCGTGGCGCTGCTGCTGGCGCGGGCGGAAGACATGGCCGCGCCCGGTCTCGCCGAGCTGAGCCAGACGCTGGCCGTACCCCTGAGATTCGTCGACGCCTGCACCCCGGACTTCGCCCGGGCGTCGGTGGCGCGGGCCCAGACCCAGGGTCTCGCCCTGCACCTGCATGACCGGCCGCTGGACGCCGAGGACCTCGGCCAGCGCCGCGGGCGCCTCAGCGTGGTGGGCCTCGGCCCCGGCGCGGCGGAGCTCATGGCGCCGGTGGTGCGCCGCGCCCTGGACCAGGCTCAGGACGTGCTCGGCTACGCCACCTACGTGCAGATGGCCGGTCCCTTGCGCCCGGATCAGCTGGCCCATGCCAGCGACAATCGCGAAGAATTGCAGCGCGCCCGCCACGCCTTCGAACTGGCCGCCAGCGGGCGCCAGGTGGTCATGGTGTCGTCCGGCGATCCGGGCGTCTTCGCCATGGCCGCCGCGGTGCTGGAGGTGCTGGAAGGCGCCGACGATTCGCGCTGGGCGGCGGTGGAGCTGGAGATCCTGCCGGGCATCACCGCGGCCATGGCCAGCGCCGCCCTGGCCGGCGCGCCCCTGGGCCACGACTTCTGCCTGATCTCCCTGTCCGATAACCTCAAGCCCTGGGCGGTGATCGAGCAGCGCCTGCGCCAGGCCGCCGCGGCCGACCTGGCCATGGCCTTCTACAACCCCATCTCCAAGGCCCGGCCGCATCAGCTGGAGCGGGCGCTGGACGTCCTGCGCAGCTGCCGTCCGGCGAACACCCCGGTGATCCTCGGCCGCGACGTCGGCCGTCCCGGTGGCGGTCTCGAATACACCAGCCTTGGCGCGCTGCGCAGCGACATGGTGGATTCACGCACCCTGGTGATCCTCGGCTCCAGCCATACCCGGCGTTTCCCGCGGGCCGATGGCGGCGAGTGGGTCTATACGCCGCGCTGGTACGATCCGGAATTGTTATAAAGTAACATTTAGTGCTTGAATCCTGGTCGCCGCTGGCTCACCCTCGGCGACCTTCCTGTTCCCTGGTAGGAAGCCGGTGCAACTCCGGCGCGGTCGCGCCACTGTGAGCTTCGCGAGAAGCGAGCCAGACCTTGCCAGGGGCTACCCAACATCCACAAGGGACGCGTCATCCCAAGGAGAGTCCATGTTTCGCCGTCTTCTGCCGCTGATCGCCGCCGGCCTGTTGTCCGTTGCCTCTCTCACCACCCAGGCGGCCACCGCCTATCCGCTGACCGTGCACAACTGCGGTCGTGAACTGGTCTTCGAGCGCGCGCCCCAGCGGCTGGTCAGCCTCGGTCAGGCCAGCACCGAGTTGCTCTTGCGCCTGGGCGTGGGCGCGCGGCTGGTGGGCACCGGCATCTGGTTCGGCGGCTTGCCCGCGGACCTGCAGGCGGCGGGCAAGGGCATTCCGCGGCTGGCCGACAACGCCCCCAGCTTCGAGGCCGTGGTCGGCACCCGGCCGGACCTGGTGGCGGCCCAGTACACCTATCACGTCGGCCCCGGTGGCGAGGTGGCGGACTTCCCGCGCTTCGCCAAGCTGGGCATCGCCGCCTATGTGGCGCCCAGCGATTGCGAAGGCAAGGCGGTGACCGCCGATTCCAACAGCGATGGCAGCCGCAGCGCGCCCTTCGACATGCAGCTGGTGACCCGTGAAGCCCGCGAGCTGGCGGCCATCCTCGATGTGCAGCCGGCCGGCGAGCGCCTGGTCGCCGACCTGGACCGCCGTATCGGCGCCGCGGGCGAGCAGGCCAAAGCCGCCGGGGTGCAGGGCCGCTCGGTGCTGTTCTGGTTTTCCAGTCCGCGGCTGGAAGGGGATCCCTGGGTCGCCGGCAACCTCGGTGCGCCGGCCTGGATCGCCCGGGCCCTGGGGCTGCGCAACGTGGTCGACAGCGCCGAGGAATGGCCGGCGGTGAGCTGGGAGCGCATCGCCAGCCTGGACCCTGACTATATCGTCGTGGCGCGCATGGACCGGCGTCTCTACCCGGCCGATGACGTGGACAAGAAGCTGGCCTTCCTGCGCAGCGATCCCCTGACCCGCGAATTGCGCGCGGTACGCGAGAATCACCTGCTGGTGGTGGACGCCCCGACCCTCAATCCCTCGCTGCGGGTGGTGGACAGCGTCGAGGCCCTGGCCGCCGACCTGGCCAAGCCGCAACCATGAGTCTGCCCCTCGCGGCCGAAGGCGCCCGGCCCTGGCGCTGGCTGCTGGGCCTGGCCGCGGTGCTGGCGCTGGCGGCGAGCGTGGTGCTGGCGGCGTCCTTCGGCGAGATGCCCATCGCGCCCCTGACCAGTCTGCAGGCCATCGCCAACGGCCTCGGCCTGGGGCCCTATCCGGTGGAGCGCATCGTCCAGGGCATCGTCTGGGAATACCGCCTCAGTCGCGCCCTGGTGGCCGCCTGCTGCGGTGCGGGCCTGGCGGTCTCGGGGGCCATCCTCCAGGCGCTGCTGCGCAACGCCCTGGCCGAACCCTATGTGCTCGGCCTATCCGCCGGCGCCTCCACCGGCGCGGTGCTGGTGATGCTGCTGGGCGTCGGCGGCGGGGTGCTTGGTGTCTCCCTGGGTGCCTTTCTCGGCGCGGTGCTGGCCTTCGCCGTGGTGCTGCCCTTTCTCGGCAGCGGCGGCAGTACCCGCATCATCCTCGCCGGGGTGGCGGCTTCCCAGCTGTTCAATGCCCTGACCGCCTATATCGTCGCCACCGCGGCCAATGCCGAGCAGGCGCGCAGCGTGATGTTCTGGCTGCTCGGCAGCCTGGCCGGGGTGCGCTGGCCGGATGTCTGGCTGGCCGCCGGGGTGGTGCTCGCCGGGCTGCTGGTGTGTCTGGCCTGCGCCCGGGCGCTGGATGCTTTCGCCTTTGGCGAAGACGCCGCCGCCAGCCTCGGGGTGGCGGTGGGACCGCTGCGCCTGCTGCTGCTGGCCGTCACCGGCCTGATCACCGCCTGCCTGGTCAGCCTGGTGGGCGCGGTGGGCTTCGTCGGCCTGGTGATCCCCCATGTGGCGCGTTTCCTGGTGGGTCCGGGGCATGGCCGGCTGCTGCCCACCTGCGCCCTGATCGGCGCGCTGTTCATGGTGCTGGCCGACATCGTCGCCCGCACCCTGGTGGCCAAGCAGACCCTACCCATCGGCGTGGTCACCGCCCTGGTCGGTGCCCCGGCCTTCGCCTTCATCCTCTATCGCGCACGGGAGGTCCGATGAGCCTCGCTGCGCGCGACGTGGCCTGGAGCGCCGGCGGGCAGCCGATCCTCGCCGGGGTAACCCTCGCGGTGCCGCCGGGCGGGGTGCTCGGACTGCTCGGCCCCAATGGCTCGGGCAAGTCCAGTCTGCTGCGGCTGCTGGCCGGGCTGCGGCGGCCGGAGGAGGGTAGGGTCAGTCTCGACGGGACGCCGCTGGCCGAGTTGCGCCGGCGCGACCTGGCGCGCCGGGTCGCCCTGGTGGAGCAGCAGGCCGGTACCGAAGCCGATCTCTCGGTGGCCGAGGTGGTGCGCCTGGGGCGCACGCCCCATCGCGGCCTGCTCGATGCCTGGAGCGCGCGCGACGCCGAGGTTTGCCAGCGCGCCCTGGCCCAGGTCGGCCTGGTCGACAAGGCGGCACGGCGCTGGCACAGCCTCTCCGGCGGCGAGCGCCAGCGCGCTCAGATCGCCCGCGCCCTGGCCCAGGAGCCCAGCGAACTGCTGTTGGACGAACCCACCAACCACCTCGATATCCAGCACCAGCTCGAGATCCTCGACCTGGTCCGCCGCCTGCCGGCGACCTGCGTGCTGGCCATCCACGATCTCAACCTGGCCGCGCTGTTCTGCGATCGCCTGGCGGTGCTGCGCGACGGCCGCCTGGTCGCCGAAGGCGCCCCCGGCGAGGTGCTGACGGCCGAGTTGATCCAGCAGGTCTGGGGGGTGAGGGCGCAGGTGACGCTGGACGGTCCCGACGGTCGGCCGTCGATCCGCTATCGGCTGGGCTGACGACGCCGTACCGGGCCGGCCCGTTCTTCGATCGCCTGCCTGAGCTGCTGGCGACCGCCCAGCCAGAAGACGGCTTCGGTGGCGATGAACAGCGGGCCGATGGCCAGGCCGGCCAGGTCGTCGAGAAAGGCCGGCTTGCGTCCCTCGTAGTGATGACCGACGAACTGGATGGCCCAGCCGACCAGGAACAGACCCAGCCCCCAGGCCAGCCAGACGCCCGTGCTCTGGGCCGCCAGCGCGGCGCCCAGCCAGAGGGCGAGCGCGAGCAGGACGCTCATCAGCAGCCCCAGCGGCCGATCCAGGCGCAGATAGAAGAGCGCCACCGCACCGGCCACCGGCACCGCGGGCGACAGCGGCCAGCCGGCCAGGCTGAAGACCGGTCGCGACAGCAGGATGGCCACCGCCAGCACGATCAGCAAAATGCCGGGGAAGTGGCTGGCGATATTGCGCGGATCGCGGTGGTAGCTCGCGTATTGGCTGAGATGATCTTCCAGGGTCTTCATCGACAGGCATCCAGGCGGCTGGCGGGAAGCCTCAGCATGCACCTGCAGGCCCCTGCGCGTCTGCGGGCGCTGGCAGAAATGCGATTGCGATAATCGCCCCCTCGCTCGATAATCGATCAAAAGCCTGCCGAGGATAGGGTCGATGGACGATAACCGCACCGCTCACGCCACCGGCCTGCCGCCACTGGCCGCGCCGCCCATCATCGCCTCGCCGGCCAAGCGCATCGAAGCCTTTACCGGCGACCCCAACTTCATGACCTCCCTGGCCCGCGGCCTGGCGGTCATCCACGCCTTCCAGGAGCGCAAGCGCCAGCTGACCATCGCCCAGATCAGCCATCGCACCGAGATCCCCCGCGCCGCGGTGCGCCGCTGCCTGCACACCCTGATGAAGCTGGGCTATGTCACCACCGATGGGCGCACCTATTCGCTGCTGCCCAAGGTGCTGACCCTGGGGCACGCCTATCTGTCGTCGACGCCGCTGGCGGTCACCGCCCAGCCGGTGCTCGATCGCCTGAGCGAGCAACTGCACGAGGCCTGCTCCATGGCCACCCTGGAAGGCGACGAGATCCTCTACATCGCCCGCTCGGCCACGCCGCAGCGGCTGATCTCGGTGGACCTCAGCGTCGGTAGCCGGCTGCCGGCCTATTGCACCTCCATGGGCCGCATCCTGCTCGCCGCCCTGGACGATGCCGCCCTGCACGACTATCTGGAACACGCCGATCTGCAGGCCAAGACCAGCCGTACCCTCTATCAGCCGCCGGCGCTCATCGAGTGCCTGGGCCAGGTGCGCCAGCAGGGCTACGTCATCGTCGACCAGGAGCTGGAGGTGGGGCTGAGATCCCTGGCGGTGCCCCTGAGAGACGCCGCCGGCCAGGTGCTGGCGTCGCTCAACGTCGGCACCCACGCCAGTCGGGTCAGTCGTCAGGAACTGGAGACGCGCTTCCTGCCGGTGCTGCTGGCCGCCAGCCAGGAATTGAGCACCCGGCTGTTTCACTAGCGAATCCGGTCGATTATCGGCCATATCGCCGATAATCGAATTGTCAGCTGTCTGGGGTTGGGCTTAACGTCGGCGCAGTGGCGCAACACGCCGATAACAACAACACGAGCAGACCACCATGACGCACACCCTCGCGGGCGCCGTGCCCCTGGCCGATTCCTTGGCCACGGCGACAGCCGGCACCCTGGACGTCCAGCAGTTCATCAATCGCCAGGCGCTGTCCGCCTACCAGTGGCGCATCGTCGCCCTGTGCTTTCTCATCGTCTTTCTCGACGGCCTCGACACCGCGGCCATGGGCTTCATCGCCCCGGCGCTGTCGGTGGAATGGAACATCCCGCGGGCCAGCCTGGGGCCGGTGATGAGCGCCGCGCTGGGCGGCATGGTCTTTGGCGCCCTGGGTTCCGGGCCGCTGGCCGATCGCTTCGGTCGCAAGGGCGTGCTGGTGGTCGCCACCTTCATCTTTGGCGGCTTCAGCCTGCTGTCGGCCTTCAGCAGCAACCTCGAACAGCTGGTGATCCTGAGATTCCTCACCGGGCTGGGCCTGGGCGCCGCCATGCCCAACGCCACCACGCTGCTCTCGGAATACACCCCCGAGCGCCTCAAGTCGCTGCTGGTGACCAGCATGTTCTGCGGCTTCAACCTGGGCATGGCCGGCGGCGGCTTCGTCTCGGCCTGGATGATCCCGGCCTACGGCTGGCACAGCCTGCTGGTGCTGGGCGGCGTGCTGCCCCTGGCGCTGGCCGTGGTGCTGCTGCTCTGGCTGCCGGAATCGGCGCGCTATCTGGTGGTGCACGGCAAGAGCGCCGAGCGCATCCGCCGGGTGCTGGCGCCCATCGGCCGCGAAGCCGCCGAGGCGCGGCACTTCGTGGTGCCCGAGCAGAAGTCGGTCAAGACCGGCAACGTCTTCGCGGTGATCTTCAACCGCAGCTACAGCGCCGGCACCCTGCTGCTGTGGCTGACCTATTTCATGGGCCTGGTGATCGTCTACCTGCTCACCAGCTGGCTGCCGACGCTGATGCGCGACGCCGGCGCCAGCCTGGAGCAGGCCGCCCTGATCGGCGCGCTGTTCCAGTTCGGCGGGGTGCTCAGCGCGGTGTTCGTCGGCTGGGCCATGGACAGATTCAACCCGCACAAGGTGATCGGCCTGTTCTATGTCCTGGCCGGCGTCTTCGCCTATTGCGTCGGCCAAAGCCTGGGCCAGGTCGCCCTGGTCGCCACCCTGGTACTGGTGGCCGGCATGTGCATCAACGGCGCCCAGTCGGCCATGCCCTCGCTGGCGGCGCGGTACTATCCGACCCACGGCCGCGCCACCGGGGTGTCCTGGATGCTCGGCATCGGCCGCTTCGGCGCCATCACCGGCGCCTGGATGGGTGCGACCCTGCTGGGCCTGGGCTGGACCTTCACCCAGGTGCTCACCGCGCTGCTCCTGCCGGCGGGTCTCGCGGCCCTGGCGGTGTTGATCAAGGGGGTGGTCAGTCACGCCGACGCGACCTGAGAGCCCGCTCCTAATCTGCTGCGCGTCGGCCAAACTGCGTTGAAAAGGCCCTGGGTCGCCAGCCCGGTCGGAATGCTCACTTACCGTGGCTAACTCCGTTTCCTAGGGCCTTCGCCTTGTTTAGCTCTAGCTCGCGAGATTATAAGCGGGCTCTGGGAGCGTGGCGGGCGCTAGGCGCAGGCGCTGCCACCGCGTAAAGTTGCACCCTTTGCATGCGCCGCAGTCACCCGTCTAGAGCGGGTGCAGACGTCCAAGGGGTTCCATGAAAGGTTTCGCTCGCAGCGGACAGTGGGCTGTCCCGCTGGTAACGCTTATCGCTTGCTTTCTGATTGCACCGGCCTTTGCCGAGACCCGGCAGGTGACCGACGTCCTCGGGCGCACGGTGACCATCGAGGCGCCGGCCAAGCGGGTGGTGCTGGGCTTCCACTATGGCGACTACCTGGCGGTCGGTGGCGAGCAGGCCTTCGACGCCGTGGTCGGTGTCTCCCGTGGCGCCTGGGAGCGCAAGGTGCCGGCCAACTGGGCGCTTAACGTCGCCCACCGACCTTCCCTGGCCAGCCTTCCCGATGTGGGCGAGACGGAAAACAACAGTTTCTCCGTGGAAAAGGTGCTCGCCCTCAAGCCGGATCTGGTGGTCCTGGCCGCCTGGCAATTCCAGGCGCTGGACAGCGAGGTCAAGCGCCTGGAACAGCTCGGCATCCCGGTGGTGGCGATCGACTACAACGCCCAGACCCTGGAGCGCCACCTGGCGTCCACCCGCCTGCTCGGGGTGATCACCGGCCAGGAGGCGCGCGCCAACGAGCTGGCCGACTTCTACGCCAAGGTGGTGCAGGACATCCAGACCCGCATCGCGGCGGCTCATCGCCCGAAACCACGGGTCTATGCCGAGTTCGGCAACAAGGGTCCGGCCGAATACTCCTTCACCTATGGCCGCAACATGTGGGGTGCCATGGTCACCCTGGCCGGCGGCGACAACATCGCCGCGCCCTTCATCCAGTGGTGGGGGGTGATGAATCCGGAGCAGGTGCTCCTGGCCCAGCCGGAGGTCATCTTCATCTCCGGGCGTGAGGACAACAGCAATCCCTCCGCCTTGCCCATGGGCCCCGGGGTCACCGCCGACGACGCCCGCAGCCACCTGCGCGCCTTCATGCAGCGACCGGGCTGGGCCAATCTGCCGGCGATCCGCGACGGGCGCCTCTATGGCGTCTACCAGGGCGCCTCGCGCAGCCTGGAAGACTTCGCCATGCTGCAATTCATCGCCAAGCAGCTCTATCCGGATCTGTTCCAGGACGTGGATCCCATGGCCAACTACCGCGAGTACTACCGCCGCTATATGCCGATCCAGCCCGAGGGCACCTTTGCCCTAGGCCTGACGCCATGAGCGAGGCCGCGAACGCCAGCCACGGCAACGCCATCGCCGAGCAACGCGCCCGCGAGCGCCGCCGCTGGCGGGCCTGCGGGGTGTTTCTGCTGCTGACCCTGGCGGGTCTGGTGCTGGACATCGCCACCGGGCCGTCGCTGCTCTCGCCGCTGGAAGTGCTCAAGTCGCTGACCGGGCTCGGCGAGCGGCAGCCGATGACCGACGCCATCGTCCGCGACCTGCGCCTGCCGGTGGCGCTGATGGCGCTGGCGGTGGGCGCCGCCCTAGGTGCGGGCGGGGCGCAGATGCAGACGCTGCTCAACAACCCCATGGCCAGTCCCTACACCCTGGGCATGGCCGCCGCCGCCGGCTGCGGCGCCGCCCTCAGCCTGGCGCTGGGCAGCTTCGGCCTGGGCGCGCTGATCGGGGTACCGCTGGGCGCCTTCGCCTTCGCCATGCTGGCGGCGCTGTTTCTCTTCGCCCTGGCCTCGCTCAAGCGCACCGGCAGCGACACCATCATCCTCGGCGGCATCGCCCTGCTGTTCCTCTTCCAGTCGCTGCTGTCCCTGGTGCAATTCCTCTCCTCGCCGGAGCTGTCGCAGCAGATCCTCTTCTGGCTGTTCGGCAGCCTCGGTCGCGCCACCTGGACCACCCTGGCCATCGTCGCCGGGGTGACCCTGCTGTGCTGCCTCCTGCTCCTGCGCGATGCCTGGAAGCTGGCTGCCCTGCGGCTGGGCGAGGCACGGGCCGAGAGCCTCGGCGTCAATATCCGCCGGCTGCGCCTCAAGGTGCTGATCCTGGTGGCGGTGATGACCGCCACGGCCACCAGCTTCGTCGGGGTGATCGGCTTCGTCGGCCTGGTCGCACCCCATATCGCCCGCTGGCAAGTGGGCGAGGATCAGCGCTTCCTGCTGCCGCTGTCGGCCATCTGCGGTGCCCTGATGCTGTCCTTCGCCTCGGTGCTGTCCAAGTCGATCCTGCCCGGGGCGCTGTTTCCGGTGGGCATCGTCACCGCCATCGTCGGGGTGCCCTTTCTGCTCTGGCTCATCTTCGCCCCCCGCAGGTCCAGCCCATGATCCGCCTCCAGGACCTCGCGCTGAAGCGCGGCGATCGTACCGTCATCTCCGGACTCTGCACCGAGCTGCACGCGGGGCAGGTGCATGTGATCCTCGGCCCCAATGGCACCGGCAAGACCACCCTGCTGCGCGCCCTGGCCGGTGATCTGCCGCTGGCGGCCGGCCAGATCGAGCGCGGTGCGCGGCGGCTGGTGGCGGGGGCTTCGCTGCGTGGTCAGCGGGACGGCTGGCGCCAGGGCGTGGCCTACATGCCCCAGGATTCCCATGCCGAGGCGGCGCTGTCGGTGCTGGAGACGGTGGCCATGGGCAGCCTGGAACGGCTGACCCTGCACCTGGACGATGAGCTGCTGGAACGCGCGCTGGGCAAGCTCGACGAGGTGGGCATCGGCCATCTGGCCTCGCGCCAGCTGGGCGCCCTGAGTGGCGGTCAACGCCAACTGGTGTTCTTTGCCCAGGTGCTGATGCGCGAACCCGAGGTGATGCTGCTGGACGAACCGGTCAGCGCCCTGGATCTGCGGCACCAGATCAACCTGCTCGATCGCGTGCGCCACGAGACCCGGCTGCACCAGCGGGTGACCGTGGTGGTGCTGCACGACCTCAACCTGGCCTGCCAGTACGCCGATTCGCTGCTGGTGCTGGTCAACGGTGGCCTGCTGGCCGCCGGCCGACCCGCCGCCATCGTCACCGCCGACCTGCTGGAAGCCACCTACGGCGTGGCGGTGGACATCCTCCACGACCGCCAGGGCCGCCCGGTGGTGCAGCCGCTGACCGGTCAGGCCTTCAGCGAGGCCTGACCGCGGAGCTGCAGAGGGTAGGGCGTCAGAAGGTGTAGGTGAAACCGGCCTGCACCGTACGCGGCTCGCCCGGATAGCTGTAGGCGTTCCAGGAGCTCTCGTCGTAGCCCTTGTTGAAGACGTTGCGCACGTCCAGGTTCAGCCGCAGGTGCTCGTCGACCTTGTAGAAGCTCAGCAGGTCGGTGACCGTGTAGCTGTCCATCGTGTAGTCGCTGACCGCGGTCTTCTGGCCTTCGCGCTCACCCACGTACTTGAGGTTGGCGCCCAGCCCCAGGCCGCGTAGCACGCCGTCGTGGAATTCGTAGACGTTGAGCAGGTTGACGGCATTGCGCGGGATGTTGGTCAGGCGCGTGCCGCGGGCCAGGGTGTTGTCCTTGGTGACCTCGGCATCGGTGAAGGCGTAGCCGCCGAGGATGCGCCAGTTGGGCGTCAGGTCGCCAGTCAAGTTGACTTCGAAGCCGCGGCTGCGTACCTCGCCGGTAGCGACGTTGAAGGTGGGTTCGACCGGATCCGGGGTCAGGACGTTTTCCTTGACCGTATGGAAGATCGCCGTGTCGACGCTGAGGCGGCCGTCCAGCGCCGCCCACTTCATGCCCACCTCGTAGGCCTTGCCTTCTTCGGGATCGAAACCCCCACCTTGGAACGCCGCGCCGGTGTTGGGCTTGAACGACTTGGAGGCGCTGGCGTAGAGGGCCAGTTCCGGGGTGAGGTCATAACTGACGCCCAGGCGCGGGGTGACGGCGTTCGAGTCCTTGCTCCAGTCACCGGTGACAATCCGTCCGTTAGCGAGGACCTGGGGTGGCATCTTGTTATCGTAGTCGTGCTCGAAGCGCTCCAGGCGCACGCCACCCAGCACCTTGAGGCGCTCGGTGAGGGCGATCTGGTCCTGCACAAAGGCGGCCCAGGTCTTGAGCGTCTCATGGTCGTGGGTGGCAACGCGGGTCAGGGCGGGGCGCGGCTGACCCAGGACCGGATCGACCAGATTGACCGGATAGACGTTGGCGCCGCCGGGGGAGCGCTGGATGATGGAGCGGTAGTCATAGTCTTCCACCTCGATCCCGGTGATCAGGGTGTGGCCGAGGCCAAAGGTGTCGAAGCGACCGGTCAGATTCAGCTGCAGGTCGCGATCGCTCCACTCCAGCTTGCGGTAGTTGAAGTTGCGACCCAGGGTCACGCCATCGGCCTGCACGCCGTTGGCTTCCACGGCATTGCCCTTGAGGCTGCCGTCGAGGTACTGGAAGCCGCCGGCCAGGGTCCAGGCGTCGTTCAACTGGTGCTCGAAGCGCAGCTGATAGGCCTCGCTGTCGTTGTGCAGCAGGTTGGTGGTGCCCTTTTCCCAGGCATTGGTGGAGCGACTGGCTTCGGCGCGCTGGGTCAGGTAGTTGGTGCGGCCGCGGTCCAGCGGGGCGTTGCTGCGGATGATGTCCGCCTCGAAGGTGATAAGGGTGGCGTCGGTGGCCTGCCAGCTCAGCACCGGGGCCACTTCGTAGCGCTCGTGCTCGACATCGTCGCGGAAGCTGTCGCCGCCTTCGGCGATCAGGTTGAGGCGATAGGCCAGGCGGCCGTCTTCATCCACCGGGCCGGTGGTGTCCAGGGTGCCGCGCCGTAGGCCCTGGTCGGTGAACTGGCTGCCGAGGGTGGTCTTGCGCTCGCCCAGCGGCTGCTTGGTGACCACGTTGAAGGTGCCGCCCGGATCGCTGCGGCCATAGAGGGTCGCCGCCGGGCCGCGCAGGACCTCGACCCGCTCCAGGGTGGCGGCATCCGGCGCGCTGGGATAGCCGCGATTCATGGGGAAGCCGTTGCGGAAATATTCGGAGCTGGTGAAGCCGCGCACCGTGTAGCTGGTCAGGCCCTGACCGCCGAAGTTGTTGCCACGGCCGACGCCGCCGGCCTGGTCCAGCGCCTGCTGCAGGCGGGTGGCGGAGAGGTCGTCGAGGGCCTCGCGGGAGACCACGCTCACCGACTGGGGCGTCTCGTGCAGCGGGGTGTCGGTGCGGGTCGCACTGCTGGAACGCTCTGCCTTGTAGCCCTGTACCGGACCGGTGGGCGATTCGGCCGCGCCGACGATGGTGAGATCGGACAGCGCCTGGGGCGAGTCTTCCGTCTGCTCCTGGGCATGACCGGCGAGGGGGAGGGCACAGAGGGGCAGCAGATAGAGAGCAGGGACCAGCCGGCGCATTGTTATCGTCCTGGGGTTGGGGAGGCGGATTCTAGAGCGGGTTACAAAGTGGATACAACTGCGAGTCGTTACCGCCTGAGACATATTTTCATCGGGCTGGTCGGTTCGCTGGCGACGTCCGGCCCGGGTGTCCGCGCCGAGGCGCCGGCAGACCTCTACCGGACTCGCCGCGGGAGGCGGGGCCGGCGCTTTTGCCGTAGCATGCCGCTCCTTTGCCGTCGTGACCGCCCATGAATACCGCCACCCTTGCCCGCCTCTCCGAGCTCCTGCTTACCGCCCTCGCTTCGCCGCCCGCCGAGGCACGCCGACTGGTGCATGGACGTGGCCGGCTGCTGCCGGGGCTGGAGCAACTCACCGTCGACTGGCTGGAAGGCGTGGTGCGGGTGGGCCTGTTTCGCGAATTGCCCGCGGCCGAGTTGGAGGCCCTGCGCGCCACCCTGACCGCCCTGGGCGCGACCCCGGTGTGGATGGCCAGCGGTGCCTGCAGCCTGCTGCTGCAGCATCGCTATCGCCTGGATGCGGCCAGCGAGGCGCTGATCGGCGCGCCGGTGGGCGAGCACGTCATCCACGAGGACGGCCTGAAGTTCGGCCTGGACCTCACCCGCCACCAGAACATGGGGCTGTTCCTCGACATGCGCCTGGGCCGCCGCTGGGTGCGCGAGCAGGCCGCCGGCCTGCGCATCCTCAATCTGTTCGCCTACACCTGCGGCTTCTCGGTGGCCGCCCTGGCCGGCGGCGCGGCCCAGGTGGTCAATCTGGACATGGCCCGCGGGCCCCTGACCCGCGGCCGCGAGAATCACCGACTCAATGGCCATGACCTGGGCAAGGTCAGCTTTCTCGGTCACGAACTGTTCAAGTCCTGGGGCAAGGTGCGCAAGCTGGGGCCCTATGACCTGGTGATCGTCGATCCGCCCAGCTTCCAGCAGGGCAGCTTCGCCCTGACCAAGGACTACGCCCGCATCCTGCGCCGCCTGCCCGAACTGCTCACCCCCGGCGGCCGGGTGCTGGCCTGCGTCAACGACCCCGGCGTGGGCGCGGATTTCCTCATCGCCGGCATGGCCCAGGAGGCCCCTGGGCTGGCCTTCGTCGAGCGCCTGGCCAATCCGCCGGAATTCGCCGACGAGGATCCCGAGGGCGGACTCAAGGTGCTGGTGTTCCGGCAGGAACAGGCGTCGTAGTTTGGGTTGAGCGCAGCGAAGCCCAACGGGTGCCCGGGCTAGATCGCGGTTTGTTGGTCTTCGACGATGGAGCCGTCGCAACCCAACCTACACCGGGCTAGGCTCAACCCTGCTTGGGCAAGCGCCGATAGAGCTGTTCGACCTTTTCCCGTGCCCAGGGCGTGCGGCGCAGGAAGGTCAGGCTGGACTTGATGGAGGGCTCATGGGTGAAGCAGCGCAGCGGGATGCGCCGCCCGAGTTCTTCCCAGCCGTGATGCTCCACCAGGCGGGTCAGCAGGGCTTCGAGGGTGATCCCTTCCAGGGAGGCGCGGGGCTTGTCGGACATCGGCAGGGCTCTGGGTGAGGGCAGGGCAGTGTAGCCGCTGCGACGTCGCGCTGCGCAGCGAAGCGGTCGCCCGCCTACTGAACGATGCTGTTCGATAATCGAACTGTTAGTCGATTATCGGATTGTTTGCGCCGATGGGGCTTTGTAGTCTGACCCCAGACCGCCGCACCGGGCGGCGCCGACAACAAAGACGCGAGTCGACAATCCATGGCCCAGATCCTGTCCCTGAGCGAAGCCATCCAGCGCTTCGTCCACGATGGCGAGACCGTCGCCCTCGAAGGCTTCACCCATCTCATTCCGACCGCCGCCGCCCACGAGCTGATCCGCCAGAATCGGCGCGACCTGACCCTGGTGCGCATGACCCCCGACCTGGTCTACGACCTGCTGATCGGTGCCGGCTGCGCCAAGCGGCTGATCTTTTCCTGGGGTGGCAACCCCGGTGTCGGCTCCCTGCACCGGCTGCGCGATGCGGTGGAAAAGGGCTGGCCGCACCCGCTGGAGATTTCCGAGCACAGCCACGCGGCCCTGGCCAATGCCTATGTCGCCGGTGCCTCCAACCTGCCGTTCGCCGTCCTGCGCGGCTACCAGGGCTCGGACCTGGCCAAGGTCAATCCGGACATCAAGTTCATCGCCTGTCCCTTCACCGGCGAAAAACTGGCTGCTGTGCCCAGCGTGCGTCCGGACGTCACCGTCATCCACGCGCAAAAGGCCGACCGCCAGGGCAACGTGCTGATCCAGGGCATCCTTGGCGTGCAGAAGGAAGCGGCCCTGGCCGCCCAGCGCTGCATCGTCACCGTGGAGGAGATCGTCGACGACCTCCAGGCACCGATGAACGCCTGCGTGCTGCCGACCTGGGCGCTCAGCGCCGTCTGCGTGGTGCCGGGCGGGGCGCATCCGTCCTATGCCCACGGCTACTACGAGCGCGACAACCGCTTCTACCAGGCCTGGGATCCGATCGCCCGCGATCGCGACACCTTTACCCAGTGGATCGACACCTACATCCGCGGTACCGCGGACTTCGCCGCCTTCCAGGCGAAGCTGGCTGCGGAGGCCTGAACCATGAGCGACTTCACCACCAATGAAATGATGACCGTGGCCGCCGCGCGCCGCCTCGGCAATGGCAGCGTCTGCTTTGTCGGCATCGGCTTGCCGTCCACCGCGGCGAACCTGGCACGCCTGACCCATGCGCCGGACGTGGTGCTGATCTACGAATCCGGCCCCATCGGCGCCAAGCCGTCGGTGCTGCCGCTGTCCATCGGCGACGGCGAACTGGCCGAGACCGCCGACACCGTGGTGCCCACCGGCGAGATCTTCCGCTACTGGCTGCAGGGCGGGCGCATCGACGTCGGCTTCCTCGGCGCCGCCCAGGTCGACCGCTTCGGCAACATCAACACCACGGTGATCGGTGACTACCACCAGCCCAAGGTACGCCTGCCGGGCGCCGGCGGCGCGCCGGAGATCGCCGGTTCGGCCAAGGAGGTGCTGATCATCCTCAAGCAGTCGCACCGCAGCTTCGTCGACAAGCTGGCCTTCATCACCTCGGTGGGCTTCGGCGAGGGCGGCGATCACCGCCAGCAGCTGGGCCTGCCGGGCAAGGGCCCGACCGCCATCATCACCGACCTCTGCATCATGGAACCGGAAGCCGGCACGAACGAATTCGTGGTGACCGCCCTGCATCCCGGGGTGACTCGCGAGCAGGTGGTGGCCGCCACCGGCTGGGCCCTCCGCTTCGCCGATCAGGTCGCCACCACCGAGGCGCCGACCGCCACCGAACTCGAGGCCCTGCGCGATCTGCAGGCCCGCACCACGGCGGCCCACGGCGGCCAGAAGGGAGGCGAGGAATGAGTCGCCCCGTCTATATCTGCGACGCCGTCCGCACCCCCATTGGCCGGCTCAACGGCGGGCTGTCCGCCGTGCGTGCCGACGACCTGGCGGCCATTCCGCTCAAGGCACTGCAGGAGCGTAATCCCCAGGTGGACTGGTCCGCCGTGGACGAGGTGTTCATGGGCTGCGCCAACCAGGCTGGCGAAGACAATCGCAACGTGGCACGCATGGCGGTGCTGCTGGCGGGACTGCCGGAAACGGTGCCGGGCGTGACCCTCAATCGCCTCTGCGCCTCGGGCATGGAAGCGGTGGGCCAGGCCTACCGCGCCATCGCCCTGGGCGAGATGGACCTGGTGATCGCCGCCGGGGTGGAATCCATGACCCGCGCGCCCTATGTGATGGGCAAGGCCGACAGCGCCTTCGGCCGTGGCCAGAAGTTGGAAGACACCACCCTGGGCTGGCGATTCGTCAATCCGGCAATGAAAGAGGCCTATGGCGTCGACAGCATGCCGGTCACCGGCGACAACGTCGCCGCCGACTATGGCGTCAGCCGCGCCGACCAGGACGCCTTCGGCCTGCGCAGCCAGCAGCGCGCCGCCGCGGCCCAGGAATCCGGTTACTACGCCGAGGAAATCGTCCCGGTGACCATCAAGGGCAAGAAAGGCGACGTGGTGGTCGAGCGAGACGAGCATCCGCGTGCGGACACTACCGCCGAAGGCCTGGCCAAATTGAAGCCAGTCAACGGCCCGGATAAGACCGTGACCGCCGGCAACGCCTCGGGCCTCAACGACGGCGCCTCGGCCATCATCCTGGCATCGGCTGAAGCCGTGAAGAAGCACGGCCTGACGCCGCGGGCCAAGGTGCTGGGCATGGCCAGTGGCGGGGTAGCGCCGCGCATCATGGGCGTCGGCCCGACCCCGGCGGTGCGCAAGCTGCTCAAGCAACTGGACCTGTCCATCGACGCCTTCGACGTCATCGAACTCAACGAAGCCTTCGCTGCCCAGGGCCTGGCCGTGCTGCGCGAGCTGGGCGTGGCCGACGACAGTCCCAAGGTCAATCCCAACGGCGGCGCCATCGCCCTGGGTCATCCCCTGGGCATGAGCGGCAACCGCCTGGTGCTCACCGCGGTGCACCACCTGCAGAAGACCGGCGGCCGCCTGGGTCTCGCCACCATGTGCGTGGGCGTCGGCCAGGGGTTGGCGCTGGCGGTGGAACGGGTGGACGGGATCTGAGGCTTTGTCGCTGGGGCCATCGCGGCCATGGGCCGCTCCTACAAAAGCATGACACTGTAGGAGCGGCCCATGGCCGCGATATAGACCTCTATCGAATGCCTCCGCTACAGCAAATCACTGAAACCCAATCTACCCCATGCCCACACCTCCTGTAACCGCGTGTGTCTCTCCTGGTCCGATGGCGGTAGGCTGTCCTCCGTCCATCCATACCTATAATTAAGGATCTCCATGAGCACTCACCCGCATTACAGCTTCGAGGAGCGCAAGAAGCGCATCTTCGCCATCGTCGGCGCCTCGTCCGGCAACCTGGTGGAATGGTTCGACTTCTACGTATACGCCTTCTGCTCCATCTACTTCGCCGCCGCCTTCTTCCCCAAGAGCGATCCCACCGTGCAGTTGCTGAGCACCGCCGGCGTCTTCGCTGCGGGCTTCCTGATGCGGCCTCTGGGCGGCTGGATCTTCGGGCGCATCGCCGACAAGTACGGCCGGCGCACCTCCATGGTCATCTCCATCCTGATGATGGGCGCCGGCTCCCTGGCCATCGCCTGCCTGCCCACCTATGCCAGCATCGGCGTCGCGGCGCCGGCCCTGCTGCTGCTCGCGCGGTTGCTGCAGGGCATCTCGGTGGGTGGTGAATACGGCACCACCGCCACCTACATGAGCGAGGTGGCGCTGCGTGGCCAGCGCGGCTTCTTCGCCTCCTTCCAGTACGTCACCCTGATCGGCGGCCAGTTGCTGGCGGTGCTGGTGGTGGTGATCCTGCAGCAGGTCTTGAGCGACGCCGACCTGCGTGCCTGGGGCTGGCGGATTCCCTTCCTGGTCGGCGCCGCTGCCGCGGTGATCTCGCTGTTCCTGCGGCGTTCGCTGGAAGAGACCACCACCGCCGAGACCCGCGCCAACAAGGAAGCCGGTACCCTGAGCGGCCTATTCAAGCACCACAAGGCGGCCTTCTTCACCGTGCTCGGCTACACCGCCGGCGGCTCGCTGATCTTCTATACCTTCACCACCTACATGCAGAAGTACCTGGTCAACACCAGCGGCATGGACGCCAAGACCGCCAGTGCCGTGATGACCTGCGCCCTGCTGGTGTTCATGCTCATGCAACCGCTGTTCGGCATGCTCTCCGACCGCATCGGCCGGCGCGCCTCCATGCTGCTGTTCGGTGGCCTGGGCACGGTCTGCACCTGGCCGATCCTCACCGCGCTGGCCAGCGTCCAGAGTCCCTTCGTGGCCTTCCTGCTGATCTGCCTGGCGATGGCCATCATCAGCCTCTACACCTCCATCAGCGGCCTGGTGAAGGCAGAGATGTTCCCGCCGGAAGTACGCGCCCTGGGCGTGGGCCTGTCCTATGCGGTGGCCAACGCGGTCTTTGGCGGCTCGGCGGAATTCGTCGCCCTGAGCTTCAAGACCCAGGGGCACGAGGAAGTCTTCTACATCTACGTCTCGGTGATGCTGGCGGTGGCCTTCCTGGTCAGCCTGAGATTGCCGCGGCAAGCCACCTACCTGCATCACGACCACTGAGCCCCGAGGAGTCCCCATGTCCAACCTGCTGTTCGACGCCTACTTCACCCAGGCCGCCATGCGCGCGGTGTTCTGTGACCAGGGGCGACTGCAGGGCATGCTGGACTTCGAAGCGGCCCTGGCGCGCGCCGAGGCGGCGGTGGGGGTGATCCCCCAGACGGCGGTGGCGCCCATCGGCGCCGCCTGCCGTGCCGAGCGCTATGACGCGGCCGAGCTGGCCCAGGCCGTGGTCAGCGCCGGCAATTCCGCCATTCCGCTGGTCAAGGCCCTGGGCCGGCAGATCGCCGCCCAGGACCCCGAGGCCGAGCGCCATGTGCACCGCGGTGCCACCAGCCAGGACGCCATGGACAGCGGCCTGGTGCTGCAAATTCGCCAGGCGCTGGACCTCCTGGACGCCGACCTGGCACGGCTGGCCGAGGCCCTGGCCATCCAGGCCGAGCGCCATGCCGGCACCGTGCTGGCCGGCCGGACCTGGCTGCAACATGCAACGCCCGTAACCCTGGGCATGAAACTGGCCGGGGTGCTGGGCGCCATCACCCGGCACCGCCAGCGCCTGGCCGAACTACGGCCGCGGGTGCTGGTGCTGCAATTCGGCGGCGCCTCGGGCAGCCTGGCCGCCCTGGGCGCTGACGCCCTGCCGGTGGCCGAGGCCCTGGCCCGCGAGCTGGGGCTGAGCCTGCCGGAGCAACCCTGGCACACCCAGCGCGATCGCCTGGTCGAGGTCGGCGCCTGGCTGGGCCTGGTGGCCGGCAGCCTGGGCAAGCTCGGGCGCGATCTGTCGCTGCTGATGCAGACCGAGGCCGCCGAGGTGTTCGAGCCCTCGGCGCCGGGCAAGGGTGGCTCCTCCACCATGCCGCACAAACGCAATCCGGTCGGCGCCGCGGTGCTGATCGCCGCTGCCACCCGCGCGCCGGGTCTGGTCAGCACCCTGCTCTCGGCCATGCCCCAGGAGCACGAGCGCAGCCTGGGCCTCTGGCATGCCGAATGGGAAACCCTGCCGGAGCTGTTCTGCCTGGTCTCCGGCGCCCTGCAGCAGGCCCAGGCCATCGTCGCCGGGCTGGAGGTGGATGCCGCGCGCATGCAGGCCAATCTGGAGTTGACCCACGGCCTGGTGCTGGCCGAGGCGGTCAGCATCGCCCTCGCCGGACGGCTGGGGCGCGAGACCGCTCACCACCTGGTGGAGCAGAGCTGCAAGCGCGCCGTCCAGGAGGGTCGCCATCTGCGTCTGGTGCTCGGCGATACCCCCGAGGTCACCGCCGAACTCTCCAGCGCCGAGCTGGATCGCCTGCTGGACCCCGCCCATTACCAGGGCCAGGCCCGGGCCTGGGTGGCCCGCGCCCTGGCCGAACATCGCACCCTGCCTACCCATTCCTAAACCAGAGGACTGCCTGATGCCCAGCGTACGTCTCGCCGATGGCGACCTGAACTACCGGCTGGAGGGCCCCGAGGGCGCCCCCGTGCTGATCCTGTCCAATTCCCTGGGCACCAACCTGGCCATGTGGGACGACCAGGCCGCCGCCTTCAGCGAGCGCTTTCGCCTGCTGCGCTACGACACCCGTGGTCACGGCGCCTCCCTGGTGACGCCCGGCCCCTATCGCATGGATCAGAACGGCCGTGACGTCCTGGCCCTGGCCGACGCCCTGGGTATCGACCGCTTCGCCTTCTGTGGCCTGTCCATGGGTGGCTCCATCGGCCAGTGGCTGGGCATCAACGCCCCCGAGCGGGTCACCCGCCTGGTGCTGTGCAACACCGGCGCCAAGATCGGCACCCCCGAGGTGTGGAATACCCGCATCCAGACCGTCGAAGCCGGCGGCGAGCAGGCCATGCGCGACCTGCGCGACGCCTCCATCGGCCGCTGGTTCACCCCCGATTTCGCCAGCGCCAAACCGGATCGGGTCGACCGCATCGTCGCCATGCTCGCCGGCACCTCGCCCCAGGGCTATGCCGCCAACTGCGCGGCGGTACGCGACGCCGACTTCCGCGAGGTGCTGGACGCCATCCAGGCCCCGACGCTGATCGTCGCCGGCACCCACGACGCCGTGACCACCCCGGCCGACGGGCGCTTCCTGCAGGAACGCATCCCCGGCGCCGAGTACGTCGAGTTTCCCGCGGCCCACCTGTCCAACGTGCAGATGGGCGCTGCCTTTACCCAGCGCGTGCTGGCCTTTCTCAGCGCCTGAAGGAGTCGATCTTGGACGAAAGAGAACGTTACGAAGCCGGCATGCAGGTCCGCCGCGCGGTGCTGGGCGACGCCCACGTCGATCGCAGCCTGGAAAAGCTGACCCCCTTCAACGAAGAATTCCAGGAGATGATCACCCGCCACGCCTGGGGCGACATCTGGACCCGCCCGGGCCTGCCGCGGCACACCCGCAGCCTGATCACCATCGCCATGCTGATCGGCATGAACCGCGAAGGCGAACTGCGCCTGCACCTGCGCGCCGCCCGCAGCAACGGGGTGACGCGGGAGGAGATCAAGGAGCTGATCATGCAGAGCGCCATCTACTGCGGCATCCCGGCGGCCAATGCCACCTTCCATCTGGCGGAGGCGGTGTGGGATGAGTTGGGGGTGGAGTCGCTGGAGGGGTGAGTTTCCCCCCTTTGGCCCCTGTTTGGATGATGCCCGCCGGGTTGGATTCGGCGGGCGTTGGTTGTTGGGCGTAGGTTGGGTTGAGCGTTAGCGAAGCCCAACGCCTGTGCTATTGGGTGCCAGGGCTGGTTATCGAGTGCTTTGAAGGTTCTTGTTTCGCCCACCCGGGCGACTCACTTTTTGCAGTCGCCAAAAAAGTAAGCAAAAACGCTTGCCCCGACCATCCGGCCCTCCGCTTCGCTCCGGGTCCGCTCACACCAGTGCCGTTCCGGGGTCGGTCCAGATGGGCCGTCCCTGGCCCACTGGACCTCTCGCCGCATCCCTGCGGCTCGACCCACTCCACGACGCTGGCGTTCGCCCTGCTGAACGGGGCGATTCACGCGCCTGATGCCTTGGGTGCAAACCGGTAGGGTGGACAACGGCGCAGCCTTGTCCACGTGTTAAGCGTTACTCCCTAAGTGGAAAACGCTGCGCGGTTTTCCACGCTACGAATCTTCTGAATACGTAAGCCTCAGGCTGGCGCTCCGTCCCCGTCAGTGAGGCCGAACTGTTGGGGTGTGCTTTCTTTTGCTTACTTTTCTTTGCACCGGGCGGCGATCCGCAAGCAAAGAAAAGTGAGTCGCCGGCCAGGCGAAACCAGGGGCATCAGCAGAACTCAATAAACAGCCAGGGCACCTGCACGGCGCGCAGTTCAAGGCTGAAATCATGCCCTTATCGCGGTCATGGACCGCTCCTACAGCAGGAGTTCGAAACTGTAGGAGCGGTCCATGACCGCGATAGGGCAGTCGCTCTGTACGAAGGCAGCCCCGCCCAGCCACAGGGCCGCAGGCTTGTTACTTGGCCACTACCCGCGTGATCCGATCCCCCTCGGCATCATCCTGCCCCTTGGCCTTGTTGACCGCGTACACCACGCCCTTGCCATCCACCACCGCGTGGTTGGGGTAGGTGCCCAGTTCCAGGTTGGCCTTGATGGTGCCGTCCGGGTCGACCACGGTCAGGGTGCCGGCGCCGCGGTTGGTCACGTAGGCCAGGCGCTTGACCGGGTCGAAGGCCACGTTCAGCGCTCCGGCGCCGGTGGTGACGTTGTGCAGGGTCTTGCCGGTCTTGGCGTCGACGATCAGCAGGTTGTCGCTGCCTTGGGCGGTGATGAACAGGCGATCGGTCTGGGGATCGTGGGCCACGCCCATGGGGGTCTTGGCGCCCTGGATCGGGAAGACCTTCTCGACCTGCTCGGTCTTGGCGTCGATCACCGCGGCTTCGTTGGTCTTCAGGCTGACGGCGTAGAGCTTGTGCACCGCCGGGTCCAGGTGCATGCCGACCACGGCGAACTGCTCGCCGCGCACGCCCGATTCGATGGCGATGTGCTTGCGCACGGCCGGGGTCTTGGCGTCGAAGCTGACGATGTCCGGGGTCATGGCCGCCGAGGCGAAGGCGCGGTCGAGTTTCTCGTCGACCACCACCGTGTGGGCATGGGGCACGAGGCCGGGTTCGAATTGCTTGACCAGGCCCAGGTCGCTCTGGCGATAGACCGCCACGGTGTTCTGCCGGGTATTGGTGGTCCAGACGGTGCCGTTGCGATCGTCCACGCCCACGCCGTAGACCGCGTAGACACCGGCGTCCTCGCCCGGGGCGGCGGCCGGGGTGATCTGGCGCTGGATGGACAGGTCCTTGGGATCGAGCTTGAGCAGCTGCGAGACCTTGACCGGCGGGCGGCCCACGGCCGAGGTGACGAAGAGGGCGCCGGTCTTGGCGCTGCTGTCCACCTGGTAGAGGCCGGGGACCAGTTTGACCGCGGTGAGGCTATAGGCCTCGGCGCCGGACAGCGGTACCACCGGCGAGACCTTGAGCGGGAAGACCGCGGCGCCCGAGGGCTGGGCGGTGCTGATGACGATGGGGTGCTGGCCGGGGGCGGCGTCTTCGGGGATGCGCAGGGTCGCCTTGAAGTTGCCCTGGGCGTCGGCCACGTAGGCGGCGTCGGGGTTGAGCGCCACGCCACCGCGCGACAGGGTGATCTGCTGACCGGGGGTGAAGCCGCGGCCGTCCAGCGCGACCTCGCTGCCGGCCAGGATGGCGGTGCCGGTGACGGGACTGGCCTTGATCTCGCCGTGGTAGTCCGGATCGGGGGCTTCGAAGCTGGAGCGCGCCTGGGCGGCCTGCCCGCCCAGCGCCAGCAGGGCGGCCAGCAGGGTGACGGAAAAGACGCGCCGGCCCTTGGCCGAAGACGCTGGAGCGATGTTCATCAGGGATTCCTTGTAGCGGCGATCAAGATACCCGCGCCAGAGCGCCGGGCAGCGGAGGCCCTCCTGGGCTAGGCCATGTTAAGGCGAAAGCGAAATACTTGCATTTAGATTTGCAGGTTTTACGCTTTGTCGCTGTCCGGGGTATCGAGGGTGCGCTGCATCAGGCAGGCGCCGGCGCCATAGCCGGCCAGCTTGGCCTCGAGCGCGGCGTCGGCCGGAACCGGGTGATAGTGATGGCGCTGCCAGTAGCCGATGGCGTTGGACAGCGACACCAGCCGCCCCTGGCGCAGGCGGGCGCGTCGGGCCTGGCCCTTCGCGTGGCGATAGAGCCGCCCGGCCACGCCCTGGCCCTGGGCGGCGGGATGCACGGCGCAGTCGTGCAGGAACCAGGTCGAGGCCGCGCCCGGCAGTTGCTCCAGGCGGGCGCCCAGCACCGGTGGCAGGCCGTCGTCCCAGGGATAGGCGATCAGATAGCCCTGCAGCCGCGCCTCGGCGTCCAGGGCCGCCCAGCAGTGTTCCGGGGCGAGCTCCAGGCGATTGGCGTAGAAGGCGTGGTCTTCGAGCAGGTCGGCGGGGTAGTTGGCCGCCTGGATGGCGAGGACGGCCGGGAGGTCGGCGGGGCGCAGCGGGCGTATCGAAGGCATGACGAGGCGGGGGAAAAGGTCCGGCCGGGCAGTATGGTCACTGCCCGGCCGGGAGGCAAACGCCTCGGAGCCGTGGGTGGTGAGTCCCGTCGCTAGCCTGCGCCTTGGCGCGGGGACCTGGATTCCAGCGGCGACCTTGGCGTGCCTGGCGCCGCCGCCGGCCTTAGAGCCTGTTCAGAATCTCGCGAGCTAGAGCCAAACAAGGCCTAGGCGGCCCCACGAAAATGGCTGAGGAAGCGGATCGGACCCGCGCTCGGGTTTACGAGTGGTAAATGAGCATTCCGACCGGGCTGGCGACCCAGGCCATTTTCAACGCCGTTTGGCCGACGCGCAGCAGATTTTGAGCAGGCTCTTAGGCCTTGGCGATCAGCCGCGAATTACGCTCGTTCCTGAATTGCAGGTCCTCGATCCGCTGGGTCGCGGTCTCGGCTTCCTGGCGAGCGGCGAGGATGAGGTCGTGGTGCGGGGACTTGGCGCAGACCGGATCGGCGTTGCGTGCATCGCCGGTGAGCATGAAGGCCTGGCAGCGGCAGCCGCCGTAGTCCTTTTCCTTCTCGTCGCAGGAGCGGCAGGGCTCGGGCATCCAGTCGTAGCCGCGGTAGACGTTGAAGCCGAAGGAGTCGTACCAGATGTGCCTGAGGTCCTGCTCCTTCACGTTGGGGAAGGCGATGGGCATCTGCCGGGCGCCGTGGCAGGGCAGGGCGGTGCCGTCCGGCGTGATGGTCAGGAACAGCTTGCCCCAGCCGTCCATGCAGGCCTTGGGGCGCTCTTCGTAGTAGTCCGGGGTGACGAAGATCAGCTTGCAGGGGTGGTTCTCGGCCTTGAGGCGCGCGCGGTAGTCATTGGTGATGCCTTCGGCGCGCTCCAGTTGGGCCCTGGTCGGCAGGAGACCGGCGCGATTGCGCTCGGCCCAGCCGTAGAACTGGCAGGTGGCGAGTTCGACGAAGTCGGCTTCCAGGGACAGGCAGAGGTCGATGATCTGGTCGAGGCGATCGATGTTATGCCTGTGGGTGACGAAGTTGAGCACCATGGGATAGCCATGGGCCTTGACCGCCTTGGCCATGGCCAGCTTCTGGGCGAAGGCCTTCCTGGAGCCGGCCAGCAGGTTGTTCACCTGTTCGTCGCTGGCCTGGAAGCTGATCTGGATATGGTCCAGGCCGGCTTCCTTGAATTCGGCGATGCGCGCCTCGGTGAGGCCGATGCCGGAGGTGATGAGGTTGGTGTAGTAGCCCAGCCGGCGCGCCTCGCGGATCAGTTCGGCGAGGTCCTGGCGCACCAGGGGCTCGCCGCCGGAAAAGCCGATCTGGGCGGCGCCCATCTCCCGCGCCTCGGCCATCACCTTGAACCACTGCTGGGTGGTCAGCTCGCGACCCTGGGCGGCGAAGTCCAGGGGATTGGAGCAATAGGGGCACTGCAGCGGACAGCGATAGGTGACCTCGGCCAGCAGCCACAGCGGCAGGCCGACGTTGTGCTTGCCTACCGCCGGCGGCTGCGGGAGTTGCATGGGCACCCCAGGCAATTGAGAAGTGCCTGCGCTCGGTGATGCTGCGTTAGAAACCCGCTCGGAATGCTCATTTACCATTTGTAAACTCCGCTTCCTCGCGGGTTTCTGCCTTGCCTAACCTTCGCTCGGCGACTTCTCGAATAAGGCTTAGCCGAGCAGGAGCCAGTGCTCTGCACGAGCGACCTCCATGAATTGTTCGACGTCGGCGCCCAGCTCGGGCACGCCGGGAAAGCGTTCGTCGAGGACGGCAATGATGGCAGCCACGTCACGCTGGCCGTCGATGAGCCCGCCGATGGCGGCGGCGCTGTCGTTGAGCTTGATCATGCCCTCGGGGTAGAGCAGCACATGGGCGTCCTGCGCCGGCTCGAACTGGAAGCGATAGCCGGGGCGCCAGCGCGGCACCTGGGTGCGGTCGAAGCTCATAGGTCGATTCCTCGGTGCCAGCGGCGCTCGGCGGTGACGCTGTGATAGGGCGGGCGGTGCAGTTCGTAGGCCATGCTCATGGCGTCGAGCATGCTCCAGAGGATGTCCAGCTTGAACTGCAGGATCTCCAGCATGCGCTGCTGGGACTCCCAGGTGGTGTAGTGCTGCAGGGTGATCTGCAGACCGTGCTCGACGTCGCGGCGGGCCTGGCCCAGGCGGGTGCGGAAGTACTCGTAGCCGGCCGGATCGATCCAGGGATAGTGGGTCGGCCAGGCGTCCAGGCGCGACTGGTGGATCTGCGGCGCGAACAGTTCGGTCAGGGAGCTGCTGGCGGCTTCCTGCCAGGAGGCGCGACGGGCGAAGTTGACGTAGGCGTCCACCGCGAAGCGCACCCCGGGCAGCACCAGTTCCTGGGAGAGCACCTGCTCGCGGTCCAGGCCGGTGGCCTCGGCCAGGCGCAGCCAGGCCTCGATGCCGCCTTCGCTGCCGGGCTCGCCATCGTGGTCGAGGATGCGCTGCACCCATTCGCGACGGATCTCGCGATCCGGGCAGTTGGCCAGGATGGCGGCGTCCTTGAGCGGGATGTTGACCTGGTAGTAGAAGCGGTTGGCCACCCAGCCCTGGATCTGCTCGCGGCTGGCGCGGCCCTGGTACATGGCCACGTGATAGGGGTGGTGGATATGGTAGAGGTCGCCCTTGGCGCGCAGGGCGGCTTCGAATTCGGCGGGCGTAAGGGCGTCGGGCATGGCGTTCACAACTCGATGGACATGCCGTCCCAGGCGACTTCCACGCCCTGGCGCGCGACGATGGCGCGCTCGGGGGAGTCTTCGTCCAGGATCGGATTGGTGTTGTTGATGTGGATCAGCACCTTGCGCTGGCGCTCGAAGCCGGCCAGCACCTCCAGCATGCCGCCGGGGCCGCTCTGCGGCAGGTGGCCCATCTCGGTGCCGGTGCGGGTGCCCACGCCGCGACGCTGCATCTCGTCGTCGGTCCAGAGCGTGCCGTCCACCAGCAGGCAGTCGGCCTGGCCCATCAGCTCCAGCAGTGCGGCATCCGGCTGGCCCAGGCCCGGGGCATAGAACAGCTTGCCGCCGGTGCGTCGGTCGTGGACCAGCAGGCCCAGGTTGTCGCCCGGGTGCGGATCGTGGCGATGGGGCGAATAGGGCGGCGCGGCGCTGCGCAGCGGGAAGGGCGTGAATTCCAGATTCGGACAGGCCGGGATGGTGAAGCTGCCGCTCAGGGCGATGGGCTGCCAACTGAGCCCGCCGTTCCAGTGTTCGAGCATGTTGAACAGCGGAAAGCCGGTGGTGAGGTCCTGGTGGACCATCTCGGTGCACCAGACCTCGTGGGGGCAGCCTTCGCGCAGGCTGAGCAGGCCGGTGGTGTGGTCGATCTGGCTGTCCAGCAGGACGATGGCGCGGATGCCGGTGTCACGCAGGGCCCGCGCCGGTTGCAGCGGGGCGAAGCCGGCCAGCTGGGCGCGGATGTCGGGCGAGGCGTTGCACAGGATCCAGTTCACCCCGTCGTCGGATAGGGCGATGGAAGACTGGGTACGGGCCTGGGCCCTGAGGGTGCCCTTGCGGAAGCCGTCGCAATTGACGCAATTGCAGTTCCACTGGGGAAAGCCACCGCCGGCGGCGGAGCCGAGAATCTGGATATGCATGGGAAAGGCTAAACCTGGAAAAAGTACGCCCCGGCGAACCGGGGCGTGGGGCGCATCAACGGTTGGCGAAGTACATGGTGACTTCGAAGCCGATGCGCAGGTCAGTGTAAGCAGGCTTGGTCCACATGGGAGGTCTCCTCTTTTGACTGCGAAAGCCGGAAGGATCCGGTCGTCAAGTCTAACAAATGTTACCTAGCTAAGGGTTTTTGCCGCGACGAATCGCTGGCGGTCCGGCGGACATAACTGTCTTACCGATCCTGCAACAGATTGACCGCCAAGGCCGGCCGACGCTCCCGGGAAAGTGTTGAAAGCTATGACATCCAGCCGGATGGCGCGCGGGCATTGGCCAGGGCGAAGCGCGGCGCGTCGCTGGCGGTGAGTTGTTGCCAGGCCTGCTGCAGAGCCCCGTCATCCAGGGCGGCGAGGGCCTGCTGCAGGGGCGCGAGATCCAGCGCCCCGCTGCGCTGGAAGCCCCACCAGAGTCGCTCGGCCAGGGCGGCGCGCTGAGGGGTGGCGGGGCTGAAGTCGCGCCCCAGCTGACGGATGTCTTCTGCCAGCGTCGTGGCCTCGGCCATCACCGCCTTGAGGCTATCGGCCAGGCAGCCTTCGATTTCCGCGAGGATCTCCGCCGCCCGGGCCTGGGGCGACTGCACGCCGATCAGCAGGCCACCGTGATCGCCCAGCAGGCGATAGGCGGAAAACACCGCATAGCCCAGTTGCCGCTCGCTGCGCAGGTGCTGGAACAGCGGTCCTTGCAGGCGCGCCGCCAGCAGCCGCCAGGCGGCTTCGGTGGCGGGGCGCGCATCGGGTTGCGGACAGAACAGCAGCAGCGCCTGCTGGGCATCGGCGCTGGGTTCGTGGTGCCAGTGGCGACCGGTGCAGCCCGGGGGTTCGCCCAGCGGCCCGGCCTGGGGCCGAGGCGGCGGCGTGAGGGCGGCCAGGGACGCCTGCGCCGCCTCGGGCAGGCCACAGGCCAGGGCCTGCCAGCGCGGGTCTGCTTCATTGCTAGTCAGCGGCATGACCGCATTTAGTCGCTCGGGCAGGACCTTGAGCAACTGGCGGATCAGCATGGGCTCGATCGAGGCTGCGGGGAGCGGCTGGGAAAGGTCCAGCGCGTTCGTCAGGCGGCCGAGCGCCTGCTCCAGCACCGCCGGCAGCGCCATGGCCCAGCCCTGCAGCCGCAAGTCCCAGGGTGCCCCGGGCGGACTCCAGCGCAGGCTGACGCCCGCCTCGGCGGCCAGCCGGGGTAACGCGCCCAGCACCCGGACATCGGGCGCGACCGGTGCCGGTCCCGGCCATTGCCAGCGCAAAAACAGCAGGCCTTCGCGCTGCTGGGGGGCAAGGGCCTGGCTGATCGGCCAGGACTGCCTCGTCGGGGCGCTCGGCGTGACGGGGTCGGCGAGCAAAGGATTGATCGGAGGCAGGGCGAAGGGGACGGCGGCGGGAGCTGTTGTGCACGGGGAGTCGGCCAGGCCGGCGGCGAAGCCGCTGAGGCGCTTGGGGACCAGTTGCGCGAGCAGCCGGGGCCAGGCGGCCTGGGCGGCCGGGGAAAGCGCCGGTTGTGGCCAGGCGTCTCCTGGCCGATCCAGCCAGAGGCGTTCACCCAGACGCCTTACCAGTGCCAGGGCGGGTAGGGTGGCCCAGAGGCGCTGGGTGCGTTCGGCGTGGCCCTGCTGCAGTGCGGCAAGGGGCGTCTGGCGCAGGGCGTCCAGCCAGGGGCACAGGATGCCGGTCAGGTGGCTCGGGCTGGCCTGGGGGCCGGGCACGAGATCCAGCCGGAGCAGGCCCTGGCGGGCCTGTCGATAGGGCCAGGCGAGGCCCAGTCGTTCGGCCTGGCCGGCTTGGCGCAGGAGGGCGGGCAGACCGCCGGGATGGTCGCCGAGCAGCAGGGTTTCCAGCAGCTCCGCCGCTTCCCAGCTGCCAGGTGGCAGGTCATCGAGGGCGAATTGCACGGCCAGCGTCGGGGGCATTGTGGCGGTGGTCTGCCAGCGTTCGCCTGCAGCCGGGAGCGCTTGGGGCGTCATGGAGCTGGGCGCCGGGCCAGGGGGCAGCAGGGCGCCCTGTTCCCGGGCCAGGTCGGCCAGTTCGGCCAGCGGTTGCGGCCCGGCCAGCACCAGCAGGGCGTTGTCGGCCCGGTAGTGCTGGCGCTGGAAGTCGCGCAGGGCCGCCTGGAAGGCCGGGCTCTGCAGCGGCAGGCTGTAACGGTTGCCGGCATGGAAGCCGGCGGCCGGATGGTCGGCGGGCAGGCCGGCGGCCAGGGCCAGGTCGCGGCGGGTATCGGCGCTGCGTGACCAGGCGATGAATTCGGCGTGCAGCACCTCGCGCTCGCGGCGCTGGGCGTCCGCCGCCAGCAGCGGTGCGGCGAGCATGTCAAGCAGCCGGGCGAGCCCGGCGGCCAGGTGCTCGGGGGCCAGGGCGAAAAAGAAGTCGGTGGTGGTCTCGCGAGTGCTGGCGTTGAGTTCACCGCCGAGGCGCTGCACCAGCGGCATCAGGCCGTCCGCCGCCGGATAGCGCCGGCTGCCGAGAAAGAACAGGTGTTCGAGAAAGTGCGCCAGCCCCGGAAAGGCCCGCGGCGCCTGGTGACTGCCGGCGCCGATGCGCACCAGGGCGGCGGCCTGGGGCAGCTCGGGATCGTGCAGCAGGGCAACGGCCAGGCCGTTGGCCAGGCGCAGCCGGCGATGGAGGGGGGCGGAGGTGGGCATGGGGGTAGCTTAACCGAGTCGGGTGGAGGGGATGGAGCGGGTTTGCCCTCACCCCGGCCCTCTCCCGGGGGGAGAGGGGGAAGAGCGCTCCTGCCGCTTTATGGAGAAAACCCAGGCGAAAAAAATCCCGGCTGGGCCGGGATTTCGGGGTGGGGCGAGGGGGGATTCCAACAGGATGTCAAAAATGCTCGAAGCATCCTCGCCCCGGACCCTCTCCCGGAGGAGAGGGGAGCTCGGGCGCGGGCGCCCTTACTTCTTCTCGGGCAGGGCGAAGGCCATCACGTAGTCGCCCTGCTTGGTGCCCAGCGAGCCATGGCCGCCGGCATAGACCAGCACGTACTGGCGACCGTCCTTGCCGGTGTAGGTCATGGGGGTGGTCTGGCCACCGGCCGGCAGGCGGCCTTTCCACAGTTCCTTGCCGTTCTTCACGTCATAGGCGCGCAGGTACTGGTCCAGGGTGCCGCTCAGGAAGGCCACGCCACCGGCGGTGGTGACGGTGCCGCCCAGGCTGGGCACGCCCATGGGCAGGGGCAGCGGAACCGGCGAGTTGTCGCGCACGGTGCCGTTCTTGTGCTTGTAGACCAGCTTGCCGGTGGTCAGGTCGAGACCCGCCACATAGCCCCAGGCAGGTGCCTGGCAGGGCAGGCCCAGGGGCGACAGGAAGGCCGACAGGATCACGCCATAGGGCGCGCCCTTGTTGGGCTGGATGCCCTCGGTCTCGCTCTTGCGCGCCGGCTGGTTGGCGATCTCTTCACGCGGTACCAGCTTGGAGGTGAAGGCCATGTAGCTGGGATTCAGGAAGGCGATCTGACGCACCGGATCGACCGAGATGCCGCCCCAGTCGAACACGCCGAAGTTGCCCGGGTAGACGATCGAGCCCTGGGTGGACGGCGGGGTGTAGATGCCCTCGTAGCGGTGCTCGCGGAAGGCGATGCGGCACAGCGCCTGGTCGAAGGGCGTACCGCCCCACATGTCGCTTTCCTTGAGGGTCGGCGCGGCCAGGTTGATCGAGGAGACCGGCTGGGTCGGCGAGGTGTGGTCGCCTTCCACCGCGCCCTGGGGCACCGGGGTTTCGGTGATCGGGTAGATGGGCTGACCGTTGGTGCGGTCCAGCACATAGATGCTGCCCTGCTTGGTCGAGGCCATTAGCGCGGGTTTAACGCCGCCTTCGGTCTTGATGTCCACCAGGGTCGGCTGACCGCCCACGTCCATGTCCCAGAGGTCATGGTGGGTGAACTGGTAGTTCCAGCGCACCTTGCCGGTGGCGATGTCGAGGGCGACCACGCCGGCGCTGTACTTCTCGGAGGCCGGGGTACGGTCACCGCCCCACTGGTCGGGCATCTGGTTGCCCATGGGCAGATAGACCATGCCGACCTTTTCGTCGACGGCCATCATCGACCACATGTTGGGCGAGTTGCGGGTGTAGATGCCGTCGGCGGCGATGGGCGCGGTGGCGTCCGGATTGCCGCTGTCCCAGTTCCACACCAGCTTGCCGGTGTGCACGTCGTAGGCGCGGATCACGCCGGACGGCTCGTCGGTGGAGACGTTGTCGGTGACGTGGCCACCGATGATCACCAGGTTGCGGGTCACCGCCGGCGGCGAGGTGGAGTAGTAGCCGCCGGGCGTGAAGCTGCCCATGTTGGCGGTCAGGTCGACCTGGCCGTTGTCGCCGAAGTCGCTGCACACCTTGCCGGTGTCGGCGTTGATGGCGATCAGGCGGGTGTCGGCGGTGGGCAGGAACAGGCGGCGCGGGCAGCTGCTGGCAGCCGGAGTGCTCTGCTCGTCGACCGGGACGGCACTGCCGGTGGCCGGGCTCTGGCCCGCGGTGGTGATGCCGGCATAGGTGGCGTCGTCGTGGTAGGCCACGCCGCGGCAGGTCATGTGCGCCCAGCCCTTGAAGCTGTCGGCGTGCTGGGTGCTCAGCTTGGGATCGAAGCGCCAGATTTCCTTGCCGCTGTCGGGATCCACGGCGATCACCTGGCTATGCGGCGTGCAGACATAGAGCTTGCCGTTGACCTTGAGCGGGGTGTTTTCCGCGGTGGTCTCCTGGGGATCGTTCGGGCCGGGGATGTCGCCGGTACGGAAGGTCCAGGCCGGTTGCAGCTCCTTCACGTTGTTGACGTCGATCTGCTTGAGCGGCGAGTAGCGATCACCGAAGGCGGTGCGGCCATAGGACGGCCAGTCGCCATCGGCGGCGGTCGGCGCGGCGCTCTGGGTGCCGGCGGTGTCGCGGCCCAGGTCACCGTCCAGACGGTTGTAGTTGACGAACTGGGCGACCAGGGCGACGACCGCAGCGATCACCAGGGAGCCGACCAGCGGCAGGCCGCCGCTGCGGCTGTCCAGCGGACGGCGGAACACCGGGATCAGGAGCACCAGGCCAAGGACGAACCAGAGCGCCAGGCGCGGCACCAGCTGCCACCAGTCGAACTGGACTTCCAGCACGGCCCAGGCGGTGGACATCACCAGGAAGAAGGCATAGACCCAGACCCCGCTGGCCCGCCGGATGCACAGCAGGTAACCACTCAGGGCGAGCAGCACGCCGCCGCCGAGGTAGTACAGGGAGCCCCCGAGGGTGGCCAGTTTGATGCCCAGCCCCAAGAGGGCCAGGCCCAGGAGGATGAACAGGATGCCGAGTAACCTGGCAGGCAGGCCTCCCGGTCTCGCGTTGGAAGTGACAGTCATGGCAGCGCTCGCAATGCAATCGTGAAAAGAGACTTCGACTCGATCGACGACATCGCAAATCGGAACCGCATGCGGATCTGTCGTCTGCTACGTCTGAACCTGTTGTCTGTCTTATTGTTCCACCCCTTCGCCGGCTTCCCTGGCAGGAAGTTAGAGCGGTCGCGCTGAGGCGAAGCGGGGGATGGATCGGGGGCGTCGTCTGAATCGGGCGGGTAGATAGTAAGCTAAGCATTGACTGATGTCACTTCGCGATGACGGAAGGAAGAACCCCGCAGCGCGTCGTGCCTGCTACCATCGCGAGCCGTTTCCGCGATGCCTTCCGCCATGTCCGACGTGCTTGCCCTGGTCCAGGCGACCTTCGACGTCACCGCCCCGGTCTTCGCCCTGGTGCTGCTGGGCTGCGTGCTCAAGCGGCTGGGCTGGATCGACACCCCCTTCATCAACACCGCCTCGGCCCTGGTGTTTCGCGCCACCATGCCGACCCTGCTGTTTCTCGGCATCCTCAAGGCCGATCTCGGCGAGGCGCTGCAGCCGCTGCTGCTGGGCTATTTCGCCCTGGCCACGGTGGTGAGTTTCCTGGCCGCCTGGGGCTGGGCGATCTGGCGCTGTCCCCATGCCGATCGCGGGGTCTATGTGCAGGGCGCCTTTCGCGGCAACTGCGGCATCGTCGGCCTGGCCCTGGCGGCGACCCAGTACGGCGACTATGGGCTGTCGGTGGGCGGGATCATGGCCGGCATGGTCATCCTCTTCTACAACGTGCTCTCGGCCATCGTGCTGGCGCTCTACAGTCCGCACCTGGAGGCCAACTGGCGCACCCTGCTGCGCAGCATCCTCGGCAATCCTCTGATCATTGGCATCCTGCTGGCGATTCCCTTCGCCTATTTCCAATGGCAATTGCCGCGCTGGCTGGACACCTCGGCGCGCTATTTCGCCGGGCTCACCCTGCCACTGGCGCTGATGTGCATCGGCGCCACCCTGTCGCTGGCCTCGCTGCGCGAGAGCAGCGGCCTGGCGGTGGGCGCCAGCCTGTGGAAGATCGTCTGGATTCCGCTGCTGGGCGTGCTGGGCGCCCTGGCGCTGGGCATCCAGGGACCGGCGCTGGGCATCCTCTTTCTCTACCTCGGGTGCCCGACGGCGGCGTCGAGTTTCGTCATGGCCCGCGCCGCCGGCAGCAATGCCCAGCTGGCGGCGACCATCGTGGTGCTCAGTACCCTGGGCGGGATGCTGACCACCAATCTGGGGCTGCTCCTGCTGAAAGGTTTCAGCCTGCTGTAGTGCACGCCGCCCAGACATCGGCGTTGTGAGAACGTTTATCGGTTGGCGCCAGCTAAAAGTCGGATTTATGCGTAATAGTGCGGCCTCGACCGTCCCCGGTCGCTTTGCCCTCTCGATGCCTATCGCAATAAGTATTTGCGAGGAGAGCGGCCGCCCACTCCCCAAGTCTCACGTGTGGTAACCATGAAACGCTCGCTCCAATTCAGCCACAAGATCCTGCTGGCGGCCGCCCTGGTGGTGACCCTGGCCCTGGCCGGCTTCGCCAGCTTCAACGCCTATCTGCAGCGCCAGGCCATCACCCAGAGTCTCGAAGCCTCGCTGGGCGAGATCGGCCGCATCACCGCCGGCAACATCGCCTACTGGCTGGACGCGCGGGTCAAGCTGATCGACAGCCAGGCCCAGGCGCTCAGCCGCGACAGCAGCCCGGCCAACGTGGTGGGCCTGCTGGAAGAGAAGCTCTACACGAGCAACTTCGATTCCACCTACCTGGGAGAGGTCGACGGCACCTTCACCGACCGCCCCCATACCCCCATGGAGGCCGGTTACGATGCCCGCCAGCGCGACTGGTACAAGGCCGCGGTCAGCGCTGGCGGTCCCATCCTCACCGAACCCTACCTGACCGCGCCGCCGCAGAGCTTTCTGTGCATCACCATCGCCGCGCCGGTCCTGCAGAACGGCAAGCTGATCGGCGTGGTGGCCGGCGACCTGGTGATGGACAGCCTGATGAAGATGATCACCTCGCTGGACGCCGGCGGTCTGGGCGAAGCCTTCCTGATGGACGGCGACGGCAAGATCCTGGTCAGCAGCCACGCCGACCAGGTGCTGAAATCGCTCAAGGAGGTCTTCCCGGAGCAGACCCCGACCCTGGCCCCGGGCTTCCATCACGTCCTGCAGAACGGCAGCGAGCGGCTGGTGAGCTTTACCCCGGTCGCGGGCCTGCCCTCGGTCAAGTGGTACCTGGCCCTGTCCATCGACCAGACCAAGGCCTATGCCCCGGTGACCCAGGCGCGCAACCTGGCCATCGTCGCCACCCTGGTGGCGGTGGTCGCCATCATCCTGCTGCTGGGCTTCCTCATCCGCGTCCTGCTGCGCCCGCTGCATGACCTGACCCGCGCCATGGACGACATCGCCGAAGGCGAGGGCGATCTGACCCGCCGCCTGCCGGTGCAGTCCCGCGACGAATTCGGCGCCCTGGCCGAGGCCTTCAACCACTTCGTGGCGCGCATCCACACCTCGATCCGCGACGTGGCCCAGAGCACCGGCGAACTCAACCAGGGCACCCGCCGGGTGCTGGAGGCCTCGCAGTCGTCCATGCAGCAGTCCGACATCCAGGCCCAGCGCACCACCAGCGTGGCCGCGGCGATCAACGAACTGGGCGCCGCCGCCCAGGAGATCGCCCGCAATGCCGCCCATGCCTCCGGCGAGGCCAGCACGGCGCGCGCCCAGGGCGAGGAGGGTCGCGAGGTGCTCGACGAAGCCCTCCACGCCATGCAGGCGTTGTCGAGCAAGATCGGCACCAGTTGCGAACATATCGAAGCACTCAACGGCAAGACCGCCAATATCGGCCAGATCCTCGAGGTCATCCGCGGCATCTCCGAGCAGACCAACCTGCTGGCGCTCAACGCCGCCATCGAGGCAGCGCGGGCCGGCGAGGCCGGGCGTGGCTTCGCCGTGGTGGCCGACGAGGTGCGTTCCCTGGCCAGCCGCACCCAGAGTTCGGCGCAGCAGATCCAGCAGATGATCGAGGAGCTGCAGAGCGGCTCGCGCGATGCCGTGGCCCTGATGCAGGAAAGCCAGCGGCAGAGCGCCCACAGCATGCAGGTGGCCAAGCGCGCCGGCGAGCGGCTGGGCAGCGTGACCGAGCGCATCGGCGAGATCGACGGCCAGAACCAGTCGGTGGCCACCGCGACCGAGGAACAGACCTCGGTGGTGGAGACCCTTAACATGGACATCAGCGAGATCAACCTGCTGAACCAGCAGGGCGTCGACAACCTCCAGGCCACCCTGGCGGCCTGTACCGCCCTGGAAGCCGAAGCCGGGCGGCTGCAACGGCTGGTGGGTGGTTTCCGCATCTAGCGCGGGCCTGCTGAAAAGAGGCTGCCGCTCCGCTCAAGTCGTAACGTACATGCCCGATAACGAGTGCGATAGCCATGCCCTGAATCCGGCATGGCTCCCTAGCTACGGACGCAGACCTGTATGAAGCGACACCTGAAATTCAGTCACAAGATCCTGCTGGTCGCCGCGCTGGTGATCACCACCGCGCTGGCCGCTTCCGCCGGTTTCAATGCCTATCTGCAACGCCAGGCCATCGACCAGAGCCTGAGTGCCAACCTCGCGGAAACCGGGCGGGTCACCGCCGGCAACATCGCCTACTGGCTGGATGCGCGGGTCAAGCTCATCGAAGGCGAAGCCCAGACCCTGGCGCGCGATCGTTCGCCCGAAGGCCTGGTCGGTCTGCTGGACCAGAAGATCTACACGGGCACCTTCGATTCCACCTACCTGGGCGAAGTGGACGGCACCTACACCACCCGTCCGCTGCGCAGCCTGCCGGCCGGCTACGACCCGCGCAAGCGGCCCTGGTACGCGGCCGCCACCGCCGCCGGCACCACGGTGCTGACCCCGCCCTATATCTTCGCCTCCTCCGGCCAGCTGGGCGTGACCATCGCCACCCCGCTGCAGCGTGACGGCCAGCTGGCCGGCGTGGTGGCCGGTGACCTCAACCTCTCGGCGCTGGTGGAAATCATCACCTCGCTCAACGTCGGCGGCCTCGGCGAAGCCTTCCTGGTCGACGGCGACGGCAAGGTGCTGGTCAGCAGCCATCCCGAGCAGGTGCTCAAGACCCTCAAGGACGTCTTCCCCGAGCAGACCCCATCCCTGCAGCCCGGGCTGCACGCCGTCACCCAGAATGGCAGCGACCGCCTGGTGAGCTTCACCCCGGTCAATGGCCTGCCCTCGGTCAAGTGGTACCTGGGCCTGTCCATCGACCAGGCCAAGGCCTATGCCCCGGTGACCCAGGCCCGCAACCTGGCCATCGTCGCCACCGTGGTAGCGGTGATCGCCATCATCCTGCTGCTGGGGCTGCTGATCCGCGTCCTCTTGCGCCCGCTGCATGACCTGACCCGCGCCATGGCCGACATCGCCGAAGGCGAGGGCGACCTGACCCGCCGCCTGCCCGTACAGGCGCAGGACGAATTCGGCGCCCTGGCCGAGGCCTTCAACAAGTTCGTGGCGCGCATCCACACCTCGATCCGTGACGTGGCCCAGACCACTGGCGAGCTGAATCAGAGCACTCGGCGCGTGCTGGAGTCTTCGCAATCGTCCATGCAGCAGTCGGACCTCCAGGCCCAGCGCACCACCAGCGTGGCCGCGGCGATCAACGAACTGGGCGCCGCCGCCCAGGAAATCGCCCGCAATGCCGCCCATGCCTCCGGCGAGGCCAGCACGGCGCGCGCCCAGGGCGAAGAGGGTCGCGAGGTGCTCGACGAAGCCCTGCACGCCATGCAGGCGTTGTCGAGCAAGATCGGCACCAGTTGCGAGCATATCGAAGCGCTCAACGGCAAGACCGCCAACATCGGCCAGATCCTCGAGGTCATCCGCGGCATCTCCGAGCAGACCAACCTGCTGGCGCTCAACGCCGCCATCGAGGCGGCGCGGGCCGGTGAGGCCGGGCGTGGTTTCGCCGTGGTGGCCGACGAGGTGCGTTCCCTGGCCAGCCGTACCCAGAGTTCGGCGCAGCAGATCCAGCAGATGATCGAGGAGCTGCAGACCGGCTCGCGCGACGCCGTGGCCCTGATGCAGGAAAGCCAGCGGCAGAGCGCCCACAGCATGCAGGTGGCCAAGAGCGCCGGCGAGCGGCTGGGCAGCGTGACCGAGCGCATCGGCGAGATCGACGGCCAGAACCAGTCCGTCGCGACGGCGACCGAGGAGCAGACCTCGGTGGTGGAGACCCTGAACATGGACATCAGCGAGATCAACCTGCTGAATCAGCAGGGCGTCGACAACCTCCAGGCCACCCTGGCGGCCTGTACCGCCCTGGAAGCCGAGGCCGGTCGCCTGCAGCGCCTGGTGGGTGGCTTCCGCATCTGATTCGCGCGAAAAGTCCGCTAAAAGGGAGAGTCGACGTCAGGTCGGCTCTCCCTTTTTGCTGTCCGGAAGGTCAGGAAGACTTGCGTGAATGCCGATCTTTCCTCGACCACTCGTCAGAAACAGTAAAACTAATTAGCGCGTGAACTTGCTCTGGACTGCCGCTTTGCACGCACCCGCCGCTGCGCTTCAGCCCGGCGGCCGATCCGCGGTATCAAGAAAGCCTTTTTTCCCGCCGATGGGCTAGCTGTTACCGCCAGGTCTGGTGGAGGCCCCGTTCCGTTCGCGCTTCCCGCTCCTGGCACCGCCTAACCAACGGCGTGGCACCTTTTGCCACCAGGGGCTCCATGTTCAGCAGGCTGTACAAATCCTCTCGCGTACGCTGGAGTCTCGGCGTCTTTCTGTTCGGCGTCCTGCTGACCAGCCTGACCATGCGCCATCTGACCGAGCGCAACGAGCGACAGATACATGCGGCCCTCAACGCGGCGGCGACCGACGTACGCGAGCAGATCGCCGAGCGGCTGCGGGTCTATGAGTACAGCCTGAGCGGCATGCGTGACGTCATCGTGGTGGCCGGCGCGGGGCTGTCGCGGGAACTGCTACAGCACTATGGTCGTACCCACGACCTGAATCAGGAGTTTCGCGGTGCGCGTGGCATAGGTTTCATCCGCCGGGTTCCCGTTGGCGAGGAAGAGCGTTTCATCCACGCCGCACGCGCCGATGGCTGGCCGAATTTCGCCATTCGCAGCTTCGCACCCCACGACGGTGACAGATTTGTCGTCCAGTACGTCGAGCCGGTAGCGCTCAACCAGCGCGCCGTCGGCATGGATGCGGCGTCCGAGCCGGTCCGCCGTGAAACGGCCGTGCTGGCCATGCAACGCGGCAGCATGCACCTGTCCGGGCCAGTGGAGTTGCAGGCCTATCAGCCACCGGAGCGCGGCCTGCTGTTGATGCTGCCGATCTATCGTGACGGCCTGCTACCCAAGGACCCGGCGCAACGCGAGGGCGCCACCCTGGGCTGGTCCTATGTGCCGCTGAGCATCGAGGAGCTGTTCGGCAGCCTGCGCCTGGACATTCCGGGTCTGTTGATCCGCCTGACCGACGTGACCGAGCCTGCCAGGCCCACGCCGTTCTATACCCGCGGCGATACCAGTGAGCCGGCGGCCGAAGGACTTTCGGAGGTGGTCGCTACCCGTGATGTCTATGGGCGGCGCTGGCAGATGGCCTTTACCGCCACCCCGGCCTTCGTCGCCGGTCTCAACTTGGTCTCAATACCTCTGGTGCACCTGGTCGGCAAACTGGTCAGCCTGCTGGCTGCCGGCCTCACCTTCGCCGTGCTGACCACGCGCCAGCGGCGCCGCCAGTATCAGCAGGACCAGGCCAACCTCACTGCGGTGGTGGAAAGCTCCTCCGACGGCATCATCAGCAAGGACCTCAACGGCGTGGTACTGAGCTGGAACCACGCGGCGGAAGAGCTGTTCGGCTATCCGGCCAGCGAAGCCGTGGGCCAGCGCCTGCTCGATCTGGTGGTGCCCACCGAGCTGGAACACGAGGAGTGGTGGGTGCTAGAACGCATCGGCCGAGGCGAGCCGGTGCCGCACTTCGAGACCCGTCGCCAGCACCGCGACGGTCACCTGATCGATGTGCTGGTCAGCGTCTCGCCCATGCGTGGCCGTGACGGCCGCGTGGTCGGCGCCTCCAAGACGGTGCGCGACATCTCGCTGCAGAAGGCCGCCCAGGCCGAGATCCTGGCGCTCAACGCCCGCCTGGAAGAGCAGGTGGCCCAGCGCACCGCCGAACTCAGCCAGACCAACCGCCTGCTCGGCGACGTGCTGCGCGCGGCCTCCGAGGTGGGCATCATCGCCACCGACCGCGACGGCCTGATCACCCTGTTCAACGAGGGCGCCGAGCGGCTGCTCGGCTATCGCGCCGAGGAGGTGGTGGGACTCTGGCATGCCAGTGACCTCCATCTGCCGGAAGAACTGGCCACCCAGGGTGCGGCCCTGGAAGCCGAGTACGGCCTGCCGGTCGCCGGTTTCCGGGTGCTGGTGGAGCGCTCCGAGCGCACCGGCGCCGACGCCCGGGAGTG
The DNA here is from genome assembly GCF_000510705.1 of Pseudomonas sp. MOIL14HWK12:I1. Taxonomy (NCBI): domain Bacteria; kingdom Pseudomonadati; phylum Pseudomonadota; class Gammaproteobacteria; order Pseudomonadales; family Pseudomonadaceae; genus Pseudomonas; species Pseudomonas sp. MOIL14HWK12:I1. The sequence goes on along the minus strand of NZ_AZNY01000006.1, from coordinate 513,301 downwards.
GACCTTCGTCCGCCGCGACGGCGAGCACCGCGACGTCAGCCTGGTGGTGACCACCATGCGCGACGCCGGCGGGCGGATCAGCGGCTACCTGGGCATCGCCTCGGACGTCACCGAGCGCAAGGCGGCCGAGCAGGAACTGGCGGCCAGCCTGGCCCTGACCCGGGCGATCCTGGACACCGCGGTCAGCCCCATCGTCACCGTGGACAGCCAGGGCCTGGTGCGCTCCTTCAACCCGGCCGGCGAACGCATCTTCGGCTATCGCGCCGCCGAGGTGGTGGGTCAACCGGTCCGCCGGCTGATCCCCGGCTACCTGGCCGGCTACGAAGCGCTGTTCAGCTGCCCGCAGGAGATCCCCGACGACCAGGCCAGCCCGCAGGGCCAGGAGATGGAAGGGCGCCGCGCGGATGGCAGCGTCTTCCCCCTCACCCTGAGCCTGGGGGTGATGTGGACCGACGGCGAGCGCCTGGCAGTGGCCATCATCGCCGACATCACCGAGCAGAGTCGCCAGCGCCAGGCGCTGCTGCAGGCCCGCGACCAGCTGACCATGGCCGCCGACGTCGCCCAGCTGGGCATCTGGTGCTGGCAGCCCGACACCGGCCAGGTGCAGTGCAACGACCGGATGTTCGAACTCTACGAGTGGACCGATGCCCAGCGCGCCGCCGGCATCACCTACAACGACTGGCGCTGCCGCGTGCACCCCGACGACCTGGCCAGCGCCGAAGAGCGCCTGGGCGCCGCCATGGCCGGGCGCGCGGTGTTCGATCCGGTGTTCCGCGTGCGCCGTCAGGACGGCTCGCTGCGCCACATCATCGCCGGCGCCCGCACCGAGCGGGATCCGCGCGGCCGGGTGCTGCGGGTGGTGGGCATCAACCGCGACATCACCGAACAGCTGGAGCTGGAGCACCGGCTGCGCGAGGAGCGCACCCGCGCCGACCTGGCCAGCCAGGCCAAGTCGTCCTTCCTGGCCAACATGAGCCACGAGATCCGTACGCCGATGAATGCCGTGCTGGGCATGCTGCAGCTGCTGCAACGCACCGCGCTCGACGCGCGCCAGGGCGACTATCTGACCAAGGCCCAGCAGGCGGCGCGTTCGCTGCTGGGGCTGCTCAACGACGTGCTGGACTACTCCAAGATCGAAGCCGGCAAGCTGCAGCTGGATGTCCATCCCTTCAGCCTGGAGCAGGTGCTGCGCAACCTGGGCGTGGTGCTCTCGGGCAACAGCGGCGAGAAGAACGTCGAGATCAACTACCACCTGGACGCCGGGCTGCCCACCGCCCTGATCGGCGACAGCCTGCGCCTGCAGCAGATCCTCATCAATCTGGCCGGCAACGCCCTCAAGTTCACCGAGGCGGGACAGGTGCTGGTCAGCGTGCGCCAGTTGTCGCGAGCTGACGGTCAGCTGCGCCTGGAATTCTCGGTGCAGGACACCGGCATCGGTATCAGTCCGGCCCAGCAGGAACAGCTGTTCCAGGGCTTCACCCAGGCCGAGGCGTCGATCAGCCGGCGCTTTGGTGGCACCGGCCTGGGCCTGGCCATCTGCAAGCGCCTGGTGGAGCTGATGGATGGCCAGCTGCAGGTGGAAAGCGAACTGGGCGTGGGCAGCCGCTTCTGGTTCGATGCCGCCCTGGCGGTGGATAGCCAGGGCGAGGCCCAGCTGGCGCCGGTACGCCGACGGGTGCTGCTGGCCGACGACAACACCCTGGTCGGCGAGGTGCTGGTGGAGACCCTGGCGGCCCTCGGCTGGCAGGTGGATCTGGTCACCAGCGGCGCCGCCGCCCTGGCGCGGGTCGCCCAGGCCCAGCAGCAGGCACAGCCCTATGAGGCGGTGCTGATGGACTGGCGCATGCCCGACGGCGATGGCCTGCTGGCGGCCCGGCAGCTGCGTGAGCGGCAGGCCGACCACCGACCGAAGGTCATCATGCTCACCGGCTTCGGTCGCGACTTCCTTACCGAGGCCCAGCAGAGCGACGACGCACCCTTCGACGACTACCTGACCAAGCCGGTGACCCCGGCACAGATCGTCGAGGTGGTGGAGCGCGCCCTGGGCGCGGAGATCCCGGCCGGCGTGCACGCCGCCGCGGTGGTCGACGAAAGCCATCGGCTGGCCGGCCTGCGCCTGCTGGTGGTGGAAGACAACGCCCTCAACCGCCAGGTGGCCGCCGAGCTGCTGCTGGCCCAGGGCGCCCAGGTGGAACTGGCCGAAGGTGGCCTGGAAGGCGTCGAGCGGGTGCTCTCCGGCGCGCCGCTGGACGTGGTCATCATGGACATGCAGATGCCCGACATCGACGGCCTGGAGGCGACCCGCCGCATCCGCGCCGATGGGCGCTTCCGCACCCTGCCGATCCTGGCGATGACCGCCAATGCCTCCCACACCGATCGCGACGCCTGCCTGGCCGCCGGCATGGACGACCATATCGGCAAGCCCATCGACCTGGAACTGCTGGTCGCCCGCCTGCGGCGCCTGACCGGCCGGGAGGTGAGCGCCGCGCCCGCTGCCGCCCCGGTCATCGAGGATCGCCAGGTGGAGCCCCTGAGCATCGTCCTGCGCCGCTTTGGCGGCGATGCCCGGTTGTTCGGCTCGCTGCTGGAACGCTTCGCCGAGGATTCCGCCGGTCTGCTGGAAAGGCTCGCCCAGGCCTGGCATACCGCCGACAGCGAGGCGGCGGTGGCGGTACTACACTCCCTCAAGGGCAGCGCCGGCACCATGGGTGCCCAGCGCCTGGCCGCGCGCGCCGCCAAGGGCGAACGCGCCGGCAAGGCCGGAGCGGGTGTCCCCACGGAGGTGGCGGTGGAATTGACGACCCTGCGACAACTGCTCGACGAAGCCCTCGGCGAATTGCGCGGCGCCCTGGCCGAGGTCCTGCCGCCGCCCGTCATTGCCGAAACCACAGCCGCCACCCCCACCGACACCCAGGTGGACTGGCGCGCACGCCTGAACGAACTCGAAGAGTTGCTCAGCCAGGGCAATCTCGACGCCCTGGCGCTGATCGCCGAGCTGCCCGTGCACTGCCGCGCCGAAGCCCAGGTGCGCTACGACCTCTTGCGCGCCCAGGTCGAGACCCTCGACTTCGCGGCGGCGCTCACCACCCTGCCTGACCTGAAGGAAGCCCTATGACTCCGCCGACCGCCGAGGCCGCCGGACGGCGCAGCAAACCCAAACTGCTGATCGTCGACGACCAACCGCTGAACATCCGCATCCTCCACGAACTCTTTCGCCAGGATTGCGAGACGCTGATGGCCACCAGCGGCGCCCAGGCCCTGCAACTGGCCCTGACCCAGCAGCCGGACCTGATCCTGCTCGACGTGATGATGCCCCAGCTCGACGGTCACGAGGTCCTGCGCCGGTTGCAGGCCGATCCGGCCACCGCCGCCATCCCGGTGATCTTCGTCACCGGCCAGGAGGGCCCCGACGAAGAGGTGACCGGCCTGGAGCTGGGCGCGGTGGATTTCATCAGCAAGCCGATCAATCCGGTCATCGTCCGTGCCCGGGTGCGCACCCAGCTGACCCTCAAGGCGCAGCGCGACGCCCTGCGCAGCATCGCCCTGGTCGACGGCCTCACCGGCGTCGCCAATCGTCGCCAGTTCGACGAGGCCTTGCTGCGCGGCTGGCGCCAGAGCCAGCGCGAAGGCACGCCCTTTTCGCTGATCCTCATGGATATCGATCACTTCAAGGCCTACAACGACCACTATGGTCATCTCGCCGGCGACCAGTGCCTGCGCCAGGTGGCCCAGGCGCTGGGTCAGGGGCTGTTCCGCCCCTACGACCTGCTGGCGCGCTATGGCGGCGAGGAATTCGGCTGCCTGCTGCCAGGCACCGACCTGGAAGGCGCCACCCAGGTCGCCGAACGCCTGCTGCAGCAGGTGCGCGACCAGCGCCTGACCCATGGCTATTCCTCGGTGACCGGCTACGTCACCCTGAGTCTGGGCGTGGCCACGGCGCTACCGCCCACCGCCGTCGATCCGGCCGCCCTGATCACCGCCGCCGATGCCCAGCTCTATGCGGCCAAGCACCAGGGCCGCGCCCGGGTCTGCGCCGCGGAACTGGCCGGCTGAGGCGAGGGGTGCCGAAGCGCCCGCTCGGGTAATGCCGGGTAACAGAGGTCCGGGCTTTCTTCGTGGTCCAGTGTGGTGTTTCAGAAGTTCGCGCAAGAATTGGCGAGTGATTTTTGTTCTTGGGCGAGGCGCCGGGACGAGTCATAGCAGGGCTATGGCGAGGAGGGGCAACGACGTCCAAGGACAAAAAGCGCCGGCAAAATTGCGTAGATAACTTTTGAAACACCACACTAGGCTGGGCGGCGAGGCGGCAGACTGTCAGACTGCGGGCAGGGATTCTGCCGCCGGTAATCTATGTACGCCTTCACGCAACGCCAGGCCATCTTGGCCAGCTGGATCATCGTCTTCACCGCGCTCTATCTGGTTCTCCCGCTCAAGCTCCTGCCCAGCCTGCTGGCCGGCCTGCTGGTGTACGAACTGGTCAACACCCTGGCCGGGCGCCTGCAGCGTCATCTGCCCGGCGGCGGCGCGCGCTGGCTCGCGGTTGCCCTGCTCGGCACCCTGGTAGTGAGCCTGCTGACGCTGTTCTTCGTCTGGTTCACCAGCTTCATCATCCAGGAGGTGCAGAACCCCGGACGGCTGCTGGACAAGTTCATGGTGCTCACCGAGCGCGCCCGCGCCCAGTTGCCGCCCTCGCTGGACGCCTACCTGCCGGCCAACGCCGACAGCATGAAGCAGGAGCTGGTGGAATGGGTGCGCGCCCATGTGGCGCAACTGCAGCTGTTCGGTCGCGATGCGGCGCGGACCTTTGTCATCGTGCTGATCGGCATGATCCTCGGCGCCATCGTCGCCCTGCAGCCCACCCCCGATCCCGAGCGCCTGCGGCCGCTGTCCGGCGCGCTGCTGGTGCGTCTCGGCCTGGTGGCCCAGGCCTTTCGCAACATCGTCTTCGCCCAGATCAAGATCTCGCTGCTCAACACCACCCTGACCGGCATCTTCCTGCTCGGCGTGCTGCCGCTGTTCGATGTCCACCTGCCGCTGGCCAAGACCCTGGTGATCCTCACCTTCATCCTCGGCCTGCTGCCGGTGATAGGCAACCTGATGTCCAACACCCTGATCTTCATCGCCGGCCTGTCGCTGTCGATCTGGGTCGCGGTGGCGGCGCTGGGTTACCTGATCGCCATCCACAAGCTGGAATACTTCCTCAACGCCCGCATCGTCGGCGGCCAGATCAGCGCCCGCTCCTGGGAATTGCTGGTGGCCATGCTGGTGTTCGAGGCGGCCTTCGGCCTGCCCGGGCTGGTGGCGGCGCCGGTGTACTACGCCTACCTCAAGAGCGAGTTGAAGGCGGAAGGGCTGGTCTAGCGATGACGCTCGTCTATCGGCAGGCCGGACTCGCCGACCTTGAGGTGCTGACCGGCTTCAATGCCGGCCTGCAGTGCGATCAGGGCAGTCCGCAGCCCCTGGCCGAAGCAGCCTTGCGTCAGCGCCTGGCAGACTGGCTGAGCAATGGTGACTACCAAGCCATCCTGGCCGAAAGGGACGACCGGCCGATGGGCTATGCGCTCTATCGTCTTGAAGACGAGCGCATCTTTCTGCGTCATCTCTATGTGGTGCCCGGGGCGCGCCGACAGGGCCTGGGCCGGGCCTTTTACGATCATCTACGCGAACAGCTCTGGCCGGCGGACCGCCCGGTGCAACTCAATGTCCTGGCTAACAACGCCCGCGGTCAGGCCTTCTGGCAAGCGCTAGGTTTCGAAGCCTTCAGCCTGACCCTGCAGCAGTCGCCAGCGCACCCTCACTGACGATCCAGATTCGACCACATGCGCTGCCAGAAGGCGCCGGCCTCTTCGTTGCTGGCGCGCCAGGTCTGTTCCAGGCGCAGGCGTTCGGGTGCCTCGAGATCCTCCGGGCAGGCCAGGTAGCGATCCGCGGCGGCCTGGGCTTCGGCCTGCAGGCGGCGCCATTCGCGCACGTCATCCAGCCAGCAGCGGCCGGTGACGGTACTCGTAGTACTCGTGGGCGATTGCGTCTTTGCTCATGGGGCGTTCCAGGCAGGGGATACAGCCCTAGACCGCGACTGACGCCGGGGGTGCCCGCCTCAGACGTCGAAGAAATCCACGTGGCCGTTTTCCAGGGTGGAGTAGGCACCCACCACCTTGACCTGGCCCTTCTGTTGCGGCGTGAGCAGGGTCGGCTCGGAGGCCGCGCGCAGCCGCCTGACCGTGCGCTGCACGTTGCTGCGCACCGCGGCTTCCAGCAGATCCGGCGGATTGCCGACCCGGGCGCTGAGCACCGCCGGCAGGATGGGTTCGATCATGGCGCCGATGGCACCGGGATAGAGGGCGTTCTGCTCCACCACCGCCACCGCGGCCTTTACCGCGCCGCACTTCTCGTGGCCCATCACCACGATCAGCGGCACCCCCAGCTGGCTGATGGCGTACTCCACCGAGCCCAGGGCGGTGGTGTCCAGGGTATTGCCGGCGTTGCGCACGATAAACAGCTCGCCCAGGCCGCGACCGAACAGGAGCTCCGGCGAGACCCGCGAATCCGAGCAGGACACCAGCACGCAGAAGGGGGTCTGGCCCTTGGCGATCGCCAGGCGCCGGTCGCGATTGGTTTCCCCGTGCAGCGGCTGGTCGTCCATGAAGCCCTGGTTGCCGTCGATCAGCCGTTGCAGGGCCTGCTCGGCGGTGAGGGTGGTGTGGGCCTTGGTCGGGGCCGCCAGGGCGGCGGCCAGCGGCAGGCAGCAGGCGCACTGGAGGACTTGGCGACGCGACAGGGTGGGCTTCATCGGGACACCTCTTGGCGTGGGGGCGTGCCGGTACGGCGGTCTCCAGCGCTTGAGACAACTATTGTCGCCCGCCGCCGATCCCGCCAGGCGCGGCGCCCGGTATCCGACCCGCGGAAAGGCGCCGGGCAAGAAAAAGCCGCGTCGAGACGCGGCTTCGGGATGGGCTCAGGCAGGGCTTACTGGCGGGCCAGCACCGTGCTGCGACCGGCCTTGGGCGCGCCCGGCAGAGGGCTCAGCGCGCCGGTTTCCAGCCAGCGGCGGACGCGGGTGGCGTCGGCCATGTGGGTGAACTTGCCAAAGGCGTCCATCACCACGAAGGCCACTGGACGACCGGCCATCACGGTGCGCATCACCAGGCAGTGACCGGCCTTGTCGGTGTAGCCGGTCTTGGTCAGCTGCACGCTCCAGTCGGCGTTGTAGACCAGGTGGTTGGTGTTGCGAAAGCCCAGCACATAGTTGGGATTGTGGAAGGCCTGGGTCTTTTCCGGGGTGGTGCTGAGCTGGCCGAGCAGCGGATAGTGCTCGGTGGCCTTGAGCAGGGTGACCAGGTCACGCGCGGTGGAGACGTTGAGCGGCGACAGGCCGGTGGGTTCGGCGTAGCGGGTGTTTCTCATGCCCAGGGCGCGAGCCTTGGCATTCATGGCGGCGACGAAGGCGCGCTGGCCACCCGGATAGTGGTGGGCGAGGCTGGTGGCGGCGCGGTTTTCCGAGGACATCAGCGCCAGTTGCAGCATGTCGCGGCGGGTCAGCTGGCTGCCCAGGCGCACCCGCGAGAAGATGCCGCGCATGGCCGGATTCTCGCTGATGTCGATGTCGATGGTCTGCTCCAGCGGCAGCCGGGCATCGAGCACCACCATGGCGGTCATCAGCTTGGTCACCGAAGCGATGGGGGCGACCTGGTCGGGATTCTGGGAAAACAGTACCTGGTTGGTCTTGAGGTCGACGACCAGGGCGTGGTTCGAGGCCAGGCGCTGGGCGGTGGCGGCGGCCGCGGCCTTGACCTTCGGTGGGGTCTGGGCCAGGACGGCCGGACTCAGCCCGACCAAGCCAGCCAGCAACAGGCCGGCAAGTTGATGACAGATCTTCACGGTGGCAGCTCTCGAAAAGGGGGCGGGGTTAGAACAACCGCGAACGGCAATGCCCCTTGCAGATCAAGGACATTGCTCAGAGATTTCACGTCTTTTATCACCCGGAATGTCGGCTGGGAATCCGACAAGGCAGCTTTTTACACAGCGCGCTGGCAAAAAGTCACAATTAGTTGCAGATGGGCGACGGACGGCAGGGATGGCGGAGCGAAAGGGCGCCCGAGAGGCCTCGGGCGCCTTGCCTTTCAGTCGTGGGCTTCCTGGGCGGCGGGGCCGAGCATGCTGCCGGTGACCAGGTAGCGCTCGTGCCAGGCCAGCGCCTCGGGCAGCAGGTGCGGGGTGTGCTTGCCGTGGCTGCCGGCCAGGGCGCGCTCGAAGTAATCCGCCAGCGCCGGACGGAAACTCGGGTGCACGCAGTGTTCGAGGATGGCCCGGGCACGCTGCTTGGGACTGAGCATGCGCAGGTCGGCCAGGCCCTGGTCGGTGACGATTACCGAGACATCGTGCTCGGTGTGGTCGACGTGGCTGACCATGGGCACCAGGGTCGAGATCAGCCCGTTCTTGGCGGTGCTCGGCGCCATGAACACCGACAGATAGGCGTTGCGGGCGAAGTCGCCGGAGCCGCCGATGCCGTTCATCATCCCTGTGCCCATCTGGTGAGTGGAGTTGACGTTGCCATAGAGGTCGGCTTCGAGCATGCCGTTGAGGGCGATGCAACCCAGCCGCCGCACCAGTTCCGGGTGATTGCTGACCCCCTGCTGGCGCAGGATGATGCGCTTGCGCAGCGACTCGGCGTGCTCGACGAAGCGTTCGATGCCCGCCGGGCTCAGGGAGAAGGAGGTGGCCGAGGCCAGCTCCATCTTGCCGCTGATGAGCAGTTCCAGCATGCCGTCCTGAATCACCTCGGTGAAGGCGGTCAGCCCCTCGAACTCGCTCTCGGCCAGGCCCTGCATGAAGGCGTTGGCGATGTTGCCGACCCCCGACTGGATGGGCAGCAGATTGGCCGGGATGCGCCCCTGGCGGACTTCGAAGCGGAGGAAATCCAGCAGGTGCGTGGCGATGGCCTGGGAGGCGGCGTCCGGCGCCTTGAACGGACTGTTGCGGTCGGGGGCGTCGGTCTCCACCACGGCCACCACCTTGTCCAGCGGCACCTCGAGATAGGGCGAGCCGATGCGGTCGCCGGGGTGCGCCAGTGGAATCGGCGTGCGGTGGGGCGGCAGGGCACCGTCGGTGTAGATGTCGTGCATGCCGTCCAGGGCGTCGGGCTGCCAGCGATTGACCTCGAGGATCACCGCATCGGCCATGTCCAGCCAAGTCTTGTTGTTGCCCACCGAGGAGGAGGGCACCAGCAGCCCGTCTTCGCGAATGGCGGCGATCTCCACCACGGCCACGTCGATCTTGCCGAAGAAGCCATAGCGGACCTTTTCCGCCAGCTGGCCGAGGTGGATGTCCATGTAGTCCAGGCCACCGGCGTTGATGCGGCTGCGGAGCTCCGGATCGGACTGGAAGGGCACCCGCAACTCGATGCCATCGACCCGCGCCAGGGCGCCGTCCAGCTCCGGTGCGGTGGACGCGCCGGTCAGCACCTTGATGCGAAAGGGCTCGCCGGCGCCGTGACTGGCGGTGATGCGCTGGGCCAGGGCACCGGGCACGGCCTTGGGATAACCGGCCCCGGTGAAGCCGCTCATGCCCACGGTCATGCCGTGACGAATGAACTGCGAGGCCTGCTCGGCGCTCTGGCGCTTGGCGGCGAAACCGGGATGGCGAATACGGTGGGACATGACGACCTCTGCGGGTGTTATCGAAAGCACACTAAGAATGTGGATTCTACGCCGAAGGGATGCTTAGGTCCCTAAGCAAAAGGTCGGGTGGGAGGGGAAATTTTTGGGGAGTGGGGCGTAGGTTGGGTTGAGCGGTAGCGAAGCCCAACGGATTAGGGGTATGGGTGCCCTAGCTGTTTATCGAGTGCTCTGAGGGCTTTTGTTTCGCCCACCCGGGCGAGTTACTTTTTGCATTCGCCAAAAAAGTAACCAAAAACGCTTGTCCCCACGTGTCGGCCCTCCGCTGCGCTCCGGGTCCCCTCGCTCCGGCGCCGTGGCAGGGGCACGGCACGAAGGGGCCTCCTGCCCCTCGCGCCTTGCTCGGCGTCCTGCCTCGCAACCCCCGCCACGACACCGGAACTCGGCCTCACTGACGGGGACGGGGGCGCCAGCCTAGGACTTCAGTGTTCACAAGATCTGTAGCGTGAAAACCACGTCCTTATCGCGGCCATGGGCCGCTCCTACAGAAGTCGGATATCCCGTAGGAGCGGCCCATGGCCGCGATTTCCGGTGTCAGGTCGTAACGGCGTTTTCTACAAGTGAGCTTAGTCGGGACCAGTGGATAAGGCTTCGCCGTTGTCCACGCTACGGACGGTTATGGCTCTTCAACTAAAACTTTCAGGCGCGCGAAACCGCCCCGTTCAGAAGGGCGAACGCCAGTGTCGTGGAGTGGGTCGAGCCGCATGGATGCGGCGAGAGGTCCAGTGGGCCAAGGACGGCCCATCTGGAACGACCCCGGAACGGCGCTGGTGTGAGCGAAACGTAGCGCAGTGAAGTAACAGCTGTAGGCTGGCCCGAAAGGTGAGCGACGCGAGTCACCCGCAGCGCAGCGGAGGGCCGGATGGTCGGGGCAAGCGTTTTTGCTTACTTTTGTCCGGGGCGCGTAGCCGCGATTGGCAAAAATGAGTCGCCCGGGTGGGCGAAACAAAAGCCATCTGAGCACTCGATAAGCAGCCAGGGCGCCGATAAACCGAGGCATCACGGCAACCGCCGCACCGTTGGGCCTCGCTATCGCTCAACCCAACCTACGCCGATCCGCCAGGGTCACCACAGCCCGGGCATTGGGCACTTAAAGCCCAACCTGCCCCCCTCACGCCACCATCATGATCCACGGCACCCCGATCCCCAGCAGCACCAGCAGGAACAGCGCCCCGAAGATCGTCCCCAGCCGCCAGTAGTCGGCGCTGGGCAGGTAGCCGCTGCCGTAGTACACCGGGCTCGGCCCGGTGCCGTAGGGGGTGACGATGCCCATCAGCCCTAGGGAGGTACCCAGCAGCAGGGCGAACACCGGCAGGTCGATGCCGGGAATGCCCATGCCGGCGGCCAGCATCACCGGCAGCAGCGCGGTCGTGTGGGCGGTGGAGCTGGCGAAGAGGTAGTGGGCGAGAAAGAAGACCACCACCAGCACCACCATGGCGGTGCCGGCATGGAAGCCGCCCAGATGGCCGGCGACCCACTGGCCGAACCAGGCGACGAAGCCGACCCGGGTCAGGCCATCGGCCAGGGCCACCAGGGTGGCGAACCAGGCGAAGGTGTTCCAGGCGGCCTTGTTGCCCAGGGCGTCGTTCCAGGTGATGACCTTGAGCAGCAACATCAGCACGATCACCAGGATGCCCACCAGCGCTGGATCGGCCCAGGCGGCACCGAAGATCCACAGCGCCAGGGCACCGATCACCAGGGCCAGCAGCAGCTTTTCGTCGCGCGTCAGCGGGCCGAGTGCGGCCAGTTCCTTGGCCGCCCACAGCGGCACCTGGTCGTTGCGCTTGATCTCCGGCGGATACAGCCAGTAGGCCAGCAGCGGCAGTAGGGCCAGCAGGAGGATGCCCATGGGCGCGGCGGCGATGAACCACTGGCCCCAGCTGATGTGCACCTGGGCGGTCTTCTCGATCAGGGCGGCGGCCAGCAGGTTGGGCGCCAGGGCGGTGAGGAAGAGGGTGCTGGTGACGCAGGTGGAGGAGATCGCCACCCACATCAGGTAGGAGCCGATGCGCCGCGCGCTGGGGTCGTTGGGCTTGGAATCGTAGAGCAGCGGCAGGTTGCGGATCACCGGGTAGACGGTGCCGCCGCTGCGTGCGGTGTTGGACGGGGTGAAGGGCGCCAGGGCCAGGTCCGCCAGCATCACCGCATAGCCCAGGGTCAGGGTCCGCCGACCCATGGCCTTGACCAGCAGCAGGGCGATGCGCCGCCCGAGTCCGGTCTTCTCGTAGCCCAGGGCGAACATGAAGGCACTGAAGATCAGCCAGACGGTGTTGTTGGAAAAGCCCGCCAGGCCCCATTTCAGCGCCTCCTGGGGCGCCCGGAAGCCGGGGGTGGCCAGTTGCGCCGGACTGAACAGCACCCAGGGCGCCAGCAGGGCCGCCAGGGCCACGCCGATCAGGCCGATCACCGCGCCGGGCAGGGGCTCGAGGATCAGCCCCACCACCACGCCGGCGAACAGGGCGAAGTACAGCCAGGCATGAACGGGCAGGCCGTCGGGAGCCGGCAGCAGCGTCAGCAGTCCGGTGACGGCGAGGGGCAGCAGGAATTTCCAGGTGGTACGCATCGGGCGCTCGCAGATTCCGGTGGTCTCGGGAAACCGGCCTGGGCCGGGACGGCTGACGCTGCGGTTACAAGGACGGTGCGGTCAGCGGCCGCCAGCTTTGCAAAGGCCGAGGGCCTTTCCCAGCGTTCTGGCCGTGGTCATTCGTCGCAGTCGGGCGGGCTTAGGTTCCCCTGGCATTCTTTCGCTATCGAGAATGACTTGCAACAACGCTGGGGCTCCTGTCGGCGTCGATTGCGCCCAGGCCCCGCGCTGGCGAACAATCGGGCGTTCCGCCAACGACAACAATACGAGGAGCGACACCATGAAATACCGCCTGGGAGAACAGCGGGTCGAGGCCCATCTACAGAGCTGGGTCGCGCCCACCGCCGCGGTGATCGGCAAGGTACGCCTGGACGAGGGTGCCAGCGTCTGGTTCGGCGCGGTGCTGCGTGGCGACAACGAGCTGATCCATATCGGTCCGGACAGCAATGTCCAGGACGGCGCCGTGCTGCACACCGATCCCGGCTCGCCGCTGACCCTGGGGCGCGGCGTCACCGTTGGCCACCAGGCCATGCTGCATGGCTGCGAGATCGGCGACGGCAGCCTGATCGGCATCCACGCCGTGGTGCTCAACGGCGCGCGCATCGGGCGCAACTGCCTGGTGGGCGCCAATGCCCTGGTTACCGAGAACGCGGTGATCCCCGACGGCTCCCTGGTGCTCGGCTCGCCGGCCAAGGTGGTCCGCGCCCTCAGCGAAGCCCAGCAGGCGCAGTTGGCAGCCAATGCCCAGGTCTATGTGGCCAATGCGCGGCGCTATCTGGAAGAGTTGTTCGAGCAGGGGGAGTAGAAGGGGCTCGGGAGCCGCACTCCGCGCTGGATGACCCTCTCTCCCCTTGGGAGAGGGCCGGGGTGAGGGTTGAGCCGTTCCGGCCTGTTGGACTTCGCTGCGCTCAACCCAACCTACGGCGATTCCCGTAGGCTGGGTTGAAACGGCTTCATCGTCGAAGCCCAACACCGGCTGCGTAGCGTGGAAAACGGCGCAGCCTTTTCCACAGGGCATTCGTTGCCAGGTGCGCCCTCACCCCAACCCTCTCCCAGAGGGAGAGGGGGCTGTTCGAGCAGGCCTATGGCTCCGGCAATAGTCCATTCTCACGGCTTCTCGAACCGATAGAACAGATTCGGCTCGCTGACCACATACAGCCGGCCCTGGTCGTCCATGGCCACGCCTTCGGCCTGGGGCACGCTGCGATTCAGGCCGTGCTGGCCGCGCAGCAGTGACAGCGAGCTGATCGGCTTGCCGTCGTCGTCCAGTTCCAGCACCAGCCGCGACTGATCCGAGAGCGCCAGCAGGTGGCCGGTGCCGGGGTCGAATTGCAGGCTGGAGAGATCGCGCACGAACAGGCGGCGATCGCGTTGCGGATCCGTGCGCAGCGACAGCGCCTGCAGGCCTTCGAAGGCTTCGCTGCCGAGACCTTCGATCTCGTAGATGCGCACCGGATCGCTTTCCTTGGCGACGAAGAAGCGCTCGCGCGCCGCGTCGTAGGCCAGGCCTTCGTTGCCGCGGTTGTCGCTTTGCACGTCGCTGAGGCTGAAGGGGTGGCTGACCTGGCGATCATCGATGTCCACCACCCGGGTGTCGGCACCGATGCGTACTCGCACCAGGCGCTGGCGGCGCTCTTCGCTGATCATGTAGACGCCGGGGGCGATGTACTCGATGGCCTCCGGATCGCTGAAGCCCTTGAGCTCCACCTGGCGCAGCAGGCGGCCGTCCAGGTCCAGTTCGAGAAAGCGCGCCGGCTTGTTGGTGACGCTGACCAGGGTGCGGCGGTTAGGGTCGAAGCTCAGCGCCGAGACGTCGGTGATGCCGTCGCCGATGGTCCTGGCCTCGACGGTGACCCGGTAGCCCGGCAGCCACAGCGAGCGGGCCTGGCGGCTTTCGGCCTGGAGCTGGCTCTGGACGTTGAACCAGAGCCGCTCGAACAGCCGGTGCTGCTGGGCCACCAGGGTCAGGGCCAGCAGCAGGGCCCCGCCCAGCAGGGCACCCAGGGTGCGAGGGGAAAACAGCGGAAACATCGACAGGGTCCTGAGGCGGTAATGCCGCGCAGCCTAAGGGCGCGACCCTGAATTCAAGCTGAATAGGCGCTCATTGCGCCGCGCCGGACACCTTGTGAAACACGTGGAAGAGATTGGGTTCACCAATCATGTAGAGATTGCCGGCTTCGTCGAGGGCCACGCCTTCCGGTTGCTCCATGGTCGCCTTGAGGCCGTGCAGGCCGCTTCTGAGGCTGATGAAGCTGACCGGCTGGCCGTCCGCGGTCAGCTCCACCAGGGTGTGGGACTGGTCGGACAGCGCCAGCAGGTGACCGGTACGCGGATCGACCGCCACCGCGGAGTAGTCGATCACCAGCTGCTTGAGCGCAAAGGGCTGCAGGCTGCCGGAGACGCCGCGGCCGTCGCTGGCCAGGGTGAAGAGGGCGGCCGGATCGCGTTCCTTGCTGAGGATCAGCCGCTGGTGCCGCGGATCCCAGGCGATGCCTTCGAAGCCCTTGTTGCCGGCGTCGGGAAAGCCCAGGTCGTGGTGTTCGAAGGTGTTGGCGTCCAGTTCGCGGGCGTCGTCGGCCAGCTGGAACAGCGATAGCCGCCGCTGGCGCTCGTCGACGATGGCCAGACGCCCGTCTTCCAGAGCGGTCACCCCTTCAAGGTTGGAGACGTTGCGGATCGGGATGCGTCTGAGGATGTCGCCGGTCAGGCTCAGTTGCACCAGATAGGGGGTGCTGCCGGTGACGGCGAAGAGGGTGCGGGTACGGGGATCGTAGGTGAGGTCGGAGGTCTCGGCCTCGGCCAGACCCGGCAGCGGCTTGCCCTGGATCACCGCCTGGTAGTCCGGCAGCCAGACCGCCTGGGCGCGCACTTCCGGCGGCGTGCGGTATTCCTGCCACCAGAGCAGCGCCCGGTCGTTCCAGTGCCAGACGAAGGTGAGGACGATCAGCACCAGCAAAACGAAGGCGGGGAGGAGGCGCGACAGGATGAGGCGGGGAAGTCTGGACATGCGGGCTCGGACGGCTTCTTGTTAGAGCGTCGCGGCCGTGCCGACACACCGTCGCCAGGCACCGGCCAGGCGACGGTGGGTGGCGGGGTTATAGCACGCGCGTTTCGAAGCGGCTAACGTCCGGCAGCTCCAGTACCAGGTCATCGCCCACGTTGAGAGGTCCGACACCTACCGGCGTGCCGGTGAGGATGACGTCGCCCGGTTGCAGGGAGAAATGCCCGGCGATGGTCTGGATCAGCGGCAGGATGGGGTTGAGCATGTCGCGACTGTTGCCGTCCTGGCGCACTTCGCCGTTGATGGTCAGGCGCACCGGGATGTCGGCCAGGTCCTCGAAGGCATCGCCCGGCACGAAGGGCGCGAGCACGCAGGCGCCGTCGAAGCTCTTGGCGATCTCCCAGGGATAGCCCTTTTCCTTGAGGCGGCTCTGCACGTCCCTGAGGGTCAGGTCCAGGGAGGGAGCGAAGCCGGAGATGGCATCGCGCACTTCCTCGGCCGACGGCTTCTTCGACAGCGGCTTGCCGATCAGCACGGCGATCTCGGCCTCGTAGTGCACCGAACCCTGATCGGTGGGAATGGCGAAACCCTCGGCCACCGGCACCACGCAGCTGGCCGGCTTGATGAACAGCAGGGGCTCGGTGGGAACCGGGTTGTTCAGCTCCTTGGCGTGCTCGGCGTAGTTGCGGCCGATGCAGACGACCTTGCCCAGGGGGAAGTGGATCTTGGTGCCATCGAGGTACTGGTGCTGGTAGGCCATCTTGTGCTCCTGGTGAGTGGCGTCTGCTGGCGATCTTAACCAAAAGCGGAGGCCGCGGCGCGGTCCTGGTCGCAAGGCGCTCATGGTCGCCCTGAGAAAGCTTCAGGTCGCAACCGGACCTGCATCCGGTGGCTCATGCTAAGATAGCGACCCCTTTGCCGCTGGCTGACCTGGCCTGCGCCGCGCCGGCATCCTTCTCCCTGGACACTCTGGATTCAACGCAGATGAGCAAGACTTCCCTCGACAAGAGCAAGATCCGCTTCCTTCTCCTGGAAGGCGTCCACCAGTCCGCCGTGGATATCCTCAAGTCCGCGGGTTACAGCAACATCGAGTACGTCACCAGCTCTCTGCCGGATGCCCAGCTCAAGGAAAAGATCGCCGACGCCCACTTCATCGGCATCCGCTCGCGCACCCAGCTCACCGAAGAGGTGTTCGACTGCGCCAAGAAGCTGGTCGCCGTCGGCTGCTTCTGCATCGGCACCAACCAGGTCGACCTGCAGGCCGCCCGCGAGCGCGGCATCGCCGTGTTCAACGCCCCCTATTCCAACACCCGTTCGGTGGCCGAGCTGGTGCTGGCCGAGGCCATCCTGCTGCTGCGCGGCATCCCGGCCAAGAACGCCTCCTGCCACCGCGGCGGCTGGATCAAGAGCGCGGCCAACTCCTTCGAGATCCGCGGCAAGAAGCTGGGCATCATCGGCTACGGCTCCATCGGCACCCAGCTGTCGGTCCTGGCCGAGGGCCTGGGCATGCAGGTGTTCTTCTATGACGTCATCACCAAGCTGCCCCTGGGCAACGCCCAGCAGGTCGGCTCCCTGACCGAACTGCTCGGCATGAGCGACATCGTCACCCTGCACGTGCCGGAAACCCCCGCCACCCAGCTGATGATCGGCGAGCGCGAGATCCGCGCGATCAAGAAGGGCGGCATCCTGATCAACGCCGCCCGCGGCACCGTGGTCGACCTCGACGCCCTGGCCGCCGCCATCAAGGACGAGCACCTGATCGGCGCCGCCATCGACGTCTTCCCGGTGGAGCCGCGCTCCAACAACGACGAATTCGTCTCGCCGCTGCGTGGCCTGGACAACGTCATCCTGACCCCGCACATCGGTGGCTCCACCGCCGAGGCCCAGGCCAACATCGGCCTGGAAGTGGCCGAGAAGCTGGTCAAGTACAGCGACAACGGCACCTCGGTGTCCTCGGTCAACTTCCCCGAAGTGGCCCTGCCGTCGCACCCGGGCAAGCACCGCCTGCTGCACATCCACCAGAACGTGCCGGGCGTACTGTCGGAGATCAACCGCGTCTTCTCCGAGAGCGGCATCAACATCTCCGGTCAGTACCTGCAGACCGACGAGAAGGTCGGCTACGTGGTGATCGACGTCGACGCCGAGTATTCCGACCTGGCCCAGGAAAAGCTGCAGAACGTCAAGGGCACCATCCGCTGCCGCGTGCTGTTCTAAGCTGCCAGGTGGCATGAAAAAGCCCCGGTCGGGTTCACCTGACCGGGGCTTTTTTGCTTTCGTGCTGGAGGAGGTTTCATCGCGGCCATGGGCCGCTCCTACAGGGATGATACTTTTGTAGGAGCGGTCGCTACGGCGCACCGGCATGGCCGCGATAAACGCCGTAGCGTGGATAACGGCGCAGCCTTATCCACTGGCCGTGCATGAGCTCACCTGTGGAAAACGCTGGCGCGGTTTTCCACGCTACGGGTGGCTCAGCTGCGCTCCAGCCGCTCCACGCCCTGGGCGGTGCCCAAGAGCAGCACGTCCGCCGGGCGGGCGGCGAAGAGGCCGTTGGCGACTACGCCGACGATGTTGTTGATCCTGGCTTCCAGGCCCACCGGATCGACGATGTGCATATTGTGCACATCGAGGATGACGTTGCCGTTGTCGGTCACCACGCCGTCGCGGTACTCGGGATCACCGCCCAGCTTCACCAGCTCGCGGGCCACGTGGCTGCGGGCCATGGGGATGACTTCCACCGGCAGCGGGAATTCGCCGAGGACGTCGACGCGCTTGCTGGCGTCGGCGATGCAGATGAACTTGCGTGCTACGGCGGCGACGATCTTCTCGCGGGTCAGGGCCGCGCCGCCGCCCTTGATCAGATTGAGGTGGCCGTCGGCTTCGTCGGCGCCGTCCACGTAGAATTCCAGGTCGCTGACACCGTTGAGGTCATAGACGGTGATGCCATGGCTTTTCAACCGGTCGGCGGTGGCCTGGGAACTGGCCACGGCGCCATCGAACTCCAGCTTGTGCTTGGCCAGCAGGTCGATGAAGAAGTTGGCGGTCGAGCCGGTGCCCACGCCGACCACGCTGTCGCGGGAGAGCTGGGGGAGGATGAGGTCGACCGCGGCCTGGGCGACGGCCTGCTTGAGCTGGTCCTGATTCATGGGGTATCCGCGAAAACGGGTGAAGGGTCGCCGATTATAGCCGCTCGGACGGCCTGGCTAACCCACCCGGAGGTGCCCGTAGTAGACTTTTCGCCCCCGCCGCACCCACCGGATCGCCCCGCCGATGCTCGAACACTATGTGAAGAAGACCCTGCTCGCCCCCGTCTACGACGTGGCCATCGAGACGCCCCTGCAAACGGCGCGGGCGCTGTCCGAGCGGCTGGGNTGCCAGGTGCTGCTCAAGCGCGAAGACCTGCAGCCGGTGTTCTCCTTCAAGATCCGTGGTGCCTACACCAAGCTGGCCAGCCTTTCGGCCAGCGAAAAGGCCCGTGGCGTCATCACCGCCAGCGCCGGCAACCACGCCCAGGGCCTGTCCCTGGCGGCCCGCGAACTGGGGGTGCGGGCGATCATCGTGATGCCGCGCACCACGCCGGAGCTCAAGGTCATCGGCGTGCAATCGCGCGGTGGCGAGGTGGTGCTGCACGGCGACGCCTTCCCCGAGGCCCTGGCCGAGGCGCTGCGCCTGGTCGAGGAGCAGGGCTACACCTTCGTCCCGCCCTATGACGACCCGGACGTCATCGCCGGCCAGGGCACCGTGGCCATGGAGATCCTGCGCCAGCATCCGGGGCGGTTGGATGCCATCTTCGTCCCGGTCGGGGGCGGTGGTCTGATCGCCGGTGTCGCCGCCTATGTGAAGTACCTGCGGCCCGAGATCAGGATCATCGGCGTCGAACCGGACGATTCCAACTGCCTGCAGCAGGCCATGGTCGCCGGCGAGCGGGTGGTCTTACCGCGGGTGGGGCTGTTCGCCGACGGCGTGGCCGTGGCCCAGATCGGCCATCACACCTTCGAGATCTGCCGGCGCCATGTCGACGAGGTGATCACCGTCAGCTCGGATGAGATCTGCGCGGCGATCAAGGACATCTACGACGACACCCGCTCCATCACCGAGCCGTCCGGTGCCCTGGGCGTGGCAGGGATCAAGAAATACGCCGAACGCTCGGGTTCCGGCGGCCAGGTGCTGGTGGCCATCGACTCCGGCGCCAACATCAATTTCGACCGTCTGCGACACGTGGCCGAGCGCGCCGAGCTGGGCGAGCAGCGCGAAGCCATCATCGCCGTGACCATCCCCGAGCGGCCGGGCAGCTTCCGCGCCTTCTGCGAGGCCCTGGGCCGGCGGCAGATCACCGAATTCAATTACCGCTACCACACTGGCGAAGAGGCCCATATCTTCGTCGGCGTCCAGACCCATCCCCAGCGCGATCCGCGCGACGCCCTCATCCAGGGCCTGCGCGACCAGGGTTTCCCGGTGCTGGACCTGACCGACAACGAGCTGGCCAAGCTGCATATCCGCCACACCGTGGGCGGGCATGCCGCGCGGGTCGGCCAGGAGCAGGTGTTCCGCTTCGAATTCCCCGAGCGCCCCGGGGCGCTGTTCGACTTTCTCGAAAAGCTGGGCGGGCGCTGGAACATCAGCATGTTCCATTACCGCAACCACGGCGCGGCGGACGGGCGGGTGTTCGCGGGGCTGGAAGCCAGCCAGGCCGAACGGGAAGAGCTGCTGGCGACCCTGGATGCCATCGGCTATCGCTACTGGGACGAGACGGAGAATCCGGCGTACCGGTTGTTCCTGGGCTGAGGTCCGGTGGTGTTGGGCCTGGCTGCAGGTAGGGTGGACAACGGCACAGCCTTATCCACGCTACGGGGATGATCGCGGCCATGGGCCGCTCCTACAGGGAATGATGTTCTTGTAGGCGCGACCGCAGCGGCGGACCGCCATGGCCGCGATGCGCCCACAAGCCCACGCTGGACCAGACGGCCCCCTCTCCCTCGGGGAGAGGGCTGGGGTGAGGGTAGCCCCATACCGGAAGGTGCCACCTGCTGGACTTTGCGGCGCCCAGCGCCAAGCTACGGGTAGGGTGGATAACGGCGCAGCCTTATCCACCGTTGGCACCGCGGCTCGTCTGCGGAAAAGGCTGCGCCGTTTTCCACGCTACGGGTAAGCGCAATTGATCGCGGCCATGGCGGTCCGCCGATGCGGCCGCTCCTACGGTCAAGCCTGTAGGAGCGGCCCATGGCCGCGATTGGTATTTGGCGCAAAAAGTGGAAAACGCTGCGCGGTTTTCCGCGCTACGCGCTGCGGAGCCCAACCGCCCCTTCTCCCTGCAGAAGAGAGTTGGGGTGAGGATGACCACGCGCCAGACGCTCGACACCAACCTACGAGGCCAGCGGCTCCACCCGGATATCCGTCAATCCATGCACCTCCGCCTGGCGCAGGATGGCCGCGGCGGGGG
The DNA here is from genome assembly GCF_000510705.1 of Pseudomonas sp. MOIL14HWK12:I1. NCBI lineage: Bacteria > Pseudomonadati > Pseudomonadota > Gammaproteobacteria > Pseudomonadales > Pseudomonadaceae > Pseudomonas > Pseudomonas sp. MOIL14HWK12:I1. The sequence goes on along the minus strand of NZ_AZNY01000006.1, from coordinate 492,608 downwards.
CATCGGCGGGCGGCAGGGCCAGGCTGTTCTCGGCGTCGGCGCGCAGCTGTTCCAGCACGGCCAGGGCGGCTTCGTGCGGGGCGAGACTGGCCTGCGGATGTTCGAGGTCGAGCTGGCGGGACTCGCCGTCCTTGCGGTAGTGGACGCGAAACATGGGCATGGCGGCGGCCTCGGGGCGGGTTTCTACACAGACTTCCCCGAGCGCACCGCCGTTCCGATCTACTTGAGGATGACCAGTTTGCCCTTGAGGGCGACACCGGCCATGAGGGCACCGGCGTGGCACTCGTAGCGGGTGGGGTCGCTCCACTCGTTCTTCTTGTAGTAGCTGGTGATGTCGGTGACCGCATTGGCACCGGCGGCCTTGGCCGCTTCCTGCAGGCGGATCAGCGCCGATTGCAGCACCCAGCGGCAGGCGACCTCGTCGGTCTTGTTGAAGGCGTTGGTCTTCTGGTTGGTGGTGATGCTGGAGTTGACCACCGTGGCCTTGCCCGGCACCGGGTTGCCGGCCAGATAGAACTTCACGCTGCCATCCAGGCGCTTGGCGGCCAGGGCTTCCTGGACGACTTCGGCGAAGGGCAGTTGCAGGGTGGTGTCGCGGGCCTGGGCGGCGCCGGGCAGCAGCGCGGCCAGGCTCAGGGTGAGGGCGAGGGTGGAGGTGAGGATACGCATGGTGACTTCCTTGTGGTGGTGGGGATGACTGTTTAACCCAGAACGCCCGCTCCGTCAGCCGCGGGACCGGCGTTCTGTGCTATCGCGCAGACCGCGGATGGTCACTCCGCGGCGGCTGCGGGGGCCGGCAACTGCAGTTGCCGGCGGATGTCGGCGTCGAGCAGCTGGACCCATTTGTTGTAGTTGCGATGGATGCGCTCGCCGTCGTAGTCGAGGCCGGCGCTGTCGCGGTAGCGGATCTGGTAGCCCTTGGTGCTGTAGGGGATGTCGACCCAGGCCTGGTGGCGATCGCGCACCACGATGCTGGCGACCACCAGGCCGGGGCTCTCCTGGCCGACGCTCCAGCCACGACGTTCCAGGGTATCGACGATGGCGCGGCGGACATCGGCGGCGTTTTCCACACGGTCCGCCGGAAAGACCTCCTGGGGCGTCACCAGGGGCGCGCGGGTGCAGGCCGCCAGGAACAGCAGAGCGGAGACGAGCAGCAGGCGACGCAACATGGGCATACCTCGGGATAGGGTCATCAGGACCAGCGGCGGAAGATCAGCGAGGTGTTCACCCCGCCAAAGGCGAAATTGTTGTTCATCACATGGTCCGTGCGCAGCGCGCGTGGCCCGCCACGCAGATAGTCCAGCTCGCCGCACTGGGGATCCAGTTCGTCGAGGTTGAGGGTGGGCACGAACAGCTCCTCGTTCATCATGGCGATGCTGAACCAGGATTCCAGGGCGCCGCAGGCACCCAGGGTATGGCCCAGGTAGCTCTTCTGCGAGCTGATGGGCATGCGGGCGCCGAACAGCGCCTGGGTGGCGCGGGTCTCGGCGATGTCGCCCTGTTCGGTGGCGGTGCCGTGGCCGTTGACGTAGCCGATGGCGTCCGGGGTCAGGCCGGCGTCTTCCAGGGCCAGCTCCATGGCGCGCTGCATGGTGGCCTGCTCGGGGCGGGTGGAGTGCTGGCCGTCGGCGTTGCTGCCGAAGCCGACGATCTCGGCATGGATGTGCGCACCCCGCGCCCGGGCGTGTTCCAGTTCTTCCAGCACCAGGATGCCGGCGCCTTCGCCGATCACCAGGCCGTCGCGACTGCGGTCGTAGGGACGCGGCGAGGTCTGGGGGGCGTCGTTGCGCAGGCTGGTGGCATAGAGGGTGTCGAAGACCATGGCCTCGCTGGGACAGAGTTCTTCGGCGCCGCCGGCCAGCATCAGCGGCAGGCGCCCGAACTTGATGGCCTCGTAGGCGTAGCCGATGCCTTGGCTGCCGCTGGTGCAGGCGCTGGAGGTGGGGATCAAGCGGCCTTTGAGACCAAAGAACAGACTCAGGTTGGCGGCCGCCGTGTGCGGCATCATGCGCACATAGGTGTTGGCGTTGAGGCCCACCGCGGCGTCGCTGAGCAGCATGTTGGCCAGGGCCTTGATGTCGTCGGTGCTGCCGGTGGATGAGCCGCAGGCCACGCCCATGCGGCCGTCGGTGATGCGCGGGTCATCCAGCAGCCCGGCATCGGCCAGGGCGCGCTCGCCGGCGGCCACCGCCAGCTGGGACACCCGCCCCATGCTCCGCAACTGCTTGCGGGTCCAGTGGCCCGGCACCTGGAAGTCGACGATGGGGCCGCCCAGGCGGGTGTTCATCTCGGTGTAGCGGTCCCAGGCGTCCATGCGGCGGATGCCGCTGTGGCCGGCGAGGAAATGGTCGCGGATGGTCGGCCAGTCACTGCCCAGGGCGGTGACGCCGGCCATCCCGGTGATCACGACGCGGCGCGCGCTCATCAGCACAGTCCTCCGTTGACCGCCAGCACCTGGCGGGTGATGTAGCCGGACTCGGGGGCGAGCAGAAAGGCCACGGCGTGGGCCACCTCCTCGGGGGTGCCCATGCGCCCGGCCGGGATCATCTCGAGGATCTTCTCCACCGGCACGTGCTCGTCGAGGATCTCGGTGTCGATCAGCCCCGGGGCCACGCAATTGACGGTGATCTTGCGCTTGGCCAGCTCCACGGCCAGGGCCTTGGCGGCGCCGATCAGGCCGGCCTTGGAGGCGCTGTAGTTGACCTGGCCGCGATTGCCGATCAGCCCGGAGACCGAGGTGATGCAGACGATGCGCCCCGGCGCGCGGCGGCGGATCATCGGCATGACCACCGGGTGCAGCACGTTGTAGAAGCCGTCGAGGTTGGTGCGCAGGACCACATCCCAGTCCTCGCCGGTCAGCGCCGGAAAGGCGCCGTCGCGGGTCAGGCCGGCGTTGCAGACCACCCCGTAGTAGCCGCCGTAGGCCTCGGTGTCGGCCTCCAGGATGGCGGCGCAGGCGGCGCGGTCGCCGACGTCGAATTGCAGCACCCGGGCGCTGCGGCCCAGGGCCTCGACCTCGGCGCGCACGGCCTCGGCTTCCTCGCGGCGGCTGCGGCAGTGCAGCACCAGGTCATGGCCGGCGGCGGCCAGGCGCAGGGCGATGGCGCGGCCCAGGCCGCGGCTGGAACCGGTCACCAGGACCGGAGCGGGGGCGACGCTCATGGCGCGGGCTCCTCTAGATACAGATCCACCTGGGGTGGACGATAGACGTTCAGGCGGGCGCTGGCCTGGCAGCCAGGGCCCTGCAGGTGGCAGTCGAAGATGGCCATGCCATCGTCGTTTTCCAGCGCTGGCTGGGCGCGGATGCGCAATTCGCCACCGGCGGGAAAGGCCGGCACGTCGCAGGCGAACTGGCGGGTGCCGAGCAGAAAGCCCAAGGCCGGGGCCTCGCCGCGACGGCGCGCCTGGCAGCCGGCGAAGGCGGCCACGCTCTGGGCCATCAGCTCCACCCCGATCCAGGCCGGCAGGGCGCCCGCGGCATCGGTGAAGAGGCCGGGCCTGACCACCAGGCGGGTCTCGATGCCGCTCTCGTCGCACGCGAGGATCTCGTCGATCAGCAGCATGTCGCCGGCGTGGGGCACCAGCTCGGCGAGGGTCCAGGGGATCATGGCGTGGCTCCGAGGATGAGGCTGACGTTGCTGCCGCCAAAGGCAAAGCTGTTGCTCATGGCGTGGCGGCGACCGTCCAGCCGGCTGTCGGCATCCGTCAACGCCAGCCGTGGCAGGGCCGGATCGGCCTGGCCGTCCCAGCGCTGCGGCGGCAACTGGCCGGCGGGATTGAGCCGCGGGTCCAGGGTCAGCCAGGCGAAGGCGGCTTCCAGGGCGCCGGCGGCGCCAAGGGTATGGCCGGTCAGCGGCTTGGTGGAGGAGCAGGGCACCCCGGCCGGAAACACCTGGTGGGTGGCCTGGCTTTCCATGGCGTCGTTGTGCGGGGTAGCGGTGCCGTGCAGGTTGAGATAGCCGATGTCCCCCGGTTGCAGGCCGCTGGCGCGCAGGGCCGCCTGCATGGCCTGGACGGCGCCGCGCCCGCTGGGATCGGGGGCGGAGATATGGTGGGCGTCGGAACTGGCGCCGCCGCCGAGCAGGGCGATGGGGCCGGGTTCGCGGGTCAGCAGGAACAGCGCCGCCCCCTCGCCGATGTTGATGCCGCAGCGATTGACCGAGAAGGGATTGCACAGCGATTCGCTGACCGCTTCGAGGGCGGCGAAGCCGTTCAGGGTCAGGCCGCAGAGGCTGTCGACCCCGCCGCAGAGCACGGCGTCGCAATGGCCCTGGACCAGCAGCCGCCGGGCGCTGAGCAGGGCGCGGGCGCTGCTGGTGCAGGCGGTGGAAAGGCCGTAGCAGGGGCCGCTCAGGCCCAGGTAGCGGGCGAGGAAGTCCGCCGGCGCAACCAGTTCCTGCTGGGCGTATTCATAGCCCTCGGGCAACTGGCCGCTGCGCTGGTGCACGGCGATGCCCAGGCTGGCCTCGTGGATGCCCGAGGTGCTGGTGCCCAGCACCACGCCGATACGCGCCGGGCCGTGGCGCTCGATGGCTTGGCGCACCTGGGGTTCGATCTCGGTCAGGGCCGCCAGCAGCAGCTGGTTGTTGCGACTGAAATAGGGTGTCCAGGCCGCTGGCCAGGCCGGCAGCGCGGCGCTGACGGTACCCACCGGCGGCTGGCGCTCGGGAATCCAGCCCGGGGTGGGCTGCATGCCGGCCGTATCACCGGCGAACAGGCCACGGGCCACCTCGGCCTTGCCCTGGCCCAGGGCGCAGAGCAGGCCCAGGGCATTCAGGTAGGCGCTCAAGGCGCGGACTCCGGCAAGAGCGTCAGGCGATAGCTGGACCCATCCGGCGCCTGCAGCTCCAGGCGGTCGGCGGCGGGATAGCGCACCTGCCAGTCCTTGAGGCTGCGGCTGCCGTCGGCGGCCCTCTGCCAGTCGCCCGCGGCATAGGCGCTTGGCAACCGGTCGGTCGGGGTCAGGGCGAACAGCAGCACGCTGAAGAAGGTGCGCGCCCGGGGATTGGGCGGCAGGAGGCCGTCGGCGTGCCAGGCGCCGTCGATCAGTTGCTGGCGCGCCTGGGGCACGCCAAGGGGATCGAACAGCGAAAAGCGCAGGGCGGCGCCTTCCGGCTGGATCGCCAGCAGCAGGGCGTCGCTGCCCTCGGCGGTCTGGCGCTCCACCTGGTAGACCAGGGCACGCGCCAGCGGCGGCGGACTGCTGGGCAGCGGCGGCTGGCTGGCGCAGGCGGCGAGCAGCAGCAGGCAGGCCAGCGCGAAGACGAACGGACGGGGCAGGGTCATGCAGGATGGGCCGAATTCAGCTGACAGAGCTCGACGAGCAGGCGCAGGCGCCGCCGGGGCTCCTTGACGAAGGGGTTGCGAACGTCCCAGGCGTAGCCGGCGAGAATGGCGCAGATCATGCGCTTGATCTCGGGATCGGCGTGTTCGAAATAGATGACGTCCTGGAAGCTGCCATCGTACCAGCCCTCCACATAGGCACGGAACGTATCGACGCCCGCCTTGAGCGGCCGGGCGAATTCGGCCTCCCAGTCCACCGACTCGCCGCGCAGCTGGCGATCCATCAGCGGTGCGGCCAGGCTGGCCGAGCGCAGGGCGATGGTCACGCCCGAGGAAAACACCGGGTCGAGAAACTCGGCGGCGTTGCCCAGCAGGGCGAAGCCGGGGCCGTGCAGGCGCTTGACGTTGGCGGCGTAGCCACCCAGTTCGCGCACCGGCGTATCCCAGACCGCATTGTGCAGCACCCGGGCCAGGCTCGGGGTCTCGGCCACCCAGTCGCGCAGACAGGTGGCGAGATCGGCGGCGCGTCCGGCATAGCGCTCGGCGGCGGCGACCACCCCGATCGAGGTGCGGCCGTCGCTGAAGGGAATGGTCCAGAACCAGACGTCCCGCAGGGTCGGATGGGTGGTGATGAGGATGCGCTGGCGGTCGAAGCCGGGATCGTCGATGCGATCCTCGACATGGGTGAAAAGGGCGCGGCGCACGGGGAAGTCCGAAGGCGCCTCCAGATCCAGCAGGCGGGGCAGCACCCGGCCGTAGCCGCTGGCGTCGAGCAGGAAGTCGGTGGTCAGCGCATAGGCCTGGCCGTCGTCGCCCTGCACCTCGAGTTGGGTCCTTTCGCCATCTTCACCCAGGGTCACGGCGGTGACGCGCTGACCGTAGCGGATCGTAACCCCTTGGCGTGCGGCGTCGTCGGCCAGGATCTTGTCGAAGGGGCCGCGCTGGACCTGGAAGGTGCTGCGGCCGCCGCTATAGGTGTCGCGGAAGTCGAAATCGGTGTAGCGCTCGCCCCAGGCGAAGGCCGCGCCAATCTTGGTCTGGAAGCCGGCGGCCTCGACCGCGGGCAGCATCCCGGCTTCCTCGACGAAGTCCAGGCTGTGGGACAGCAGGCTCTCGCCGATGGAAAAGCGCGGAAAGTGCTGGGCTTCCAGCACCAGCACCGGATGGCCGCGGCGCTTGAGCAGGGCGGCGACCACGGCGCCCGCCGGGCCGGCACCGATGACGATCAGGGGATGATGTTCAACCATGACGAAGGTCCTTTTCGTGGGAGACGGGGGGCGAGGCCCAGGGCGCCAGCAGAAAGCTGAACACCAGGCCCAGGCTGATGGCCAGGCCGAAGTTGGCGATGGCCGGGGTGCTGCTGAGCATCAGCAGGCCAAAGGACAGCCAGCTGCCGACGCCGGACAGCAGGCCGCCGAGCAGACTGACCGCGGCGCCGCCGATGGCCTCGTGCATGAGGATGGCGTAGTCCACGCCGATGGCGGTGATGAGCAGCAGGGCGAAGAGGCTGAACAGGGTCAGCGGCTGACCCAGCCAGCCCAGGCAGGCCAGGGCCGCCAGGGCCGCCAGCAGCGGCAGGCAGACGATGCGCAGCGCCGCGCGGCGGCCGAAGGCCCAGAGCAGCAGGAGGAAGATGGCGCCCGAGGCCAGCAGCTTGAGTTCCACCGCCAGGCGCTGGGTGTGGACGAACAGTCCGCGCAATTCGCCCAGGCGATCCACCAGTTGCACGCCGGGCAGGCCTGCGGCCACTGTCTGCAACACCTGGGCATTGCCCAGGCCTTGCAGACTGACCAGGCCGGCCGCGCCGCCCTCGGTCGTGCGGCCCAGCCAGAGCGGTCGCCAGGGTTCGCCCAGGGGGCCGGCCAGGGCCTGGTCCAGGTTCAGGTCGGGCAGCTGCTGCAGTTGCTTGAGCTCGGCCTCCAGCGCCTCCGCCGGGATACCCACGGCCAGCAGCGGTTGCAGGCGTTCGCCCCAACCGGCCAGGGCCTGGCGCAATTCGGCCTGGGCCGCGGCGGGAGCGAGCAGACCGCTGAGGGCGCGATAGCCCTGCAGCTGGCCGGCGCTGACCAGGGCGTCGAGGCGCTGGCCCAGGGCGGTCTGGCGCTCCAGCACCTGGTCGGCATCGGCGCCACGCACCAGGAAGAACTGGCTGGTGGGTTGCAGGCCGGTGAGGCGGGCGATGGCCTGGGCTTCGCGGGTCAATGTCGGGTCCTGGCCGAGCCAGAGGCGCAGGTCGTTCTGCAGGTGCAGCTGCCAGACACCGGCGCCGCAAAAGGCCAGCAGGGCCAAGAGCAGCGGCAGGCTGCCGGTGCGCGCCAGCAGGCGCAGGCGCAGCTCGAGCAGGCGTTGCATGACGCGCAGGGGCGCGGCGGGCGGTGCCAGGTCCAGGCGCTGCCACCAGGCTGGCAGCAGGCAGACGGTGGTGAGGTAGGCGCCGATCAGGCCGGCGGCGGAAAACACCGCCACCTGGGTCAGCGCCGGAAAGGGCGTGCAGGCCAGCGCCAGATAACCGAGCAGGTTGGTGGCCAGGCTGAGGGACAGACCGGGCAGGGTCTCGCGCAGGATGGCCGTGGCGTCCCAGGGACCGCTCTTCCAGCTCTTGCTGAGATAGTGCAGCGGATAATCGGCGGCCACCCCGGTAAGGCTGGCGCCGAGGATCAGGGTGAGGGCGTTGATCTGGCCGAACAGCAGCACGCAGGCGGCGCTGCCGGCCAAGAGGGCCACGCCCACCGCCAAGAGGCTGAGCAGCACCCGCCAGCGCCGGAACAGCCCCAGCAGCAGGGCCAGGGTGCCGAAGGTGGCGAGGCCACCGATCAGTGACATCTCGCGACTGGCGGTGGCCTGGCCGGCGGCGGCGTATCTCAGGCCGCTGGCGGCCAGCAACTGACCGCCGTCGGCCACCACCTCGCGGCGCGCGGCCTCGATCAGGGCTTCCACCCGCAGCGGGGCATCGAAGTCGAAGGCATCGGCGCGGGTGCGGGCACGGATCAGCGCCCAGCTCAGGCCGTCGCCCTGGGTCAGCAGCAGGCCGCTGCCAGCATCGAATTGCACCTTGCTGGCCGGGGTGAGCTGGCGCTGCAGCAGCAGGCCGAGGCCGAGCCAGTCCTGCTCCAGTGGTAGGGCGCCGGCGCCAGCGAAGGGCTCGAAGAGGGCCGCGGCGCGTGCTTGCAGATAGGTGTCGGGCGTCTTGATCAGCTCGTCGCGCGCCTGCCCCGGTGCCAGCGCCAGGCGACTGGCCAGGAGTTGCTGGCGCAGGCCGGGCAGGTCAGGGGTGAGTTGCCACTGCACCCTTTCGAACAGTGGCTCCCGCGACCAGGCCTGGCCCAGGCGCTCGGCCAGGGCCGGCAGTCGCTCGCGCTGGGGATGGCCCACCAGCAGCAGCACCTCGCGATTGAGCGGCTCGGCCATGCGCGCCTCGGCTTGCAGGGTCAGGGCATCACCGGCGCCCTGGGGCAGCAGCGCCAGCAGATCGGCTGCCACCGGCGGACCGTGCCGCCACTGCCAGGCGCTGAGCGCCAGCAGGGCGAAGAGGAACAGCAGGAAGGGGCGCTGCAGGCGGATCACTGGAAGGCCGCGCGCTGGTCGGCGGAGAGGGCGTCGCGGGCCTGGCCGTCGAGCCTGAGCAGGCTGCGATCGCCCTGGGTCTCGCGGATCTCCACCTGCTCCACCAGCTCACCACCCTGGATGAGGATACCGTCGAACACCTGCTTGAGCAGGGCGCCGCGCGGGGTCAGGCGCAGTTGCCAGTGGCGGGCGTCACCGCTCAGGGCCAGTTCGAAGTCGCGCTCCAGGCCGCTGCGATCGCCGCCGAGCACTGCGAGGAACAGCGCACTCTGGCGCGCGGCCAGGTCGCTGCCGGGCAGCGGCGTCCAGCCGGCGGGGGTCTCTTTGGCGATGGCGCCAGGGGTGATGCGATAGGTCTGGGTCAGCGGCTTTTCCAGCCGCCAGAGCAGGCCCAGGCCGCGGGCCAGGGTGAAGTGGCCGCTGCTGGTGAGCGGCTGCGGCAGGGCGCGCAGATAGCGTTGCTGGACGAAGCTGCCCGCGACCGCGGCCGGCCGTGCCAGCTGGGTGGCCAGGTCGTCGAGATCGAAGGCCTGGGCCAGGGGGGCGGCGAGGATGAGCAGCAGAGCGATCAGCGTGCGCATGCCAGGGCCCTCTCCACGGCGTCGATGAAGACCCTGGGCGAAGCCAGCTGCATCTCGCGGCTGGCCATGTCCACGGCCACCTGCACGGTGCTGGCGCGGGTCAGGCGCTCGCCGGTGGCGGCATCGCTGATCAGGTAGTTGAGCTTGAGGCGGTTCTCCCACTCCACCAGATCGGCCTTGACCCGCACGCGCTGCTGGAACAGCAGGGGACGGATGTAGCGGATCTGCAGGTCGATCACCGGCCAGCCATAGCCGGATTCGCGCATCTGCAGGTAGTTGTGGCCCAGGCGGTCGAGCAGGGCGCAGCGCGCCACTTCCAGGTATTTGACGTAATGGCCGTGCCAGGCGATTTCCATCATGTCGACGTCGAAGAAGGGGATCTGCATCTCCACCTCGACCTGCAGGGCACCGGTCTTACGCATAGAGCCTCCAGTGGCGGGCGCGGATCAGGGTCAGGGTCTGGCGCAATTCGGCCTCCAGGGCGCGGTCTTCGATCAGCGGCGCAAAGGTCTCGCCCAGGTCGCGGTGCATGGCGGCCAGCGGTGCGGGCGGCTCCGTGCCCTGCTGGCGCCTGAGCCAGACGCCCTGCTGGGCAGCCAGCAGGGTGGCGGCGGCCACCTGCTCGGTGAGCTCCAGCACGCGCAGGGCGTCGCGGGCGGCGATGGTGCCCATGCTGACCTTGTCCTGGTTGTGGCATTCGGTGGAGCGGGAAAAGACGCTGGCCGGCAGGGTGCCCTTGAGCGCCTCGGCGGTCCAGGCGCTGGCGCCGATCTGCACCGCCTTGAAGCCGTGGTTGAGCATGGCGCGTTCGGCCGGTGCGCCGGAGAGATTGCCCGGCAGGCCGTGGTTGTAGCGCGCGTCCACCAGCAGGGCGAGCTGGCGGTCGAGCAGGTCGGCGACGTTGGCCACCAGGGTCTTGAGGCTGTCCATGGCGCAGGCGATGTGGCCGCCATAGAAGTGGCCGCCGTGCAGCACCCGCTCGTCCTCGGCGTCGATCAGCGGATTGTCGTTGGCGCTGTTGAGTTCGGTCTCGATGAACTGGCGCAGCCAGGGCAGGCTGTCGGCCAGCACCCCCAGCACATGGGGCGCGCAGCGCAGCGAATACCTGTCCTGCAGGCGGTGCAGCGGCGCGGCCGGGCCTTCGGCGGCCAGGTCCGCGCGCAGCCAGGCGGCGACCTGGCCCTGGCCCGGATGGGGCTTGGCGGCAAACAGGCGCTGGTCGAAGTGCTCGGGATTGCCGGCCAGGGCCACCACGTTGAGGGCAGTGATGCGGGTGGCCAGGCGCAGCAGGTACTCGGCGCGGGCGAAGGCCAGGCAGGCCAGGCCGGTCATCACCGCGGTACCGTTCATCAGTGCCAGGGCTTCCTTGGGCCGGAGCACCAGGGGCGTCCAGCCCAGTTCGGCGTGGACCTCGGCGGCGTCCCGTATTTCGTTGCGCCAGAGCACCTGACGCTCGCCGCAGAGAGCGGCGGCGACATAGGACAGCGGGGTTAGATCGCCACTGGCGCCCACCGAACCCTCTTCGGGGATCAGCGGCAGGATGTCTTCGCGCAAGAAGGCGGTGAGGCGTTCGAGCAATTCGACGCGCACCCCGGAGACGCCCTGGCACAGCGACTGCAGCCGCGCCGCCAGCACCGCGCGGGTCGCCGCCGGGTCCAGGTGACGACCCAGGCCGCAGCCGTGGAAGGTATAGAGCTGGCGTGGCAACGCCGCGACCTGGGCGAGGGGCACGGCGACCACGCAGGAATCCCCATAGCCGGTGGTGATGCCGTAGACCGAGCCCTCGCGGGCCAGCAGCGACTCGACGAAGCGCGCGCCGCGGGCGATGCCGTCGCGAAAGGCCGCATCGTCCTGCAGGTCGGCCCGGGCCCGGCCCTCGGCCAGGGCCACCAGCTCTTCGAGGGCGAGGGCCTGGCTACCAAAGCGAACACTAGCGTTCATCGCGACTCCAGAAGGGATAGAAGTTGAACCACTGCCGCGGCGCCTTGAGGCAATGGGCGGCGAGGCGCTCGGCATAGGCCTGGGCCAGGCCCTGGATGCCGGCGGCGCGCTCCTGGCGGCGCCAGCTTGGCGCCGGGGCGAAGTCTTCCAGGTAGAGGTGGTAGCCGTCGGCTTCGCGCAGGCAGAACAGCAGGTTGGTCGGGCAGCGCAGCAGGTGGGCCAGCAGCCAGGGTCCCTGGGGGAAGGGCGCCGGGGCGCCGAGAAAATCCACCGCCACGGTGCGCCCGCCGTGCAGTGGCACCCGGTCGCCGGCGATGGCCAGCCATTCGCCGCGCTCCAGGCGCTCGCTCAGCTGCAGCATCACCGCCGGGTCCAGTTCGCTGACTTGGATCAGCCGCAGGTCGCTGGCGCCGGCTTCTTCCAGCAGGCGATTGAAGGCTTCGGCATGGCGGGTGTGCACCAGCACGTTGAGGCGTACCCGCCGCCCCAGCTGGGCCAGGGCGCGACAGACTTCGAGGTTGCCCAAGTGGGCGGTGACCAGGATCTCGCCGCGCGGCCCGTGCATGCGGCTGTGCACCTGATCCGGGTCGTGCAACTGCACCTGATCCAGGCCGAGACGGCCGTTCCAGGCATCGAGCTTGTCCAGCAGGGCTTCGGCGAAGGCCATGAACTGGGCATAGCCGCTGCGCCAGCTGGGCTGCAGCTCGGGACGACCGCTCCAGTCGGCCAGGCGCTGCTGGTACTCGCGGATGCCACGGCGGGCGCGGGCGCCGAACAGAAAGAAGTACAGCACGATCAACCGCAGCAGCGGGGCGATGGCGCGGCGGCCCAGATGCCGCGCCAGCCAGGCGGTGAGGCGCATCAGCACGGGGCTGCCGCGCTCGCGCTGCTGCGCCCAGTGGCCGCTCATCCGCGCACCCGGCGCCAGAGCAGGCGCGGCGCGCGTAGCAGCATGCCGAAGAACAGCCGGGTGTGCATGCGCGAGATCAGTACGTTGTCCTGCCAGAGGCGAAAGTGCGAGCGGCCATCCAGCGGATAGTGCACCCGGGTCGGACGCCAGCGCATGGGCTGCTCGCGCCAGGCCAGACGCACCAGGATCTCCGGGTCGAAATCCATGCGCTTGCCCAGGCCGCCGGCGCGGATCACCGCCAGGGTCGGTGCCAGCGGATAGACGCGAAAGCCGCACATGCTGTCGCGGATCTCCAGCGACAGGCTGTTGATCCAGACCCAGACATGGGTGAGGTAGCGGGCATAGAGCCGGCCCTTGGGCACCGAGTCGTCGAATTGCGGATAGCCGCAGATCAGCGCGTCTGGATAAGCCTGGGCCTCGGCGAGAAAGGCGGCCACGTCGGCCAGGTCGTGCTGGCCGTCGGCGTCCACCTGCAGGGCATGGCTGAAGCCCAGGCGCTGCGCCTCGGCGAGGCCGGCCATCACCGCGCCGCCCTTGCCCTGGTTGACCGGCAGGCGCAGCAGGTGGATGTCGGGTTGCGTGGCCAGTTCGTCCATCACCTGTGCGCAGGCGGGGCTGGAGGCGTCGTCCACCAGCACGCAGGGCAGGGCGCGCTGGCGCAGCGCCTGGACCACCAGCGGCAGGGCGTGCTCGTGGTCGAACACCGGGATCACCGCGCAGGCACGAAAGCTCAAGACCGCGCCTCCTTGAGCAGGATGCGCCCGGACGAGCAGGCCGCCGTGCCCTGGCGAAAGGCGAAGTGCAACTTGTTGCGGCTGGCGTCGAAGTGGAAGGTCAGGGTCACCCGATCGCCGGGGCGCAGCAGCTGCTGGAATTTCAGCACCTCCATGCCGGCGAAGTCCGCCGGTAGATCCAGGTGCTGGCGCGCCAGGCGCTGGGCCCAGCCCACCTGGACCACCCCGGGTACCACCGGCGCCGTGGGGAAGTGGCCGGAAAAGAACGCCAGGTCCGGGGCGACTTCCAGCTCCAGCCGCCAGCCATCTGCGGTCTGCTCGACACTGAGGGGCTCGATCTCCACCGGCCGGGGCTGGGCCAGCAGCCGCTCCACCTCGGCCTGGGCCAGCTTGCCCTGGGCGCTGTAGGGCAGCGCCAGCAGCAGGCGCCAGCGGCGCGGCAGGGCGATGGCCTCGCAATGGCCGATCAGGTGTTCGCGCAGCTCGGCCACCAGGGCGCGGCGACCGCCGTTGCGCAGCTGGTGCAGGCCGCGCTCGCTCAGGGCCACCAGGGCGCCGAGCAGGGCGCGCCCCTGCTGCACCACGCCCAGGCGGACATCGGCGATGGCGGGATGGCCGAGCAGCCGTGCTTCTAGGGCTGGCAGGGCGATGCGTTTTTCTTCCAGCTTGACGATGCGATCCAGGCGGCCGAGCAACTCGAAGCGGCCGTCGCCCAGCAGGCGCACGTCGTCCATGGTCTGCTCGCGCATGCCCGGGGGCAGGTAGGGCGAGGTCAGCCAGAGGGCGCCCTCGGCATCCTGGCCCAGCTCGATGTCGGCAAAGGCCTGCCAGGGTTGCGGCCCTCTCCGCCAGGCGATGCCGCCGGTCTCGGAGCTGCCATAGACTTCTGTGGGATAACGACCGAAGCGTTGCTGACAGGCCTTGGCGGCCGCGCCTGGCAGCACGCCGCCAGAAGAGAATACCTGCACCACCTGGCCGAGGACGGCATCGTCGAGATTCTCGCCCAGACGCTTGAGCAATGCCGGGCTGCTGATCCACACCGCGCGCCGACCCTGGCGCGACAGGGCGGCGGTCTCGCGCTGCAATTCCTCGGTGAAGGGCAGCGCCTGGCGGGCGAAGGGCCGCCCGGCGCAGAGCGGCCAGAGCACGCGAAACAGCAGGCCATAGATGTGCTGGGTGGAGACGCTGCCAAGGACGGTCGTCGCGCCAAGGGACGCGCCCCAGAGGCGCTCCAGGGCGGCGACCTCGTTGGCCAGCTGGAACAGCTGCTTGGCGATGAGTTTGGGTTCACCGCTGGAGCCCGAGGTGCTCAGGGTCAGCAGCGGCGCCTGCAAATCGAGCCGGGCGGGCGTCAGGGGTTCGGCCGCGGTCCAGCCGTCGAGGTCGTCGAGCCAGGCATCGAGCGTCGGCGCCAGGCGCGCGCGGGTGGCGGGCTGGGCATCCGCCGGCAGGACGACCTCGACCCCGGCGCGCCAGGCGCCGAGCAGGGCGCAGGCCAGGTCTTCGGCATCGTCCAGGTGCAAGGCCAGGCGCCTGAGACCGGCGTTCTGGAAGGCGGCCGCCAGCCGCAGGGCGCGCTGCCTGAGCGTAAGGTCCAGAGGACTCGCGGGCGCGAGCAATTCGGCGAGGGGGGTAAAGGTCATGGCAGCCTCCGCACGCGCTGGCGGACCAGCCATTCGCCGGCGAACAGCAGGCCCATCAGGCCATAGGCGATGACGCCGGTATAGAGCGTCCACCAGGCCAGCGGCGCCCACAGCGCCAGGGCCGCAGCGGTCGCGGCATTGAACAGGAAGAACAGGCACCAGACCTGGGTCACCCGGCGGGTATAGCGCACCGCGCGCGGCGGCAACTCGGGTTCGCGCAGCCGCGCCAGGCGCTCGATCAGCGGCTGGCCGCGCAGCAGGCTCAGGCCGAACACCGCCAGCAGGAAGAGGCTGAGCAGCACCGGATACCAGCGCAGCAGGACGGCGGCGTCGCTCAGGGCCAGCAGCAGGCAGAAGCACAGGGCGACCAGGGCGGTGCCGCGCTGCAGGCCGTTGAGACCGGGTTGCAGCAGGCGCAGGCCCCAGAGGGCGCCGAGGCCGGCGGCGAAGAGGCGCGGCGAGAGGTGCTGCAGGCCGAAGTAGACGGCGAAGGGATAGGCCAGGCCGAGCAGGAGCAGCAGGGCACTGGCGACCAGGCCCAGGGGAGAGCGGGAAGGCAGGGCACTCATAAGCGGCGGATCAGGCGTCCGCCTGGCTGATGCGATGGACGGCCTCGACCACGTCGCCCACGGTGCGCACCTGGCGGAATTGCTCGGCGGCGATCTTGTGGCCGGTCTGGCGGCGCAGGTGGTCGATCAGGTCGACGGCGTCGATGCTGTCGATCTCCAGGTCCTCGTAGAGGTTGGCCTCCAGGGTCACCCGCTCGGGCTCCAGTTCGAAGAGTTCGACCAGGGCGCTGCGCAGGGTCTCGAAGATGGCTTCACGGCTTTGCATGGCGATCTCCTCAGGCGGCGCGCTGGGCGGCGACAAAGGCCGCAAGGGCGTTGACGCTGGCGAAATGGGTGCGGGTGTCCTTGGCTTCGGCGTCGATGCGGATGCCGTAGCGCTTCTGGATCGCCAGGCCCAGCTCCAGAGCGTCCACCGAATCCAGACCCAGGCCGTCGCCGAACAGGATCTGGTCGTCGCCGATGTCGTCGACGGTGACGTCCTCGAGGCCGAGTGCCTCGATGATCAGGCCTTTGAGCTCGAGATTGAGATCAGTCATGGTTGCCGGTTTCCTTCAGGTAGAGCTGGTGTAGCTGGTCGTTGAGTTCACGCGACGCCAGCGGCAATGGCCGCCCGGCGAAGGTGGAGGGATCGATGTCGGCGCCGACGTCCAGCTGGAAGTCGAAGCGCCGGGAGGGGATGCGATACCAGGGCGTGGCCTTGGTCAGGGTGCTGGGCACCACCCGGATGACTACCGGGGTGATGCAGCGGGCGCCGCGCAGGGCGATGGCCGCGGCGCCGCGATGGAAGCGCGGCGGCTCGCCGGGGGTGGTGCGAGTGCCTTCGGGAAAGATGATCAGCGTCTGGCCGTCGCGCAGGGCGTCGGCGGCTTCGTCGAGCATCTCGGCGCTGCCGTTGTTGCTGATGTAGCCGGCGGCCTGGATCTGCCGCTTGAGATAGGGGTTCTGCCAGAGGCCCTGCTTGACCACGCAATTGGCGTCGGGCACCAGGCCGATGAGCACCACCACGTCGATCAGCGAGGGGTGGTTGGCGATGATCAGCTGGCCCGGACGCCCCAGGCGCTCGCGGCCCTGGATGCGCAGATTCATCACCCGGGTCAGCACCATGAAGGCGACGAAGAAGCGGAACAGCCGGGCATTGGCCCGCCGCGCGCGCTGGCGGCGGCGCAGGGGATCGCCCGGCAGCGCCAGCAGGAGCGGCAGGATCAGCAGGCGAAAGACCAGGGCGCCGCAGCCGAACACCACGAAGTTGAGCCCCGTGGCCAGCAGGCGGTAGCCGTAGTCCAGGCGGCCGCTCATCCGCGGGCCTCCGCCTGCCAGTGCCAGGCGCGCCCGGCATAGGCGAGGTGCAGGGCGCCAGGCGCTTCCAGCAGGCGCAGCAACTCCAGGGCATGGGGCCAGGCGCTGGGCGCGGCCTCCGCCGGCGCCGGCGCGCCGCTCAGGCCATGGCTGCCGCCCGGGGTCAGCAGCAGGCCCACGGCATAGGGAAAGGGGACGTCGTCGATCTGGGGGGCATAGAGGGTCGGCGGGGCCTCCTCGGCGATCACCACCAGCACCCCGCTGGCACCCTCGGCGAGCAGGGTGCAGGCCTCCAGCACGGCGTGTTCGAGGCCGTCGCGACCGGTGGCCAGGGCGTTCATCTCGCTGTGGTCGCCGCGCAGGATCGACCACTGGCCGATGATGGCGTTGTGCACCGAGAGGCTGAACTGAGTCGGCGAGAGCGGCTCGCCGCGGGCCAGTTCCTGGAGGATGGCCAGGGTGCGCGGGGTCTCGCCATGGCGCGAGGCGAAGATCAGCGGCAGCGGCTCGCCATGGGCGTCGGCCAGCGGCCAGGCCACCTGGAAGGTCATGCGCGCCAGCCGGCTCAGGCGGCGCCGCTGCATGGCCGGCAGGAAGCTGGCATCGGGCTGGCTGCCGTCGTCCGCCGGACGCCAGGGCGCGGCGCACCACTGCCGCCAGGCGTCCTGGTCGCCAAGACCAGGTGCCCAGGCGCGCCAATCGCTAATCTGGAAGTGCATGTTCACAGCCGAATCTACCCCGGAGCCTTACGTGCTTGCCGTTTCATCTATCCCTGATGAGCAGGGTATTGCAGCGTTCGGCGCGCATTATCCAAGCGGCTCCCACCCTAGGCAAACATTTGTCTGAACTTTGCGAAGAGGTGACAGTCGCGCCGCCAAGCCAGAGACAGGCTAGCGTGGCGGGAGGTAGAGAGCCCCTTTTCAGGGAGTGAAACGCCGCTCCGTGCGACGAGCGGCAGCGCCAACCCCGATTTGCGGGACAGGAATGAAGGTAAAGGCGAAGCTGTCGCTGAAGGTTATCGCGATCATGGCCTTCCCGGCGGCTCCAGAGGAATTTCCTCCTGCCTGGAGCCGCCGCGGCCCGCGATCAGGCCGCCGGCAGCGGCTGCAATCGCGATAGCCGAATCGCCACGGCCAGGGCCGCCAGCAGCAGGGCGCCGATGAACAGGCCGACCCCGGTCCAGCCACCCAGGTGCCAGCAGAAGCCGCCCAGGGTCCCGGCCACGCTGGAACCGGCGTAGTAGCTGAACAGATAGAGCGACGACGCCTGGCCTCGCGCCTGGCGCGCCCGCCGACCCACCCAGCTGCTGGCCACCGAGTGGGCGCCGAAGAAGCCGAAGGTGAACAGCAGCATCCCCGGCAGCACCAGCCACAGCGGGGTGAACAGGGTCAGCAGCAGGCCGCAGAGCTTGAGCACGATGGCGGCGGCGAACACCTGTCGCCGACCGAAGCGATCGGCCAGGCTGCCGAACTTGGCCGAGCTGTAGATACCGGCGAGATAGACCAGCGAGAGGACGCCGATCCAGGCCTGGCTGAGATGATAGGGCTCGGCCAGCAGGCGATAGGCGATGTAGTTGAACAGGGTGACGAAGGCGCCCATCAGCAGGAAGGCCTCCAGGAACAGCCAGGGCAGGCCGGCGTCGCGAAAGTGCAGGGCATAGCCGGCGAGCAGGCTACGCGGTCGCAGCGGCCGTGGCTGGAAGCGTTTCGACGCCGGCAGGCTGCGCTTGAACAGCAGCGCCGCCACCAGGGCCAGCACCCCCAGGGCGCCGAGGGCGATGCGCCAGGAGACGAAGTCCACCATGACACCGCTGATCACCCGGCCGGACATCCCGCCCAGGGCATTGCCACTGATATAGAGGCCCATGGCATAGCCCAGGTGCTCGGGGTGCACCTCCTCGGCCAGGTAGGTCATGGCCACCGCCGCCACCCCGGCCAGCGACAGCCCGACCAGCGCACGGGTCACCAGGATGCCGTCCCAGGTGGGCATCAGGGCGCTGAGCAGGGTGAAGGCGCCCGCGGCGAACAGCGCATAGACCATCACCGACTTGCGCCCGATGGCATCGGAGATCGGCCCGGTCACCAGCAGGCCGCAGGCCATGAGGCCGGTGGCCAGGGACAGCGACAGACTGCTGGCCGCGGCGGTGAGGCCGAAGGCCTGGGAAAAGATCGGCATCAGCGGCTGCACGCAATAGAGCAGGGCGAAGGTGGCGAAGCCGCCGCAGAACAGCGCCAGGGCGGTGCGCAGGAACTGCGGCGTGCCCTTCTCGATGAAGACGTCCGGTTCGTGGTGGGCTTCGTTGGCGGCGGGCAGGGTGGCCAAGGTGGGGGTGGATGGCGTGGCGGACGACCGGGACGTGTTCACGGGTACCTCAGGACAGGTCTGATCTCACCACCCTAGGCTGGTGGCTGCCATATATCCAATATATTGTCCGTCTCGATTGATAGGTTCTACGACTCAATGGAAGACGTATGGAATTGCGCCACCTGAGGTACTTCGTGGCGGTGGCTGAAGAGCTGCACTTCGGCCGCGCCGCCGAGCGCCTGAACATCTCCCAGCCACCGCTCAGCCAGCAGATCCAGGCCCTGGAAAGCGAACTGGGCACCCGCCTGCTGGAACGCACCAACCGACGCGTCGCCCTGACCGAGGCCGGCCGGCTGTTTCTCGACGAGGCCCGGCAGATCCTCCTGGCCAGCGAGCGCGCCGCCGAACGGGTCCGTCGCGCCGGCCGCGGCGAGACGGGGCAATTGCAGGTGGGCTTCAGCGCCTCCTCGCCCTTCGTCGCCACCATTCCCAAGACGCTGTTCGCCTACCGCCGCGCCTATCCCGAGGTACGGCTGCAATTGCAGGAGATGAGCAGTCGCGAGCAGATCGACGCCATGCTCGCCGGCAACCTGCAGATCGGCCTGATCCGCCCCATCGAATTGCCCGACAGCCTGGTAGCGGTCGAACTCTTCCGCGAACCCCTGGTGGTCGCCCTGCGCCACGACCATCCCCTGGCGCAGCAGGGCAGCGGCCCGCTGCCCCTGGCCGCGCTCGCCGCCGAGCCCTTCGTCTACTTCCCGCGCAGCTTCGGCACCGGTCTCTACCAGCAGCTCCACAGCCTCGCCGCCCGCGCCGGCTTCACCCCGCGCATCGTCCAGGAGGCCAGCGAAGTCCTCATCATCCTCGGCCTGGTCGCCGCCGGCCTCGGCGTCACCGTGCTACCCGCCACCTATCAGCGCACCCAAATGGAAGGGCTGGTGTATCGCGAGCTGGACGATCCCGAGGCGACCTCGGCGGTGTGGTTGCTCAGGCGCCGGGACGAGGTGTCGCCGCAGGCGCAGGCGTTTGTGGGGTTGTTGATGAGCGCAGCCCAGTAGCGGCCTTGCCCGACCAGGCGCTTTGCTCGCCCTAGTCCGATGTCGAGTCGGCCGGCGTCTTGCGGCGCAGGCGATTGGCGGCACGGGCGTCTTCGCTCGAGGCGAAGAAGTCGAGTTTGACCAGCCGCGACACGATGGCGCCCTCGCTGCGCTGGACCTGTGCGGCGATACGGGCGACATCCAGTTGGGCCTCGTACCAGAGTTGCGCGAGTTGGGTGTCGTCTTCGGCTGTCCACCGGGCGCCCGCCTGGGCGGGTTTGTTGACCGTATCGGCGACCGCATCGGGAAAAGCAGCAGGGATCGGCGGCAGCGGTTGCCAGCCGTCGGCGGCCTGAGAAGCCCACAACCACAGCGAACCGTCGTCGCAAAGAGCGCAAAGCCGGTTGGACGCCGATTCCGCATCGGCAGGCAGTACCTGAATCTGGATGATCTTGCGCACGGCTTGGCCTCCGGTTGCTGGTCAGGAGGTGAGGATAGAGCAGGAAGATTGCAGCGGTTCCTGGTGCCTTGTCCAAATTCAGACGCTTGGGTTTGCCCTCACCCCGGCCCTCTCCCTGAGGGAGAGGGGGCGTTTGGGGCGGGTACGGTGCAGGTGGGGCGTAGGTTGAGCGCGGCGAAGCCCAACAGGGCCCAGCCCGGTCAGTAGTAGCTGCGCATCACCGCGATCCCGGCTTCCAGCACCTCCCGCCATTCCTGGCGCAGAGCTGGAGAGAAGTCGGCATCGTGCTCGGCCAGGGTGGCGAGCAGGCAGTCGACCCAGAGGTCGTAGAGTTCGGCGTCGATGTCCAGCCGTACGCGACAATGGCTTTCGCCGAGCTGGCGCAGCCGGGTGGCGGGCATGCCGCGGGCGACGAGGACCAGGTTCATGATGCCGTGGCGCAGCAGCAACTGCTGGGCAGCCATGTCGGTGTGGGCGAATTTCTCCCGCACCCGGGGCGAACTGGCCAGGAAGCGCTGGTAGAAGTCATCGAAGAAGGCGGGGCTGGCGCAGCAGCGTCCGTAGCTCAGCATCACGTTCTGGGCCGGCAGCATGCGGATTCCTGGGTCGGCAAGAAACGGCGCAGCCTGCCCGAGCGATGCCGAGGTCGTCTTGATTCCCATCAAGAGGAGGACGCTTCGCGACTCTCTGAAACATTTTGAACCATTTCACAAGGCGGCTTCTCTACCTTAAGCGCAGCGATCGCCGAGAAACCCCTACTCCAGAGGGCCTGGTCCGTCGCGGCGCGCCTATCGTCCCCCTGGAGAAACCCCATGAGTCCGACCCCTCTGCTAATCGGCTTCGTCATCATGTCGCTCGCCTCCCTGGCCATCTATGCCAAGGGCGCCCACCGCGGTCCGCTGCGTGGCCATACCCTGGTTCATGCCGCCGTGCCCTTCATCGCCGCCACGGCCTATCTGGCCATGTACCTGGGGGTCGGCAACCTGATCAAACCGGACGGCAGCATCACCTATGTCGCCCGCTACCTGGACTGGACCTTCACCACGCCGCTGCTGCTGGCCGGGGTGGTGAGCTCGGCCTACCTGGGTGCCCGCGAGCAGGAAGGCCAGGCCGGTTTCGTGGCCTCCATCGTGACTCTCGACGTGGTGATGATCGTGACCGGTCTGGTCGCCTCCCTGGCGCCCTACGGCACCATCAAGTGGGTGTTCTTCGCCTGGTCCTGCGCCGCCTTCGTCGGGGTCCTCTATCTGCTGTGGAAGCCGCTGGCGACCCTGGCCGGGCAGCATGCCGCCATTGGCGCGGCCTATCGCCAGAACGTCGGCTTTCTCAGTGTGCTCTGGCTGATCTATCCGGTGGTCTTCGCCGTGGGACCCGAGGGCGTCTGGGCGGTGAGTGATGCGGCCACGGTCTGGGTCTTCCTGATTCTCGATGTGCTGGCCAAGGTGGTCTACGCCTTCACCTCGGAGCGCAATCTCAAGACGGCCCTGGCGCGGTCTGGCGTCTGAGCATGACGGCCATCGGGCGCGGCGGATGGCTGTTGCTGCCGGCCGCCGGGCTCGCCAGCCTGGCGGGTGGGGCAGGGCAGCTGGCCTTCGCACTGCTGGTGGGCCTGGGGCTGGGGCTCCTGCATGGCGCAAGCGATCTACGCCTGGTCGCTCCCGCACGGCGCCTCGCCTTTCTTGGCAGCTACCTGGCGACGGCCCTGGCCTGCCTGCTCTGCTGGCAACTGGCGGGGACGCTGGCGCTGCCGCTGTTCCTGCTATTGTCGATCTGGCATTTCGCCCATGAAGACGAACTCCTCGCCGATCGGCTGAGTGCTCTGGCGCTGGGACTGTTCATCGTGGGTGGTCCGGCGGTGCTGCATGAGACGGCCGTGGCCCGGCTACTGGCGCTGGCCATGGGGCCGGATGCCGCTCCGGCGTTGGCCGAGTGGCTGGCCAGGCTGCTGGTGCTGGCTGGGACCCTGGCATTGCCGGGGCTGCTGCTGGCCGCCTGGCAGCGCCGCTGTCCCTGGCTGGCGGCCACGCTGCTGGCCGTGGTGCTGGCGCCGCCTCTGGTCGGTTTTGCCCTGGGCTTCTATCTGCTGCATGCCGCACCCCAGACCGGGGTACGCCAGCGGCTGCTGGGGGCGCCTACCTTTACGGCCTATCTGCGGCTGACCTGGCCGATCCTGCTGGGCGCGGCGGTCTTCACCCTGGCCGGTGGCCTGGTCTTCGTGCTGCAGGAGCGCACCGGCATCCGGGCGCTGTTCGCCGTGCTGGCGGCCTTCGCCGTACCCCACATGCTGGTGCTGCCGCGCTTTCTCGCCCCGGGTGCCGAGGCCGCGCCGCGCTCAGGGCCGCAGATGGTTGAGCGGTAGCTCGGTGCTGGCCAGGATCTGGTTGAGCACAAAACTCGAGCGCACGCTGGAGACCCCCTCGATGCGCGTCAGGGTGCCCAGCAGCAGCTGCTGATAGTGCTCCATGTCGGGCACCACCACCTTGAGCTGATAATCCGCATCCATGCCGGTGACCAGGCAGCACTCCAGCACCTCGGGGCACTGGGCGATGATCCCCTGGAAGTTTTCGAAGCGCTCGGGGGTGTGCCTGTCCATGCCGATCAGCACGAAGGCGGTCAGCGACAGCCCGAGTTTCTTGCGATCCAGCAGGGCGACCTGGCGGGTGATGTAGCCACTGTCTTCCAGTTGCTTGACCCGTCGCGAGCAGGGCGAGGGCGACAGGCCGATGCGTTCGGCCAGTTCCTGGTTGGAGAGGCGCGCGTCGCGCTGCAGTTCTGCCAAGATTTTCAGATCGAAGCGATCGAGTTTGTCCATTTTGCATGCCTTGCGCTAGCCGATTGCGCCTAATGCTAGGTTTATGGCCAGGGATTGCGCAAGAGGTGGGAAAGAAGCTGCACAACGCAACCCGCTGCTGGCAGCAGGGGCGTAAGCTGAACTCAACTTCGATAGCCCGGTAGAGCTGTCCAACGAAGGCGCCCCAGGAGGGCCTTTCGCATCGCCAACGACGGTATCCCGTCCGCCGCGCCCGGGCCCGCCCAGGTCACCATTCCTGGTCGATCGCAGCCACCGTCACGAGCGGTGCGAGAGGACAACGAATTCAAGGGGAGGCCGCAAGGTCTCCCCTTTTCTTTTGGGCGGAAGTTTTGGCGTTGGGCTCACCCTCNCCCCNNCCCTCTCCCAGAGGGAGAGGGGGCGTTTGGGGGCGTTTGGGAGAGGTTAGGTGGGAAGAGCATCGCGGCCATGGGCCGCTCCTACAGATACGGATACCCCTGTATGAGCGGCCGCCTCGGCGGACCGCCATGGCGGCGAGCAGACCTTCAGGCTTACGCCTGCCCGGGCGGCTGCTTGTCCACGGTCAGGGGTGCGTCGCTGGCCAGGTATTCCTTGGCTTCCTCTTCGCTGGCCACCGAGGGCGGCGAGCCGCGCAGGGGTTTGCCGGCGGTTTCGCGCACGGTGAGCATGGTCAGGATGCCGATCACGGCCGCCGCCATCAGGTAGTAGGCCGGCACCAGGGGGTCGCCGGTTTTTTCCACCAGCCAGGCAGTGACCAGCGGGGTGGTACCCCCGAACAGCGACACCGAGATGTTGAAGGCGATGGACAGGGCGCTGTAGCGGATCGGGGTGTAGAACAGCGCCGGCAGGGTGGACGGCATGGTGCTGGTAAAGCAGGCCAGGGCCACGCCCAAAAGCATCAGGCCGAGGAAGATCAGCCAGTCGTGGCCGCTGCCGATCAGTTTGAGGCAGGGAATCGCCAGGACCAGGATCGCCAGACAGGCGCCGATGATCATCGGCTTGCGGCCCAGGCGGTCGCTGAAGAAGCCGCCGAGAATGTTGAGCGGCATCATCACCACCATGACGATGAGGATCAGCAGCAGCCCCTTGGTCTCGGCGTAGCCCATGGTCACGGCCAGGTAGCTGGGCATGTAGGTCAGCAGCATGTAGTCGGTGACGTTGAACACCAGCACCAGGCCGATGCACTTGAGCAGGGCGACGCGATGCAGGGTGAACAGCTCGCGCAGACTGTGCGCCGGACCGTCCGCGGCCTTGCCTTCGTTGGCTTCGGTGTGGGCCTTGAACGCCGGGGTCTCTTCCAGCTTGAGGCGCATATAGAGGCCGAGCAGGCCGAGCGGGCCGGCGATAAAGAAGGGCACCCGCCAACCCCAGTCGAGCAGCTGTTCCTGGGTCAGGGCCGCGGTGAGCGCCGTGACCGTTCCCGCGCCGGCGATATAGCCGGCCAGGGTGCCGAATTCCAGCCAGCTGCCCATGCGTCCGCGGGTCTTGTCGGTGGCGTATTCGGCGATGAAGGTCGCTGCGCCGCCGTATTCTCCCCCGGTGGAGAAGCCCTGCACCACGCGCGCCAGCAACAGCAGGGCCGGTGCCCAGATGCCGATGCTCTCGTAGCTGGGAATCAGGCCGATGCTGAAGGTGCCCAGGGCCATCATGATCATGGTCAGGGCCAGCACCTTCTGGCGACCGTACTTGTCGCCCAGGGGGCCAAAGACCATGCCGCCGATCGGCCGGACCAGGAAGGCCACGGTAAAGGTGGCGAAGGTGGCGATCAGCTGGGCGGCGGCATCGCCATCGGGAAAGAAGACCTTGCCCAGGGTCACGGCCAGGTAGCCGTAGACGCCGAAGTCGAACCATTCCATGGCGTTGCCGAGGGCGGCGGCGCCGACGGCGCGCTTGACCAGAGAATTATCGACGATGGTGAGGTCGTCCGGTTTTACCTCATGGCGGCGCTTGAACCAGCCAACGTGATGATGGTGTTTCGACATGTGTTTTCCTCCTTGCGTGGGGCCATAGACCCGAGCGGACCGCTAGAAGTGCGATGACAGAGGGGCAGAAACTTCCCCACCGCCTCCAAGGATCGACCCGGGAATGCCTGCGCGGCCCTGGGAGATTCCAGGCCCGGGAGGCTGCTCCGCCTTTGCGGCCTGTGGCTTTTCCGGCTTGCCCTCGGCAGTCTGTGGCGGCCGTTCGATGGCCGAGGGGCGCGCGGCTAACGGCCAGGCTGGGGCAGGGTCCAAGCCTTGGGGTACTCTGGGTCATCCCCTCGTGGAGCCGTGCGATGAAATCGCCTGCCGTGCTGTGTGCGCTCGTCCTTTCCGGCGTTTCCCTGTGGAACGCCGCGCCCGCCTGGGCCGACAACAACTATCGCCTCGGCGGCGGCTACGTGACCCCGCCAGCCGGGGCCCAGCCGCCGCCGATCGCCCCCGCCGGCAACGCCGGGCGCTGGCAGGGCGGTGGCCAGGGTGACTGGAATGGGGGGCCGCCCGGGCGTGGCGACGGTCCTGGGCGCGGCAATGGTCCGGCGCTGGAGCGCTGGGAGCGCAACGACCCCCCGCCACCGCGGCCGGGCTATCAGCCGGCCTGGCAGGATCGCCCCGTTCCCTTGCCGCGCCCAGGCTATATGATGCCGGCGCCTGATCAACCGGGGCGGAACTACCCGCCGCCACCGCGTCCGGAGCGGGATCCCCAGTGGGCCGGTCCGCGTCCGGGCTGGGGCACCAATCCCCAGTGGCGACCGGGCTTCGAGGTGCCGGGCGTGCCGGCCGGCTTTACCCGCGTCTGGTACCGCGACAGCCAGTACTACTATGCCGACGGCTACTGGTATCGACCCCAGGGGCCGCGTTATGTGGTGACCCTGCCACCGACCGGGGTGCGGGTCAGCGTCCTACCGGCCTTTGCCGAGACCCTGTGGATGGGCGGCACCACCTACTACTTCGCCGCGGGCAGCTATTACCGCACCGATCCGGGCGGCGGCTTCGTCACCGTCGCCGATCCCACCGTGGCGGCCGTGCCGGCCACGACGGCCGCGCCTGCGGGAGCGGACTACGACGCCTATGACGTCACCGCCTATCCTATGCAGGGGCAGTCGCCGCAGCGCTACGCCACGGATCGCTACGACTGCCGGCGCTACGCCGCCGGGGAGTCGGGCTTCGATCCCGAACGACCCGGCGCGGTCGGCGATCCCTACCTCACCCCGCGCTTCCGCCAGGCGCTGGCGGCCTGCCTGGCGGGGCGTGGCTATCGCGTGGAGTAGCGATCAGTCGTTGGTCAGCTGCACCAGGGTGAACAGCCCGAAGGGCGGCACGCTGCTGCGACTGGCGCGGCGCAGGTCTTCGCGGGAGAGGATGGAGTCCATGGCGAAGTCCGGGTGCCAACCGAGCTTGCGCGAGGCCGGTGCTAGGGCCTTTTCCGCCAGCAGTCGCAAGCCGCTCTCGGCCTGGAAGTGATTGACCAGCAAGAGGTGACCTCCCGGCTTCACCACCCGGCGCATCTCCTGCATCAGCTTGCGCGGATTGGGCACCACGGAGGCGACGAACATGGCCACGGCGATATCGAAAGAGCCGGTTGGCAGGCCGGTTTCCTCGGCATTGGCTTCGAGCAGGGCATCCACCGTGGTGATGTCGTCGCGAATGACCCGCTCCCGGGCCTTGGCCAGCATGTCGGGCGAGAGATCGATCCCGGTGACGCGCTTGTCGGCGCCATAGTGTGGCAGGGCCAGCCCCGTCCCGACGCCCACTTCCAGCACCCGGGTACCCGCCAGCGTGTTGACCGCCGCCACCGCGCGCTTGCGACCAGGGGCGGAAACGCCGCCGAACACCCGATCATAGACATTGGCCCAGCGCCGGTAGGCGGAAATGATGGCGGCATTGTCCAGCGCGGAGTGCGGTGCGGAAGTGTCGGCGGTATTCAGCGAATAATCGATTTTCTTCGAGTCGTGCATAGCGGCCTTGTCATTGTCGGTAGATGAAAGCAGAGGCGTTACGGCGCCAACTCGGCGCGGCGTCCGAGGATGAAAAGTTGCGGCCTGTCGATGGAGGCAAGCGCTTCGCTATTTCGTCGTGCGGATTGAAAGTGGCTCTTTCGTCTTCGCGTCCAAGAGCTGCAAGCGAGGCGTGACGGCTGCTCCAGGTAGGACCTTTACTGTTTTAGAACAATCGCACGGTGTTTGGCTAGTTATGTCGGGCGTTATCTGGCTTGAATGAGAAGTTGGTAGTTCTAATTGTTTTTGATTGTTCGTTCTTTCAATTTAAATATCGGTTTATTGTTTGTTCGTTCAATCAAATCAGTTGTGGGCTGAAAGTGAGGCCGTTTTTACGCTTCTGTGGCGTAGTAGTAAGACCTTGGTGATGGGATAGGGTCAGGTAAGGACGAGAGAAGCAAATCGCAGAGGATATTGCAGGCGTGGAAGAATCAAGCGTGTGGGGCAAAGAGGGCGGATGCCGTTCGTACGGATTGTGCGTGCTGCATCCCCACACCGACTCATCCATGTCCTTGAGTCTCAGCAGGTCTCAAGATCGGGCTTGTCGGCGTGCAGGTTTCTCTCCAGCAAGAATCCTTGCGATTCGAACGCCATTACCTATCGTTAGGCTATGGGCACGAAAGGCTAGGTCCTTATTCCTACGGCTTTTTTGTGTTGGCTTGGCTGCCGGTCGCCGAGCTTTGCGCAAGCTGAGAATCTGGTGTGTGGTAGTGGTCCAATCGAGCGTGAGGCCCAGCATGCTGCTAGGCAAAGCCTTTGCCTAAAGCGCAGCAACGTGGCCTGGCAGTTTGAGTATGGGTGTCAGGCATAACACCCGCACGTCAGACCTGGCGTACCTTCTTCAATCAGATTCCCGATCTCTGAGGTAGCGATGCGAGCACGAGGCTTTACCCTGATCGAACTGATGGTCGTCGTGGCGATTGTTGGCATCCTGGCAGCCATTGCCTATCCGACTTATCAGACCTCTGTGCTGCGCTCCAACCGCAGCGAGGGGCAGGCACTGCTCAACGAGGCGGCGGCACGGATGGAGCGCTTCTATGCGCAGAACAATGCCTATCCGGCGAAGGTAAAAGACCTAAACATTGTCAATACAAAGACCAATCCCGGCAGTGACAGAGTGTTCTCCAGCAGCGGGTACTACGAACTGACGATTTTAACCAGCGCTGCTGGTAGTGCTGGCTATAGCAGTGATGGTCCCTATGTGCTGACCGCACTGCCCAAGGGCAGTCAGGAAAAAGATTCCTGTGGCAATCTGATACTTAACGCTCAAGGCGTCAAAAAGGTATCGAGGGGTGATCCCACTGACTGCTGGCGCTAATCCTCCCGTCCCTGCACCAGGCCGGCATCCCGGTCCTGTTCCACGCGATAGCCGCCGAAGCCCAGGGTGACCCGCTGGGTGGCGTCGGCCTTGCCGGCGTCGCGGGCTTCGTGTTCGACCACCAGGCGGTTGAGGCGGTTGAGCAGGTGCATGGATTCGTCGTAGGCGGTGCGATAGAGGCTGAGCGTGGAATCCTCGGTCAGGTTGTGGCCGTAGACCACGTGAAAGGTGAAGTCCGGCGCGGCGCGG
This sequence comes from Pseudomonas sp. MOIL14HWK12:I1, assembly GCF_000510705.1. Lineage (NCBI taxonomy): Bacteria > Pseudomonadati > Pseudomonadota > Gammaproteobacteria > Pseudomonadales > Pseudomonadaceae > Pseudomonas > Pseudomonas sp. MOIL14HWK12:I1. Next base: position 463,952 of record NZ_AZNY01000006.1, on the reverse strand, counting down.
TCCTGCAGGTAGAGGCGCTCGAAGCCGGCCAGCAGGTCGCCGGTGAAATGGGCCAGCAGCCGCCCTGCGCCTTCCTGGCTCTCGGTGCCGCGCAGTAGCGAGCGGGGGGTGAGCACCACCCGGTCTTCCTCGTCGAGGCGGGCGTAACCCTTGCGCAGCCATTCATCCAGCACGGTGCGGGCGCGCACGTCGCTGCCGACGCTGGCGACCAGGGCGTCGAAACTCTGTTCGCCGCCACGGCGCTGAGTGCGGGGGAGGGGGCGCAGATTGCCCTCGGCATCGAGCAGATCCAATCGTGAGGTCCAGGCGCTGAGCACCTGCCATTCCAGGCTTGGCGTGCAGGGCGTACGTTCCGGGCTGGCCTCGCGCAGGGCGCGGACCTCGCGGCGCGGCAGGCCGGTCAGCACCGAGATACGGCTGTCGGAATTGGGCTTGTCGCGCAGCGGTTCGAAATCCTGGGCGACCTCGAAGTAGGTCTGGCGCAGCAGGCGATCGAAGGTCTGGTAGGTCACGCCGGAGGCGATGGCGATACGCACCAGCCGACCGATCAGGCTACGCAGAAGCAAGGGTACCTTGGTGGAAAGCATGGGGGACTCGACACGGCAGACGCCTGCCCATCTTCGCGGCGCCTTGGGCCCCAGTCAAACCGGCCGGTCACAAAGTGTCGCGGACGCCGCTCAGGCTGTCGTCCGCGGGTCAGGGCATGGCTAGCCAGGAGTGCCCGATTCGGTCTCGCCGGCCACGTCCGGATCGTCCGGAAACTCTTCCGGCTCCATGTCCGCATAGGGCAGCTCTTCGGGCGGCGGGGTGTTGCTGGGATTGTCGTACGTCTTCTGGTTGGCGTCGCTCATGGTGGCTCTCCGGGGTGGGTGTGGAGATATCGAACCCCTCTGGGCGGGGCCGTTCCCGAGCGGCTGTCGACAGTGACCTCGTGTCGGCCGGGTGGCCAGCGCTCGAACGTCGTTAGCGCGATAGCGGTCTATCGGTTGACCGTCTCATCCGAATGACGGCGCCCGAGGAGTCTCGTGATGACCACGCCTACCGCTGTCCACCCGCTGCCGTTCCAGCCCGCCTTCGAACAGGTGCCGGATGATGAAGCCGAAACCGTTCGCGAGATGGTCGCGGCCATGAGAGACATTACCGAGACCACCTACGCCAATGGCGGCCATGCCATCCGCAGCGTGCACGCCAAGAGTCACGGTCTGCTCACCGGCCAGGTGCGGGTGCTGGACGGCCTGCCGCCGGCCTATGCCCAGGGCGCCTTCGCCGTGCCGGGCAACTATGCCGCGGTATTGAGATTCTCGACCAATCCGGGCGACATCCTGGCTGACAGCGTTTCCACCCCGCGGGGTCTGGCGCTCAAGCTGATCGACGTGCCGGGCGAGCGCCTGCCCGGTAGCGAAGGCCAGGTGACCCAGGATTTCGTCATGCAGAACGCCCCGGCCTTTACCGCGCCGGATCCCAAGACCTTTCTCAAGACGCTCAAGCTGCTGGCCAAGACCACCGACCGCGGTGAGGGCCTGAAGAAGGTGGCGTCAGCGGTGCTGCGCGGCACCGAGAAGGTGGTGGAAGCCTTTGGCGGCGAGAGTCCGACGCTGAAGAGCCTGGGTGGCCACCCAGAGACCCATCCGCTCGGCGAAACCTTCTACACCATGGTGCCCTTTCTCTACGGCCCCTATTTCGCCAAGCTCAGCGTGGTCCCGGTGGCGCCCGAGCTGACCGCTCTGACCGACGCGCCGGTCGAGGTCAACGGCAAGCCCGACGGCCTGCGCGAGGCGGTCAATGCCCATTTCGCCCGGCACGGCGGCGTCTGGGAGATCCGCGTGCAGCTGGGCGTCGATATCGAGCGGACACCTATCGAGGACGCCTCGGTGGTCTGGCCGGAAGACCTTAGTCCCTATGTGACCGTGGCGCGCCTGGAGGTGCAGCCGCAGCCGGCCTGGAACGAGGCGCGCTCGCGCGAAGTGGACGATGGCATGGTGTTCAGCCCCTGGCATGGCCTGGCTGCGCACCGCCCGCTGGGCGGCATCATGAGATCGCGGCAACCGGCCTACGAGATGTCGTCGCAGTTTCGCAGCGAGCGCAACGGCTGCCCGTTGCACCATCCGCGCGGACCGGTGGAGCTGTAACGCGGCTCAGTTGAGCGTGGCGAGCTCGGCGTCGTCGAGTTCGCGAGCGCGTACCGCCGCCGGGCGGGACACCAGCCCGGCGACATAGCGCTCGAAGTGGGGGCGCTTCTCGATGGTGCCGAAGGCCATGCCCCAGGCGAGATGGGCACCGACATAGACGTCGGCGGCGGTGAAGCGGTCGTCCACCAGGTATTCACCGGGGGCCAGGGCGGCGTCGAGGGTGTCGAGCACCTCGGCCAGACTGCCATAGCCCACCGCGCCGCGCTTTTGCGGGTCTTCGGGCAGGACGACGCCCAGCGCCTGGTTGGTGGTGGCCGCCTCCAGCGGACCGGCGGCAAAGAACAGCCAGCGGTAGTAGGCACCGCGCGCCGGATCGCTCAGCGGTGGGGCGAGCCCCGCAGCGGGAAAGGCGTCGGCGAGATAGGCGCAGATGGCGGCGGTCTCGGTCACCACGGCGGCGCCATGGCGCAGCGCCGGCACCTTGCCCATGGGGTTGATGGCGCGATAGGCCGGGGATTTCATCGCCGGCCCGTAGTCGACCCGTTGCACCTCGTAGGGTTGTCCGAGCTCCTCCAGCAGCCAGCGCACGATGCGTCCGCGCGACATGGGGTGGGTGTAGAGCACAGGCCGGTCGAACATGGTGAAGCTTCCTTGAGTTGTCGTACCCCTTAGCATAGGTAGGCCCTCATCCAGCGTCCATTCGCAGGAGAGCCGGTACCCTTCTGCTAAACTGGTAAACCTTTACCAGCCGTTTCACAGGACTCCCGTGCCCTCATCCTTCGATTCCCTGCCGCTGGCCGAGGCCATGCAGGCCAATCTGGCCGAACTCGGCTACCTGAGCATGACGCCCATCCAGGCGGCCAGCCTGCCCATCATCCTCAAGGGCCAGGACCTCATCGCCCAGGCCAAGACCGGTTCGGGCAAGACGGCCGCCTTTGGCATCGGCTTGCTGACGGGACTCAATCCGCGCTATTTCGGCTGTCAGGCGCTGGTGCTCTGTCCGACCCGCGAACTGGCGGACCAGGTGGCCCGCGAACTGCGTCGCCTGGCGCGCACCACGCCCAACATGAAGATCCTGACCCTCTGTGGCGGCATGCCGCTAGGGCCGCAGATCGCTTCCCTGGAGCATGGCGCCCAGGTGATCGTCGGCACCCCGGGGCGGGTGCAGGAGCACCTGCGCAAGGGCACCCTGGTGCTGGACGGCCTCAACGTCGCGGTGCTCGACGAAGCCGATCGCATGCTCGACATGGGCTTCATCGACGCCATCGCCGACATCCTCAGCCAGACGCCGGCACGGCGGCAGACGCTGCTGTTCTCGGCGACCTATCCGGAAGGCATCGAGCGCCTGGCCCAGGACTATCTGCGGGCGCCGCTGCGCATCAGCGTCGAGAGTCAGCACAGCGAGACGCAGATCCGCCAGCGCTTCTACGAGATCGCCGCCCAGGATCGCTTGGCCGCCGTGGTGCGCCTGCTCCGGCACCATCGCCCGGCCAGCGCCGTGGCCTTCTGCCAGACCCGCCAGCAATGCCAGGAGGTGGTCGAGGCGCTGCATGCCCAGCGCATCTCCGCGGCCGCCCTGCATGGCGATCTGGAGCAGCGCGAGCGCGACCAGGTGCTGGCGATGTTCGCCAACCGCAGTCTCTGCGTGCTGGTGGCCACCGACGTGGCGGCCCGCGGCATCGACGTCGCCGGCCTGGAGGCCGTGATCAACGTGGAGCTGTCCCGCGATCCGGCGGTGCACGTGCACCGCATCGGTCGCAGCGGTCGGGCGGGTGAGCAGGGCCTGGCGCTGTCGCTGGTGGCGCCGGCCGAGGCCAGTCGCGCCCAGGCCATCGAGGTGCAGCAGGGCTCGCCGCTGGACTGGCAGCCCCTCGGCGCCCTGCGTGACACCCCGGAGCCGCTGGTACCGGCCATGCACACCCTGGCCCTGGCGGCCGGCAAGAAGGACAAGCTGCGCCCCGGCGACATCCTCGGCGCCCTGACCGGCGACGCCGGCCTGCCCGGCGCCAAGATCGGCAAGATCACCCTGTTCGACAACCAGGCCTATGTCGCCGTGGAGCGCGATATTGCCCGCCAGGCGTTGCAGCGGTTGAGCGAGGGCAAGATCAAGGGGCGGTCGATCAAGGTGCGGATGCTGTAGGGCGGATTTGACTACGGGCATTGTGGCTCTGACGACCCGCGCCTGACGGTATTGGCTTTATCGCGGCCATGGGCCGCTCCTACAGGTATCAAACCGATCTGTAGGAGCAGTCGCTACGGCGCACCGGCACGGCCGCGATCAGCGATAGGCCTGTCTCAGGTGTGTGGTAGCGCCGTAGCGTGGAAAACGGCGCAGCCTTTTCCACTGGGACTGCGTCGCGAGGCGCGCCCTCGCCCCGACCCTCTCCCAAGGGGAGAGGGGGCTATCCAAGCAGCGCCGTAGCGTGGAAAACGGCGCAGCCTTTTCCACTGGGGCTTCGTCTCGAGGGGCGCCCTCACCCCAGCCCTCTCCCAGGGGGAGAGGGGGTCGCTTGAGTGCCTTGACGTACCTCGGGCTGTTGGGCTTCGACGATGGAGCCGTCCCGACCCCACCTGCCTCAGCCCTCGATCCCCATCCGCCGTCTGGCGCGATGCGAGGAGCCGTTGCGCACGGCCCAGCGCAGCACCGGGGCGGTGGCGCCTATGCCCGTGCGAATCAGCTGCCGTTGCAGCGGACCCTGGTGGAAACCCAGCTCCGCGCTAGCCCAGTCGGGCAAGAGGTCGATGCCGGCCCGCATCATCAAGGCGCCGAAGGGCTTGGCCAGGGCGCTGGGCGCGGGCGCCTGCAACAGCACTCGGCAGACCTCGCGGCTGCGTTCGTCGCACACCAGCTGCGGGCGGATCGCCTGGTAGTAGGCGGCTATCTCCGACCGGGAGCGGGGCACGTCGGTCGCGCCCAGGCGTTCGGCGACCAGAGCGATTTCGGCGTAGTAGCGATCCTGTTCGGTGCCCGGCAGTCGGGGATCGAAATAGCGCAGATAGGCCGCCAGGAAGTGACTGACCTCGGCCACATGGACCCAGGTCAGCAGCGCCGGGTCTTCGGCGCTGTAGGGGCGGCCGTCGGCGGCCTGGCCCCGGATATGCCGGTGGATGGCCTTGACCCGGGCGATCAGTCGCTCGGCATCGCCGCGGCTGCCAAAGGTGGTGGCGGCGATGAACTGACCGGTACGCCGCAGGCGGCCGAGCATGTCTTCGCGAAATTTCGAATGGTCCCAGACCCCGGCCAGGGCCAGCGGGTGCAGGGTCTGCATGAGCAGGGCGGCGATGCCACCGATCAGCATGCAGGTGAAGTCGCTGTGCACCCGCCAGGGCACGCTGCCAGGCCCGAACAACCCAGGGTCGCCCGGTGGTTGCTCGTAGTCGACCTCGCCCAGGGCCAGTCCGGTAAGGCTCATCACCTGCTGTTCGATACGGCTGCGGATCCGCTCCATGGACTAGCGCGGCAGCAGGTAGAGCGCCGCGTACTGCAGCAGCATGATGGTCTTGCCATCCAGCAGCCTGCCGTCGCGGGCCATGGCCAGGGCCTCGTCGAAGGGCAGTTCCAGCAGCTCGATGTCCTCGCCTTCCTCGTGCAGTCCACCGCCGTCGGCGATGCGCTGGTCGGCGCGGTATTCACCGGCGAAGAAGTGCAACAACTCGGTCACCGAGCCGGGACTCATGAAAGCGTCGAACAGGTGCTGGACGTTGTCCAGGCGATAGCCGGTCTCTTCCTCGACCTCGGCCTTGATGCGCGCTTCGGGGGCGGCCGCGTCGAGCAGGCCGGCGGGGGTCTCCACCAGCAGGCCGTCGTCCAGGCCGTTGCCCAGGGTCGGCAGGCGGAACTGGCGGATCAACAGCACGGTGCGCCGCTCGCGGTCGTACAGCAGGATGGTGGCGCCGTTGCCGCGGTCGTAGGTCTCGCGGGTCTGGCGTTGCCAGCTGCCGTCACGGCGCAGGTAGTCGAAGGTGGTCTTCTTCAGCAGGCCCCAGTCGGCGGAAAGGGTCTCGACCTGCTGGATGCGAATGCGGGAGGTGTCGGGCATGGGGGCTCGTCTGGACAGGAGGCGTCGGGCCACGGTAGCAGAAGCGCTGCCTTTCTGAGGCATGCCCCGTGACCCCGGGTTCCGCCCAGCCGCGAGAAGGGCTGGCCCCCGACGTCTAGAACCAGCGGTCGTTCTTCTTGCGACCCCGGGTCATGGACGGCAGGATCAGGCCGGCCAGCAGGCCGGCGCCGGCGATGCTGCCGCCATAGACCATGTACTGCATCAGCGCCTGCTTGTTCTCGTTGCCGAGCTTGGCCTGGGTGCTGCGCAGTTCGGACTGGGCCTGGGTGAGCTGGGCGTCGAGGTCCTTGCGGCGGCTCTCCAGTTCGTCGATCTGCTTCTTGCGCGAATCCAGGGTCTCCTGCATCCCTTGGACGCGATTCTTCCAGCTGTCGTCGATGGTCTTGAGCTGGCCGCTCAATTCGGCCACCTGCTGTTCCAGCTGTGGCAGGCGCTCGGCCTGGCCGGGCTTGGCCTGCAGATCGGCATTGGGAATCCAGACGGTGCTGCCGCCTTCGCCGCGCACCTGGCTGTAGTCGCCCTGGGTGCTGATCAGCTCGACCTTCTGCCCGGACTTGAGGGTGCCGACGATGCGATAGCCATCGGTGGGACCACTGCGGACATAGGTGGTCAGGCTGTCGCTGACCCAGCGGGCAGTGCCTTCCTGGGCCACGGCGGTGCCGGCCAGGGAAGCGAGGGAGGCAGCCAGGCAGAGGCCGAGATGCGGTAGGCGGGACAGCAGGCGAGTTGGGGACATGGGCATGATCGGGTCTGTATGCATGAGCTGAAAAGATGAAGGCCGTGATGAACAAGCCGGATTATTGTGGGGCAGTACCCTAGCAAGCCGCCGCGATCTATCCGCCAACCCGTAGCGCCCTCTGTTCGAGACGGTGAAGCAGTTCAAGCTTTGGCGGCGGAAAGCGACGGTCAGTGTCATCTTGCCGCCATGCGGTAGGCGGTAAAAGCGGCAAAGCCGTTCAGGATCTTGCAGCGGCGGTTCAGAGCCGATGGAGCAGATCCAGACTCAGGGCCGCGAGCGCGCCCAGGCCGGCGCAGCCGAAGGCCAGTGCCTTGCCCCACCAGCGTTTCCAGGCGATCGCGCCGGCCACCATGCCCACCCCGCAGAGCAACAGGCCGGACTTGAGATAGAAGTCGGACCAGGCGAGCAGCTGATCGATGAAGTCGAAGAGGTCTTGGAATTCCTGCGGCATGGGGCCTCCTGGCGCGCTGGCGCTATTGAGTCGCCGGGGCCGCGGTCGTTCCCTGGCAGTCCGCCGCCAGCAACCGTTCCGCCGAACCCTGGTCGCCCGGCTGGCTGCCCGCGCGACCGGCCAGCAGCAGGAACTGGCGGCTGGCGTCCCGGCTCGGCAAGGCCACCACCGCCAGTGACAGCCGTGGATCCGGCAGCGGATAGGGCGGCCGGTTGGCCAGGGCCTGGAAGAAATCCGCGGCCAGCAACTGGGTTTCGCTTAACCGCCGCGCCTGATAAAGACTGCCCGCCAGCGCCTTTGGCAGCGCGCGCCAGTGTTCGTCCAGAGCGGGCGCCAGCGGCAGGAGCTGCGCGCGCACTTCGGGCCGCAGACAGGCCAGGTGCACATGCAGCTGATCCTGGCTGCGCCCGCTGGGGGCATTGAGGGCCAGGGCGATCCGCTCGTCCGCCACCGGCGCCCGGCCCCAGGCGCTCAGGTACCAGCGCTGGCGCCAGGCCAGACCGAACCAGTTGGGTTGGCCGGGCTGCCACAGCGCCGGACTTTCCAACCCGCGCAAGGATCGCAGCGGTACGAGGATGAAATGCTGTCGCTCACCCGGCGCGCGCAGCACGGCGAAGCCGGGATCCGCCACCACCTGGCGACAGGGCGCCGCCAGACCGGTGAGCCGGGCATTGGGCAGGCAGAGCCCGGTCGTGACCTGGCGCAGCAGGTCGCGGCTGGCACAGCCCGTCAGCGCCATGCCCAGCATCAGCAGCGACAGCAGACGCCGCCACGACGAGCGGCCGCCGGTCGGCAGCGAACAACTGCGCGCGCGGCGCTTCCAATGGCTATCAGGGCAACGCACTGGGAGATCAGTCATGGCCAATGGTTGGGCCGGAGACGGCGCGGTTCAGGAACAGATCGACAGCACGGTGGACGATGCAGTGCAGCGCGCCCGTAGCCGTCTGCATCGGGGCGCGAGCCTCACCCATTGCGAAGAATGCGGCGACGCCATCCCCGAAGCACGCCGCCAGGTGGTACCGGGCGTGCGCCTGTGCATCCGCTGCCAATCCGAGCAGGACGCCGAAGACCAGCGCGCCGGCGGCTACAACCGGCGGGCGAGCAAGGACAGTCAGTTGCGCTAGGGCCGAGCGCGTGAACGCCGGGCCGATTTCCAGCCACTGGCGCAGCCCCAGCTCGACGTCGCCCGGCATCAGGGCGCTGCCGGGATCTGCAGGCCGCGTTGCACCGCCGGGCGGGCGAGGAAGGCGTCGAGGGCGCGACGCACCTCGGGGAAGTCCTGAAAGCCGACCAGGTCGGCCACCTGGTAGACCTCCAGCAGGGCGCGGATCCAGGGGAAGGTAGCGATGTCGACGAGGCTGTAGTCCTCGCCCAGGATCCAGGCGCGGCCCTTGAGCTGGCCATCCAGCACGCCGAGCAGGCGCCGGGCTTCGGCTACATAACGCTCGCGGGGACGGGGGTCCTCGATGTCCTTGCCGGCGAATTTGGTGAAGAAGCCGAGCTGGCCGAACATGGGGCCGATGCCGCCCATCTGGAACATCAGCCACTGGATGGCCTGGTAGCGCCGCGCCGGATCCTCCGGCAGCAGGCGCCCGGTCTTTTCCGCGAGATAGAGCAGGATGGCGCCGGATTCGAACAGCCCCAGGGGTTCGCCGCCAGGGCCGTCGGGGTCGAGGAGGGCGGGGATCTTGTTGTTGGGGCTCAGGGAGAGGAATTCCGCGGTGTGCTGGTCGTCCTTGCCGAAGTCGATGCGATGCACCTCGTAGGGCAGGCCGAGTTCTTCCAGCAGGATGGCGACCTTGACGCCGTTGGGCGTGGGCAGCGAATAGAGTTGCAGGCGCTCGGGATGCCGGGCGGGCCAGCGGTGGGTGATGGGAAAGCGCGACAGATCGGCCATGGTGGACTCCTGGCAAGGGGGCGGTTCTGGTGAGACCGGCCGGCGCGGCCCGGGTTGCCAGGGCTCGAGCGAAGCGGAACTTAGCGCGATGCCCACCTCTCCATCTGAGGAGTGCCTTCAGCCCCGCACCGAGGATTTCCCATGCTTCCCCACAGCCAGCAGGGCAGCGGTTCGCCCACCTTCGTGCTCATGCACTTTCTCGGTGGCTCGCACCGCACCTGGTTTCCCACCGCCCCCTACCTGGATGGCGAACACCGCTGCGTGGCGCTCAATACGCCGGGCTTTGGCGATGCCGCCGCGGTCGAGGGCTACAGCGTGGCCGAGATGGCCGATCAGGTGGATGCCAGCATCCGCGCCCTGGGTCTTACGCGTTGCATCCTGGTCGGCCATTCGATGACCGGCAAGGTGGCCGTGGTGCTGGCGGCGCGGCGACCGGACTATCTGGTCGGGCTGATCCTGGTAGCGCCTTCGCCGCCCGGACCGCAGCCCATGAGCGAGGCGGATCGCGATGCCCAGCGCGCCTATGGCAAGAGCCGGGCGGAAGCCGAGGCCTTCGTCGACGAAGCCAGCGCCCACCGCCTGCCCGATGCCATCCGCGAGGTGGTGATCGCCGATGCCCAGCGGCTGAATCTGCAGGCCTGGCGCGCCTGGGTCGATCACGGCAGTCGCGAGGACTGGAGCGAGCGGATCGACACCCTGGACTATCCGGTGCTGCTGGTCTGCGGCGCCGACGACCAGCAGGTGCCGGGGCCGGACGAGCAGCGCCGCACCACCCTGGCGGCCTTTCCCAACAGCCGCCTGGAGGTCATTCCCGGCGCCGGCCACCTGATGCCGCTGCAGACGCCCCAGGCCCTGGCGCGACTGATGCTCGACTTCGCCCGGGAGCTCTGACCGGTGGATTCGCTGACCCAGGCCGTGCTCGGCGCCACCGTCCAGACCGCGCTCCTGGGTCGCTGGCAGGGGCGGCGCGCCATCCTCTATGGCGCCGCCCTGGCCACCCTGCCGGATCTCGATGTGGTCATCGACTACGGCGATGCGGTCAAGGAAATGACCTATCACCGCGGCTTTAGCCATTCGCTGTTCGTGCTGACCGGACTGGCGCTGTTGCTGACGGGGATCTGCGGTCGCTGGCGCGATCCCGGTTACAGCCAGGGACGCCTGTTCCTGACGCTCTGGCTGGTGCTGGTCACCCATCCCTTGCTGGATGCCTTCACCACCTATGGGACCCAGTTGTTCTGGCCGCTGCCGACGACCCCGGTGGCCTGGTCCAGCGTCTTCATCATCGATCCGCTCTATACCCTGCCGCTGCTGGCGGCGGTGCTGGCCGGGCTGCTGATCGGCCCGCGCGGACGCTCGCCGCGGCTGGCCGTGGCGGCGCTGGCGTTGTCCACCGTCTATCTGGGCTGGACCCTGGTGGCCAAGTACGCCGCCGAGCGCCAGGTGCGCCAAGTACTGGCGGCCCAGGGGCAGGCGGATGCCCGCCTGTTCAGCGCGCCGCTGCCGTTCACCAGCCTGCTCTGGCGGGTCATGGTGGATGACGGACCCGAGCGCTACCGGGAGACCTGGGTGGGACTGTTCGACGATCGCCCACCCGCCTTGATCCCGCTGCCACGGGGTGGCGAACTGGCGCCGATCCTCGCCGATTCGCCGGCCGAGCAGCGGCTGCGCTGGTTCACCGATGACTGGCTGCGTTACGACCGCCTGGGCAACGACCTGGTGGTGACCGATCTGCGCCTGGGCGCCACCGGCTACCACAGTTTTCGTTTCGTCCTGGCTCAGCGGGAGGCGAGCGGTTGGCGACTGGTCGCCGAGCCGTCGTTGTGGCCGCGCGAGCGAGGGGGCCGCGAACAGCTGGCGGTGGTCTGGCGCAGACTCTGGCATCCGGAGCTGCCATCGCCAGTGGCGGACTGGGCCGCGCGACTGTCGCGCCTGCCGGACTGACGCCAGGCCTCCAGCAGCAGTCGCCACCAGGGGCGCCGGGCCTCGCGCAGGGCGGTATGGCGGTCCAGGCCGACATCGGCCAGTTCCCGGTCGGTAAGCTCCGGCAGGACGCGGCGGGTGGTCAGCTGGCGCTGGAACAGCAGCCAGCAACCGCTGGCGCGCGTCTGGTCGTGAAGGCTGGGGTCTCTGGGCATGGCGTCTCTCCTGGGCTGTCTCCATGCTCCGCCGCCAGCCGCTTCAGGGGCAGATCCAGGCCGATGGGTTGTCCGCCATACAGCTGCCTTACAGCGCTCAGCTGTATGGTGCACGGCGTGGCCATCTGTATGGCGCGCGATGCCTGTCTGCGCCGCTATAGTCCGGGCATGAATCGCTATCAGCTGTTGGCCGATGCCCTCGGCCGCCGTATCGAGCAGGGCCTCTACCGACCGGGCGAACGCCTGCCGTCGGTGCGCGCCCTGGCCCAGGAGCACGGGGTCAGTCTGGCCACGGTGCAGCAGGCCTATCGGCTGCTGGAAGACCGCGGCCTAGTGGAGCCCCGGCCCAAGTCCGGCTATTTCGTCCGCCTGGAGCGACGCGCCATCGAATTGCCGCGGGTGACCCGGCCGGCGCGCTGGCCGGTGGAGGTCTCTGGCTGGGAACCGGTGCGGGAGCTGATGACCTCCACCCCGGATTCGGTGCGGGTGCAACTCGGCCGCGGCCTGCCGGATACCGAGGCGCCAACCCTGGCCCCCTTGCTCGCCGGCATGGCACGCCTGGCGCGGCGGCCGGGCAATGCCGGGCTGTCCTACGACAGCATCCAGGGCGTGGCGGCGCTGCGCGAACAGGTGGCGCGGCTGCAACTGGACGCCGGCTGCGTGCTCACCGCCGATGACATCGTCATCACCAGCGGCGCCCACGAGGCGCTGGCCGTCGCCCTGCGCGCCACCTGCCAGGAGGGCGACATCGTCGCGGTGGATTCGCCGACCTTTCACGGGGTGATGCAGACCCTCAAGGGCCAGGGGCTCAAGGCGCTGGAGATCCCTACCGATCCGCGCACCGGCATCAGCCTGCCGGCGCTGGAGCTGGCCCTGGAGCAGTGGCCGGTGCGGGCCATCCAGCTCACCCCCAGCTGCAACAACCCCCTGGGCTACTGCATGCCCGAGGCGAACAAGCGCCAGCTGGTGGCGTTGGCGCGCAAGCATGACCTGGCGGTGATCGAGGACGATGTCTACGGCGACCTGCTCTACAGCTATCCCCGGGGCCGGGCGCTCAAGGCCTTCGACGAAGACGACCGGGTGGTGCTCTGCAGTTCCTTTTCCAAGACCCTGGCGCCGGGTCTGAGGGTCGGCTGGGTGGCGCCCGGGCGCTATGCCGAGCGCATCCTGCACCTCAAGTACATAGGCACCGGTTGCACCGCACCCCAGCCGCAACTGGCCATCGCCGAATTCATCGCCGCCGGTCACTACACCGTGCACGTCCGGCGCATGCGCGCCCAGTACCAGCGCAATCGCGACCTGATGAGCGCCTGGGTGCAGCGCTACTTTCCCGCCGGTACCCGCGTCAGCCAGCCCCAGGGCAGCTTCCTGCTATGGGTCGAGTTGCCCGAGGCCTGCGACAGCCATCGACTCAATCGCGAGTTGCTCGCCCAGAGCGTGCAGATCGCCTGCGGCAGCATCTTTTCCGCCTCGGGCAAGTACCGTAACTGTCTGCGCCTGAACTATGCCCAGGCCCAGCGTCCAGGGATCGAGGAGGGCGTGCGGCGCGTGGGCGAAGCCGCCTGCCGACTGCTCGACGAGGCGCTGCCGCGGTCGCTGGCGACGCTGGCTTAGCCGAGTTCGGCGATCTCGCTGCAATTGCGCCCGCGATGCTTGGCCCGGTAGAGGGCGGCATCGGCTTGCGCCAGCAAGCGAACCGGGACGCCTTCCGCCAGGCGCGGCGTCACCGCCACGCCAAAGCTGGCAGTGACCGGCAGCGCCTCGGTCGGACCGACGGCGAAGGGCGTCGCGGCGATGCCCTGGCGCAGGCGCTCGGCCAGTGCCAGGGCGTCGGCCGGTTGGGCCACGTCGGCGAGCACGGCGAATTCCTCGCCACCGATCCGGGCAATGCGATCGCCAGGGCGCAAGAGTTCGCGGCAGCGCTGCGCCAGTTGTTGCAGCAGCAGATCGCCGGCGGCATGGCCGTAGGTGTCGTTGATGCGCTTGAAGTGATCGACATCGAAGGCGATCGCCGCCAACTGCCCGGGCGTGCTGGTCACCCCCTGCGCCAGTTCGCGTTCGAAGGCGCGGCGATTGGCCAGGCCGGTGAGGTAGTCGGTCTCCGCGCGGATGCCCAGTTCGGCGATCAGGGCGTCACGCTCCTGGCGGAGTCGGTCGGCCTGCAGCAGTTCGTCCTCCAACTGGGCGAAGGCGGCGAACAGGGTGCGCGGATCGTCTTCGGCCACCGTCCCCAGCGGTCGGGCGCGCCGGCTGAGGCTGAGCAGCCGCTGGGTATTGGCCAGCAGCGGCGTCAGCAGGCGCTGCTTGAGCAGCAGCAGGCCGGTGCCCAGCGCCAGCAGGATGCCCACCGCCGCGGCGATGGTCAGCAGCAGCCGCAGCTGGGCCTCGCGGGCCAGGGCGTCGGCTTCCTCGCGGGCCAGGCTCAGGGCTTCGTCGCGCAACTCCAGGATGCTGACCATGGTCGGGACATAGCCCCGGGCGAAGCTGGCCGCACTGGGCGCCGTGCCGGTCGCCAGGGCGGCGAGGGTCTGGTGGTACCAGTCCAGGCCTTCGCCCAGGTAGCGCTCCTGCACCTGCACGAAACGATCGCGTTCGGGGCGACCGGGGGCCAGATTGAGATTGCTGCGCAGGAGGTCCATCAGCTGGTTGATGCGGCCCTGGGTCTGCAGCAACTGGACCTGTTCCGCGCCGCTGGGCAGGCGCTGCGCCTGCAGTGCGGGGGTCAGCAGCGAGCCCAGGCGTCCGGCGGTGTCGCGCAGGCGCGCGGCCAGCTTGGCATTGACCAGGTAGATGGCCACGGCCGGGCTGCGCTGGATGAGGTCGTGCAGGGTGAGGTCGGCGGTGATGAAGTTGCTGTCGAGGGCGCGGAACATGCCCTGGACCAGGGTGGCGATGTCCTGGGGCGCGGGATCGTCGGGCGTGGCCCAGAGGCGCTGGTCGACCCGGGCACGCGCCTGCAGCAGCGCCTGATAGCCGTTTGCCGCCTGCTCGGCGGTCACGCTGCATTGCTGGCAGTCCTGCAGCAGGTCTTGCAGACGAGCGAAGCGCTGATCGCTCAGGGCTCGGGCGCGCGCCAGCTCACGGCTATCGCCACCACGACCGCCGAGCAGGGCATTGGTCGGGCCACGCTCGGCGGAGACGGCTTCCACCAGCCGCAGCGCCTCTGCGTAGACCGGCAACTGATCCCGGGTCAGGCGCATGCCTGTCGAATTCTCATGGGCCTGCCGCACGAGCAGGGCCATGCCGCAGGCAGTGGCGAGCGAGGTCACCACCAGCAAGGCATTGATCAGTCGATTGAGGTGAACGGTCAGCAGAAAACGGCCAGACATCAGGCGACACCGAAGCGAGCATGCCCAGGAGGCGAGCCGATTCCGGACAGCGGGGGAGTCAGGCTCTCAAGGTGCGCCGATCTTAAAAGGTCTAGCTTTCAAAACGTATACAAGCGGGGGCGGGCGGATTGGTTATTGCGTAAACGGTCGTGCCGGGAGCACGAGTGGCATGGCGATCACGAAACCTTGTCAGGCAGACGAGGTAGTACCCACCCTCTACACTGGCGCTTTTCGCGAGGTCCTGCCATGCCACCCCGTATCTATCTTGCCGGCCCCGAGGTCTTTCGTCCCGACGCCGTCGCCCAGGGCGAGGCGCTCAAGGCACTGTGCGCCCGTCACGGCTGCACGGGCCTGTTTCCACTGGACAATGCCATTCCCCCGGAGCTGACGGAGCCGGGGGCGCAGGCCGCCTGGATCTATCGGGCGAATCTGGCGCTGATCAGGCAGGCGGATGGCGTCCTGGCCAGCCTGAACTTCTTTCGCGGCGCCGAGCCTGACAGCGGCACCTGTTTCGAGGTGGGCTACGCCGTCGCCCTGGGCAAGCCGGTGGTCGGCCATGTGCCGGAGGCGGGCAGCCTGGCCGAGCGGATTCGCGCCCGCCATCCCGAGTGGGTGGGCAAGGGGCTACTGGACCGTGACGGCTGGACGCTGGAGGAATTCGGCCTACCGCTCAATCTGATGCTGGCGGTGCCAGCCAGCATCGTCGTCGGGGGCCCGGAGGAGGCCCTGGCGGTATTGCGCGAGCGGCTGGGCTAGCCGAGCGGGGGCGTGCAGCCCTCTCCCAGAGGGGAGAGGGCTGGTTGGCGGTCAGGACAGTGGAAAAGGCTGCGCCGTTTTCCACGCTACGGGGCCTTGAGCCGGGGAGGAGCGCGGTTGCAGCGGAGTCAGCCGTGCGCCAGGGCCGCCAGTTCGTCCAGTCCGCTGTGGCCATCGGCATAGGCCGTACGGAAGCTGTCGCGCTGCTGCCAGCGCGCCCAGAAGGCCGCTAGGTGCTCGAAGCGCTCGTCCAGCGGCGTCTGGTTGGTGGGGAACTTGGAAAAGGCGATGGCGGTGCACAGGGTGATGTCGGCGAAGGTCGGCGCTGCGCCGCCCAGCAGCCATTCGCGCCCGTCGGCCAAGTGCCGATCCACCAGCGCGGCGTGCATCAGGGCTTCCTTGCGGCAATGCTCGCCCCATTGCGGGTTATGGGTCAGCTCGAGCTTGTGGCCGAGGCCTTCGTGCTGCACATGGAACATGGTCACGATGCGATAGAGCACATGGACGAAGATGCGGTCGTTCCACATGGCGTCCTGGCCCTGCTCCAGCGGCGTTTCGCCCATGACCTTGCGCCCGGGATGGCTGTTGTCCAGATAGCGGGCGATGGCCGCGCTCTCGGCCAGGTAGCCGCCTTCGGCCAGTTCCAGGGTCGGGGTCTCGCCCCAGGGATTGCGCTTGAGGTGCTGCCACTGGCGTTGCTCGCCTTCGGGCGCCATCTTCAGGATGACCTCCTCGAACTGATCGGCGATGCCCTTTTCATGGATGAACAGCCGCAGCCGTTGCGGGTTGGGGAAGGCGGACGGCGAGGTGAAGAGGCGTAGCTTGGCCATGGCGGGCTCCGGAAGGGACAGTGACGCAACATGCGACTGCGGGCGGTCGTGCCGCGTTCGTCTGAGGTGACCAAGAATGCCGGGCCAGGGCGGGGGAGCAACAGCCAACTCGCTGTATGCCCTTCATGCAAAGAGTCGATTGGTCAGGCCGGCGTTTGGCTCACGAGGCTGGCGACGATCCGTTCGCGCAGCCAGGCATGGGCGGGATCGCGGTGCAGGCGTTCGGGCCAGAGCAGCAGCATGTCGAAGCCCGGGATGGCCAGGGGTGACGGCTGGACCTGCAGGCCGGGATGATTCAGGGCGATCTGGGCGGGCAGCAGGGCCACCAGATCGCTGACCAGCAGGACACTGGCCAGGGTGGCGAAGTGGGGCACCGACAGCACCACCCGCCGCGCGCGGCCCTGTTCCGCCAGCAACCGATCGGTGACGCTGGCGAAGCCGCCGCCGCTCGGCGAGACCAGCGCCTGATCCAGTTGGCAGAAGGTGTCCAGGGACACAGGTTGCTGCAGGGCCGGATGGCCGCGCCGGCTCGCCAGCAGATAGTGTTCGGTGAACAGCAGGCGCTGGCGCAGACCCGCTGCGGCGGTATCGGCCACATCCAGCGCCAGGTCCAGGTGATCCCCCTCCAGCTGTTCGGCGAGCAACGCTGGCTTCTTGTCCAGCAGCGCCAGGCGGATACCGGGCGCCTGCTGACGCAGGTCAGCCAGCAGCGGGGTGAGCAGGGTGGTTGCACTATGGTCGCTGGCGGCGATGCGCCAGGTTCGCTCGGCGCGGGCCGGTTCGAAGGGGGCGGCCGGTGCAAGGGCGTCTTCCAGCGCGGCCAGTGCCTGGCGCAACGGCTCGCGCAGGGACTCGGCACGCGCCGTGGGGCGCATGCCGCGGGGACCCGGCAAGAGCAGGGGATCTTCGAGCACCTGGCGCAGTCGGCCGAGTTGCAGGCTGACGGTGGGCTGCGCCAGGTTGAGCCGGCGTGCGGCGCGGGTCACGTTGAGTTCGGCGAGCAAGGCGTCGAGGGTGACCAGCAGATTGAGGTCGAGGCGCCTTAAGCTATTGTGCATGGCAATGGCTGCTGTTTCGGCAATTCATTTTCAGCATAGCGCGACCGCTTCTAGTCTAGGCACCTCTTTCTCACGAGGTGATCACCATGAAGGTCCTGCTGGTCTACGCCCATCCCGAACCCCGGTCGCTCAACGGCGCGCTGCGCGACTTCGCCGTGGCCCATCTGCAGGCGGCCGGCCATGAGGTCCAGGTCTCCGATCTCTATGCCATGGGTTGGAAGGCCACCCTGGATGCCGCGGACGCCCCGCACCTGGCATCCGGCGAGCGTTTCGATGCGGTCCTCGATTCCCAGCGCGCCTATGCCAGTGGTGGACAACCGGCGGATATCGCCGCCGAGCAGGCCAAGCTGCTATGGGCCGATGTGCTGATCCTGCAATTTCCGCTGTGGTGGTTTTCCCTGCCGGCCATCCTCAAGGGCTGGGTGGAGCGGGTCTATGCCTGTGGCTTCGCCTATGGGGTGGGCGAGCACAGCGATAGCCACTGGGGCGATCGCTACGGCGAAGGCACCCTGGCCGGCAAGCGCGCCATGCTGGTGGTGACCTGTGGCGGCTGGGAATCACACTACAGCGCGCGTGGGATCAACGGGGGCCTGGATGACATCCTCTTTCCCATCCAGCACGGCATCCTCTTCTATCCCGGTTTCAGCGTGCTGCCGCCGTTTCCGGTCTATCGCACGAGCAAGGTCGACGCGGTCGCCTTCGAGCGGCTGTGCCAGGCCTATGGGGCACGGCTGGATGGGCTGGCCACGGACACACCCCTGGCGTTCCGGCGGCAGAATGGCGGGGACTACGAGATTCCGGCGCTGACCCTGAAGCCTGACCTGGCGCCGGGGCGGACGGGGTTGGGGGTTCATCTGCGGGAGGAGTGAGGGTTGGCGCGGCCTGGTTTCCGTGGCTCGGGGCTCAACGGCGGGGCTGGGCCTGGGGTGGTGTCGGGCTTCGCTACGCTCAACCCAACCTACGATGCTTCCCTCACCCCAGCCCTCTCCCAAGGGGAGAGGGGGCGGTTACATGCAGTGCATGGACTGCAGCGAAGTTGGCCTGGTCGAGACAGTGGAAAACGCTACGCGGTTTTCCACGCTACGAGCTGTAGGGTGGATGACGGCGCAGCCTCGTCCACGCGAATCTCACAAGGCAAGCCTCAGTTGGCTCTCTTGCTGTCCACCTGATCCAGACGGCCGCCGCGGAAGGTGAGGAAGTACAGCATGCCGTTCCAGGGGCCGTAGGCCCATTCCTCGACGAATTCCACCTGGCGATAGCCGTAGCCATCGGTGACCTGGCGTTCGCCCAGCGGCGTGACGCTCAGCGAATCGCCGCACTTGCCGCGGACCTCGTGGGTGGTGGAGCCGGTGGAGACCAGGGCGCTGCCGCAGCGCAGCGACGCGGCCTGACTGGTGCCGGTGGCGAGCAGGAGCAGCAACAGCAGGGGGCGCAGGTTCATTGGCGCTGGAACTCGATGCGAGAGAGGCGATTGGCTTCGAAGGTGAGGATGTAGTTGGCGCCGTTCTTCGGGCCGTACACCCATTCTTCGATCACCGCCTCGCGGCGTTCGTTGCGGCCCAGTTCGTAGCCCACCAGGTCGCGATGGGCGGGTTCGCCGCATTTCTGCAGCACTTCGAAGGCGCGATCACCCCGGCTGACCAGGGCGTTGCCGCACCTCATGGAATCGGCGGCGGCGCCGGTGGCGACCAGCAGGGTGAAGGCGGCGAGCAGGCAACGCATGAGGGTCTCCTGACCGGTCAGAGCACCCCGAGCTGCAACTGCGCGGCCGTGGGCGATTCGCCGGATTGGGCTTGAGTGCTGACGTCCAGCAGGTAGACCCGCTGGGCGTCCAGTTTCGCCGTGTCCACCAGGTAGGTCTTGATGGCGCCCGCGCGCTGCTGGGCCAGGCTGCGCAGGAGGCCGTCGTTGCCGCTCCAGGCTTCGAGCACCGCCTGGCGCAGGCGCGCCGTGCGGGTGGCATCGTCAAGACTATCCCATTCCTGCGGCGGTTGCGCCTGCAGTCGCAGGCGGTACAGGCCTTCCAGCAGGGGCGCGCGCATGTCGGCGGGCACCTGCAACTGGCTGGGATCGGCCGGGACCTTGTCGCCGCGGCGCTGCAGCAGGTTGAAGTACTGGGTCTGGAAGTCCTTTTCCAGCTGGTTGGCGGCCAGGGCGCGCCCGTCGCTGGCGGCGCCGGCATGCCCCTTGACCTCCACCGTCAGCTGCGGCCGCTGGCGCAGGGCCGCGGCCAGCTTGTCCAGCTCGCCGCGGGCCTGGGCCGAGAGGCTGGTGCTGCCGGGGGCGAAGTCGATGGCGCTGAGATCCGCCTCGTGCCCGCCGACCAGTCCCGCCAGCATGCGGAAGGGCGCCTGGACGGCGCGGCTGAGCACATTGCGCAGGGTCTGCCAGACCACCGGCATGACGCTGAAGTTGGGGTCGGCGAGATTGCCCGCCACCGGCAGGCGCAGGTCGATGCGACCGTGGCTGTCCTTGAGCAGGGCCACCGCCAGGCGCACCGGCAGGTCCACGGCGTCCTTGCTGTCCACCCGCTCGCCCAGTTCCAGCTGGTCGAGCACCACGTGGTTCTGCGCCTGCAGTTTGCCGTCGTCGATGCGGTATTGCAGATCCAGGTCGAGGCGCCCCTTGCGCACCGCGTAGCCGGCGAACTTGCCGGTATAGGGCGACAGGGTGGTGAGTTCGACCTGGCGGAAATAGGCGGTCACGTCCAGCTGCTGCAGGGGATCGAGGGGATCGAGGCGGCCCTTGATCTCCACTGGGGCGAAGCGATCGACCTTGCCGGCGAGGTGGATGTCGGCCGGCTTGGAGGCGGCGGTGTCCAGGGTGCCGATGCCGCCTTCCAGGGACTGGATGTTGGTGGCGAAGCCGGGCTTCAAGCTGTTGTCGGCGAAGTCGGCGCTGCCGTCCCTGATGCTCACCCCGCCGATGCGGATCTGCAGCGGTGGCGAGCTGTCCTTCGACTCGGTTTTCGGCTGGGGGACCAGCAGGGCGCTGAAGTTGTTGCTGAGGTCCTCGTTGATCACCAGGGTGCCATAGGGCTTTTCCAGGTCGATCCTGTCGATCACCAGCCGCTTGCCCAGTTCGAAGGCGATGCCCTGCACGTCCAGCCGCTGCCAGCGCATGAAGTCCTGCTGGTGCAGGGTGTCGAGCACATGCACCTGGGTGACCTGCGCCGCGCCGCTGACGGTGAGACCCAGGGGTTCGCCCGGGGCCAGGGCCACCTTGAGCCGGCTGGCCAGCTGGCCGCTGCGGATCTCCAGGCGCACATAGGGGCTGAGATAGGGCTGGGCCTGGCGCAGGTTGAGTTCGTCGATGCCGATGTCGAAGCTGCCCTGCAGCGGTGTCAGCGCCAGCTGGCCATCGGCGGTGATGCGCCCGCGATCACCCAGGGTGGTCTTGAGCGCCAGGTCGAAGGGCTTGCTGCCGGCGCTGTCGAAGCCTTTCACGGCCAGGTCCAGGCCACTGAAGTAGAGACTGGCCGGCTCCTGGGGCACGCGGTCCACCAGGTGCAGCTGGTTGTCGCTGAGCTGGGCGTCGTCGAGGCGCACGCGCCAGCCCGGGCCGCCGCTGCTCGGGGCGTCGCTGGCGGGGAACAGCTTCTGCCAGTCGAGCGTGCCGTCCTGCTCGCGATTGCCCCAGGCATCCAGGCCATTGCCGCGCAGGCGGGCGATGCTGACCTCGCGCTGCTGCAGATCCAGGGCGATGCCCTCGGCGGCCAGGCGCTTGAAGCTGGCCTTGGGTTCGGCGTTCACCGCCTGCACGGCGACGTCGTCCAGCGCCAGGCGGCCCTGGCTGAGCTGCAGTTGCAGGGTCTTGCTCAGGTCCAGGCGGTAGTGGGCGCTGGCTTCCAGGCGGCCCTTGCCCAGCGCCAGGGGCAACTGGTTGCGCACATAGGGCCACCAGGGCGCGAGGCTGACGCCCTTGAGGGTCAGGTCGCCTTCGCTGCGCAGCGGCAGGAGATCCAGGCTGCCCTTCCAGGTGAGCTGGCCGCCCTGGGCGGTGGTGGCGGTCAGTGCCAGCTGGCCGGGGGTGTCGCCGCTGCGGGTGCGGAACTCCTGCAGGGTGGCATCCAGGGGGGTGAAGGTGGCTTCCACCGGCTGGGCGCCTTGGGCGTCGAGGAAGTGCAGCCGGCCACCGACCAGGGCGATGCGCTCGATGTGCACCGGGAAGGGTTGACCCGGCTCCGTGGCGGCCGGCGTCGGCGTGACGGGGGTAGCGGGCTCGCTGCGCCAGAGCTGGGCCAGATTGACCTGGCCGCCCTTGGCGATGCGCAGATCGACCTGGGGCTGGTCGAGGCGCACCTCGGTCAGGTGCAGGGTGCGCCGCCAGAGGCTGTCCCACTGCAGGTCGGCCGAGAAGCCTTCGGCGGCGATTACAGGATGCTCAGTCGGGCCGATCAGCAGCTTTTCGGCGTGCAGCTGCAGGGTGAAGGGATTGAACCTCAGCGCCTGCAGACTGGCCGGCTGGGTGAGGCGCTCGGTCAGCGTCTGGTTGAGGTAGTGCAGGGCGAGGCGCGGTCCGACCAGGAATCCGAGCAGACTGTAGAGGGCCAAGAGCACGAGCAGCACGAGGCTCGCTTTCACAATTCTGGACATGCAGGCATCTGGGACGGCGAAGGTGTCCGGATTATGGCACGGCACCCCCGGCGACGAGGGCGCTGGCCGTCCCAAAAGCGCTGCTGGCTATGCGAGCCATCAGGGACACGACTACAGGAGCGGTTGCAGGATCGCTCACATTTTCGCCAACCCGGACGAGTGGAGCGGACGTACGACCGATCAGTGGTCAGGTGGATGGGAAGGCTTCTGGTAGAGGCGTCGGGGCCTTTGCCGAAGGCTCTAACACGGCACTTTGCCATGATCCGCCCGTCGCTCCAGATTAAGTTTGACTTAAGGACCGCCGACTAGTCTCGCGAACAGGTTGCATTCTCAGGGAGGGGAGGCGGTGACGGGCTCGACGGCTCGCGGCGTGACGACAGGACGGCCAGGGCAACCGCGAATCGAGAATCCGCGTCGCCGGGAGTAGCAGATGTCCAGTCCGATCCAGCTCCATTCCATCCAGAAGAAGATCCAGTTTCTGCGCACCACCTTCAGCTATGTCGGCTGGTCGCTGTTCGGTCTGCTGCTGTGGGACGTGGCGGTGACGGTGGACGCCATGCTGTTCGTCGACGATCGCTTCGACCTGCCGCTGACGCCCCTGACCCTGCTGTGCTCGGCGCTGGTGGTGCTGATCAGCTTTCGCAACAGCAGCGCCTATGCCCGCTGGTGGGAGGCCCGTACCCTGTGGGGCGCCATGGTCAACAGCTCGCGCAGCTTCGGCCGCCAGGTGCTGACCCTGATCGACGACCAGGGCAAGGCGCAGAACCGGGTCAAGGCGGTGCTCCTGCGTCGGCACATGGGCTATCTGCATGCCCTGCGCGCCCAGCTCAAGCGCCAGGATCCGGCCCAGGCGGCCGCGCCCTATCTGGCCCGTCATGAACTGGTGCTGGCCGAAGGCAGCCTCAACTTCGCCAACGACATCCTCGCCGGCACCGCCGAGCTGATCGCCAGCGAATACCGCCAGGGCCGGCTGGACAGCATCCGCCTGGCGCGGCTGGAAGAGACCCTGGTGGACATGTCCAACTGGCAGGGCGGCATGGAGCGTATCGCCAACACCCCCTTGCCCTATCCCTACGTCTGCTTTCCGCAGCTGTTCAGCTTCCTGTTCTGCATCGCCATGCCGCTGGGCCTGGTCTCCACCCTCGGCTGGTTCACTCCGCTGGTGTCCACCGTGGTCGGCTTCATGCTGCTGGCCCTGGAGCGCATCGGCAGCGATCTGCAGGCGCCCTTCGCCGACAGCCAGCACCAGATCACCATGGACAAGCTGTGCGCCACCATCGAGGCCAACCTGCTGTCGATGCTGCGGCCGCGCAGCGAAGAGGGCAGTGCGGTGGCCCTGGCCCAGCCCGAGGCCGACGCCGCACCGAGCCGACGGGTGGCCTGACCGGCGGCGTCAGCCGGGGAGAGCGGGGCAGGTGGGAAGGAAAACGTGCGGAAAGTCCCGCGCCAGAGGCATTTCTTTCGTGAGGGCACGGCACTAGCGCCGCTTCGTTCCGGTCACATTTTGCAATCTCCCCTGGCAGCGGTGGTTGGCTGGGGCCCAGCGGCGCTTGCCGTGGGTCGCTGGCGGGCCGGGGCGAGAGGTGCCGTGGGACCTGCGTCCCGCGACCTATATCTCGCTACGGATGCCCGCTCATGTCCGAAACCCGTCTCCCGACCGCCGGGGCCAGCGCCGAACCCTCGCGCCGCGCGCGCCATGCCCTGGATGCCCTGAACTTCACCCTGGCCGACGTCCGCGACGGCCTGGGCCCCTATCTCGCCATCTACCTGATCGCCGTGCGCGGTCCGGGGGAGGGTTGGAACGAGGCCACCGCCGGTTTCATCATGACCCTGGCCGGCATCGCCGGGCTGATCGCCCAGACCCCCGCCGGCGCCCTGATCGACCGCACCCGCCACAAGCGCCTCATGGTCGGCGTCGCCGCCCTGGTGGTGACCCTCTGCAGCGTGCTGCTGCCTTTCGTCTCCAATTTCTACGTGGTGGCGGCCACCCAGTCGCTGGCCCACGCCGCGGCGGCCATCTTCGCCCCGGCGCTGGCGGCCATCACCCTGGGCATCGTCGGACCCAAGGCCTTCACCAAGCACATCGGCCGCAACGAGGGCTTCAACCACGCCGGTAACGCCGTCTCGGCGGCCCTGGCCGGTGGCCTGGCCTATTTCTTCGGTCCCACCGTGGTGTTCTGGCTGATGGCGTTGCTGGCGGCGGCCTCCATCGTCGCCATCGTCCGCGTACCCCAGGACGAGATCGACGATGACCTGGCCCAGGGACTGGGCGAGGAAAACGGCGCCCGCGATGCCAAGCCGGTGTCGGCCTGGCAGGCGCTGCTGGCCAATCGCAAGCTGCAACTGCTGGCGCTGCTGGCCGCCATCTTCCACCTGGCCAATGCCGCCATGCTGACCTCGGTCGGCCAGCAGCTGACCCATATCGTCGGCAAGGACAGCGCCACCTCGCTGGTGGCCGTCTGCATCGTCGCCGCCCAGTGCGTGATGGTGCCGGTGGCCATCCTGGTGGGGCGCAAGGCCGATGCCTTCGGGCGCAAGCCGATCTTTCTCTTCGCCTTCGCCGTGCTGGCGATCCGCGGTGTGCTCTACACTTTTTCTGACAGCCCCTACTACCTGGTGGCGGTGCAGCTGCTCGATGGCATCGGCGCCGGGATCTATGGCGCCCTGATGCCGGTGATCGTCGCCGACCTGACCCGCGGCAGCGGACGCTTCAACGTCAGCCAGGGCGCCATCGCCACCGCCCAGGGGCTGGGTGCGGCCATCAGCGCCACCATCGCCGGGATCATCATCGTCCGCTTCGGCTATGCGGCGGCCTTCACCACCCTGGCCGCCATCGCCGCGGTGGGCTTCGTGCTTTATCTGCTGCTGATGCCGGAGACCCGCGACGAGCACGTCGCCGGAGAGGCGGCGCGTTCCACCGGTACTGTGGTGGGAGGCTGAGATGGCACGCCAGGATGATTTTCTCGCCTTCGCCCATATCGGCGACCTGCACCTGACCACCGCCGAGGCCGACAACGCCCGGGACCTGCAGACCCTCCTGCAGCGCCTGCGCGGGTGCACCGAACTGGATTTCGTCTATCTGCCCGGGGACAACGCCGACAACGGCACCGCGGAGCAGTATCGGCTGCTCAAGCGGCTGCTGGACGACTTTCCGCTGCCGGTAACGGTGATCACCGGCGACCACGACATGGAGGGCGGCGATCTCGGCCCCTTCTATGCCGAGTTGCAGGTGCCGCAACTGCCTTATTCCAGGGAGGTGGGCGGCGTGCGTTGCCTGTTCCTCGACATGTGCGGACCGGGCACCGGCGGCCCGGATTTCCGCCTTGGTAGCGAGCAGCTGCAGTGGCTGGAGCAGGAGTTGCACGAGGCGACCCGGCTGGAGCAGCGTTGCGTGGTCTTCATGCACAGCTATCCGGCGGACCTGCAGGGGCCCGGCGAAGCCGAGCGGGTGGCGCGGCTGCTGCACGAGGGCCCGGTGCGCCTGGTGGAGATCGGCCATACCCACTACAACGAACTGGCCCACGACGGCGGCGTGCTCTATGCCGCCTGCAGATCCACCGGCCAGATCGAGGAAGGCGGTGTAGGATTCGCGCTGGTCACCCTGGACGGTCCGGCGGTGAGCTGGCGCTTTCGCGAATTGCCCGACGGCTGGCCCTGGGTGCAGATCACCGCGCCCGGCGATCCCCGCCTGAACGGCGCTGGCGTGGCCGAGGGGCACGAGTGCCGAGTGCTGGTGCTGGGCGACGCCGACCTCTCCGCCTGCGAATGGCAGTGCGACGACGGCCCCTGGTGGCCGCTGCAGCCGTTGGGCAAGGGTCGCTACCAGGGCGATCGGTCAGTGCCGGAAGGGACGCGGCGGTTGCAGGTGCGGGTCAGGGACTCTCGCGGCGGCGAAGATATCGACCGGCTCGACCTGGACGGCGGTCACCGGCTGCTGGCGACGCCGGCCGACTGGGGTTCGGATCGCACCCAACTGGGTGAATGGCAGGCCAAGGGCGTGCTGGGGACCCAATTGGGACCCAATCGCAATGGCCGCAAATGGTGAGGTCGGCAGCGCCGACCTCGCGACTCGACTAGAAGGAACAGCGCTTTCATGGGGTCCATCGTCACCACTCCCCACGTCCTGACGTGGGTCATCGCCGCCCTGGCCACCCTCGGGGTGGTCTCGCGGCCCTTCGGTCTGCCGGAGGCGCTGTTCGCCGTGGCCGGTGCCGTGCTGCTGGCGCTGTTCGGCCTGTTGCCGCTGGACGGCGTCTGGCACGGCATCGCCAAGGGCACCGACGTCTATCTGTTCCTTATCGGCATGATGCTGCTGGCCGAGATCGCCCGCAAGGAAGGGCTGTTCGACTGGGTCGCCGGCCACGCGGTGCGCGCGGCGAAGGGCTCGGCGCTGCGGCTGTTCGCGCTGGTCTATGGCGTCGGTATCCTGGTCACGGTGTTTCTTTCCAACGACGCCTGCGCCGTGGTGCTGACCCCGGCGGTCTACTACGCCACCCGCGCGGCGAAGGTGAAGAATCCGCTGCCCTATCTGTTTTCCTGCGCCTTCATCGCCAACGCGGCGAGTTTCGTGTTGCCGATCTCCAACCCGGCCAACCTGGTGGTCTTCGCCGAGCACATGCCCGAGCTGAGCCGCTGGCTGGCGCTGTTCACGGTGCCGTCGATCCTGGCCATCGCCGCGACCTTCCTCACCCTCTGGGCGACCCAGGCCAAGGTCCTGCGCGCCGAGCGGCTGTCCGAAGGGGGCACGGTGGATGCGCTGCCCACCACCGGACGCATCGCCGGCTGCGGCCTGATCCTGACCATCCTGGTGCTGCTCGGCGCCTCGGCGCTGGATCTGGAGCTGGGTCTGCCGACCTTCCTGGCCGGCTTCGCCACCTTCCTGGTGGTGGTGGCCTGCAAGCGCGGCGGCGGCCTGGAATTGCTCAAGCACATCTCCTGGGGCGTGCTGCCGCTGGTGGCCGGACTGTTCGTGCTGGTGGAGGCCCTGGAGACCACCGGGGTGCTGCAGGCGCTGGCCAATCAGCTGCAGGCCGCCGCCCAGGCGACCCCGGAGCGCGCCGCCTGGGGCGCCGGGCTGCTGGTGGCCTTTGGCAGCAACCTGGTCAACAACCTGCCGGCCGGGCTGCTGGCCGGGGCGGCGGTGCAGGCCGCCCATGTCTCGGAAAAGATCGCCGGCGCCGTGCTGATCGGCATCGACCTCGGCCCCAACCTGTCCATCACCGGTTCCCTGGCGACCCTGCTATGGCTGGCCGCGCTGCGCCGCGAAGGGCTGTCGGTGAGCTTCTGGCAATTCCTCAAGCTGGGCGCCGTGGTGATGATCCCGGCGTTGCTACTGGCGCTGGCTGCGCTGATCCATCTCTGACGGACGGTCTCCAGGCGTAGCGGCGCTGCCGCTGCGCCTGGGGCACTATCGGGGTTCGTCCGCTACGGAGCATCGCCCATGGCCATCGCCCGCTATACCGGCTTCGCCCAGGCGCTGCACTGGCTGACCGTCGCCCTGCTGTGCCTGCTCTTACCCTTCGTCTGGGTGGCGGAAAACTTTCCGCCCGGTCCGGTGCGTACGCTCTGGTACCTGCTGCACGAATCCACCGGGATCTCGGTGTTCCTGCTGGTGCTGATCCGCCTGACCTGGCGCTGGCGGCATCCGGCGCCGCCGACCAATCCCCGCGACGGGCGCCTGCTGCGGCTGCTCGCCGGTCTCAATCACGGCCTGCTCTATGCCGTGCTGCTGCTGATGCCGGTGACCGGCTACCTGATGGCCGGCCAGGGCCAGCCGGTGCCGGTGTTCGGGTTGTTTTCCCTGCCGGGTTTTCCCCGGCATGAAGCCCTCGGCATCCTCGCCAATCGCATTCATGTGGCCGGTCAGTTCGCCGTCTATAGCCTGGTGCTGCTGCACGTGGCGGCGGTGGTCTGGCACGTGGCGATCCGCCGAGATGGGACGTTGGAACGGATGCTGCCCGAGCAACGCCTCTAGGTTCTGTACGAAAACTGCCTGCACTCGGTGATGCGTCGTTGAAAACCGCTTCGGAATGCTCATTTACCACACGTAAATTCCGCTTCCTCAGCGTTTTTCGCCTCGCCTGACCTTCGTTCGGCGACTTTTCGTACAGAACCTAGGCGCTGCCTTCCACCCGCTGCCGGTCACGCTCCAGCAGGGCTGGCAGGGTCTCGCGCAGGTGGTCCACCAGGGTGCGGATCTTGGCGTCGAGAAAGCGCCGCGAGGGATAGAGCGCATGGATGTCCAGGGCATAGAGCCGGTGCCCGGGCAGCACCCGTTGCAGGCGGCCACTGGTCAGACCCTCGACCGCGGCGTACAGCGGCAGGGCACCGATACCCAGGCCGCTGGCCACGGCCTCGGCCAGGGCGTCGGCGGTGTTGACCTGGAAGGGCGGTCGATCCACCGCCACCTCGGCCAGGCCCTCGGGCCCTTCCAGCAACCAGCGATCCGGCGCCATGGCGCGATTGACCAGCCGCAAGCAGCGGTGCCCGGTCAGCTCCGCCGGGGTGGTCGGTCGGCCCTGGCGTTCCAGGTAGGCAGGCGCCGCGCAGAGCACGCTGTGGGTGCTGCCCAGGCGCGCCGAATGGAAGGCCGAGTCCGGCAGGCCGTCGGCGAGGATCAGCGACAGGTCGTAGCCTTCCTTGAGGATGTCGGTGAAGGTGTTGGTCAGTTGCAGATCCAGGTCGACCTCGGGATAGCGTTCGCCATAGCTGGCCAGACTCTGGATCAGGTAGTGCTGGCCGAGGCCGGTCATGGTGTGGATGCGCAGCCGGCCGCGCGGCACGGCCAGGGCATGACGAGCCTCGGCGTCTGCTTCGTCGAGGTCGGCGAGGATGCGCTGGCAGCGCACCAGGTAGCGTTCGCCGGCCTCGGTCAGGCGCAACTGGCGGGTGGTGCGGTGCAGCAGCCGGGTCTGCAGGTGCTGCTCCAGCTGGCTGACCGCCCGGGAGACATAGGCGGTGGTGAGTTCCAGCTGGCGCGCGGCGGCGGTGAAGCTGCCGGTCTGGGCCACGCAGGCGAAGGCGCGCAGATTGAAGAGATGATCCATGGGCGGGGCAGGGCGGTGGAAAGGGCCATTGTGGGCCATTACCCGCCCGTTGGTTAACGCTCTTTGCTGTCGCACCCGGCTTAATCCGGACGGACCCGGCTTCCTAGAATGGCCGCCGAGGCGCCGCGTCTCGCCCCCTCCCGTCGATCCCGTCGTTGCCCAGCATGCCCCTCGCTTCGCCGTTGCCCCTGCGGCCCGCCCGCTCCATTCCGCGCCAACGCTGGCCCAGCCTGAATGCCTGGCGCCGCGCCGGCCGCGAGTGGGCGCGTACCGATGGCCAGACCTGGGCCTTCATCGCCAAGGCACTGCTGGCCGCGGCCCTGGCCCTGTGGCTGGCCTATCGCCTGGAACTGCCGCAACCGAGCACCGTGCTGGTCACCGTCTTCATCGTCCTGCAGCCGCAGAGCGGCCAGGTGCTGGCCAAGAGTTTCTATCGCATCCTCGGCAGCCTGGCCGGCCTGAGCTTTACCGTGGCCGCCATCGCCCTGTTCGCCCAGGAGCGGGTGCTGCTGCTCGGCGCCCTGGTGCTGTGGATCGGCTATTGCACCCGCGGGGCGGCGCGCTATCGCGACTTTCGCAGCTATGCCTTCCTGCTGGCCGGCTATACCGCCTGCTTGGTCGGGCTGCCGGCGGTGGCCCAGCCCCAGGGCGCCTTCTTGCAGGCGATCTGGCGGCTGCTGGAGATCGCCCTGGGCATCTGCTGCGCCGGGGTGGTGAGCGTGGCGATCCTGCCGCAGACCACCCGCGGCGTGCTGCGCCGCACCCTGGCGCAGCGCCTGCGCGACTTTCTCACCATGGCCCATGACGGCCTGCTCGGCCACCTCGACGCCGACCGCTTCGCTGCGCTCAGCGCCCGCTTCGCCGCCGATTCCGTGGGGTTCGAAAGCC
Organism: Pseudomonas sp. MOIL14HWK12:I1; assembly: GCF_000510705.1. Lineage (NCBI taxonomy): Bacteria > Pseudomonadati > Pseudomonadota > Gammaproteobacteria > Pseudomonadales > Pseudomonadaceae > Pseudomonas > Pseudomonas sp. MOIL14HWK12:I1. The sequence continues at coordinate 434,038 of NZ_AZNY01000006.1, read as the reverse complement.
TGCGCAGCGCCAGCGTCTTCGAAGAGCCCTATCTGCGGCGGCGCAGCGGGCGCCTGGCGGCCCTGGGCAATCGGCTCATGCTGCTCAACACCCGCTTTCATGCCCTTTACCAGTTGCTGGCGCGCCTGACCGAGCGGCCGCCGGCGGTGCGTCAGGCCCTGGCGCCCGCCCTGGAACTGATCGCCGCCGCCCTGGCACCGAGCCTGGGCCGACTACCGGAAGAGCGTGATCTGCGCCGGCTCAACGAGCGCCTGGCCGCGGAGCGCGAAACCTTGATGGCGGCGATCCGCGCCGGTCGTCAGCAACTGGCTCGCACGGCGCCTGCGGCCGAGGTCGACCGGCTCGACTACGACACCGCCGCCGAATTGCTCTATCGCTTCGCCGAGGATCTGCATCTGCTGCTGAATACCCAGCTGGAGCTGGACCTGCCGACCAGCACCGCGCCCAAGACGCGCGAGACCTTCACGCCGCTCGCCAGTCGCGCGGTGGCCTGGATGGCCGGGGTGCGCAGCGCCCTGGTGGTGCTGGGCGTAGGGCTGTTCTGGATCGAGACCGCCTGGCCGAGCGGCGCGGCCTGCACCCTGGCGGCGGCGCTGATCTCGGCGCTGGCCTCCACCTCGGCCGATCCGCGCCGCTATTGCCTGCAACTGGCCGGTGGCACCCTGGTCGGGGCCCTGGCCGGCGGGCTGCTGCAATTCCAGGTGCTGCCCTGGATCGACGGATTCGCGCTATTGCTGCTGGTGCTGGCGCCGGTATTCACCGCCGGCGCCTGGCTGATCACCCGGCCACGCCTGGCCGGCTATGGCACCGGGTTGATGGTCTGGTTCTGCTCGGCGGCCCTGCCGGGCAATCTGCCGCGCTACGACGCCGATCTCTTCTGCAACACCTACCTGGCTTACCTCGTGGCCTGCGGCGTGGCGGTGGTGGCCGTCAGCGTGCTGCTGCCGCCCAGCCAGCCCTGGGTCTGGCGGCGGCTGGAGGCTGCCCTGCGCGAGCGCCTGGTCCACGCCATAGGCGCGCCCCTGGCCGGTCTGAGTGGCCGCTTCGATTCCGGCCTGCGCGATCTGCTCAACCAGGTGCAGGTGCTCACCGTGGGCCAGTCGCTGGTGCAGCGGCAGCTGCTGCGCTGGACCTTTCTCAGTCTGGAACTGGGCCACGCCATCATCGAGTTGCGCCTGGAACAGGCCGCGCTGCCGCCCTTGCCCTGGTATCGCGAACAGCGCGCCTGGCGCCTGGCGATCCGCGCCCTGGGTCGGGCACTGGTGCGGCTGGCTCGCCAGCCCGATGCCGCCAACCTGGCCCGCGCCCTGGGCGCCGTGGACCAGGCCATCCTGCTGGCGCACCAGGCCCAGCGCCACCTGGAGCCCACGCCGGGCGACTTCGACCGGTCGCCGCTGCGGCGCATCGCCAGCTACCTGCACGTCATCCGCACCTCGCTGCTGGCGCCGGATTCGCCTCTGGCCGGGCATCTGCCGCAGGCCCGGCCACCGGCGCGCGACGAAGGCTAGCCAGCAGCCGGCCAAAATCCGACTAGGCTTACGGACGGGGAGGGCCAGCAGGCCCTCTGCCATGCGACTTTCGGCACAACCAGAACAAGGCCCGCCTGCCCATGCCCGTCCGCTTCGTCCGTCCGCTGTTCTGTTCCGCCAGTTTTCTCCTGACGCCCCTGGCGTCTGCCCTGGAAGCCCCGGGCGCCCCCGGCGCCGCACCCTTCTGGTCCTATTCCGGCAAGACCGGCATCGGCACCAGCTACGAGGCCTATCGCGATGGCGCCTACAGCGACCAGGCCAGTACCGGCCGCGTCTCGCGGGTCTGGTTCTCCCTGGCCCAGGGCGTGGTCACCGAGACCATGCAGGGCCTCATCCACGAGGCGCAGCTGCGCGAGATGCAACTGGTGATCCGCGGCCCGGACTTCACCCACCTGGAACGCGACGACACCGACAGCCGTATCGAATACCTGGCCACCGACGCCGCCGGCCGGCCCACCTCGCTGGCCTACCGGATCGTCAATCGCGACCGCCAGGGCCGCTACGAGATCGAGAAGCACGTCTTCACCGACCCGGACCAGGACACCCTGGTCATGCGCGTCATCTTTCGCAGCCAGGACCCGCGCATCCAGCCCTATCTCTATGTCGATCCGGCGCTGGCCAACAGCGGCAGCCATGATCGCGCGGCGGTGAAAGGCGCGGTGCTCTACGCCAGCGAAGGCCAGCACGCCTTGGTGGTGAAGGCCAGCCAGCCGCTGCAGACACCCACCGTGGGTTTCGTCGGCAGCTCCGACGGCCTCGACGACCTGCGCCGCAACGGCAAGCTGACCCAACTCTACAGCAGCACCGGCGACCAGGCCGGCAATGTCGCCATGCTGGCCAAGCTGCCGCTCAAGGGCGCCGAGACCACCCTGGACGTGGTGGTGGGCTTTGGCGCCAATCCGCGCCAGGCCGAGGCGGCGGCCGATGCCACCCTGGCCCGCGGCTATCAGAAGGTGCTGGCCCACTATAACGGCGAGGGCGACGCCATCGGCTGGCAGGACTACCTCGCCAGCCTCGATCAGCTGCCGCGCCTGCAGGCCCAGGCCGGCGACGGCGGCAAGCTGGTCAACGCCAGCGCCCTGGTGCTCAAGGCCCAGGAAGATAAGACCCACGCTGGCGCCCTGATCGCCTCGCTGTCCAACCCCTGGGGCGAGACGGTGCCGGCGGCCAAGGGCACCACCGGCTACAAGGCGGTCTGGCCGCGCGACTTCTACCAGTGCGCCATGGCGCTGCTGGCGCTGGGCGACCGGCAGACGCCCAAGGTCGCCTTCAGCTACCTCAAGCAGGTGCAGGTGGACGCCAACACCGCGCGCAAGCCGGCCGACAGCTCCGCCTTCATCCACCAGCAGAAGCAGGGCGACGAGGTCCGCGCGCCGGGCGCCACCGGCTGGTTCCTACAGAAGACCCATGTCGACGGCACCATCGAATGGGTGGGCGTGCAACTGGACCAGACCGCCATGCCGATCATGCTCGGCTATCGCCTCTGGCAGGGTGGCCTGCTGGGCGATGCCGAGATCGATCGCTGGTATCGCGACATGCTCCGGCCCGCGGCGGATTTCCTCGCCCGCGACAGCCAGGTCAACCTGGGCTGGAACACCTGGCAGGTCAAGCCGCCGCAGACCCAGCAGGAGCGCTGGGAAGAGCAGTGGGGCTATTCACCGTCCACCACCGCGGCAGTGATCGCCGGTCTCGCCACGGCGAGCGAACTGGCACGCCACGCCGGCGACGAGGCCAATGCCAGCCGCTACCGCGACACCGCGCGGCGCTATTCGAGCCAGGTGGAAAAGACCATGGCCACCACCCAGGGCAGCCTGGGCGCCGGCAACTATTACCTGCGCATCACCCAGAACGAGGATCCCAACGACAAGGGCAAGCTGGTGGACAACAACAGCCGCCCGGGCCTGCCGGAAGACCAGGTGCTGGACGCCGGTTTCCTCGAACTGGTGCGCTACGGCGTGCGTCCGGCCGGTGATCCCCTGGTGCAGAAGAGCCTGGCGGTGCTGGACGACGAGGGCCTGCCGGAGGATCTGCGGGTCAAGTACAGCTTCCAGTACCCGGGAGTGCAGGGCACCTTCCCCGGCTGGCGCCGCTACGGCAACGACGGCTATGGCGAGAGCGAAAGCTCCGGCATCAACTTCCCGGCCACCGAGCAGCCGGTGCCCAACTCCGGACTGCGCGGCCGGGTCTGGCCGATCTTCACCGGTGAGCGCGGGCACTACGAGCTGGCGCGCCTGGTCCTGCAGGGCAAGCCGGATGCGGCGGCGCTCGGCAAGCTGCGCGACACCTACGTCCGCGGCCTGGAGCTGTTCGCCAACGCCGGCCTGATGCTGCCCGAGCAGGTCTGGGACGGCGTGGGCGACAACCGGCGCCACGGCTACACCAAGGGGCAGGGCACCGATTCGGCGACGCCGCTGGCCTGGTCCCACGCCGAATACGTCAAGCTGCTGCGCTCCATGGCGGACGGCCAGGTGTGGGATCACTACCCGGTGGTGGCGCGGGCACTGGCGCCCTGAGTAAGGAATGCTGCCGGGTCGCGAGCGCCGTCAGGGCTCGCGACCCGGCAGCAGGTCGGGTCGTTGTTGCTCCAGCCATAGTACGATCTGCTGGAGCAGGGTTTCAGCCTGCCGTAATGCCTCTTCGGCCATCGAGTCGCTGACCAAGTCGCCCGAGTAGTCGATGACATTGCGTTGCTTCCGCAGGGTGTCCAGTACCAGCATCGTTGGCGTAGCGAGACCTATGGTCCGGGGCAAGGACTGGATCATGGTCTGATGATGGCCAGGGCGACTGGTCAGGGTGCGATAGCCATTGGCCTGAAGCGCTGCATTGGCGCCCTGCATGATCGCCTTGTAGGCCAGATCGAAGCGGCTTTCACTGCTCAGCGTCGGCAGGCGGGCGTCCGTCAGGCTACGCTGCGCTGCCTCCAGCAGGCGCCGGATACCTGCCGAATCCGGCGTAATCGCTTCGAGACTTTTGCCAATCAAATTATCCAGGGTCATCTGTCCATCCTTGTGACAGTTCGCCAGCGTCGCCTATGACGAACAGCTTGGGCTTTTCTAGCAGATCCGTGACGAAGGCTCCCCCTTCCGCCAACAGCTTCTGCCATTCCTCTTGCCGGTATACCTTGGGATTGATCTCGCGGCCAAGCCTTTCCTGGCAGGGGTAAAGGGCCGCCACTACTTCACCGAAGGTCACGGTGCCCAGGATCATGAGGTCTATATCGCTTCCACTGTTCGCCTTGCCGCTGGCCATCGAGCCGAAGACGAAAGCTGCTTCTATCCGGTCTGCAACAAGGCCCAATGCCTCGGCCAGGATGTCGGTAAGGCCACTGGTCTTGCGCAGAATGCTCGCCAGCTCTTCGAAGATCGGGCAGTCCGGATTGGCACGGTAGTGCTGCTGATTACCCACGCGCGTTTTCACGGCCAGACCCGCCGAGACTAACTTGACGAGTTCGCGGCTGAGGGTACCGGACTGGGTCTCGGTCAATCGCGCGATTTCACGCTGGTGATAGCTACTATCCGGATGGAGCAGCAGCAGCGCCAAGACCTTGCGGCGATAGTCGGGAAAAAGGACGGACGCGAGTGACATCGAAAACCTTATTGCTGCCTTTTAGGCTGCAATTGAAGCTTAAAAGGCAGCAATCATCCAGCACTACCATGCCTCAAACGATCAGTTGGATGCCTAACCGACAAGCGGTAGATCTCTGCTATAGCCAGTGCCAGAGCCTGTTTTACCTTTGATCGCTCAGGGAACGCCTGTAACAAGACTTGTCTGATGGGCGTTCTCGCGCTTTCCTGAGGCGGCGGATCCTTCCGCTCGCCGCTGTTCTCCTCCCTTTCCGGTCCCTCTGCCCTCGGTCGCGTACCGCGCGGTAGCGTGCCCGGCTGTCGCGCTTTTCTCTCGCTCGCTCCGGCGACCGCTCCGGTGGTCTGGGGGCGGGTCTTTGCCGGTTCCTGTCAAGAAGGTCACGGATATGACTGACGTCGCTCTCCCCATCGCCCTCTACCTGGGCACCCTGGTGCTGCTGGCCTTCGCCTTGCGCCGCAGCCCGCTGCTGACCGAGGAGACCCTGGCGCGCTCCTCGCCGCTGGATGCCCTGCGCGGCATCCTCGCCACCGCCGTGGTCTGCCTGCATTTCGTGCTGACCTATCACCTCAAGGCCGAGGGCCAGTGGCGCGAACCCGACAGCGACCTGCTCTACAACATGGGCGTGGTACCGGTCTCGCTGTTCTTCATGATCACCGGCTACCTGTTCTTCGGAAAGGTCTATCGCCGCACGCCGGACTGGGGCGAGCTGCTCCGTTCGCGGGTGCTGCGGGTGATGCCGCTGTATCTCTGCGTGGTGGCCGTGGTGGTGCTCTTCACCCTGATCCGCACCCACTTCGTCATCGCCGACGGCCAGCGCTTCATGCTCGAGCTGCTCAGCTGGGAGCTGTTTTCCGGCTTCAGTCTCAACGGCCTGGAGGAGAGCGGCTGGATGACCGCCGGCGCCCACTGGACGCTGCGCTACGAGGCGCTGTTCTACCTGGCCCTTCCGCTCATCGCCGCGCTGTTCAATCGTCGTGGCTTCGGCCTGCCGTTGCTGGTCTCGGCGCTGCTGGTGGGCGGCCTGGTCGCCGCCGGCTATCACTACCACGTGCTGGGCGCGCGCTTCGGCCTGCTGTTCCTGCTGGGATTCCTGCCGGTGTTCGTCAAGGTCCATCGGCCGGCGTTGCTGGCACGTTTGCGCACGCCCCTGGTGGCCGCGCTGTCGCTGGCGCTGGTGGCCTATGCCATGACCCAGCCGGACTACAACCTCAGGCAGATGCTGGCGCTGGCGCTGCCCTTCGCCGCCATGGCCAGCGGTAACGACCTCTTCGGCCTCCTGCGCAGTCGCGGCCTCAAGGTGCTGGGCGAGATCAGCTACAGCCTCTACCTCACCCATGGCCTGCTGCTCTATGGCCTCTTCACCCTGCTCAACCTGGGGTCGGTCGAGGTCCTGGGTACGGTCGGCTTCATGGCCCTGCTGCCACCGGTGCTGGTGCTCGCCTGCCTGCTGTCGATGCTCAGCTACCGCTGGATCGAGCGTCCGCTGATGCACCTGGGCCGGGCGCCACGGCCTCGGCAAGTGCCGGCCTAAGCGCCGGCGCCGCCCCGGGATACTCCAGCAGAAAGGCCAGTGCCTGGGCGCAGGAGGCTTCCACCTTGAGCGCGAGCAGGTCGTCCGCGCGGGTGCGGCCATAGCCCAGGGCGGCGATGGGCAGGCCGGCGCGAGCCGCGGCCTGGGCGAAGCGAAAGCCGGAATAGACCATCAGCGACGAGCCCACCACCAGCAGCGCATCGGCGCGGCCCAGGTGGGCGAAGGCGCGCTCCACCCGCGCACCGGGCACGTGCTCGCCAAAGAACACCACGTCCGGCTTGAGCAGGGCGCCGCAGCGCGGGCAGTCCGGCACGCGAAAACTCATGAAGTCCACGCCTTCCAGATCGGCATCGCCATCCGGCGCGGTAGCCGCGTCCAGCTGCAGCCAGTCGCCATTGAGTTCGCCCAGCCACTGCTGGAATTCCTGGCGCGGCAGGCGCAGCTCGCAACCCAGGCAGCGGATCTGGTCGAGGCGCCCGTGCAGGTCGATCACCGCCTCGCTGCCGGCGGCCTGGTGCAGCCGATCGACGTTCTGGGTCAGCAGCATCTCCACCTGGCCGCGCCGCTCCAGGGCCGCCAGGGCCTGGTGGGTGGCGTTGGGCCGCGCCTGGCAGAAACGCGGCCAGCCGATCAGGCTGCGGGCCCAGTAGCGGCGGCGCAACAATTCGTCACCGACAAAGGCCTGCAGGGTGACCGGTTGCGGGCGCTTCCAGGCGCCGTCGCGGTCGCGGTAGTCGGGAATGCCGGAATCGGTGCTGCAACCGGCACCGGTGAGCAGAAAGATCCGCTCGTGCCGGGCGATGAAGGATTGGAGCTCGGGCAGGGACATCGTGCACCTGGGGTTGCGGGCGATATCCCCAGCTTGGAAAGGGTTATGCCGGGAGGCAAGCCGCAGCTGACGAACGTCCTGTCCGCGCTGCGGCGAGCGGCCTCTAGAAGACCGGCACGTAGATGTAGATCTGCGAATCCTGGGCATCCACCCCGGTGAAGGCCTCGGTGTAGTGCTCGAAGCAGGCGCCCGGGCGGGGTTGTAGGCCACGGGCGGGAAGCAGCTCGGCGAACAGCCGGCCCAGGCTCTTGGCCACGCTCGGCGCGGTGCCCAGGTGCACGTAGCGGGCGTAGCGGCCTTCCGGCAGTTCCTGGCGCACCATGCCGGCGGGCAGGGGGGCGCCCGGGGTGGTGGCCACCGCGGCCAGGTAGTGCATGGTGCCGGCCTGGCGCCAGCTCAGGCCATACCATTCGGCGTCGCCCTCGCGCCCGGTGATCTCCCCGGCGCGGTCGGCGAAGCGCCGCCAGAGGGCGGCGATGTCTTCGCCCTGGCCAGGCTCGAACAGCAGACCGGTCACTTCCAGGGCGGGATGGTCGACGATTTCCAGCGACATGGGACAGACTCTCTCGAAGATGCGATGAAGGCCGTCACCTTACTCCAGCGGCGCGCGGCGGTCAGCCGGGGCGGCCATCGGACGAAAGGTCGCAGCCGCCGCCAGGCCCTGCCGCAGACCCTGCCAGGTCCTCTTGCCGCTTCGCTAAAACACTGATTTTGAATGATTTTTCGACGAAGAAAGACGACGCTTCGCTCGAACTGCCAGGCCCGGCTCAGGACGAAGTCCTACCGTGATGTGCCTGGAGTTACCCAAGAAATGTCGATCAAGGTATCGCGCCGCAACTTCCTCAAACTCAGTACGGCGGGGGTCGCCACCTCGAGCATGGCCATGCTCGGCTTCGCCCCGGAACCGGCACTGGCGTCCATCCGCTACTACAAGCTCGCCGCCGCCAAGGTGACGCGCAACACCTGCACCTACTGCTCGGTGGGTTGCGGCATGCTGCTCTACAGCCGCGGCGATGGCGGCATCAACACCGTCAGCGACATCTACCACGTCGAAGGCGATCCGGATCATCCGGTCAGTCGCGGTTCCCTCTGCCCCAAGGGCGCCGGGGTGCTGGACTTCATCAAGAGCGAATCGCGCCTCTCCCATCCCGAGGTCCGCGAGCCGGGCAGCAACGAGTGGAAGCGCATCAGCTGGAACGAGGCGCTGGATCGCATCGCCCGCTACATGAAGGAGGACAGGGACAAGAACTTCGTCACCCATGACGCCGATGGTCATCTGGTCAACCACTGGATCACCACCGGCTTCCTGGCGGCATCGGCCTGTTCCAACGAGACCGCGTACCTCACCCAGAAGGTGATCCGCAGCCTCGGCATGCTGGCGATCGACAACCAGGCGCGCGTGTGACACGGACCGACGGTGGCAGGTCTTGCCCCTTCGTTCGGCCGCGGTGCCATGACCAATCACTGGGTCGACATCCGCAACGCCAATCTCATCCTGTCCATGGGCGGCAACTCGGCCGAGGCGCACCCGGTGGGCTTTCGCTGGATGGTGGAGGCCAAGGAAAAGAACAACGCCAAGCTGATCACCATCGATCCGCGCTTCACCCGGACCTCGGCGGTGGCGGACTACCACGCCTATATCCGCACCGGGACCGACATCGTCTACCTGGGCGGGCTGATCAACTTCCTGCTCACCACGGACCAGATCCAGCATGAGTACGTAAGGGCCTACACCGACGTCGCCCTCATCGTGAAGGAGGACTACGGCTTCCACGACGGCCTCTTCTCCGGCTTCGGCGAAGACAAGCGTCGCGCCTACGAGAAATCCAGCTGGAGCTACGAATTCGACGAGCGCGGCATGGTGAAGGAAGACCCGACCCTGCAGCACCCGCGCTGCGTCTACCAGTTGATGAAGGCGCACTACAGCCGCTACACCATCGAGCTGGTGGAACGCGTCTGCGGCATGCCGCGCGAGCAGATCCAGACCACCTGGGACATGATCGCCGAGACGGCACGCCCCGAGCGCACCATGAGCATCCTCTACGCCCTGGGCTGGACCCAGCATTCCATCGGCGCCCAGATCATCCGCACCGCCTCCATGGTGCAGCTGCTGCTGGGCAACATCGGCATGCTCGGCGGTGGGGTCAACGCCCTGCGCGGCCACTCCAACATCCAGGGGCTGACCGACCTGGGCCTGCTCTCCAACCAGTTGCCGGGCTATCTCTACCTGGCCTCCCACGAGGAGCAAGAATACCGCGACTACATCAAGCGCCGCGCCAAGCAGCCCCTGCGCGAAGGCGAGGTCTCCTACTGGAAGTACTACGAGCGCTTCCACGTCAGCCTGATGAAGGCCTGGTTCTCCGAGGCGGCGACCAAGGACAACGACTGGTGCTACGACTGGCTGCCCAAGCTCAGCGAGCCGCTCTACGACGTCCTGCACACCTTCGAGCGCATGCACCACGGCGAGATCACCGGCTACTTCTGCCAGGGCTTCAACCCGCTGGCCTCCTTCCCGGACAAGAACAAGGTCAGCCAGGCGCTGAGCAAGCTCAAGTACCTGGTGGTGATGGATCCGCTGGCCATCGAGACCGCCGAATTCTGGCAGAACCACGGCGAACTCAACGACGTGGATCCGAGCCAGATCCAGACCGAGGTGTTCCGCCTGCCCACCACCTGCTTCGCCGAGGAGAACGGCGCCATCGTCAACAGCTCGCGCTGGCTGCAGTGGCACTGGCGCGCCGCGCCGCCGCCGGGCGAGTCGCGGCCGGACGTGGCCATCCTCGCCGGGCTGTTCCATCGCCTGCAGCAGATGTATCGCGACGAGGGCGGCGCCTTCCCCGATCCCATCCTCAATCTCACCTGGCCCTACAGCAATCCGGAGGAGCCCAATCCCGAGGACATCGCCCAGGAATACAACGGTCGCGCTCTGGCCGATCTGCCCGGGCCGAACGGGACCATTTCCCACAAGCGTGGCGAACTGCTCGACGACTTCGGCTTCCTCGCCGACGACGGCAGCACCACCTGCGGCTGCTGGATCTATTCGGGCTCCTACAACCGCCAGGGCAACAACATGGACCGGCGCGACAACGCCGATCCCTACAACATCGGCATGACCCTGGGCTGGGCCTGGTCCTGGCCGCTCAATCGCCGCATCCTCTACAACCGCGCCGGCGCCCGGCCGGACGGCACCTCCTGGGCGCCGGAAAAGCGGCTGATCTGGTGGAACGGCGAACGCTGGGCCGGCGCCGACATCCCCGACTTCCCCTGGACCTCGCCACCCTCGGCCAAGGCCGGGCCCTTCATCCTCAACCAGGAGGGCGTCGCGCATTTCTTCGGCGGCAGCCTGCTGGCCGAGGGGCCCTTCCCGGAGCACTACGAGCCCTTCGAGTCGCCGCTGGACCACAACCCGCTGCACCCGGACAACCCAAGGGCCAAGAACAACCCGGCGGCGCGGATCTTCCCGGGCGATCGGGCGCGGCTGGGCACCCGCGAGGAATTCCCCTATGCGGCCACCACCTACCGGCTGACCGAGCACTTCCACTTCTGGACCACCCATGCGCGGCTCAACGCCATCGCCCAGCCGGAGAAGTTCGTCGAGATCGGCGAGGACCTGGCGACCGAGCTCGGCATCAAGGCCGGCGACTGGGTCAAGGTCAGCTCCAAGCGCGGCTACATCAAGGCGGTGGCGGTGGTGACCAAGCGCATGCACGGGCTGCAGGTGGAGGGGCGCACCGTGCACCACATCGGCATCCCCATCCACTGGGGCTTCAAGGGCGTCACCCGCCCCGGATTCCTCACCAACACCCTGACCCCCTACGTGGGCGACGCCAATACCCAGACACCGGAATTCAAGTCGTTCCTGGTGAACGTGGAAAAGGTCTGAGGGAGGTTCTATGAGAGGCGATCAAGTCAACTTCCAGAACATCGTCGCACGCTCGGCCACCTCCGAGGAGTCGCCCCACACCCGCATCGGCGGGGTGGAAGCGGTGGCCAAGCTGATCGACGTGTCGCGCTGCATCGGCTGCAAGGCCTGCCAGGTGGCCTGTTCGGAATGGAACGACCTGCGCGACGAGGTCGGGCATTGCAACGGTACCTACAACAATCCGCCGGACCTCACCCCGGAGACCTTCCAGGTGATGAGATTCGACGAATACGTCAACGAGAAGGGCAACCTGGAGTGGCTGATCCGCAAGGACAACTGCATGCATTGCGCCGAGCCGGGCTGCCTCAAGGCCTGCCCGGCGCCGGGGGCCATCGTGCAGTACGCCAACGGCATCGTCGACTTCAATTCCGAGCACTGTATCGGCTGCGGCTATTGCGTCTCGGGCTGCCCCTTCGACGTGCCGCGCATCTCCAAGAAGGACCAGAAGGCCTACAAGTGCACCCTCTGCTCCGACCGCGTCTACCACGGCCTGGAGCCGGCCTGCGTCAAGTCCTGCCCGACCGGGGCGATCATGTTCGGTACCAAGGAGGACATGACCGAACACGCCCAGATGCGCGTCGGCCAGCTGCATGACCGCGGCTTTCCCGGCGCCGGTCTCTACGATCCGGCCGGGGTGGGCGGCACCCATGTGATGTACGTGCTGCAGCATGCCGACAAGCCGAAGCTTTATACCCACCTGCCGGCCGATCCGCAGATCAGCCCCATGGTCAGCCTGTGGAAGGGCGTGACCAAGCCGATCATGTCGGCGCTGCTGGGCGTCACCGCCATCGCCGGCATTGCCCACTACCTGACCAAGGGACCCAAGGAAGAACCCGAGGAATCCCCGGACGAGGCAGAGCGCCACGCCGCGCGCGAGGAGGATCGGCCATGACCACGCCGTCGGACAACAAGCGCGGCATCCTGCGCTACACCACCTTCAGCCGGCTGAACCACTGGTTCATCGCCTTCACCTTCGTCTGCCTGACCCTGAGCGGCCTGGCCTTCTTCCACCCGTTCTTCTTCGACCTCACGGCGCTGTTCGGCGGGCCGACCATGACGCGCATCCTGCACCCCTTCATCGGGGTGGCCATGAGCCTGGGCTTCGTGGTCATGGCGGTGCGCTTCTTCAAGGTCAACCTGTTCAAGCGTCACGACGTGGCCTGGGTGCGGCGCATCGGCGACGTCCTCGCCAACCGCGACGAGCTGGCGCCGCCCATCGGCGCCAACAACCCAGGGCAGAAGCTGGTGTACTGGGTGATGCTGCTGTCGGTGCCGGCGCTGCTGCTCAGCGGCTTCTTCATCTGGCGCCCGTATTTCGCCGACATCCTGCCGCGTGGCTGGCTGCGCTTTTCCAGCCTGGTGCACGCCTATGTCGCCTTCGTCGCCATCGTCACCCTGATCATCCACGTCTATTCGGCGATCTGGGTGAAGGGCTCCTTCCGCGCCATGACCCAGGGCCGCGTCAGCCGTGCCTGGGCCAAGCACCACCACCGGCTGTGGTACGACGAGATCGTCGAGCAGGAACGCCGCGAAGGCGGCGAGCGGGGCGAACGCCCCCTGGATGAACACCGCATGCCTGACAAGGGGACCCCCTGATGCATCAGTACGGCACCTCGCCCACCGGCATCCTCAATCCGCCACCGGTGGTCCTGCCCGATCGCCAGCTGTTCGCCCGTCGCGCCCGCCGCCTGCGCGAACTGGCCGAGCGCAGCCCCGAGCTGGGCGATTTCCTCGGCTTCATGGCCCTGCTGGTCCAGGCCCAGGAGGCCGTCCTGCAGGACCGCCAGCCCAGCTGGCAACCGGCGCCGGATGCCTTCAGCCTGGCCCTGGAGCACGGCATGCCGCCGCTGCAGGGGCAGGCTCTGCTGCGGGATCTGGACTGGCAGGGCGATCTGGAGGCGCTGCTGGCCAACCTGGAACTGCGCATCGCCGCGCGTCAGCGGCCGGTGCTCGAACAGCTGGCCGCCTTGCCGGCGACCGAGTGTCAACGGCTCGCCGAGCAGTTGCTCGCTCAGGAGCCCGGCGCCCCAGAGGTCCGGGCGCTGCTGCCGCTGGTGGGCGCTGCCCTGCAGGTGGCCTGGGTGCGCCTGGCCCTAGGCCTGCCGCAACCGCCCCAGCGCCATGGCGACGCCAGCCGGGTGCTGTGCCCGACCTGCGCGGCGCCGCCGCTGGCCAGCATCGTCCACGCCGACCGCGATCGCGACAACGTGCGCTACCTGCATTGCAGCCTCTGCGCCACCGAGTGGCACCTGGAGCGCAGCAAGTGCAGCTGCTGCAACACCAGCGCCCAGGTGCGCTATCTGGCCCTGGAAGACGCCGCTGGCAAGACGCCCCTGGCCGCCCAGGCCGAGACCTGCGACAGCTGCGACAGCTACCTCAAACTGGTCAGCAAGAGCTTCAACCTCGGCGCCGAGCCCCTGGCCGACGACCTCGCCAGCCTGCCGCTGGACTTCGCCCTGGCCGAAGAAGGGCGCTATGCCCGCAGCGGCTTCAATCCGCTGTTCATCGCCGGGGAATAAAGCGCCAGCGCCGCGTCACGCCTCCGCGGCCAGGGCCTGGGTCAACGCCAGGCCCGCCAGGCGCGCGCTCGCCAGCAACCGCTCCAGGCTCTGCCCATGCCGCGCGCTGGCGGAGAGCCCGGCCATGGTGGTGATGACGAAGTCGGCCAGCTCCTGCGCACGCTGCGGCTGGCGACCGGCGATATGGGTGCGGATAAGCGTCTGGGCCGTCTGGTGGTGCCGGTCGGCTGCCGCACGGGCCTGGGGATCGTCGGAATGGGTGCCCTCCAGCACCAGGCAGCCGGTCGAGCTGGGGTCGGCTACATAGCTGCGCGCCGCCTCTTCCAGCACTCGGGTGAGCGCTACCGCCAGGGACTGTTCGCCGTCCAGGATCTCGTGCAGCAGCACGGCGCCCGTCGAGATGTAGCGTTCGAGCACCCGCTGGTACAGCTCCAGCTTGCTGCCGAAGGCCGCATAGAAGCTCGGCGGCCTGATGCCGAGCGCCTGGGTCAGGTCGGCGACGCTCACCCCGTCATAGCCCTTTTCATGGAACAGGCGCTGGGCCTGGACGATGGCCTCGTCCGGATCGAAGCGGCGGGGCCGCCCACGGGTTGCGGGTTTATTTGTAGTGCTCATTACAAAATTACTTTGACAGCGAACGGGAGAAGATTATTGTAGCACTCACTACATTAATCAGGAGGCTGACTCATGAGCAATTTCGCAGGCAAAAAGGTCTTGGTGCTGGGCGGCAGTCGCGGCATAGGCGCGGCCATCGTGCGGCGCTTCGCCACCGATGGCGCCCGGGTGACCTTCACCTATGCCAGTTCCAGGGACGCCGCCCAGGCCCTGGCGGCGGAAACCGGTAGCACCGCCGAGCTGACCGACAGCGCCGACCGCGACGCGGTGATCGCCCGGGTGCGCGCCTGTGGTCCGCTGGACGTGCTGGTGGTGAATTCCGGCGTGGCGCTGTTCGGCGATGCCCTGGAACAGGACCCGGACGCCGTCGATCGCCTGTTCAGCATCAATGTGCAGGCGCCCTATCACGCGGCCGTGGAAGCCGCGCGGCAGATGCCGGCGGGTGGGCGGATCCTCGTCATCGGCTCGGTGAATGGCGATCGCATGCCACTGCCCGGCCTGGCCGCCTATGCCATGAGCAAGTCGGCCCTGCAGGGTCTCGCCCGCGGTCTGGCGCGGGACCTTGGTCCGCGCGGCATCACCGTCAACGTGGTGCAGCCGGGCCCCATCGATACCGAGATGAATCCGGCCGATGGCCCCATGAAGGAGCTGATGCACAGCTTCCTGGCGATCAAGCGCCACGGTAGCGCCGACGAGGTGGCCGGCATGGTCGCCTGGCTGGCCGGCCCCGAGGCCGGCTTCGTCACCGGCGCCATGCACACCATCGACGGCGCCTTCGGCGCCTGATCGAGTGCGTACCCCTATCGTCCAGGGCCCAGGCGATAGGGGCGACGGCCGGCTATCCGGCAGGCCAGCCTAGTGCGCCGGTCCCAATAGCTCCTCGGCGATATCCAGCAACGCCCGCAGCCTGTCCATGTGGCGCAGGTCCTGGTGATAGCCCACCCAGATATCCCGTGATGGAGGACTGCCGAAGCGCTCGATGAGCTGCAGTCCGGCGGTCGCATCGCCGAGCGGGCGGGGCAGGACGGCCACCCCCAGGCCACGCCGGCACATCTGCGCCTGAACGGTTCGACTGGTACTGGTGAAGGCCCGTGGCGAGTCCGGCAGCCGCTCGAGCAGCCAGGCGACATCGGGAAAATGCGATTGCGCGCTGTTCATGAGGATCAGCCCGACCGCAGCCGTATCCTCCTGCACCGCTAGCGCCGTCTCTGCGGAGCCATAGAGGCCGTAGGGCATCCTCAGGAAACGGCGCTGCACGATATCCGGTTCGCTGAAGGGCACCAGGCGAAAGGCCACGTCCGCATCGCGTCGGGAGAGATCCAGCAGTCGATAACTGGCAATGACCTCGGGTACCACGGCAGGGTGCCGCCGGGTCAGGTCGGCCAGGACCGGCGCCAGCACATAGCCGGCGAACCAGTCCGCCGAAGAGATGCGCAGGATTCCCTCCAGGCGCTGGTGATTACCTGCCAGGCGCCGCTCCATCGCCAGGGCCGAGGCTTCCATGGACTCGGCCAGGGCGAATACGGCATCTCCCGAATTCGTCAGGATCAGGCCCTCGCGGGTGCGCCGTAGCAGCGCCTGTCCGGCTTCATCCTCGAGCGTTTTGATCCGTCGACCTACCGTTGGGTGGCTGATTCCCAAGGCTCGCGCGGCCGAGCCATAGGAACCGCCCCGGGCGACTGCCAGAAAGATCCGCACATCGCTCCATTCCATGGCGTACCTGCGTACAAAAATGAACATTAAATATGCAGGAAAGACAGTCCCCAAACAATATCGTAGGGGTGACCATGACAGCTCACATCGACGTAGATCCGTTGGCTTCAGCCAGGCATGTTCGAACTGGCGCTGTGCAGGTGAGCAGATATGAGCAGATTGCTAGATAGGGTTGCGATTGTAACGGGTGCCTCCAAAGGCATCGGTGCGGGTATTGCCCGGCAACTGGCGGCGGACGGCGCCAAGGTCGTCATCAGCTATGCGTCCGGCAGGAGAGGGGCGGATGCCGTCCTCGCCGACATCGATGCGGCGGGGGGTACCGCTATCGCGCTACGCGCCGACGTCCGCCAGCGGGCCGATATGGAGGCCTTGGTAGAGGCGGCCCGCGAACACTTCGGGCGCCTGGATATCCTGGTGAACAATGCCGGCGTCTATCGATTCGCCAGGATCGAGGACACCACGGCAGACCTGTATCGGCTGCAATTCGACATCAATGTGCTCGGGCCCTTGCAGCTGATAAGCGCCGCCAGCCCCTACCTGGGCGCCGGCAGCAGCATCATCAACGTCAGCTCGAATGTCACCAGCGTCCTGCCGGCGGAAAGCGCCGTCTACAGCGGCACCAAGGGTGCGCTCGATGCGATCACGGGTGTGCTCGCCCGCGAGCTGGGCCCTCGCGGTATCCGCGTGAATGCCGTCAATCCTGGCCTCATCGACACCGAGGGCACCCAGACCGCCGGCGCCCTCGGCGCGGAATTCCAGGCCTGGAACGAGGCCCGCACCCCGCTCGGCCGTATCGGCCAGGTAGGGGATATCGCCCCCATCGTCGCCTTCCTGGCGTCCGACGATGCCCGCTGGGTGACCGGCGAAACTCTCTTCGGCTCCGGCGGCATGCGCTAGACCAGGCGGTGGCCCCTGCCGCGCCGACAGCGGTCGGCCGCTTGCCAACCGCTCGCGGGCACGCTCCTGCCAGCTGTGGCCGCGCTTTTCAAGTAATCGCTGCATCAACCCGCCGCGCGCCGGCAACGCGCGCGGATCAGGATGCGGCCCGATTAAAGGTAAAAGTCATGAGCTCATCCCTTCCCATGGCCCAGCCCGATAGCCGTCGCTGGTTCGCGCTGGGCGTGCTGCTGGTGGGTACGCTACTGCCACCGCTCGACTTCTTCATCGTCAATGTGGCGCTGCCGGTGATCCGTCACGACTTCGCTACCTCGTCGGATCTGGCCCAGCTGGTGGTATCCGTCTATGCGACGGCCTATGCGGTCACCCTGATCCTGGGCGGTCGCCTGGGTGACATGTTCGGCCGCAAGCGTGTCTATCTGGGCGGCATGCTCGGCTTCGGTATCGCCTCCGCGCTATGCGGGTTCGCGCCAACACCAGCTGTGCTGATCGCCGGGCGGCTGCTGCAGGGGGTGGCGGCGGCCATCATGGCGCCGCAGTCCATGGCCCTGATCCATGCGACCTTTCCGGCAGAAGAGAAGAATCGGGCGCTCGGCCTGTACGGCGCGACCTTCGGACTCGCCGCTGTGCTGGGCCAGGTCCTGAGCGGGGTGCTGATCGAGGCCAATCCCTTCGGACTGGGCTGGCGCAGCATCTTCCTCATCAATCTTCCCGTCATTCTCTGCGCCCTGCCGGCCGCGCTGGTCGCACTGCGCGAGAGCCGGGCCCCGCAACCGGGCCGGCTGGATGTCATGGGTGCCGGCCTGCTCGCGGCGGGGCTGTTGGCGCTGGTGGTGCCCCTGGTCGAGGGGCCACGCCTGCACTGGCCCTGGTGGTCGCTCCCCCTGCTCGTCGTCAGTGGCGGATTGCTGATCACCTTCTGGCGCTACGAACAACGCAAGGAGGCGGCCGGCGAGACGCCCCTGGTGCTGCCTTCCCTGCTTGCCGCCCCCCGGCTGAGACGCAGCCTCCTGGCGACCTTCCTGTTCTATGCCCTGGCGCCTTTCTTTCTCGTTTTCGCCGTCTACCAGCAGGCCGGTCTGGGGCATGGAGCCCTGGCTGCGGGGTGGGCGATCCTGCCGCTGGGGATCGGCTTCCTCTTCGGGCCCCTCTGCAGTCCGCATCTTGCCCAGCGGCTGGGGGCACGCACCGCCGCCTTCGGCATGGGCCTGGAGGTCATGGGCCTGCTGTTGGCGGCCGCGCTGGCGGGCCTGCCCTCCTGGCTGCCGGTGCCGTTGCTGTTGATCGGCCTGGGGCAGGGCATAGCGCTTCCGGCCCTGGTGAGAGTCAACGCGGATCAGGTGGCGCCGAGCCTGGCCGGACTCGCCGCCGGCTTGACGAATGCCACCCTGCAGATCAGCGCCGCCCTGGCGGTGGCGCTCATCGGCGGCCTGTTTTTCGCCCTCGCCCCCGATGGTGCTGGCGGAAGAGAGGTGCAGACCGCCTTTTCCGCTGCCGCCCTGACGATGGGCGGGGCCTTGGCGCTAGCGGCCGTTTTGAGCTGGCCGAGCGCTCCGGCGACCGCCACGCGAGGGGCCTGCGATGCAGACTGAACAGCGCCCTTCACCGCGCGAGGAGAACAGCATGAGAAAGACCTGGCTTATTACCGGTTGCTCGAGCGGTCTAGGCGGCCATATTGCGGCCATGGCCGCCGCGCGTGGCGACAGGGTCGTTGCAACGGCTCGCGATCCCGCCCTGTTGCAACCCCTGGTTCGGCAATTCCCGGAGAACCTGAGAGCCGTACAGCTGGACGTCACCAAGCCCGCCTCGGTGGCTGCCGCGATTGCCTATGCCGAGCGGGAATTCGGCGGTCTCGATGTCTTGGTCAACAACGCCGGGATAGGCTTCATCGGTGCCGTGGAGGAGGCCGAGCCCAGCGAATACCGGCCGGTATTCGAGGTGAATGTATTCGGTCTGATCGAAACGACCCGCCTGGCATTGCCTGCCCTGCGGCGACGCGGCGGCGGCCGCATCGTCAACCTCTCATCCGGGGCAGGGCTCTCGGGAGGACCGGGTTCCGGCTACTACAGCGCGAGCAAGTTTGCTGTCGAGGGATTTTCCGAGTCGCTGGCCAAGGAAGTGGAACCCTTCAGAATCCGCGTGACCATCGTCGAGCCCGGGCCGTTTCGCACCGATTTTCTCGGGCGCTCCATCGCCATGGCGAACCGGGTGATCCCGGCCTATGCCGACACGGCCGGGCGACGACGTGCCTACCGGGACAGCAACGATGGCAAACAGGCCGGCGATCCGCGCAAGGCTGCCGCGGTGATAGTGCAGGCCGTCATGGCGACCGAGCCACCCTTGCATCTGCCGCTCGGACCGGTCGCCTACGACATCGCGGAGCGCAAGTCGCAGGCGCTGCGCGCTGATATGGCGACCTGGCGCGACATCGCCCTGCCTACCGACTTCGACTGATAGATCCAGGCGGGGCTGCGTGGCCCCCGACCCTTCCACGCACCGCGCGGATCATCTCGATCCCCCCGTTGCCCGACCCGCCTGGGCGGCCTGCTCATCGCCGGGGGGCCGGGGCCGTTTCGCCCGGTGAGTGGCTGCTTTTCTCGGCAAGCCTTTTTGCCGTTCCCTGGATGAACACCGCTGGAGTACTCCATGAGTCATGCCTTAGGCGCTTCGACCGGCAGCCCCTGGCTGCAACGCTACTATTTGCTCAGGGCGGCGGTTGCGCTGCTGTGGATCGCGTTGGCCCTCGCCCTTGGCCACGCGACGGCTTGGGCGGGGCCGCTCCTGCTCGTCCTCTACCCTGCGTGGGATGCCCTGGCGAACGTCCTCGATGCCCGCCAGAGCGGCGGACTGCGGCACAACGTTGGGCAGCGGCTCAACGCCGTCGTCAGTCTGAGCGTCGCGGTGGCGATAGGGCTGGCACTGACGTCTGGCATGGGCGCCGCGATCGGGGTGTTCGGGGTCTGGGCCATGGCCGCTGGGCTTCTCCAGCTGGCGGTGGCGATACGGCGCTGGCGGACGTCCGCTGGCCAGTGGGCGATGATCCTGAGTGGCGCTCAATCCGCCCTGGCGGGCGGATTCTTCGTGAAGCAGGCAGCTGACGGTGTCCCGCTGGATGTTTCCAGCGTGACGCCTTATGTGGCTTTCGGTGCCTGCTACTTCGGGGTCTCGGCGGCTTGGCTCGCGGTAGCGAGATCGCGGCGGAGCGCGGCCGGCAAGCGAGCCTGATGCGGAGTCGACGCCGGCCCCAACAGTATCGAAGGACTCAGCCGTAGCGCTTGAAGGCCTCGATGGCCAGGCCGTTGCCGATGTTGCCGAAGCGATCGCCGTCCACCAGACGGGCGCCGGGGAAGCGCCTGGCGAGGGCCTGGCGCAGCGCCGGGATGCCGCTGGAGCCGCCGGTGAAGAACAGGCTGTCGACCCGCGCCGGATCCAGGTCGGCGCGGGCCAGCAGGTCGTCCACGCCACGGCTCAGGCGTTCCAGTTGCAGGGCGATGGCGGCGTCGAACAGCGGGCGTTCCAGATCCGCGGCCAGGCCGGTCTCGATGCGATCCAGGCGCAGGGTGCGGCGCCAGTCGTCGGTCAGGGCGATCTTGGCGTCTTCCACCTGGATCGCCAGCCAGTGGCCGGCGCGCTGTTCGATCAGCTTGAACAGCCGATCCATGCAGCGGGTGTCCTGGGCGTCGTATCTCATGTCGCGCAGGGTCAGCACGCTCTTCTTGGCATAGACGGCGTTGATGGTGTGCCAGGTCGCCAGGTTGATGTAGTGGCTGGTGGGCATGGTGGCGCCGCTCTTCATGGCGCTGCCGTAGCCCAGCAGCGGCATGACCCCTTCCAGACTCAGCTGGCGGTCGAAGTCGGTACCGCCGACGTGCACGCCGCCGGTGGCGAGGATGTCGCCGGCGCGATCGGCCAGGGCACGGCGCTCCGGTGCCAGGCGCACCAGGGAGAAGTCCGAGGTACCACCGCCGATGTCGACGATCAGCACCAGTTCCTCGCGTTCGATGCTGCGCTCGTAGTCGAAGGCGGCGGCGAGGGGTTCGAACTGGAAGGAGATGTCGCTGAAGCCCACCTGGCGCGCCACGGCGGCCAGGGTGTCCTCGGCTTCCTGGTCGGCGACCGGATCGTCATCGACGAAATGCACCGGACGGCCCAGCACCACGGCGTCGAAGGGGCGATCGGCCTGCTGTTCGGCGCGCTGCTTGAGGGTGCCGAGAAACAGGCCGAGCACCTCGGTGAAGGGCAGGGCGCTGCCGAGGATGCTGGTCTCGCCCTTGAGCAGGTTGGAGCCGAGCAGACTCTTGAGCGAGCGCAGCAGGCGCCCCTCGTAGCCTTCCAGGTATTCGTGCAGCGCCTGGCGGCCATAGGCCGGACGGCGCTCCTCGGCGTTGAAGAAGATCACCGAGGGCAGGGTGGCCTTGCCCTCTTCGAGGGGCAGCAGGACCTCGCCCGAGGGCCTGAACCAGCCGGCGGTGGAGTTGGAGGTACCGAAGTCGAGGCCCAGGGCGCGGGCGGGTAGAGCAGCAGACATGTCAGGATCCGTAACGCGAGCAGCCGCGCAGTTTAGCCGAGACGCGCCTGCAGGCGAACCCTGGCCGGATGCCAGCAGGGTGGGCCCGCGCGTCTGCGGGACTGAAGCGGGTGCGAGCGAGTGGCGGCGTCAGCCCCGGCGCGAGCGGTCGCGCGGCTCGTCCAGGGTGCAGACGTCATCCTGGCACCGCCGACTGCCCTCGGGATGGGGCAGCCAGGTCAGACCCGGGCGCAGCTTGAGGAACAGGCGATAACCCAGTTCCAGCAGGGGCCGCAACGGCCGCCAGGCCAGCGGTCGCGCCCAGTGGCCGAGGCCGGCGGTGCGCCAGCTCCAGTAGGTGGCGTCCAGGCCCTTGAACCAGCGGCCGTCGGCATCCCGGGCGTGCAGCAGATCGAGCATGGCCTGGCGCGGTGGCGCATCGACCGGCGCCTGGTTCGGGTAGTCCGGCGCGGCCAGATCCACCAGCTGCAGTTGGCCGGGGTCGGCATGGCGCCGCAGCCAGGCGATCTCGCGGGCGCACAGCGGGCAGGCGCCGTCGTGAAAGAGGGTCAGGGGCAGGCGGGGTGCGTGCATCGTGAACTTCCCAGGGGTCTTGCCTATCTGGACCGGCAGACGGGGCTGCCGTTGCGCTTTCCGCCGAACGGTAAGCGCAACGGCGCCTCGTGGCGAGTCGGAATCAGAGACGCCGGATCACGGCATTGAAAAAATCTGCGAGCGAGGTCGGTATGGATCTGGGAATCAAGGGGCGCGTCGCCCTCATTACGGGTGCCAGCGGTGGCATGGGTCTGGCCACGGCGAAGCTGCTGGCCGAGGAAGGCGTCAAGCTGGTGCTCTCCGACCTGGAGCAGGGCAAGCTGGAAGAGGCGGCCAAGGGCCTGCCGGGCGATACGCTGCTGATCGCGGCCGACATGACCGACCAGGCCGCGGTGGACCGGCTGGTGGAGCAGGGCGAATCCCGCTTCGGCCAGATCGACATCGTGGTGCACACCGCCGGCGTCACCGGCGCCAAGGGCGATCCCCTGGAACTGGCCGATGCCGACTACGAGGAAGCCTGGGCCACCGACTTCTTTTCCGCCGTGCGCGTCGGTCGCGCCGCCATTCCGCGCATGCGCAAGCGCGGCTGGGGTCGCTTCGTCTGCATCACCTCGGAAAACGCCGTCCAGCCCTATTGGGAAGAGGCCGTCTACAACGTGGCCAAGGCGGCCCTGGCCGCCTTCATCAAGAACCTGTCATACAAGGAAGCGGCCCACGGCGTGCTCTGCAATACCGTGTCCCCCGCCTTCATCGAGACCGGAATGACCGACGGCATGATGGAAAAGCGCGCCGAGGAAAAGGGCGTCTCCTTCGAAGAGGCCATCGAAAGCTTCCTCGACGAAGAACGGCCCGGCATCGTGCAGAAGCGCCGCGGCAAGGTGGAAGAGGTGGCCGCGGCCATCGCCCTGCTGGTGTCCGAGCGCGCTTCCTTCATCAACGGCAGCAACCTGCGCGTGGATGGCGGCTCGGTCCAGGCGGTGCAGAACTAAGGTTAAAAAGTGCCTGCGCTCGGTGATGCTGCGTTAAAAACCAGCTCGGAATGCTCATTTACTATTTGTAAACTCCGCTTCCTCGCTGGTTTTTGCCTTGCCTGACCTTCGCTCGGCGACCTTTTAGCAAATCCTTATCGAGGCTGACGGGGCGGCTCCTCGGCCGTCCCGTTTTCCTGCTGGCGGCACACGGCTTCTTCCAGGGGAATGAATTCCACCTGGCGATCCTTGACCACTGGCGGCAGGGTGATGCCCATGGAGACATAGATGCTGGTGAACATGTCGATGCCCATGTCCGCCGGCTTCACCCAGTCCACCGGGACATAGAGCAGGCCGCCCCCCACGGGGACCGGCGCCGAAGGTACCAGCACGGCGTGATAGTGACGACCCTCGATGTCGATCACCGCCGGATTGGGCAGCAGTGCAAGCACCGCCACGCCCTGACCCCCGAAGAAGCACCACACCGGACTCATGGCGCGGATGTCCGCCCCGCCTTCCTTGCGATCGAGCAACTCGACGAAGCGCTCGGCCAGGCCATAGAGCTTGCCCACCACCGGAATGCGGCGAAAGGTCATGTCGGCGAACCAGCCAAGCGGCCGACGCAGGCCCAGCTTGACCGCCAGCCCCAGCGGATAGAGCAGCACCAGCAGCAGCAGGGTGCCGAGGCCATAGGCCGCCATGGAATTGCCGACGAAGGGATGACCGACCGCCACGAACAACCGGCCCAGGGTGGTGTTAGGGCCGATCAGGCCATTGAGGAAACTGACGATCCAGCCGATCAGCGCCAGGGTCAGCACCAGTGGCAGGAGCAGCAGCAGGCCGGCCAGCCAGGTGGAGACGATGCTTTGAATACCGCGGCGAACGAAGGGCATGCAAGAACTCGACGGCTAAAGCGCCATTCTATACGGGCCAGGCGCGCTCAGCGTCGGCCTGGACCGACTTTCTCAGTGCGCGGCCGTTATAGCCAGCGGCGATAGAAGGCGGCTTCCTGTTCCAGGGCATCGGCCTGGTTGGCCGCTCGGCGAAAGCCATGGCCTTCGTCTGGATAGCGCCTGACCACCACCGGTATGCCACGCGCCTCCAGCGCGGCCGCCATGGCGTCGGTCTGGGCGGGGACCACCACGGCGTCCTTGAGGCCCTGCAGAAAGATCACCGGTGCCTGGATGCCCTCGGCATGCAGCAGCGGCGTCCGCGCCTCGTAGCGCGCGCGATCGGCCTCGGGATCGCCGATCAGCCAGTCCAGGTAGTCGGCCTCGAACTTGTGGGTGACCTTGGCCAGCGCCAGGGGATCGCTGACGCCATAGAGGCTGGCGCCGGCGCGAAAGACGTCGCGGAAGGCCAGGGCGCAGAGCACTGTGTAGCCGCCGGCGCTGCCACCACGGATAAAGGCTCGCGTCGGGTCCACCAGGCCTTGGACACCCAGGTGGTCGACCACCGCGCAGGCGTCCTCGACGTCCACCACGCCCCAGCGCAGGTGCAGCGCCTGGCGGTAGGCCCGGCCGTGGCCGCTGCTGCCGCGATAGTTGAGATCGGCCACGGCGAAGCCCTGGCGCACCCAAAACTGGATGCGCGCATCGAACACCGGATAGGTGCAGGAGGTGGGACCGCCGTGGATGCTGACCAGCAGCGGCGGCGGACCCTCGCTGTGCCGTTCCGGCAGATAGAGAAAGCCCTGGGCCTGGCCGTCGCCACTGGGATAGCTCAGCGGCTGGGGGGCGACGATGGCGCTGTCGCCCAGGGGCGCGACGCCGCCGGTGACGATCTCAACCGCGCCGCTCTGGCGATCGATGGCCAGCACCGCCGAGGGGCGCGTGGGCGCCGCAGCGATGCAGTAGCAATGGCTGTCGTCCAGGGCCAGCCCGCGGAAACGGCTGAAGTCCGCGGCCAGGCGGCGGGTCTCGCCCGCTGCCCGGCGCTCGCCGAGCACGCCGAAGCCGTCTTCCTGCCAGGTCGCCAGCCAGCCTTCCGCCGTCGGCAACCAGCTGGCGCCGCCCAGTTGCCAGGGCGCGGCGGCATGATCCGCCGCAGGCGCCTCCTGGGGCGCGAAGCCCGCCGCGGACTCGCACCAGGGCTGCCACCAGCCCTGGCGATCGCTCAGTGCCCAGAGCCGCTGCTCGCTATCGAACAGCGGCTGTTGCAGCGACTCCTCGGGATCGGCCGACACCACGGTGGGCGCACCGGGACGTCCCTCGGCGTCCAGCGTCGCCGTCAGCAGCCGGGTGCAGGTCCAGGGCTGGTGGGGCCTGTCCCACTCGATCCAGGCCAGGCGGCTCCCGTCGGCGCTGGTGCGCGGTGCGGCATAGAAATCCGCACCCTCGGCCAGCACCTGGCGTGCGCCACCGGCACTCAAGGCGACCAGGCGATGGCGCGGCGGCTGCTCGCGGCGATCCTCCTCGACCGCCAGCACCTGCTGCCGGACACCATCCCAGTGCAGATCGCCGTAGCGCCAGGCCTCGCCTCCGGCCAGCCATTCGGGCGCGCCGCCATCCCGCGGCTGGCGATAGACCGCCTGGTCGGCTTCATTGACGAACAGCGGTCCCTGATCGCCCAGGCAGAGGGCGCCGCCGCCGTATTCGTAGACCTTGCTGCGCAGGCTGAACCCCGCCGGCGTGAGGCAGCGCGGCGCGGCGCCGGCCTCGCGGACCCAGAGGCGGGTGGCGCCATCGGTGGGATCGTACTGACTCCAGTAGAGGCCGCTGGCATCGACCTTGAGTTCGGCGAAGTCGATACCGGCGGCAACGGCCTGGGCCGGCGTGAGCGGGGTAGGGGCGGTCATGGCGACTCCAGAGATAGGCACAGCCGTTTAGCCTAGCAGCTGGATGGCGAGGGCTGGGTGAGGGAGGCCACGCCGTTGGGCTTGGCTGCGCTCAACCCGACCTACGAGGCGTGCGCCGCCGCTTTTCCCCTCTCCCCTTGGGAGAGGGCTGGGGTGAGGGGCTGCGGCGCTTTTCCCCCTCTCCCTTTGGGAGAGGGTTGGGGTGAGGGAGCACCCCGTTCTGCACCCGTGCTAAAACAACCCCAGCTGCTCTCCCGGCGGGGCGAACTGGCTGCAGTCCAGGCCTTCGCCCTCGCGGCGCTCCAGGCCGAAGCGGCGGCGTGCCAGGCGAAAGCGCTGGGCCAGGAGCTCGGCGAACTGGCCTTCGCCCTTCATGCGGATGCCGAAGCGACTGTCGTAATTCTTCCCGCCGCGCGACTGCCGGATCAGGCTCATCACATGGGCGGCACGCTCGGGGAAGTGCGTCTGCAGCCATTCCTCGAACAGCTCGACGATCTCCAGCGGCAGTCGCAACAGCGTGTAGCCGGCCGAGCGGGCGCCGTGATCGCGGGCCGCTTCCAGCAGGGCTTCCAGTTCATGGTCGTTGATCATGGGAATCATCGGCGCCAGCAGAGCGCTCACCGGCACCCCGTGCTCGTGCAGGGTGCGCATGGCGCGCAGCCGGGCCTGGGGCGCCGCGGTGCGGGGTTCGAGGATGCGCTTGAGGTCATCATCCAGCGTGGTGAGGCTGAAGGCCACCCGCACCAGGTTGCGCTCGGCCAGCTGCACCAGCAGATCCAGGTCGCGCAGGATCAGCGCGCTCTTGGTGATGAGGGTCACCGGATGGCGATAGCGCAGCAGGATCTCCAGCGCCTGGCGCGTCAGCTGGTATTGCCGTTCGATGGGCTGGTAGCCGTCGGTGTTGATGCCCAGGGCGATGGGCTGCGGCTGATAGCCCGGCTTGCTCAGCTCCGCCTCCAGCCGCTCGGCCAGATTGGTCTTGGCGATCAGCTGGGTCTCGAAATCGATGCCGGGCGAGAGGTCCCAGTAGGCGTGGGAGGGGCGGGCGAAACAGTAGATGCAGCCATGCTCGCAGCCGCGATAGGGATTCACCGAGCGATCGAAGCCGACGTCCGGCGACTGGTTGCGGCTGATCACCGTCTTGGCCGTTTCCTGGCGGACGGCGGTGGTAAAGGTCAGCGGGGTGGCTTCCTCGTACCAGCCATCGTGCTCGGCCTCGCTGCGGGTGGCGGCAAAGCGATTGTGCGGATTGCTGGCGGTGCCACGACCCCGTGGCGGGCGCTGGGGCTGGGTCATGTCGAGGCCTCTTTGCTGTATCTTTGTACAGTATAAGGCCTGGGCGATCCGGGCAAGCGACAGCGGTCGGCTGGGCGGGCGGAACGGCCACCCGCCCAGCCGCGAACCGGCGCCCTACAGCACCGAGATCGGGTAGTTGAGGATGATGCGGTTCTCGTCGAAGGAGCCGCTGGCACTGTAGTCGCGTCTCATGCTGGAGTTGCGCCAGCGGATCAGCAGCTTCTTCAGCGGGCCGCTCTGCACCTCGTATTGCACCTCGGATTCGCGGCCCCATTCCTTGCCGTCGGTGATGCTGCCGGTGTGCACGTTGTCGCCGCTGAGGTAGCGATTCATCAGGGTCAGACCCGGCACGCCGAAGGCGGCGAAGTTGTGGTCGTAGCGCACCTGCCAGGAGCGTTCCCGGGCGTTGTCGTAGCTGGAGTTGTAGCTGTCGTTGGCCAGGGTGCCGCCGCTGGTGCCGTTGACCCTCATCCAGGCGCTGTCGCCACTGACGCGCTGCAGGCCGACATAGAAGGTGCCGCCGCCCTGTTTGGCCGAGAGCAGCGCATAGGCGGTGCGGTTGTCCAGGGCACCGGCGCGGGCCGAACCGTCGTCGTCGCCGATGAAGTAGCCGAGGTTGGCGCCTAGGGTCCACTTGCCCAGGGGCTGGTAGTGGATGAGGTTGATGAATTTCTGGTGGTAGATGTCTTCGAGCTGGGCGTACCAGAGGCCGACTCGGGTGCGCTTCTCGTTGAAGGTGTATTCGCCGCCAACGAAGTTGAAGCGGTCGGAGGTGGCATTGGCGCGGCCCTGCATGAACATGTCTTCCATGCTGGCGTCGTTGCGCGGGCTGTTCTGCCGCATCTGGCCGCCCCAGAGTTCCAGGTTCTGGATCTCGGTGGAGTGGATCTGCGCGCCCTGGAAGGTCTGCGGCAGCGAGCGGCCATCGTCGGACCTGAGGATCGGCAGCACGGCGAACCACTCGCCGACCTTGATATCGGTCTTGGAGACCTTGGCCTTGGCGGCCACCGCCAGGCGCCCGAAATCCTTGGCCGGCTCGTTGCCGGCATGGGTCGGCAGCAGCTGGGTGCCATAGGTGCCGGCGCCACCGTCGAGCTTGACCGAATAGAGACCCAGGGCATCGATGCCGAAGCCCACCGGCCCCTGGGTATAGCCGGAGGTCAGGCCGAAGATGAAGCTCTGGGTCCATTCCTCGGCCTTGTTCTGCGCGGTGTAGGCGGGGTCGACGAAATTGCGATTGAAGTAGAAGTTGCGCAGGTTGAGATTGGCCTTGGTGCCTTCGATGAAGCCGTCCGCGGCCCACAGCGGCGTGGTGCTGGCGAGGGCGGCAAGGGCGGCGCAGGCACGGGCGAGCCGGCCGGAAGCGAGTCGAGTGCTCATGGTGTTCCTTGTTCTTGTAGGTAAGGGGTGCCCTGCCGGCGCGGGGGCGGCATCTGACGAGGGCGGGTCGGGCGGTGAGGCGAGGGACGGCTAGGAGGGTGCAGGCGACATGGGGGATTCCTTTCTTATTTGAATTATCGGAAAGCAGCGACCGAGGCGTTCGGCTGGGTAGTTATATGACAACGTATGTCTTGCGGCAAGGCTACCAAGGTAGCAGGGCGGAGCCCTCGCCAGGCGAGGGCTCGCGAGGGATCAGACGCTGGCCTTGAGGCTGTCCTGGCGGGCCGTGTCGTAGGAGTGCTTGTCCATCTGCAGGGCGCCTGGCTTGCCCAGGTCGCTCATGGGCACCCGGTAGGTCTCCGGCGACAGGTAGGCCGCCAGGGCCGACAGGCAGGTCACGCCGAAGGCCAGGCCGCCGACCACCAGCCAGATGTTCTCGGTGCCGGGCGGGGCGACCAGGGTGAACAGCGCCGGCAGCATGGCGGTGAACATGGTGCCGATGTTCTGGGCGATGGCCATGGCCGAGACGCGGTAGCGGGTCTGGAACTGCTCCGGGTAGAAGCTCGGGAACACGGCGTTGTAGCCCTGGTAGACCACGCCCCACATCAGCAGCGACATGAGGAAGGCCAGCGGCAGGTTGTGGATGCTGATGGCATAGAGGTAACCGAAGGCCAGCAGACCCGAACCCAGGGCGCCGCCGATCATGGTCGGCCGGCGGCCGATGCGATCGGAGAGGTTGCCGACGAAGGGGATCACCAGCACGGCGACGATGTTGCCCACCACCGGTATCCACAGGTAGACGCTCTTGTCGAAGCCGATGCCGTAGGCCGGCTGCACCGCATAGGCGGCGCCGAAGATGGTGGCCACCACCGGGATGACGTTCATCAGCGCCATCAGCGCGACCAGGATCATGGCCTTCCAGCTGGTGCTCAGGGCTTCGCCGATGGGCGAGCGCCGGGCCACGCTGGCGGTCTCGGTCTTGGCTTCTTCCTTGACGAAGGCGGGCGTCTCATGGACCTCGCGGCGGATGATGAAACCGGCCAGCAGGACGAAGGCGCTGAGCAGGAAGGGGATGCGCCAGCCCCAGCTGTTGAAGGCGTCGGCGGGCATGAAGTAGGCCAGTGGCAGGAAGATCGCCGCGGCCATCACCTGGCCGGCCTGGACGCCCTGCAGGGTAAAGCTCGCATAGTAGCCACGCCGGCCGAAGGGGGCGTGTTCGAGCACCATGGAGCTGGCCCCGGAGATCTCGCCGGCCACGGCGAACCCCTGGATCAGGCGCAGCACCACCAGCAGGATGGGCGCGAGGATACCGATCTGGTGGTAGGTGGGCAGCAGGCCCACGGCCATGGTGGCGATGCCCATGAGGAACATGCACAGCAGCAGGACGTTCTTGCGGCCGCGGGTATCGCCCCAGTGACCGAGCACGAAGGCACCGACCGGACGGGCCAGATAGCCCACGCCATAGGTGGCGAGGGAGGCGACGATGGCCATCTTGGGATCGCTGGAGGGGAAGAAGATCTGCGGAAAGATCAGCGCCGCCGCCTGGGCGTAGATGAAGAAGTCGTAGTATTCCAGCGCCGAGCCGATCCAGCCGCTGGCAGTGGCTTTCTTGGCTTGGGAGCCGGGGGTGGGGGAGGCGGTATTGGCCATGGTTGTCTCCGGAATTTTATTGTCAGGCCAGGAGGGTTTCAGCGCCGCGCACGAACTCGCTCGGGTCGCGGGAGCCGAAGATGGAAAGGACGGGAGGACCTAGCCTGGCCGTCGCCGACTGCGCGTGGTAGGGCTGCAGACGAGACGGGGGACGCAGGATAACGTGGATAGCTGGGGCATGGACGCACACTCTTGTTTGTCTTGTTATGGTCGACGCGGCGGAAGCGACAAGCGCTGGGCTCTACGATCATAGTGCGAGGCGCTAACGGGACTGGTCAATTCGCCGGAAGCCCAACTGTTCGATCAGCGAACAGAAACTAACCGGTTCGTACATAATCCATTGTTGGGTCGCCGGGCGCCACGAATAATCGGCACCAGACCCGACAGATCCGTGTCACCCCGCCCTGGCCCAGCCCGCGGAGTGGCCGTTCAACACAGGAGCACCGGCATGCAGCGTTCCATCGCGACCGTATCCATCAGCGGCACCCTGACCGAAAAGCTCGAGGCCATCGCCGCGGCGGGCTTCGACGGTGTGGAGATCTTCGAGAACGACCTGCTGTATTCCGGTGCCAGTCCGCGGGAGATCCGCCAGCGTGCCCAGGACCTGGGACTGGCGATCACCCTGTTCCAGCCCTTTCGCGACTTCGAGGGCAATCGCCGCGAGCGGCTGCAACGCAATCTCGACCGCGCCGAGCGCAAGTTCGACCTCATGCAGGAGCTGGGCACCGACCTCATCCTGGTGTGCAGCAACACCGCCGCCGACAGCCTCGGCGACGAGCGCCTGATCGCCGACGACCTGCAGCTGCTGGCCGAGCGCGCCGCCCCGCGTGGCCTGCGCATCGGCTACGAAGCCCTCGCCTGGGGGCGTCACGTCAACACCTGGCAGCAGGTCTGGCGGCTGGTGAAGGCGGTCGATCACCCCAATCTCGGCGTGCTACTCGACAGCTTCCACACCCTGTCCATTGGTGGTGATCCGGCGGGCATCGCGCAGATCCCGGGGGACAAGATCTTTTTCGTGCAGATGGCCGATGCGCCCGTGCTGCAGATGGACGTGCTGGAGTGGAGTCGGCATTTCCGCTGCTTCCCGGGGCAGGGCGAATTCGACCTGGCCGGTTTTCTCGCGCCCATCCTGCAGACCGGCTACCAGGGGCCGCTGTCACTGGAGATCTTCAACGACGGCTTCCGCGCCGCCCAGACCCGCGCCACCGCCGCCGATGGCCTGAGGTCCCTGCTCTACCTGGAGGAGCAGACCGCCGCGCGACTGCAGCGCGAAGAGAGCCCGGTGGCAGCGCCGCTGTTCGCCCCGCCCGAGGCGCCGCGCCTGGAGGGCACCGAATTCCTCGAATTCGCCGTGGACGACGGCCATGGCGCCGACCTGGCGGGCTGGCTAGGCAAACTGGGCTTTGCCCGGGCCGGCCGGCACCGCTCCAAGAACGTCACCCTGCTGCGCCAGGGCGAGATCAACCTGGTGCTCAATGCCGAACCCTATTCCTTCGGCCACAACTTCTTCGAGGCCCACGGCCCCTCGCTGTGCGCCATGGCCCTGCGCGTGCCGGACAGCCAGGCCGCCCTGGAGCGCGCCCAGCAGTACCGGGCGCAACCCTATCGCGGCCTGGTCGGTCCCAACGAGCGCGAGATCCCGGCGGTACGGGCGCCCGATGGCAGCCTGATCTATCTCGCCGATCGTGGCGCCGACGGCCGCAGTCTCTATGACACCGACTTCGACGTCAGCGCCGGCGCCAGCGGCGGCCTCGGCCTGACCCACGTCGACCACGTGGCCATCGCCCTGCCGGCCGATGCCCTGGACAGCTGGGTGCTGTTCTACAAGAGCCTGTTCGATTTCAGCGCCGACGACGAGGTGGTGGTCCCGGACCCCTATGGCCTGGTCAAGAGTCGCGCCCTGAAGAATCGCCAGAGCAGCGTGCGCCTGGCGCTGAACATCTCGGAGAATCGCAACACCGCCATCGCCCGGGCGCTGTCCAGTTATCGCGGCTCGGGGGTGCACCACATCGCCTTCGCCTGCCAGGACATCTTCCAGGCGGTGGAGCAGGCCAAGGCCGCCGGGGTGCCCCTGCTGGAGATCCCGATGAACTACTACGACGACCTGGGAGCGCGCTTCGATTTCGACGACGACTTCCTCAGTCGGCTGGCCTACTACAACGTCCTCTACGACCGCGATGCCCAGGGCGGCGAGCTGTTCCACGTCTACACCGAGTCCTTCGCCGACCGCTTCTTCTTCGAAATCCTCCAGCGCAAGGATTACAGTGGCTACGGCGCCGCCAACAGCCCGGTCCGCCTGGCGGCCATGCTGCAGGCGCGCCAGGGTCGCCCGGCGCCCCTGGAATTCTGAGCCAGGCGGGCACCCCGGGGTGCCCGCGCCTCTCCTCCGACAAGAGTCAGCCCGATGCAGGACACCCCGGCGCTCGCGCCCACGCTGCGTACCCCGCGCAAGAACAATCCCGAGAAGACCCGCCAGGCCATCCTCGCCGCCGCCGTGGCCGAGTTCGCCGACCTGGGCCTGAGCGGCGCGCGGGTGGACGCCATCGCCGAGCGCACCCACACCTCCAAGCGGATGATCTACTACTACTTCGGCAGCAAGGAGCAGCTCTACCTGACGGTGCTGGAAAAGCTCTACAGCGACGTGCGCGGCAACGAGGCCGAACTGCCGCTGGACCGCCTGCCGCCGCTGGAGGCGATCCGTACCCTGGCGGAATTCCTTTTCGAGCATCACCGCAGCCACGACGACTTCATCCGCGTGGTGAGCATCGAGAACATCCATCGCGGTCGCCACCTGGCGCAGTCCGAGACCATCTCCAGCCTCAACTCCTCGGCGCTGGAAGCCCTGCGCCGCATCCTCGCCCGCGGCGAAGCCAGCGGCGAGATCCGCAACGGGCTGGACGCGGTGGACGTGCACCTGCTGATGTGTTCGTTCTGCTTCTACCGCGTCTCCAACCGCCACACCTTCGGCCGCATCCACGACATCGACATGGAAGAACCGGCGGTGCTGCGCCGCCACAAGACCATGATCGGCGATGCCATGGTGCGCTACCTCCAGCCGTAGGGCCTGCGGGCGACCCTCACCCCGGCCCTCTCCCAGGGGGAGAGGGGGCGTCTGATCGAGGCTTCCAGTCGCCGGCATGGATTCGTAGGATGGAAAACCGCGTAGCGTTTTCCACGCGGCTGCCCGAGCAATCTTCTCTCTGAGAGAGGGGCAAGCCTCTTAGGTTGGGTTGAGACGGCTTCACCGTCGAAGCCCAACGCTGCCGGATACCCCACGTTGGGCTTCGCTGCGCTCAACCCAACCTACGGAATCATCTACTTTCTCGCCCTCGGAGAAAGGGCGAACCCAGATATGTAGGGTGGAAAACCGCGCAGCGTTTTCCACGCGGCTACCCGAGCAATCTTCTCTCTGAGAGAGGGGCAAGCCTCTTAGGTTGGGTTAAGACGGCTTCATCGTCGAAGCCCAACGCTGCCGGATACCCCACGTTGGGCTTCGCTGCGCTCAACCCAACCTACGGAATTATCTACCCCCTCTCCCTGGGGGAGAGGGCCGGGGTGAGGGCAAACCCAGGCACCCCAGCCAGAACCCTCAGAGCACCGGCATCCCGCCCGTCACCGGCAGCATGGCGCCGGAGATGTAGCTGCCTTCGTCCGAGGCCAGCAGCACATAGGCCGGGGCCAGCTCCACCGGCTGGCCGGCGCGACCAAGAGGGGTACTGGCGCCGAATTGCTCAGGTTCGTCGGGCTTCATGGTGCTGACGATCAGCGGCGTCCAGATCGGGCCGGGGGCCACGCTGTTGGCGCGGATGCCCTTGTCGCCGAGCAGTTGCGCCAGGCCCGCGGTGAAGTTGGCGATGGCGCCCTTGGTCGCCGAATAGGCCAGCAGGGTCGGCGGGGCGATGTCGGCGTTGATCGAGGCGGTGTTGATGATGGAGCCGCCGCGCGGCATGTGTTTCACCGCCGCCTGGGTGATGCGGAACATCGCATGGATGTTCACGTTGAAGGTATGCACCCATTCCTCGTCGGGAATCTCGTCGAGGCTGTCGCGCACCTGCTGGAAGGCGGCGTTGTTGACCAGCACGTCGATGCGGCCAAAGGCTTCGACGGTTTTCTGCACCACGTCCAGGCAGGTCTGGCGGTCGACCAGGTCGCCGGGCAGCAGGACGGCCTGGCGCCCGGCCTCGGTGACCAGGCGGGCGGTCTCGCGGGCATCCTCGTGCTCGTCCAGGTAGGCGATGGCGACATCGGCGCCTTCACGGGCGAAGGCGATGGCCACGGCGCGGCCGATACCGCTGTCGGCGCCGGTGATCAGCGCCGCCTTGCCCTTGAGGCGACCCGAGCCGCGATAGGTGTCGGCGCCGCTGTCGGGCAGCGGATCCATGCGCGCTTCGGAGCCGGGAAAGGTCTGGGGTTGGGGTTTCAGCGGGGGCTTGGGATAGTCGCTCATGGGGACTCCTTGAAGGTCAGTGAGCTTGCAGTTCAGGAAGAGCATTCGATACCCAGGTCGGCCATGACCGCGGGGCCGTAGCCGGCGGCGGCCAGGGGCGCCTGGATGTCCTGATGCAGATCCGGCATGTAGCCGACCAGCAGGTCGGCCGGGCCGCTCAGACGGATTTCGCCGAGCGCGGCCGGCAGCAGCAGGGATTCGGCGGCGCCGAGCATGCCGCTCCAGCCAGCCGACTCCAGCCGTACCGGACGCCCGACGTTGCTCAGCAGGCGGGCGCTGGAGAAGCGATAGTCCAGCGGCGGCGCGCCGGCACCGGCCAGCCGCCAGCGTTCCAGGGCGAAGTGCCGGCAGGCCGTGCACAGCAGGCGGTCGTGCCCATCGTCCAGGGGCAGGCGCAGCCCGGGGGTGACCCGCGGATCGGCATCCAGATCCAGTTCGTCCAGCAGCGCCTCGATACCGGCGCGCCAGTCGGCGTGGGGCAGCGGCTCGCCATCGGTCATGCGCCAGGGCATGGCCTGCTGCTGGATGTCCGAGGTCTGTTCGATCTCGTAGATCAGGGTGCCGGGACCGAAGCTGTGCAGGGTGCCGCCGGGGATGAAGAAGGTCTCGCCGGCGCGCACCGGCAGGCGCCGCATGACGGCGTCGTAGTCCTGCCGCAGCAGGGCGTCGCGCACGCGCTCGCGACTCTGGCCGGGCTTGAGGCCCACCAGGGCGGTGGCGCCCGGTTCGGCCCAGAGGATGTGCCAGGCCTCGGTCTTGCCGTTGGGCTGGCATTCCAGGCGGCGGGCGGTGGCGTCATCGGCGTGCAGATGCACCGGCAGGCGGCCGCTGCCGTCGATGAACTTGGTCAGCAGGGGAAACCAGGGACCCTGCCAGCCGGGCGCGACCAGTTGTTCGGGATAGGCCTGCACCACGTCGTGCAGGCTCTGGCCGGCGAGGGGACCGTCGAGCACCGTGGCACTGCTTCCCGGTACGTCGCTGATTTCCCAGGTCTCGGCGATGCGGCCTGGGGGAAGGCCACGCTTGCCGAGGCGCTCGGCGATCTCGTGACCGCCGAATACATGGGTGCGCAAGGGGGTGGAAAGGCGCAGGGGTTGGCCGAGCATCGGGGGGACTCCAGCGGCAAGAAAGGCGCCCCGGCCCGGGCCGGGGCAGAGAACACTCAGAGAATCGGCTTGCCGCCGGTGACGGCGATGCGCGCGCCCGAGGTGTAGCTGGATTCGTCGGAGGCCAGCATCACATAGACCGGCGCCAGTTCCACCGGCTGGCCGGGGCGGCCGAGCGGGGTGTTGCCGCCGAATTCCTTGACCTGCTCGGGCGGCATGGTGGCCGGGATCAGCGGGGTCCAGACAGGGCCGGGGGCCACGCTGTTGGCGCGGATGCCCTTTTCGCCAAGCAGTTGCGCCAGGCCCGCGGTGAAGTTGGCGATGGCGCCCTTGGTGGTTGCATAGGCCAGCAGTGTCGGCCGCGGCATGTCCGAATTCACCGAGGTGGTGTTGATGATGGAGCCACCCTGGCCCATGTGCTTCACCGCGGCCTGGGTGATGCGAAACATGGCGGTGATGTTCACATCGAAGGTGTAGACCCACTCGTCGTCGGGAATCTCATCGAGGGTCTCGTGGGTCATCTGGAAGGCGGCGTTGTTGACCAGCACATCGATCCGGCCAAAGGCCGCCACGGTCTTGTCCACCACTGCCAGGCACTGGTCGCGCTTGGACAGGCAGCCCGGCAGCAGCAGGGCCTCGCGCCCGGCTTCGCGCACCAGGCGGGCGGTGTCCTCGGCGTCTTCGTGCTCGTTCAGGTAGCTGATGGCGACATCGGCGCCCTCGCGGGCGAAGGCGATGGCCACGGCGCGGCCGATGCCGCTGTCGCCACCGGTGATCAGCGCCTTCTTGCCGGCCAGACGGCCAGAGCCCTTGTAGCTTTGCTCACCGCAATCCGGGACCGGATTCATGCGCGATTGCAGGCCGGGAACCTCCTGCTGCTGTTCCGGCATCGGGGCTTTGGGAAAATCGGTCATGGAGGAATCCTCGTCGCTCGTGTGACTTTTGCGGGCCTGTCAGTACCGACAGGCCACAAGCGGCGAGGGTTCGAGACCCGGGACGGGCGGTGTAGCCGCGCTAGCGCGGTGCCGCTTCGGCCCAGCGCGGCGGCACTGTGGGCTGCCAGGTGGCGAGGGCGTCTAGCAGGGCGGTTGGCGAAGCCTCTACCTGCAGCATGGCGCGGTGCGGCGCGGCGACGAAGCCCTGGGCGACCAGGTGATCGAGGAAGCCTTCCAATTGCGCATAGAAGCCATCGACCTCCAAGAGACCCATGGGCTTGGCGTGATAGCCGAGCTGCCCCCAGGTCCAGACCTCGAAGAGTTCTTCCAGGGTGCCCAGGCCGCCGGGGAGGGCGATGAAGGCATCGGCCAGCTCCGCCATCCGCGCCTTGCGCGCATGCATGCCGTCGACCACTTCCAGCCGAGTGCAGCCCGTATGGCCCAGTTCGGCGGTCTTGAGACTCTGGGGAATGATGCCGATGACTTCGCCACCGGCGGCCAGGGCGGCATCGGCGACCACGCCCATCAGGCCGACCTTGCCGCCGCCGTAGACCAGGGTGAGGCCGCGCTCGGCGAGGGTACGCCCGAGGTGCGCGGCCGCTTCGGCGAAGACCGGCGAGGCGCCGGGCTTGGCACCACAGAAGACACAGACGGTTTTCAGCGACATGGGGACTCCTAGGCAGGCAAAACGCCTAGCCTAGCTGCCCGTCACCCGTGATCAAAGCACCGTCATCGCGCGAGGAAAGCCTCTTCCGGCGCATTGCCACTGGCGGCCTGGGCATAGCTGGCAAACAACTCGTGCAGCAGGGCGGTAAGGGTCATGGCGGGCGTCCTTGGCTGGCGGGTGATGGAGGGATAGTACCCAGAGGTAAGGCCTGGCGACCTGGCAAAGGTTTCGATGGAGGCGATAGAGCGAAGCCGCTCCCTTGCCATGGCCGCTGGAACCCGCCACCCTCGCATCGGTCTGACTGGCGACTTTCACGCATCCGGAGGGTTCATGAAATCCACGCTTTTCGCCGCCGCGCTGTTCGCCCTGGGAAGTACCGGCGCCTGGGCCGCCGACAGCTGTACCACCCAGATCGAAGCCGGCGACCAGATGACCTACAGCCGCGCTTCCATCCAGGTCCCGGCCTCGTGCAAGACCTTTACCGTGGAGTTGATCCACAACGGCAGCCTGCCCAAGAACGTCATGGGCCATAACTGGGTGCTGACCCGCTCCACCGACGCCTCGGCCGTCGACGCCGCCGGCATGAACGCGGGCGAAGCCAAGGGCTACCTGCCCGAGGGCGACGAACGCATCATCGCCCATACCAAGATGTTGGGTGGTGGCGAGAAGGATTCCGTGACCTTCGATACCGGGGCCCTGGAAGCCGGCAAGGAATACACCTTCTTCTGCTCCTTCCCGGGGCATTTCGGCTCCATGCGCGGGGTGTTGCAGCGCGGGTAAGGGGAAGGTTGGGTTGTGGCGGTCGACCGTCGCAATCCGACCTCTTGAGCAGAAGACGCCTGGAGATTGGGTTGAGCGTTAGCGAGGCCCAACGTTGCAGGGCTCACGCTTGTTTAGTAGGTGCCATGGCTGCTTATTGAGTGCTTGGAGAGTTTTTGTTTCGCCCACCCGGGCGAGTTACTTTTTGCAGTCGCGGCTGCGCGCCCCGCAAAAAAGTAACCAAAAACGCTTGCCCCACCATCCGGCCTTTCGCTTCGCTCCAGGTCCGCTCACGCCAGCGCCGTTCCGGGGTCGGTCCAGATGGGCCGTCCATGGCCCACTGGACCTCTCGCCGCACCCATGCGGCTCGACCCACTCCACGGCACTGGCATTCGCCCTGCTGAACGGGGCGATTCGCCAGCCTGAAATTATTGGTTGAATAACCCGTAACCCGTAGCGTGGACAACGGCGAAGCCTTGTCCACTGTCGGCGATCAAGCTCAGACGTCGTCCTTGAGCTATTGGAATCGCGGTCATGGACCGCTCCTACAGCAATCGGAAGATCCCGTAGGAGCGGCCCATGGCCGCGATAAAGACGTTGCCCCTATTCGGTAGTCAAGCTACTGCCAGCGGAAAACGCTGCGCGGTTTTCCACGCTACAGCTCTGGTGAACACTCAAGCCCTCAGCCCTTCGCCAATTCCTTCTCAATCGCCTCCACCAACCGCGGATCATCCGCCGTCACATCCGGCGCGAAGCGCCCCACCACCTCGCCATTGCGCCCGATCAGGAATTTCTCGAAATTCCACAGCACTTCGGGCTTGGGATTGGGGCTGCCGCCACGGCTCACCATGCGTTCACGGAAGGGACCGTCACCGGTCGCCTCGGGCTGGGCACGGGTGAGTTCGTCATAGAGCGGATGCTTGTCTTCACCCACCACGCTGAGCTTGGCGAACATAGGGAATTGCACGCCATAGGTCAGGGTGCAGAATTCCTTGATCTCGGCGTCGCTGCCGGGCTCCTGCTGCTTGAAGTTGTTGGCGGGAAAGCCGAGCACTTCCAGGCCGCGTTCGCGCTGGGCCTCATAGAGACGTTCAAGGCCCTCGTACTGGCTGGTCAGGCCGCACTTGGAGGCGACGTTCACCACCAGCAGCACCTTGCCCAGGTAGCGTTCCAGGGTCAGGGTTTCGCCATCGATGGATTGCAGCGGGAGTTTCATCAGGGTCGCGGTCATGGTCGGCTCCTCGGAAAGAAGCGACCAGCCTAGCGCAAAAACGCCGCCTCCATGGGCGGCGCCTGTCGGTCGGGCGGGGCTCAGCGCTTGAGCTTGACCACGTCGCCGGAAACGGTGGTGGTGTAGCCGTTCAGGACATAGGCCCAGAACCAGTTTTCCTGCACCTGGGCATTGATCAGGGCATCGCCGCCGCGGGACTTGATGGCGGCCTGCTGGGCGCGCACGAAGCGGTCGTTCTGCTGGACCGGGATGAAGCCCAGGATCATGAGACCGGTGGCCTTGCCCTCGCCATGACCGACGACGGTGTACTGCGACGGATCCAGATTCTGCGTCTTCATCGCGGTGCCGGTGCAGCCGGCGACGGCGGCGGCGAGGGCGAAGGAAGCGGCGAGCTTGGCGAAACGTTGCATGGAGTCACTCCTTTTTGGGATGGCAGCGTCGGGCATCGTTTCCCGACGGAGCGCACTCTAGCAGTGCCAGGCCCGGCGGAAATACCGTTCGCCCCGGCGATAGAACCGCTCCTCCCAAGGTCCCAGGGTTATCAGGTGATAGCGCCTCGATCTAAGCCGAGTCGGCCCGAGCTGCTACCATCGCCGCCTTTTCGTCCGGCGGCCGCGTCGGGCGCCGTATCGGAGACCTCGTGTGAATCTGCCTCTCGTCCTCAACCTCGTCGCCTTCGCCGTGCTGCTCGGCCTGCTGGCGCGTACCCGCAACACCGGCTGGAGCCTGGCCGTGCGCGTCTTCATCGGTCTCGCCCTGGGCGTGGCCTTCGGCCTGGTGCTGCAACTCGTCTACGGCCATGACGCCCCGGTGCTCAAGACCTCCATCGGCTGGTTCAACCTGGTCGGCAACGGCTATGTGCAGCTGCTGCAGATGAGCATCATGCCGCTGGTGTTTGCCTCCATCCTGGCCGCCGTGGCGCGGCTGCGCGAAGCCTCCTCCATGGGGCGCATCAGCCTATTGACCCTGGGCACCCTGCTGTTCACCACCGCCATCGCCGCCCTGGTCGGGGTGCTGGTCACCTGGCTGTTCGGCCTGAGCGCCGAAGGCCTGGTGCAGGGCGCCCAGGAGACCGCGCGCCTGACCGCCCTGCAGAACAGCTATGTCGGCAAGGTGGCGGATCTGTCGGTGCCGCAGTTGCTGCTGTCCTTCATTCCGAAGAACCCCTTCGCCGATCTGTCCGGCGCCAATCCCACCTCCATCATCAGCGTGGTGATCTTCGCCGCCTTCCTCGGCGTCGCCGCCCTGCGCCTGCAGCGTGACGATCCGGTGCGCGGCGAGAAGGTGCTGGCCGGCATCGACGTGCTCCAGGCCTGGGTGATGAAGCTGGTGCGCCTGCTGCTGCAACTCACTCCCTATGGCGTGCTGGCGCTGATGACCAAGATGGTCGCCACCGCCAGTCCCCAGGACGTGCTCAAGCTGGGCACCTTCCTGATCGCCTCCTACCTGGGCCTGGCCATCCTCTTTGGCGTGCATGCGCTGCTGCTGACCCTGAGCGGCCTGTCGCCGGCGCGCTTCTTTCCCAAGGTCTGGCCGGTGCTGAGCTTCGCCTTCACCAGCCGCTCCAGCGCGGCGACCATCCCGCTGAACATCGAGGCCCAGACCGAGCGCCTCGGCGTACCGCCGGCCATCGCCAGCTTCGCCGCCTCCTTCGGTGCCACCATCGGCCAGAACGGCTGCGCCGGTCTCTATCCGGCCATGCTGGCGGTGATGGTCGCCCCGACCCTGGGCATCAATCCCTTCGATCCGCTGTGGATCGCCACCCTGGTGGGCATCGTCACCCTGAGTTCGGCGGGCGTGGCCGGCGTGGGCGGCGGCGCCACCTTCGCCGCCCTGATCGTGCTGCCGGCCCTCGGCCTGCCGGTCACCCTGGTGGCGCTGCTGGTGTCCATCGAACCTCTGATCGACATGGGCCGCACCGCCCTCAACGTCAACGGCTCCATGACCGCCGGTACCCTGACCGCGCGCTGGATGGGCCAGCTGGACAAGGCCGCCTATGACCGCAACGACCGGGCCGAAGCGCCAGCGGCGCCGATCAGTCGCGGCTGAGTCCGTAGGTTGGGTTGAGCGAAAGCGAAGCCCAACATTCCCTGTGCCTGGTTAGAACAGGAAATACCGCTGCGCCATCGGCAGCACCTCGGCCGGTTCGCACCAGAGCAGCTGGCCGTCGGCCTTGACCTGGTAGTTCTGCGGATCGACCTCGATGGTCGGCAGATAGCCGTTGTGGATGAGGTCGCTCTTCTGCGCGGTGCGGCAGCCCTTGACCACGCCGATGCGCTTCTTCAGCCCCAGTTGCTCCGGCACCCCGGCCTCGAAGGCGGCCTGGCTGATGAAGGTCAGACTGGTGTCGTGGAGCATGCCGGCGTAGCTGCCGAACATGGGGCGGTAGTGCACCGGTTGCGGGGTGGGGATGGAGGCGTTGGCGTCGCCCATCAGACTCGCCGCGATGGCGCCGCCCTTGAGGATCAGCGTCGGCTTGACGCCAAAGAACGCCGGGCGCCAGAGCACCAGGTCGGCGAACTTGCCCACTTCGATGGAGCCCACCTCGTGGCTGATGCCATGGGTGATCGCCGGGTTGATGGTGTACTTGGCGATGTAGCGCTTGACCCGGAAGTTGTCGTTGCCGGCGGCGTCTTCGGGCAGCGGGCCGCGCTGCTTCTTCATCTTGTCGGCAGTCTGCCAGGTGCGGGTGATGACCTCGCCGACACGCCCCATGGCCTGGCTGTCGGAGCTGATCATGGCGAAGGCGCCGAGGTCGTGGAGGATGTCCTCGGCGGCGATGGTCTCGCGGCGGATGCGACTCTCGGCGAAGGCCACGTCCTCGGCGATGCTCGGGTCCAGGTGGTGGCAGACCATGAGCATGTCCAGGTGCTCGTCGATGGTGTTCTTGGTGAAGGGCCGCGTCGGGTTGGTGGAACTGGGCAGCACGTTGGGGAAACCGCAGGCCTTGATGATGTCCGGCGCGTGGCCGCCCCCGGCACCTTCGGTGTGATAGGTGTGGATGGTGCGACCCTTGAAGGCGCCCAGGGTGGTCTCGACGAAGCCGGATTCGTTGAGGGTGTCGGTGTGGATGGCCACCTGGATGTCGAAGCGATCGGCCACCGCCAGGCAGTTGTCGATGGCGGCGGGGGTGGTGCCCCAGTCCTCGTGCAGTTTCAAGCCGATGGCGCCAGCGCGGACCTGCTCCTCCAGCGGACCCGGCAGGCTGGCGTTGCCCTTGCCGGTGAAGCCGATGTTCATCGGGAAGGCGTCGGCGGCCTTGAGCATCTGCGCCATGTGCCAGGGACCGGGGGTCACGGTGGTGGCATAGGTGCCGGTGGCCGGCCCGGTGCCGCCGCCGATCATGGTGGTGGTGCCGCTCATGAGCGCCTCTTCGATCTGCTGTGGGCAGATGAAGTGGATGTGGGAGTCGATCCCGCCGGCGGTGAGGATCATGCCTTCACCGGCGATGACCTCGGTGGCGGCGCCGATGGGCACGCTGACACCCGGCTGGATGTCCGGGTTGCCGGCCTTGCCGATGGCGTGGATGCGGCCGTGCTTGAGGCCGACGTCGGCCTTGACGATGCCCCAGTGGTCGACGATCAGCGCATTGGTGATGACGGTATCGACCACCTCGGCGGCGGGCAGCTGGCTCTGGCCCATGCCGTCGCGGATGACCTTGCCACCGCCGAATTTCACCTCTTCGCCGTAGACGGTGTGGTCTTCTTCGACCTCGATCCAGAGCTCGGTGTCGGCCAGGCGTACCCGGTCGCCGGTGGTGGGGCCGAACATGTCGGCATAGGCTTGGCGGGAGATTTTCATAGGCGTTGATCCCGAATAAAGGTGGTCCGGTTTGCCCTCACCCCGACCCTCTCCCGGAGGGAGAGGGGGAAGGGCGGGTGGCATCCTGTTGCCTCGCAGGGCGTCGTCCCTGGGAGGCTGGGTGTTCTGGTTGGCCCTCACCTCGACCCTCTCCCGGAGGGAGAGGGGGAAGGGCGGGTGTCGTCCTGTTGCCTCGCAGGGAGCCGTTCCTGGGAGGCTGGGTGTTCTGGTTGGCCTTCACCCTTCCCCTCCCCCGGAGGGAGGGGGAAGGGCGGGAGCTCGATGTCTGCTTTTAGCCCCCTCTCCCCTTGGGAGAGGGTTGGGGTGAGGGCGCTTGCCGCTACAACTTCCCCATTACCCGCCCGGCGAAGCCGTAGACGGTGCGCAGCCCCGCCAGCTCGACCAGTTCCACCTCGCGACTCTGGCCCGGTTCGAAGCGCACGGCGGTGCCG
Source organism: Pseudomonas sp. MOIL14HWK12:I1 (assembly GCF_000510705.1). Classification (NCBI taxonomy): domain Bacteria; kingdom Pseudomonadati; phylum Pseudomonadota; class Gammaproteobacteria; order Pseudomonadales; family Pseudomonadaceae; genus Pseudomonas; species Pseudomonas sp. MOIL14HWK12:I1. Next base: position 390,347 of record NZ_AZNY01000006.1, on the reverse strand, counting down.
GCGGCGATATTCAGGCGCATGCCGCGCGCCAGGGCGCGGTCGAACACCAGGGCGTCGTTGGTTTCGTGGAAGTGGTAGTGGGAGCCCACCTGGATCGGCCGGTCGCCGCTGTTGGCGACGGTCAGGCTGAGGGTGCGGCGGCCGGCGTTGAGTTCGATGTCGCCGTCCTGGATCTGGTATTCGCCGGGGATCATGGGCGCTGCTCCAGCATCAGTTGCATGAAGGTGAGGTCCAGCCAGCGACCAAACTTGGTGCCGACCTGGGGCATCTGCCCGGTGGTGAGGAAGCCGAGGCGTTCGTGCAGGCGGATGGAGGCCTGGTTGCCGCTCTCGATGGCGGCCACCATCACGTGCTTGTCGCAGGCGCGGGCGCGTTCGATGAGCACCGTCATCAGCCGCGGACCGATGCCCTGGCCGCGCTGGTCGGGATGGATATAGACCGAGTGCTCGACGGTATGGCGAAAGCCTTCGAAGGGGCGCCAGTCACCAAAGGAGGCATAGCCCACCACCGTGCCTTCGGCGTTCTCGGCGACCAGGATGGGGTAGCCCTGGGTGGCGCGCAGGTCGAACCAGGCCTGGCGGTTGGCCAGGTCCACCGGGGTCTCGTTCCAGATCGCCGTGGTGTTGCTGACGGCGTCGTTGTAGATGTGCAGCACGGCCGGCAGGTCGGCAGGCGTGGCGTCGCGGACGATCAGACTCATGGCGGCCTCCCTAGGCGATCGGCTGGTGGACGGTGACCAGCTTGGTGCCATCGGGGAAGGTGGCTTCCACCTGGATCTCCGGGATCATCTCCGGGACGCCTTCCATCACCTGGTCGCGGGTCAGCAGGGTGGTGCCGTAGTGCATCAGCTCTGCCACGGTGCGACCGTCACGAGCGCCTTCGAGCAGGGCGGCGGAGATCAGCGCCATGGCTTCCGGGTAGTTGAGCTTCACCCCACGCGCCAGGCGGCGTTCGGCCACCAGGCCGGCGGTGAAGATGAGCAGTTTGTCTTTCTCGCGGGGCGTCAGGTCCATGGGTGTTCCGGTTGGCAGGTTCGGTCAGGGAAGGTCGATCATCGCGGCCGTGGGCCGCGCCTACAATTCTGCGCTTCCATGTAGGAGCGGCCCATGGCCGCGATCACGAAGATATCAGGTACTCCAGATTCGCGGCGGTACGGCAGCGCGGCCGAGCAGCGCCGGACGCAGCAGGCGCCAGACCGCGATCAGCCAGGCGCGGGCCTGCAGCGATTCGGCGGCCAGGCAGCGAGCGACCACCAGGCCGGGCAACTGGGTCAGGTCGCCGCGCACCGGTAGGCCCAGTTCGCGGCAGCGTTCGAGGGTATCGGCGTCCAGGGTGCCGGTGAGCAGCAGGGTGGCGAACACCGGCTGACCGGCGAGGCCGATGGGCGAGTCCAGCAGGCGATCCGCGCCGACCAGGCGCTGGCGCTCGTGCCACAGCGGGGTGCCGTCGCGACGGATGTCCAGATGGGCCTGAAACAGGCCGTCGGTGAAGCGCTCGGCGCTGGCCGGACGACCCAGGGCGACGATGTCCCAGTAGCAGAGGCGGGCATCGCCCTCCAGCTCGATGCGGGTAGCGAGGTGGGCCCGGGCACCGGCGAAGACGATGGTCTCCTGGGGTAGCCATTCCAGGGTGGCACCGGCGGCGACGCGCAGCTCGACCTGCTGGTGGGCGGCGCTGTCGGCGCGATACCACTTGGCTGCGCCGGGGCTGGTGAGCTGGGCCCAGGCGTTTTCGCCGACGCTGACGTCGATGTCCAGCCGATCACCCCCGGCGATGCCACCCGGTGGATGCACGACGATGTGCTGGCAGACCTCGGGACCTTCGGCGTGCAGGTGTTTCTGCACCCGCAAGGGGCCGAGGTGGCGGCGGGTGGTCGGCCGGGTCCAGTCGCCCTGGCGGGCATAGGCCAGCTCCAGGCGCGCCAGCCAGGCGGGGGTGAAAAGGGCAGGGGGCAGGGCAGAGGTCATCGGGTGGTCGTTGTTCTGGTTAGGCTGTTTGGGGAGGGCCTTGCAAGAATCTGACCGAGTGGGCAGAGGTTGGCTTTCGGCTAGGTATGGTGGGGGTGTTTGGCTGATTACCGAGTGCTTTGATGGTTTTTGTTTCGCCCGCTCGGGCGCATCACCTTCACCGCTTCGGTAGGTTGGCGCTGAGTGGAGCGAAGCCCAACGTTGCGGAGGTTGGCCGTGATGCCTCGGTTTACCAGTGCTCTAGCTGCTTATCGAGGTCTGTTGATGGTTTTGTTTCGCCCACCCGGGCGAGTTACTTTTTGCAGTCGCCAAAAAAGTAACCAAAAACGCTTGCCCCACGTTTCGGCCCTCCGCTTCGCTCCAGGTCCCCTCACTCCGGTGCCGCTCCGGGGGCACGGCACGAAGGGGCCTCCTGCCCCTCGCGCCTTGCTCGGCGTCCTGCCTCGCATCCCCCTCCGCGACACCTGCACTCGGCCTCACTGACGGGGCGGGGCGCCAGCCTGATGCCTGGGTGTTCACAGGATCTGTAGCGTGGAAAACCGCATAGCGTTTTCCACTGGTGGGCACCTAAGCCATCAGTGGACAAGGCTTCGCCGTTGTCCACGCTACGGGCTACGGGCTACGGGCTACGGGCTACGAGCTTTTGTGGCTGTTCAACCAATATTTTCAGGCTGGCGAATCGCCCCGTTCAGGAGGGCGAACGCCAGTGTCGTGGAGTGGGTCGAGCCGCAGGGATGCGGCGAGAGGCCTAACGGGCCATGGACGGCCCGTGTAGGCCGACCCCGGAGCGGCGCTGGCGTGAGCGGACCTGGAGCGAAGCGAAAGGCCGGATGGTGGGGCAAGCGTTTTTGGTTACTTTTGCGGCGATTGGCAAAAGTGACTCGCCCGAGGGGGCGAAACAAGAAGTACCAGCAAAGCTAGATAAACAGCTATGGCACCCATAACACAGAGCCGCAACCCCACCTTGTTGGGCTTCGCTACGCTCAGCGCCAACCTACGTCAGCCGGCGTTCGTGGCTCTTTTCCCCACCCCATTTTAAGAAAGCTGCCGCCACTGCCGCGGACTCACCTGAAACCACCGCCGAAACGCCCGCGAAAAGGCGCTCGTCTCCGAATAGCCCAGCAGCGGCGCCAGGTCGGTGACCGGCAGGCGCTGCCGCAGGTAGTGCTGCGCCAGGTCGCGGCGGACGCCCTCGACCAGCGCCGAGAAGCTCGCGCCCTGGTCGCGCAGGCGGCGTTGCAGCTGGCTGGTGGAAAGGTCCAGGCGCTGGGCGATGGACTCCAGGCTGGGCTCGCCCAGGGGCAGCGCCAGGCGCACCGAGGCGCGGACCTCTTCGAGCAGTTCCATCTGTGGCAGCCGCTGGCCGAGCTGGCGGATGGCGTCCTGCACCACCAAGAGGAGCAGCGGATCGTGGTCGGGCATGGCGCGGCCGCGCAGGTCGGCCTTGGGCACCAGCATGGCATTGCAGGGCTGGCCGAAGCTGACTGGCGCGTCGAACAGCCGGCGGTGCTCGTGCCAACCCTCGGGGCGCGGGTGTTCGAACTGCACCGCGCGCGGCGCCCAGGTGGGCCCGAGCACATGGCGCAAGAGGTTGAGCAGCATGCCCAGGGTCAGCTCGGCGTCCTGGCGGCGGGCGACGATGGCGCCGTGGCGCACCTGGTAGTCGAAGCGCCAGCAGTCACCGGCGTCCACCAGCTGGATCAGGGTGCTGTGCTGGTGGAAGGGAAAGGCGGCGGCGAAATTCTGCAGGGCCGCTTCGGCGGTGGGCGAGCAGAGCCCCACGTAGCCCAGCAGGCCGAGCATCTGCGGTTTGAATTGGCCGCCGTAGTGCAGGCCGAAATTGTCGCAGCCGGACTGGGCGGCGGCTTCCTCCAGGACCCGGCAGTAGTTGCCCAACCCCAGGCTCAGGGTGGGGTGCTGCAGCTGTTCGGGGTCGATGCCGGCAGTGCCGAAGATGCGATCGACATCGCCACCATGGCTGGTGATGACGGCGTCCAGTCCGCTGGCGGCGGCGGAGAGCACGCCAAGGTTGCGCGACGGTGAGGTCAGGGCGGCGAAGCCGGAGGCGGCCAGGGGCATGGTGCGGGTCCAGGGAGGGGATCGGCATGAATGAAGCAAAGGCTGTGCCCCGGGGCGGAAAGCGGTCCTCCATCGGGGCGGGAACGCCGAGGGCTTCACGCTATTAGGCGTCTTGGCGTGCCTCATCGCGGGGCGGGTGGTCAGGCATCGCACCAGGCTGGTGCGGTCTCGGGTAGCACCCTGGGAAGAGGGGTAACGCCGACTTGACCCGGGGTCACAGCGACCGTGCCGAGCGGTCAAGTCGCCACGGCCCCGAGCTGTTTAAGCTCGAAAAAGCCGGGCATCGCGGGATCGCGGTGACCCATTCGGATCACGTCGCTACAAGGGGAGTGGCCTGTCATGACCAACGAGAAACTCAAGCCGACCCTCGGCACCCTGCACCTCTGGGGCATCGCCGTGGGGCTGGTGATCTCCGGGGAATACTTCGGCTGGAGCTACGGCTGGGGCGTCGCCGGGACCCTGGGCTTTCTGATCACCGCGCTGGTGGTTGCGGTGATGTATACCTGCTTCATCTTCAGCTTCACCGAGCTCACCACCGCCATTCCCCACGCCGGCGGGCCCTTCGCCTACAGCCGGCGCGCCTTCGGCCCCATGGGCGGCACCATCGCCGGCATCGCCACCCTGATCGAATTCGTCTTCGCCCCACCGGCCATCGCCATGGCCATCGGCGCCTACCTCAACGTTCAGTTTCCCACCCTCGATCCCAAGCTCTGCGCGGTGGCGGCCTACTTCATCTTCATGACCCTGAACATCCTCGGGGTAAGCATCGCCGCCACCTTCGAACTGGTGGTCACGGTGCTGGCGGTGATCGAGCTGCTGATCTTCATGGGGGTGGTGGCGCCGGGCTTCAGCCTGACCAACTTCACCAGCGGCGGCTGGGCCGGGCAGGACCAGTTCTCCCTGGCCGCGGTGGGCGGCATGTTCGCCGCCATTCCCTTCGCCATCTGGTTCTTTCTCGCCATCGAGGGCGCGGCCATGGCCGCCGAGGAAGCCAAGGACCCCAAGCGGACCATTCCCAAGGCCTACATCGCCGGTATCCTCACCCTGGTGACCCTGGCCATCGGCGTGATGATCTTTGCCGGCGGCGTGGGTGACTGGCGCGCCCTGTCCAACATCAACGATCCGCTGCCCCAGGCGATGAAGGGCGTGGTGGGCGAGGGCTCGATGTGGCTGCACCTGCTGGTGGGCATCGGCCTGTTCGGCCTGGTGGCCAGCTTCCACGGCATCATCCTCGGCTATTCCCGGCAGTTCTTCGCCCTGGCCCGCGCCGGCTTCCTGCCCCATGGCCTGGCCAAGCTGTCGCGCTTCCAGACCCCGCACCGCGCGGTGCTGGCCGGTGGCGTGGTGGGCATCGCCGCCATCTTCAGCGACGGTGTGATCAGCCTGCAGGGCCTGACCCTGACCGCCGCCATGATCACCATGAGCGTGTTCGGCGCCATCGTCATGTACATCATGAGCATGCTCAGCCTGTTCAAACTGCGGCGCAGCGAGCCCAACCTGGAGCGCACCTTCCGCGCCCCCGGCTATCCGGTGGTGCCGGCCATCGCCCTGGTGCTGGCGGTGGTCTGCCTGATCGCCATGGTCTGGTACAACCCCGTGATCGCCAGCGTCTTCGTGGTGCTGATGGTGATAGGCGCGTTGGTCTGCGGTCTCAGCCGTAGACAGAGCGACATCGCCCCTGACGCTGCCTTTGGCGAGGCCTGAGCAGCGCAACCCGAGGAGGTAGCATGAGCGGTTTCCAGCACAGCGTGGGTGGCCAGACCTGGCGCTTCGCCGATCTCAAGGAGCTGCTGGCCAAGGCCACCCCGGCGCGATCCGGGGATGTCCTGGCCGGGGTTGCCGCCAGCAGCGACGTGGAGCGGGTGGCGGCGCAGATGGCGCTGGCCGAGGTGCCGCTCAAGCACTTTCTCAGCGAGGCGGTGATCCCCTACGAAGCCGACGAGGTCACCCGGCTGATCCTGGATAGCCACGATGCCCAGGCCTTCGCGCCGGTCGCCCACCTCACCGTGGGCGGCTTCCGCGACTGGCTGCTGGGTCCGGCGGCCGACGAGACGAGTCTTGCCGCCCTGGCCCCGGGGCTGACCCCGGAGATGGTCGCCGCGGTGTCCAAGATCATGCGCATCCAGGACCTGATCCTGGTGGCGCAGAAGGTCCGGGTGGTGACCCGCTTTCGCAACACCATCGGCCTGCGTGGACGGCTGTCGACCCGGCTGCAGCCCAATCACCCCACCGACGATCCGGCCGGCATCGCCGCCAGCGTCCTCGACGGCCTGCTCTATGGCAACGGCGATGCGGTGATCGGCATCAATCCGGCCACCGACAGCACCAGCGGCATCTGCGAACTGCTGAAGATGCTCGACGCCGTGATCCAGCGCTACGAGATACCCACCCAGTCCTGCGTGCTGACCCACGTCACCACCAGCATCGCCGCCATCGAGCGGGGTGCGCCGGTGGACCTGGTGTTCCAGTCCATCGCCGGCACCCAGGGCGCCAACGAAAGCTTCGGCATCAGCCTGGCGCTGTTGCAGGAAGGCTTTGATGCCGGACTGTCGCAACGCCGCGGTACCCTGGGCGACAACCTCATGTATTTCGAGACGGGGCAGGGCAGCGCCCTCTCCGCCGGCGCCCACCACGGCGTCGACCAGCAGACCTGCGAGGTGCGTGCCTACGCCGTGGCGCGGAAATTCAAGCCGCTGCTGGTCAACACCGTGGTCGGCTTCATCGGCCCCGAGTACCTCTACAACGGCAAGCAGATCATCCGCGCCGGGCTCGAAGATCACTTCTGCGGCAAGCTGCTCGGCGTGCCCATGGGCTGCGACATCTGCTACACCAATCATGCCGAGGCCGACCAGGACGACATGGACATGCTGCTGACCCTGCTGGGCGCGGCGGGCATCAACTTCATCATGGGCATCCCCGGGTCGGACGACGTGATGCTCAACTACCAGACCACCTCCTTCCACGACGCCCTCTACGCCCGCCAGGTGCTGGGCCTGCAGCCGGCCCCGGAATTCGCCGCCTGGCTCGACCGCCTGGGCATCCTGCGGCTGGAGGACGGCCGCTTCCGTCTCGGAGAAGGCTTGCCGGCGCCATTCCAACGGGCGCTGGCGCAGTTGTAGGGAGGATCGCGGCCATGGGCCGCTCCTACAAACTCCCTCTGTACCCGTAGGAGCGGCCCATGGCCGCGATAGCTTAGATACCGAATCGTTCAGGAGTCGCTCATGAACCCCAACGGCACCGCCCGCCCCGACCCCTGGGCCGAATTGCGTCGCCTCACCCCGGCGCGCATCGCCCTGGGCCGCGCCGGCACCAGCCTGCCGACGTCGGCCCAGCTGGACTTCCAGGCCGCCCATGCCCAGGCCCGCGATGCGGTGCACCTGGCTTTCGATCATCAGGCCTTGCGCGAAGGCCTGACCGCCCAGGGTCGCGAGACCCTGGTGCTCAAGAGCGCCGCGCCGGATCGCCTCACCTATCTGCAACGTCCCGACCTGGGCCGCAGGCTGTCCGCGGAGTCCGCCCACGAACTCCAGGCCTATGCCGCCGAGCATCCCGAGGGCTTCGACGTCGCCGTGGTCATCGCCGATGGCCTCTCTGCCCTGGCGGTGCATCGCCATGCGCTGCCGTTCCTGGAGCGCCTGGCCGACCAGGCCGGGGCCGAGGGCTGGCGCTGGGCGCCGGTGACCCTGGTGGAGCAGGGGCGGGTAGCGGTGGGCGACGAGATCGGCGGGCTGCTCAAGGCGCGTCTGCTGGTGATGCTGATCGGCGAGCGCCCCGGTCTGAGTTCGCCCGACAGCCTCGGCCTCTACTTCACCTACGGCCCGCGCCCGGGCCTCAACGACGCCTATCGCAACTGCATCTCCAACGTGCGCCTGGAAGGCCTGGCCTATGGCCTGGCGGCGCACAAGCTGCTCTACCTGATGCGCGAAGCGGATCGCCGCAAGCTCTCCGGCGTGCAACTCAAGGACGAAGCCGAGGTGCCGCTGCTGGAAGGTGGGCAGGACAACGCCCGGATCGGCAACTTCCTCACCGCGGGCTGATTGCCCGCCGTTCATCGGCGGTATCCCGCGCGGGGGTATCGCTTCGCTCAATTGACCGCCGTCCCGGCCGTAATACTGGCCATTCCCCCTGGCAACCTTCTGGAGCCGCCGTATGACTCTGATACCCACCCGCATCGCCGGGCGCATGACCCTGGGCGTGCTTTGCCTGCTGGGGCTCACCGCCATCGGCGTCTACGCCGTGATGGCCTTTGGTGGTAAACCGCAACTGGTGGCCGCCGGGACGGCCGCGGCCGAACAGTCGGCCACCGCCATCGCACGGCAACTCGCCCTGCAGCTGGCGCGTATCGAAGGGACCAGCGTGGCCCTGGCGGATCTGGGCGAGACGCTGCCCCATGACGAAGGGCTGGTGAAGGCCGTCCTGCCAAGGCTCATCGACAGCCACGGCGACCAGGCTATCGCCGGCGGCGGCCTCTGGCCGGAACCCGCCGCCTTCACCCCGGGGGTCGACCGCCGCAGCTTCTTCTGGGCTCGCAACGGCGCCGGCGGTCTGGAGTACTCGGACGACTACAATGCGCCCCAGACCTCGGCCTATCGCGACGAATCCTGGTATCGCGATGCCAAGGCGGCCACCGCGGGACGGTGCGTCTGGTCCGACGCCTACCAGGACCCGGTCAGCCAGGTCGCCATGACCACCTGCAGCGTGCCCTATCGCCAACAGAACGCCTTCGCCGGCGTGGCGACGCTGGACCTCAAGCTCGATGGTCTTGCCGCCTTCCTCGAACGCCAGGGTGGCGTGACCGGTGGCTATGCCTTCGCCGTCGATCGCAGTGGCAATCTGCTCTATTTCCCTGGGATCAAGGGTGCCAAGGGCCTGCCGACGCTGAACGACGTGATCGCGGGTGAGGCCTCGTTCAAGGCGGTGGCGGATGCCCTCGGCCAAACGGGCAACCGCACCCTGTACCTCCCTCACGACCGCCAGCTCGATGGCGCCGCTTACGTCACCCTGGTGCCGATGGATGCGACCGGCTGGCAGGTCGGTCTGGTCACGCCCGAAGCTCAGGTCACCGGCCTGGCCACGCGCCTGACCAGCCAGATGCTGCTCTTGCTGTTGCCGCTCCTGGCACTGCTGCTGGGCATAGCCTGGCTCGCCGGCCGGCGCCTGCTGGCCCAGCTGGAAGAGACCACCCTGCAGATCGAGCGCCTGGGCCAGGACGGTGCCAACGCGAGCGAACTGGACATCCGGCGTGCCGACGAAATCGGCCGCTTGCGCGGCGCGGTCAATCGCTACGCTGGCTCGCTGCGCGAGATGCTCCGCCGGATCGCCGCTGACGCCTCGCTGCTGCAGGGCCAGGCGACCGAGCTGGCGCAACTCTCCCATGGCCTGGCCGATCGGGCGGAAAAGCAGCGCGAAGACAACACCCTGCTGGCGACGGCCATCACCGAGATGTCGGCCAGCGCCGGCGAGGTGGCGCGCAACACCACCGACTGCTCGGACGTGGCCCGCGCTTCGCTCGGCACGGTGCACACCGGCCAGAGCCAGATGGCGCGCAACACCGACTCCATGCAGGGGCTGGCCCAGGAGATCGGTGGCGCTGCCACCGCCATCACCCGTCTGGGCGAGGACATCGAGCGGGTCGGCGGCGTGCTGGACGTGATCAAGTCGATCTCCGAACAGACCAACCTGCTGGCCCTCAACGCGGCCATCGAGGCGGCCCGGGCAGGTGAACAGGGACGCGGCTTCGCCGTGGTCGCCGACGAGGTGCGCACGCTGGCCGGGCGGACCCAGGCGTCCGCCAACGAAATCCAGGGGATGATCGCCAGCCTGCGCCAGGCGTCGAGCGCCGCCGTGGCCACCATGCAGGCCGGGGTGCAGCGTACCGAAGTCGCCGTCCGAGAGGCGACCGTCGTGGCCGGCACCCTGAGCGGGACCGTCGACAGCTTCGATGGCATCGTCGAGCGCGCTCAGCAGATCGCCGTGGCCGCCCAGGAGCAGAGCCACGTGACCCAGGAAATCAATGAACTGGCGGTGCGTATCCATGCGGCGAGCGAGGAGGGCGCCCGCGACGCCGGTGCGCTGCGTCAGCTCGGCCAGGAGATGCAGGGACTCTCGACCCGCCTCAGCGTCCTCAGTCAGGGCCAGCGCTAGTGCCGACGGCGGGCGTCGGGCACAGCGCCTTGCGCAGGAAATACCGCGCAAAGCCCGGCGGATAGTCCGCCAGCTCGCCGAATACTTCGTAGCCCAGGCGTTCGTAGAAGCCGCGAGCCTGGAATTCGTGGGTGTCGAGCCAGGCGCCGTGGCAACCGCGGGCCAGGGCTTCGGCCTCGGCGCGCCGCAGCAATTCGCGGCCGGCGCCCTGGCCGCGGGCGGCTTCCTCCACCGCCAGCAACTGCACATAGAGCCAGCCATAGCTGGTGTAGCCCCAGAGGCCGCCGAGGGCTTCGCCGCCGCGGGTCAGGCTGATGACCAGGGCCCGGTAACCGCTCGGGCCCGCCTGGCTGTCGTTGTAGCGCCTCAGTGGCGCCGCGATCGCCTGGCGCAGGTCTTCGCGTGCCTCGTCGGTCAGGTGGTAAACCAGGGGCGCTGCGGACATGGCGAAGGTCTCTGGAAGAGGTCTGTCCGAGCATAGCGCAGCAGCGCCGCGTGACCGCCCGGTTCTGCCGCTTTTGCGGGTACGACCTTGGGGTAGCATGGCCCTTTAGCCATTTCGCGAGGGAGCCATGGACATACGTGAAGGTCGCGCCCGGGTCGGCGCCCTCGAGCTGGCCTATGAGGACTGGGGCGATCCCGCCGATCCGGCGCTGCTGCTGATCATGGGCTTTGGCGCCCAGTTGCTGCTCTGGCCGGAAGGCTTCTGCGAGGCCCTGGTGCGCCGGGGCCTGCGGGTGATTCGTTTCGACAATCGCGACGTCGGCCAGTCCTCGCGGCTGAGCTGGCCGGGTGGACGGCCGCCTTCACTGTGGCCGGTGCTGGGGCGGGCGCAACTGGGCAAGCCCAGCGCGGTGCCCTATCGCCTGGAAGCCATGGCCGCCGATGCGGTCGGGCTGCTCGATCACCTGGGGCTGGAACGCGCCTTCGTACTGGGCGGCTCCATGGGCGGCATGATCGCCCAGATCCTCGCCGCTCAATGGCCTCAGCGGGTCGCGCGGCTGGGCATCCTGTTCTCGTCGACCAATCAGCCGCTGTTGCCGCCACCCTCGTTCAAGCTGCTGGGCAGCCTGCTGCTGCGGCCGCCGGCCGATCTGCCGGCGGAGGCGGCGCTCGCCCGGCAGAAGGCCCTGCTGCGCGGTATCGAGAGTCCGAGGTATCGCCAGAGCGAGGCCGATCTGGAACGACTGGTGCAGCGTATCCTGGCGCGCGGGGTGGATGTGGAGGGGGTGCAGCGGCAGTTGTTCGCCCTGCTCGGCAGCGGCGATCTGCGGCCCTTCGCCCGCCGCATCCAGGCGCCGACCCTGGTGGTGCACGGCGCGCGGGATCCCTTGCTGCGTCCGGCCTGTGGTCGCGCCGTGGCGCGGGCCATTCCCGGCGCCCGCTTCGAGCTGATACCGGACATGGCCCATGACCTGCCGGCACCGCTCTGGCCGAGGCTGAGCGAGTTGTTCGCCGAGTTCTTCCTGGCGGCCTAGGCCGGGCCGCCGGCGCGGGGCCTGAGCCCGTCGATGATCAGCGTCTCCAGGCCCTGCAGGACCTCGTCGAAGAACAGCGGATCCTTCAGCGAGCGGCCGCACAGGGTCTGCACCTGCACCCGGAAGTCTGCATAGTGCTGGGTGATGGCCCAGATGCTGAAGATCAGGTGGTGCGGATCCACCGGGGCCAGCTTGCCGGCGGCGATCCAGGTGCGGATCACCCGGGTCTTCTCGTCCATCAGGTCGTGCAGGCTGCCCTGCAATTCGGGCAGCAGCAGCGGTGCGCCCTGGACCATCTCCAGGCAGAACAGCCGGGACTCGGCGGGATAGTCGCGGGACATCTCCAGCTTCTGGCGCAAATAGCCGCGCAGGGCGTCGAGGGGTTCTTGCTCTTCGCTGAAGGTGCGCAGGGGATTCAGCCAGGTCGCCAGCAGCTGACGCAGCACGGCGACATAGAGCTCTTCCTTGTTGCTGAAATAGTAGAGCAGGTTGGTCTTGGAGACGTCCGCCTGCAGCGCCACCTGATCCAGACTGGCGCCGTGCAGACCGAAGCGGGAAAAGATATCGAGCGCCGCGCTGAGGATCTGGGCGCGCTTGGCTTCTATCTGGCGCTGCCGGCGTTGCTGGGCGGCAGGGCTGGGTTGGCGGGACTTGCGTGGCGGAAGATCACTGGCCTGACTCACGAACTGCTCCTTGGGCCTTCTTGGACATCTGACGCGGGCCGGCTGCAGGCGCGGTCGTTGAGCTTCGCACCGTCCTGGTGACGAATCATCGGCGGACCCCGAAGGGTAGCGCGCCGGTCTCCGAACTCTAGCATGACGCGCCAGCCTGCATGCCCCGGATTCGGGCGTCTTGCACAAACTAGGTGCTCTAATCTGGACCAAATGGTCAAGTTTTATTCTCGAATAGATCCCAAGTGTTTGATTGGCTTGAACTTTCAAGACTTGGCAAGCTTTCTGCTCCGATCCTGCAGCAACGGCGCATCTGGATGCGCTTCGATTCCTGACTGCGGGAGAGTGCGAGCGATGAACATCGGTGTCTTCATTCCCATCGGCAACAACGGCTGGCTGCTGTCGGAAAACGCGCCCCAGTACCGGCCCACCTTCGAGCTGAATCGCGAGATCGTGCAGCGTGCCGAGCACTACGGCTTCGACTTCGCCCTGTCGATGATCAAGTTGCGCGGCTTCGGCGGTAAGACCGAATTCTGGGACCACAACCTGGAGTCCTTCACCCTCATGGCCGGGCTGGCGGCGGTGACCTCGCGCATCAAGCTGTTCGCCACCGCCGCGACCCTGACCCTGCCGCCGGCCATCGTCGCGCGCATGGCCGCCACCATCGACTGCATTTCCGGTGGCCGCTTCGGCGTCAACCTGGTCACCGGCTGGCAGAAGCCCGAATACAGCCAGATGGGGCTCTGGCCGGGCGATGAATTCTTTGCCAGTCGCTATCAATACCTCGGTGAATACGCCCAGGTGCTGCGCGATCTCTGGGGCACCGGCCAGTCGGACTTCCAGGGCGCGCACTTCCGCATGGAAGACTGCCGGGTCAGTCCGCAACCCCAGGCACCCATGGAGATCGTCTGCGCCGGGGCGAGCGATGCCGGCCTGGCCTTCGCCGCCGAACACGCCGACTACAGCTTCGTCTTCGGCAAGGGCGTCAACACGCCCAAGGCCTTCGCCCCGGCGGTGGAGCGGCTGCAGGCCGCCACCGCCAAGACCGGGCGCGAGGTCTCCTCCATCGCCCTGTTCATGATCATCGCCGCCGAGACCGACGAGGCCGCTCGCGCCAAGTGGGAGCACTACAAGGCCGGGGCCGACGAGGAGGCCATCGCCTGGCTGGGCGCCCAGGCGGCCGCCGACACCAAGTCCGGCAGCGACACCAACGTGCGGCAGATGGCTGATCCGACCTCGGCGGTGAACATCAACATGGGCACCCTGGTGGGCTCCTTCGCCAGCGTGGCGCGGATGCTCGACGAGATCGCCGAGGTACCCGGGGCCAGCGGGGTGCTGCTGACCTTCGATGACTTCGTCCAGGGCGTGACCGACTTCGGCGAGCGCATCCAGCCGCTGATGCAGAGCCGCCGTCACGTCGATCTGCTCAAGGAGAGTGCCTGATGAACGCTGTGGAAACCCTGGCGGGCTATGCCCTGCCTGCCGACGACGCCGAAGCCGTGACGCTGCCGGCGCGTCCCGAACCGCTGCGGCTCAAGGCCAGCGAGACCGCCCTGATCGTGGTGGACATGCAGAACGCCTATGCCAGCCAGGGCGGCTATCTGGATCTGGCTGGCTTCGACGTCTCGGCCACCGGCCCGGTGATCGAGAACGTCGCCGCCGTGGTGGAGACCGCTCGCGGCGCGGGCATTCAGGTGGTCTGGTTCCAGAATGGCTGGGATCCGGAGTATCGCGAGGCGGGCGGGCCGGGTTCGCCCAACTGGCACAAGTCCAATGCCCTCAAGACCATGCGCAAGCGACCCGAATTGCAGGGGCAGCTGCTGGCCAAGGGTGGCTGGGACTATGCCCTGGTGGATCGGCTGCAGCCGGCGGCCGCCGACCTGGTGGTGCCCAAGACCCGCTACAGCGGCTTCTACAACACCCACCTGGACAGCCTGCTGCGCGCCCGTGGCATCCGCAACCTGGTGTTCGTCGGCGTCGCCACCAACGTCTGCGTGGAGTCGACCCTGAGGGATGGCTTCTTCCTCGAATACTTCGGCGTCTGCCTGCACGACGCCTGCCACCAGGCCGGGCCCCGTTCGGCCCACGAGGCCGCGCTGTTCAACATCGAGACCTTCTTCGGCTGGGTCGCCAGCTGCGCCGATTTCCACACCACCTTCGCCAAGGACTGAGCCACCATGCCCAAGCAAGCCGTGATCCCCGCCGGTACCGGTACCCCCATCGCCCCCTTCGTGCCTGGCAGCCTGGCCGATGGGGTGCTCTATGTCTCCGGCACTCTGCCGTTCGATGCCCAGAACAACGTGGTCCACGTCGGCGACGCCGCGGCCCAGGCACGCCATGTGCTCACCACCATCCAGGGCGTGGTGGAGGCGGCCGGCGGCACCATGGCCGACGTCACCTTCAACATGATCATGCTCACCGACTGGGCGAACTACGCCGCCATCAATGCGGTGTACGCCGAATTCTTTCCCGGCGAGAAGCCGGCGCGCTACTGCATCCAGTGCGGCCTGGTGAAGCCCGACGCCCTGATCGAGATCGCCAGCATCGCCCATGTCGGCTAGGCCGCGCTCCGTCTAGCCCCTCTCCCCTGGGAGAGGGCTGGGGTGAGGGAAGCCTCAACCACCTAACCTTCAAGGACCGCCCATGCACTTCGAACTCCATGGCCGCCAGGATCCGGCGGCCGAGACCCTGCTGCTCAGCTCCGGGCTGGGTGGCGCCGGGGCCTTCTGGGCGCCGCAACTGGCGGCCCTCGGCGAAAGATTCCGGGTGGTGGTCTATGACCAGACCGGCACCGGCAGGAGCCCGGCCGAATTGCCGGCGGACTACCGCATCCAGCATATGGCGGAGGACCTGCTGGCGCTGGCCGATCGCCTGGAACTCGACCGCTGCCTGTTCATGGGCCATGCCCTGGGCGGCCTGGTGGGACTGCAGGCCAGTCTGCTGCGGCCGGGCCTGATCCGTCGCCAGGTGCTGGTCAATGCCTGGAGTCGGCCCAATCCGCACACCGGGCGCTGCTTCGCCCTGCGTCAACGGCTGCTGCGCGACAGCGGCGCCGCGGCCTATGTCCAGGCCCAGGCGATCTTTCTCTATCCGGCCACCTGGATCGCCGAACACGGCGAGCGCCTGGCCGCCGACGAAGCCCATGCCCTGGCGCACTTCCCCGGTGAGGCCAATGTCCTGCGGCGCATCGGCGCCCTGCTGGCCTTCGACGTGGACGCCGAGCTGGGGCGGATCCAGGTACCGACCCTGGTACTGGCCAATCGCGACGATGTGCTGGTGCCCTGGACCTCGTCCCAGCGCCTGGCCTCGGGTCTGCCCCAGGCCAGCTTCGAATTGCTGGAGTGGGGCGGCCATGCCTCCAGCGTCACCGACCCCGCCACCTTCGACCGGGTGGTGCTCGACTATCTCAGCCAACCTTCCGAGGAATAGCGCCATGTCCGTTGCCCATGCCTTGCCGCCTGCCACGACGCCCGCCGCCCCGGTCGAACGCGACCTCTTCCGTGGGGCCATGGCGCGCCTGGGCGCCGCGGTCAATCTGGTCACCACCGATGGTCCGGCCGGCCCGGCTGGCTTTACCGCGACCGCCGTATGCAGCGTCAGCGACAGCCCGGCGACCCTGCTGGTCTGCCTCAACCGCGGCGCCTCGGTGCATCCGGCCTTCAGCGCCAACGGCGTGCTCTGCGTCAACGTCCTGGCCGCCAGCCAGCAGGCGCTGGCCAATCTCTTCGGCGGCAAGACCGCCATGGCCGAACGCTTCGCCGCGGCGCGCTGGACCCGCCTGGCCACCGGTGCGCCGGTGCTGGACGGCGCCCTGGTGGCCTGCGATTGCCGCATCGCCGGGGTGCAGTCGGTGGGCAGCCACGACCTGTTGCTCTGCGAGGTGCTGGGGGTGGCCGAGCCGGGTGGCGAAGGCGGACTGCTGTACTTCGACCGGCGTTATCACGAGCTGGCCTAGCGGGGGCTGTCGGGCTTCGACGAGGGAGCCGTCTCAACCCAACCCATGACCGCCGTAGGTTGGGTTGAGCGCAGCGAAGCCCAACACCGCCACGCCGATCCGACACCCCAAAGCCTTCCCTGTCAGCCCTGACCGCACCCCCAGGCGCCACCCCGGTGCACGCTGACCGTTCGAGGTGCAGCGCACCAGCAGCGGATCCTGACTTTCTCCGTTAAACCGCTGTTTTTATTGGCTTTTATAGTTTTTACCAAATGGTCCAAAGATGGCACAACGGTTGCACTTTCCCTGCTGCCGTCCTGCCCGGTGAACGTGCGTCGCGCTGTCTCCTTCCGTCCCACTCGTGAGGTCCGTCATGTCGCTGTCCAGTGTTCCCATCATCGATCTGGCTCCCTACTTCGAAGGTTCTGCCGCCGGCAAGCAGGCGGTGGCCAAGGCCGTCGACCAGGCCTGCCGCGACATCGGCTTTCTGGTCATCACCCACCACCAGGTGTCCGACGAATTGGTCGAGCGCGTCTCGCGCCTGTCGCGGGCCTTCTTTGACCTGCCGCTGGCCGAGAAACGCAAGGCCGATCGACCGCGCCCGGATCAGGTGCGCGGCTACAGCGCGGTGGCCGAGGAAAGCCTGTCCTACAGCCTGGAGGAGGCGGCGCCGGGGGATCTCAAGGAGTCCTTTTCGATCGGACCGCTGGATGTCCCGGAGACGGCCTACTACCGCGGTCCCGAAGCCGGACCGCACTTCGCGCCCAATGTCTGGCCCGCGGCCATTCCCGGCTTTCGCCAGGCCTATGCCGAGTATTTCGCCGCCATGAGCGATCTGGCGCGCACCCTGATGCGGCTCTTCGCCCTGGGGCTGGACTTGCCGGAGACCTACTTCGACAGCCGCATCGATCGCCACATCAGCATGTTCCGCACCCTCTGCTATCCCCACCAGAAGGAGGCGGCGCTGCCTGGCCAGCTGCGCGCCGGGGCCCATACCGACTACGGCAGCCTGACCATCGTCCGTCCCGACGACGCCCCCGGCGGCCTGCAGGTGCGCAATGCCGACGGCGAGTGGGTGGACGTGCCCAAGGTGCCGGGCAGCTTCGTGGTCAACATCGGCGACCTGATGATGCAGTGGACCAACGACCGCTGGGTCTCGACCCTGCACCGGGTGGTGAATCCACCGGCGGATGCCGGTTGCGACACCCGCCGCCAGTCCCTGGTGTTCTTCCATCAGCCCAACTACGACACCCTCATCGAATGCCTGCCCGGTTGCGCCACGCCCGGCACGCCGCCGCGCCATGCGCCCATCACCTCGGGCGACCACCTGAGATCCAAGTTCGTCAAGCAGACGACCTTTGGCGGTACCCAGACCGGCGTGCGGGTGGCCTGATGCCGAGTCTTTCCTACGTCAACGTCTTCGCCCAGGACGTGGTGGCCCTGAGCGGCTTCTACCAGCGGGTGTTCGGCTTCCCGGAGATCGAGGCGATCCGCTCGCCGATCTTTCGCGGCCTGGACACCGGCAAGACCGCCATCGGCTTCAATGCGCCGGAAGCCTATGAACTGCTGGGGCTGGGCGAATTCGCCGGCAGTGAAGGCTGCCGCTTCCTGCTCAACCTGGAGGTGGACAGCCGCGCCGAGGTGGACCGGCTGGTGCCGGTGGCCGAGGCCGCTGGCGCCCGGCTGCTGAAGGCGCCCTACGAAACCTACTACCACTGGTACCAGGCGGTGCTGCTGGACCCGGAAGGCAACGTGTTCCGTATCAACCACATGTTGTAGACCAGACTAAGGACGAGACGATGCTGAGCAGATGGCTGGGAAGAGTGGCGTGCGCGCTGGCGCTGGTAGGGCTGGGCAGCGTGGCACGGGCGGACGACGAGGGCTTCACCCTCAAGGGCGAGCCGAAGATCGCCATGCTGTATTTCACCGCCAAGAACGACGGCGGCTGGACCCAGGCCATGGACGAGGCGCGGGTCAAGATCGAGAAGGAACTGGGCCTGAAGATCCAGTTCGTGGAAAACGTGCCGGAGACCGCCTCGGCCATCCGCCCGGCGGCCGAGCGCTTCATCAAGCGCGGCGCCAACATCGTCATCGGCACCGCCTTCGGCTATTCCGACACCTTCAAGCAACTGGCCGAGCAGTATCCCGAGGTGGCCTTCCTCAACGCCTCGGGCACCACCAACGGGCGCAACCTGGAATCCTTCTACGGTCGTACCTACGAGAGTCAGTACCTCTGCGGCATGGCCGCGGGCGCGGCCTCCAAGACCGGCAAGCTGGGCTTCGTCGCGGCCAATCCCTTCGGCGTGGTGAACTGGACCATCAACGCCTACGAGCTGGGCGCCCGGCAGATGAATCCCAACGCCACCCTCACGGTGATCTATACCGGCAGCTGGAACGATCCGGTCAAGGAGCGCGCCGCGGCCGCTGCCCTGATCGACCAGGGCGCCGACGTCATCGGCCAGCACGTGGACACCCCCACGCCGCAGATCGTCGCCCAGGAGCGCGGCGTGTATGGCACCGGCCACCACCGCGACATGCGCCAGTTCGCGCCCAAGGCCACCCTCTGTTCCTCGGTGTGGGTCTGGGATCGCTTCCTGGTGCCCGAGCTCAAGAAGGTCATCGCCGGCCACTGGAAACCCGCGCCCAACGGTGCCCTGGTGTCCATGGCCGACGGCGGCACCGACATCGCCGGCTTCGGCGATGCCGTGCCCAAGGCGGCCCAGGAGAAGATCCTGGCCGAGCGCGAGGCCCTGCTCAAGGGCAAGCAGATCTACGCCGGTCCCCTGAATGATCGCGACGGCAAGGAGCGCGTCCCCGCCGGCCAGGTGTTGTCCGACCCGGCGCTGTGGCAGATGGACTGGTTCGTCCAGGGCGTGACGACGCAGAAGTAGCGGTTCACCCCTGGGTGCCGGGCCTCTCGAGGTCCGGCACCGGAGCTGACGCCTGAGTAGGGTGGAAAACCGCGCAGCGTTTTCCACGGAGGCGATCCCTGGATAAAGGCCGACCAGCATGAAAAGACACAACGCCCTGCAACTGCGCGGCGTCGGCAAGACCTTCGATGGCTTCCAGGCGCTGCAGCAGGCGGATTTCCTGGTGCGCTGGGGCGAGGTGCATGCGCTGCTCGGCGAGAACGGCGCGGGCAAGTCGACGCTGATGAACATCGCCGCCGGCCTCTATGCGCCGGAGACCGGTGAGCTCCTGGTGGACGACAACCTGGTGCGGCTACGCGGTCCGGCGGACGCCGCCCGCTTGCACATCGGCATGGTCCACCAGCACTTCAAGCTGGTGCGACCCTTCAGTGTGGCGGAGAACGTCCTGCTCGGCCTGCCGGCGGGGGAGGGTAGCCATCGCCGGCGCCTGGCCGAGATCAGCGAGCGTATTCGCCAGCAGGCCGCCGCCCTGGGCTTCGCCATCCGCCCGGAGCAGCGGGTGGCGGAGCTGTCCATCGCCGAGCAGCAGCGGGTGGAAATCCTCAAGGTGCTACTGGCCGGGGCGCGCATCCTCATCCTCGACGAACCCACCGCGGTGCTTACCGATGGCGAAGGCGAGCGGCTGTTGCAGACCCTGCGCGCCCTGGCGGCGGAGGGCGCGGCGGTGGTGCTGGTGACCCATCGCATGCAGGACGCCCTGACCTACGCCGACCGCCTCACGGTGATGCGCGGCGGTCGCACCCTGCGCAGCCTGGACCCCGCCGAGGTGTCGGTGGACGAACTGGTACGCCTTGCCGTGGGGGACGCCCAGCCGCTGGCCGATACCCCGCGCCGTGCTGCCGGGGCACCGCTGCTCAGGGTGCGCGGCCTGCGCACCCCGGAGCAGGGTGGCCGGCGCGCCCTGGATGGCATCGATCTGGAACTGCGCGCTGGCGAGATCTATGGCATCGCCGGCGTCGGCGGCAACGGCCAGGGTGAACTGGCCGATGTGCTGATGGGCCTGCCGCAGCCCTACGAAGGCGAGGTGCGGCTGGAGGGCTTCGGCGAGCTGGGCACGACAGCCAGCGCCCGGCGCCGCGACCTGCGCATCGCCGCCATTCCCGCCGACCGCTATGGCAGTGCCCTGGCCGGCTCCCTGTCGGTGGCCGACAACTTCGCCATCGGCGCGGTGCACAGCGGTCGCTTCGGTGGTTTCGCCCGCCTGGATAGACGCGCCCAGGAAGCGGCGACCCAGGCGGCAGTGGCGCAATTCGATGTCCAGGGCGTGCGCTCGGTGCGGCAGAAGGCGGCGCTGCTCTCCGGTGGCAACGCCCAGAAGCTGGTGATCGCCCGGGAGTTCGGCCGCGAACCGCGGCTGGTGCTGGCCCACAGCCCCAGCCGTGGCCTCGACGTGCGTGCCGGTGCCGAGGTGCAGGCACGGCTGCTGGCTGCCCGCGAGGCCGGCGCCGCGGTGTTGCTGATCAGCGAAGACCTGGACGAGGTGCTGGCCCTCGCCGATCGCATCGGGGTGATGAGCGCCGGACGCCTCGTCGCCGAATTCCAGCGACCCGCCGATCGCCAGGCGATCGGCCATGCCATGGTGAATCATGCTTGAACCCCTGAGTGCTCCGCTTTCCCCGGTCGATGGCCCGCGACCACGGCAACCGCTGTTCAGCCGGCGCTACACCCTGGAGATCCGCCAGCAGCTGGCCTGGCCCTGGCAGGCGCTGATCCTCGGCCTGGCGCTGCTCTTGGGCCTGGGCCTGTCGGCTGCGATCCTGGTCCTGGCCGGGGTGCCGGCCGGCGAGTTGCTCAACGAATTCGTGGTCGCCACCCTGTTCGATGCCCAGAGTCTGCAGGCCACCCTGTTCCAGGCCGCGCCGGTGATCCTGGTCGGCCTGGCCGGCTGCCTGGCCTTTCGCGCGCGCTTCTGGAACCTGGGCCTGGAAGGCCAGATGATCTGGGGGGCCATCGGCGCCACGGCGGTGTCGCTGTTCGAGATCGGTCCGGAGGCCCTGCGCCTGCCGCTGATGCTGGTGGCGGCGCTGCTCGGCGGTCTGCTCTGGGCACTGGCGCCCTTGCTGCTCAAGCTGCGCCTGGGGGTGAACGAGATCATCGCCTCGCTGATGCTCAACTACATCGCCGCCAACTTCCTGCTGCACCTGGTGTTCGGTCCCTGGAAGGACCCGCGCGACGCCTTTCCCTATTCGCCGCTGTTCCGCCCCTTCGAGCGGCTGCCGGAGTTGCTGCCCGGGCTGAGCCTGGCGGTGCCCCTGGCGCTCTTGGTGGCGGTGCTGGCCTGGTGGTTCGTCGCCCTGAGCCGGGCCGGGCTCTACCTGAGATTCGTCGACGCCAATCCGCGGGTGGCCGGCGCCGTGGGGGTGCCGGTGCGCACCACCATCCTCGCCACGGTGCTGGCCTCCGGCGCCCTGGCCGGGTTGGCCGGCTTCGTGGTGGCGGCCGGGCAGGAGGGGCGGCTGACCCAGTCCTTCTACCAGGGCTATGGCTTCTCCGGGATCCTCATCGCCTTCCTGGCGCGCAACAACCCCCTGGCCGCCGCCGTGGTGGCCTTCCTGGTGGCGACCCTGTTCGTCGCCGGGCGCAATCTGCAGGTGTTCTACCAGATCCCCTTCGCCATGGTGCAGCTGATCCAGGCGCTGATCGTCATCTGTGTGGCGTCCTCGGATTTCTTCATCCGCCATCGGCTCAGACGCAGCCAGGGAGGTGCCGCTTGAACCTGCTCGCCAGCTGGCTGGGTAACGTCCCCGACTTCGCCATACCCTACGCCCTGGCGGCGCTGGGGCTGATCCTCACGGAAAGATCCGGGGTGCTGGCCCTGCATGCCGAGGGCCTGATGCTGGTCGGCGCCCTGTTCGGCATCGGCGCGCAACTGGCCCTGGGCAATGCCGGCCTGGCGCTGCTGGCGGCCATGGGCGCGGCGGCGCTGGTCTCGCTGCTGTTCGCGGTCATGGTGATCTGGCTGCGCATCAACCAGGTGATCGCCGGCCTGACCCTGGTGTTCTTCTGCCAGGGCCTCACCGGCCTGCTCGGTACCCTCTGGGGCTGGACCAACCAGCCGGTGGCCGGCCTGCCGGCGCTGGCGCTCTGGCCGCTGTCCGAGCTGCCGCTGGTGGGGCGTCTATTCCAGCAGAACCTGCTGGTCTACCTGACTCCGTTGATCTTTCTCGCCGTCATCGCCTGGCTCGAACGCACCACCCCCGGCCTGCGCCTGCGGGCGGTGGGCGAGAATCCCCAGGCGGCCGATGCCGCCGGTCTCTCGGTGGCCGGCTATCGACTGCTGGCGATCCTCGCCGGCGCGGCGCTGGTGGGTCTCGCCGGCGGCTACATCGCCGTGCTCAGCACCAAGCTGTGGATCGCCGAGATGACCGGCGGCCGTGGCTGGATCGCCGTGGCCCTGGTGATCTTCGCCCGCTGGTCGCCCTGGCGCGCCCTGGCCGGGGCATTGCTGTTCGGCTGCATCGAGGCGCTGATTCCGCAATTGGCCGCCGCCGGGGTGCGGCTGTCGCAATACTTCATCCTGATGGCGCCCTATGCCGTCACCCTGGGCGTGATGATCTGGGTCGCCCTGGCTGGGCGTGACCGCCTGAGCCAACCCGGCGCCCTGGGCGAAGCCTATGTCCGTGAGGAGCGTCGATGAACCTGCGTGTTTTCGTCTATGAGGAACCCCGGCTGCTGGCGCGGACGGACTTCGCCGATTACCTGGACCCGAGCACCACGGCGGTGCTGTCCATCGACCTGCATCGCGGCCACCTGGACGCCTCGCCGGACTGCCCCTGCCCGGCGCCCCGCGCCCGCGATCTGGTGGCGCCGGTGGATGCCTTCCATCGCCAGGCCCGCGCCCTGGGCGTGCGCATCGTCCATGTGAAGTCGGTACTGCGCGCCAATGGCGCCGATGACCTGGGCGGCATTCCCGCGGCCTGGCGACGGACCTTTCCGCTGCACGTCGGGCCGATTCCCAATGCCGACGCCCATGCCCTGGAAGGCTCGCCTTGGACCGAGTTGCTCACCGAGGTGCTGCCCGAGGATCTGCGGGTGGAAAACAAGCGGCGGCTGTCGGCCTTCTATCCCACCGACCTGGACTTCCTGCTGCGCAACCAGCGCATCACCACCGTGGTGCTGGATGGCGGCTTCACCGACTGCTGCGTGCTCAACACCGCCTTCGATGCCAGCAACCGCACCTATCGCGTCATCGTCCTGCGCGACCTGGTACGAGGGACCAATGAAAGCCTGGAGCGAGCGGCGCTGAGCATGGTCTCCCTGCATCTGGGGCTGGTGATGGAATCCCAGGATCTGCTCGCGGCCTGGGGCGATGGCAGCGACTCCTGATCGCGGTCCGTTGGGCTTCGACGATGGAGCCGTCTCGACCCAACCTGCGTGGGGAGCCGCCGTAGGTTGGCTTGAGCATCCAACACCTCAGGGCACCCTCGGCGACACCATGAAGGCGCGGAAGCGCTCCTTGAGATTGCCGGGGCGGGCGCCCTGCCAGAGCAGCTGCCAGCCCGGCGGTACCGCCACGGCTTCGTGCCATTCGTCCTGCACCACCAGCACCTGGCAGGGCACCTGTCGCAGCGCGGTCAGCTCCAATGGGGGGTAGCCGCCGTAGACATGCAGCATGGAGCGTTCCGACTCGCCCAGGCCATAGCTGGCCACGCAATCCGTCCGTGGCAGCACCCGCTGCAACTCGGTGAACGGCCGGGCATAGCTGTTGCCCAGGTCGACCCAGGGCAGCCAGAGGCTGTTGGCCAGACTCCAGCTCACGGTGAGGCCGACGAACCAGAGACTGCCGGGGGCCAGGCGTCTGTGCAGCCCTAGCGCCAGGCCCCAGCCGAGTAGCGCCAGCGCGGCGAGGGTCCAGGCCAGCAGGCCTACCGGCAGTCGTTCAGCGAGCGGCAGGTGGTCCCGGACCAGCGCTGGCCAGGGCAGCGGCCAGCCCAGCGCCAGGCCGAAACCGCCTAGCGCCAGCAAGGCGATGATCGGCGTCCAGAAGGCCAGGCCGAGGGTGCGCCCGAGGGCGGCGAGCGCGGGCGGTGGCTGCAGTCGCGCCGCCAGCAGCGCCAGGGCCGGAAACAGCGGCAGCAGATAGAGGCTGCGGAACACCGCCGACTTGAGCAGGACCGCCAGGCAGACGATGGCATAGAGCACTACCGTGGCCAGTCCCGGATGCCGACCCAGACGCTTCAGCGGGCTACCGCCGCGGCGATACAGCTGCCAGAGCGTGGCGCCCAGCAGGATCAGCCCGGTGGGAAAGGACAGCGCCAGCAGATCCGCCAGGCTGGAAGCGAGGCCATCGGTATCGCTGTTGCGCGCCTCCAGGCCAAAGAAGCGGCCGATGTTGTTGGTCCACAGCCAGGTATGGAACAGCTCCGGCGCCCGGTGCCAGAGCAGCGCCGGCCAGACCAGCAGCCAGGGCAGGGCGGCCAGGCTGGCGGCGAGCAGCCAGTGCCGTCCTTCCGGCTCGACCAGCCGCCGCGGCCAGCAGAACGCACAAAGCAGTCCGGTGAGGCCCAGCACCCCGGGGACCAGCAGGCCCTTGCTCATGAAGGCGATGCCCAGGCCGCTGCCAAACAGTAGGCCACGGCGCCAGGGATGGCGGTTGTCGTGCAACTGCGCGGCCAGCCCGGCAAGGCCCAGGGTGGCGCCGGCCAGCTGGGGCACGTCGGCGATCAGCAGATGACTGTGCTGCACCACCCCGAGCATGCCCAGCAGGGCGAGCACGGCCTCGCGCCGGCGGCCGGGCAGCAGCCGCTCGGTCAGCCAGGCGAGGGCGGCCAGGGTCACCAGCATCCAGCCCAGCACCGCCAGCCGCGCGCCGTCGGGCGCACTCAGCCAGGGCGCGGCCAGTCGCGCGGTCAAGGCGCCGGTCCAGTACATCAGCGGCGGCTTTTCCATGAAGGGCGCGGTGCCGACTCGGGGCACCAGCCAGTCCGGGGTGGTGAGGAAATTCCACACCATGCCGAAGGAATAGGGTTCGTCGGCCTTCCACAGACCACGACCGAACAGGCTGGCGAGCAGGTAGGCGGCCAGGCAGCCGAGCAGCAGGGCCCGCTCCAGCTGTGCGGCTCTGGGGGAGGCGGTGGAAGAGGAGGGGAGCACGGCAGGGACTCTTGGCGGAATCCTGCCGGTATACGGGAGTTGGCTTAGAGGGGGCTTAAGAGGTTAGCGGGGGATGATTGCCATGGGGCCAATCGCGGCCGCTCCTGCAGGCTCGGATTGGGTCTGTAGGAGCGGCCCATGGCCGCGATGGCTTTTGGTGTCTTGGCTGGTTATTGAGGTCTGTTGATAGCTCTTGTTTCGCTTGGCCGGCGACTCACTTTTCTTTGCTTGCGGATCGTCGCCCGGTGCAAAGAAAAGTAAGCAAAAGAAAGCACACCTCGATAGTTCGGCCCTCCGCTGCGCTCCGGGTCCCCTCGCTCCGGCGCCGCTCCGGGGGGCACGGCACGAAGGGGCTTCCTGCCCCTTGCGCCTCGCTCGGCGTCCTGCCTCGCAACCCCTGCACTCGGCCTCACTGGCGGGGACGGGGCGCAAGCGTGAATCTTGGGTGTTCACAGGATCTGTAACGTGTAAAGCCGCAGAGCGTTTTCCCCTGGCAGCCCTTAACTGCCGAAGCAACTGTCTTTATCGCGGCCATGGGCCGCTCCTACAGTAGCCGTATATCTCGTAGGAGCGGTCGCTACGGCGCACCGGCATGGCCGCGATTCCAGTAGAGTCAAGGCGTAGCGTGTAAAACCGCGTAGCATTTTCCAATGGCGAGTACTGACACCATCAGTGGACAAGGCTCCGCCGTTGTCCACGCTACGAAAGCGCTTGGGCTCCTCAACCAAAACTTTCAGGCTGGCGAATCGCCCCGTTCAGGAGGGCGAGCGCCAGTGTTGTGGAGTGGGTCGAGCCGCATGGATGCGGCGAGAGGTCCAGTGGGCCATGGACGGCCCATCTGGACCGACCCCGGAACGGCGCTGGCGTGAGCGAAACGTAGCGTAGCGGAGTAACAGCCGTAGGCTGGCCCGAAGGGCGAGCAACGCGAGTCACCCGCAGCGCAGCGAGGGCCGGATGTCCGGGGCAAGCGTTTTTGGTTACTTTTGTCCGGGGCGCGCAGCCGCGATTGGCAAAAGTGACTCGCCCGGGTGGGCGAAACAAGAGCCATCAGAGCACTCAATAAGCAGCCGGGCACCTATAAAGCCAAGATTGCAGCTCCGTAATGTTGGGCTTCGCTCCGCTCAACCCAACCTACGAAGCCGTCTGCCAAGCCTCAGGCCAGGTGCTGCAACCGCTCCACCAACAGCGCATGCAACTTCGGATCACCGCAGGCGAGGATGGCGCCGCCCTGCTGGGCATCGCCGCCGTCCCAGGCGGTCATGCGGCCGCCGGCGCCTTCGATGATGGGGATCAGTGCCTGGACGTCGTAGGGCTGCAGGCCCGCCTCGATGATGATGTCGACGAAGCCCGAGGCCAGCATGCAGTAGGCGTAGCAGTCGCCGCCGAAGCGCGCCAGCTGTACCTCGGCCGCCACGGCGTCGAAGGCGGCCAGGCGCTCGGGGGTGTCGAAGATATCGCGGCTGGTGCACATCAGCCGGGCCTGGGCCAGGCTGGCGCAGGGACGGGTGCGCAGGGCCGCGCCGTTGCGCCAGGCGCCGGCCGGGGTGCCCAGGTAGCGTTCGCCGGTGAAGGGCTGGTTCATCACCCCGATCACCGGACGGCTGCCGTCGTTGAGCGCCACCAGGGTGCCCCACAGCGGCAGGCCGGTGATGAAGGCGCGGGTGCCGTCGATGGGGTCGAGCACCCAGCTCAGGGGGCTGCTGCCGGCGACGTTTTCCTCTTCCTCGCCCAGGATACCGTGATCCGGGTGCTCGGCCTGGATGAGTTCACGCATGGCCCGTTCGGCGGCCTTGTCGGCGATGGTCACCGGGTCGTAGCGACGCCCGGCGACGGCCGCGTCGCCCTTGTCGTCCACCGCCAGCTGGGCGCGGAAGTAGGGCTGGATGGCCACGGCGGCGGCATCGGCCAGGCGCTCGGCGAAGCGTTCGTAGTAGGAAATCTCGGCAGCGGTCAGGCTCATGCTCATTTCACCAGGCGGGCGTCGAGGCTGTTCTGCGCCAGGCGCCGGGCCTGTTCCTGGGTCATGCCCAGGCCTTCGTGCAGGGCCATGAAGTTCTCGGTGACGTAGCCGCCGAAGTAGGCCGGGTCATCCGAGTTGACGGTGACCTTGAGGCCGCGGTCGAGCATCTTGAGGATGGTGTGCTGGCTCATGTCGTCGAACACGCAGAGCTTGGTGTTGGACAGCGGGCAGACGGTGAGCGGGATCTGCTGGTCGGCCAGGCGAGCCATCAGGCGCTCGTCCTCGAAGGCGCGCACGCCGTGGTCGATCCGCACCACGCCGAGCTGGTCGAGTGCTTCCCAGATGTACTCCGGCGGACCTTCCTCGCCGGCATGGGCGACGGCCGGAAAGCCTTCGGCACGGGCTCGGGCGAAGACGCGCTTGAACTTGCTCGGCGGATGACCCTTTTCCGAACTGTCCAGGCCGACGGCGACGAAGTGGTCGCGGAACGGCAGCGCCTGATCCAGGGTGGCCTGGGCGGCGTCCTCGGACAGGTGCCGCAGAAAGCTCAGGATCAGCCCGCTGGTCACGCCCAGCTGCTTTTCCCCATCGGCCAGCGCCTGGGTGATACCGCGCACCACCACCTCGAAGGGAATGCCGCGATCGGTGTGGGTCTGGGGATCGAAGAAGGGTTCGGTGTGGATGACGTTCTGTTCCTTGCACTTGAGCAGATAGGCCCAGGTCAGGTCGTAGAAGTCCTGCTCGGTGCGCAGCACGTCGGCACCGGCGTAATAGAGGTCGAGGAATTCCTGCAGATTGCCGAAGTTGTAGGCGGCGCGCAGGGCTTCGACATCACCCCAGGGCAGGGCGACGCCATGGCGCTCGGCCAGCTTGAACAGCAACTCGGGCTCCAGGGTGCCTTCCAGGTGCAGGTGCAGTTCGGCCTTGGGCAGGGCGTTGAGCCAGTCGTACATGGGATCCTCGGGATAGCTTGAATCAGGAAAAGATGGACGATTGTCGCACGCTTTGCCCGGTTTTCCGCAGCCGTCCGGGTTCCCGCTGACC
Source organism: Pseudomonas sp. MOIL14HWK12:I1 (assembly GCF_000510705.1). NCBI lineage: Bacteria > Pseudomonadati > Pseudomonadota > Gammaproteobacteria > Pseudomonadales > Pseudomonadaceae > Pseudomonas > Pseudomonas sp. MOIL14HWK12:I1. The sequence goes on along the minus strand of NZ_AZNY01000006.1, from coordinate 362,047 downwards.
GATGTACGGTGGCTTCGTCGGTCAGAAATTCCCAGCATTCCACGCTTTGGGCCAGCAAAAGGCCATAACGCCTGCATCGGGTCTGGATCTGACTACAATCGGGACGCATGGCTCCAAACACCACGCGTGAGGTATCCGTGCAGACCGTTCAGGATCATGTTGGCGGCAAGAACAACAATCTCAATCTGATTCGCATGATCGCGGCGCTCGCCGTGGTCTTCAGCCACAGCTTCGCCATCTCCAGTGGCACCCCCACGGCGGAGCCCGGACGCGAGAGCCTTGGCATGACCCTGGGCGACATCGCGGTCGACATCTTCTTCATCACCAGCGGTTTCCTGGTCACCAAGAGCCTGCTCAGCCGGGCCGACATCATCGATTTCGTCTGGGGTCGCGCGCTGCGCGTGGTACCGGGGCTACTGGTGATGCTGGTGCTGACGGTGCTCGGCCTCGGCGCCTGGCTGACCCGGGCGCCCCTGCAGGATTATCTGAGCGATCCCCAGACCTGGTTCTATCTGTTCAAGAACACCGGCCTGATCGCCGGCGCCGAGTTCGACCTGCCCGGGCTGTTCGAAGGCAATCCACTGCAGGCCATCGTCAATGGCTCGCTGTGGACGCTGCCCTTCGAGGTAGGCATGTACGGCGCCCTGGCGCTGCTCTGGCTGGCCGTGCTCTGGCTGCGCCTGGACAGTCGCCACTTCCAGCGCGCCATCCTGCTGTTCGCCGTGGGCGCCGCCCTGTTCAAGCTGTTCGCCCACTACTTCTTCGCCAGCGAATCCCATCTGCTGCGGCTGTTCCAGATGTTCTTTCTCGGTGGCGCCTTCTATGTGCTGCGCGCCTACATCCCGCTGTCGCGCGCGCTCTTCGTCGCCGCCGTGGCGCTGCTGGCGGTGGCCACGCCCGACCGTGACAGCTTCTTTCTGGTCTATAACCTGGTGCTGGGCTACGTACTGCTCTATCTCGCCTTCGTGCCGGCCGGGCGCATCCGCGCCTTCAACGAGGTGGGCGACTATTCCTATGGCCTCTACATCTACTCCTTTCCGGTGCAGCAGACCCTGGCGGCGGTGATCCCCGGCATCGAGGCCTGGACCATGGTGATCCTTTCCATCGGCATCACCCTCCCACTGGCGGTGGTGTCCTGGTACCTGGTCGAGCGTCACGCCCTGGGCTATCGCCAGGTCTGCGCCACCGGCACTAGGGCGGTGTGGAAGCGTCTGGCGCCGCGCGCTCGGGTTGGCTGAGGGGCCGCCGCGCGGGCGATCAGGGCAGGGCGTATCGCGGTGCGAGCGTTTTGCCGTCTATGGCGGTCGTAACAAGGCATTGCTCAACCAAGGACGCCTTTTCCATGCTCGCCGCCCTCAAAGACGAAACCCTGCTGCTGGTCGCCATCGGTGCCACGGTGCTGGCCTATGTGTTCGAACACGCGCTGCTCGGCGGTGGCCAGACCCTGGCGCTGGTCGCCGCCGGCGGCCTGATCGCCGCCATCATCTGCGCGGCCATGCGCGTCGCCCACCACGCCGAATTGCTGGCGGAAAAGGTCGGCGATCCCTACGGCACCATGATCCTGACCCTTTCCGCCGTGCTGGTGGAGGTGATCATCCTGGCGATCATGATGAGCCACGACCACTCGCCGACCCTGGCCCGCGACACCATCTACGCCGCGGTGATGCTGGACATGAACGGCATCATCGGTCTCGCGGCGCTGCTCGGCGGCCTCAAGCACGGCGAGCAGCCCTACAACGACGATTCCAGCCGCAGCTACGGCGTGATGATCATGACTGCGGTGAGCATCTCCATGCTGGTGCCGGAATTCATCCCCACGGCTCAGTGGCACGTCTATTCCTTCTTCACCATCGGCGCCATGGCGCTGCTCTATGCGCTGTTCCTGCGCATGCAGACCGGTCCACACAGCTACTTCTTCAGCTACAGCTACCCAGAGAAGAAGCGCAAGCGCCCGGCCGTGGAAGGGCAGGGCGAGGCAGGCGGCCATGGCGAGAGCAGCTCGGCGCTGTCCATCGGCCTCTTGATCGTCGGCATCGTCGCCACCGGGGCCCTGGCCGAGGTGATGTCCAAGTCGCTGGATACCGGTCTGGAAGGCCTGGCCGTGCCGGCCCTGGTGCCTGCCCTGGTGGTGGCGGTGATCTCCGCCAGTCCGGAGATCCTCACGGCCCTGCGCGCGGCCATGGCCAATCGCATGCAGTCGGTGATCAACATCGCCCTGGGCGCCAGCCTGTCCACCGTCATCCTCACCGTACCGGTGGTGGAAGCCATCGCCCTGTTCAATGGCCAGCCCATCCAGATGGCCATGACCCCGGTGCAGACGGTGATGATGGCCGTGACCTTGATCGTCGCCGCCATCAACCTCAACGACGGCGAGACCAACGCCATCGAGGGCATGACCCACTTCGTGCTGTTCGGCACCTTCATCATGCTGACCATCCTCGGTCTCTAGGGACGCGCCATGATCGACAGCGAGGTCATCAGCAACTACGGCTACGGCGCCGCCGTGCTGGGCGCCCTGATCGAGGGCGATGGCGTGGCCATCCTGGCCGGCATCGCCGCCCGCCACGGCTATCTGCTGTTTCCGCTCACGGCCGTCTGCGTGGCCCTGGGCGGCTTCATCGGTGACCAGACGCTGTTCTTTCTGGGGCGTCGCTACGGCGACAGCATCCTTGGTCGTTTCAAGCGCCAGCAGGCACGCATCGACTGGCTGCGCAGCCGTATCCATCGCCACGAGGCGCTGTGGATCATCGGCATCCGTTTCGCCTACGGCTTCCGCCTGATCGGCCCGCTGCTGATCGGCGCCAGCGGCGTACGCCCACGGCGCTTCCTGTTCTACAACATCATCGGCGCGCTGCTCTGGGGCTTCGTCATGACCGGCATCGGCTATGCGGTGGGCGAGATCCTGCGCGACTTCTTCGCCGAGCATCATGTGTCGAAGCGCTGGCTGATCGCCGCGGCGATCTGCGTGGCGGTGCTGTTCATCGGCGCCCGCGCCATCCTGCGGCGGCGGGAGGGGGTGTAGGGGAGGGTGGTTGTGTAGGTTGTGTTGAGCGCAGGCGAAGCCCAAGGCTTTGGGTTTGAGCTGTTGTACTGGCTTATTATCGTGGTTTGCTGATGGTTGCTGTTTCGCCCACCCGGGCGAGTCACTTTTTTCAAACGCCAAAAAGTAACCAAAAACGCTTGTCCCCACGTTTCGGCCCTTCGCTGCGCTCCGGGTCCCCGCGCTCCGGCGCCGCTCCGGGGGCACGGCACGAAGGGGCCTCCTGCCCCTCGCGCCTTGCTCGGCGTCCTGCCTCGCATCCCCCTGCGCAACGCCTGCACTCGGCCTCACTGACGGGGACGGGACGCAAGCCTGATACTTGGGTGTTCACAGGTTGTAGCGTGGAAAACCGCGCAGCGTTTTCCACTGAGGGAGTAACGCTTAACGCGTGGACAAGGCTGCGCCGTTGTCCACCCTACCGGTTTGCACCCAAAGCATCAGGCACGTGGATCGCCCCGTTCAGGAGGGCGAACGCCAGTGTCGTGGAGTGGGTCGAGCCGCATGGATGCGGCGAGAGGCCTAACGGGCCATGGACGGCCCGTGTAGGCCGACCCCGGAGCGGCGCTGGCGTGAGCGGACCCGGAGCGCAGCGGAGGGCCGGATGTCCGGGGCAAGCGTTTTTGGTTACTTTTGCCGCGATTGGCAAAAGTGACTCGCCCGGGTGGGCGAAATCAAAACCGTCAACGCACTCGATAAGCAGCCAAGGCACCGACAAAGCCAAGCCTGTAGCACCGTAGCGTTGGGCTTCGCTTGCGCTCAACCCAACCTACCGCCAACCCCTTGTCCAATGAAAAAGGCGCCCTGAGGCGCCTTCTTCAAACCAAACCAACCGCGAGTCAGACCTTGACGATCCAACCCTCCGGCGCCGGCTTGTCGCCGGTCTGGATGCCGGTCAGTTCTTCGTACAGCTTGCGCGTCACCGGGCCGACTTCGGTCAGGCTGTGGAAGACGTGCAGCTTCTCGCCGTACTGGATGCCGCCGATGGGGGTGATGACCGCCGCGGTGCCGCAGGCGCCGGCTTCGACGAACTGGTCGAGCTGGTCGATATGGACGTCGCCCTCGACCACCTCCAGGTTCAGCCGCTCGCGCGCCAGGTCCATCAGCGACATGCGGGTCACGCCCGGCAGCACCGACTCGGAGCGCGGGGTGACGAACTTGCCGTCGCCGGTGATGGCGAAGAAGTTGGCCGAGCCGACTTCCTCGATCTTGCGATGGGTCAGGGGGTCCAGGTAGATGCAGTCGGCGAAGCCTTCGGCCTTGGCCTGGGCGCCGGGCATCAGGCTGGCGGCGTAGTTGCCACCGACCTTGGCGGCGCCGGTGCCCTGGGGCGCGGCGCGGTCGTAGCTGGAGATGACGAAGTTGTGCGGGGTCATGCCGCCCTTGAAGTAGGCGCCGACCGGGATGCCGAACACCACGAAGTGGAATTCGGGGGCGGTGCGTACGCCGATGTTGTCACCCACGCCGATGACGAAGGGGCGCAGGTAGAAGGCGCCACCGGTGCCGTAGGGCGGGATCCAGGCCTCGTTGGCCTTGACCACCTGCTGGCAGGCGTCGATGAACATCTCGGTGGGGACCGGCGGCATCAGCAGGCGGGCGCAGCTCTTGTGCATGCGCGCGGCGTTGCGGTCGGGGCGGAACAGGTTGATGGAGCCGTCCTGGCAGCGATAGGCCTTGAGGCCTTCGAAGCACTGCTGGCCGTAGTGGATGGCCGTGGAGCCTTCGCTGATGTGCAGCTGGTTGTCGCGAGTCAGCTCGCCGGGTCCCCAGCTGCCGTTGCGATAGGTGGCGATATAGCGGAAGTCGGTCTTGATGTAGTCGAAACCGAGGGTCTTCCAATCGATGTCCGCAGCGCTCATAGATCCTCGCAGTGCTCTCCGGCGGCTTGGCCGGTCGTTTCGTTGTCGGGCCGTACGCCTCGCCGGCGACGGTTCAAGGGGGTGGACGAGGCGGGCTCGTCGCTAGACTGTGAAAGATACCGCTTATCCGGACCGGCGGGGGCACCTTTCAGCCAATCGGGTCTCCAAAGTCTGAAGCTGGCCCTTTGCCGCCTCGGCCTGCTGCCTCAGGCTAGACGCCGGGGTCATCACCAGGAGCTCGTTTTGAAAACAATGATGGCGTTGCTGGGTGCCTTGACCCTGCCAACGCTCACGGCGCAGGCCGCCGGTATCTTCACCGATGGATTCGACACGGCGCTCAATCGCCGGGTCATCGAATGGCGGGGCGCGCCCTCGCCGGAAGGTATCGTCTTCAGCGTCATCGCCAGCCAGTTCAAGACCAGTGCCGGCAATGCCACCACCGATTTTCGCACCCAGCTGTCCACCTTTGGCGACAAGGTGCGCTTCCATGGCTGCAGCGCCAGTCGCTGGGAGATGAACAACCAGATCTATCTGCCGCTCAAGGGCCAGTACCGCATGGCCGGGCTGGACGAGCGCTATGGCGAATACTTCGTCGCTCAGCCCACCCGCCAGGACCTGGAGTGGGTGGCCATGAACACTCGCGTTCACTATCGCCTCTGCCGCCTGCGCGAGACCCTGTCCGCCGAGGACCTGCAGGGCCTGCGCTGGGTGTTGCAGGCGGCGGAGGCCGACTAGCCCGGCTAGTCGAAGCGGGTGATGACGGTCACCCCGGTGCCTTCGAACCTGTCCATGTGCATCAGCGCCGCGCCGGATTCGGCCAGGCTGATCTCGCGGCCGATCAGTTTCTCCGGCGCCAGGGTGCCCTGGCGCAGCATGGCCATCAGCACGTCGTAGCGATGGGCCTGCATGCCGTGGCTGCCGAGGATCTCCAGTTCCCGGGCGATCACCAGGTTCATCGGCAGCGCCGGGGTCGCCTGGTCACCCAGCAGCAGTCCGACCTGGACGTGCCTGCCGCGCTTGCGCAGGCAGGCGATGGAATTGCAGCAGGTGGTGGGATGGCCGAGGGCGTCGAGGGAGAGGTGCGCACCGCCGCCGGTCAGTTCTTGCACCGCCTCGGGCACGCTGGCCACCTGGGTGGCATCGATCGTCGCCACCGCGCCGAGGCGACGCGCCAGGGCCAGCTTGTCGGCGGTGATGTCGATGGCCACCACCTGGGCGCCCAGGGCGCGGGCGATCATGATCGCCGAGAGGCCGACGCCACCGCAGCCGTGCACCGCGACCCACTGGCCGGCGCTGACCCGGCCCTGATCGACCACCGCGCGAAAGGCCGTCACGAAACGGCAGCCCAGGCTGGCCGCGGTGGCGAAGTCCAGTTGCTCGGGCAGGGCGACCAGATTGAGATCGGCCTGGTGGATGCCGACGTACTGGGCAAAGGATCCCCAGTGAGTGAAGCCGGGCTGGAACTGGTGATCGCAGACCTGCTGGTGGCCGGCATGGCACTGCGGACAGGCGCCGCAGCCACCGACGAAGGGCACCGTCACCCGGTCGCCGACGCGCCAGAGGGTCACGTCCCTGCCCACCGCCTCGACCACCCCGGCCAGTTCGTGGCCCGGCACATGGGGCAATTCGATGTCGCTGTCATGGCCGACCCAGCCGTGCCAGTCGCTGCGGCAGACGCCAGTGGCCATGACCCTGAGCACCACACCGTGGGCTTCGGGGGTGGGGTCCGGCACCGTGCACAGGCGGGGTGGCGCGGAAAAGGCTTCGTAGACGACGGCTTTCATGGCGGGGCCTCGGGCGGGATGACGACTCCAGTATGGCAAGTCGCGCAGCGTTAGCCTGTCTGCCAGCCGGTACCTTGCCGCTCGGCTAGCCCGCCAGCGCCTGCAGACCCTGCCAGGTGGCCGGTGCCTCCCCGGCCAGCGCCTGCACCAGGGCGGCCTTGAGTCGGCAATCGGGCAGGGCGCGATGGGTTTCCTGCACCACGACGCCCTGCTGACGGGCGGCCATGGCCAGGGACTTGCGGCGCCAGCCGTCCTGGCTGCGGCTGTCCAGACTGGGCTCCTGCCAGAAGTGCGCATAGAGCTGCATCAGGCAGTGCAGGCGGGTGCCATCCACCAGTTGCACCGGCGGCGTCTCGCGCTCCAGTTCCGGCGGCAGGGCCTGGCCGTGGAGGCGGGCATTGTGCGCCAGCAGGCGATAGTCGAAGGCCATGCCATAGGCCAGCACGGTGCGGCCCCGCAGCAGCGGCCAGAGGGTGGCGAACACCTCGGGAAAGCGCGGCGCCTGGGCCAGGTGGGCGTCGGTCAGACCATGGATCAGGGTCGCCTCGCGCGGTACGGCGATGCCTGGGCGGACCAGGGTATCAAGCAGCACCCGGCCACTGAGGGTCATGACCGCCACCTCGATCAGCTGGGCATCCTCGCCCAGGCCGGTCGCCTCGGTATCCAGCACCAGGACGTCCTGTTCCAGCCAGCGACGCGCCTGCTCGCGCACGCGCGCTTGCTGGGCGTTGTAGCGGGGTGCGGCAGCGGTGGGAAACGACGACGACAACGGATTCATGACACGGCCTGACAACTGAAAGCTAGGGTGCGCCCAGGCGCCGAATAGTCGGCTCTACGACGGGTGTGGGCATTCGATGCAAGATCATCGCCACAGGACACAGGCCATTCGGCGGGGGCGACGAGCGGACCACCGGGCGCGCCGAGGTCGCCTGTATCGGCTGGCCTTGCGAGAATGGGTCTTTCATCCATGTCGAGGAGCGCCACCGCTTTGGCCGCCGTCCAGGGTTTCTTGCTGACACGCCTCTGGCGCGAGACTTCCACCGGGATGGAGCTGGTGTTCTGGTTCGCCACCGACAGCGGTCCGCACCAGCTGCGGGTGCCGGGGCAACAGGCGGTGGCCTTTGCCCCGGCCGCACGACGGGCGGATATCGAGCGCCTGCTGCCGGCCGGGGTGGAGATCCGCGAGCTGGCGCTGCAGGACTTCCAGCGGCGCCCCGTCCTGGGGCTCTATGCGCCGCGCTATCGCACCCTGCGCGAACTGGAACAGCGCCTCCCCGCCGCCGGCATCGACGTCTACGAGACGGACATCGCCCCGGCGGATCGCTTTCTCATGGAGCGCTTCATCACCGCGCCGGTGACGCTGCCCACCGCCGACGGCGCGCCCTTGCGGCCGGATCCCGACTACCGCCCCACGCTGCGCACCCTGTCGCTGGATATCGAGACCAGCGAGCGCGGCGAGCTCTACAGCATCGGCCTGCACGGCTGCGGCCAGCGCCAGGTGTACATGCTCGGCCCGCCTACCGGGGAAGATGCCGCGGTGGACTTCGACCTGGAATATGTCGCCGACCGCGCTACCCTGCTCGAACGCCTCAATGCCTGGATGGCGCGCCACGATCCCGACGTCATCATCGGCTGGAGCGTGCTGCAATTCGACATCCGCGTGCTCCACGAGCACGCGCGCAAACTGGGCGTGACCCTGCACCTGGGCCGCGGCGCCGTCGAGGACGATCGCTACGAACCCGGCGGCCAGGGCCGGCCCTTCCACGCCCTGCTGGCCGGGCGGCCGATCATCGACGGGGTGGAGGCGCTCAAGTCGGCGACCTGGGTGTTTCCCTCCTACAGCCTGGAGAACGTCAGCCGCACCCTGCTGGGCGAGGGCAAGGCCATCGACAATCCCCACGACCGCATGGCCTCGATCAATCGCATGTTCGCCGGCGAGAAGAGCGCCCTGGCGCGCTACAACCTGGTGGACTGCGAGCTGGTTACCCGCATCTTCGAGAAGACCGGCCTGCTGCGCTTCCTGCTGGAGCGGGCCAGCGTCACCGGCTTGCCGCTGGAGCGTCATGGCGCCTCCATCGCCGCCTTCTACCACCTCTATCTGCCGCTGATGCACCGCCAGGGTTTTGTCGCGCCCAATCTCGGCGCCCAGCCGCCCGAGGCCAGCCCCGGCGGCTTCGTCATGGATTCGCGGCCCGGGCTCTACGACTCGGTGCTGGTGCTGGATTACAAGAGTCTCTATCCCTCGCTGATCCGCACCTTTCTCATCGATCCGGTGGGCCTGGTGGAGGGCCTGGCGCTGCCCGAGGCGGAGACGGTACCGGGCTTTCGCGGCGCGCGCTTCCATCGCACCCGGCACTGCCTGCCGGAGATGGTGGCGCGGGTCTGGGAGGGGCGCGATGCGGCCAAGCGCGCCGGCAATGCGCCCCTGGCCCAGGCGCTGAAGATCATCATGAACAGCTTCTATGGCGTGCTGGGCACCCCGCACTGCCGCTTCTTCGATCACCGCCTGGCCTCGTCCATCACCCTGCGCGGCCATGCGGTGATGCACCAGACCCGCGAGCTGATCGAGGCGCGTGGCCATCGGGTGATCTATGGCGACACCGATTCCACCTTCGTCTGGCTCGGCCGCGCTCACGAAGAGGCCGAGGCCGAGCGCATCGGTCGCGACCTGGTGGCGGCGGTCAACGCCCATTGGCGCGCGCAGCTGCAGACCGAGCTGGGACTGGAAAGCCACCTGGAGCTGCAATACGAGACCCACTTCAGCCGCTTTCTCATGCCCACCATCCGCGGCGCGGAGGAAGGCAGCAAGAAGAGATACGCCGGGTTGCGCCCCGCTGCCGATGGCCAGCCGGAGCTGGTGTTCAAGGGGCTGGAGACGGTGCGCAGCGACTGGTCGCCGCTGGCCCAGCGCTTCCAGCGCGAGCTCTACCTGCGCATCTTCACCGGCGAGCCCCATGAGGACTATGTGCGCGACTTCGTCGCCCGTACCCGCGCCGGCGACTTCGACGACCTGCTGGTCTATCGCAAGCGCCTGCGCCGGCCGCTGGAGGAATACCAGAGCAACCTCTCGCCCCAGGTCCGCGCGGCGCGCCTGCTGGAGGCGGAAGGCGCCCGCCTGGGCCGCCGCAGCCGCTTTCGCCGCGGCGGCTGGATCAGCTACCTGATCACCACCGCCGGCGCCGAACCGGTCGAGTTGCCCCATGCGCCGCCGGACTACGACCACTATGTGCAGCGCCAGCTGGCCCCGGTGGCCGACGCCATCCTGCCCTTCGTCGGGGACCGCTTCGACCGGCTGTTGGATCAGCAGATGGGGTTGTTCTAGGGGGCTGGAGTGATGTTGCCGCGTAGGGCGGATAACGGCGCAACTCATCCACGCGTAGTTTCCGGTGTGGCCACTCGCGTAGCCTGGAACACCCTCCCTCACCCCAGCCCTCTTTCGCAGGCGGGAGAGGGGGCGGATCGGCGTGGGTGGTGGGTCCTGCGTAGGGTGGATGACGGCGCAGCCTCATCCACGCGTAGTTTCCGGCGGGGCCAATCGCGTAGCTTGGAGCACTCTCACCCCAGCCCTCTCCCGCAGGCGGGAGAGGGGGCGAATCAGCGTGGATGGTGAGTTCGGCGTAGGGTGGATAACGGCGCAGCCTTATCCACGCGGGCATCCAGGCGGGACCACTCGCGCTGCCTGGAGCACCCTCACCCCAGCCTTCTCCCGCAGGCGGGAGAAGGGGCGGATCGGCATGGGTGGTGGGTCCTGCGTAGGGTGGATGACGGCGCAGCCTCATCCACGCGTAGTTTCCGGTGTGGCCACTCACGTAGCCAGGAACACCCTCACCCCAGCCCTCTCCCGCAGGCGGGAGAGGGGGCGGATCGGCGTGGGGGGTGAGTTCGGCGTAGGGCGGATAACGGCGCAGCCTCATCCACGCGTGCTTCCTGACGTGGCCACTCGCGCCGCCTGAAGCACCCTCACCCCCGCCCTCTCCCGCAGGCGGGAGAGGGGGCGAATCGGCGTGGGGGGTGGGTCCTGCGTAGGGTGGATGACGGCGCAGCCTCATCCACGCGTAGTTTCCGGTGTAGCCAATGGCCGAGCGTGGGACACCCTCACCCCGCCCCTTTCCCGCGTTTCGCTCGCACTTGCCCGACGCTCGTCAGTCCCATTCAGGCGGTACACCCCGATCTACGCCTTCTTGCGGCAGGATGAGGGCCGCCCCTTTGGCGTGCGCTCGTTATACTCAGGCCGGCGGCAGGCCTTTTCCGGGTGAAAGGGAGGAAGGCCTGGCTGGATCGGTGCAGGTGCGGCGATCACGATTTCTTGCGGATTTTCTGACGGCGGATAGATGAGCAAACAGGCAGATGTGGCCAAACCCAACAGTCCCAAGCACCTGACTCCCAGTGATCTGCCGTTTCCGGTGGTGGGGATCGGGGCTTCCGCCGGGGGGATCCAGGCCCTGCTGCGCTTCTTCGAAGCCCTGCCGGCCGACTGCGGCATGGCCTTCGTGGTGGTGATGCACCTGTCGCGGGAACACCAGAGCAACCTTGACCAGATCCTGCAGCGCGCTACCCGCCTGCCGGTGCATCAGGTCACCCAGCCGGTGCCCATCCAGGCCGAGCATGTCTATGTGATTCCGCCAGGCCATGACCTGACCATGAACGATGGCTATCTGCGCCTGAGTCCAGCGGAACGCCCCCAGGGCGATCATGTGGCGGTGGATCTGTTCTTTCGCACCCTGGCCGATGTGCACCGGACCCATGCCGTGGCCATCGTCCTCTCGGGCAACGGCGCCGATGGTGCCGTGGGCCTGGGGCGGATCAAGGAGCAGGGCGGGGTGACCCTGGCCCAGGCGCCGGAAGATGCCGAATTCGACTCCATGCCCAGCAGCGCCATCGCCGCGGGCGCCGTGGATTTCATCCTGCCCGTGGTGGAGATGCCGCAGAAGCTGCTGGAACTGGCCACCACCATCAGCAGCCTGAGCCAGAGCGAATTGCGCCAGCTGGACTATGAGTCCCGGGTGCCCGGTCCGTCCAGCAAGGCCATGCAGCTGGCGCTACGCGACATCCTCACCCTGCTGCGCACCCGCACCGGACACAATTTCAAGCAGTACAAGACCGCCACGGTGCTGCGCCGGGTGGAGCGGCGCATGCAGGTCAACGCCATCGCCGACATGCCGGCCTATGCCGGCTTTCTCCATGAGCATCCGGAAGAGACGCCGGCGCTGCTCAAGGACATGCTCATCGGCGTGACCAACTTCTTTCGCGATCGCGAGGCCTTCGAGGCCCTGGAACGCGATGTCATTCCGGAGTTGTTCGAGCACCTGCCGGTCAACGAAGACGACCAGGAATTGCGCGTCTGGAGCGCCGCCTGTTCCAGTGGCGAGGAAGCCTATTCGCTGGCCATGCTGCTGACCGAACAGGCCGAGTTGCGCCAGTCCGGCGCCCGGCTGCAGGTGTTCGCCACCGATCTCGACGAGCATGCCCTGGCGGTGGCCCGGCATGGCGTCTATCCGGGCTCCATCGTCACCGACGTCGCCCCCGCGCGCCTGCGCCAGCACCTGCTCAAGGAGCAGAATCAGTACCGGGTGAAAAAGGAGCTGCGCGAGAAGGTGCTGTTCGCCCAGCACAACCTGCTCAGCGATCCGCCGTTTTCCCGCCTGGATCTCATCAGCTGCCGCAACCTGCTGATTTATCTGGATCGCGAGGTGCAGGCCGAGATCCTGCACACCTTCCATTTCGCCCTCAAGCCGGGTGGCTATCTGTTCCTCGGCAGCTCCGAGTCGGCCGACGTGCAGAGCAGCCTGTTCGCCACGGTGGACAAGAAGAACCGCATCTACCGCGCCAAGCACACCACCAGCGTGGTGCGGCCCACGCCGCTGCTCAATCTCAATCCGGGCATGCACAGCGTGCGCCTGCCGCCGCACCAGGTCGGCCGGCGCAAGAAGGTCTCCTTCGCCGAGGTGCATCAGCGGGTGCTGGAGCAGTACGCGCCGCCGAGCATCATCGTCGACCGCGAATCCAATATCGTGCACATGTCCGAGCGGGCCGGGCGCTTTCTGCGCTACGTCGGCGGCGAGCCCAGCTACAGCCTGCCAGCGCTGGTGCTGGAGGAACTGCGCCTGGAGCTGCGTACGGCACTGTTCCAGGCGTTGCAGAGCAACAAGAGCGTCGAGGCGCGTCGCGTGCATATCCAGCGCGACGACCGCAGCTACTACATCAACATGGTGGTGCGCCCCTTCCGCGACAGCGACACCAGTACCGACTACATGCTGGTGCTCTTCGACGAAGTCGAAGACGTCATGAGCACCGACGCCGGCGGCGATCACACCGAGGCCAAGGACAGCGTGCTCACCCAGCTGGAGGCCGAGCTGCAGCGAACCAAGGAACAGCTGCAGCTGACCATCGAGCAGTCCGAGACCTCTACCGAGGAGCTCAAGGCGTCCAACGAGGAGCTGCAGGCGATCAACGAGGAGTTGCGGTCGGCCACCGAGGAACTGGAGACCAGCAAGGAAGAACTGCAATCGATCAACGAGGAACTGATCACCGTCAACTACGAGCTCAAGTCCAAGATCGAGGAAACCGGCAAGATCAACGACGATCTGCAGAACCTCATCACCTCCACCGACATCGCCACGGTGTTCGTCGATCGTGGCATGCGCATCAAGAGATTCACCCCGCGCGCGGTGAGCATCTTCAACATGATTGTCAGCGATACAGGGCGTTCGCTGCTCGACATCACCCATCGGCTGGACTATCCCGAGCTGGCCGCCGACGCCAACCAGGTATTCGAATCGCTCCGGCTGATCGAGCGCGAGGTGCGCAGCCAGGACGAGCGCTGGTACCTGGCGCGACTGCTGCCCTATCGCACCGCCGAGGATCGCATCGAGGGTGCGGTGCTGACCTTCATCGACATCACCGACCGGCGCCTGGCCCAGGATCGCGCCCGCGCCGGCGAGGAAAACATGCGCCTGGTGGCGCAGAACATCCAGGACTACGCCATCGTCACCCTGGATGCCGCCGGCATCATCAACAGCTGGAACGGCGGGGCCACCCGGCTGTTCGGCTACAGCGAGCGCGAGGCCCTGGGCCAGCCAATGGGCCTGATCTTCACCCCGGAAGACGTCGCCGCCCAGGTACCGGACGCCGAGATGCGCCAGGCCCGGGAAGCGGGCGTCGCCCACGACGAACGCTGGCTGAGACGCAAGGACGGCAGCCGGCTGTACTGCACCGGGGTGCTCAGCCGTATGAGCAACGCCTCTGGCGGTGAGGGCTACGCCAAGATCGCCCGGGATGCCACCGCCGATCACGTACGCGCCAGTGAAACGGCCAACCACCTGGCCCAGAGTCAGGCGCTGGGCAAGCTCAAGGACGAGTTCTTCGCGGTGATGTCCCATGAACTCAAGCACCCGCTCAATCTCATCCAGCTCAACAGCGAGCTGCTGATCCGTTCGCCGGTGCTGCGCGAGGTACCCCTGGCGCGCCGTGCTACCGAGGCCATTCAGCGCGCGGTGCGCAGCCAGGCGCAGATCATCGACGACCTGCTCGACCTGTCGCGCATCCGTACTGGCAAGCTCAAGCTGGAGCGCCGGAGTCTGGACCTGGCCCAGCAGCTGCGCGAGATCGCCGACGTGATTCGTCCGCTCGCAGGCGAGGTGCAGGTGAGTTGCACCCGGCTGCCGGAGACGCCGTTGCATGTCCAGGCGGATGCCACCCGCATTGGCCAGATCGTCTGGAATCTGCTCAACAACGCCATCACGTTCACCCCGGCCGGCGGCCAGGTGGAGATCAGCCTGGGGGTGGACGGCGACGAGGCGCGGCTGGACGTCACCGACACCGGGCACGGCATAGCAGCGGATTTCCTGCCGCGGGTGTTCGACATGTTCGGCCAGGCGGAAATGAAATACACCGCTCGCGCCCAGCATGGCCTGGGCATCGGCCTGGCGCTGGTCAAGCAGCTGGTGGAGGCCCATGGCGGGCGCATCGAAGCCCATTCCGAGGGCCTTGGCCTGGGCGCGCGCTTCAGCGTCTGGCTGCCGCTGTGCCAGGACGACGAACGCCAGCTGGACGAGGCGCAGGCGGAAGGCCAGTCCGTTGTCGGGCTGCGGGTGCTGCTGGTGGACGATTCCCCCGATATCGTCGAGACCCTGCAACTGCTGCTCGAAGAGGAGGGCATCCTGGTCACCGCCGCGACCGACTCCCAGAGCGGCCTGGCGCTGGCCCAGGCGCAGGATTTCGACGTCATCCTCTCCGACATCGGCATGCCGGAGATGGACGGCCACGAATTCCTGCGCCAGATACGGGCGGGCGATCGCAATGTCGGCACGCCGGCGGTGGCGCTGTCCGGCTACGGCACCCGGCTGGACATCGACAAGGCGCGGGCGGCGGGTTTCGCCCGGCATCTGAACAAGCCGGTCAGTTTCGAGGCGCTGATCGCCATCCTGCAGGAGCTGCAGGCGTCCGGTTGAGGGCGCGCGGACGGTAGCTTAGTCAGACGATTCGCGGCACACTCGGGAGCCATCGGGGCGCCCGCCCAACCGGGCCGGCGGCCCCGTTTCCCGCCAGAGGAGCGCCGCGATGACCCGTCTCACCGCCAAGGATTTCTCGCCCGAACTGCTCGAGCTCTACGACTTCTATGTGCACGGTCGCATCAGCCGCCGCGACTTCCTCGACCGCGCCGGCGCCTGCGCCGCGGTGCTGGGGCTGTCGGCCACCGGGGTGCTGGCGGCCCTGACGCCCAACTATGCCCTGGCCACCCAGGTCGAGTTCACCGATCCGGACATCGTCGCCGAATACGTCTACTACCCCTCGCCCAAGGGCCATGGCCGCGTCCGTGGCTATCTGGTGCGCCCGGCCAAGGCCAGCGGCAAGGTGCCGGCGGTGGTGGTGGTCCACGAGAATCGCGGCCTCAATCCCTATATCGAAGACGTCGCCCGGCGCCTGGCCAAGGCCGGCTACCTGGCCCTGGCGCCGGATGGCCTGACCGCCATGGGCGGCTATCCCGGGAACGACGACAAGGGTCGCGAACTGCAGCAGCAGGTCGATCCGGAAAAGCTGATGAACGACTTCTTCGCCGCCGTGGAAACCCTGATGGGCCACGAATTCAGCACCGGCAAGGTCGGCATCACCGGCTTCTGCTATGGCGGGGGGGTGGCCAACGCGGCCGCCGTGGCCTACCCGGAACTGGCTGCGGCGGTGCCTTTCTATGGACGTCAGCCACGCGCCGAGGAGGTGGCCGCGATCAAGGCGCCGCTGCTGATCCACTACGCCGAGAACGATCCGCGCATCAACGAGGGCGCCGCCGCCTACGAAGCGGCGCTCCAGGCGGCCGGCAAGACCTACGAGGTGCATCGCTATGCCGGCACCAACCATGGCTTCCACAACGATTCCACCCCGCGCTACGACGAAGCCGCCGCGCGCCTGGCCTGGGACCGCACCCTGGGCTGGTTCGGCCGCTATCTCGCCTAGGCACCTGACGGAGACCTCTGATGCCGCAACTGCGTATCCCCGCCGTCTACATGCGTGGCGGTTCCAGCAAGGGCGTGTTCTTTCATGCCCGCGACCTGCCGCCGGCCGGTCCGGCGCGCGATGCGCTGCTGCTGCGGGTGATCGGCAGCCCCGATCCCTACGGCAAGCAGATCGACGGCCTGGGCGGAGCCA
Source organism: Pseudomonas sp. MOIL14HWK12:I1 (assembly GCF_000510705.1). Taxonomy (NCBI): domain Bacteria; kingdom Pseudomonadati; phylum Pseudomonadota; class Gammaproteobacteria; order Pseudomonadales; family Pseudomonadaceae; genus Pseudomonas; species Pseudomonas sp. MOIL14HWK12:I1. Next base: position 345,725 of record NZ_AZNY01000006.1, on the reverse strand, counting down.
CCTCCAGCACCAGCAAGGTGGTGGTGATCGCGCCCTCCTGCCGCCCGGACTGTGACGTCGATTATCTGTTCGGCGCCCCGGCCATCGAGGTCCCGGTGATCGACTGGTCGGGCAACTGCGGCAATCTCAGCGCCGCCGTAGGCCCCTTCGCCATCAGCGAGGGCCTGGTCCAGGCGCCGCGCGACGGTCTGGCCAGGGTGCGCATCTGGCAGGCCAATCTGGGCAAGCGCATCCTCGCCCACGTTCCCATGGCCAATGGCGAGGTGCAGGAGGAGGGCGATTTTCGCTTCGACGGCGTGGCCTTTCCGGCCGCCGAGGTGGTGCTCGACTTTCTCGATCCCGCAGGCAGCGACGGCAGTGTGCTGCCCACCGGGCGGGCGGTCGACGAACTGGACGTCCCGGGACTGGGCCGGCTGCCGGTGACCCTGCTCAATGCCGGTAATCCTACCGTCTTCGTGCGCGCCGAGACCCTGGGCCTGAGCGGCACCGAAACCCAGGCGCAGGTCAACGGCGATGGGCCGCTACTGGCGCGCCTGGAGGCCCTGCGCGCGGCGGGCGCAGTGGCCATGGGGCTGGCCGCGACCGCCGCCCAGGCCACGGCGGAGCGGCCACATACGCCCAAGCTGTGCCTGATCGCCCCACCTCAGACCTACCGGGTGGCGGGTGGCAAGCAGGTCCGGGCCGAGGAACTCGACGTCATCGCGCGGATGATCTCCATGGGCAAGCTGCACCACGCCATCCCCGGCACCGGCGCGGTCGCCGTGGCGGTGGCCGCGGCACTGCCGGGGACCCTGGTCCACACCCTGACCGGCGACCTGGACGGTCGCCAGGTCCGCATAGGCCATACCGCCGGCACTGTGGCGGTCGGCGCCCGGGCGCGCGAGGTCGGCGGCGTCTGGCAGGTGGAAAAGGCCAGCATGAGCCGCAGCGCCCGGCGCCTGATGGAAGGCTGGGTACGGGTACCGGCAGAGTAGGTTGGGTTGAGCGCAGCGAAGGCCAACGGAGGGATACCTCCGCGCTGGAGCGCCCTCACCCCAGCCCTCTCCCAGGGGGAGAGGGGGCGGTCAAGCCTGGCGCGACCGCTTCCCGTAGGAGCGGCCCATGGCCGCGATCCAGCCGATGTCCTGGCGTAGCGTGGAAAACCGCGCAGCGTTTTCCACTGGGTAAGCCCCGCCTCCATTCGTGGATAAGGCTGCGCCGTTATCCACCCTACGGCCGAGATCGACCGCGTAGGTTGGGTTGGGCGCAGCGAAGCCCAAGAGCGGGGATACCTCCGCGCTGGAGCGCCCTCACCCCAGCCCTCTCCCAGGGGAGAGGGGGCGGTCGAGTCCGGCGCGACCGCTTCCCGTAGGAGCGCCCCATGGCCGCGATCCAGCCGATGTCCTGGCGTAGCGTGGAAAACCGCGCAGCGTTTTCCACTGGGCAAGCCCCGCCTCCATTCGTGGATAAGGCTGCGCCGTTATCCACCCTACGGCCGAGATCGACCGCGTAGGTTGGGTTGAGCGCAGCGAAGCCCAACGGAGGGATATCTCTGCCCTGGAGCGCCTTCACCCCAGCCTTCTCCCAGGGGAGAGGGTCGGTCGAGCCTGGCGCGACCGCTTCCCGTAGGAGCGGCCCATGGCCGCGATCCAGCCGATGTCCTGGCGTAGCGTGGAAAACCGCGCAGCGTTTTCCACTGGGCAAGCCCCGGCTCCATTCGTGGATAAGGCTGCGCCGTTATCCACACTACGCCTCCCAACCGCCCCCTCTCCCTCCGGGAGAGGGCTGGGGTGAGGGATGATCCACTCCGACGCTGACCTCAGGTCCCTTCGATCAGATCGCGGATGCGCATCGCCAGGGCGTCCATGGCGAAGGGCTTGGTCATCACATGCATGCCGGGCTCCAGGTGGCCGTTGCCGACCACGGCGTTCTCGGCGTAGCCGGTGATGAACAGCACCTTGAGGCCTGGGCGGCGCTGGCGGGCGGCGTCGGCCATCTGGCGGCCGTTCATGCCGCCGGGCAGGCCGACGTCGCTGATCAGCAGATCGATGCGCACGTCGGATTCCAGCAGGCGCAAGCCGGAGCTGGCATCCGCCGCTTCCAGGGCGGCGTAGCCCAGTTCCTCCAGCACCTCCACCACCAGCATCCGTACCGTGGGTTCGTCATCCACCACCAGCACCGTCTCGCCGTGGCCCTGGCGCGGTAGGGTCGGCTGGCTGGCGGCGAGGTCGACGCCGGTGGCCGCTTCGCGATGACGCGGCAGGAAGAGGGTGACGCTGGTGCCCTGATCGACCTGGGAATGGATGCGCGCCTGGCCGCCGGACTGGCGCACGAAACCGTAGATCATCGACAGGCCCAGCCCTGTGCCCACCCCGATCGGCTTGGTGGTGAAGAAGGGATCGAAGGCCTTGGCGATCACCTCGGGCGGCATGCCGCAGCCGTTGTCGGTCACCGAGAGGGCGATGTATTCGCCCGCTTCCAGGTCGCGGACCCGGGCCATGCGCGCATCCAGCGCCCGGTTGGCGGTCTCGATGAAGATGCGACCGCCCTCGGGCATGGCGTCGCGGGCATTGATGCAGAGGTTGAGCAGGGCGTTTTCCAGTTGCGGCGGATCGACCAGGGTCGACCACAGCTCGCTGCTGGCCACCACCTCGATCTGGATGGCCGGACCCACCGTGCGACGGATCAGGTCTTCCATGCCGGCCACCAGGCGATTGACGTCGGTGGGCTTGGGATCCAGCGTCTGGCGGCGGGAAAAGGCCAGCAGCCGGTGGGTCAGGGCGGCGGCGCGGATGGCGGCGCCCTGGGCGGCGGTGGTGTAGCGCTCGAGATTGTTCAGCCGGCCCTGGCCGATGCGCACCGTGAGCAGATCCAGACTGCCGACGATGCCGGCGAGCAGGTTGTTGAAATCGTGGGCCAGGCCGCCGGTGAGCTGGCCGACCGCTTCCATCTTCTGCGACTGGCGCAACTGCTCTTCCAGCAGCGCCTGGGTCTCCGCGGCGTCCCGTTCCCGGGTGATGTCGCGCCCGGCGCCGGTGAGGCGATCCTGTTCGGTGTCCATCGACAGCGTCCAGGACAGCCAGCGCCAGCTGCCGTCCGCCGCCAGGACGCGATTTTCCACCCGCGCCGGCAGGCCGCTGCGGCGCAGTTCGTCCAGCGCCACCAGCACCCCCGGCAGATCGTCGGGATGGATGAGTTCCCGGTAGGGGCGGCTGAGCAACTCGGCTTCGGAATAGCCCAGGCCGCGCGACCAGGACGGACTCACCCGCAGGAGCTGCCCGTTGAAATCGGCGGTCAGCAGCAGGTCTTCGCTGAGCGCCCAGAGCCGGTCGCGCTCGGCGGTGCGCGCCTGGACCTCCTGGCTGAGGCTGAGATTCTGCGCCTGGATCAGCGTCTGGGCGTCGCGCTGGGCGGTGACATCCTGGGCGAAGACATAGAAGCCATCCACCGCCCCGCGCGCATCGCGCCGCGGACGATAGTGGATGTCGGCGATGCGTCGGCGGCCGTCCGGCCAGGCCCAGGGCAGGTCCAGCCGCGCCGGGGTGCCGTCCAGGGCGGCCTGGATGGCCGGACGCCGGGCCGCGAACAGCTCCGGGGCGAAGACCTCGGCCATGCTGCGACCCAGGATGCTTTCCGGAGCGTCCTTGAACCACTTGGGCGCCTCGATGTTGGCGAAGCGATAGACAAGCTCGCGATCAACGAAGGCGATCAGGCAGGGCAGGGTGTCGGCCACCAGCCGCAGATTGAGTTCGCTATCGCGCAGGGCGCGCTCAGCGGTCAGCCGCGCCGTCGCCGAGCGGGTTCGATTGGCGACCTCGCGGATGAATTGCACTTCGGCCGGCGTCCAGCACCGCGCTTGGCTGGCGCTGACATAGAGCAGGGCGACGAAATGGCCGTGCTCGAACAGCGGGGTGCTGACGAAGGCGCGGGTGTCCAGCCGTTGCATGGCGGCCAGGTTGTGGCAGGTGCGGGCATCCTCGCGCACATCTTCGATGGCCACGGTCTCGCCGCGCTTGAAGTCCTCGATACAGCTGCCATAGTCGCGGAAATTCAGGGTGCCCATCAGGCTGCACCCGCCCGAGATCGTCCAGTCGTGCTCCACGCTGATGGTCTCGACGTCGGCGTCCACCAGGCCGTAGCCCACCCGCTGGGCGTCCAGCAGGGTGCCCAGCACTGTGCAGGCCAGCTCGGTGACCGCCTCGATGTCGTTGAGGTGGCTGAAGCCTTCGCCCAGCTCTGCCAGGGCGCGGCGATAGCGCTCTTCGTCGCGGGTCGCCTGGGCGGCCTGCTCGCGTTCGGTGACATCCAGGAACAGCACCAGGAAGCTCTCCGCGCCGGCCTTGTGCGCATGACCTTCGTACCAGCGCCCGTTGGCCTGGAATTGCCGCACGTAGCTGAACGACTGGCCGGTATCCACCACCCGGGTGAAATCCTCCACCCAGAGGTCTTCGAGTTCGGGAAACAGGGTCCGGGCGGTCTGGCCGATCGCCTGCTCCGCGCTCAGGCCGAAGTGCGTGCACCAGGCTCGGTTGACCTGGTCATAGCGCCAGTCGCAGCCGCGACCTTGCTCATCGCGCAGAATGGTGCCGAGGATGAAGCCCTCGTCCAGTTGCTCGAACAGACCGCGCCAATAGCGCTCGCTTTCCGCCAGTTTCTGCTGCACCTCGCCCACGTGGCGCTGGCTGTCACGCAGGGCCTGGCCGGCCAGATGCTGGGGCGTACGGTCGCGCAGGATCTTGACGAAGCCGGTATGGCGGCCGGCGTCGTCGTGCAGCGGATGCATCTCGCCGCTGGCCCAGAAGCGGGTGCCGTCGCGTCGCAGGTGCCAGCGTTCGTCTTCGGCGCGACCGTCCTGCAGCGCCAGCCGCATTTCCAGCGCGGCCCGGCTGATCTGGTTGTCCTCGGGGGTGAAGAAGCGCTCGACCGGCGCGCCGCGAATCTCTGCGGCGGTCCAGCCCAGCAGGCGTTCGGCGCCGCTGTTCCAGTCGGTGATCACCCCGGCCGGATCGAGCACGATCATGGCGAAATCGATGGCACCATCAAAGATCGCCAGACGCCGCTGGGCGTCCTGGGGCGGCAGCGCGGTGCACTGGTCGAGCGCGGCGCGGAGGCGACGGACTTCGGCCTGGAGTTCAGCGTGGGAGAGAGCGGATTCAGCCATGGGGTCGTTCGAACGCGTGAGCAGCGGAAGCGGACGGCGGTGACGTCCGGCGAGAGCCTTAGAGTAAGAGAGTCGGGCGATGGCTAGCGATCTGCCAGCACCTTTTTCCGACAGACAGGGAATTAAGTAGCCGTTACGGCATCAGACAAGTGCCGGCACCCGGCTGCCAGCCGCCCATCCGAGCCTTGTGATCCAATTCGAGAAATTTCGGTCTATTTAGTCGTACTAATGAAGTAGCGTTGCCATGACCGATGTAGTTTCTTCCGCTGCTGTTACCACCGTGCTGGTCGTCGAAGACGATCCGGTGCTGAGATCGCTGGCGACGGAGGTATTCGAGATGGAAGGTTATGCCGTCCAGTCCTTCGATACCGCCGACGCCGCCTGGGGTTGGCTCGAGTCCGATCCCTTACCGCCCGATCTCCTGTTCACCGACGTGCGCATGCCGGGTCGGCTGGACGGACTCGCCCTGGCCAAGCAGGTGCGTCAGCGCTTTCCACAATTGCCGATCCTGGTGTCCTCCGGCTATACCGGCCAGCAGTACGCCGAGCGCGAGGAGCGGGCGCTGTTCCTGCCCAAGCCCTGGACCATCGACCAGTTGCTCAAGGCCTGCGGCCAGCTGGGTGTCTAGCCCGCCGCCTGGCGCGCCCGTGCCAGGCGTACCGCCGAATCCACCTCGTCCAGCGTCCAGGGCTTCTGCAGGAAGATCACCTGCTCGGGCAGCGCCGTGGTGATCTCGTAGCCGTAGCCCGAGGTGATCACCATGGGCAGCGCGGGCCAGCGCTGCAACAGCATCTCCGCCAGTTCGCCGCCACGCAGCTGGCCGGGCATCAGGTGGTCGGTGATCACCAGCCCGGGGCTTTGCTGCTGCTGGAGCAGATGCACCAGGGCGTCGTCGGCGTTGTCGAAGCGAACACAGGTCCAGCCCAGTCGCTCTTCGAGGTGATTGCTCAGCAGTTCGGCTAGCAGCCCGTTGTCTTCGATGACGACGAGATAGGGGAGGGGATCAGGCGAGGTCATCGGGACTTCCGGAACGCGATGAGACGATCCCGGAAGTCTAGCAGAGGCCTGCTGGGCTCAGTCTGGCTTTCGTCTGACCATTATCAGAACTCCAGGACGATCTTGCCGAAATGGCTGCCGTCCTTCTGGAAGGCGAAGGCCGCGGCGATCTCGTTCAGCGAGTAGCTGCGATCGATGACCGGCTTAATCCCGGTGCTTTCCAAGGCGCGGATCATCTCCTGCTGATGGCGACGACTGCCGACGATCAAACCCTGCAGTCGCTGGTGGCGGCGCATCAGGTTGGCGGTGGGGACCTGGCCCTCGACGCCGGTGAGCACCCCGATCAGCGCCAGGTGCCCATGGATGCGCGCGGCCTGGATGGACTGCGCCAAGGTCGCCGGACCGCCCACCTCCACCACGATGTCGACGCCACGCCCGCCGGTGATGGCCTGCACCTTGGCGCCCCATTCCGGCTCTTCACGGTAATTGATCAGGTGATCGGCGCCCAGGGCATAGGCGCGCTGCAGCTTTTCGTCCGAGGACGAGGTGGCGATCACCGTGGCGCCCATGGCCTTGGCCATCTGCAGGGCGAAGATGGAGACGCCGCCGGTCCCCATGACCAGCACGCTGTCACCGGCCTTGAGGCCACCGTCCACCACCAGGGCGCGCCAGGCGGTCAGCCCGGCGGTGGTCAGGGTCGCCGCCTCGGCATGGCTGTAGCCCTTGGGCGCGCGGGTGAAGGCGGTGGCTGGACGTACCACCACCTCGCAGGCGAAGCCGTCGACGCCATCGCCGGGCGTGGTGGAAAAGTCATCGATGGGCGGCTCGCCGTCCAGCCAGTGGGGAAAGAAGGTCGAGACCACGTGATCGCCCACGGCGAATTCGCTGACCCCGGCGCCCACCGCCTCGACCACCCCGGCGCCATCGGACATGGGAATGCGCCCATCGGCGGTCGGCATCTTGCCCAGCACCACGCCCAGGTCATGGAAATTCAGCGAACTGGCCTTGATCCGCACCCGGATCTCGCCAGCCCCCGGCTGCCCGGGATCGGGTAGTTCGCAGGGCTCCAGCTGGTCCAGACCACCGGGTTTGCGTAGGCGTATGGCGTGCATGAGAAATCCTCCGGACTGTGGCGAGCAGGACGCTCGCGGGTCAGTAGAGGACCACGGCAGGGGGCGCAGGATTCCCGCCAGGGGACCTGCGCCCTGGACCTTACTTGATCGCCTTCTGCAGTTGCTGCAGCTGCTGGGTGCGGGTGTTGAGGCGGGCTTCGCCGCGTTCGGCGTCGACCTTCTTCAGCTCGGCTTCGGCCATGCGCAGCTTGATGGTCTGCATGGCGGTCTGGATGCGTTGCTGGGTCAGGTAGGCCAGCTGGTCGACGGTGCGCTCGTTCTCACCGTCCTTGTAGGCCTTGTCGGCCTTGGCCAGCCAGGTGCCGGCGTCCTTGGTTTCCAGCGCTGCCAGCTGGGTGGCCTGGGGCTGGGATTCGAGAGCGGCGTAGTCGTTGCGCGCCTTTTCCAGATTGGGGTTGGGCGGGGTGGCGCAGGCGGCCAGAGTGAGGGTCAGCGCCGACATCAGCGGGAGCAGAAAACGTTTACGCATGGTTTCGTCCTTCAAGAGAGCGGGCAGCCTTACTGCTGCACCTTTTTCTGTAGATTCTGTTGCAGCTGGAGGTTGATCTGACCTTCCTCACGGATCTGCTGGATGCTGTTCTGGGCATCCTGCAGCGCCGCCTGGGCCTTGGCGGCCTGGGTCTTGCGGGTCGCCAGACGGGCATCCCACTCGGCCTGCTCGGCCAGGCGCTTGGCCTCGTCGTATTTCTCGTTGGACAGGGCGGCCTGGGCCTGGGTCCACTTGTCCTGGGCCGACTTGGTCTCGATGGGGGCGAACTGGTTGCCGCCGCCGCTCACGGCTTCGTTGACGGCGGACTGGGTCACGGCCATCTGCGCGGTCGGCGGGTTGCCGGCGCAGCCCGCGAGCAGCAGACCGCCGCCCAGGACCAGGCTGGCGAGCAGCGCACGAGGCGCGGAGAACGAAGAGGCACGAGCGGGACCGGTTTTCATCCGAACATTCCTGGCAGGTCGCCCGGAATGGGCGACAGTGCCTTTGAGACGACGAAAACGCGGCGAGGTTCGCTGCAGAACCCCAGCCGAGGGCGGCTCGCTGCGGTCAGGCCCGTACCGCCTGGTACAGCGCGCGGATCAGATCCGACTGGGTGATGATGCCGACCAGACGGCGCGAGCCGTCGATGATGGGGATGTGGCGGTGGCCGTTCTCGGAAAACACCGGCACCAGATCGATCAGCAGGCGGTCGGCGCTGGCCACCCGCACGGTGCGGGTCATGATGTGGCCGACGCTGTTTTCCTCCTGGCGCGTGCGCGGGCGGACCAGCGATCTCAGGCGCCAGCCGAGGCCTTCATGGACGTCCAGATCGATCTGCCGCATGAAGTCGGCGACGGTGACGATACCCAGCAGATGGCCCTGGCGATCCACCACCGGCAGCGCCTTGATGCGCCGGGCGCGCATCAGCGCCCAGGCTTGCTGCAGCGGCATCTCGGCGCGGGCCGTCACCGGTTCGTGGCTCATGACGTCGGCGCAGCGCAACTCGCCCATCTTGCGCTGGTAGGCGCGCGCCTCCACCTGTTCGAGCAATTCGGCGAGGTCGTCGCGGCTGATGTCCAGCACCTGGTTGTAGCGTGCCAGCACGGCGTCCAGGTCGGCGCGCTGCAGGCGCGTCTCGCCACTCGGCTCGGCCGGGCGTGGCACATGGGGCCAGGGGCGGCGGGTCAGGTTGTTGTAGAGCAGGCCGGCGCTCACCAGCAGCAGCGAATCCAGCGCCACCGGACTCCAGGCATAGCTGAAGTCCTGGGCGCCGATCAGCACCATCAGCAGCGCCGAGGCGCCCCCCGGCGGGTGCAGGCAGCGCAGGGTGAACATGGCGGCGATGGCCAGGGCGACCGCCACGGCGGCGGCCAGGTTGGCCTCGGGAATCCACAGGGCGCAGGCGATGCCGATCAGCGCCGACAGGGTGTTGCCGCCCACCACCGACCAGGGCTGCGCCAGCGGACTGGAGGGCAGGGCGAACACCAGTACGGCGCTGGCGCCCAGCGGCGCCACCAGCGCCAGTGCCAGGGCGCCATGCTGATGCACCGGCTGGCCTTCCAGCCACCAGGCGGCGAGCAGGGCCGCGAGCAGGATGCCGAGGCCGGCACCGAGGCTGGCGCGCAGCCGCTCGCGTCCGTCGATGGGCAGCGGCGCCGGCCAGAAGGCGCGCAGGCCCTGGACCAGGCGGGCGAAGAGAGACGGCGAAGGCGAGGGCGTAAGGGGTTCCTGGGACATGGGAGAGGCAGCTGCTGGGCAGAACGAGGGCGCTGATGGTCCCTCCTGGACGCAGCCCTGGCAAGACCGGCGCGGCGCGCTCGGCGCCCGGGTCTACGGCCAGGCGGCGACCCAGAGCGGCTGCCGTCTCCAGGCGATTTTCTGCTGCGACCGCCGCGGCCGTCGTAGTAGGATCATCGGCTGGGTGTCGCCGCAGCCACGCGGTAGGACAGGTTGAATCGAGCGCAGGTCGGGCCGCCGCGCGGAGTACGGCTGCCCATGAACTCTCCCTTTTCTCCGGCCAAGGCCCTGGCCTATCTCAATCGCTTCGTCGCGGCCGAAGCGGCCGGTGGTGTCGTGCTGATGGTGGCCGCCGCCATCGCCCTGATCGTCGCCAACTCGCCGCTGGCCGAGGGCTATTTCGCCAGTCTGCACTGGTATGTGGGTGGTCTGTCCCTCGGTCACTGGATCAACGACGGCCTGATGGCCATCTTCTTCCTGCTGGTGGGGCTGGAGATCAAGCGCGAGATGGCGGTCGGCCAACTCGCCAGCTGGGGCGATCGCGCCCTGCCGGGGCTCGCCGCCCTGGGCGGCATGCTGGTGCCGGCACTGCTCTATGCCCTGGTCAATCGCCACGATCCCCAGACCCTCTCGGGTTGGGCGATTCCCGCCGCCACCGACATCGCCTTCGCCCTGGGCGTGCTGTCGCTGCTGGGTTCGCGGGTGCCGGTGTCGCTCAAGGTGTTTCTCTCCGCCCTGGCGATCCTCGATGACCTCGGCGCCGTGCTGATCATCGCGCTGTTCTACACCAGCGACCTCTCCAGCAGCATGCTGCTGGCCGCGGCCGGTCTGGTGGCGGTGCTGTTCGTGCTCAATCGCCTCAAGGTCACCGCCCTGTTGCCCTATCTGCTGGTGGGGGCGCTGCTATGGTTCTGCATGCTGCGTTCGGGCATCCATGCGACCCTGGCCGGGGTGATCCTGGCGCTGTTCATTCCCCTGGGCGACACCGAGGCCGACGACGCCTCGCCGCTGCTCAAGCTGGAGTCCGCGCTGCATCCCTGGGTGGCCTTCCTGATCGTGCCGCTGTTCGGCTTCGCCAATGCCGGGGTCTCCCTGGCCGGGATGTCACCGGCCAATCTGCTGGATCCGGTGCCCCTGGGCGTGACCCTGGGGCTGTTCCTTGGCAAGCAGATCGGGATTTCCCTGATGGCGGTGCTGGCCATCCGCAGCGGTCTGGCGCGGCTGCCCGAGGGTGCCAGCTGGCTGCAGCTCTACGGCGTGGCGCTGCTCTGCGGCATCGGCTTTACCATGAGCCTGTTCATCGGCGCCCTGGCCTTTCCGGGGGCGCCCTTCCTGGTCGACGAGGTCAAGATCGGCGTGCTGCTGGGGTCGCTGCTGTCGGCCCTGGCGGGCGTTGCCGTCCTGCTCCTCGCCGCCCCTCGCCGTTGAGAGGAGTCTGAGATGCCCTATGCGCTGTTCGCGGTGATGTTTGGCGGTGCCCTCGGCAGCGCCTGTCGCTGGTGGGTCGGTCTGCGGCTGAATGCGCTGTTTCCGCTGCTGCCCCTGGGCACGCTGCTGGTCAATCTGGTCGGTGGCTTCGTGATCGGCCTGGCGCTGGGGCTGTTCTCCCGTTATCCGGGGCTGGAAGCCCAGTGGCGCCTGCTGCTGGTGACCGGCTTCTGTGGCGGCTTCACCACCTTCTCGACCTTTTCCGCCGAGGTGGTGGGATTGCTGCAGAGCGGCCGCCTGGGCTGGGCGGCGCTCACCGTGACCATCCATGTGCTGGGGTCGCTGCTGCTGACCCTGGCCGGTTTTGCCCTGGCCGGTCGTCTCGGCTGAGACGCCCGGCCAGCTGGCCTCAGGCCGGCGCCGCCGGGGCCTGGCGCCGCGGCTTGAATCTCAGCGCCGGCGCCTCGATCAGGTGCCAGGAGAGCACCGCGAACCCCAGGGTCAGGACATAGCTCACCAGCAGGAAACCAGGCAGCGAGAAGCTGTCGGGAAACCAGTGCATGAGCAGTTGCTGGACCGGGAAGTTGAACAGGTAGAGGCCGTAGGAATAGTCGCCGAAGCGGCCGAAGCCATGCAGCACCGGTACCTGCACCTGGGCCAGGTAGATGATCACATAGGCCAGCGACACCAGGTGGATCACCGGCAGGACATGCCAGACGATGGCCGCCAGCGACAGCAGGCAGAGCGCCAGGGCGATCTCCAGGCGCCAGGGGATGCGCGGTCCCGCGAGTTGCAGCAGGGCGCCGGCGAAAAAGAACATGCCCAGGCTGAACACCTTGTGCAGCACGAAGCTGGCGATGCCCATCTGCGGCAGCAGCAGGAAGTTGCCCAGCACCAGCACCACCAGGGTGGCCATGACCACCGAGCGGGTCAGCAGCCCCAGCACCCCGATGATCAGCAGCGACAGGTACATGAACACCTCGTAGGGCAGGGTCCAGTAGCTGCCGTTCACCGTGTCCGGAAAGGGATTGCCGGTGAAGACGCCGGGCAGTTCGAAGCGCGTCATCAAGAGGATGTTCTTGAAGAAGCCCAGGGTCTGACGATCGCTGAAGTAGGCGCTCGTTTCCCGGCTGGTGGCCAGCCAGCCCACCACCAGCACCGAGAACAGCACCGAGACGATCAGCGCCGGAAAGATCCGCAGGGCGCGCTTGAGCAGAAAGTCCAGGGGATTGCGACTGCGCTGGAAGGACGCCGTGATCAGGAAGCCGCTGATCACGAAGAACACATAGACGGCGATGTTGGCCGCGTCGGTGAAGCCGGTGAAGTTGAGGATCGGCTCGGCGCCGATATGCCCCGAGAGCCAGAAGCCGTGGCCGATCACCACGGTGGAGGCCGCGGCGAATCTCAGGAAATCGAAGTTGTTGCGTCCCTGGGGGACGTGGGCGGTAGTCATGTCTGCTCCTCGCAGCCGTGGCCCATGCCGCGGCCACCCTCCGGGAGCGGACTCCGGCTGGACGGCGACGCGAACGGCATCGGCAGAGACGCCCGTCATAAGACGCGCGCAGGCAAAGGCCGCTGCCGGCTGGGCCGGCAACGAAAGGACGACAGCCGACACGATCAGCGAGATCGGCCGGCCGGCGAGGGCAGGGGTGCTATGGGGGGCTGAGCGGCGCGAAAGCGGGCGTCATGCGCCAGGACTCCGGAAAAGCGGTACCGCACGCGGGAACGGGGGCGGCGAGACGCGCGCAGGCGAACGGGGTCTGGGGCCTCCCGGCCGCCCCGGTCATTGCGTGCGCCTCGCTCATCAGGCGCTGGCCTGCAGCGGCTGGTCGTGCACGTCTTGCGACTGTTCCAGGGCGAAGGGTTCCTGGGCGAAGTAGAGGGCGGCGCTCTGGCGGGCGTGATCGCCGAATTCATGGGGATGGCGCATGACGATCCGCTCGAAGGCGCCCGGCTCCAGGCCGTCTTCATAGAAGCCGTTGTGGCACTGCAGGATGCCCGAGGCGCAGACGCTGCGCTCGACCGCGGCGATCAGGCCGCCGGCCCTGAGGCTCTTGACGATGTTGTGCGGCAGCCGCTGGCGGCGACGTAGGCTGGCGGCGGTGTCGCTGAGGGTATCGAGGATCTCGCTCTCGGCGGGCGTCAGCTTGCGTACGTCCAGCTTGGACTTCTGCACCAGGTAGCGACGGGAGAGCAGGCGGGCCTGGTCATTGAGGGCCTTGAGCACCGCGCCGCTGAGTTCACCCCGGGTGAACAGGCCGGTTTCCAGGGCGATCAGATAGGACCAATCGTTGATGAGCGGAATCTTGCTGATGTCACGTTCCATGTGAGTGCCTGCGTCCATTTAAGTTGGCTAATTGAGGATAGGACACCCTCAATGGTTCCAGATGGCCAGTATAAGGTGACGAGTGGCATGGAATTTGACGCTCCTGACAAGAATTGTCGGTTTTTTGTCGAAGTGGGTCACGCCTTGGGGATGCAACCTCAACGTTGCGCTTGGGGTCCCTTGCTGGAGACCTGGCGCGAGTCGGGTAACCCTTCACAACGTCAGGTGATGAGATGAGTGACCCTGCAGCCGCTACGACCCCCGCCGATCTCGAATGTGATGTCGCCGTGATCGGGGCCGGAACCGCCGGCCTCGCCGCCGAACGCGCCGCCCGCCGCCAGGGCGCGCGCACCCTGCTGATCGACGACCGCTGGGCCGGCACCACCTGTGCCTCCGTGGGCTGCATGCCCTCCAAGCTGCTGATCGTCGCCGGGGAGGCTCATCATGCCGTCCGCCGCGCCGGCACCTTCGGCATCGAGGTGGGCAGCGTCAGCGTCGATGGCGCGGCGGTCATGGCGCGGGTGCGGCGCGAGCGCGATCATTTCGTCGCCGCCACCAAGGAGGGTTTCGCCAAGTTGCCCGAGGGCGTGGCCCAGCGCGCGACGGCGCGCTTCGTGGCGCCGGATCGCCTGCAGCTCAGCGATGGTAAGACGATAAGCGCCCGCAGCGTGATCATCGCCACCGGCTCCTACCCTCTGGTGCCGGAACCCTTCGACGCCCTCGGCGAGCGGGCGCTGACCAACGAGACGATCTTCGAACTCCCCGATCTGCCGCGTTCGCTGGCGGTGATCGGCACCGGTCCGGTGGGCCTGGAACTGGCCCAGGCCATGGCCCGCCTCGGTGTGGCCGTCACCCTGTTCGGTCAGGACGATGGCCTGGGCGCGCTGGAGGACCTGGAGGTCAAGGCCGAGTTGCGCAAGATCCTGGAACAGGACCTGACCCTGTACCTCAATGTCGAGGTGGATGCTCGGCGCGAAGGCGAGGGCGTGCGGCTGTCCTGGTCCGGTGCGGCGAGCGGCGAGGGCGACTTTGACTACGTGCTGGTGGCCGCCGGGCGACCGCCGCGGCTGAAGGGCCTGGGGCTGGAGACCACCGGCATCGAGCTGGACGACCATGGCACCCCGGTCTACGACCCCGAGACGATGCAGTGTGGCTCCTCGTCGATCTTTATCGCCGGCGATGCCGACCATGACCGGCCGATCCTCCACGAGGCCTCCGACGAGGGGGCCATCGCCGGGCACAATGCCGCCTGCTATCCCGAGGTCCGACCGACTCCTAGATCGCCGCTGTTTTCGCTGATCTTCACCGATCCTCCGGTGGCCGTGCTGGGCAGTCTGCCCGACCAGGGCAGTCTGATCGGCACCTCGTCCTACCACGACCAGGGCCGCGCCCGGGTCGAGGCGCGCAACCAGGGCATCGCCCGCTTCTATGCCGAACCGGGTACCGGCAAGTTGACCGGCGCGGCCATGGTCGGACCGGGCATGGACCATATCGGTCATCTGCTGGTGCTGGCGCTGATCCACGGCGAGACCGCCAGCTCGCTGCTGGACATGCCCTTCTACCACCCCACTCTCGAAGAGGGCCTCAAGAGCGGCCTGCGCGAGATCTGCAAGGCCGCCCACAGCAACCTGCGTGGCGATCGCGACCAGGGTCTGCCGTCCGGGGCTTGAGGGGGGCTGTTGGGCTCGATCCGCCAGTGGAAAAGGCTGCGCCGTTTTCCACGCTACGGCTTGGCTCAAGGCATCCTCACCCCAACCCTCTCCCAGGGGGAGAGGGGGCTGTCCTGCGCAGCGGGGAGGTTCAACGTCCGTAGGGTGGATAAAGGCGCAACCTTATCCACGCGTTCCCGAACGCCCGGTCTACAAAGAGTCCCGCTGGAGTAACCCGAGGGGCGACTGCTACCACCAGTCCCGTAGGTTGGGTTGAGCGCAGCGAAGCCCAACGAGATGCCCGACCAGCCAGTGGAAAAGGCTGCGCCGTTTTCCACGCTACGGTTTGGCTGAAGGCCCCCTCTCCCAGGGGAGAGGGGGCTGTCCGGCGTAGCAGGGAGGTTCAACGTCCGTAGGGTGGATAACGGCGCAGCCTTATCCACGCGTCCCGGAATCTCGGCCAACAAAAAGCCCCGGGGGATCACCCGCGGGGCTTCTGCTACCGTCAAACAGTCATCACGCCTTGAAGCGCCGCACCAGGCCGTCCAGTTCGCCCGACAGTTGCGACAGGCGCGAGGAGTCGCGGGTGGTGGACTGGGCCAGGCCTTCCACCTGCTGAGCGTCGTCGTGGATCTGGGCGATGTGGCGGTTGATGTCCTCGGCCACCTGGTGCTGTTCCTCGGCCGCCGCTGCGATCTGCAGGGCCTGGTCGCGGATCTCGTCCACCGACTGGCGGATGCCTTCGAAACTGCCACGCGCCTCGCTGATGGAGGCCACGCTGGTCTGCGACAGCTCCAGGCTGGTCTCGATCTGGCGGGTGACCTCCTGGGTGCGCCGCGCCAGGCTGCCGAGCAGGCCGTCGATCTCGCCGGTGGAGTCGGCGGTGCGCTTGGCCAGGGCCCGCACCTCGTCGGCCACCACGGCGAAGCCACGCCCCTGCTCGCCGGCCCGCGCCGCTTCGATGGCGGCGTTGAGCGCCAGCAGGTTGGTCTGTTCGGCGATGCCGCGGATGGTGTCGAGGATGGTGTTGATGTTGTGGCTGTCCTGTTCCAGCACCGCCATGGCCTGGGCCGACTGGGCCAGGCTGCCGCTGAGCTGGTTGACGTTGCCGGTGGCCTTCTCGATCTGGCCGTAGCCTTCCTGCACCTTGTGATGACCGGCGTCGGCGGAGGCCGCGGCCTGGCTGCAGGAACGCGCGACCTCGTTGGAGGTGGCGACCATCTCGTTGAAGGCGGTGGAGACCAGCTCCACGGCTTCGCGCTGGCGCCCGGCGACCTCGTTCATGCTGATCGCCGCCTGGGTGGTGGTCTGCGAGGCCTGTTGCAGGTCGTTGGAGGCCTGGCCGATGCGCTGCACCAGCTGGCGGATGCTGGCGAGGAACTGGTTGAACCAGCCGGCCAGGGTGGCGGTTTCGTCCTTGCCCTGGACGCTGAGACTCTTGGTCAGATCGCCTTCGCCCTGGGCGATGGATTCGAGGCCGGCGGAGACGCCACGGATCGGCCGCACGATCATGCCGGCGAAGGCGGCGCCAAGCACGGCGAACAGCAGCGCCAGCACCGCGGTGATGCCGGCGATCTGCCAGGTCAGGGCGGTGGCCTTGCCCATGACTTCGCTGCGCTCGATCAGGCCGATGAATTTCCAGCCGAGGTCCTTGGCCGGGTAGACGTTGACCATGTAGTCGGTGCCGTTGAGATTGACCTCACCCAGCCCGCTCTGGATGCCGCTGAGGGTCTGGTAGGCGTCGCCCAGCTCCTTGAGCTGCTTGAAGTTGTGCTTGGGGTCGCGCGGGTCGACCAGCACGTTGCCGCTGTCTTCCGCCAGCAGCAGGTAGCCGCTCTGACCCAGGGTGATGCTCTTGACCAGATCGGTGAGCTGCTTGAGCGAGATGTCCAGGCCCACCACGCCGCGGACCTTGCCGCTGGCGTCTTCCATGGTCCGCACCACGCCCATCAGCGAGACGTCGTCGGTGGCCCAGTAGTAGGCCGGGGTGCGCACCACCTTGCCGGGATTGTTCATGGCCGCCTGGTACCAGGGGCGCACGCGCGGATCGTAGTTGGCCAGCTTGGCGTCGTCCGGCCAGCTGACATAGCCGCCATCGGCCAGGCCGACCGACAGGTAGGCGGTGGTGGGGTGGGTCTTGGCGAAGCGGGTGAAATAGGCCAGCGCCTGCTGGCCGGCTTCCGGCTGCGGCAACTGGGCGGCGTCGGCGCCGCTGTAGTTCTTCAGGCCTTGCAGCGCGACGATGTTCGGCTCCTTGGCGAGGAAGTCGACGTTCTGCTGGATGCCGGAGAAGAACTGCTGGATGTTGCGGTCGATCTGGCGGATTTCGCGCCCGCTGCCGTCGAGGAAGTCGCCGGTGGCCTGGCTGCGCACGTTCATGATGACCACGCCCGCCACCAGGATCACCGGGAGGCAGGCGGTTACCGCGAAAAGCGAGGTGAGTTTTTGCTTGATGTTCATCGAAAGCCCCGGTCGCGCCCTGGCGCGAAGAATGACGGCGACATGCCTTCACTCTGCATCGGCCCGGAAAAGTCCGACTTGATACGGGATGAGAAATTATTCCATCTGGTCCGTAGCAAGCCGGAAAATCGCCGATCGGTCGGCTAACGACCCGCTATAACTCTTTCTTCAGATGACGTTCGATTTCTTCCAGGGACTTGCCGCGGGTCTCCGGCAGGCAGAAATAGACGAACAACAACGAGCCCAGGTTGATGGCGGCGAACACATAGAAGGTGTAGTTGCCGATGGCTTCCAGGGCCACCGGAAAGCTGAAGGCCACGGTGGCGTTGCACAGCCACTGCACGGCCACCGCCACCCCGGTCAGCAGGCCACGGACCTGGTTGGGAAACAGCTCGGACATCAGTAGCCAGTAGACCGGCGCGATGCACATCTGCATGAACAGCAGGAACACCAGGATGCAGGCCAGCGCCAGGTAGCTCTGGGTGAGGTCCTGTGGCAGCCACAGCAGCACGCTGCCCAGCGCCAGTTGCGCGACGACCACGATCACCAGGCCGATCAGCAGCAGGGTACGGCGTCCGGCGCGGCCGATGGCCCAGATGCCGAGCAGGGTGGCGATCACCGAGACCACGCCGTTGCCGATGGTGGCGGTCAGGGCCGCGCTGGTGCCCATGCCGGTGCTCTTGAGGATGATCGGCGTGTAGTACATGAAGGCGTTGACCCCGGTGAACTGGGCGACGAAGCCCAGGCCGATGCCCAGCAGGAGCAACTTGACCACCCAGCCCTGGCTCAGCAATTCGCGCAATGGCGGGCGATGCCTGGCCTGTTCCTCGCTCTCGCGCATCTCCTCGACCTCGCGCTGCACCTCCTCGGGGGTGTCGCGCAGGCGTTCCAGCACGGCTTCGGCTTCTTCGATCCGACCCTTGGCCGCCAGCCAGCGCGGCGAGGTGGGCAAGAGAAAGGTACCGGCGAACAGCAGGATGCCCGGCACCATGGCGATGGCCAGCATGTAGCGCCAGATGCCGTTGTCGTGCACCAGCCAGGCGAGCAGGGCGCTGAGCACATAGGCCAGCAGCTGGCCGCTGACGATCATCAGTTCGTTGCGACTCACCAGGCGACCGCGGCGCTTGGGGCCGGCGATCTCGGCGATGAACACCGGCACCGTGGCCGACCCGCCGCCCACCGCCAGGCCGAGCACGAAGCGTGCGACCACCATCAGTTCCACCGAGGGCGCCACCGCGGTGCCCAGGGCGCCGACGACGAAGAGGATCGACAGCAGGCGCAGGGTGGTGCGGCGGCCATAGCGATCGGCGAGATAACCCGCCGCCAGCGAACCGAAGGCCGCGCCGACGATCAGGGCGGCGGTAACCAGCCCCTCGGTATAGGCATTGAGGCCCAGGCCGCCCTGGTCGGGTGGCAGGGTCATGAAGGGCAGGGTGCCGGCGATGATGCCGGTGTCGTAGCCGAAGGCCAGGGCGCCCATGGTGGCGACCAGCACGGTAATGAAGATCAGCCGGCGGGCCGAAGCCTTCTGGTCGGGGTCGACGGCGGGGGAAGCGGAAGCGGACATGGCAGAGCGGGATCCTGGCAAGACACGAAGGGGGCCGGCAGCGGGCGCCCCCAGGCCAGCGAAGCGAACGAATGCAACGTTTCGAGTCAGCGAAGGGGCGCCACGAGTGCAGGCGTGGGGGATTAGGGCGGGGATGCCGGCTGGAGTTCCCCAGGGCGCGTGGCAGTCCCGTTCCGACCAACGGGCCGCGCCGCAGGCGCGGCGCGAGGGGTTTTCGCGAAGGGCCCGCCTTGAGCCCCGCAAGCCCACCGGCGCTTGGCGTGCAGCCCGGCACGGGTGCGGCAGGCAGCCGTTTTGCGGCGCCGCTTCGACTGGAACTCGGGCGGCCGGCGCTGGCTCAGCTACCTCGAAGCCCACCTGAGAAACGACCATGGATGCACCCTGCGCCGTCACCTACCAGCTCTTTCCGGAAATCGAGCAGCCCAACCGCAGCGGTCGGCTGCGAGTGAGCGCGTTGCACGAACTCTACTGGGAGGAATGCGGCAATCCCCAGGGCGTGCCGGTGGTCTACCTGCACGGCGGACCGGGCGAAGGGGCCGAGCCCAGCAAGAGGCGCTTCTGGGATCCGGATCACTACCGCATCGTGCTGTTCGATCAGCGCGGCGCCCTGAGATCCACCCCCCTGGCCGAAACCCGCGACAACACCACCCAGCACCTCATCGATGACCTTGAACGGTTGCGCGAGCACCTGGGCATCGAGCGCTGGCTGCTCACCGCCGGCTCCTGGGGCACCACCCTGGCGCTGGCCTATGGCGAAGCCCATCCCGAGCGCTGCCTGGGTTTCCTGCTGCGCGGCATCTTTCTCGGCACCTCCGACGAGGTGCACTGGTACCTGCACGGCATGCGGCGCTTCTTCCCCCGTGCCTACGAGGATTTCGTCAGCTGGATTCCGGAAGACCGGCGCGATGCCGCTCTGGACGCCTACCTCGAACGTCTGCTCGGCGCAGACCCGCAGGCGCGCCTGGAGGCCGCCCGGGCCTGGGTACGTTATTCAGCCAGCTGTTCCCTGCTGCGTCACGATCCGGAAGGCGTGGAGGCCCAGGCCGCCGACGAGCAGACCACCCTGGGCATGGCCGTGCTCGACGCCTGGTACTTCAAGCATCAGCTCTTTCTCGAAGAAGACCAGTTGATCCAGGGCCTGGCGCGCATCCGCCAGCTGCCCTGCTACCTGGTCCAGGGCGGTCACGACATGATCGCCACACCCAATTCTGCCTACCGGCTGCACAAGGCCTGGCCCGGCTCGGTGCTCAAGATCGTCAACGACGCCGGCCATGCGCCCACGGAGCCCGGCACCACCAGTGCCCTGATCGAAGCCACGGAGCGTTTCAAGCGGGACGGGCGCTTCGCCTGAGGGCGTCAGCTGCCCAGCCGCTCCACCAGGAAATCCACGAACACCCGTACCCGCGCCGGCATGGTCGAGCCGCCGACGAAGACCGCGTGGATGGGCTCCAGATCGCCCGGATTCCAGGCCTCCAGCAAAGGCACCAGGGCGCCGCTGCGCAGGTCGTCGGCCACGCTGAATTCCCCGATGCGGGCGATGCCGGCGCCTTCGCGGGCCAGCAGCGCCAGGGCCTCGCCGCTGTTGCACTCGATGTTGCCGCTGATCTTCAGGGCGAAGGCCTGGCCATCACGCACGAAGGGCCAGTCGGGCAGGGCGCGGCGAAAGTTGAATCTCAGGCAGTTGTGGTTGAGCAGGTCTTCCGGCACCTGGGGTGTGCCGTGGCGGGCGAGATAGGCCGGCGAGGCCACCACCACCTGCCCGGTGACGCCGATGGGGCGGGCGCTCAGGGGGCTGTCGGCCAGCTGGCCGAAGCGGATCGCCACGTCGGCCTGGCCAGCGAGGATGTCCACCACCTCGTCGCCCAGCGCAAGGTCCACGACGATGTCCGGATAGCGGGCGCTGAAGGCCGCCACCAGCGGCACCATGGTCATGCGGCCATGGCCGAGGGCGGCGCTGACGCGCAGGCGCCCACGCGGTACGCCCTGGTCGGCGATGGCGTCTTCCACCTCGGCCAGGTCCGCCAGGATCCGTCGCGCCGCGCGCAGATAGGCCTCGCCCTCGACCGTGAGGGTGATGGCCCGGGTGGTGCGCAACAGCAGTCGCGTGCCGAGGCGCTGCTCGGTACGGGCGATGGAGCGACTCACCGCCGAAGGCGTCAGGCGCAGGGCTCTGGCGGCGGCGGACAGGCTGCCGGCCTCCACCACCTGGGCGAATACCGCCATCTCTCCCGAGCGACCATTCAGATCCACTTGTGACTCCAGGGCAAAGGTGCATGCCAAAACCGCCGTCTACCGGCGCTTGAGCGGGGAGCTTAGCATTCGCAGCATAGATAAGGAGCCTTTCCCATGCGTATCAATCCACCCCTGCTGGCCCTGGCCACCGGTGCCTTCGGCATCGGCGTCACCGAATTCGCGCCCATGGGCATGCTGCCGGGCATCGCCGCCGATCTTGGCGTGTCCATTCCGGCGGCGGGTCTCTTGATCAGCGCCTATGCCCTGGGCGTACTGATCGGCGCGCCCCTGATGACCCTGACCACCGGCCGCATTCCGCGCCGTCATCTGCTGATCGGCCTGATGGCCATCTTCACCCTCGGTAACCTGATGTCGGCGCTGGCGACCGACTACACCAGCCTGCTGATCGCCCGGGTGGTGACCTCGCTCAACCATGGCGCCTTCTTTGGCGTCGGCGCCCTGGTGGCGGCCAGCGTGGTCGCCCCGGACAAGCGCGCCGGGGCGGTCGCCGCCATGTTCATGGGCCTGACCCTGGCGACCATCGGCGGGGTGCCCCTGGCCACCTGGTTCGGCGAATTGCTCGGCTGGCGCCAGGCCTTCTGGGGCATCGCCGGACTCGGCCTGCTGACCATGGCCGCGCTCTGGTTCGCCCTGCCCAACGTGGCCCTGCCGCCGAGCGACGGGGTACTGGCCGAGATCCGCGTGCTGGGTCGCCCGCCGGTGCTGGCCGCCCTGGGTCTGACCGTGGTCGGCTCCGGTGCCATGTTCACCGTCTTCACCTATATCGCGCCGATCCTCGCCCGCGAGACCCATGGCTCCACGGCCTTCATTACCGCCATGCTGGTGCTGTTCGGCGTTGGCCTGACCCTGGGCAACCTCTGGGGCGGCAAGGCGGCGGACAAATCCATCGACCGCACCCTGATCGCCTCCCTGGGCGTGCTCATCGTGGTGCTGCTGGCCTTCAGCGTGCTGATGCGCTGGCCGTTGGCGGCTGCCGTGGCCATCCTCGTCTGGGGCATCGCCAGCTTCGCCCTGGTGCCGCCGCTGCAGATGCGCGTGATGGAAGCCGCCAAGGACGCCCCCAACCTGGCTTCGGCGGTCAACATCGGCGCCTTCAACCTGGGCAATGCCCTCGGTGCGGCCCTGGGCGGCGCGGTGATCGACGCCGGTCTCGGCTATCCGGCGATCTCCCTGGCCGGCGCCGGCATGGCCGCCCTGGGCCTGCTGATGACCCTGGCGCTGGCCTGGCGCGGTCGGGCCGCCGGGGCCGCGGTAGCCGGGTAGCCACGACACCTGCGGCGATCCGCTTTCCGCGAGCGTCGCAATCAGACTGGCACCACCCCTGTCGCTCTGGTCACAATCGGGTCTGACCTTTTCCAGGGAGTCTTGGCGATGGACCGGACCTGCACCACCTTCTACCTCGAAATGACGGCTTCGACCGAGTTGCGCGAGAAGCCGCCACGGCCCGACCTGCAGATCGTCGAGTGCGAGGTGCCGCAACCCGAATTCAATCGCTTTCTCTATGCCCTGGTCGGCCAGGCCTGGGACTGGAGCGATCTGAACGGCTGGAGCGACGCCCAGTGGCGCGCGCTGGTGGAGCAGGACGGGCACCGCACCTGGGTCGCCTATCACCGCGGCGCTATCGCCGGTTACTACGAGCTGTACCGCCCGGACGGCCGCAACGTCGAGATCCGCTACTTCGGCCTGGCCGGCGCCTTCATGGGCCTGGGCTTCGGCGGTCCGTTGCTGAGCCATGCACTCCGTTCCGCCTGGGAGTGGCCCGGCACCGAGCGCGTCTGGGTGCATACCTGCACCCTGGATCATCCCGCCGCGCTGGCCAACTACCAGGCGCGTGGAATGCGGATCTATCGCGAGGAAGACGCGCCCCTCTGAGGCGCTGCGCCAGCCGTTCGGTGCGTCACCCTCGACGCACTGAACGCCCGATCGTTGTTTCCAGTCCGACTATTCAGAAACGACCTTCTGTGGATAGACGGCATGCAAGCACTGAAAAGCCAGTTGGCGGCGCTGGACCCGCCCATCAAGCACGAGATCCAGTCCCAGGGTGACAACCTCCTGATCACCCTCATCGATCCCGCCCGGCCGGCGCGGGTGTCGCGCGTGCTCAACCAGACCCTGGTGCGCAACACCGCGCTGCTCTACGAGGTGATCCGCGACGCCATCAACGAATTACGCGCCATCGGCAGCCTGCCGGCCATCACCGCGGACGAGATATATCCGGACGACTAGCGACGGCGGATGGCCCGGGTCAGCGCTCGCTGACGCCGTTATCCCGGTGCCTTGCTCATGCTAGAAGGAAAGCCTTCGATGAACGATGAACAGCGGGTCCAGGCCCTTACCCAGCGGCAAAAGCTGCTGGCGGACTTTGGCGACTTCGCGCTGCGCTGCGAGGACCTGGACGAGATCCTCATGCGCGCCTGCCACTTGGTGGGCGATGCCCTCGGCACCGAGCTGTCCAAGGTGCTGGAGATCGAGCGCGGCGAGCACCAGGCGCTGGTCCGCGCCGGGGTCGGCTGGAAACCCGGGGTGGTGGGCCAGGCCAAGGTGTCCCTCGGCGAGCGCTCCTCCGAAGCCTATTCGATCAAGGTCAGCCGCCCGGTCATCACCCCGAACATCCACCAGGAAGAGCGCTTCGACCTGGCCGACTTCCTGCGCGAGCACGGCGTCCAGGCGCTGGTGAACGTGCCGATCTTCCTGCCCGGCGGCCGGCCCTATGGCCTGTTGCAGGTCGATGCGCGCGAGCCGCGGGACTTCGGCGAAGAAGACGTGGAATTCCTGCGCACCTACGCCACCATCCTCGGCCCGGTCATCGACCGCCTGCTCAAGAGCAGCGACCTCAACGACGCCCTGCAGGCCAACACCCGGCTGATGCAGGAGATGCAGCACCGCATCAAGAACCACATCGCCATCATCGCCGGCTTGGTCTGGCTGAGATCCCGCGCGGCTCAGTCCGACGAGGCCTGCCAGGAGCTGCAGGGCATCGGCGCGCGCATCGACGCCCTGCGCCTGGTCCACGAGCAGCTCTATGCGGCCAACACCGCCCAGCAACTGCGGCTGCGGCCCTTCGTCATGCAGCTGCTGGAGAATCTCTGCCACCTGCACCAGGAGCACTCCGGCCAGGTGCGGCTGCAGATCAACATCGCCGACGTCGACCTGGACCCGGACACCGCCGTGCCCCTGGGCATGATCCTCACCGAATTCGCCTCCAACAGCCTCAAGTATGCCTTCGAGGGCGAGGGCGGCCTGCTGGCGGTGGACATCGACCTCGCCGAGGACGACACCTGGCGCGTGCGCATCCAGGACGACGGCAAGGGCCTGCCGTTGCAGACCTCCGCCCGCAAGCCCGGCTCGGGCACCGGCATGAAGCTGATCGAGGGCCTCGCCGGCCAGATCGGCGCCCACGCCCAATGGTCCCGCGCCGGCGAGCGCGGCACCGAGTTGCGGCTGAGCTTCAGGGTGAAGGGGTAGAGGCTTCAGCTGCTGCCTTCTTTGCTGCCGTAGTGCGAGCAGGTGCGCCTAGCCAGCATCAGGCCTTGGCGCTCACTCCGCCAGTGCTTTCGCCGGCTTTCTTCAGGGCTTCGGTATAGGCGGCGTAGGCCGTCGTCAGGGCTTGGCTGGCGGCGGCGACATTGGCCTGGGCGGCTTCGCGCGCAGCCTGGCTGGCTTCCTGCTCGGCCTTGCTGCCGCCCTTGCTCTGGGCTTCCACCGCGCGCAATTGCTTCTGCGCCAGCTCCAGTTGCCGCTTGGCCATGTCGATGGCCTTCTGCAGGGTATCCAGGGTCTTGTTGCCGGTGCTGCCCTTCTCGCTGGCAGGGGCAGCGTCGGCTTCGGCCTGGTCCTTGATCTGGTTCAGCGGATTGGGCTTGCCGATCCCCTTGGGCTTCTTGGATCGCTCGACCTTGGCCGCCTCTTCCTCGGCGGTGGGCTTGGCCGTCGCGCCACCCAGCCTGAGCGTGGGCGCGCGCAAGATGCCGTGGCCGATGCCATTCACCGACAGCGTGCTGGACATCGCGGACTCCTTGAAAGGTACATCTCAAGGATAACGGCCGCGTGGGGCAAAGATTGAGCGAGAGTGGCGGCGGGGCCCTCGGCGGCCGCCGGAGGGGCCCCGCTGATGCCTGGCTACTGGCTGATGACGGCGTGGTTGGAGAAGCCGCTCTGGGTCAGGTTGATGGCATTGCCCGCGGTGCTCTGGGTGAGGTCGGCGGTGTGCTGGCTGCCGCTCTGGGCGACGGTGATGCTGGAAGCATTACCGGTCACGTAGGCCGTCACCCCAAGATTGTCGCCCTGCTGATCGACCTTCAGCTGGCCGTCGTTGCCCAGGTAATAGGCAGTGATGCCATTGGCGTCGCCGTTGGACGCCAGATCCAGCTGATTACCCTCGCCGGAGACGGTGGCAGAGGCGCCATTGCCGTTACCTGTCTGCGCCAGGGTCAGCTTGCTGCCCACGCCATAGACATTCACGTCCGCGCGGTTGAGATCGCCGCGCTGGGCGATGTCGACGGTACTGGGCCGCGAGTAGCTGCTGGAGTGCCGAACGCGGGCATCGTTGCCGTTGCCCTCCTGCACCACCTTGGAATCCACCCGCTCGCCGCCTTGCTTGAGGCCGACATAGTTGTCATTGCCGCGCTGCTCGACGATCGTGGTCGAGTCCTCGCCGTTCTGACTCACCCAGGCCTCGTTGCGCAGGCCGAAGCTGGTCACCTGCAGGTCCTGGCGGTCACCGTTCTGAGCCAGGTCCAGCTTGCCGTTGAGTCCATCCTGGCGGACCGTCAGGGTGTTCTGGCCCGCGGCGTAGCTGCTCTGCTCGATGTCGATCCGGTGATAGCCGCCATCCTGGTGGACATAGGTGTCCTGCCGCAAGCCGCTCTGCCGCACCACCGTCTCGTTGCCGCTGCCCGGTCCCTGATCGATCTGCACCCGGTCATAGCCGCCATCGCGCTGCTCGATATCCACCAGGCGCTGCGACCCCCAGACCTGATTGACCTCGACCACGCTCCTGGCATTGGTCTGCACCACCCGCACGCGGTCGTCGGCATCGTTCTGCTGGGTGACCTGGGCATTGAGAAAACTGCCGTTCTGCTGGATATCTGCCTGGTTACGCGCCGACAGCTCGCTGCCCTGGTTCAGGTTCACCACATTGAAGCCGCCGTTCTGCTGGACGTTGGCCGTATTGGATGCGGCCCAGGCGGCACCGGTGTTGGCCAGCAGCAACGCGACCATGAGGGAGCGGGAGGTTTGCATGGGGACGGTCCTTGTGAGGCTTTTGTTTGCAGTAGAGGCTAAAAATTAAGGAGAAGGGCGGGGTCTACTACAGAAGGATGGTCTGATTTATGACGTCACATGCACAATAGATCGAAAGAGTGATAATTTTTGAATTATCACTCCGAGCCGGTTTTTGACTTTTATTGTAGAGCTGTTACTGATGGCTGAGTCCGGAAATATAGCTTTCTAGATATGTTTTATCTTGAGTTTTACATGCATTTGATTGTGGGGTCCGTCTGTCTCGATCTCACTAGTTATTAAAAGCACTAGTGAGATCTTTTGAAAGATTAAAAAGCTGCTTGAATTTGCTATTTAGGAGCGCGCTAGTTATGGATTCCAACGCTTTTTAAAAGGGATTGGTATTGGTGCGGGTCATTTTTTTTGATGCATTCTATAATTAGTTTGGCAGAAATTTGCATCTCGGGTATTTCAACTGGCGTTGAACCTCGCTCAAAAACTCCTGCTAGGTGCGAGTACTCATTGTTTATACGGTTGGTCAGTATTGCTGGTATATCGTCCCCAAAGAATTTTTCAATCGTTTCATCAGTCATTCCACGATCTGGGTATTTGTAATAAAGGTATATCTCGAAAAATTTTCTTGCATTATTGCCAAAGTTGTAGAATGCGGTATAGTTTCCGTCGTCAATATGTTCTAGCTGCGAGCATTTGTATATCTCGCTAAACAGATAGTTGAATTCAGTCACGTAGTTTTTAAGGTAATCGGGCATTATCTTTATTTGACTGCTGCTGTTTACTCTGTTTGTCGTAAAATATTCAGAGGTTTTGTTACTACCTGCGCCTGGTAGTCTCTTTAAGTACTTCAAGAATTCCAGGTTGTGCGTCGATATAAAAAGTTGACTATGCTTGGGTATCTTTTTTTCTTCGCCGTCTTCAATGCGGGTTTCTGGCGACATTATCTCCGCATGTATTAGGCTGTATACGAAAAAAATGTGATTAGAGTCGAGGCTGCAGATAGGGTCATCAATCCAGATTATAGGTTGCTTTCCTTTTGTCTCATGGTCGTTTAGTTTTGCCATAAAATAGCAAAACGCAATTAGACTGCATTCCCCCTCGCTAAGGTGGAAAGCTTTAGCTCCTTTGCGACTTACTTCGAATCGAATAGATTTGTAGTTCTCTGTGCTAGGCTCTTCGATTGAAGTTAATTGTAGTCCTTGGTGTTCAAAAAAATTGTCTAAGTATTCGTTGACCTTTTCAGCGCCTTTGCTTTCATCCTTCAGTTGTGCTCGTAGGCTAGAGATATGATTTTTTAAATTATTGACTTGATCGAGTAGTAGGTTTTTTCTAGTCAAATCGGCTTGCTGTTCTTTTGCTAGCTTTTGGATTTCATCTAGAGCAGAGTTATAGTCAATATCTATCAAAAAAATGAATACTTCATGCAGCCTTAGTGCTTGGCGCGACTCTTGCTGTTTTGCATCGAGGATAGAAGAGAACTCGTTCGATCTTTTTATTATTGCTTCAAGGTCGTCTTGCGCTTCAAGAATTGACGATTTAGAATTTTTTACCTCCATGAAGGTAAGTGGCTTGAATATATTCAGGCTTCTGTTGTATAGCTGCGCTGCAACACTTTCTAGTGTGTCTATTTGCTCAAGCTTGGCGGTATGAAATATTGATTCAATAGTTTCTAGGTCTTTTGAAAATACTGAATAGAGTTCTGACGGCTTAATTGTAGTGTGTTTTTCTATATTTGTTTTTTCGGTATTTATTTTGGAAATGTGTTGTTGGATTTCGATGCGTAAAAACTCCGATTCTTGGTTGAAATGGTCGTCTAGTTTTTTCCAAAGGCTCTTGCTTATAGGGTTTCCACAAAATCCGCAATGATCTTTTTTGTCTTCGTGTATTAGTTTTCCTTGGCGAACCCAGTTTTCCAACGTGGTATCGTTTAAAAGCTCTTGCAGTCTGTCAGATAGAGGAATCTTTTTCTCTACGAGTAGTTTTGCCTTGTCGAGTAGAGATTCCAATGGTGTCTCAATTCTTTTGGGTGTGGCTATTTCCGGCTTAAGTTCTTCCTTTAAAAGTGAGTGGTGCGCGCTGATAACTTCCAAGTCGATATCGATATAGCTTTCCAGGCTAACTGTTTTTATATCTGAATTTAGTTTGTTTATATTGTAATTGGCGTCTCCAAAGTATTTGTTATGTTTTATTCCTGTGCTCGGCTTGTTCGCCTTGTCTTTCAGTCTAGAATCTAAGTGGTCTTCTTTTCTTTTGAGTTCGGTGGTGGTTGAAAGGTATTTTTGATTTGCAACTTCCAGGCTGCCTAAGACTCCTGAGTTTTGGCTTCCAAGCTCTAGCTCAAGAGCTAAGATTTTTTCCTCGATTTGAGAGTTATTCTCTCCTAATACTGCGAATGGACTTATAGATTTCGAGTCATCTGAAATGAATTTCAAATTTTCTTTGACAAAATCTTCATTGAATACTCGAATGTTTAGGTTGTGGCTGTTTCTGTTTATATGGCTTGCAATCTCCTTTTTATTAAAAATCACTTCAAATTCTGGGCTGCTGTAGTTTTCAGATATGTTTCCGGTTTCTAGTGATCTTATTATTCTTGATAAGGTGGTTTTTCCGGAATAATTTCTCCCGTATATTATGTTTAGCGCTTTAAACTCGGCTACATTATTTCCTTTGTCTCTAACGGATTTAGCCCAATCGAAGTCGTCAAAAACAGCGATATTTCTGATTTTCGAGATCTTATTTATAATTCCGTTCATCTCTGTTCCTTGTCTATGAGCGCTAATCGGGTTTTGGTGTATTCGTTTGTATGGCTAAAAGTTTATCTTGCTTTTTTATGCTGTTATTTCTAATATTTTGGCTGGGCAAATTTTGCTGACCTGAATATATTTGCCTAGAATAAGTGGATGGCTTTAAATAGCGTTAAAAGCTATAGGTCTGACTTGAATGCCAATGTACGGTTAATCGGGTCTGATTGGTGATTTCGAATTTTTGAATTTTAATGGTCGAATATTTAGCTTGTACCTTTATGGGATGCAGGCTATGAAATTTACACACACAAACTTTGTGAGGATGCAGCCTATCGACAGGCACCAGTAGCCAGACGAATAGCAGGGTAGAACGCTGAGCCTTGCGGCGGCGGTGGTAGTCGGGAACGGCGTCGAGTTCGGCGATGAGCGCGGCGCGGTAGTCTTGCGCGGTCTTGCCGTGACGGTCTTTGGGTGGCATGGCGGCGTCCTGGCCGGGGCCGAGACGAGGGATCGTGACGGCTGCTTCCTTGTGATGGAGTTCACGGTAGGTGGCGGGTAGCAGAGCGTCAAGGCTGGCGAAGTGCCGGAATCGCATCCGTTCGCGCAATCAAGTCGGACGATTTTGCGTGCGATAGGGTTGAAACCCGCGAGTAGCCAGGGGCCGGCTTTTAGCAAAGCCGTGGCAGCAACCTAAGACGCGGCTATCGGAGCCGACGAGCTGTCACCACGACCCTTCAGACGGTCACAGCAGTCAGGGCTTAATCCACTGACTTTAAGCGGTGCGGGCTGGCGATGTCGGCCCGTCCAGTCCTGGCCAAGAGCGCTAAGCCGTGCGCCCAGCCACTACTCAACCGGGGTTGGGCATCCGCGGCAGGGCGGCGAACCAGTCCAGGGCGCGATCCCACAGCGGCTGGGCGCTGGCGCGGAAATAGCCCATGTGGCCGATGGCGCCGCCGTGCTGGCGGGGGTCGAGGTCTTCGCGCTGGAGGTCGACGTTGCGATAGGCCTGCATGAAGGCATCGCGCGATTGCGGGGTGGCCCAGAGATCGTCCAGGGCGTTGACCGCGACGATGGGGGTGCGCACCGCGGCGTAGCCGGCTTCGATGCCCTGCATGGCCGGGTCGTCGAAGAAGTAGTGGGGATAGCTGCACCAGTGGCGCCACTGGCGATAGACGTCGCGCGGCAGGTCTTCGCCCAGGCCCAGGGCGCTCCAGGGGCAGTAGCCCTTCCACCAGGTCAGCACCGGCAGGACCAGTTTCCACATGGTCAGCACCTTGAGTCTTTCCAGCGGCGGCATATAGCCGTACCAGCCGGCGCTGGTGCCGAAGA
The DNA here is from genome assembly GCF_000510705.1 of Pseudomonas sp. MOIL14HWK12:I1. Lineage (NCBI taxonomy): Bacteria > Pseudomonadati > Pseudomonadota > Gammaproteobacteria > Pseudomonadales > Pseudomonadaceae > Pseudomonas > Pseudomonas sp. MOIL14HWK12:I1. The sequence goes on along the minus strand of NZ_AZNY01000006.1, from coordinate 315,259 downwards.
CATAGAAGCCGGCCACCTTGGCGTGGTTGGGCAGCAGGCCGAAGGCATGGCCGCCATAGGAGTGGCCGACCAGGTAGAGGGGGACGTCGCCCTGGGCCATGCTGTCCACGGCGGCGGCGAGGTCCTGGCGCGCCCAGTCCAGCAGGTCCATGCGAAAGCCCTTGAGCGAGGCCGGCGCCGAACGGCCGATGCCGCGGTAATCGAAGGTCAGGGTCTCGAAACCGCGGGCCCCGGCGTGCTGGGCGAAACGTCGATAGAAGCCTTGGGGCACGGCGGTGGCGCCGGCGACGATCAGCCGTCCCTGCAGCGGCCCCTGGGCGGGATAGCGACTGGTGCTGAGGCGATAACCGTCCGCGGTGATCAGCTCCTCGACGAGGGCGTCGCTGGGCATGGGGTGGTCCCTATGACAGTTGTTATAATGCCTGGACGGTAGATTATGACGACTGTCATAGCAAGGAGAATGGATGACCGAGCAGTCGACGGTACGGGAACGGGTGGTGGTGGCGGCTTCGGCCATGCTGGCGCAGCACGGCCTCAATGCCACCAGCATCCGCGAGACCATCAAGCGCGCCGAGGCGCCGCTGGGGTCCACCTATCATCACTTCCCCGGTGGCAAGCACCAGCTGGTGGTGGAGGCGGTGGAGCTGGCCGGCGCCCAGGTCAGTCGCGACCTGGAACGCCAGCTGCAGGCTGGGGCCCTGGCGGGAATCCAGGGCTTCTTGCGACTCTGGCGCGACATCCTGCTGGACTCGGACTTTCGCGTCGGCTGCCCGGTGATGGCGGTGGCGGTGGAAGAACCGGTGGACGAGATCGCCCAGCGCGAGCTGGACGCGGCGGCGGGCATCTATCGCCGCTGGGAGGCTCGGCTGCAGGTGGCGCTGGTCGAGCATGGTCATGCGCCGGAGGCGGCAGCGGGATTGGCCACGCTGCTGGTGGCGGCGGTGCAGGGGGTGATCCCGCTGTGCCGCGCCCAGCGCAGCATCGAACCCTTCGACCGGGTGGCCGAACGTCTGGTGGCGCTGGTCTAGGGGGAACGCCGCCGGGGCCGGCGGACTCCACCAAGGGTGCCTCTACGAGCGGAGTACCCCATGAATCCCGAACCCGCGGATGATAAGCAGACCCCCCACGACTACGACGAATACGGCGACGTGCCGGATTCGGCCAACACCACCACCACCGAAGAGCGCGAGGATCTGGACGACAGCCCGTTGAGCCCGAAGCGCTAGCGGTGCCTGCCGCGTGGACAAGGCTGCGCCGTTGTCCACCCTAGGGGAGCTCGCTCTCGCCAACCTACGGCGGATGGGTAGGGTGGAAACCACGTATGGATGATCCAACCGCTAACTCCGATACCGCCCCCTCTCCCCCGGGGAAAGGGCTGGGGTGAGGGTGGCCACAGCGGCAGGCCTGCACTCCAACGGCGGTTTTGGTGCCCGGCGCGTGGACAAGGCTGCGCCGTTGTCCACCCTACGGGAGCTCGCTCTCGCCAACCTACGGCGGATGGGTAGGGTGGAAAACCGCGCAGCGTTTTCCACGTATCGATGATCTCGGCTAACGCCAAACCCTGCCGCCATCACAATACCACCCCCTCTCCGTCNGGGAGAGGGCTGGGGTGAGGGCGCCTTCCTGCTCCTCCGCCTCATTCCCTCACGTCAACGCCCGATCCAGATGCAGATAGCCGCCATCCACGCTCAGCCATTGGCCGGTGGTATGGCTGGAGCGTGGCGAGAGCAGGAAGGCCACGGTGTCGGCGATCTCCTCCGGGGTGGTCATGCGGCGGCCGAGGGGGATGCGCGCGGTGATGGCGGCGAGTTTGGCGGCGGGGTCGGGAAAGCCCTGCAGCCAGCGTTCGTAGAGCGGGGTCATGACCTCGGCGGGGATCACCGCGTTGACGCGGATGCCGTCGTCCAGCAGCGAGGCGGCCCACTCGCGGGTCAGGGCCAGCACGCCGCCCTTGGCCGCGGTGTAGCCGCTGGTGTCGCCCTGGCCGGAGAGGGCGGTCTTGGAAGCGATGTTGACGATGGCGCCGGTGCTGGCGCGCAATGCCGGCAGGCAGAGATGCGCCAGGTGGTAGTAGTGCACCAGGTTGCGTTCCAGGGAGGCGACGAAGGCGGCGCGACCGGCGCTGAGACTGACGCCATCGTTGACTCCGGCGTTGTTGACCAGTCCATCGATGCGCCCATAGGCATCCTGCACGGCGGCCACGGTCCGCTCGCAGGCGGCTTCGTCGCACAGCTCCACGGTGAAGGCCCGAGCCCTGGGCTGCCGTTCGGCCAGTTGCGCGGCGAAGTCGGCTGCCAGCGGCTCGCGGGCGAGGATCACCGGGATGGCGGCCTCGGTCGCCAGGGCCAGGGAGATGGCGGCGCCGATGCCGGAGCCGCCGCCGCTGACCAGGAACACCTTGTCGGTCAGGTGCAGATTCATGCCACTGCCTCCCGTGGCTGGGTGCCCAGACCATAGAGCCGGGCCGCGTTGCCGCCAAAGACCGCGGCGCGCTCACCCGTCGTGAGCTCCAGCAATGCCTGCTCGGCCAGGTCGACCACCTCGGCGTAGCTGGCGGCCAGGGTGCAAACCGGCCAGTCGGAGCCGAACAGCAGGCGCTCCGGCCCGAAGGCCTCCAGGGCGATACGGGCATAGGGCAGCAACTGCTCCGCCTGCCAGCCCTGCCAGTCGGCCTCGGTGACCAGTCCGGACAGCTTGCAATGCACATGGGGCAGCCGCGCCAGGGGCGCCAGCAGCCGAGCGTAGTCGGCGGGCGCGACCCGGCCCGGTGGCTTGCCCAGGTGGTCCAGCACCAGCACGCCGTGGTCATGGCGGGCGGCGAAGGCGGTGGCGGCGGGCAGGGTCTCGGCGTGGATCAGCAGTTCATAGAGATAGCCATGCCGCTGCAGGGTGGCGACGCCCCGGTTGGCGGCGGCATCGGCCAGCCAGGCGCCTGGATCGGCCTCGTCCTGCACCGGATGGCGAAAGCCGCGCAGGTGACGACTGCCCTGGCGCCGTTCCAGGCGCGCCACCAGGTCGGCGGCGCGCAGATCGGTCCAGCCGACCACCGCCTGCACCCAGGGCGTCTGGGCGGCGAGGTCGAGCAGAAAGTCCGTCTCCTCTTCCAGGGTGCGCGCCTGGACGGCGATGCAACCGTCGAAGCCGGCCCGCTGCAGGTGCGGCTCCAGGTCGGCGGGCAGATGGTCCCGCTGCAGCCCGGGCATGCGCCCGTCGATCCAGGCGAATTCGGCCGGCCGATAGCGCCAGAAGTGCTGGTGGGCATCCAGGCGCGGGCTCATGACGGCTGCCCTCCGGCATGGCGATAGCGCGCCCGGGAGGCGGCCTTGATGGCGATGGAGAACCCTGGCGCCTGGGGCGCGAGATAGGCGGCGCCGCGCACCCGGCAGGGGTCCTCGAAGTGTTCGTGGAGGTGGTCGACGTATTCCACCACCCGGCCCTCATGGGTGCCGGCGACGCAGAGGTAGTCGATCATCGCCAGGTGCTGCACGTATTCGCAGAGGCCCACGCCGCCGGCATGGGGGCAGACCGGCAGGTCGTACTTGGCGGCCATCAGCTGCACCGCCAGCACCTCGTTGAGGCCGCCCAGGCGGCAAGCGTCGAGCTGCACCACGTCCAGGCCGCCGCGCATGATGAATTGCTTGAAGAGGATGCGGTTCTGGCACATCTCGCCGGTGGCCACCTTGACCGGTGCCACCGCCGCGCGGATGGCGCGATGGCCCTCCACGTCGTCGGGGCTGGTGGGTTCCTCGATGAACCAGGGCTGGGCGAAGGCCAGCTCGCGTACCCAGTCGATGGCCTCGCCGACTTCCCACACCTGGTTGGCGTCGATCATCAAATGGCGCTCGGGGCCGATCACCTCGCGGGCGATGCGCACCCGGCGGATGTCGTCGGCGAGATCGCGACCGACCTTGAGCTTGATGTGGGAGAAGCCGGCGTCGATGGCCTCCTGGCAGAGGCGGCGCAGCTTGTCGTCGGGATAGCCGAGCCAGCCGGCCGAGGTGGTGTAGCAGGGATAGCCCTCGGCTTCGAGGCGCTGCAGGCGCTCGGCCTTGCCCTCGGCGCGCTGGCGCAGCAGGGCCAGGGCTTCCTCGGGGGTGATGCAGTCGGTGAGATAGCGGAAGTCGATGCAGCGCACCAGTTCCTCGGGGCTCATCTCCGCCACCAGGCGCCACACCGGCTTGCCCACGGCGCGCGCCCAGAGGTCCCAGGCGGCGTTGACCACCGCGCCGGTGGCCAGGTGGATGGCACCCTTGTCCGGGCCGATCCAGCGCAGCTGGCTGTCGCCGGTGATGTGGCGCCAGAAACGGCCCGGGTCTTCCTGAATCCACTCCAGGGTCAGGCCTTGCACCCGCGGCTCCAGGGCGCGCAGGGCGGCGCAGCAGATCTCGTTGCCGCGGCCGATGGTGAAGGTGAGGCCGTGACCCTCCAGCCCCGGCTGGTCGGTCTGCAGGATGACGTAGGCGGCGGAGTAGTCCGGATCCGGATTCATGGCATCGGAGCCATCCAGCGCCTGGCTGGTGGGAAAGCGGATGTCTTCGATCTGCAGGCCGGTGATTGTTGTTGGCATGGCGCTGTCCTCGAGGGGTTTTCGCGGGCTGAGCGAACCCGGCCCCGTGCCCGCTCGATGAAAAGCGGGCGCGGGGGTTTGCTAGGTTTGGGTGGGGGTGGCTTGCCCTAGTCGGCGGCGATGGTGCGTTGGTGCTGCTCGCCCAGGCCCTGGATGCCCAGGCGCATTTCCTGGCCGGGCTTGAGGTACACCGATTGCGGCTTGACGCCCATGCCCACGCCCGGCGGGGTACCGGTGGAGATGACGTCGCCCGGTTGCAGGCTCATGCAGCGGCTGAGGTAGGCGATGATCTGGGCTACCGTGAAGATCATGGTGCGGGTGTTGCCGTTCTGGTAGCGGTGGCCGTCGACCTCCAGCCAGAGGTCGAGGTTCTGCGGATCGGTCACCTCGTCGGCGGTCACCAGCCAGGGGCCGAGCGGGCCGAAGGTGTCGAAGCCCTTGCCCTTGTCCCAGGTGCCGCCGCGTTCGAGTTGCCACTCGCGCTCGGAGACGTCGTTGACCACGCAATAGCCGGCCACGTGATCCAGGGCGTTGGCTTCGTCGATGTAGCGCCCGGCCTTGCCGATCACCACGCCCAGCTCCACTTCCCAGTCGGTCTTGGTCGAGTCGCGGGGGATCTGCACGGCGTCGTTGGGCCCGCAGATGGCGCTGGTCCACTTGTTGAACACCACCGGCTCCTTGGGTACGTCCAGGCCGGATTCGGCGGCGTGGTCGGCGTAGTTGAGGCCGATGCAGATGAACTTGCCGACCCGGCCCACGCAGGGGCCCAGGCGCGGGGTGCCGTCCACCAGTGGCAGGCTGTCCGGGTCCAGCTGACGCAGCCGGGCCAGGGATTCGGCGCCGAGCGCCTCGCCGGCGAGATCGGCCACCTGGCCGGAGAGATCGCGAAGCCGGCCCTGGGCATCCAGCAGACCGGGTTTTTCCTGGCCCTGGGGGCCGTAGCGCAAGAGTTTCATCGGAGCTCCTATGAGGGGAAAAGGGTGCGGACGAAAAACGGCGTCAGACGCTCCAGCCACCATCGATCACCTGGGCGGTCCCGGTGACGAAGGCGGCGGCGTCGGAGGCAAGATACAGGGCGAGGGCGGCGATCTCCTCCGGCCGACCCACGCGACCCATCGGCTGGCGGGCGGCGAAGGCGGCCTGCACCTCGGCTTCGCTGCGGCCTTCGCGGGCGGCCTGGTCGGCGATGCGCTGGTGCAGCGAGGGGGAATCCACGGTGCCGGGGCAGATGGCGTTGCAGCGGATGCCCTGGCCGACATAGTCGGCGGCCACCGACTTGGTCAGGCCGATCACCGCCGCCTTGCTGGCGCCATAGGCGCAGCGATTGGCCACGCCCTTGAGGCTGGAGGCGATCGAGGCCATGTTGATGATGCAGCCGCCGCCTTGGGCCAGCATGCCGGGCAGTACGGCGCGGATCATGCGGTACATGGCGGTGGCGTTGAGTTCGAAGGAGAAGCGCCAGGCGTCTTCGTCGCAGTCGAGGATGCTGCCGGCGTGGACGTAGCCGGCGCAGTTGAACAGGACGTCCAGGCTGCCCAGGTCGGCGACCAGGGCGGTAACCGCCGCCGCATCGGTGACGTCCAGCACCCGGGTGTGCAGCCCTTCGAGGCTGTCCAGGGCGGCGGCATTGATGTCGGTGGCGATGACCTCGGCACCGGCGCGATGGAAGGCGAGGGCGGTGGCCCGGCCGATCCCCTGGCCGGCGGCGGTGACCAGGACGCGTTTGCCTGCATGACTCATGCGGGAGACCTCTTGGCTGATTATTGTTGTGAGTCGCCTGACCGCCAGCGGTCAATGGTCAGGCCATTGGTCCTATTGTTTAGACCCTGCTAGGCTCTCAGGCAAGGATTTTTTCGCGGCAGAATGCGCGACCTGCATGAGACGAGACCGCCATGCCCCTTCAGGTGATTGAAAAACCACGGCTTTACCGGCAGATCGCCGACCAGCTGCGCGCCCTCATCGACGGCGGCGAATATCCGCAGGGCAGTTGCCTGCCCGCCGAGCGCGAATTGGCCAAGCAGCTGGGGGTGAGTCGTGCCTCGGTACGCGAGGCGTTGATCGCCCTGGAGGTGATCGGCCTGGTGGACGTGCGCGTCGGCGACGGCGTGCGGGTCTGCGCGCCCAGCGCCCCGCCGCCGCCGGACACCCCGGTGCTGGAGCTGGCCGGGCGCGGCCAGTGGGCGGAGATGGATCCGGAGCTGAGCCTGGCGCTGGACCTGGACGCCGAGATCCCGCCCTTCGCCCTGCTGCAGGCGCGCCGCCTGGTGGAGCCGGAGGCCGCCGCCCTGGCCGCAAGGCATGCCAGCGCGAGCGAACTGGCCGGCATCCGCGCGGCCTATGGGCGCAACGTCGAGGACAATCGCCTGGGCTCGACCACCCATCCCGGCGACCGGCTGTTCCATATCCGCATCGCCCAGGCCAGCGGCAATCCGGCCTATGCGCTGCTGCTACGCCATCTGCTCGGCCATCGCTACGGCAGCATGTTCCAGCTGCTGCAGCGCCGCTACACCCCCGAAGACATGCCCGACCGCTCCCAGCAGGAGCACCTGGCCATCCTCGAAGCCCTGGAAGCCCACGATCCCGAAGCCGCCCGCCAGGCCATGGCCACGCATCTGGACGCGGTGACCCGCATCTTCGCGCGGCCGGCGGTGGAGTGAGGAGGCGGAGGTGCCTCGGCTTTTCCCCCTCTCCCTCTGGGAGAGGGTTGGGGTGAGGGTGGCTAGTGCCCATTGGGCTTCGCTGCGCTCAGTGCCAACCTACGGGTGAGCGATGATTCGTGGACAAGGCTGTGCCGTTGTCCACGCTACGGCACGGCGCTACCCCTCCGCGCGGAACCGCCCCCTCTCCCTTGGGGAGAGGGCTGGGGTGAGGGGGGACGTTGGGCTTCGCTGCGCTCAGTGCCAACCTACGGGTGAGCGATGATTCGTGGACAAGGCTGCGCCGTTGTCCACGCTACGCAGGGCGCTGACCCCACGCGGNTGGGGTGAGGGTGGCTAGTGCCCATTGGCCTTCGCTGCGCTCAGTGCCAACCTACGGGTGAGCGATGATTCGTGGACAAGGCTGCGCCGTTGTCCGCGCTACGCAGGGCGCTGACCCCGCGCGGAACCGTCCCCTCTCCCTTGGGGAGAGGGTTGGGGTGAGGGCAAACCCCGCGACGATGCCGTAGGGTGGAAAACCGCGCAGCGTTTTCCACGCGAATCCCGCGCGCAACGCCCGTCTGTACGGCCATTTAGCGACCCGGCTGTGGCTGGCCCCACCGGCGCCCGACCGCGGACAATCGGCGCTTTGCCCAAGGAGTCCGCCGCCATGTCCCTCGTCTTTCATCAGGTCGATGTCTTCGCCCAGCGCCCCCTGGAGGGCAATGCCCTGGCGGTGGTCTGCGGCGCCGATGCGCTGTCCACCGAGCAGATGGCCGCCCTGGCGCGCTGGACCAATCTGTCGGAAACCACCTTCCTGCTGCAGCCCACCGATCCGGCGGCGGACTACCGGGTGCGCATCTTCACCCCGCAGCGCGAGTTGCCCTTCGCCGGCCATCCGACCCTGGGCAGCTGCCATGTCTGGTTGCGTGAAGGCGGGCGGCCCAAGGACGGCGAAGTGATCCAGGAATGCGGCGCCGGCCTGGTGCCGATCCGCGCCGCCGGAGAGGAGCTGGCCTTTGCCGCGCCGCCGCTGGTGCGAGGCGGTGCGGTGGAGCCCGAGATACTGGCGCGCATCGCCCGGGGCACCGGCCTGGCGCCTGAGCGCATCCAGGCCAGCCAGTGGGCGGACAACGGCCCCGGCTGGGTGGCGGTGCTGCTGGAGAGTCGTGAGGAATTGCTGGAGCTCCGCCCGGACTATGCCGCCCTGGAAGGCCTCAACGTCGGCCTGATCGCCCCCTGGACGGGCAGCGCCGCCGAGGCGCAATTCGAGGTGCGCGCCCTGATGGGCGAGGAATACGCCGAAGACCCCGTCACCGGCAGCCTCAACGCCAGCCTGGCGCAGTGGCTGATCCCGGCGGGCCTGGCGCCGGAGCGCTATCTGGCCAGCCAGGGCACGGTTCTCGGCCGGCGCGGCCGGGTGCGGGTAGCCCGCATCGCCGGCCAGATCTGGGTGGGTGGCGCGGTGCAGGACTGCATCCGCGGCACCCTCAGCCTCTAGGCGCGGATCACAGCCCGACCGAGCGACCCTTGAAGCCGGCGGCATCGAAGTAGCGGGTGTCGCCGACGTTCTGGGTCTTGAGTTCGGTGACCAGCCCGCCCGCCGCCGGTGCCGAGCGCTGCACCCGGTGGCTGGCCTTGACCGGCTTGCCGCCTTCCAGGCTCTCGCCGATCACCCGGCCGACCAGTTGACCCTTGGCCGGGATCTCCAGGTGCAGCAGGTGCGCCAGGGTCTGGCCGACGTCGGCGTTGCTGACCGGACTCAGGTCGACGAAGCCCTTGCGGAAGTCCGGGCCGATGGCCGCCATGAAGTTGTGGGTGTCGCCGCGGCTGAAGCTGCCGTGCATGCCCTGGCCCTGCTGCAGCCCGGTGTCGGCCACCTCGACGGCGCAGACGTCGGGTTTGCCGCAACCGCTGTCATAGGAGCGGAAGTTGACCACGATGGCCGGGTAGGGGGTGAGCGCCGAGCCCTTGAGGTTGATCGCCGAGAGCGGCAGGGTGCCGGGGATCTTGCCCAGGTCGTCGTCGACGAACAGGCCGCTGACGTAATCCTGCTTGAGCAGCGCCGCGACCACCTTGGGCGCCAGCGTCTTGGCATCGCCCTGCGGCAGATAGACCAGGTCCGAGCCGCCGTTGGCCGCCACCACCACTTCCGGCTTGGCCGCGTCCGGGCCGATCAGGCCATTGGCCTTGCTCGGGTGCTGACCCTGGTCCATCGCCACCGCGGCGCCCTTGGCGTCCGGATCGAGCAGCGGCAATTTCAGCGCGGCGGCGAGATCCAGGGCGAGGAAGCCGGGCGGCAGCTGCCCCTTGGGCACGTCGGGGTAGCTGGCCTTGGCCGCCGGACTGGTCTTGCTCTCCTTGGAGATGGTGGAGAAGCCATGGTCGGCGCTGACGAAGATGTCGGTGTTGCCGTCCAGGCCCAGCTCCTTGAGCCGGGCGCGCAGGGCGCCGAGGTTGGCGTCGACGTTGCGGATGGCGGCCAGGCTGGTGGGGCCGTTGATGCCCGGGGTGACCTTGCCCAGGCTGTCGCCCTGGTTGTGCTGGGTGCCGTCGGGGTCGCGCGACCAGAACACCAGCACGAAGGGCTTGCCGCTCGCCTTGAAGCGCGGCAGCAGCACCTGGTTGGTGACGTCGAGGAAGTAGCGCTGCTGCTCGACGTTGGCGCTCAGGGTGCCGGGCGTGGTGGCGTTGCCGGCCTTGCCGTTGGCGCCCCGGCTCGGGGCTTCCAGCGGCAGACCGGCCTGTTTCAGGGCGTCCTGCATGGCCGCGCTCAGGGGAATGCCGGTGGGGTGACCGGTGGAGTCGTCGACGATCACCGTCTTTTCGCCGTCGCGGGCGGTCACGTCCTGGATGGCCACCGGGCCGAGCTTGCCGACGGCGGCGGTGGACAGGCCCGCCTGGCGCGCGGCGGCCAGCAGGGTTTCCTCGTCCAGGTAGTTGCCGGCGAAATGCTCGTCGACGTCGCCCAGCACCTCGTCGTTTTCCAGGAAGGGCGTGACGCTGTTGTTGGCGCCCGGCACCGGGAAGCCGGTGTAGATGGTGTTACCGAAATCCCCGGTATCGCCCAGGTAGTGCCCGGTGGCCATGGCCGAGGCATTGGGCGTGGTGAAGGTCGGGAACAGCGAGTGGCTGTTCTGGAAATTCACGCCCTCGCGGCGCAACTGGGCCAGATTCGGCGCGGTCTGGGCGTCGACGATGTTGGCGCGCAGGCCATCGGGGATGAAAAGGATGACGTTGCGCGCCGGCTCCGCAGCCATGACGGCCGAACTGGCGAGAAGGGCGAGGCTGCAGGTACGGGCGAGACGAGTGGGAAGGAAGGCCATGGAAAACTCTCTGCATGGAGGAAAGATGGCAGAGATGTAACAAGAGATTGCTGCAATTTTATGATGACAGCGCCATGACAGGGGGCGGCATCCTTTGTGCAGCACTCCGGCCTCTTTCCAAGGAGCACCCCTATGGCCCACGCCTTCGCGAGTACCACCGCCGCTGCCCGTCACCTCGATCTGGACACCCCGGCCATCCGCCAGGCCCGCATCGATCTCGCCGCCTGCTTCCGCATGGCTGCCCGCCTGGGCCTGGGCGAGGGGATCTGCAATCACTTCTCCTTCGTGGTGCCCGGCCACGACGAGCTGTTCCTGGTCAATCCCTATGGCCTGGCCTTCGCCGAGGTCACCGCATCCTCGCTGCTGATCTGCGACTTCGCCGGTGGCGTGGTCATGGGCGAGGGCGCCCCCGAGGCCACCGCCTTCCATATCCACGCCCAGCTGCACCGCCTCAATCCGGGGGCACGGGCCGCCTTCCATACCCACATGCCCAATGCCACGGCGCTCTGTCTGCTGGAGGGCGAGCCCTTCGTCTGGGCCGGGCAGACCGCGCTGAAATTCTATGACCGCCTGCGCGTGGACGAGGACTACAACGGCCTGGCGCTGGACGCCACGGAAGGCGAACGCATCGCCCGGGCGGCGGGGGACGCGGCGGTGGTCATGCTGAAGAATCACGGACCCCTGGTGCTGGGGCCAAGCATCGCCGAGGCCTGGGACGACCTCTACTACCTGGAGCGCGCCGCCGAGGTGCAACTCAAGGCCATGGCCAGCGGTCGGCCGCTGAAGCCGGTGGCACCGGCCATCGCGCACGCCGCCTGCCAGCAGATGCTGCAGGGCAACGCCGACAGCGCGCGGCTGCACCTGGACAGCGTGAAGCGCCAGCTGCTGCGGCTGGAGCCGGATTACCGGGACTGAGCGGGGCGGTCAGCCGCCGTGGCTGCGGCGCTGGGACACGGCCTGCACCTGCGGAGCGGACAGCTCCAGTGCGGCGGCCGCGACCACGGGCAGCTGGGCATCCAGCTGCTCGACCAGGCGCTCGCGCAACTGGCGCTTGAGCGCGCGACTCATGTCGAGCTGGCCATGATGATCCAGGGCCAGAAAGCCCTGCTGGAGGATCTCGATGGACAGGGACGGGACCTCGGCGCCCAGCGGGCAGACATCGAAGGCAAGCGACTGAGCGTGGGCTGACGGCATCCTGGTGATCATGGCTGTCCCTCCTGGACCAGAGCCCCATCATGCCAGGCCCGGCGGAGAGCGCTGGAGTGGCAAAACGCGGACCCGTGGACTGTTGCGCATTTTGTCGGCGCGAAAAAAAGCCCGGGATCCTCCCGGGCTAAAAGCGCAGATGTCAGCTTCTACGATGCCTTTCGGCATGGAAGAGAGCTTGCCACCGCCCGGCTTATGGCTGGCTTAACGTCGCTAGCGGATCAGCGAGGCCAGCAGGGCCATGCAGGCGATGGCGGTAAAGATCAGCAGGAGGTGCAGCAGGGAGAGCTTGTCCATGAGCGAGGGCACGGGTAGCGACGCGGAGGGCCGATGATAGCAAAGAGACATCACGGCACGCCTGACCTGCTCGCGACTCAGGCCCTTTGTAGCATCGCCTGGATCCGCCGCTCCAGCGTATCCAGGGTGAAGGGCTTGGTCAGCACCCGCATGCCGGTTTCGAGATGGGCGTCGTCGATGACCTGGCTTTCCGCATAACCGGTGATGAACAGCACTGGCAGCTCCGGTCGCAGTCCGCGCAGGGCGTCGGCCAGCTGGCGGCCGTTGAGGGCGCCGGGCAGGCCGACATCGGTGATCAGCAGGTCCAGCGGGGTATCGGGCGAGAGCAGGGCCAGAGCGGTGGCGGCATCGGCCGCCTCCAGTACCCGGTAGCCCTGGGCGAGCATGACTTCCACCAGCAGCGTACGGATGGTGGGTTCGTCGTCGACCACCAGGATGGTCTCGCCGTGGCCTGGGGCGTGAGGCTCCGGTTCGGCCGGCAAGGCGCTGTCGGCCAGCGGCGCCAGGTGATGACGCGGCAGATAGAGGTGTACCCAGGTACCGGCGCCGGGCGCGGAGTCGATGCGGATCTCGCCACCCGACTGCAGTACGAAGCCATGCACCATGGACAGTCCCAGGCCGGTGCCCTGGCCAATGGGCTTGGTGGTGAAGAAGGGATCGAATACCCGGGCGAGGACCTCGTCGCTCATGCCGCTCCCGGTATCGCCCACGCTCAGGCGCACGAAGTCGCCCACGGGCAGGGCCTGGCGCTCGGCCTGGGTCGCGTCCAGGCGCTCGTTGCTCAGGACGATACGGATGCGCCCGCCGTCGGGCATGGCGTCGCGGGCGTTTAGGCAGAGGTTGAGCAGGGCGTTTTCCAGCTGCAGGCCGTCGATGTGGGTCAGCCAGAGCCGGGGATCGGCTTCGCGCTCCAGGGCGATCTGCGGACCTATGCTGCGCTGGATCAGGTCTTCCAGGCCGATGACCAGTTGCTCCAGCGCCACCGGTTGCGGATCCAGGGTCTGGCGCCGGGAAAAGGCCAGCAGCCGGTGGGTCAGGGCGGCGGCGCGCTGGGCGGCGCTGCGGGCGGTGCCGGTGTAGCGCTCGAGGTCCTGCAGCCGGCCCTGGCGCAGGCGCAGGTCGAGCATCTCCAGCGAGCCGAGGATGCCGGTCAGCAGGTTGTTGAAGTCATGGGCGATGCCGCCGGTGAGCTGGCCGACGGCCTCCATCTTCTGCGACTGGCGCAGGGCTTCTTCCATCAGCCGGATGCGCTCCTGCTCGTTGAGGCGCTCGGTGACGTCGTAGGCGAACTGATAGGCGCCGATGCGCTGGCCGTCGGCATCGAGCAGCGGGCTGAATTGCAGTTCGTAGTGGCGCTGCAGCGGTGCCTCACCGACCGAGACGATCTCGTTGAAGGCTTCGCCGGTAAAGGCGCGCTGCCACTGCGCGGACAGCCGTTCGCTGATCTCCGGGCGACTGTCCAGGGCCGAGCGGTAGGATGCCCCCAACTGCGGGCGGACGCCAAAGACCTGTTCGAAGAGATCGGCGCCGGAGCCATTGACCGCCAGCCAGCGGAAATCGAAGTCCAGTACATGGATCATTGCACTGGCGGCGTCCACCACCTTGGCCAGGATGCGGTTGGCGGCCAGCGCCGCCTGCACCCGTTCTTCGAGGGTTTCGTTGAGTTGCCGCAGGGCGATTTCGGCGCGCTTGCGCGCGGTGATGTCCTGGAACAGCACCGCGACCTGGCGGCGGCTGGCCGGCTCGATGCGAAAGGCGGCCAGCTCCAGGTAGCGCCCGGTGGCCACCAGTTCCTGCTCGAAGCGGATGGCTTCGCCGGTGCGCAGCACGTGCCCATAGCGGTCGAGCCAGGCCTGAGCCTCGTCGCCGACCATGTCGCGCAGCTTCTGGCCCACCACATTGGGTATACCGGCATGGGCCGCATAGGCCGGATTGGCCTCGATGTGGATGTAGTCGCTCAAGGGGCCGTGGGGCCCGTCGAGGAATTCGATGATGCAGAAGCCCTCGTCCATGGCGTTGAACAGGAACTGGTAGCGTTCGCTGGTCAGGGTCGCGCTGTTTTCCGCAGGCACGGCGCGGGCATCGAGCTGCTGGCGCAGCTGCTGATTGCGTTGCTCCAGCTCGGCAAGGCGCGCCAGCAGGGAAGGGATGTCGGCGACAGGCACGGCAGGCTCGGCGAGAAGAGATGAGACGACGGCTTCGCCTCAAAGACCGGCATTAGACGGCTTGGGGCGAAAAAGTGCCGGGCGCGTCACAGATTCTTTAAGGTAGGGTTCAGGGGCCGGTCAGAGAGGCTGAGGTGAGCGCGAAGACTGACTTGGGTGGCCAGGGACTAGCTACTTGAGAGATGTCTGACCACTCTGCTTTAGGTGGATTGACACCTGTCAAAGTCACTCATACGATGTCGTATGAATATCTGGTAACAGCTTTCCAACGACCCCGGTTCACACCGGTCAATAACAACAAGTCAGGAAGCCTATTCGATGACTATCCAGGTCACTCCCGAGACGGAGTCCGCCCTGCGGCCGCAGGACACGCCCGTCGCCGCTACCCCGCAAGTCTCCCGCTTCACCCGCTACCGCTGGCTGATCTGCGCCCTGCTGTTCATCGCCATCGGCATCAACTACATCGACCGCCAGATGATCGGCATCCTCAAGCCCACGCTGCAGGCGGACCTGGGCTGGACGGAGACCGACTACGCCAAGATCGTGTTCTGGTTCCAGTGCGCCTACGCCATCGGCTTCCTGACCTTTGGCCGCATCATCGACAAGGTCGGGGTGCGCATCGGCTACGCCCTGGCCTTCACCATCTGGACCATCGCCAGCATCGGTCACGGCATCGCCCATACCGTCACTCACTTCGTGCTGGTGCGCTTCACCCTCGGCTTCGGCGAGTCCGGCAGCTTTCCGGCCAGCCTCAAGGCGGTCTCGGAATGGTTTCCGCAAAAGGAACGCGCCCAGGCCACCGGGCTGTTCAACGCCGGCACCGCCATGGGCCCTATCATCACACCTTTGCTGGTGCCGGCCATCACCCTGGCCTGGGGCTGGCGCGCGGCCTTCATCTCCATCGGTCTGGTCACCGCCCTGTGGCTGATCGCCTGGCTGCTGATCTATCGCCGCCCCCACGAACACCCCAAGGTGAGTCGCGAAGAGCTGGCCTACATCCAGGCCGACGATGGCTCCCCGGTATCGGCCAAGCCGGCCGTCGCGGCCAAGATCTCCTGGTTCAAGCTGCTGACCTTCCGCGAGACCTGGGCCTATGCCGCCGGCAAGTTCCTCACCGATCCGATCTGGTGGCTGTACCTGTTCTGGCTGCCGGACTTCCTTGGCAAGACCTACGGCCTGAATCTGAAATCCTTCGGTCCGCCGCTGATCGCCATCTATATCCTGGCCGACATCGGCTCGGTGATGGGCGGCTGGGGCTCCTCCAAGCAGATGAAGCTCGGCCGCAGCGCCAACCTGGCGCGCAAGACCACCATGCTGCTCTGCGCCCTGGCGGTCGTGCCCATCGTCACCGCCCAGTTCGTCTCCAGCCTGTGGCTGGTGGTGGGCATCATCGGTCTCGCCGCCGCGGCCCACCAGGCCTGGTCGGCCAACCTGATGACCCTGCCGTCGGACCTCTTCCCCAAGGAAGCCGTGGCCTCGGTGATCGGCATCGGCGGTACCGCCGGCGCCATCGGCGGCATGCTGATGACCACCTACAACGGCTACATCCTGGAGATCTTCAAGTCCTACCAGCCGATCTTCATCGTCGCCGGCAGTGCCTACCTGGTGGCCATCGTGGTCATCCATGTGCTCACGCCGCGGCTCAAGCCGGTACCGCTGGAGCGCATCTCGGTGGGCTGACCGCGGGTCGCTGACAAGCAAGCCGCCGGGTCATCCCCGGCGGCTTTTTGCATGCCGCGGGCTGTCCGGATCGCGCAGGGGGCTGTCCTGCTCGCGAGCGCAGCGGACCGGCGGGGCGCTCAGACTCGGGGACCCAGTCCTGGAGTCCCCCATGCTCAAGCAACCCCAGACCAAGTACCGCGCCTTTGCCGCGCCCCCGTTGCCCGACCGCCAATGGCCGGGCCGCCAGCTGACCCAGGCACCGCGCTGGTGCTCCACCGACCTGCGCGATGGCAACCAGGCCCTGATCGAGCCCATGGGGCTGGAGCGCAAGCGGCGCTTCTTCGCCCTGTTGCTGGCGATCGGCTACCGGGAAATCGAGGTGGCCTTTCCGGCGGCGTCCCAGACCGATTTCGATTTCGTGCGTGAACTGGTCACCGCGGACGGACTGCCGGACGATCTCTGGCTGCAGGTGATGACGCCGGCGCGCAGCGAGCTGATCGAGCGCACCTTCGCGGCCCTGGTTGGGGCGCCCCGCGCCATCGTGCACCTCTACAACGCCACCGCGCCGCTGTTTCGCCGGGTGGTGTTCGACCAGGATCGCGCCGCTACCCTGGCCATGGCGGTGGCCGGTACCCAGCGCGTGCGCGCCCTGTGCGACGCCCAGCCGGAGACGGCCTGGACCTATCAGTATTCGCCCGAGACCTTCTGCTTCACCGAAGCCGACTTCGCCCTGGAGATCTGCCAGGCGGTGCGCGAGGCCTGGCAGCCCTCGGCGGAGCGCCCGTTGATCCTCAATCTGCCGGCGACGGTGGAAGTGGCCACGCCCAATGTCTATGCCGACCAGATCGAGGGCTTCATCCGCGGCCTGGGTCCGGCGCCCCATGTGACCATCAGCGTCCATCCGCACAACGACCGTGGCACTGGCGTCGCCTGCGCCGAACTGGCCCAGCTGGCCGGGGCCACGCGGGTGGAGGGCTGTCTGTTCGGCAACGGCGAACGCACCGGCAACGTCGATCTGGTGACCCTGGCGCTGAATCTCTACAGCCAGGGCATCACGCCGGGCATCGACTTCCCCCGCCTGGAAGAGGTGGCCAGCGTGGTGGAGGCCTGCAACCAGCTGACCATCCATCCGCGCCATCCCTATGGCGGTCGCCTGGCCCTGGCCGCCTACCCAGCGCAGGCCGCGCCGCTGGGGATCATAGATCCGGCCGATCTGGGCCGGGTGGCGGGCTAGGGACGGGGGGCAACTCCGTCTGGCCGCGATAGGCGGAAGGGGACACCCCCAGCACCTGGCGGAAGCGGGTGGCGAAGGCACTGGGGCTGGCATAGCCGTGGTCCAGGGCGACGTCGACGATGGCGTGGCCGGCGGCCAGGGAGGTCAGGCTGGAATCCAGCCGCGCCCGCTGCAGCCACTGGCCGAAGGTCAGGCCGGTTTCCTTGAGGAACAGCCGGCTCAGGGTGCGCTCGCTGACCGCCAGCCGCGCGGCGGCGCGGGTCAGCGTCCAGCGCTCGCCCGGGTGCTGGCGCAGGTGGCGGCAGAGTGCGGCGAGGGTGGCATCCACCGGCCAGGGCAGGTGCAGGCCGGCGGTGGGCGAGCCCTGCAACTCGTCGAGCATAAGCTGCAGGATATAGCGGGCACGCCCCTCGGCCGGTCGATCGGCAGGCAGGGGCAGGGCGGCCAGGATGAGTTCGCGCAGGAGCGGCGAGACGGCGATCAGCTGGCAGCGCGTCGGCAACTCGGCGCGCGCCTGGGGATCGACGAACAGGGTGCGCACCTCGACCCGGCCCAGCAGGTGCAGATCGTGCTCTTCGTCAGCGGGCACCCAGACGCCGCGCCCGGGCGGCACCACCCAGCGCCCCTGGGCGGTGTTGACGATGACGATGCCGCAGAGGGCATGGATCAGCTGTGCCTGGCGATGGCGATGGGGCGGCACCTGCTCGCCATGGGCATAGTCCTGGGCCACGGCGTGGAGGCCATTGCACGAGCTGAAGTCGAGGTACATGGCCGTCAGGACGGCGCGCGGCCGGCCAGCCACTTGCCCAGCAGGGCATCCAGCTGCCGCTGCTCGGCCTCGCTGAGGGTGGCCAGGGCGCGGCGTTCGTTGTCGACGTGGGCGGCCATCAGGCCGTCGATCAGGGCGAAGCCGTCCGTGGTGAGGGCCACCAGGGTGCTGCGGCGATCCTCGGGATTCTTGCGCCGCTCGATCAGCCCGGCGCGCTCCAGGCGGTCGAGGCGATTGGTCATGCCGCCCGAGGAGATCATGGCCGATTCATAGAGGACGGTCGGACTCAGGGCATAGGGCTCGCCGGCGCGCCTCAGGGTGGCCAGGACGTCGAATTCGCCATAGTGCAGCCGGTGTTCGTCGAAGAAGGGCTGCAGGACATCGCGAGTGAGCACCTGGGCCATCTCGCCCAGGCGACCGACCAGGCGCATGGGCAGGGCATCCAGGTCGGGGCGCTCGCGGTGCCACTGGTCCACGGCGAATTCGGCGCGATCGGCCATTGGCTTACCTCAGGAATATATCTTGATGTTAAGATACTTCTCATCAAGAGAAATATCGCGTCACTCCGGAGATTGTCCATGCTTTCCGCGTCACCTTCATCCCCGAACACGCCGGCACCGCGCCAGGATGCCTTCCTGGCCGTCTTGCTGGTGCTGCTGGTCGGCGTGAACCTCAGACCCATCCTGGCGGCCATCGGTCCGCTGCTGGATGGCATCCAGGCGGCCACCGGTCTGGAGGGCAGCGGCGCCGGGGCGCTGACCACCCTGCCCATCGCTGCCATGGGCCTCTGCGCCCTGGGCGGCGCCCGTCTGCAGGCCTGGCTCGGCGAACGCCGTGGCATCGCCCTCGGCCTGCTGCTGCTGGCCCTGGCCAATGCCCGGCGCTGGGAAGAGCCGAGCGGCCTGGGGCTGATCCTCACCGCCGGGCTGGGCGGCGTCGGCATCGCCCTGGTCCAGGCGCTGATCCCCGCCTATATCCGCCGCTGCCATCCGCAGCGCACCAGTACCCTCATGGGCCTCTACACCACCGGCATCATGGGCGGCGCGGCCGTGGCGGCGGCCACCGCCGCGCCCCTGGCCGAGCAGTGGGGCTGGGCCCAGGGCCTGGCGCTCTGGACCCTGCCGGTGCTGCTGGCGCTCGGCACCTGGCTGGCCCTGGCCCGCCCGGATGCGCCGGCGCAGGACGCGGCACCCCGCGCGCAACCCTGGCGGCAGCGCCAGGCCTGGCTGCTGCTGGCCTTTTTCGGCATCGGGACCGCGGCCTACACCCTGGTGCTGGCCTGGCTGCCGCCGTACTACACCGGCCTCGGCTGGCAACCGGCTGACAGCGGCCTGCTGCTGGGCGGGGTGAGTCTCGCCGAGGTCAGCGCCGGTCTCCTGCTGTCGGCGACCATCGCCCGCCTGCGCAATCGCCGGCCACTGGTGCTGGGGGTGCTCGGCGTGGTTCTGGTGGGGCTGCTGTGCCTGGCGCTGGCGCCGCTGCCCCTGGCGGTGCCCACCGCCATCCTGCTCGGCCTGGGCATCGGCGCGCTGTTTCCGCTGTCGCTGATCCTGGCGATGGACAAGGTGCGCGATCCCACCGACGCCGGCGCGCTGCTCGGTTTCGTCCAGGGCGGTGGCTACCTGATCGCCAGCCTGGCGCCGCTGGCCGCCGGCATCCTGCGCGACCATCTGGACAGCCTGGCCAACGCCTGGCTGCTGATGGCGGTCGGCGTGGTGCTGCTGATGGGCCTCGGCCTGCGCCTGACCCGCCCGGAGCGCCCGGTGGTGGCGCGCGGCTACCAGCGGGCCTAGCTGTTTGAACCTAGCCGGCGCGCGGCAGGCGCAACTCCACGCAGAAGCCGCCCCGGGCGCGATTGCTGAAGGTCAGGGCACCGCCCAGGCGGCGGGTGATGGTCTCGACGATGGCCAGCCCCAGCCCGGCGCCCTGGGGATTGCCGGCGCTGTAGAAGCGATCGCACAACCGCGCCAGCTCGGCCTCGTCCACCCCGGGGCCGCGATCTTTCACCCGCAGCAGGACGCCCTGGTCCTGGCTGGCCTCGATGCCGACTTCCACCGCGCTGCCGGCGGGGGCGAAGGCCAGGGCATTGGTCACCAGATTCTGCAGGGCGATGGCGATGGCGTCCGGATCGCCGAGCACCGGCGGTCCGGCCTGGGCCGCCAGCACCAGCTCCACCTGCTGCCTGAGCGCCAGCGGCGTCAATTCCGCCAGCTCTTCGCGCACCAGGGGCTCCAGGGCCAGCGGCTGGACCTGGGTGGCACCGGGTTCCAGTCGCGCCAGGGTCAGCAACTGGCTGGCCAGGCGGGTGGCCCGGCTGACGCCCTGGCGCAGATAGCCCAGGGCTTCGTCCCGCTCCGCGGCCGTCTCGGCGCGCTGGGCGTTCTGCGCATGCAGGTCGAGGATCGCCAGGGGCGTGCGCAATTCGTGGGCGGCGTCGGCGATGAAGCGCCGCTCGCGATCGAGCAGGGCGCGCAACTGGGCGAGCTGGTGATCCAGGGCGCCGCGCATGGGTTGCAGCTCCGGCGGCAGCGGGCCGGCCGGCAGCGGCGCCAGGCTGTGGGGATCGCGCTCGCGCAGTCCGCGGGCGAAATCCTGTAGCGGTCGCAGGCCCCAACCCAGCAGCAGCCAGAGCACCCCGACCAGCAGCGGCAGGCCCACCAGGGTCGGCCAGAGGGTATGGCTGACGATGCGCTGGATCAGGTCCTGGCGCAGGTCCTCGCGCTCGCCGACCCAGATGCGCAGGCCGCCATCGGCGGTACGCACCAGCATCCCGCACCATTCGCGCCCGTTCTCGAACACCTCGTGCAGGCCCTCCGGCGGCACCTCGGTCAGCCGCGGCGCATTGCCGGAGCGGGCCAGCAGCCGGCCATCGGCGGTCCAGACCTGGAAGGTCAGCTGATTCTCGTAGGGGTGCGCCGGTACGCTACCGGGAGCGGGTTGCATGGCCCGATCGAACACCCGGATCAGCTCCGGCCAACGATCCGCCGCCGGCGTGCCGGCCTGCAGCAGGCCTTCCAGCAGGCGCGCGCCCTGGACCAACTGGGCGTCGTAGATGCCCTCGATCTCGCGATGGCTGTCGCGCAGCGCCAGCAGGGCCAGGGCCAGGCTGCCAGCCAACACCAGGGCCAGGGTGGGGGCGAGGATGCGGGTGCGGATGGCGATCATGGCTGACGCTCCAGCAGATAGCCCACCCCGCGCACGGTGCGGATCAGGCCGCTGTCGAGCTTCTTGCGCAGGTTGTGGATGAGCACTTCCAGGGTGTTGCCCGAGGCGGCTTCCTGCCAGCCATAGAGGGTATTGCTCAGGCGCTCGCGGGTGATGACGGCGCCCGGCCGCAACAGCAGCTGGTGCAGCAGCTGGTATTCCATGGGCGTCACCACCACCTCGGCGCCGCGGAAGCGCACTGCCTGGCTGGCCGGGTCGAGGCTGATGCCGGCGTGCTCCAGCAGTGGTTGCGCGCGGCCACAGCTGCGGCGGATCAGGGCGCGCAGGCGCGCCTTGAGTTCGTCCAGGTCGCAGGGCTTGACCAGGTAGTCGTCGGCGCCGGCATCCAGGCCCTGGATGCGATCGGCCTTGGCGTCGCGGGAGGTGAGCACCAGCACCGGCACCTGGCCGTCGGGCTGGCTGCGCAGGCGGCGCAGCAGGTCGAGGCCGTCGAGGCGCGGCAGGCCCAGGTCCAGCAGCACCAGATCGAAGCGCTCGGCGGCCAGGGCGTGTTCGGCGGCCAGGCCGTCGGCCACCCAGTCCAGGGTATAGCCCTCGCCGCGCAGGGCCATGCGGATGCCCTGGGCCAGGGCCACATCGTCTTCCACCAGCAGTACCCGCACGACCGCCTTCCTCTCGTTTTGATGGCTCTAGCCCGCCATCATCGCTGGCGTCCTGGCGCAGCGGCAGGGGCAACTGTTACCGGGCGTTGCATCCTAAGACTGCATTAAGCTTCGCCGTCGAGTCTGGCCACTCCCACCACGAGGAGTGTCGCCATGCGCCGCCTGTTGCTGCCGTTGCTGTTCGCAAGTCCCCTGGCCCTCGCCGCCGAACCCCAGTGCACCCAGGCGGACAAGTCCACCTGGCAGGACGCCGAGAAATTCCAGGCGCAGCTGCGTGACCAGGGCTACGAGATCAAGAAATTCAAGATCACCAAGGGCAACTGCTACGAGATCTACGGCTTCGACAAGGACAGGCGCAAGGTCGAGATCTATCACGATCCGGTGAGCGGCAAGGCGGTCAAGAGCGAGATCGACAGCTGATGAAGACGGCGACCGTGCGGCTCTGGGATCCCCTGGTGCGGCTGTTCCACCTGTCGGTCGCCGCCGCCTTTTTCGCCAACTATTTCTTCAACGAGAAGGGCGCCTTCTGGCATCGCTGGATCGGCTACTACGCCTGTGCCTGGCTGCTGGTGCGCCTGGTCTGGGGCTTCGTCGGCCCGCGCAGCGCGCGCTGGAGCGACTGCTGGCCGACCCGCGCGCGGCTGGGCGCCCATCTGCGCGATCTCTGGCAGGGGCGGCCCCATCATCGTCTCGGCCATTCGCCGCTGGGCGCCCTGGTGATGCTGCTGATGATGGCCGCCATCGGCGGCCTGGGCGTCACCGGCTTCCTCATGCGCGAGGTGGATGCCCTCTGGGGCGCCGACTGGCCCGAGGACCTGCACGCCTGCTTCGCCAACGGCCTGCTGGCGCTGGTCTGCCTGCATGCCGTGGCCGCCGTGGTGGAAAGTCTGAGGGTGGGCGACAACCTGCCGTTGTCGATGCTAACCGGTCGCCGTCGCCCGCTGGAGGAGTCGTCCCCGCGCGACTAGGCGCAGTGCCCGTCGAGGGTACCCGGCGGATCCACCTGCACCGTCACGTGCTGCAGGCCATGGCGGCTGCGCAGCAGCTCGCCCACCAGGGTCGGCAGGCGCAGGGGATCGCTGCCCGGCGCCGGGGTGATGTGCAGGGTGGCGATGCGGGTTTCGTCGGTCAGCGTCCAGACGTGCAGGTGGCCCACCTCGGCCACCTCCGGCAGGGCGCGGACTGCCGCCGTGGCACCGGCCGTGTCGAATTCCCGCGGCGCCGCCTGCAGGAGCACCGCGCCGGCATCGCGCACCAGGGTCCAGGCCGATTTGACGATCAGCAGGGCGACCAGGATCGACAGCGCCGGATCCAGCCAGGTCCAGCCGGTCCAGAGGATGCCCAGGGCGGCGACGATGGCGCCCACCGAACCCAGCAGGTCGCCGGCCACATGGAGCAGGGCGCCGCGCAGGTTGCTATCGTCCTTGTGCCCGCCGTTGAGCACCACGAAGCCGACGATATTGACCACCAGGCCGATCACCGCCACCGCCAGCATGGGGCCGGACAGCACCTCGGTGGGCTCGCGCAGCCGCATGATGGCTTCCCAGCCGATCCACAGGACCAAGAGCAGCAGAGCGACGCCATTGGTCAGGGCGGCGAGGATGCGCACCCGGTGGAAGCCATAGGTGAAGCGCGCATTGGCCGCCTTGGCCGCCACCCGGTAGGCCACCAGCGCCAGCAGCAGGGCCGCAGCATCCGAGACCATGTGACCGGAATCGGCGATCAGCGCCAGGGAGCCGGACCACCAGCCGCCCACGGCCTGGACGATGGCGTAGCCAAAGGTGAGGGCGAAGACCAGCTTGAGCTTGCGCTCGTTGTCGGCGGTCACCCGCGGGGCGTGGGAATGACCATGGCCATGGCCATGGCCATGCTGATGATCGTGGTCGTGGTCGTGGTCGTGGTCGTGGTCGTGGTCATGATCGTGGTGAGAGGTGCAGCCACTCATCTACAGGTCTCCGGAGCATTGAGGAGGCAGTGGGCACGGGCCCTTCGCTGACGATCCTGAAGCCTGAAGTGACTTCAGGGTCAAGCGGATCGGGCAGTCAGCTGACCCCTTGGTCATCTGTTACCGGGCATGAGTTGCTAAGACTTCATTAAGGTTCGCCCCTCAGGGTAGCGGCTCCCTGTCGCCGGAGCCCGCTCATGATCGCCTTCCCCAGTCTCCCTTCGCGCGGGCGCCGGGCGCCCTGATGCTGCTCGCTGCCTTCTCCCGCCCCCGCGCTTCGGGCTGGCGACCCTGGCGCAATCTGCTGCTACTGAGCAGTCTGAGTTGCCTGCTGTTGCTGGCCGACGACTTCCTGCAGCAAAGCTTCACGCCAAACAACCGCGCCGAGTTGGAAGCGGGCTATGTGGCCGCGCTCTGGGTGTTCAGCCTGGCGCTCTGGCTGAGCAATCTGCCGCGCCTGGCGGCGTTCATCCTGCTGGGGTTCGCCCTGATGCAGCTGCTGCAGCTGGGCAACCTGAGTTTCTTCGGCGAGCCGCTCAGCGCCATCGACATCCAGGCCCTGCTGGGCGACACCGCGGAGGTGCGCCAGACGCTGTGGCTCAGCCTGCCCGAACACTGGCCGGTGCTGCTGTGCGTGGGGCTGCCCTATGGACTGCTGATCGCCCTGCATCTTCAGCTGCCCGGCCGGGTGCCGCTGCCGGCCAGTCGCTGGGCGCTGATCCTGATCGCCGCGGTGCTGCTGTCCAAACCCTATCGCGCCACCTATCGCAATCTCGATGCCTTCGTGCCCAGCCCCGCGCGCAGCGGCTTGCACAACAGCCTCAACGCCTTTTCCGCCTGGGCGGTGCGCCTGGCCGGGCGTGACGACGTTGTCCTGCCGCCCACCGCCTATGCGCCCTATGGACTGGCCCCGGTGCCCAGCAGCGCGCGGCACGTCTGGCTGGTGGTGGCCGATTCCCTGCGCAGCGATCGCCTGGGCGCCTTTGGCTATGCGCGCGATACCACGCCAAAGCTGTCGGCCTATCTGGCGGCCAATCCCCAAACGCTGATCCGCCCCGGCGTGGCGGCAGGGGTGGCCACCGACGTGAGCCTGCCCTACCTGCTCAATCCGATCCGCGAACCGGGCCAGGACGGACGCCTGCGCAGCGGCGAGATCAACCTGTTTCGCTTCGCCCAGGCCGCCGGCTTTCGCACCCACTGGCTGTCGTCCCAGGAATCCAAGTTGCTGGCGCACCTGGGCAGTCGCTACCTGGACGTCGCCATCACCCGCGAGGACCATCCGCTGCGCTTCCTGCAACGCCAGGACCGTGCCCTGCTGGAGATCCTCGACGAACAGCGGTGGGCGCCGCGCAACTTCGTGGTGCTCAACCTGCGCACCGCGCACCTGCCCTATGCGCAGAACTATCGCCACGAGCGCACCCCGGCGCCCTGGCCGGATAGCGGGGCCGAGGGCCAGGCCAATGCCTATGACAATTCCCTGCACTATCTCGACGGCCTGCTCGCCGAGATCCTCGCCGACTTCGACCGCCTGGACGGCGAGCGCTATCTGATCATCACCGGCGACCATGGCCAGCGGCTGGGGGAGGGCGGTCACTGGGGGCACAACGACCTGGTGCCCGAGGTCAGCGACGTGCCGGTGATCGTGGTGGCGCGGGACGCACCGCCCCAACCCCTGGCCGAGTTGCAGGGCGAGCGCTGGATCAGCCACTACGAGGCCGGCAGCTGGCTGGCGGAGCGGCTGGGGACCCGTATCGACAATCCCAATCGCCGCCCCGACGAGCACTTCGTCCATGGCAAGCTGCTGTTCAGCGACAATTTCGTGCAGCGCGTCTGCGAATCGCCCACCGGCCTCGTGCACCAGCCGCCGCAGCAGCTGAGCACCCTGCTGCTGGATACCACGGCGGCGCCCTGCGGTTAGGGCCGCGGCCGTCTTACCCTTGGCTCCGAGGCGCCGCTACACTGCCGGCGCCTCTTCATCTCAGTCGCAGGATCCCGTCATGTCTTCCGCTTCCTCTGTCTCCCGCTATGCGCGCAGCGCCCGGCTGCTGCACTGGCTCATGGCCCTGCTGGTATTGCTGGCCTATGTGCTGATCCTCAACCGCGGGCAGTTCGAGCGGGGCTCCCTGGAGCGCCAGTGGGTGACGCTCAGCCATTTCTGGGTGGGCCTGCTGGTCCTGGCGCTGGTCTTGCCGCGGCTGCTGGTGCGCCACCGCCATCCGGTACCGCCGATCACGCCGCCGCTGACGCGAAGCCTGGAGACCGTCGGCCGACTGACCCACTACGCGCTCTATGCCTTTCTGCTGGCCCAGCCGCTGCTCGGGCTGTTCACTGTCTGGCTGACCATCGGCGCGGTCAAGATCCCGTCCAGCACCTGGGCGCTGCCTTCGCCCTTCCCGGTGGACCCGGAACTGGCGAAGACGCTAAAGAGCGTGCACCTCTGGCTCGGCAAGGCCTTCTACTGGGTGATCGGCCTGCACCTGCTGGCCGCGCTCTGGCATCACCTGGTGCGCAAGGACGACACCCTGAAGCGCATGCTTTAACGCGGTTCGAGGGCGATGATGCGGTCGCGACCGCCTTCGGCCAGCAGATAGCCGTCGCCCCGCGGCAGCAAGGCCTGGGGCGCGCGCAGGAAGGTCAGGATGGCGCGCGGGGCCGACTGGCGATCCCAGAGCAGCAGACGGGCGCGGTGGGTCGAGTCTTCGCTGATCCACAGGCCGCGGCGGTCGCAGAGCAGAAAGCTCGGCTCGCGCAGATCGCGCAGCGCCGGCGGATCCCGGCCATCGTCGCTCAGCTGGCGCACCAGGCCGCGGGATTTCTCGGTATAGAAGGCACTGCCGTCCGGGCAGCGGGTAAAGGACTCCGCCTCGTCCAGGTGGTCGCGCAGCACCGTCAGGCTGCCATCGGCGGCGTCGTAGCGCAGCAGGCGTCCGGCCCCCTTGCGGTCTTCCACGGCATAGAGCCGCTTGCCTTCGGCCCAGAGGCCCTGGGCGTTGATACCGGTGAAGAGATCGCGACTGCCGGCGGCGTCGAACCAGCGGATGGGATGGGTGCCGCCTTCCTGGCTGTAGGCGAAGCCGTCCTGGTAGGGCACCAGGCCGTCGGGCTTGTACAGCCCCTCGCTGAGCACGCTGCGCCGGCCCTGGGCATCGATGCGCAGCAGGCGGCCCTTGCCATCCTTGAGTTCTTCCGCGGTGAGCAGGGCATCGCCCTGCCAGGCCAGAGCGCTGGCCTTAGCGATGTCGGCATGGGCCACTTCGTAGCGCCAGCCGGGAGCGGCCTGGGCCGGCCAGAAGCGCTGCCAGGCGAGAAAGCCCAAGGCGGCCAGCAGCAGGGCGGCCAGGACGAGGAGGGCGCTACGCCAGAGGCGAGCCATCAGCTGGCAACGGCGGCCAGGTGTTCATGCAGGATGGCCGCGCCGATCACGATCAGCACCACCCCACCGAGCATCTCCGCGCGCTTGCCGACCAGATTGCCCATCACCCGGCCCAGCATCACCCCGGTGGTGACCATGATCATGGTGGCGAGGCCGATGGCCAGGGCGGCGGTGATGATGTTGACGTCGATGAAGGCCAGGCCCACGCCCACGGCGAGGGCATCGATGCTGGTGGCCACGGCGGTCAGGGCCAGCAGCATGAAGGAATGCTGGCGGGGCTTTTCTTCCTCGGCCTCGGGCGCGCCGAAGCCGGCCCAGATCATGCGCAGGCCGAGCACGGTGAGCAGGGTGAAGGCGATCCAGTGATCCCAGGGCTGGACGTACTGGGCGGCGGTAAGGCCGACGGCCCAGCCGATTACCGGGGTGATGGCTTCGATGACGCCAAAGATGGCGCCGGTGCGCAGGGCTTCGCGCAGGCAGGGCTTGTGCAGGCTGGCACCCTTGCCGACCGCGGCGGCGAAGGCATCGGTGGACATGGCGAAGGCCAGAAACATCAGGGAAGCGGGGTTCATCGTGACAGCGCCGGCCGGGCTCGATCCACAAGACATCCCCGCACGCCCGGCGTGGCGCGGTGATGCCTCTGGTCTCGCCAACCCTGACTGGCTGTCCTGACCACGGCGGTTGCCGAGTATGTTGATCAGGACGCTTTCCACCGCGGTGGAAGCAGGCTACTCCCCAAAGAGGCCGCCACCTTACCCATCCGGATAGAGAAAGTCTATCTTGTAGATAGTTCTAATATATATAGCCTTGGCTAAATCTCCTGCCGTCGAGCGTCCCGAACGCGGTGGCGGATCCTCTGCAGACCGCGCTGGCACTGGATTGGAGGCTCGGCACAGGATGCTGTGAGAGACGGCTAGCGGCTACCGGTACCCTGCGCGGACGTCGCCCAGGGATGCCCGGAGGTCGCTTGCTCCCGCCGAGCAGGGCGGGAAGCGTGCCTTTGCTGGTCGCGAGGCCGAGCGCCAGCCCGTCGCCCATGATGGCGCTCTGCCGTCCCCGTTTCGTCATGCCGCTGACACTTAATTGTCACATTTCGGCAATAGCCTAGCGCCAGCCCTCACTAGGTAATGGAGCCACCATGAAACGCACGTTCAGCCTCTCTCTGTTGTTGTCGGCCTTTTGCCTGAGCACCGCCGCTCACGCCGTGGATGTCACGGGCGCCGGCTCGAGCTTCGTCTTCCCCGTTCTGTCGAAGTGGTCGCAAGGCTTCAGCGAGAAGACTGGCAACCGTATCAACTACCAGTCCATCGGCTCCGGCGGCGGCATCGCCCAGATCAAGGCCGGCACCGTGGACTTCGGCGCCACCGACGCCCCCATGAGCACCGACGACCTGCAGAAGGGCGGTCTGGGCCAGTTCCCGACCATCATCGGCGGCATCGTGCCGGTGATCAACGTGGATGGCATCGAGCCCGGCAAGCTGAAGCTCGACGGCCCGACCATGGCCAAGATCTTCATGGGCGAGATCAAGACCTGGAACGACCCGGCCATCGCCGCGCTGAACCCCGGCATGAAGCTGCCCGAGGGCGCCATCACCGTGGTGCGTCGTTCCGACGGCTCCGGCACCTCCTACAACTTCACCAACTACCTGGCCAAGGTCAGCCCGGAGTGGAAGGAGAAGTACAACTTCGGCACCACCGTCAACTGGCCGGTCGGTGTGGGTGGCAAGGGTAACGAGGGTATCGCCGCCTACGTGAAGCAGATCAAGGGCTCCATCGGCTACGTCGAGTACGCCTATGCGCTGACCAACAAGATGACCCATGTGCAGCTGAAGAACGCCGCCGGCAACTTCGTGCAGCCCGAAGCCAAGAGCTTCCAGGCCGCCGCCGCCACCGCCGACTGGAAGAGCGCCAAGGACTTCAACCTGCTGATGACCAACGCCCCGGGCGCCGACGCCTGGCCGATCACCGCCACCACCTGGATCGTGATGTACAAGGAACCCAAGAACGAAGAGCGCAGCAAGGTCGCCTTCGACTTCTTCAAGTGGTCCCTGGAGCATGGCCAGAAGGATGCCGCGGCCCTGGATTACGTCCCGGTCCCGGACACCCTGGTCAAGCAGATCGAAGGCTACTGGGCGTCCGACTTCAAGAAGTAAGCACGCCTGTCCCGCCGCCTGGATCCCCTGGGGTCCAGGCGGTTTCGCGCGTCCTTCCAGGTAGACGGAAAGCTCCATGACCGACCAGACCCTGCCCCTCTCCGCCGCTCAGGAACAGCGCATCCGCCGGGATACCCGCGCCGATGTCTGGTTCCGCCGGCTGCTGTTTTCCGCCGCGCTCCTGGTACTGCTGGTACTGGTCGGCGCCGCCGCGTCCACCCTCTGGGGCGGTCGCCACGCCTTCATGACCTTTGGCCTGGACTTCATCACCTCGGCCGAATGGGATGTCGGGGCCGAGAAGTTCGGCGCCCTGGTGCCCATCTACGGCACCCTGATGACCTCCTTCATCGCCCTGCTGCTGGCCGTGCCCACCGCCTTCGGCATCGCCCTGTTCCTCTCCGAGATCGCCCCGACCTGGCTGCGCGGTCCGGTGGCCACGGCGGTGGAACTGCTGGCCGGTATCCCCTCGATCATCTACGGCATGTGGGGCCTGTTCGTCTTCGGTCCCTTCATGGCCGCGCACATCTCGCCCTTCATCAACGACTACCTCGGCGCCATCCCGGTGATCGGCGTGCTGTTCCAGGGGCCGCCGCTGGGCATCGGCATGCTGACCGCCGGCATCATCCTGGCGATCATGATCCTGCCCTTCATCACCTCGGTGATGTACGAGGTGTTTCGCAGTGTGCCGGCGCAGCTCAAGGAATCGGCCTATGCGCTGGGCTCCACCACCTGGGAAGTCTGCTGGGACATCGTGCTGCCCTACACTCGCTCGGCGGTGGTCGGCGGCGCCTTCCTCGGCCTGGGCCGCGCCCTGGGCGAGACCATGGCGGTGACCTTCGTGCTGGGCAACGCCCACCAGTTCTCCCTCTCGCTGATGATGCCGAGCAGCTCCATCGCCTCGGTGATCGCCAACGAATTCAACGAGGCCTACACCGATTTGCACCGCTCTTCGCTGATCGCCCTGGGCTTTTTGCTGTTCGTGGTGACCTTCTTCGTGCTGCTGGCGGCACGGCTGATGCTGACGCAACTGTCGCGCAAGGCAGGTAACTGATGCACATCGACGCCTATCTCTATCGCAAGCGGCGGATCAAGAACGGCATCGCGCTGATCTTTGGCAGCGCCGCCGCCGTGCTCGGCCTGGGTTTCCTGGCCTGGATCCTCGGCACCACCCTGATCAAGGGCGTCAGCGCCCTGAGCCCGGCCATCTTCGTCGAGATGACGCCGCCGCCCGGCGCCGCCGACGGCGGTCTGGCCAACGCCCTGTTCGGCAGCGTGCTGATCACCCTGCTGGCCACCGCCATCGGCGCGCCCATCGGCATCCTCGCCGGACTCTGGTTGGCCGAATACGCCCGCCACTCCAAGCTGGGCCTGGTGGTGCGCTTCGTCAACGACATCCTCCTGTCGGCGCCGTCCATCGTCATCGGCCTGTTCATCTACACCGCCGTGGTGGTGACCCTGAACCAGTACTCCGGCGGCAGCCTGGGCTTCTCCGGATTCGCCGGCTCCCTGGCGCTGGCCATGCTGGTGGTGCCGGTGGTGACCCGTACCACCGACGAGATGATGCAGCTGCAGCCGCCGGCCATGCGCGAAGCAGCCCTGGCCCTGGGCATCCCCCAGTGGAAGGTGACCCTGCAGATCCTCTTGCGCGCCTCCCGCGCCGGCGTGGTGACCGGGGTGCTGCTGTCCATCGCCCGCATTACCGGCGAGACCGCACCGCTGCTCTTCACCGCCTTCGGCAACCAGTACTGGAACGCCGACGTGCTCAAGCCCATGGCCACCGTGCCGGTGACCATCTTCCAGTTCGCCATGAGTCCGTTCGAGAACTGGCAGCACCTGGCCTGGGCCGGCGCCCTGCTGCTGACGCTGTTCGTGCTGCTCCTGAACCTCTCCTCTCGCTTCTTCTTTCGTAACCGGGATTCCAAGTGACTACCATGCAGACGCAGATACCGGAACTGCAGGCGCGCGACGTCGGCTTCCGTTACAAGGGCCACCAGGCGCTCAAGTCGATCAACCTGGACATCGCGGCCAAGCAGATCACCGCCATCATCGGCCCGTCCGGATGCGGCAAGTCCACGCTGCTGCGCATCTTCAACCGCATCTACTCGGAATACCCGGGGCTGGAAGCGACCGGCGAGATCCTCATGGACGGGGAGAACATCCTCGATCCCAAGTACTCGCTGAGCCGCCTGCGCAGCACCATCGGCATGGTGTTCCAGAAGCCGGTGCCCTTCCCGATGTCGATCGCCGACAACGTCGCCTACGGCATCCGCCACCACGAGCGGCTGTCCCGGGTGGAGTTGCAGGATCGCGTCGAGCAGGCCCTGCGCGGCGCGGCGCTGTGGGACGAGGTCAAGGACAAGCTCAACCAGAGCGCCCTGGGTCTCTCCGGCGGTCAGCAGCAGCGCCTGTGCATCGCCCGCACCATCGCCCTGCGTCCGCGGGTGCTGCTGCTGGACGAGCCGACCTCGGCCCTGGACCCCATCTCCACCGCGCGCATCGAACAGCTGCTGGCCGAACTCAAGCAGGAGTTCACCGTGGTCATCGTCACCCACAACATGCAGCAGGCGGCGCGCTGCTCCGACGTCACCGCCTTCATGTACCTGGGCGAGCTGATCGAAGTGGACAAGACCGACAAGATCTTCACCAAGCCGGACAAGAAGCAGACCGAGGACTACATCACCGGTCGCTTCGGCTGAGGATTTCGCCGGCTCTCGGCAAGGCCACTCCCCGGAGTGGCCTTTTTCATGGGCGAGCGGAAAGGGGCGGGGCAGGGCGGTCGCCTGGTTTCTCGGCGGAGAAAATTGTCTTCACGTCCGAGAAAGACTTTTCCCAAGCTGGCAACGCATGGCGTTACCGTGAAATTTTCATTTAATTTCAAAGGCTTGTATTAAAAGTTTTACTTTATTGAAGGCAAAACGACATCTCTTCTGCCGAGACTGAGCCAGCTTCGTGACGGGCTGCACTGCCAGCCACCACCCCCTGGATTGTCTTGAAAGGAGATCTGCCGATGTCTGTTAACCCTTATCGATTCACGGCGCTGTTCTCGGGCGTGTTCCTGGCCACCTGCGCGGCCACCGCGAGTGCCGCTGTCGATGAGAAGCTGCTCGACATGCTCAAGGCCAACGGCTCCATCACCCCCGCCCAGTACGCCGAATTGCGCGGCGACCTGCAGCAGGAGCAGCAGGCGCGCGCCGCCCAGGTCGCCCAGCAGCAGAAGACCTCCGACTTCGAGAAGAAACTGGCCTGGGCCGCCAAGACCCAGATCAAGGGCGATGTGCGGGTGCGCCACGAGAGCATCGACATCAGCGGCGAGCCGGACAACGGTCGCGACCGCGACCGCCAGCGCATCCGGGCGCGACTGGGCGCCTACAGCGAGATCAATCCGCAGGTGGACACCGGCATCCGCATCGCCACCGGCGGCGGCGACGATGCCCGCTCCACCAACCAGGACCTCAACGGCTACTTCAACAAGAAGCAACTCTGGCTGGACCAGGCCTATATCGACTACCACCCCACGGCGCTGCCGAATCTGCACCTGGTGGGCGGCAAGATGGGCCAGCAGTGGGTCAGCACCGGCGACGTCATCTGGGACGCCGACATCAACCCCGAAGGCCTGGCCGGCACCTACAGGTACGACCTCGGCGGCGGCGCCGAGCTGTTCGGCAGCACCGGCTACTATGTGCTCAAGGACAACGTCGACGGCGAGGGCTATGAGTTCAAGCACGATCTGCGCCTCTACGCCGGCCAGCTGGGCAGTCGCTTCAATCTGGGCGACGCCGCCAAGCTGATGGTCGGCGGCAGCGTCTACGCCTACGACAAGGACCAGGACAGCACCTGCCCGACCACCGGTTCGGTCACCTCGCCCTGCGCCCTGGCGGTGAATGGCAACACCACCGACCGCTTCCAGCTCTACGAGGGCTTCGCCCAGCTGGACCTGACCAAGCTGTGGGTGCCGCTGTCCTTCTATGGCCAGTACGTGGTCAACGACAAGGCCGACGACGGCGAGGACACCGCCTGGCTGGTGGGCGCCAAGACCAAGCTGATGCAGCGGGTCGGCCTGGAATACAACTACCGCGATGTCCAGCGCAACGCCGTGGTGGGCGCCTTCACCGACTCCGACTTCGGCAACGGCTCGACCGGCGCCCGCGGCCACAAGCTCAAGCTCGGCTACGACATCGACAAGAACTTCGGCGTCGGCCTGACCTATTTCCTCGCCGAGTCCGACACCGCCAGCCGCTTCCGCACCGATGCCGATGTGAAGACCCTGCAGCTGGACCTGGAAGCCAAGTTCTAACCACGGCCCTCAGGTCGTGCTCCGCTTGAACCGCCCTCGGGCGGTTCTTTTTTGCCTGCGCGATGGAGAGACTCGCCTGGCACCTGTTGGGCTTCGCTGCGCTCAATCCAACCTACGCCGGAGCCGCTGCTTTTCCCCCTCTCCCTCTGGGAGAGGGCTGGGGTGAGGGAGGCTCCCGCCCACTAACGCTCCACCCTGATCTCCACCAGCTTGCCGTCGATGAACTTGAGGTGACGCGAGGCGCCGTTCTCCGGGGCATAGGTCCAGAACTGGGTCTCGGCGGCATTGAATTTGGGCACGTTGTTGTTGCGCAGTGCCGGCGGATTGATCTTGCGCTCGGCAGGAGCGCCACAGGCGGCGAGGACCTGTTCGACGCTGTCGCCTTCCTCGACGAGACTCTGGCCACAGCGCAGGCTGGCCTGGGCGAGGAGGGGACACAGCAGGACGATCGGCAGCAGCTGACGGGGCTTCATGAGGACTCCAGGGCAGGACGTTCGCCAAGCTTAGCCAACCGCCGAACGACGTGCCCGGCGCAAAGTCTCGGTCAACTCCGCCGCCGGGGCATAAAGCCTGCGTAACGGCGCGGGACAGCCGCCGGCGGAAGGCGTATTGCTGGACACCCCTTCCGCCAGAGCCCGGTCCGCATCATGGTCGCGATTCAAGCCCGCCTGCCCGTCGCCACCCCCGTTCCCCGTCCCGAACCCGTGCTGCACCTGCCGGCCAGCAGCACCCTGCTGATCATCGTCGAGCGCAAGGAAGACTGGTCGGACTACCTGCCCAGCGAAAGCATCGTCACGGCCCAGGAGTATCTGGAAGACCGCCGTCTCACCGCGGGCGGTGGCCGCATCCAGGTGCTCAACCTCTGTCGCAACTACCGCTACCTGGGCCACGGCTACTATTGCTCGCTGCTGGCGGAGGCGCGCGGTCATCGCGTCATCCCCTCGGTGCGGACCCTGAGCGAACTCAATCGCAAGGCGCTCTACGGCCTGCTGCTGGAAGACCTCGACGCCCTGGTGGACCAGGCGCTGGCCGAGCACCCACTGGGCGCCACCGAGGGCTTCACCCTCAATCTCTATTTTGGCCGCACCGAGTTCGCGCCGCTGCAGGCGCTGGCCAGGCAGCTGTTCGACGCCTTCCCGTGCCCGATCCTGCAGGTGGAGTTGCGCCACAGTCGCCACTGGCACATCGCCGGGATCAAGAGCGGCGCCCTGCACCGCCTGCAGGACGCTCAGCAATACGCCTTCGCCGATGCCCTGGACGCCTTCAACCGGCGCATCTGGCGGCAACCGGCCTCGCGGCGCCAGGCGCGCTACGACCTGGCCATCCTGCATGACCCGGAGGAGTCCTTGCCACCCTCCAATGCCGCGGCCCTGGCCGGCTTCGTCGCCGCCGGGCGTGATCTGGGGGTAACCGTGGAGCTGATCGAGCGCAAGGACTACGGCCGGCTGGCGGAATACGACGCCCTGTTCATCCGCGCCACCACCCGGGTCGACGACCACACCTATCGCTTCGCCCGCAAGGCCGAGAGCGAAGGCCTGGTGGTGCTGGACGATCCCGCCTCCATCCTGCGCTGCACCAACAAGGTGTTTCTCAGCGACCTGCTGGCCCAGCACGGCCTGGGCATGCCGCGTACCGAGATCCTCTATCGCGAACGACCCCAGGAGCTGGAAGAGGTGGGGCGGCGCCTGGGCTATCCGCTGGTGCTGAAGATTCCCGACGGCTGCTTTTCCCGCGGCGTGCTCAAGGTGGCCGACGCCGCCGGATTGCGCCAGGCCGCGGCGGAGCTGTTCGAGCGTTCGGTGTTGCTGCTGGCCCAGGAATACCTCTACACCGAATTCGACTGGCGCATCGGCGTGCTCGCCGGTGAGCCGCTCTATGCCTGTCGCTACTTCATGTCCGCCGGTCACTGGCAGATCTACAACCACAAGGCGGAATCCGGCAGTACCGGAGGGCGCTGCGAGGCGGTGGCCATCGCCGCGGTGCCTCCCGCGGTGGTGGAGCTGGCGGTGCAGGCCGCCGCCCTGATCGGCGATGGCCTCTATGGCGTCGATCTCAAGCAGGATCGGGATCGGCTGGTGGTCATCGAGGTCAACGACAACCCCAATCTGGACGCCGGTATCGAAGACGGCCTGCTGGGCGAGAGCCTCTATCGACGGGTGCTGGAGGATTTCGTCCGGCGCCTGGAGCAGCGGCGCCAGGGCTGGTAGGAGCACGCCATGATCGAAGCCTTCACCCTGCGGGAGGGTGGCCTGCTGCCGGCGGGCGACCGCTCGGCGCCGGTGCTGCTGTGCAGCGATCCGGATGCCCGGGAGCGCGCCTGGCTGCA
Organism: Pseudomonas sp. MOIL14HWK12:I1; assembly: GCF_000510705.1. Classification (NCBI taxonomy): domain Bacteria; kingdom Pseudomonadati; phylum Pseudomonadota; class Gammaproteobacteria; order Pseudomonadales; family Pseudomonadaceae; genus Pseudomonas; species Pseudomonas sp. MOIL14HWK12:I1. The sequence goes on along the minus strand of NZ_AZNY01000006.1, from coordinate 279,480 downwards.
ACAGGCCTTTCCCCTGGACAGCCACCGCCTGGCCTCGGCGCTCGACCCGGACGAGGTCTCGCGCCTGGAAGTGCAGGGCGACGAACTCTTCCTGATCTGGAAGCGTCCGGAACGCTATGCCGGCGGGGCGCGCTTCGCCTTCGAGGTGTCTTCCTTCGGCTTGCTCTGGCATCCCGAGCGGCTGGTGGTCATCTCCGCCGGCCCGTCGCTGCTGGCCGGCGAGGGGCCGGTGCAGCCGCTGCACGATCCGCTGGATGTGCTGGTGGAGTTGCTGTTTCGCAGCGTCCATCACTACCAGGGGCATCTCAAGGTCATCAGGCTGGTCGGCCGCGAATTGCAGCAGCGCTTCGACAGCTCCCTGGGCAACGAGCATCTGCTGCAGATGTTCAATCTCAGCGAGAGCCTGATCCATTACATCAACGCCCTGCAGGGCAACGGCGCGGTGCTCGACCGACTGCGGCAGGTCGCCGAAAGGCGCGAACTGGGCGAGGCGCTGCGGGCGCGCCTGGAAGACCTCATCATCGAGAACGACCAGTGCCGCCGCCAGGCCGACCTTTACGCCACGGTGTTCGCCCGCCTCATGGATGCCCGCGGCAACCTGGCCAACAACAGCATGAACCTGACCCTGCGCAACCTCACGCTGATCAACGTGGTGTTCCTGCCGCTCAACCTCATCGCCGGCATCGGCGGCATGTCCGAATTCAGCATGATGACCGCCGGCCATCCCTGGTGGCTGTCCTATTCGCTGCTGCTGGCGGCCATGGCGGCCTTGAGTCTCGCCCTGACCTGGATCCTGCGCCGCTCGTTGCGGCGTCGGGCCGAATCCGCCGCGCGCGCGGCCTAGCCCGCTTCATCGACAGCATCAGAGGACAATATGGAAAAGCAGCTACTCGGCCTGGGCATCGTCCTGGCGATTCTGGCCTTCGGCCTCCTGACCCTGATCGTCGATCTGCGTCGCGGCCGGCGCCAGCACCGCGCGGCGGTGCTCAGCCAGGAAAGCCACGACTCAGATAGCGCGAACCGGCCAGACCGAAGCGCCAGGGCACCTCGCGTGCGCGACTGATGCCGATACGCGGGCCCGCTAGCACCGCCACCTCGGCAGCCGCCGGCTCCAGCAGGAACGGCGGCTCGGTCAGCGGCAGGCCATCGTGACTGCCGTCGATGGCGAGGGCCTGGCACAGCCGGCCGGGACCGGCACAGAGCAGGCGATCGGCCAGCCCGCCCCGGCGTTCGCGCATCACCTCCAGCCCCCACAGGGGCTCCAGCGCGCGGATCAGCACGCCGGCGCCATGCCCGGCTTCGCGGCAGACCAGGTTGAAGCACCAGTGGATGCCGTAGGAGCGATAGACATAGGCATGGCCGGGCGGGCCGAACATGGCGCGGTTGCGCGGAGTCGGGCCGGAAAAGCTGTGGGAGGCCGGGTCTTCGCCGTCATAGGCCTCGGTCTCGACGATGAGGCCGCCGACGCCCGCGACCCTGAGCGTGGCGCCGACCAGTTGCCGGGCGACCTCGTCCACCGGACGGCTGAAATCCAGATCGCTCACGCCTCAGGCTCCGGTTCTTCCAGAATCAGCGCCGCATGCACCATGGCCAGGTGACTCAAGCCCTGGGGAAAGTTGCCCAGGGCTGCGCCGTCATGGGGATCGCGCATCTCGGTCATCAGGCCGACGCCATTGAGACTGGCGGCCAGCACCTCGCGCATCAGTTCGCGCGCCTGATCCACCTCGCCCAGCACGGCATGCGCCTCGACCATCCAGTAGGAGCAGGCAAGAAAGGCCCCTTCCTCCCGTTCGGCGCCGCTGTAGCGATAAACCAGCGGACCGCGGGCCAACTCGCGGCGAATGGCCGCCAGGGTACTCACCGACCGCTTACCCCCGTCGAAGCCGAAGCGGATACCGAGCAGCAGCCCGGCGTCCAGGCGTTCGGTGCCGGCATAGAAGGTATAGGCCTGCTTGCGCTCGCTCCAGCAGTGTTCGTTGACCCAGTCGCGGATGCGATCGCGCTCGCGCTCCCAGCGGCCACACATGGCGTCGGGGATGTGCCCTTCGCGGGCCAGGGTCACGGCGCGATCCAGGGCGAACCAGCAGCCCAGCTTCGACAGGGTGTAGTGGCGCTCTTCGGGCAGCTCCCACATGCCGGCATCCGGCTGGCGCCAGCCATCGGCGCAGAGATTGGCCAGGTCGGTGAGCAGGCTGGAAGTGGCGAAATCCAGCACATGGCCCTTGCTGGCATAGAGGCGAAAGGTCTCCAGCAAGTCGCCATAGAGACTCAGCTGGCACTGGGCGCTGGCCCGGTTGCCGACGCGGACCGGCTGGGAGTCGCGATAGCCCGGCACGGGAATGGTGCGCTCTGCCGGTGCCAGCTCACCCTGCAGGGTAAAGCAGGTGTGCAGGCGATTGCCGTGGCGGCGGATGACGTTCTGGATCCAGGCCAGGGCCGCCTGGGCCTCGCCGAGGGCACCCAGGCGCAGGAAGGCCTTGATGGTAAAGACCGCATCGCGCACCCAGGCATAGCGGTATTCGTAGTTCTTGTCGCCGCCGATGCGTTCCGGCAGCGAGGTGGTGGCCGCGGCGACGATGGCGCCGGTGGGGGAGTAGAGCAAGAGCTTGAGGGCCAGCGCCGAGCGCTTCACCTCGCTGAGGAATTCGCCGCGATAGGCAAAACCCTGGGCCCACTCGCGCCAGGCCTGGTCGCTGCGGTCGATGCGCTGGTCCACCTCGTCCAGCGAGGGCACCACCAGCGGTTCGTTCTCGGTCGCGGTCAGCGCCAGGACGCTGCGTTGCCCGGCTTCCAGCACCAGGCGTGCCACCAGGCGGCGGTCGTCGCACTGGAGGATCTCCAGCCGCTCGCAATACCTCAGGGTGGCCATGACCCCGTCCACGTGCATGACCTCGCCATTGGGCGTGCTGCGCATCCAGGGCGAGACGGTCTGGCCCTGGGTGCCGGGCACCAGTTCGATGCGCAGCTCGACCCGTCCGGACAGGCCTTCCACCCGGCGCCCCAGTTCGCACCAGGGCAGGCGACCGGCCGAGCCGCTGTTGAGCGATTCGGTCAGGCGCACGCTGCCATCGGCGGTGTGGAAACAGGTTTCCAGCACATTGCTGTCTTCCCGGTAGGCCCGCTCGACGCGGTAGTCGGCCACCGGGGCGATCGAAAAGAAACCGCCGGCCGGGGCGTCCAGCAGGCGGTCGAACAGCGGGGCGGAATCCATGTTGGGTACGCACCACCAATCCAGCGAGCCGTCCGGCGCCACCAGGGCGACCGAACGGCCGTCGGAGAGGGCGGCATAGCCCGCCAGGGGCGCGTAGCCGTCCTGGCGGGCGGGGTCGAAGGCCGCCACGGCCGTCAGCCCATGCCTCCGGTGGCGCCATAGACCTCACCGGTCACATAGCTCGATTCCTGGGAAGCCAGCAGCACATAGATGGGTGCCAGTTCCGCCGGTTGGCCGGGACGCTTGAACACCGTCTCGCCACCAAAGGTGGGGATCTTTTCCTGGGGCTGGCCGCCGCTGGGCTGCAGCGGGGTCCAGAAGGGACCGGGGGCCACGGCGTTGACGCGGATGCCCTTGCTGGCGACCTGCTTGGCGAGGGCCTTGGTGAAGTTGGTGATGGCCGCCTTGGTCGAGGCGTAGTCGAGCAGGAATTCGGAAGGCTGGGTGGCCTGGATCGAGGTGGTGTTGATGATGGCGGCGCCGGCCGGCAGATGCGGCAGGGCGGCCTTGCACAGCCAGAACAGGGCGTAGACGTTGGTCTTGTAGGTGGCGTCGAACTGCTCGGTGGTCAGCTCGGCGATGTCCTGCACCGCGGTCTGCTTGCCGGCCACGTTGACCAGGATGTCCAGACCGCCCAGGGCCTCCTTGGCCTTGCTGACCAGTTGGGTGCAGAAGGCTTCGTCCTTCAGGTCACCGGGAACGCAAACGGCCTTGCGACCTTCGGCTTCCACCAGCTTGACCACTTCCTGGGCGTCGGCCTCTTCCTCGGGCAGATAGTTCAGCACCAGATCGGCACCCTCCCGGGCATAGGCGATGGCCGTGGCTCGACCGATCCCCGAATCCGCGCCGGTGATCAGCGCCTTGCGCCCGGCCAGACGACCGAAGCCCTTGTAGCTGGTCTCGCCATGATCGGGGAGCGGCTCCATGACCTGGGCCAGACCCGGAGCCTCCTGGGGCTGCTTGGGAAATTCCGGCTGGGGATACTGGGTGAGGGGGTTCTGCATGGCGTATTGGTTGTCGCTGGACATGACATCTCCTGAAGGGGGCCAAAAGGCGCCCGTTTGGCATCTTTTCGATGACGTTCAAGGAAATGGAGCCGCAACGCGCAGGAGAGGTTCCCGCCGATTCATAGGGGTTGTATCGAGCTGGACAGCTTTCTTACCCCGTTTTTACCCACGACTACGCCTTTTCCGGCCCGCCCGGGCGTCCAATGACGACGAGAAGGGAAGGGCCCTTCTGGAGTGGAGGTAAAGGTGGTGATGAAAGGCGTCAAGGTGGCCGTGCTGGCGGCCCTGTTGTCCCTGTCCGGTTGCTGGCTGTTCATGCCACCGCCTGGAGGGGGTGGTCATGGTGGCCACGGTGGGCCCGGTGGTGGCCCAGAACAAAGGGGGCCGCGCTAGGGGTCTCGCTCAGGCGTCGAGCGGCTCCAGCCGCAGGGCGACACCGGTCCGTTGCAGGGTGAGGATATCCGCCTTGCGACAGCCGATCAGCCGGCCTTCGGCGGTGCGCAGCTGATCGTCTTCCAGCTGGGCATAGGACTCTGGCTGCCTGCCATCCCCGGCGACCATGATGTACAGCTGCCCGCACAGCAACTGGCCTGCCAGACGACCATCGTCCAGGCCGATCAGGCGATAGCTGCGACGGGCATCGTAGGTAAAACGCATGGGAGCATCCATTCAGGTGTTTCAGCTCAGAGCCGCGCGGGCGCGCAATGTTCAATTGCGAACATGGGCGCGCCGGGTCAGCCGGTCCATGGCCATGCCGAAAGCCTGCCCCTCGCAGGGGCGAGGGCACGCTGACCGCTGGTCGGAAGTTTCCTGAACGGCCGATCAATAACGAAATTGCGCCACCAGGCCCTGGAACGAGGTGGCCAGTCGCGACAGCTCCTGGCTGGAGGCGGCCGTCTGCTGGGCACCGGTGGCGGTCTGGGTGGAGAGGTCCTGGATATTGACCAGATTGCGGTCCACTTCGCGGGCAACCTGGGCCTGCTCCTCGGCGGCGCTGGCGATCACCAGGTTGCGTTCCTCGATCTGGGCGACCCCGGCGGCGATGCGGTCCAGGGCTTCACCCGCCTGGTTGGCGCGCGCCTGGGTGCTGTCGGCCAGGGACTGGCTCTTGTGCATGGCACTCACCGCTTCCTCGGCGCTGCTGCGCACGGCGCTCATCATGCGTTCGATCTCGCCGGTGGAACCCTGGGTGCGATGGGCCAGGGCGCGGACCTCATCCGCCACCACCGCGAAGCCGCGGCCCTGTTCGCCGGCCCGGGCGGCCTCGATGGCGGCATTGAGCGCCAGCAGGTTGGTCTGCTCGGCGATCCCGCGGATCACCTCCAGCAGCTTGCCGATCTCGCGCACCTGGCCTTCCAGCGTCTGCACCTTCTGGGTGGAATCGGTGATCTCGCCGGTCATCACCGCCATGGCCTGGGCCGCCTGCTGCACCTGCTCGCGACCCTGCTGGGCTTCGCGGCTGGTGTCCTGGGAGGCGGTGGAGGTGGAGGTGGCATTGCGCGCCACCTCTTCCACGGCCGCGGTCATCTGGTTGACGGCGGTGGCAGCCTGCTGCAGTTCATCGTGCTGGCGGACCTGACCCCGGGAAGTCTCCTCGGTCACGGCGTGCAGTTCCTCAGCGGCCGCGGCGAGCTGGCTGGAGGCACCGGCCATCTGTTGCACGGTGTCTTTCAGGCTGCGCTGCATGCCACCCAGCGCTTGCAGCAGTTGCCCGGCCTCGTCACGGCGCGAACTCTGGATCGCCTGGGTCAGGTCGCCCTGGGCGACGCGCTCGGCGCTGGTCACCGCCTGGCGGATCGGCGTGACGATCATTCGGGTGATGATGATGCCCAGCGCCAGGGCGCAGAGCGTGGCCAGCAGCAGGCCGCCGGCGAGCGTCCAGAAGGCCTTGTCATAGGTAGTCTTTGCCTCGACCCCGGCTTCGGTGCTCTGGCGCTTGTTGGATTCCACCATGATCTTGAAGGAGGCCATGGTCTTGCGATAGGTGGGCTGCACCTGCTCGTTCAGCAGCTTGGCCGCACCGGCCACATCCTTGGCGGCCAAGCGCGCCAGGATGCTGTCGACACCGGCGATATAGGTCTTCCAGTCACGCTCGAAGGCATCGCCAGCCTGCTTTTCATCGTCTTCCAGCGGGGTGGTCCGGTAAGCGGCGAAGGGCTTTTCGGCATCGGCCTGGTTGCTCTTCATGGAGGCGATGACGGCCTCCTGGTCGTTCTGGGGTGCCTCGCCATAGGCCATGGACAGCAGGCGGAAGAGGTCGCGGTTATGACCGATGACATTGCTCTTGGCATCGTTGAGCAGAACGATGGAGCGCAGATTGTCGCCCAGCAGGTTATTCAGCAGCGCATTGAGGCTGTTGAGTCCATTCATGCCCACTGCGCCAATGCCCAGGGTGATCGCCGTGCAAAGACCAAAGGCCACGGCGAGTTTCTTCGCCAGCGCCAGATTGTTGAACCAGACCATGGAGCCTTCCTTTCTGCGAGGTGGGTATCAGCAAGTTGCGCTGGATACCCTCGCTATCGGCACCAACAGTCCGACCTTTAGGTGGCCCCGGAGCGTTCGAATCCGCCTTCAACGCGCCCATAGAGCTCATCAAGCAGCCGATTGGCCGCCAGCGCCTCCGCCAGGCTGGCCAGTTCCGGCCGCGGCTGGCCGAGCAACTGATCGAACACCGCCTGGGCGCCCTGGGGTACGCCGGGGTCCACCCCTTCGGCCAGCACCTGGCGATGGCCCTTGGCGTCGTGCAGCACCAGCCGCCCCGCAGAGAGCTCCAGGGTTCCCTCGCTGCCGTCCAGTCGAATGGCCAGGCGCGGACCGCGCAGGGTGGCGCTGGCACGCAGATGAATCGGCAGAGCACCGGCCTGGAGCAGGGCCTCGCCGCCATGATCCAGTGGCCAGCGCGGATCGCGGTCCAGCCGACTGTGCGTGACGGTCAGGGCCTCACCGCTTAGCCAGGCGCTGAAATCCAGCAGGTGCACCGCCAGATCGCCAAAGGCGCCGTAACCCATGCGGCGCTCGTCCAGGTGCGCCGGCCAGTCGCTGAGCCAGCCCTCCAGCAGCCCGGGGTGGCCGGCGGTGAGCGACAGGTGACTTAGGTTACCGATGGCGCCGTCCCGCGCCCGCTGGCGCAACAGCTGCAGGGCCGGATCGGTGCGCAGATAGAAGCCACTGAAGCAGGACCGTCCGGCGAGCTGTTCGGCCAGGGCGGTGGCTCGGGCGGCCGAGACGGCCAGCGGTTTTTCCACGAAGAGATGACGAGCGCGCGGGAGCAGGGCGCTCACCGCCGCCTCGTGATCCTCGATCGCGGTGGTGACGAAGGCCAGGTCCACTTCGGGCAGCCGGGTGAAATCGTCCACTACCGGCAGATCATGAGGGGCGGCGAGGCGCCGGGCGCGGGCGGGATCCCGTTCGCTGGCCACCGCCACCATCCGCACCCGCGGATCGGCCAGGCTGGTGTCCAGGTAGTCCTGGGCGTGGATCTGTTCGCAACCGACGATGGCGACGCTGAGCATGACGAGGGGTCCTCTAACGGCAACTGTTCCGTTATGGGACCCCTGGTCTGCCGCTAAGCTTCCCTGATCAGGCCGGCTGGTAGGCCTTGCCGAAACGGTTGGCCAGGAAGGCCTCCATGTCCACCTGCTCCTGGGCGATGAAGCCGCGTTGCGGCAGCTTGCCTTCGCGGAACAGATCCAGGGCGGTGCAGATACCGGCGGCGGTGGTGATCTGGATGGCGCTGGTCAGGCGACCGTCGCGCTCGGCGGCGAAGATCTTGCGGCTGAACACCTCCTGCACCAGCTTGCCGCCGCGCATCCCGCTGACGGTGACGAACACCAGCACCACGTCCTGCATGGTGGTGGGCACCGCGCCGCGCAGGATGGTCTTGAGCTGCTCCTGGTCACTGGCCAGGCGCAGGTCTTCCAGCAGGAACTTCATCAGGTCGCGGTGACCGGGATAGCGCACGGTCTTGTAGTCCAGGGTTTCCACCTGGCCCTGCAGGGTCTCGCAGAGGGTGCCCAGGCCGCCCGAGGTGTTGAAGGCCTCGTATTCCACGCCGTCCAGGGAGAAGTGCTCCAGGCCTTCCAGCGGCTGCACCAGTTGCAGCTCGCCGTTGCGCACGGCTTCGCAGGGGTGGCAGTACTCGTTGACCAGGCCGTCGACACTCCAGGTCAGGTTGTACTTGAGGGCGTTGGTGGGAAATTCCGGCAGGGCGCCGACGCGCATCTTCACCTCGCGCACGCTGTCGAAGCGCTTGGCCAGGGAGTGGGCGGCGATGCCGATGAAGCCGGGTGCCAGACCGCACTGGGGCATGAAGGCATTGCTCGCGCCTTCGGCCAGCTGGCGAATGGTCTTGGTGGCCTTGACGTCTTCGGTCAGGTCGAAATAGTGGGTATTGGTGGCCTTGGCAGCCTGGGCCACGGGAATCGCCAGGTGATAGGGCAGCGCATTGAGCACCACGTCCTGGTCGTCCAGGGCCGCGGCCAGGGCGCTGGCGTCGGCGGTATCCAGGGTCCGGGTCTGCACGCCCAGGGCCGCGATGGCCGCCAGGGCGCGCTCGTCGCGATCCGCCACCGTCACCTGATAGTCGCCACTGGCGTGCAGCAATTGCGAAATGGTGTAGCCGATATGGCCGGCGCCGAGCAGGGTGACTTTCATGGCGGATCCTCCGTGGTTGAGGCTCCAGCTTAAAAAGTGGCGCTGTCAGATGTGAGCGTCAAAGCGTCGAACTGTCGTCTCTTGTTTGACGAATCGTCGGGGGTTTCGACGATTCGATGGAGGTGCTCGTTTCATCTGGCTTTTTGCTTATCGCCCTAGGCGAAAGGCTGTCTAGCACGCCACAGGAATCCGGACACAGGTCGGCATCCTCTTCCACCACCTTCTATAAGCCAGGGATCCGGCCACAGCGGGTGGCCGCTTCAAGGAGGAGAGACCATGGTCGTGGACAATGCAGCATGGGTAAACGCCTGTTACTGGGCCGTGCTGGGCCGCGCCCCGGATGCGGAAGGCTTTCGCTTCTGGGTCGCCAAGCTGGACGATGGCCTGGGCAACGCCCAACTGGTTCGCCTGTTCCTCAACGGCGCCGAGCGCCTGCAGGCGCAACCCGCCGACGAGAGCGCCAGCGCCTTCATCGACGGCTGCTATGGCGATCTGCTCGGCCGCAGCGCCGATGCCGGTGGCAAGGCCTTCTGGCTGGGCCGGCTGGAGACGCTCGGCAGCACCCACCAGGATGCCCGCGCCGCGGTCATCGTCGAGATGATCGACTACCTCGGCCGCCCGGATGGCCAGAGCGCCGATCAGCAGCTGTTCCAGACGCGCCTCGCGCAATGGGAGCCGCTCACCCTGGGCCTCGCCCTGCACGAGGACACCGGGGTGTCGGCCACCGATGGCATCACCCGCAATGGCCAGGTGGACGTGACCTTGCCGGATGAGGTGACGGCCTGGAGTTACAGCCTGGATGGCGGGCAGAGCTGGACCGCCGCGAGCGCCGGCAGCCATACCCTGCAACTGGTCGCGGGCTACTACCAGGCGGATCAGCTGCAGGTCAGCTATCGGGAAGACGGTGGCACCATGCGGACCCTTACTAATGAAACACCCTGGCAGGTCGACAATCAGGGGGCCGCGCTCTATCTGCTCAGCACTCATGGCCCTACCACCGAGAATCTGTTGCGATTCCACTTCTACATCGACAACGACGTAGAGCAATGGCGCAGTTCCAGCGATGGCGGCCAGACCTGGCAGCAGGGGGAGGGACGCTGGCCTGCACCTAAGCTGGAGCCGGGCTTCTATGCGCAGGGCTCGATCCAGGTTGAGACCACCGATACGGCCGGAAACGTCCTGGTGACGACCCTGCCGCGTGACCTCGAGGTGCTACCTGCCGACTTCACTCCACCGCTACTGACAGGTATCGATCAGCATTCCTACTACAGCCCTGGTGCTGAAAATCACATCAACCTGTTTTTCGACAGCTCCATTTATCGCGGCACCCGGGATCTTTACTCGGAAGCCTATCCGATACCGGTGAACGTGGACCCGACGGTACTGGAGAAAGCCTTTGTGCTCGATGTCACCACCGGCGCGAAGATCGGCTTCGAGTTGGTCACCACGGTGAGACACCTGACCAGCCAGCTGGACATTCGCCTGGCGAGTGATTTGGTAGAAGGACATCAATACAGCGTCTACCTGCCCGAAGCCTTCGTCTACGACGCCTACAACAACCCCAGCGACGAACTGACCCTGCTGGGTGCCAGCAACACCTTCGTCGCGGCCTGATCAGGCCATTGGGGTCTCTCGCAGTGGCCCCTCCTACCCCGGCACCACCCGCAACAGCTGACCGTCCTCACCATCGGTGAGCAGCCAGAGATTGCCGTCCGGTCCGCTGCGCACGTCGCGCAGACGCTGGTCCAGTTCCTGGAACAGGAGCTCCTGCTGGCCGGGCACGCCGTTCACCAGCGGTATTCGCCGCACCGATTTTTCCCGCAGCGCCGCCACGAACAAGCTGCCGCGCCAGGCGGGAAAGCCCTGGCCGTCGTACCAGGTCATGCCGGCCGGTGCGATGGAGGGGGTCCACTCCAGCAGCGGTGGGGTGATGCCCGGCAACTCCCGAAAGGGCGAGATGCGCGCGCCGGTGTAGTCCACGCCGCCGGTGGTCAGCGGCCAGCCATAGTTGGCACCGCTGCGGATCAGATTGAGTTCGTCGCCGCCCTTGGAGCCGTGCTCGTGCTCGTACAGCGCCTGGCGCTCGGCCACCCAGACCAGGCCCTGGGGATTGCGATGGCCCAGGCTGTAGATCTCCGGCAGGGCGCCGGGTCGCTTGATGAAGGGATTGTCCGCCGGCACCTGGCCGTCGCGGGTGATGCGCACGATCTTGCCCAGATGGGTATCCAGTCGCTGGGCGTCGGTACGTTCCACGTTGCCATCACCCAGGGCGATGGCCAGGGTGCCGTCGCCGAGCAAGGCCATCCGCGCCCCGAAGTGCTGACCGAAGGCCTTGGCCGGCTGACTGGTGAACAACGGCTGGACGTCCTGCAGGCGTTCGCCCTCCAGCCGCGCGCGTACCACCCTCAAGTGATTGGCCTGGGGCGTACCTGTCGCATAGGAGAGATAGATCAGCTGGTTACGCGCGAAGTCCGGATCCGGCAGCACCTCGAACAGTCCGGCCTGGCCTTCGGTGTAGAGGTCCGGCAGTCCGGTGATGGCTTGCGCCTGCAGCCCGAGGCGACCTGCGCCGTCCGGGACCAGCAGCCGCAAGCGCCCGGCGCCCTCGGTCAGGAGCGCCCGGCCATCGGGCAGGAAGGCCAGCGACCAGGGCCGGTCCAGTCCGGTCGCCACCGTCTCGATCCGATAGGCCGGCGCCGCCAAGGCCAGCGGAACCGCCAGCAGGGCCAGCCAGGCCAGCCAGGCCCAGCGGCCGGAAGCTTTAGGTAACGCTTGAGGTCTACTCCGGGTACCCGCTTTCGCTAGCATCTGCCTCTCTCCAAGGGATCTTCCGACATGCCTAAACCGCTCTGGCGCGCCCTGTTGCAACCGCGCACCCTGCTGGCGTTCGCCGCGGCCCTGCTGCTGGCCACCACCTGGGGCAGCCTGGTGCAGACCCAGTACAACCTGGCGGCCCTCCAGGGACTCGGCCAGCCGATCGACCTGCCCACGCGCTGGCGGACCTCGCTGGCGGATCTGCTGGGCTTCGGACCCGTCTATGCCGCGATCGTGCTCGCCGCTTGGTTACCAGCCTTTGCCGCGGCCCTCTGGCTGGGGCGTCACGGCGGTGCCTATCGCGCCTGCCTGCTGCCGCTGGCCAGCAGCCTCAGCCTGATCGCTGCCATCCGCCTGATCGACGCCTTCGCGCCCATGCCCGTGCTCATCTATGCGACGCGCACCCTGGAGGGGCTGCTGGCGATGGCCGTGGGTGGATTGCTTGGCGGGCTGCTGTTCATCTGGCTGGCGCGCTCGGTGGTCCCGCGCTAGGGGAGGGCGCTTAGGACGAGGTCAGCTTCATCAGCACTAGCCCGCTGACGATCAGCGCGGCGGCCAGGATGCGCAGCGGACTCGCCGCCTCGCCAAGCACCAGAATGCCCACCATGAAGGCGCCGACCGCGCCAATACCGGTCCAGATCGTATAGGCGGTGCCCAGCGGCAGGCTGCGCATTGAGATCGACAGCAGCGCCACGCTGGCCACCATGGCGACCCCGGTGATCAGCGTGGGCGTGAGACGGGTGAAGCCCGCGGACTGCTTCATATAGAACGCCCAGACCACCTCGAGCAGTCCCGCGCACACCAGATAGAACCAAGCCAACGACGGCCTCCTGTAAAACCGGGCCGTCCCGGAACGCTGCCCACCAATCGCCGGGGTCGTCCCCGGGGGCCAAGAGAGAAGGGCGGCAGGCTGCTCCACCGCCTGATCGGCTCTACTATCCTAGCCGTTCATGGCCGCGCCGTTCGACCCGGCCTGGCAGTCGCTACCCATCACCCGCTAGCGCGGCTGGCAGATCTGCATGGCGATCCCGTCGAATTCCCGGTCGAAGCTGGCGCGTTCGGCCGCGCTGAGAAAGCCTTGCTGCCCGACCAGGGCATCGGTCTGGCTGCGCACCGCGGCGATGCGCTCGCTGAAGGCTGTCGCCTGTTCCTGACTGATCCGCTGCGCCTTGCGCGCCGTGCTCACATCCGCCAGCAGCACATTGGCGCGCATGGATACATGCGCCTGCCGCGGATCGGTGATGGCGCCGCCCAGCTCACCCGGGAGTTCACGCTGCTGCTGCAGATTGCAGCTGGGCAAGCCAAGATCGTCGCGCGGTCGTTGTTCCTTGGTACAGGCGCCCAGGGCGAGCGGCAGCAGCAACAGGGGAATCAGGGATTTCATCCAGGTCTCCTCGGGGTGGCCATGGTGGAGACCTTGAGAGCCCGGGACGGGCGCTTCGTTCAAGAATGGCTCTGCGCCGGGCCTTGGCAAACGCCTTGAAGCCCTAGTCGTCCAGCCGCGCCTGCCGTTCCAGCGCCGCCAGCTGCAGCCGCGCGCCGTCGGCCACCGGCCCTCTGCCAACCGCGCTGCTCTGCAGCAGCGACAGGTTGAGGGCGTGCGCCGCAGCCTCTATCCCCGGACGCAGGGCATGGCCGGCCTGGGCCAGGGCGATGTCTTCGGTCAGGAGCGGAGCGGCGAGAAAGAGGGTGACCGAGCCGGTCAGGAGGTATCTCATGAGGCGTCCTTGCAGGGTGATCACCAGGGGTATCGGCATCCGGCCGGCCTGTTGGAGCGGGTCTAGAGGTCAGAGCTTAGAGCAGAATCGCGTTAGCGCCAGGGATAATGGTCAGATAATTCACGCCGGTGATCTGGCGATCGCCTTTTACAGAACGTTTTGAGCGTCTCGGAACGGCTTGAGCGACAGCCATAAACAACAAAGCCCGCGCGATGGCGGGCTTTGCTGAGGTTCACGCGACGGTGAACGGGAGATGGCGCACTCGGCGGGATTCGAACCCACGACCCCTGCCTTCGGAGGGCAGTACTCTATCCAGCTGAGCTACGAGTGCAGCGATTCGGTGACGCTGAATCGGTCGCCATCATACTCACCTTGCCCTCGACCGTCCATGCCCGGATGCACGATGTTGTTGATTTTGAACGACTGTTTCGCGGGGCTTGGCAAGGGCTGCATAAACAAGGAGGAAGTCCGCGCGAAAACCGCTCCGGCGCTCTTGCGCGGGGGTTCAATATTCTCCTAGGATGCGTTCAATATTTCGAACGCCCAGGGCGGTTCGGACGTTGCTCGAGCGGGCACTGAACGGTGGCGATGCCAGCGTTTCCAGGCCTGACCCTATCGCAGGCGCAGGGGTGTCATGCCCTTGCTTCCGGCCCTTTCAGCCAAGGAGACCGTAATGCAGCTCAAAGACGCTTCCCTGTTTCGCCAGCAAGCCTATGTCGACGGCGCCTGGATCGACGCCGACAGCGGTGCCACCGTCAGCGTGGACAACCCGGCCACCGGCGAGACCCTGGGCACCATTCCCAAGCTTGGTCGCGCCGAGACCAAGCGCGCCATCGACGCCGCCAACCGCGCCCTGCCGGCCTGGCGGGCGCTGACCGCCAAGGAGCGTTCGGCCAAGCTGCGTCGCTGGTACGAGCTGATGATCGAGAACCAGGACGACCTGGGCCGGCTGATGACCCTGGAGCAGGGCAAGCCGCTGGCCGAGGCCAAGGGCGAGATCGCTTATGCCGCCTCCTTCATCGAGTGGTTCGCCGAGGAAGCCAAGCGCATCTATGGCGACACCATCCCCGGCCACCAGGCTGACAAGCGCATCCTGGTGATCAAGCAGCCCATCGGTGTCACCGCCGCCATCACGCCGTGGAACTTCCCCACCGCGATGATCACTCGCAAGGCCGGTCCGGCCCTGGCCGCCGGTTGCACCATGGTGATCAAGCCCGCCAGCCAGACCCCCTATTCGGCCCTGGCCCTGGTCGAGCTGGCCGAGCGCGCCGGCATTCCCAAGGGCGTGCTGAGCGTGGTCACCGGCTCCGCCACCGAGATCGGCGCCGAGCTGACCGAAAGCCCCATCGTGCGCAAGATCTCCTTTACCGGCTCCACCGAGATCGGTGCCAAGCTGATGGAGCAGAGCGCGCCCACCATCAAGAAGCTGTCGCTGGAGCTGGGCGGCAACGCGCCCTTCATCGTCTTCGACGACGCCGACCTGGACAAGGCCGTGGAAGGCGCCATTGCCTCCAAGTACCGCAACGCCGGCCAGACCTGCGTCTGCGTCAACCGCCTCTATATTCAAGATGGTGTCTACGACGCCTTCGCCGAGAAGTTCAAGGCCGCCGTGGCCAAGCTCAAGGTCGGCAACGGCCTGGAAGAGGGCGTGACCATCGGCCCGCTGATCGACGCCAAGGCCGCGGCCAAGGTCAAGGAGCACATCGACGACGCCGTGAGCCAGGGCGCCAAGGTCATCGCCGGGGGCAAGGCCCACGCCAACGGTGGCAGCTACTTCGAGCCGACCATCCTCGCCGACGTGCCCAAGAGCGCCAAGGTGTCCAAGGAAGAGACCTTCGGCCCGCTGGCGCCGCTGTTCCGCTTCAAGGACGAGGCCGAGGTCATCGAACTGGCCAACGACACCGAGTTCGGCCTGGCCTCCTACTTCTATGCCCGCGACCTGTCCCGCGTGTTCCGCGTGGCCGAGGCGCTGGAGTACGGCATGGTCGGCATCAACACCGGCCTGATCTCCAACGAAGTCGCCCCCTTCGGTGGCGTCAAGGCCTCGGGCCTGGGCCGCGAAGGCTCCAAGTACGGCATCGAGGAATACCTGGAGATCAAGTACCTCTGCCTGGGCGTCTGATCGCCCTCGTTGGGCTTCGCTGCGCTCAACCCAACCTACCAGCACCCGTAGGTTGGGTTGAGACGGCTCTATCGTCGAAGCCCGACAGACCCTCAGCCTGACCCAAAGCTTTCCCCCGGCGCGGACGCCGGGCCGTTGGCAGTCGATCATCGTATGCTGCCCGGAATCCGGTCCGCGCCTTTCCCGTAGCCGGCCGCCACGATGAGCGGCCATCGAGGACTGCAATGAGCCACACCAATGATTCCCTGATGCACCGCCGCAGCGCCGCCGTCGCCCGTGGCGTCGGCCAGACCCACCCGATCTTCGTCGCCCGCGCGGAGAACGCCAAGGTCTGGGACGTCGAGGGCAACGAATTCCTGGACTTCGCCGGCGGCATCGCCGTGCTCAACACCGGCCACCTGCATCCGCGCGTAGTGGCGGCCGTGCAGGAACAGCTGACCAAGGTCTCCCACACCTGCTTCCAGGTGCTGGCCTACGAGCCCTATGTCGAGGTCTGCGAAAAGCTCAACGAACTGGTGCCGGGCAACTTCCCGAAAAAGACCGCGCTGTTCAACTCCGGCTCCGAAGCCGTGGAGAACGCGGTCAAGATCGCCCGCGCCGCCACCCAGCGTGCCGGCGTCATCGCCTTCTCCAGCGCCTACCACGGTCGCACCATGATGACCCTGTCGCTGACCGGCAAGGTCGCGCCCTATTCGGCCGGCATGGGCCTGATGCCCGGCGGCGTCTATCGCGCGCTCTACCCCTGCGAACTGCATGGCATCAGCGTCGATGACGCCATCGCCAGCGTCGAGCGCATCTTCAAGAACGATGCCGCCCCCGGCGACATCGCCGCCATCATCCTCGAGCCGGTGCAGGGCGAGGGCGGCTTCTATGCCGCGCCCAAGGCATTCATGCAGCGCCTGCGCACCCTGTGCGACACCCACGGCATCCTGCTGATCGCCGATGAAGTCCAGTCCGGTGCCGGCCGGACCGGCACCTTCTTCGCCATGGAGCAGATGGGCGTCGACGCCGACCTGGTGACCTTCGCCAAGTCCATCGCCGGCGGCTTCCCGCTGTCGGGCGTGACCGGTCGCGCCACGGTGATGGATGCCGTCACCCCCGGCGGCCTGGGTGGCACCTACGCCGGCAGCCCCATCGCCTGCGCCGCAGCCCTGGCGGTGATCGAGACCTTCAAGGAAGAGAACCTGCTGGATCGCTCCAAGGCCGTGGGCGAGCGCCTCACCGCCGGTCTGCGCGAACTGGCCGCCCAGCACGCGCAGATCTGCGACGTCCGTGGCCTGGGCGCCATGATCGCCATGGAGCTGGGCAAGGGCGGCGACATCGAGCAGCCCGATGCCGAGCTGACCAGTCAGATCGTGGTCCGGGCGCGTCAGAAGGGCCTGATCCTGCTCAGCTGCGGCAGCTACGGCAACGTGCTGCGCATCCTGGTGCCCCTGACCGCCAGCGACGAAGAGCTGGATCGCGGCTTGGCCATTATCGGCGAGTGTTTTGCCGAATTGGCCTGAGTCCTGCCTAAACCGCCCTCCTGGAGGGCGGTTTTTTTGTGACACGCTTGGCACAAACCTCGCTTTGCCGCATCATCCGCCGCTTCGCTTTCCTCAAGCAGGAGTGGGTTGGGATGCCGCCCCTGATACTCATCGTAGACGCCAATCCCTGGACCCGTGACCTGCTCAAGTCGCTGGTGCTGGCCGTGCGTGCCGATGCCCTGGTGCATGAATACGGCCATGGCTATCAGGCCCTCGCCGAACTGGATCAGCGCAAGAGATGCGCCCTGATCATCGTCGAGCGACCGGCCGATTGCGACGGCCTCGACCTGTTGCGGCGCATTCGCCAGCGCGGCGCCCAGCCGCTGCAGCCGGTGATCCTGTTGTCCGACCATTCCGATGCCGCCTATGTGCGCGCCGCCCTGCGTCTGGCACCAACGGCCTATCTGGTCAAACCCTATGCGGCGGAAGAGGTGTTGCGCCGCCTGCACAGTCTGTTGCCGCCGGCCGGAGACGCCTCTCAGGCAGCCAGTGCCCCGGCGTTGGGCTCCCTGGACGATCATTTGCAGCGCATGGCCGCCGAAATCGACGCCGTGCCGCTGTTCGCCGACCTGCCCGCCATCATCCAGCGCTGCCGCGAGAGCGAGAGCTGCAGCTTGGGCGAACTGGAAACCGAATTCGGCCAGGATCCGCTGGTCACGGCGACCCTGATCGCCGCGGCCAACAGCGCCTCCCAGCGCGTCGGCCAGTCCTGCCAGACCCTCGGCCAGGCCCTGCCGCGGCTGGGCGTCGGCTTCACCCTCAATCTGGTCCTGGGCCTGAGCCTGCGGCGGGCAACCCGCCTGGCCGAGCCGCTGTTGGCCGGACGCGCCGAAGGCTATCTGCACCTGGCTCAGCGCGCTGCTGACTGCGCCCGGCTGCTGGCGCTGCGCTATGTGCGCGAAGACGCCGAACGCTGCTATACCGCCGGCCTGCTGCATCGCCTGGGTGAGCTGGCCGTGCTGCAGGGCGTGCAGCGCTGGTGCGACGGCGGTGGTGCCCTCGACGAAGCCGCGCTGGAGCGCGCGCTGCTGAGCTACAGCCTGGAATTCTCCGCGGAACTGCAGCGACACTGGCGACTGCCGTTGGAGTTGCGCGAGCTGGTGGCCGCGGTGCACAGCCTGCAGGGCGTGTTGCCCAAGCCGTCGCTGATCCTGCACCTGGCGGCGCAGGCGGCGAATCCCGCCCCGGGCGAGTCCCTCGAAGCCCTGCTGGAGCACAAGGCCGGGCGCATGCTGGGGCTGGAGGCGGCGGTCTGGCAGCTGGCCGTCACCCAGCTCAAGCTAGGCTAGCGCGCGGTATCGGGGCGATAGCCCAGGCGCAGTCCACCCCAGTGGCGGCCATTCACCAGGATCGGCACCGAAAGGTCGTGCATCACCTCGCCGGTGTCTCTCATGTAGGTCTGCAACAGCAGGCGGCGCTGATGGCTGCCGCAGCGCTTGCCGGTGCGGTCGCTGAACAGGCGCTTGCTGCGACTGCGCGCGGTATCCACCGCCACGTCGCCGGTGGGCGCATGGGCGAAGGCGCGGTTGTGGGTGGGCACATAGCCTTCCGGGGTACAGGCGATGGCGAAGACCAGGCCGGGATGCTGGTCCAGCAGCGGCTCCTGGATCGCCGGTAGCACGCCATCGGTATAGCTGTCGAAACGGGTGCGGTACTTGGCCGGCTGACTGCCGGGCACCGGCTGGTACTGGCGGTCGAAGAGGGCATCCTGGGTGATGCGCCCGGCGGCCAGGTCTTCCTCGAAGCGCCGGCCGATGGCATCCGCGCCCTGGCGCGCCAGTTCGAAGATGCGCTGGTGATAGCTGTCCAGGCCGACCTCGGCCAGACGTTCGCTGCTGGCTTCGGCCATGTCCACCAGTTCGTCGGCGGCGCTGCTGAGCCGGCTGGTCTGGCGCTCGCTGTCGGCCAGATCGCTGTGCACCTGCTCCACCGCCTGGGCCAGGCTTTCCAGCTGGGCGAGATTGGCCGAGGTGCCCTGGGCGATGTCCGCGGCCTGGCGCTCGGCGGTCTGCGCCAGCTCGGCGATCTCCTGCAGGCCTTCGCCGGTACGTTCGACCTGGCGCACGCCGTCTTCCAGCGCCTGGGCCAGTTGCTGGATCTGCGCCACCACGGCGTCGGTCTGCTGGCTGATGTCGGCAACGATCAGCCCCACCTCGCCGGTCGCGCTGGAGGTCCGCGCCGCCAGGCCCCGGACCTCGTCGGCGACCACGGCAAAGCCGCGCCCGTGCTCGCCGGCCCGGGCGGCCTCGATGGCGGCATTGAGCGCCAGCAGGTTGGTCTGGCTGGCGATGCCCTGGATGACCTCGGTGACCTGCTGGATCTTGTCGGTGCGGGCACTCAGGCCGGCGATCAGTTCGCGGCTCTGGCGGGCGTGCTCGCTGAGGGCACGGATGGCGGCGATCGCCGTACTCAGGGCGTCCTGACCGGCCTCGCTGCGCTGGTGCACCTGCTGCGCCACCGCCAGGGCCTGGCGGGCGCTGGCGGCGCTGTCGTGCTCGGTCTGGGTGAGGGCTGAGGCACTGCTGGAAATCTGCGCGGCCGTGCTGGCCTGGGACTGGACCCGAGCCGCCAGCTGCTGGGCGGCAAAGGCCACGCCGGCGATGGCCACGGCGTTGCGCGCCGTGCTGCGCGAGAGATCGCCGGTCAGTTCATCGAAAGACTGGGTGGAAGCGGGTGGTGCCTCGGGCTTGCGCAGCAGCAACCAGGGCCAGAGGGCGGCCATCAGGACCAGCCCCATGCCAGTAACGGTGGATAGCGCCAGCCCCTGCCAGAGCAGCAAGGCCGCCACGAGGCTGGCCAGGTGAAGCGACAACACGACGGGCCAGCGCCTGGGCATGCGACCTCCTTGTTATTCTGCTCGATCGAGGACGAAGTGTGACGGCTGTCAGCTTCGTCGATCATGGAGCCGGCTTTCCGGAGGTTGCAACCGCTGTCTGGTCCCGGCGGCTACGACTTTGGTCTTAGCCGCCTGCGGCGGGTCAGGGCGTACGCGGCAGGAAATGCAGCGGCGCACCCCGTTGCAGCCCGGCCAGCACCGGGTGGTCCTTGACCAGTTCCACCTCGATCACCTCGCTCTGCTCCGGCACCCTCAGGGTGACCCGGGTGGTGGCGCCCAGCGGCCGGATGTCGCGCACTTCGGCGGCGTGGTAACCCGGTCGCGGCTCACGCTCCAGCTCCACCTCGTGCGGACGGAACAGCACTTCCTGCTCGCCCAAGGCCAAGCGGTTGGAGTCGCCGAGGAAGTGATAGACGAAGTCGCTCGCCGGCTGCTCGTAGACCTCGCCGGGCGAGCCGACCTGTTCGATCTGGCCCTTGTTCATCACCACGATGCGGTCGGCCACCTCCATGGCTTCTTCTTGGTCGTGGGTGACGAACACGGAGGTCAGGTGGATCTCCTCATGCAGCCGTGCCAGCCAGCGCCGCAGCTCCTTGCGCACCTTGGCATCCAGGGCACCGAAGGGTTCGTCGAGCAGCAGGATCTTGGGCTCCACCGCCAGGGCTCGGGCCAGGGCGATGCGCTGGCGCTGACCGCCGGAGAGTTGCTCGGGATAGCGATCGGCCAGCCAGTCGAGCTGCACCATGTTCAGCAGTTCGTGCACCTTGCTGGCGATCTGCGCCTCGCTCGGCCGCTCGCGGCGCGGCTTCATGCGCAGGCCGAAGGCCACGTTGTCGAACACCGTCATGTGGCGGAACAGCGCGTAGTGCTGGAAGACGAAGCCGACGTTGCGATCGCGCACGTCACGCCCGGAGACGTCTTCGCCATGGAAGCCGATGTTGCCGGTGTCCGGCGCTTCCAGGCCGGCGATGATGCGCAGTAGGGTGGTCTTGCCGCAGCCCGAGGGGCCGAGCAGGGCGACCAGCTCGCCACTCTCGATGTGCAGGTTGATGTCCTTGAGCGCCTGGAAGGCGCCAAACCTCTTGTTGATGCCCTGGATCTCGATACTCATGGCGCCTTATTCCTCGTCACGGTGCTGCAGTTGGCGGCTCAGGCGACTCTCGCTCCACTGCCGCAGCAGCAGGATCACCAGGGCCATCATCAGCAGCAGGATCGCCACGCTGAAGGCGGCGACGATGTTGTATTCGTTGTAGAGAATCTCGATGTGCAGCGGCAGGGTGTTGGTCAGGCCGCGGATATGGCCGGAGACCACCGACACCGCGCCGAACTCGCCCATGGCCCGGGCGGTACAGAGCACCACGCCATAGATCAGCGCCCATTTCACGTTGGGCAGGGTCACGTGCCAGAACAGTTGCCAGCCACTGGCGCCCAGCAGGCGCGCCGCCTCTTCCTCCTGGGTGCCCTGTTCCTGCATCAGCGGGATCAATTCGCGGGCCACATAGGGAAAGGTGACGAAGATGGTCGCCAGCACGATGCCCGGGACGGCAAAGACGATCTGCACATCGACGCTCTGCAGATAGGGGCCCAGCAGCCCCTGGGCGCCGAACAGCAGCACATAGATGAGACCGGCGATCACCGGCGAGACCGAGAAGGGCAGGTCGATCAGGGTGATCAGCAGACTCTTGCCGGTGAATTCGAACTTGGTGACGCACCAGGCCGCGGCCAGTCCGAAGGCCAGGTTGAGGGGCACCGAGATGGCGGTGGCGAACAGCGTCAGCTTGAGCGCCGAGATCGCATCCGGTTCGCTGATGGCGTCCCAGAAGGCCCCGATGCCGTTGGCCAGGCCCTGGCTCAGCACCATGTACAGCGGCAGCACCAGGACCAGCAGGAAGATCAGCCAGGCGCTGGCGATCAGCGCGATGGCCACCGGGGTGCGCTGCTTGTTGGCGCGCGCATCGGCCTTGGTGGAAGTCATGAGGCTCATGCGGACGTCCTTAGATGTTGGGCTGGATGCGGCGCTGCAGGATGTTGATCAGCAGCAGCATGACAAAGGACACCAGCAGCATGAACACGCCGATGCCGGTGGCGCCGGTGTAGTCGTACTGGTCCAGCTTGGAGACGATGAGCAGCGGCAGGATCTCGGTCTTGAACGGGATGTTGCCGGCGATGAACACCACCGAGCCGTACTCGCCCACGCCGCGGGCGAAGGCCAGGGCGAAGCCGGTCAGCCAGGCCGGCAGCAGGGTCGGCACCAGCACGTAGCGAAACACCTGCCAGGGGCGGGCGCCCAGGCAGGTGGCGGCTTCTTCGATCTCCTTGGGGATGTCCGCCAGCACCGGCTGCAGGGTGCGCACCACGAAGGGCAGGGTGACGAAGATCAGCGCCAGGGTGATGCCGATCGGGGTATAGGCGATCTTGAAGGGAAACAGCGAACCGATCAGGCCGTTGGGCGCATAGAGGGCCGTCAGGGCGATGCCGGCCACCGCGGTGGGCAGGGCGAAGGGCAGATCGACCATGGCATCGATCAGCTTGCGCCCGGGGAATTCGTAGCGCACCAGCACCCAGGCCAGCAGGGTGCCGAGGATGCCATTGACGAAGGCGGCGAGCAGGGCCGTGCCAAAGGACAGCTGCAAGGCGGCCAGCACCTGGCGCCCGGTGATCAGCGACCAGAACTGCCCGAGGGTCAGCTGGCTGGCATGGAGGAACATGGCGCCCAGCGGGATCAGCACGATCAGCGCGAGGTAGGTCAGGGAGAATCCCAGGGTCAACCCGAAGCCGGGTATGACCGGGGAGAGACGGCGAGACATGAGACGTCCTTCTGCAAGGCGCCCCGGCGATGCATTCGCCAGGGCGCAGAGGGGTGGAACGATACCTGTTCCGGGCCGGTCAGCGTGAGCCGTCCCGGCCAGGGCGCTATTTGTTGATGTCGGCGAAGATCTTGTCGAACACCCCGCCGTCGGCGAAGTACTTGGGCTGCGCCTCTTTCCAGCCGCCGAATTCCTGGTCGATGGTCACCAGCTTGACCGGCTTGAACTGATCCTTGAATTCCGCCGCCACCTTGGCATCGCGGGGACGATAGAAGTTCTGCGCGGCGATGCGCTGGCCCTCGGGGCTGTAGAGATACTGCAAATAGGCCTCGGCCTGCTTGCGGGTGCCCTTCTTGTCGACCACCTTGTCCACCACCGCCACCGGGGGCTCGGCCAGGATCGACAGCGACGGGGTGACGATCTCCAGCTGGTCGCCGCCTTCTTCCTTGAGCGACAGATAGGCTTCGTTCTCCCAGGCGATCAGCACGTCGCCCAGCTGACGCTGCACGAAGCTGATGGTGGCGCCGCGTGCGCCGGTATCCAGCACCGGGGCGTGGCGATAGAGCTCGGTGACGAACTTGAGCGCCTCGGCATCGCTGCCGTACTTGGCCTTGGCATAGGCCCAGGCGGCGAGGAAGTTCCAGCGGGCGCCGCCGGAGGTCTTGGGATTGGGGGTGATGACCTGGACGTCCTTCTTCACCAGGTCGTCCCAGTCCTTGATGCCCTTGGGATTACCCTTGCGCACCAGGAAAACGATGGTCGAGGTGTAGGGGGTGCTGTTGTCCGCCAGACGCTTCTGCCAGTTGGGGTCGACCAGCTGCTGGCGCAGGTTGAGGGCATCGATATCGCCGGATAGCGCCAGGGTCACCACATCCGCCTGCAGGCCATCGATCACCGAGCGCGCCTGCTTGCCGGAGCCGCCATGGGAATTCTTGATGGTCACGTCTTCGCCGGTCTCGGCCTTCCAGTGCTTGGCGAAGGCGGCGTTGTACTGCTGGTAGAGCTCGCGGGTCGGATCGTAGGACACGTTGAGCAATTCAACGGCGTGGACCTGGGTGGCGAACAGGGCACCGGCCAGCGCGGCCAGGGCGAAACGGCGAATCGACATGAAAAGGCTCCTTGACGTGAGAATGTCGGACACCGTCTGGCGGGCACCTTGCCCGCTCGTCCGCTGACCTCGAGAACTCAGTGCTTGTTGGTGTGGCCGCTCTGGGGCCGGAATTTTTCCTTGCGCTCGATCTGTACCACCTGCCCGTTGTGCACGGTGATCTCGATGGCGCCGAACCTGAGTCCGCGCAAAGCCTGCTGGATATCGCGGAGCAGTGCGGTTTCGTCCTGGTTTTCCAGGCTGCGGAACGGAACGGAGCTCATGGGATGGCGTCCTCGAGGGCAGAGATGGGCGAAGAGGTGGGCCATCTTAGGATGCCGATCTTTATTTCTTAAAATTGCTAATAATGCTTTGTTTATTCACTTTTAGAATTAGCAGTCTGTGAAGGACACGTTGTGTAGCAAAAGGGAGGGCTGGATTTATCGCCCGCCCCGGCAATAATGCGCGAACGCCTGTTCACTGAACTTTCCGTGACAGTTGCACTACACAACTCGCGCGAGGTCCTTTGCGTCCATGAGCTACAACGGCCTGCTCGACCTGTCGGTCTGGCAACTGGTGGTGGTCACCCTGCTGCTGACCCACCTGACCATTGTCAGTGTCACCGTCTACCTGCATCGCTACTCCGCCCACCGCTCGCTGGAGCTGCATCCCGCGCTCAAGCACGCCTTCCGCTTCTGGCTGTGGCTGACCACGGCAATGAACACCCGCGAGTGGACCGCCATCCACCGCAAGCACCACGCCAAGTGCGAAACCGAAGAGGACCCGCACAGTCCGGTGCACAAGGGCCTGGCCACCGTGGTCCGCCGCGGCGCCGAGCTGTACAAGGCCGAGGCCAACAATGCCGATACCCTGCGCATCTATGGCAAGAACTGTCCGGACGACTGGATCGAGCGCAAGCTCTATTCCAATCCGCGCACCCGCAATATGGGCGTGGTGCTGATGCTGCTGATCGACATCGCCCTGTTCGGCGCCCTGGGTCTCACCGTCTGGGCCGTGCAGATGGTCTGGATTCCCTTCTGGGCCGCGGGTGTGGTCAATGGCCTCGGCCATGCCGTGGGCTATCGCAACTTCGAGTGCCGCGACGCCGCCACCAACCTCATCCCCTGGGGCATCGTCATCGGTGGCGAAGAGCTGCACAACAATCACCACACCTATCCCAACTCGGCCAAGCTGTCGGTCAAGCGTTGGGAATTCGACATGGGCTGGGCCTGGATCAAGCTGTTCACCTGGCTGCGCCTGGCCAAGGTCAACCGCGTCGCCCCCATCGCCCATCGCATCGAAGGCAAGGGGCAGCTGGACATGGACACCGCCATGGCCATCCTCAACAACCGCTTCCAGATCATGGCCCAGTATCGCAAGCAGGTGATCGGCCCGCTGCTGCGGCAGGAGCGGGTCAGCGCCACGCCCTCCCAGCGTCCGCTGTTCCGCCGTGCCAGGGGGCTGCTGGCCCGCGAGACCAGCCTGCTCAAGGCCCGCCATCAGGTGCGCATCGACGAGCTGCTCGAACACAGCCAGGCGCTGAAGCTGATCTACGAAAAGCGCCTGGCGCTGCAGCAGATCTGGGCCCGGACGAGTGCCAATGGCCATGACATGCTGGCCGCGACCCGGCAGTGGATCGGCGAGGCCGAAGCCAGTGGTATCCAGTCCCTGCGCGAATTCGCCGAACAGCTGAAAACCTATTCCCTGCGGCCGGCCGGAACCGCCTGAGAAAGGCTTCACAAAAGCCCACCGAAGCCGTGGGCTGCCCTATGCGGGGATTGAACCAGGCTGGTTTCAGCTGTCTCTAACTCCCTCAGGACCCCGCGTAGGCGCATTTGTATATGGATGAACAACCCCCACTGTCTGCTCTTCCCACCCCGGAAGAGAATCTTCTGGCTCTCCTGCACTCGCGGGCCGAGGCAGATCGCCTGCGTGATCGTGAGCAGCTCTTCAGCGCCCTGCTGGAAAGCGTCAATGCCGTACTTTGGGCGCTGGACTGGCGCAACCGCCAGATCATCTATGTCAGCCCCGCCTACGAGCAGATCTTCGGTCGTTCCCAGTCGCTGGTCCTGAGCGACTACAGCACCTGGCTCAACAACATCTATCCCGACGACCTGGAATACGCTCAGCGCACCCTGGAACAGGTGATCGAGCAGGGTGCCGTGGAGTCGCGCGAGTACCGCATCATCCGCGCCGACGGCGAGATCCGCTGGCTCAGCGACAAGTGCTTTGTCAGCCAGCGCAGCGAAGCCGGCATGCCCCTGCTGGTGGTGGGCATCGCCGAAGACATCACCGACAAGAAACGCATGGAGGAAGAGCTGCAGCGGCTCGCCACCACCGATGTGCTGACGCGCAGCAGCAACCGCAGGCATTTCTTCGAAAGCGCCCAGCGCGCCTTCGAATTCGCCCAGAACGAAGGCGAGCCCCTGGCCTTCCTGCTGCTCGACATCGACGACTTCAAGAAGATCAACGACCGCTTCGGTCACCAGATGGGTGATCAAGTGTTACAGCGTGTTGCCGAATGCGGTGCCCAGACCACGCGCCGGGGCGATCTGTTCGGCCGTATCGGGGGCGAGGAATTCGCCCTGCTACTGCCGGGTTGCGACAGCGACCTGGCACTGCAGATCGGCGGACGCCTGCAACGGGCCGTGCGGCAACTGGCGGTGCCCACTGCCGAGGGGCCGCTGAAGGTCACCATCAGTCAGGGCGTCACCGTCCTGCGCGAGGGCGACGAGTCCCTCGACACCCTTTATGTCCGGGCTGACGAAGCCATGTACCGGGCCAAGCGCCAGGGCAAGGATCAGATCGTCCAGGGCTGAGGTCCCTTTGCCAGGCGGCCCGGCGATATCCCGGATGGCCTGGCCGCCGATTCAGCCGGCTGCGCGCGTCGCGTCTCCGCTGTCCTACCAGCCGGGCGGCTGCCCGGCCTCTCCAAAGTTCACGCGATCGTCTCCCTTCATTCGCCGATCTTTCGCTTCAGCGTGCCGCCATCGCCTGGCCTGCAGGCTGAAAAGCGTCACCGCGCCGATTGGAAAGACTTTTGTTGCAAAGCAGGTGGCGCCCAGTCAGCAACGAAGCGCTCGACTGCTGCGGAAATCGGCTGGCAGCTCAGTCGCAAAAAATTACAAGTCCTTGAAGAAGAACGGAAATTCATTTGAATTCAGGACTCGCGGGGCAAAAGTAGCTAGCTGGAAGGTTGCCGAATATCCCTCGAAACGCCCGCTCTAGAGCGTCACGGCGCTGGGTTGGGAAGGCTGGTTTCCCAGCAAAAGGCAAACCTTTCCCAGGGGGTGGGCAGCGCAGGTTCCCTCGAGTCATGACCGAACAGTCAGAGCGGAAGACCACAGGGCGGGTTTTCACCCAGGTATCGCTAGACGAAATGCTTTTTTGCAATTAGCTTTCGCAACGTGGAAGACGGTGGCAGGGACCCTGTGCTGGAGGTCGCAACTTAAAAGTCGACCAGGCCCGGGATAATTCTCCAAATTGAAACAAAAGCCCTCTAGCTTTCCCTTCCGCACGGCCCGTCGGGCATACCACCAGCAGGCGCTGACACCTCTGGTGGCCGCATAACAACGATTCACCCCTGGAGCACACATGGTCAAGAAGCCACTGGTGGTCGCGGTCTCCGCGGCCTGTCTGAACCTGTCCGTCATCGCCGCTGCCCACGCTGCCGGCTTCGTCGAAGACAGCAAAGCCACCCTCAGTCTGCGTAACTTCTACATCAACACAGACAACCGCAACGGTACTGCCAATCCTTCCCGCGTGATGGATTGGGGTCAGGGGTTCCTGCTTAACTATCAGTCCGGCTTCACCCAGGGCACCGTCGGTTTCGGTGTTGATGCAATCGGCATGCTGGGTCTGCGTCTGGACAGCGGTGGCAAGGCCAACGGCGCCAGCGGTGGCAGCGTGCAGAACGGCACCATGTTCCCGCGTGATACCGATAACAGCGCCGTTGACGAGTTCTCCAATGTCGGCGCTACTGCCAAGATGAAGATCTCCGAAACCGAGTTCCGCTACGGCACCCTGATGCCGAAGCTGCCGGTCGTGGTCTCCAACGACGGTCGCCTGCTGCCGCAGACCTTCCAAGGTGCTCAAGTCACGTCCAAGGACATCAAGAACGTGACCCTGACCGCCGGCCAGCTCGAGCGTGCCAAGAACCGTAACTCCACCGACGAAGACGATCTGTCCATCGCCGGTTCCAACGGTGCCGCGAATGCCGCCCTGCGTCGCAACAGCGATCATTTCCGCTTCGTCGGTGCCGACTACAAGGTCACCAAAGACCTGACCCTGCAGTACTACTTCGGTCAGCTGGAAGACTTCTACAACCAGCACTTCCTGGGTCTGGTGCACAGCGTCAAGCTGGGCGACGGTACCTTCAAGACCGACTTGCGCTATTTCGATAGCAACAGCCAGGGCGAAAACCGCAAGGCCGACAGCACCGGCCTCTACGTGTCCAGCGGCTACTACGGTGGTACCCGTACCACTGGCGAGATCGACAACCGCCTCTACAGCGGCCTGTTCACCTACTCGATCTACGGCCACACCTTTGGTCTGGGTTATCAGGGCAGCAACGGCAACAGCGCCTTCCCCTACCTGAACGAGAACGGTGGCGCTTCGACCTATGCCATCACCGATATTCAGATCAACAACTTCACCCGTTCCGGCGAAGACACCTGGCAGGCTCGCTACTCTTATGACTTCGCTCAGCTGGGCGTCAAGGGTCTGACCGCTGGCGTCATCTATCAGCGCGGTGACAACATCCGTACCCGTACTGGCGACGCCATGGAATGGGAACGCGACCTGACCGTCAGCTACGTCATCCCAGAAGGCCAGCTGAAAGGTCTGGGCTTCACCTGGCGTAACGCCATGCTGCGTTCCGACCTGCCGGCCGTTTCTCAAGCCGGTGTACCGGGCCAGCGTGACGTTGACGAAAACCGTCTGATCGTCAGCTACACCCTGCCGCTGCTCTAAGCCGCGCTCAGGTCAAGAAAAAGCCCGTCGCGAGACGGGCTTTTTCGTTTCCGCCGGAAATCAGCGACCGGTCGGCTGCTGCTGGGTGATGCAGTGGATGTTGCCACCGCCGAGCAGGATCTCGCGGCCGGGAACCTGCACCACCTCGTGCTCCGGGAAGCAGGCCTGCAGGGTGCGAAGGGCCTCGGCATCCTCGGGGACGCCAAAGGTCGGGGCGATGATGCCTCCGTTGACGATCAGGAAGTTGACGTAGGACGCGGCCAGCCGCTCGCCGGCCCGGCGTGGCTGAGTGCCAAGGCAGGCATCCACGTCACGGCATTCCTCATCGCTGGCGAACAGCGGGCCCGGAGTAACGATCCGATGCACCTTGAAGGTGCGGCCGCGGGCATCAGTTTCGCGTTCCAGCACGGCCAGGGCCTCGCGGCAGCGGCTGTAGTTGGGATCGGCCTGGTCGTCGCACCAGCTCAGCAGCACCTCGCCCGGGCGCACGTAGCAGCAGAAGTTGTCCACGTGGCCGTTGGTCTCGTCGTTGTAGAGACCGTGGGGCAGCCAGATGACCTTGTCCACCGCCAGGTAGTCGCTCAGGTAGCGCTCGATCGTCTCGCGATCCAGGTGCGGATTGCGATTGGCGTTGAGCAGACATTCCTCGGTGGTGATCAGGGTGCCTTCGCCATCGACATGGATGGAGCCGCCTTCGAGGACGAAGTCCGGGGTGCGGTAGCCCGGCAGATTCTCGATCGCCAGGATTTTGCCCGCCACCTGGTCATCGCGCTGCCAGGGGAAATAGAGGCCGCCATCCAGGCCACCCCAGGCGTTGAAGCTCCAGTCCACCCCGCGCACGCCGCCCTGGCCATCGCTGACGAAGGTCGGGCCGGTGTCACGACACCAGGCGTCGTCATTGCTGATTTCCACCACGCGGATATGCGGATGCTGCAGGCGGGCACGGGCATTCTCGTATTGCTGCGCCGAGGCGCCGACGGTTACCGGCTCGAAACGGGCGATGGCTTGGGCGACGGCAGTGAAGGCGGCCTGGGCGGGTTTGCCGCCCAGGCGCCAGTTGTCCGGGCGCTCGGGCCAGACCATCCAGATCTGGCGCTGGTCGGCCCATTCGGCCGGCATGTGGAAGCCGTCGGCACGCGGCGTGGTGAGGGTGGTCATGGCGAGGCTCTCCGTCCAGAGTCGTCGTGGGCTGATAAGGGAAAGATCGAAAGGGCGCCGCCGGCGTGAACACGCGCAGGGCGCCAGAGGTACTGCAGAACAGCTGCCGACCGGTGCGGGACCGGTCGGCAGGCTGGCGCTTATACGGTGTGCAGGTACCAGTTGTACTCGAGGTCGGAGATGGAGTGCTCGAACTCCTCCAGCTCGTGTTCCTTGCACGCGACGAAGATGTCGATGTACTTCGGATCGATGTACTCCGCCATCACCGAGCTGTCGTCCAGGTAGCGCAGGGCATCGCGCAGGTTGTTCGGCAGGCTCTGCTCGTGCTGCTCGTAGGAGTTGCCCTCGGTGACCGGACCAGGCTCGATCTGCCGGGTCAGGCCATGGTGCACACCGGCCAGGACGCCGGCCAGCAGCAGGTAGGGGTTGGCGTCGGCGCCGGCCACCCGATGCTCGATGCGGTGCGCCTCGGGCGTGCCGGTGGGGACGCGCAGGGCGGTGGTGCGGTTGTCCAGGCCCCAGCTCGGCGCATTGGGCACGAAGAACTGCGAGCCGAAGCGGCGATAGCTGTTCACGTTGGGGCAGAGAAAGGCCATGCAGGCGGGTAGGGTCTCGAGCACACCGCCGATGGCATGACGCAATGCGGCGTTCTGCTCGGGATCCTCGCCGGCAAAGATGTTGCGGCCTTCCTTGTCCAGCAGGGAAATATGCACGTGCAGGCCATTGCCCGCCTGGCCCGGATAGGGCTTGGCCATGAAGGTGGTGTCCATCTCATGGTCATAGGCGACGTTCTTGATCAGGCGCTTGAGCAGCACGGCGTAGTCGCAGGCCTTGATCGGATCGGCGACGTGGTTGAGGTTGACCTCGAATTGCGCCGGAGCTGATTCGGCGACGATGGCGTCGGCCGGAATGCCCTGCGCGCGGGCGCCGTCGATGATGTCCTGCAGGCAGTCCGCGTATTCGTCCAGATCGTCCATGGAGTAGACCTGGACCGACTGGGGGCGCTTGCCGGAAATGGGCGAACGCGGCGGTTGCGGGCGGCCGTTGATGTTCTCCTGATCGATCAGATAGAACTCCAGCTCGAAGGCGGCGCAGACCGTGAGGCCGAGCTCATCGAAACGCTGGACGACCTGGCGCAGCACTTCGCGGGGGTCGGCGAAGAAGGGCTCGCCTTCCATCTCGTGCATGGTCATCAGCAGCTGCGCGGTGGGGCGCTTCTGCCAGGGCTCCATGGAGAGGGTGTCGGTGATGGGGAAGCAGACGCGGTCGGCGTCGCCGATGTCGAGGCCGAGACCGGTGCTTTCGACGGTGGAGCCGGTGATGTCGAGGGCGAAGAGCGAAGCGGGGAGGTTGATTCCTTTCTCGAAGACTTTGGGCAGATTGTTGCGCTCGATGCGTTTGCCACGCACCACGCCATTCATATCCGCAATCAGAAGATCGACGAACTGGACCTCAGGGTGTTCCCTGAGGAAGTCGGTCGCTTCATCCAAACGAACGGCACGCGGGGGTACCGACATGATGAAACACCTTTGCTTTTGGCTGCGCTCGACAAAACGGTTAGCGCCTGATGCGCCTGTTTGCCCAGTGGGCCAACCGCAGTGAGGGCACGAGTGCCCGCTGTCGATCCGACAGCGACCTGAGAGTACGGTCTCGCCTGCGCTCCGACGCTTTGTCAGCGCCCCTGTTAAAAATATCAATCAGCGGAGTTACCACCCTGGAGTCAATCCGAAAGGCGGACCAAAGTCAACTGGAGGCAGCCCTGCTCGGAGGTGGTGCGCAGGCGCCTGTTTTTGGCGCATTTGGCGGGGCTGAAACACCTCTGTTTCGCCGCTTCTGTGCAGAATCTCGAAACTTTTTGCCGGTGGTTGTGAAAAATAACGAACAAGACTAGGCTCGGATGATTCCTGTTCAACCCGGTGCCCCATGTCCGCGCTGCCCCTCATAGGTGTCACAGCCTGTACCAGGCAACTAGGCCTGCATCCCTTTCACATCGCTGGCGACAAGTATCTGCGCGCGGTGGTGGAGGGGGCCGAGGGCATGCCGCTGGTGATTCCGGCCCTGGCCGACCTCATCGCCACCGAGGCCCTGCTCGAGCGCCTGGACGGTCTGCTGTTCACCGGTTCGCCCTCCAATGTCGAGCCCCATCACTACCAGGGCGCGCCCAGCGAGCCCGGCACCCTGCATGACGCGGCCCGCGATGCCGTGACCCTGCCGCTGTTGCGCGCCGCCGTGGCGGCAGGCGTGCCGGTGCTGGGCATCTGCCGTGGCTTCCAGGAAATGAACGTGGCCTTTGGCGGCAGCCTGCACCAGAAGGTGCACGAGGTCGGTTCCCTCATGGACCACCGCGAACGCGGCGAGACCCTGGAGGAGCACTATGGCCTGCACCATCCGGTCGAGGTCCGGCCGGGTGGCCTGTTCGAGGCCCTCGGCCTGCCGGCGCGCTTCGAGGTGAATTCCATCCATGGCCAGGGCATCGACCGCCTGGCGCCAGGATTGCGCGCCGAGGCGCTGGCCCCCGACGGCCTGATCGAAGCCGTCTCGGTCCGCGATGCCCGCGCCTTCGCCTGCGGCGTGCAGTGGCACCCGGAATGGAAGGTGCGCAGTCACCCGGTCTATCTCGCCTTATTCGAGGCGTTCGGCAAGGCCTGCAAGGCGCGCGCTGCCGAGCGCTGATGCTGTTCACCCCGCTCGAACCTTCGAGGTCTTTATGAGCACCCCGCTTGACCGGCTCACCGCCTGGTTGAAAGAACGCAAGATCACCGAAGTGGAATGCCTGGTCGCCGACCTGACCGGCATCGCCCGCGGCAAGATTTCCCCCACTGCCAAGTTTCTCAACGAAAAAGGCATGCGCCTGCCGGAGAGCGTGCTCCTGCAGAGCGTGACCGGGGACTATGTCGACGACGACATCTACTACGAACTGCTCGACCCGGCCGACATCGACATGCACTGTCGCCCGGACGATCGCGCGGTGTTCCTGGTGCCCTGGGCACTGGAGCCCACCGCCCTGGTGATCCACGACACCTACGACAAGCGCGGCATCCCCATCGAGCTGTCGCCGCGCAACCTGCTCAAGAAGGTGCTCAAGCTCTATGCCGAGCATGGCTGGCAACCCATCGTCGCACCGGAAATGGAGTTCTACCTGACCAAGCGCAGCGACGACCCCGACTATCCGCTGCAGCCGCCGGTAGGCCGCTCCGGGCGCCAGGAAACCGGGCGCCAGTCCTTTTCCATCGATGCCGCCAACGAATTCGATCCGCTGTTCGAAGACATGTACGACTGGTGCGAGGCCCAGGAACTGGATCTGGATACCCTGATCCACGAGGAAGGCACCGCACAGATGGAGATCAACTTCCGCCACGGCGATCCGCTGCACCTGGCCGACCAGATCTTCGTCTTCAAGCGCACCCTGCGCGAGGCGGCGCTCAAGCACAACGTCACCGCCACCTTCATGGCCAAGCCCATGACCGGCGAGCCCGGCAGTGCCATGCACCTGCACCAGAGCGTGGTGGATCTCAAGACCGGCAAGACGGTGTTTTCCAACCCCGATGGCAGCATGAGCGAACTCTTCCTGCACCACATCGGTGGTCTGCAGAAGTACATTCCCGAGGCGCTGCCGCTGTTCGCCCCAAACGTGAATTCCTTCCGCCGCTTCCTGCCCGACACCTCGGCGCCGGTCAACGTGGAGTGGGGCGAGGAGAACCGTACCGTGGGCCTGCGGGTGCCGGATTCCGATCCGCAGAATCGCCGGGTGGAGAATCGCCTGGCGGGCGCCGATGCCAACCCCTACCTGGCCCTGGCGGCCAGCCTGCTGTGCGGCTATCTGGGCATGATCGAGAACGTCTCGCCCAGCGCGCCGGTGCAGGGGCGTGGCTACGAACGTCGCAACCTGCGCCTGCCGCTGACCCTGGAAGCCGCCCTGGAGCGCATGGAGCAGTCGGCCACCCTGGAACGCTATCTGGGGAGTCGCTTCACCCGCGGCTATGTCGCGGTGAAGCGCGCCGAACACGAGAACTACAAGCGCGTGATCAGTTCCTGGGAGCGGGAATTCCTGCTGCTCAGCGTCTGACCGCGATCCGAGGAGAGGCTTCGTGAACACCTTTACCACCGCCCATTGGCAGGACCTGAGTCGCCGGCATCTGCTGGCGCCCTTCACCGACTATCGCCAGCTCAACGAAAAGGGCGCGCGCATCATCACTCGCGCCGAGGGCGTGCACCTCTGGGACAGCGAGGGTCAGCGCATCCTCGACGGCATGGCCGGACTCTGGTGCGTCAACGTCGGCTACGGCCGGGAAGAGCTGGTCGAGGCGGCTAGCCGCCAGATGCGCGAACTGCCCTACTACAACCTGTTCTTCCAGACCGCCCACCCGCCGGCGCTGGAGCTGGCCAAGGCCATTGCCGAGCTGGCGCCGGAGGGCATGAACCACGTGTTCTTCACCGGTTCCGGCTCGGAGGCCAACGACACCGTGCTGCGCCTGGTGCGCCATTACTGGGCGACCAAGGGGCAGCCGGAGAAGCGCGTGGTCATCGGTCGCTGGAACGGTTACCACGGCTCGACCCTGGCCGGGGCCAGCCTGGGTGGCATGGCGGCGATGCACGAGCAGGGCGGTCTGCTGCCCGACATCGTGCACATCCCGCAGCCCTACTGGTTCGGCGAAGGCGGCGAGATGAGTCCCGAGGAGTTCGGCATCTGGGCGGCCGATCAGCTGGAGCGGAAGATCCTCGAGGTCGGGGAAGAGCGCGTCGCCGCCTTTATCGCCGAGCCCATCCAGGGCGCCGGCGGGGTGATCGTGCCGCCGGAAAGCTACTGGCCGCGGGTGCGCCAGATCCTCGCCAAGTACGACATCCTCTTCATCGCCGACGAGGTCATCTGCGGCTTCGGCCGTACCGGCGAATGGTTCGGCAGCCAGTACTACGGCAACGCTCCGGACCTCATGCCCATCGCCAAGGGGCTCACCTCCGGCTACGTGCCCATGGGCGGCGTGGTGGTGCGCGACGAGGTGGTCAGGGTGCTCGACGAGGGCGGCGAGTTCTATCACGGCTTCACCTATTCCGGGCATCCGGTAGCGGCCGCCGTGGCCCTGGAAAACATCCGCATCCTGCGCGACGAAGGCATCGTCGACCGGGTTCGCAGCACCACGGCACCCTATTTGCAGAAACGCTGGGCGGAGCTGGCCGACCACCCGCTGGTGGGCGAGACCCGTGGCGTCGGCATGGTGGCGGCGCTGGAGCTGGTGCGCGACAAGAAGACGCGGTCGCGGTACGAGGGTGGGGCGGGCATGCTCTGTCGCGAGCACTGCTTCCGCAATGGCCTGGTGATGCGCGCGGTGGGCGATACCATGATCATCGCGCCGCCGCTGGTGATCACGCCCGAGTCCATCGACGAGCTGGTTACCCTGGCGCGCCTGAGCCTCGATCAGACCCATGAGCTGCTGCGCCAGCGTGGCTAATGGCCGGCAAGGCTTGAGCGCGGCGGCGGACCTTGCCAGACTGCGCGCGGGCGCTGGCCGCGCACCGAATCAAAAGACCAACGATGACTTGAGGAGCACCACCGCATGAATGTTTTTGGCAAGACTCTTCTAGCGCTGAGCCTGGCCGGCCTCTTTGCCGGTAACGCCTCGGCAGACCCCAAGGTCCTGCACGTCTACAACTGGAACGACTACATTGCCGAAGACACCATCGCCAACTTCGAGAAGGAGTCGGGGATCAAGGTGGTCTATGACGTCTACGACAGCAACGAGACCCTCGAGGCCAAGCTGCTGGCCGGCCGTTCCGGCTACGACGTGGTGGTGCCGTCCAACTCCTTCCTGGCCAAGCAGATCAAGGCCGGCGTCTACCAGCCGCTGGACAAGTCCAAGTTGCCCAACTACAGCAACCTGGACCCGCAGCTGATGAAGACCCTGGAAGTCAGCGATCCGGGCAACCAGTACGCCATCCCCTACCTGTGGGGCACCATCGGCATCGGCTACAACCCGGCCAAGGTCAAGGCCGCCCTGGGCGACAATGCCCCGGTGGATTCCTGGGACTTGATCTTCAAGCCCGAGAACCTCTCCAAGCTCAAGGGCTGTGGCGTGGCGGTGCTGGATTCGCCCACCGAGATCATTCCCGCCGGTCTGCACTACCTCGGCTACAAGCCGGATAGCCAGGATCCCAAGGAGATCAAGGCGGCCGAGGACCTGTTCCTCAAGGTGCGTCCCTACATCACCTATTTCCACAGCTCCAAGTACATCTCGGACCTGGCCAACGGCAACGTCTGCGTGGCGGTCGGCTATTCCGGCGACATCGCCCAGGCCAAGGCCCGCGCGGCCGACGCCAAGAACGGCGTGACCGTGGCCTACAACATTCCCAAGGAAGGCGCTGGCACCTTCTTCGACACCATGGCCATTCCCAAGGATGCCGAGAACCCCGAGGGGGCGCTCAAGTTCATCAACTACATCATGGAGCCCAAGGTGATCGCAGCGGTCAGCGACTACGTGCAGTATCCCAACGGCAACAAGGCGGCGACCCCGCTGGTGGCCGAAGAGATCCGCACCAACCCGGGGATCTATCCGACCCAGGAAACCATGGCCAAGCTGTACGCCTTCCCGGATCTTCCGGCCAAGACCCAGCGTCTGATGACTCGTACCTGGACCACCATCAAGTCCGGCAAGTGAGTTCTGCCGCCGCGTGCGGCTGACAGGACGGCACGCCGGAGTCACTCCGGCGTGCCGTACGTCTGTATGGACCGCTGAAAGGGTGTCGTCGCCGATGCCCACCATGAAAGGAGCCGCCCGTGCTTTCGTTGCGTAAAACCCTGCTGGCCATGACCACCCTGACCGTCATGGGAACCGCCGTCGCCGAGCCGACGGTACGCGTCTACAACTGGAGCGATTACGTCGGCGAGACCACGCTCGAGGATTTCCAGAAGGCCACCGGCATCACCCCGGTCTATGACGTCTTCGATTCCAACGAAACCCTCGAAGGCAAGCTCCTGGCCGGCCATACCGGCTATGACGTGGTGGTGCCCTCGAGCAACTTCCTGGCCAAGCAGATCAAGGCGGGCGCCTTCCAGAAACTGGACAAGAGCCAGCTGCCAAACTGGCAGAATCTCGATCCGGCATTGCTCAAGCAGCTGGAAAAGAGCGATCCGGGTAACCAATACGGCGTTCCCTACCTGTGGGGCACCAACGGCATCGGTTACAATGTCGACAAGGTCAAGGCCGCGCTGGGCACCGACAAGCTCGATTCCTGGGCCATCCTGTTCGAACCCGAGAACCTCAAGAAGCTGAGCAAGTGCGGCGTCTCTTTCATGGATTCGCCCGATGAGGTCTATCCGGCAGTACTGCAATACCTGGGACTCGATCCCAACAGCACCAACCCCGACGACTACAAGAAGGCCGAGGCGCAGCTGCTCAAGGTGCGGCCGTACATCACCTATTTCCATTCCTCCAAGTACATCTCGGATCTGGCCAACGGCAACATCTGCGTGGCCTTCGGCTATTCCGGCGATGTCTTTCAGGCGCGTTCGCGTGCCGAGGAAGCGAAGAAGGGCGTCAACATCGGCTACGCGATTCCCAAGGAGGGCGCGAACCTCTGGTTCGACCTCCTGGCCATCCCCAAGGATGCCAAGAACGTGAAGGAGGCCCATGCCTTCATCAACTATCTGCTGCAGCCCGAGGTCATCGCCAAGGTCAGTGACTATGTCGGCTACGCCAACCCCAATCCCAAGGCGGGCGAGCTGATGAATGCCGAGCTGCGGCAGGACGAGACCGTCTATCCGCCACAGGCGGTGATGGACAAGCTGTACGTCATGAAGGAGCTGCCCCCGCAACTCCTGCGCTTGGAAACCCGCAGCTGGACGCGGGTCAAGTCCGGCAAATAACCAACGCTAAGCGGACCGGCCCGGCCGGTCCCCGATTTTCCTGGGGAGATGTACATGGCGACCGCCACCAGTGCCTTCAAGAAAGCCGCCACCGGCGACAAGAAAGCCAAGGAAGTCCTGGTCAAGATCGACCGGGTCACCAAGAAGTTCGACGAAACCGTCGCTGTCGACGACGTCTCCCTGACCATCAACAAGGGCGAAATCTTCGCCCTGCTCGGCGGCTCGGGTTCGGGCAAGTCGACCCTGCTGCGCATGCTGGCCGGTTTCGAACGGCCGAGCGAAGGGCGCATCTTCCTCGATGGCGTGGACATCACCGACATGCCGCCCTACGAGCGGCCGATCAACATGATGTTCCAGTCCTATGCGCTGTTCCCGCACATGAGCGTGGAGCAGAACATCG
The DNA here is from genome assembly GCF_000510705.1 of Pseudomonas sp. MOIL14HWK12:I1. Taxonomy (NCBI): domain Bacteria; kingdom Pseudomonadati; phylum Pseudomonadota; class Gammaproteobacteria; order Pseudomonadales; family Pseudomonadaceae; genus Pseudomonas; species Pseudomonas sp. MOIL14HWK12:I1. The sequence goes on along the minus strand of NZ_AZNY01000006.1, from coordinate 241,312 downwards.
CCTTCGGGCTCAAGCAGGACAAGCTGCCCAGGGCCGAGATCGAGGCCCGCGTGGCCGAGATGCTCAAGCTGGTGCACATGACCCAGTACGCCAAGCGCAAGCCGCACCAGCTCTCCGGTGGCCAGCGCCAGCGGGTGGCCCTGGCGCGCTCCCTGGCCAAGCGACCCAAGCTGCTGCTGCTCGACGAGCCCATGGGCGCGCTGGACAAGAAGCTGCGCTCGCAGATGCAGCTGGAGCTGGTGGAGATCATCGAGCGCGTGGGCGTGACCTGCGTGATGGTGACCCACGACCAGGAAGAGGCCATGACCATGGCCGAGCGCATCGCCATCATGCACCTGGGCTGGATCGCCCAGGTGGGCAGCCCCATGGACATCTACGAGACCCCGGCGAGCCGGCTGGTCTGCGAGTTCATCGGCAGCGTCAACGTCTTCGACGGCGAGCTGACCGACGACGGTGCCGACCACGCCATCATCCAGAGTCCGCAACTGGAACGGCCGATCTACATCGGCCACGGCATCAGTACCCGGGCTCAGGAAAAGCAGGTCACCTTCGCCCTGCGTCCCGAAAAGCTGCTGATGGGCACCAGCCTGCCGGCGGATCACGAGCATCCCGACTACAACTGGTGCAGCGGCACCGTGCAGGACATCGCCTACCTGGGCGGTCACTCGGTGTACTACGTGCGCCTGGCCTCCGGCCATCTGGTCCAGTGCTTCATCGCCAACGCCGAGCGCCTCGGCAAGCGACCCACCTGGGATGACGCCGTGGTGGTGTACTGGGAAGACGACAGCGGCGTGGTACTGCAAGCATGACCAGACCTCCCTTGCTCAAGCGCCTGCTCGATGGCCGCCGCCTGACCATTGGCGTGCCCTTCGTCTGGCTGTTCCTGTTCTTCCTGCTGCCGTTCCTGATCGTGCTCAAGATCAGCTTCTCGCTGGCGGACGTGGCCATCCCGCCCTACACCGAGCTGTTCAGCTACGCCGATCAGCAACTGGATATCGCGCTCAACTTCGGCAACTACCTGATGTTCGCCGACGATCCGCTGTATCTGGATGCCTATCTCGGTTCGCTGAAGATGGCCGGCATCAGCACCCTGATCTGCCTGCTGATCGGCTATCCCATGGCCTATGCCATCGCCCGGGCCAGTCGCGAGAAGCAGACGGTCCTGCTGCTGCTGATCATGATGCCGACCTGGACCGCCATTCTCATCCGTGTCTATGCCTGGATGGGGCTGCTGTCCACCAACGGCCTGATCAACAGCTTCCTGATGAATCTGGGGATCATCAGCAGTCCGCTGCAGATGCTCAACACCAACTTCGCGGTGTACCTGGGGATCGTCTATTCCTATCTGCCGTTCATGATCCTGCCGCTGTTCGCCAACCTGGTGAAGCATGACCTGACCCTGCTGGAAGCCGCTGGCGACCTGGGCGCCAGCCGCTTCACCAGCTTCTGGAAGATCACCGTGCCGCTGTCCAAGAACGGCATCATCGCCGGCTGCATGCTGGTGTTCATTCCGGCGGTGGGCGAGTTCGTCATTCCCGAGCTGCTGGGTGGCCCGGAGACCCTGATGATCGGCCGCGTGCTCTGGCAGGAATTCTTCAACAACCGTGACTGGCCGGTGGCGTCCGCCCTGGCGGTGGTGATGCTGCTGATCCTCATCGTGCCCATCGTGCTGTTCAACAGAAACCAAGCCAAGGAACTGGAGGGCAAGCTGTGAGCCAGAAAGCCGCTCTGTGCCCATCGTGCTGTTCAACCGGCTCTCCAATCTGGAGCCGAGCCAAGGAACTGGAGGGCAAGCTATGAGAGGCCTCAAGTTCACCAACCTGATGCTGGTGCTCGGACTGCTGTTCATCTACCTGCCGATGGTCATCCTGGTCATCTACTCCTTCAACGAGTCGCGCCTGGTGACCGTCTGGGGTGGCTGGTCGGTGAAGTGGTACGTCGGGCTGCTGGACAACAGCCAGCTTATGAGCGCGGTGTTCCGCTCCCTGGAGATCGCCTTCTACACGGCCATCTCCTCGGTAATCCTCGGAACGCTGGCGGCCTTCGTGCTGACCCGCATCCCGCGCTTCCGCGGCCGCACCGTCTTCGGCGGCATGGTCACGGCGCCGCTGGTGATGCCCGAGGTGATCACCGGTCTGTCATTGCTGCTGCTGTTCGTCTCCATGGCCCAGCTGATCGGCTGGCCGCAGGATCGCGGCGTGACCACCATCTGGATCGCCCACACCAGCTTCTGCTCGTCCTATGTGGCGGTAGTGGTGTCGGCGCGGCTGCGCGAACTGGACCTGTCCATCGAAGAGGCGGCCATGGACCTGGGCGCCCGGCCGTGGAAGGTGTTCCTGCTGATCACCATTCCCATGATCGCGCCGTCGCTGGCGGCGGGCGGCATGATGTCCTTCGCCCTGTCGCTGGACGACCTGGTGCTGGCGAGTTTCGTGTCGGGCCCCGGCTCGACCACCCTGCCGATGGAGGTGTTCTCGGCGGTGCGCCTGGGTGTGAAGCCGGAGATCAACGCCATCGCCAGCCTGATCCTGCTGGCGGTCTCGCTGTTCACCTTCTTCGCCTGGTACTTCACCCGCCGCGCCGAGAAGAAGCGCCTGCAGGGGCTGCAGGAAGCCATGGATGCCACGGCCTCGGAGATCACCCAGCGCGAGCGCGAAACGGCGACCCTCACGGCGCCGCCAGCCAGCAGCTAGGTGTCCTGGAAAAGGCGGCCTCAGGGCCGCTTTTTTATGTCCGATGAGCAAGCCTGCGACAAGCGCGACCGCTGCAACAGGGCACGATTTGGTACCATTTGCCTTTTGCCAGGTAGCGCTCCCGCCATGAAACAGTACCTCGACCTGATGCGCCACGTGCGCGAACACGGCACCTTCAAGAGCGACCGCACCGGCACCGGGACCTACAGCGTCTTCGGCTACCAGATGAGATTCGACCTGGCCGCGGGCTTTCCCCTGGTCACCACCAAGAAGTGCCATCTGAGATCCATCATCCATGAACTGCTGTGGTTCCTGCAGGGCGAGACCAATATCCGCTACCTGAAGGACAATGGCGTGTCCATCTGGGACGAATGGGCCGACGAGAACGGTGAGCTGGGACCGGTCTACGGCTACCAGTGGCGCAGCTGGCCGGCACCCGATGGTCGCCATATCGACCAGATCGCCGGGGTGGTGGACATGATCCGCGCCAAGCCCGACTCGCGGCGCCTGATCGTCTCGGCCTGGAATCCGGCCCTGGTGGACGAGATGGCGCTGCCGCCGTGCCATGCGCTGTTCCAGTTCTATGTCGCCGATGGTCGCCTGAGCTGCCAGCTGTATCAGCGCTCCGCCGACATCTTCCTCGGCGTGCCCTTCAACATTGCCAGCTATGCGCTGTTGACCCTGATGGTGGCCCAGGTCACCGGGCTGCAGCCGGGCGAATTCATCTGGACCGGCGGTGATTGCCATCTCTATGCCAATCACCTGGAGCAGACCGATCTGCAGCTAACCCGCGAGCCACTGCCGCTGCCGACCATGAAGCTCAATCCGGCGGTCACCGACCTGTTCGCCTTCCGCTTCGAGGATTTCGAGCTGGAAGGCTATCAGGCCCACCCGCACATCAAGGCGCCCGTCGCGGTCTGAAGCGCTGGCCGCAGCGCTCAGGCGCCGTGGCCAGACGCCAGCACCTCATCCACCAGCTGTTCCGGCGACTTGCGCACGTCCAGCACCTGGGCTTCCAGGTGATCGGGCGCCTCCAGGGTATCGAGCTGGCTCTGCAGGAGCTTGGGATCGAAGAAGTGTCCGCGGCGACTGCCGATGCGCTCGGCCAGGAGCTCCGGCGAGCCCTTGAGAAACAGCAGGCGGACCCCTTCGAGGCCGCTTAGCAGGCGGTCGCGATAGATCTTTTTCAGCGCCGAGCAGGCGAACACCCGGGTGGTGCCCTCGGCCTGCGCCTGCTGCATGGCATTGTGGATGGCGTCCAGCCAGGGCCAGCGATCCTCGTCGGTGAGGGCGATACCCTTGGCCATCTTGTCCTTGTTGGCCTGGCTGTGAAAGGTGTCGGCATCGTCGAAACGACAGCCAAGCCGGCTGGCCAGGAGTTCGCCCAGGGTGGTCTTGCCACTGCCCGAGACGCCCATTATCAGATAAATCATCGTCGGTACTCCGCGTGAGGATTCGCCTCGCTATAGAGTGCCTAGAGCGGCGTTTGCTCCGGGGTCAGGCGGCTGCTCCAGGTGGCGCCGATGGACGCGACGATGATGCAGGCGAGGGCGAACCACTGGGCGATGCCCAGGATTTCGCCGAGGAACACCCAGCCGGAGAGGGCGCCCAGCGCGGGCTCCAGACTCATCAGGGTGCCGAAGGTGGACGCCGGCAGGCGGGTCAGCACCACCATCTCCAGGGCGTAGGGAATGGTCGTGGACATCAGCGCCAGGGCCAGTGCCAGCGGCCAGATTTCCGGTTGCAAGAGATTGCTGCCGCTGTGGGCGATGCCGATGGGCAGGATCACCAGGGCGCCGATGGTCGCGCCAAAGGCTACCGTGCCGGTGCCGTGCACCGCCCCCGCGCGCTTGCCCAGCACGATGTACAGCGCCCAGCAGGCACCGGCGCCCAGGGCCAGGGCGGTGCCCAGTGGATCCAGCGCCGAGGCGTTGTGGCCGAAGGGTAGGAGTACTGCCAGGCCGGCCACTACGAGCACGATCCACAGCAGGTCCAGCCAGCGGCGCAGGGCGCACAGTGCCACCACCAGGGGGCCGACGAATTCCAGGCCGACGGCGATGCCGATCGGCAGCCGCTGCATGGCCAGGTAGATGGTCAGGTTCATCACGCCCATGGCGATGCCATAGCCCAGCAGACTGCCCAGCGCCTCGCGGCGAAAGTTGCGCCAGGGGCGCAGCACCAGCAGCAGGACCAGCGCGGCGAAGATCAACCGCAGGGTGGTGACGCCCACCGGGTCGAGACGCAGGAACAGGGTCTTGGCCAGGCTGGCGCTGGTCTGGATCGAGGTCATGGCGACCAGCAGCAGGGCAACGGCGAACAGCGGCGAACGGGCAGACATCGGCAGGGCTCGACAAGCGGGCCCGCCAGCATAGGTCATCCTATCCGCGCCGCAAGGTTGGCTACGACCTCAACGTGTTTTGGAGCGCAGGTGCAGTTGTTCGGCGCCTTCGCGATTTTCCCGGACCTGGTCCAGGAACCGCTGCTGCTCCTCGCGCTGGGCCACCTGCACGCATTGCGCATAGCCCGCGTCCCAGCCCTGCTGATAGGGCTTTTCCGCGGCGAAGCGACGGGCGTCCTTGTGCTCGTAACCTATCCCGTTGACCGCCTGCTTGCCGGTCTGGCAGCCGTCGCTGAAGCCGTCGGCATAGGCCGGCGGATAGCCCTTGGCGATCAACTGGTCGTGATAGCTGGTGCAGGCCGCGAGCGCGGACAGCAGGAACAACAGCGGAATGAAACGACGAGAGCCAGCCATGGGGCCTCCTCACGGGATCCTACGCCTGATCCCCATGTAGAGAGCTTAGTAGGCGTCTGGTGAGAATTTCGTCAAAAAACGCGGGCGCCGGAAAATACCGACAGACGTTGCGCTAACCCCGCGCACCGCTGCGCTTAAATGCGCAGGGGTGCGCCGCTTGCCTTGCTTCGGCTGTCATCCCGGTCGCAGAATGCGGACACTGCTTGCATGCCTGACAAGGACTTACGATGCACGATCCCGTCGCGGCCGGTCTCCGGCTCGCTCCCGATGAGCTGACCCGCCCCTTCGCTCCCGAACAATTCTCCTTTGCCGATACCGATCAGCTCGAACCCTTCCGCGGCATCCTCGGTCAGGAACGCGCGGTGGAAGCCCTGCAGTTCGGGGTGGCCATGCCGCGGCCCGGCTACAACGTCTTTGTCATGGGCGAGCCGGGCACCGGTCGCTTCTCCTTCGTCCAGCGCTATCTCAAGGCCGAGGCCAAGCGCCAACCGACGCCCAACGACTGGGTCTACCTGAATCACTTCGAAGAGCCCCGCGCCCCGGGCGCCCTGGAGTTGCCGCCTGGTGAAGGCGAGGCTTTCGTGGCCGACATGGCGCATTTCATCGACAACCTGCTGGCGACCTTTCCGGCGGTGTTCGAGCACCCGGCCTTCCAGCAGAAGAAGAGCGCCATCGAGCGCGCCTTCAACCAGCGCTACGACCAGGCGCTGGACGTAGTGGAAAAGCTCGCCTTGGAAAAGGAGATCGCCCTCTATCGCGATGCCAACAATGTCGCCTTCACCCCGATGAAGGAGGGCAAGGCGCTGGATGAGGCCGACTTCGCCCAGCTGCCCGAGGCCGAGCGCGAGCGTTTCCACGCCGACATCTCCAGCCTGGAAGAGCGCCTCAACGAAGAGCTGGCCAGCCTGCCGCAGTGGCGGCGCGAATCGAGCAACCAGCTGCGTGCCCTGAATGAAGACACCATCATCCAGGCCCTGCAGCCGCTGCTGGCGCCGCTGTCGGAGAAGTACAACGACAATCCCGGGGTTTGCGCCTACCTGCAGGCCATGCAGGTGGATCTGCTCAAGACGGTGGTCGAGCAGCTGGCCGACGACGCCAAGCCCGACATGCAGCGGCGCAAGGAATTGCGCGAGCAGTACGAACCCAATCTGATCATCGGTCACCACGTCACCGGTGGTGCGCCGGTGGTGTTCGAGTCCCACCCGACCTACGACAACCTCTTCGGGCGCATCGAGTACCAGTCCGATCAGGGCGCGCTCTACACCAACTATCGCCAGCTGCGCCCGGGGGCGCTGCACCGCGCCAATGGCGGCTTCCTCATCGTCGAGGCGGACAAGCTGCTGACCGAGCCCTTCGTCTGGGACGCGCTCAAGCGCGCCCTGCATTCGCGTCAGCTGAAGATGGAATCGCCACTGGCCGAGCTGGGGCGGCTCACCGCCATGAGCCTGGCGCCGCAGCAGATCCCGCTGCAGCTCAAGGTCATCATCATCGGCTCGCGCAACATCTACTACACCCTGCAGGAGCTGGATTCGGACTTCCAGGAGATGTTCCGGGTGCTGGTGGACTTCGACGAAGAACTGCCGCTGCGCGACGAGAGCCTGGAGCAGTTCGCCCAGCTGCTCAAGACGCGTACCTCGGAGGAGGGCATGGCGCCCCTGACCTCGGCGGCCGTGGCCCGCCTGGCCACCTACAGCGCCCGCCTGGCCGAACACCAGGGGCGGCTGTCGGCGCGTATCGGCGATCTGTTCCAGCTGGTCAGCGAAGCCGACTTCATTCGCCACCTGGCGGGCGACGAGCGGACCGACAAGGGCCATGTCGAGCGCGCGCTCAAGGCCAAGGAGACCCGCACTGGTCGCGTCTGCGCCCGGGTGCTGGACGACATGCTCACCGGGCTGATCCTCATCGACACCCAGGGCGCGGCGGTGGGCAAGTGCAACGGCCTCACCGTGCTGGAGGTGGCCGATTCCGCCTTTGGCATGCCGGCGCGAATATCCGCCACCGTCTACCCGGGCGCCAGCGGCATCCTCGATATCGAGCGCGAAGTCAGCCTGGGTCAGCCGATCCACTCCAAGGGGGTGATGATCCTGACCGGCTACCTGGGCAGTCGCTATGCCCAGGAATTCCCGCTGTCGATCTCGGCCAGCATCGCCCTGGAGCAGTCCTATGGCTATGTCGATGGCGACAGCGCCTCCCTCGGCGAGGCCTGCACCCTGATCTCTGCGCTGTCGCGCACCCCGCTCAAGCAGTGCTTCGCCATCACCGGCTCCATCAACCAGTTCGGCGAGGTGCAGCCGGTCGGGGGCGTGAACGAGAAGATCGAAGGCTTCTTCCGCCTCTGCCAGGCCCGTGGCCTGACCGGCGAGCAGGGCGTGATCATTCCGCGCGCCAACGTCACCAACCTGATGCTCGACGAAACCGTGCTGGAAGCGGTCCGCGCGGGGCTGTTCCATGTCTATGCCGTACGTCAGGCGGACGAGGCCCTGTCGCTGCTGGTGGGCGAGCCCGCCGGGGCGCCGGATGCCAAGGGTCGCTTCCCCGACGGCAGCGTCAATGCGCGCGTGGTACAGCGTCTCAAGGAAATCGCCGAGCTCGAGCTGGAAGATGAACTGGCCGACAAACTCAGTGATAACTCCAAGGCAAAAGGGAAAAACAACCAAGCGGCGGAGAACTGAGGTCCAGGGGGCAGGTCGGATTTTGTACAAGGTGCCGCAGCCCAAGTAGCACGGCGCCCAGACCCGCTTGCCCCCTGTTGACCAACAGGGTTGTCCACAGCCTTTGTGGATACCTCTGGCCTAGGACCGGCGAGCATTGAGCGCTTCGAGAGGATGACGCCATGTCCCGCACCATTACCCTGATCCGTCCCTGCCTGGGCCTCGTCACCCGTATCGAATGCGAAATCAAGCCGCTCGGTCAGGAGCAGGGCCTGTGGACCCTGTTGTGCGCCGCCGGCCTGAACGGTCAGCAGCCCACCGCCATCAAGGCCCAGGGGCCTTTCCACGGTCCCAAGGCGGCCGAAGGCGTCATGACCGCCATCGCCGAGAACCTGGTCGAGCAGGGCTATATCCAGGTCGAAGAGACCCAGATCTGGCGCCTGCACATGCAGAGCGAACTGCGCAAGATGAATGGCGAGCGTGCCCATCAGCAGGTGCGTTTCCAGGTCGGCCCCGACGCCTGAGTCAGGTACAACCTGCCGCATTGGTCCGCCTGCACCGCCCCGGTATACTCGCCCGGCCCTGGTAATCCGAGCGAGTCTGCATGGAACGTCTGATCGAAAAAGCCCTTTACGCCTCCCGCTGGCTGCTGGCACCCATCTATCTAGGTCTGTCCCTGGCCCTGGTCCTGCTGGCGCTCAAGTTCTTTCAGGAAGTCTTCCACGTCCTGCCGCACATCTTCGAATCCACCGAGGCTGAGCTGATCCTCCTGGTGCTGTCGCTGATCGACATGGCGCTGGTGGGTGGCCTGCTAGTGATGGTGATGATTTCCGGCTACGAGAATTTCGTCTCCCAGCTGGACATCGACGAGGGCTCGGAAAAGCTCAGCTGGCTGGGCAAGATGGATTCGGGCTCGCTGAAGAACAAGGTGGCCGCGTCCATCGTCGCCATCTCCTCGATCCATCTCTTGCGCATCTTCATGGATGCCCAGAACACCAATCCCGAGTACCTCAAGTGGTACGTGATCATCCATCTGGTGTTCGTGGTCTCGGCCTTTGCCATGGGCTATCTGGATCGCCTGACCAAGCATTGATGGGCCGGGCGGCCATTCGTCCGCCGCCAGCAGCTTTCGTTTACGCTTTGTGGATTGCGCCGCTGCGCTTGCCTGTCCTAGGTTGTCGAAGGCTCACAGCTGCCAATCGACGCCATCCCCGGCGTCGATCTCGACCCGGAGGTTTCCATGCAATTGCCGGAATTGACCCAGCGCGCCCAGGCCGGTGAGGTTCGTGAACTCAATCTGCTCTCCATCGAGGGTGGTTTCTATGTGCTCGAGGTGCTCACCCAGAGCGGTCGCACGCGCCTGACCGGACGGGATGGGCATTTCTACCGGCTGGGCTCGGCCGCCCAGGCCCGCCGCCTGCTGGCTGATCTGCCGGCACTCCCGTGCTTTCTCATCCAGCACAGTGCCTACGACGAGATGGTCGGCATGGCGCCACGCTCGGCCGAACCCCTGAAGATCCCGCTGAACTACCGGAACGCCTCTTGAGCGAGGGCGCCGTTCGGCGCCTGCTGCCGGTCTTCGGCGATCAGCTTTCGCCTCGCCTGGCCTCCCTGCGCGACGCCGATCCCGCGCAGGACGTGCTGCTGCTCGCCGAAGTGATGAGTGAAGCCAGCTATGTCCCTCATCATCCGCGCAAGATCGCCCTGATCTTCAGCGCCATGCGCCACTTCGCCAGCGAGATGCGCGCGCGCGGCTTCCGGGTTCTCTATCGCACCCTGGACGACCCCGACAACCAGGGCTCGCTGCCGGCCGAGATCACGTTCTGGGCAAAGACGACGGGCGCGCGTGAGATTCGGCTGACCGAGACCGGCGAGTGGCGACTGGAGCAGGCGCTGCGGGCGCTGGACCTGGCGATACCGGTACGCTGGCATGGCGATGACAGATTCCTCTGCAGTCGCGCCGCCTTTGCCCGCTGGGCCGGGTCGCGCACCGAGCTGCGCATGGAGGCCTTCTACCGCGGCATGCGCAGGCGACACGGCTGGCTGATGGAGGGGCCAGACGAGCCGTGCGGTGGCGTCTGGAACCTGGACAAGGACAATCGCAAGGCGCTGCCTAAAGACCAGCCTGTTCCCGAGCCCTTCAGCTGTCCGCCCGATGCCTGTACCCGGGACGTGCTCGAGCTGGTCGGGCAGCGCTTCGCCCATCACTATGGCCGGCTGGAGGGCTTCGACTATCCGGTGACCCGGGCGGATGCCGAGCGCCTCTGGCAGCACTTCCTGGGCACGGGCTTGCGCGACTTCGGCAGCTATCAGGACGCCATGGCCCGTGGCGAGCCCTATCTGCATCACGCCCGGATCAGTGCGGCGCTCAATATCGGGCTGCTGGACCTGCGTCAGCTCTGCGCCGACGTGGATGCCGCCTATCGCGAGGGCAGGGTGCCGCTCAACAGTGCCGAGGGCTTCCTGCGTCAGCTGATCGGCTGGCGAGAGTACGTCCATGGCGTCTATTGGCTGCGCATGCCCGAATACCGTGAGCTCAATGCGCTGGGCAATACCCGGGCGCTACCGGAGTTCTACTGGACCGGGTCGACCCGCATGGCTTGTATGCGCGAGGCCATCGGCCAGACCCTGGCGCTGGGCTATGCGCACCATATCCAGCGGCTGATGGTCACCGGCAACTTCGCCCTGCTGGCCGGCATAGCGCCCCAGGCCATCGGCGAGTGGTATCTGGCGGTCTACCTGGATGCCTTCGAGTGGGTCGAGCTGCCCAATACCCAGGCCATGGTGATGCATGCCGACGGCGGCTATCTGGCGAGCAAGCCCTATTGCGCCAGCGGCCAGTACATCCGTCGCCAGTCCAACTACTGCAAGGGCTGCCACTATCAGGTCACGGAAGCGCTGGGCGACAGGGCCTGTCCCTTCAATGCCCTCTACTGGCACTTCCTGATCCGCCATCGCGAGCGTTTCGCCCACTATCCGCGCATGCTCAATCTCTATCGCAATCTTGATCGCCAGGCCCCCGAGCGCCAGCAGGCCCTCTGGCAGCGTGGCGAAGCCCTGCTGGCGCGTCTCGACGCGGGAGAATCCCTATGAAGAAGGGCGATCTGCCCACCAAGGTCTGTCCGGTCTGCCAGCGGCCCTTCGCCTGGCGCAAGAAATGGGAGCGCAACTGGGACGAGGTGCGCTACTGCTCCGAGCGCTGTCGCCGGCAGCGCGGCAGCCTCGGCGGCGAGCCGGGACCCTGATGTGCTAGGCTCGGCTCCTTTTTTCACGATGGAAAGGCTGCTATGAACGACATCCTGCTCGACACCGACGAAGCCCGCGTCAGCTACGGCATCGGCCGCCAGCTGGGCGACCAGCTGCGCCAGAATCCGGTCCCCGGCATGCAGCTGACGGCCGTGCTCGCCGGCCTGACCGAGGCCTTCGACGGCCAGGATTCTCGGGTGGACGTCGAGTCGCTGAACGCCAGCTTCCGCGTCATCCGCGAGCGCATGCAGGCGGAAGCCCAGGCCAAGGCTGCTGCGGCGGCCCAGGAAGGCGTCGACTACCTCAAGGCCAATGCCGAGCGCCCTGGCGTCGTGGTGCTGCCGTCCGGTCTGCAATACGAGGTGCTCACCCAGGGGGAGGGCGCCACGCCGACCCGTGAAGACCAGGTGCGCACCCACTACCACGGCACCCTCATCGACGGCAGCGTGTTCGACAGCTCCTACCAGCGCGGCCAGCCGGCCGAGTTTCCGGTGGGCGGCGTGATCGCCGGCTGGACCGAAGCCCTGCAACTGATGCCTGCCGGCAGCAAGTGGCGCTTGCATGTGCCCAGCGAACTGGCCTATGGCGCCCAGGGCGTCGGCGGCATCCCGCCGCACAGCGTGCTGGTGTTCGACGTCGAGCTGCTCGACGTCCTCTGAGGCTAGCAGTCCAGGCGCAGCGCCTCGTTGTCCGGGCGAAGCGCCAGGGCGTAGCTGAACAGGAAGACCTGGCGGATCTGCTCCTTCACCACCCGCGGCTCGCTGGAGGTGAGGCTGTGCAGATCCAGCTCGCCCAGGTCCTTGAGTTCTTCCAGGGCCGTCTCGTCCAGCTCCGCGCAGACCTTGCCGGTTTCCCGGTTGAGGATGCGCAGATAGGGGTGCGGCCGGTCCAGCCAGGCGTCGATCAGATAAGTCATGGCAAGGGCTCCTGCTGTGCTATTTATGAGAATAATTCTTATTCAATAAATAGCAAGGGATTACCTGACTTTTTTGGTCGGACATGAAAAAGCCCGCGGTCTGGCGACGGCGGGCTTGATCGAACGGTGCAGGCGTCAGTGGGTACGGGCCACCGAGAAGCGACCCAGGTCGGCCAGGGCATCGCGATATTCGCTGGCGGGCAGGGCGTCCAGGCAGGCGATCGCCCGCTCGGCGAATTCCTGGGCCTTGCGTGCGGTGTAGTCGAGGGCGCCAGCGGCTTCGACGGCGGCGCGCACGCCTTCCAGGTCCTGGCTGCCGCCCTGGCGGATCGCCTGGCGTACCAGGGCGGCCTGTTCGGCAGTGCCTTCGCGCATGGTCACGATCAGCGGCAGGGTCGGCTTGCCCTCGGCCAGATCGTCACCGACGTTCTTGCCCAGGGCGACGGCGTCGCCCTGGTAGTCCAGCAGGTCGTCGACCAGCTGGAAGGCCACGCCCAGATGATCGCCATAGCGGCGCAGGGCGTCGGCCTGTTCGGCGCTGGCGCCGGCCAGGATCGCCGCGCTGTGGGTGGAGGCTTCGAAGAGCATGGCGGTCTTGCCGCGGATGACTTCCATGTAGATCTCTTCGGTGGTGCTGGCGTCGCGGATCTTCGACAGCTGCAGCACCTCGCCCTCGGCGATGACGCGGGTGGCCTGGGAGATGATGCGCATCACTTCCATGGAGCCGAGCGCCACCATCATCTCGAAGGAGCGGGCATAGAGGAAATCGCCCACCAGGACGCTGGGGGCGTTGCCCCAGAGGGCGTTGGCGGTGGAGCGGCCACGGCGCATTCCCGAGGCATCGACGACATCGTCGTGCAGCAGGGTGGAGGTGTGCAGGAATTCGATGGTCGCCGCCAGCAGCTGCAGATCGTGATCGGCGCGCCCGAGCGCCTTGCCGGCCAGCAGGACCAGCAGCGGACGCAGGCGCTTGCCACCCGCGGAGACGATGTAGTCGCCAATCTTCTCGACCAGCGGCACGCGCGAGGTCAGCTGCTGGCGGATGATGCCGTCTACGGCGGCGAAATCGTCCGTCACCACGCGATAGAAGGACTGGGATTGCTGCGTCATTGAGAGGTGTCCACTGGAGGTCCGGGCAATATTCAAGCGGCCGGATGGCGCATGACCGCCAGACTATGCCCTAGGGACCGGCACAAGTGCCATGCCCAGGGATTGCCATCGCGCTCCCGCGGCTCGCCGCTCATGCCGATTCGGCTGGGCACCGGCCCGGCATGGCCGCTGAACGAGGTTGCGCGGCATGCTAGGGGTGGGGTGGGGGGCTGTCAAGGCGCGGGCGGGCGGCTCTTGCCTCCCGGCCCCGGCTTGCGTAGAATCGCGGGCCCTGAACATTCCTAGGGTTAACCCCCTGTCTTACGCAATTGCGCGGTGGTCCTTCCGGTCCCGTGCAGCCATGCCGGTCGACGATACCTCCTATAAAGCACCGGGTGAGCAGGTTTAACGGAGATTTACCATGTCCTACGCAGTTATCGTTACCGGTGGCAAGCAATACAAGGTCGCCGAAGGCGAATACCTGAAGGTCGAGAAGCTCGACATCGCCACCGGTGAAACCGTCACCTTCGACCAGGTTCTGCTGGTTGGCAACGGTGACGACGTCAAGATCGGTCTGCCGGTCGTTGATGGTGCCAAAGTGACCGCCGAAGTGACCGCCCAGGGCCGTCACGACAAGGTCACCATCATCAAATTCCGTCGTCGTAAGCATCACATGAAGCGTCAGGGCCACCGTCAGTGGTTCACCGAAATCAAGATCACTGGCATCCAGGCCTGATCTCGCCTCTAACGGAGAATTGACTCATGGCACACAAAAAAGCGGGTGGTTCTACTCGTAACGGTCGCGATTCCGAAAGCAAACGCCTTGGCGTGAAGCTGTACGGCGGCCAGGTCGTCAAGGCCGGCAACATCATCGTGCGTCAGCGCGGCACCCAGTACCATGCCGGTTACGGCGTGGGCCTCGGCAAGGATCACACCCTGTTCGCGAAAGTGGACGGCGTGATCAAGTTCGACGTGAAGGGCGCCTTCGGCCGTCGTTACGTGAGCATCGTCGCCGCCGCCTAAGGCCCGTGACGAAAGAAAAGCCCTGTCTACCCGACGGGGCTTTTTCGTTTGTAGTTAAGCTATTTCCTTGTTTGCAGCGGCCCGCGAGCGCGGGAGGTCCAGATGAAATTCGTCGATGAAGTATCCATACACGTAAAAGCGGGTGACGGCGGCAACGGCATGATGAGTTTCCGCCGGGAGAAATTCATCGAGAAGGGTGGCCCCAATGGCGGTGACGGCGGCGATGGCGGGTCGATCTGGCTCGAAGCCGACATCAACCTGAACACCCTGGTCGATTACCGTTACACCCGACGTTTCACCGCGCAGAACGGTGAGAAGGGCGGGAGCACCGAGTGCACCGGCGCCAAGGGTGAAGACCTGGTGCTGCCGGTCCCCGTGGGCACCACAGTGATCGATGCGGCGACCCAGGAGATCATCGGTGACCTGACCCAGCCCGGTCAGCGCATCCGCGTCGTCCAGGGTGGCTGGCACGGCCTGGGCAACACCCGGTTCAAGTCCAGCACCAACCGCGCACCGCGGCAGACCACCCCGGGCAAACCCGGCGAAGAGCGCGATCTCAAGCTGGAGCTCAAGGTGCTGGCGGACATCGGTCTGCTCGGCCTGCCCAATGCCGGCAAGAGCACCTTCATCCGCGCGGTCTCGGCCGCCAAGCCCAAGGTCGCGGACTATCCCTTCACCACCCTGGTGCCCAACCTGGGCGTGGTCAGCGTGGGGCGCTTCAAGAGCTTCGTGGTCGCCGACATCCCGGGGCTGATCGAAGGAGCGTCCGAAGGCGCCGGCCTGGGAATCCGCTTCCTCAAGCACCTGGCGCGGACCCGCCTGCTGCTGCACCTCGTCGACATGGCGCCCCTGGATGAAAGCGATCCGGCCGAGGCTGCCGAGACCATCATCAACGAGCTGACCAAGTTCAGCCCGGCGCTGGGCGAGCGTGACCGCTGGCTGGTGCTGAACAAGGCCGACCAGTTGCTCGATGACGAGCGCGAAGAGCGCCTCAAGGCGGTGGTCGAGCGTCTGGGCTGGCAGGGTCCGGTCTTCGTCATCTCCGCCCTGGAGCGGGAAGGCACCGAGCAGCTCTGTCAGGCCATCATGCAGTATCTCGACGAGCGGACCCTGCGTCTCGCCGAGGACCCGGCCTATGCCGAGGCGCTGGAAGAACTCGATCAGCGCATCGAGGACGAGGCGCGGGCGCGTCTGCAGGCGCTGGACGACCAGCGGGCCCTGCGCCGTTCGGGCGTCAAGGCGGTGGACGAAGACGACGACTTCGATGATGACGAAGACGACGGCGACGGTCCGGAAATCTTCTACGTACGGTAAGAAAGGAGCTTGCCCATGCGTGATCAGGTGTCTGGCGCCCAGCGCTGGGTAGTGAAGATCGGCAGTGCCCTGCTGACCGACGACGGGCGTTGTCTGGATGGCGGGGCCATGGCTGGCTGGGTCGAGCAGATGGTGGCCCTGCACCAGGCGGGCATCGAGCTGGTGCTGGTGTCCTCGGGTGCGGTGGCGGCCGGTATGAGTCGGCTCGGCTGGGCGCAGCGTCCGACCGCCATCAACGAGTTGCAGGCGGCCGCGGCGGTAGGGCAGATGGGGCTGGTGCAGGCCTGGGAATCCAGTTTTGCCGAGCATCAGGTGCAGACCGCGCAGATCCTGCTCACCCATGACGACCTGTCCGATCGCAAGCGCTACCTCAATGCCCGCAGCACCCTGCGCACCCTGGTGAGCCTGGGTGTGGTGCCGGTGATCAACGAGAACGATACCGTCGTCACCGACGAGATCCGCTTCGGCGACAACGACACCCTGGCTGCCCTGGTGGCCAACCTGGTCGAAGCCGATCTGCTGGTCATCCTCACCGATCGCGATGGCATGTTCGATGCCGATCCGCGCAACAATCCCGACGCCAGTCTCATCAGCGAGGCGCGCGCCGACGATCCGGCCCTGGATCTGGTCGCCGGCGGTACCGGCGGTGCCCTGGGGCGTGGCGGCATGCAGACCAAGCTGCGTGCTGCGCGTCTGGCGGCGCGCTCCGGTGCCTATACCGTCATCGTCGGCGGGCGGATCCAGCAGGTGCTCAGTCGCCTGCAGCAGGGCGAACAGCTGGGTACCCTGCTGTCACCCGAGCGTGGCCTGGTGGCGGCGCGCAAGCAGTGGCTGGCGGGGCATCTGCAGGTGCGTGGCACCCTGCGCCTGGATGCCGGTGCGGTGGAGGCCCTGGTGGGCGGTCATCGCAGTCTGCTGCCGGTGGGCGTGCGAGCGCTGGAAGGCAGCTTCCGGCGCGGCGAGATGGTTGCCTGCGTCGGTCCGGACGGGCGTGAGGTGGCGCGTGGCCTCGTAAACTACAGTGCGACCGAGGCGCAGCGCATCCTGGGGCGGCCTTCGGATGCCATCGTGGTTGAGCTGGGCTATGTCTACGAGCCCGAGCTGATTCACCGGGACAACCTCGTCCTGGTCTGACGATCATCGATCCTGGCGCCTCTCCGGAGGCGTTGGATTCCCGAATCCCAGGCAATAAAAAACCGGCCGAAGCCGGTTTTTTACTTGAACGCTTATCAGGCAGCGGCGGGGGTAGCCAGGGCCTTGATGTGAGCGTTCAGGCGGCTCTTGTGGCGAGCGGCCTTGTTCTTGTCGATGATGCCCTTGTCGGCCATGCGGTCGATGACCGGAACGGCAGCAACATAAGCGGACTTGGCTTTTTCCAGGTCCTTGGCTTCGATCGCCTTGACGACGTTCTTGATGTAGGTACGCACCATGGAGCGCAGGCTCGCATTGTGGCTGCGACGCTTCTCAGCCTGTTTGGCGCGTTTTTTGGCGGAGGGGGAGTTAGCCACCGTGGAGCTCCTTCGAAAAAGACTGTATTGGGTACAGAGCGAACTCTGTAGCAAGTACAGAGCTAAATTAAGGTCGCGAATCTTGACGTCCCTGGCGGCGCCTGTCAAGGCTGTCTGGATGGATATCCGGCTGGTCGCCGATGAAGGGCCTCGTTACACTCGATCGCTTGTGCCCATCGCGCGACTGCGCTCACGCGCATCCTCTGTCACGTCCCGCTGCGTTCACCGAGTCCTCTCCCTGCCATGAATCTGCTCAAGTCCCTGGCCGCCGTCAGCTCCATGACCATGCTGTCCCGCGTGCTGGGTTTCGTGCGCGACACCATCGTCGCCCGCACCTTTGGCGCCGGCATGGCCACCGACGCCTTTTTCGTCGCCTTCAAGCTGCCCAACCTGCTGCGCCGCATCTTCGCCGAAGGGGCCTTTTCCCAGGCGTTCGTCCCCATCCTCGCCGAATACAAGGCCCAGCAAGGCGAGGAGGCCACCCGCACTTTCCTGGCCTACGTCAGTGGCCTGCTGACCCTGGTGCTGGCGGTGGTCACGCTGCTGGGCATGCTGGCTGCGCCCCTGGTGATCTGGATCACCGCGCCGGGTTTCGCCGATACCCCGGAGAAATTCGCCCTCACCTCCAGCCTGCTGCGGGTGACCTTTCCCTACATCCTGCTGATCTCCCTGGCGTCCCTGGCCGGGGCCGTGCTCAACACCTGGAACAGGTTCAGCGTGCCGGCCTTCGTGCCGACCCTGCTCAACGTCAGCATGATCGTCTTCGCGCTGTTCCTGACCCCCTATTTCGATCCGCCGATCATGGCCATGGCCTGGGCGACCCTGGTGGGTGGCCTGGCGCAGTTCCTCTATCAGCTGCCGCATCTCAAGCGCATCGGCATGCTGGTGCTGCCGCGACTGAATCTGCGTGACAGCGGCGTCTGGCGGGTCATGAAGCAGATGGGGCCGGCGATCCTCGGAGTCTCGGTCAGCCAGATTTCGCTGATCATCAACACCATCTTCGCCTCCTTCCTGGCGGCCGGCTCGGTGTCCTGGATGTACTACGCCGATCGCCTGATGGAGCTGCCCTCGGGGGTGCTCGGCGTGGCGCTGGGGACCATCCTGCTGCCGGCGCTGTCGCGCACCTACGCCAAGGCCGATCGCCAGGAATACTCCCGGCTGCTCGACTGGGGCCTGCGACTGTGCTTCCTGCTGGTGCTGCCCTGCTCGGCGGCCCTGGCGCTGCTGTCCGAGCCTCTGACCGTCTCGCTGTTCCAGTACGGCCGTTTCGATGCCCATGACGCCCTGATGACCCAGCGGGCACTGGTCGCCTATGCCGTGGGGCTGCTCGGCATCATCCTGGTCAAGGTGCTGGCGCCGGGCTTCTATGCCCAGCAGAACATCAAGACCCCGGTGAAGATCGCGCTCTTCACCCTGGCGGTGACCCAGGTGCTCAACCTGATCCTGATCGGTCCGCTGCAGCATGTCGGCCTGGCCCTGGCCATAGGCCTGGCGGCCTGTCTCAACGCCGGCCTTTTATTCTGGCAACTGCGCCGCCATAACCTGTTCATCCCCCAGGCAGGCTGGACAGGCTTCCTGCTGCGACTGCTGATCGCGGTGGCGGTGATGACCGCCGTCCTGGTCGGCCTGATGCAGCTGTTGCCCAGCTGGAGCGAAGGACTGATGTGGCAGCGCCTGCTGCGTCTGGGCGGGCTGGTCGCGGCGGGGGTGCTGGCCTATTTCGCCAGTCTCTTCCTGCTCGGCTTCCGCGTGCGCGACTTCAATCGGCGCGCGGTGCTGTGATTGCACAAGACCGGGTGTGCGCCTGTCCTCGCGGCGGGCATCCGGATATAATCGATTAATTTCTGAGCAATACCTACCCATGCAGCTGTTTCGTGGTCTCCATCATCTCGACGCCTTTCCCAAGGGCTGCGTTGCCACCATTGGCAACTTCGACGGGGTTCACCTGGGGCACCAGGCCATCCTCGCGCGGCTGCGTGAGCGGGCGGCGGAGCTCGGGGTGCCCAGTTGCGTGGTGATCTTCGAACCTCAGCCGCGGGAATTCTTCCTGCCCGATATCGCGCCGGTGCGTCTGACCCGCCTGCGCGAGAAGCTGGAATGCTTCGCGCGCCTGGGCGTCGACAACGTGCTCTGCCTGAACTTCAATCGGCGGCTGCGCGAGTTGTCTGCCGAGGCCTTCGTCCAGCAGGTGCTGGTGGAAGGCCTGGGGGTGAAACACCTGGAGATCGGTGACGATTTCCGCTTCGGCTGCGACCGCGCCGGCGACTTCACCTACCTGAATCTGGCTGCCCGCGACCACGGCTTCACCCTGGAAGCCGCCACCACCGTCGAGCTGGACGGCCTGCGGGTGAGCAGTACCCTGATCCGCCAGGCCCTGGCCGACGGCGATCTGGCCCTGGCCGCGCGCATGCTGGGCCGGCCCTACAGCCTCTCGGGACGGGTCTTGCACGGCCAGAAGCTGGCGCGTCAGCTGGGCTGGCCCACGGCCAACGTCCAGCTCAAGCGGCGTCGACCGCCGTTGCGCGGCGTCTATCTGGTCAGCAGCCTGATCGATGGGCGGGTGGTGCCGGGCGTGGCCAATATCGGCCAGCGGCCGACGGTGCAGGGCGATGGTCGTCCGCACCTGGAGATCCATCTGCTGGACTTTGCCGGCGACCTCTATGGCCGCCACCTCAGCGTGACCTTCGTGCAGAAGGTCCGCGACGAACAGAAATTCGCCTCTCTGGAGGCCCTCAAGGCGGCGATCGAAGCGGACGTCGCCACGGCCCGCGCCTACTGGCAGGGGCAACCGTCAACGAGCCTGGACTGACATGACCGATTACAAAGCGACGCTCAACCTGCCGGAAACGGCATTCCCGATGAAAGCCGGCCTGCCGCAGCGCGAGCCGGAAGCGCTCAAGCGCTGGCAGGACATCGACCTGTACGGGAAGCTGCGCGCCATCGGCAAGGGCCGTCCGACCTTCATCCTGCATGACGGTCCGCCCTATGCCAACGGCAGCATCCACATCGGTCATGCGCTGAACAAGATCCTCAAGGACATCATCACCCGGTCCAAGACCCTGGCCGGCTTCGATGCCCCCTATGTGCCGGGCTGGGACTGCCATGGCCTGCCCATCGAGCACAAGGTGGAGACCACCTTCGGCAAGAATCAGCCGGCGGATCTGACCCGCGAGCGCTGCCGCGCCTATGCCAGCGAGCAGATCGAAGAGCAGAAGGCCGGCTTCGTCCGCCTGGGCGTACTGGGTGACTGGAGCAATCCCTACCTGACCATGAACTTCGCCAACGAGGCCGGCGAGATCCGCGCCCTGGGCGAACTGGTCAAGAAGGGCTTCGTCTTCAAGGGCCTCAAGCCGGTCAACTTCTGCTTCGACTGCGGCTCGGCCCTGGCCGAGGCCGAGGTGGAGTACCAGGACAAGCGTTCCGACGCCATCGACGTGGCCTTCCCGGTCGCCGATGCCGACAAGCTGGCAGCCGCCTTCGGCCTCGAAGCGCTGGCCAAGCCCGCCGCCATCGTCATCTGGACCACCACCCCCTGGACCATCCCGGCCAACCAGGCGCTCAACGTGCATCCCGAATTCACCTATGCGCTGGTGGACGTCGGTGATCGCCTGCTGCTGCTGGCCGAAGAGCTGGTGGAAAACTGCCTGGCGCGCTACGGCCTGCAGGGCGAGGTGATCGCCACTGCCCCGGGAACCGCCCTGGAGCTGATCAACTTCCGTCATCCATTGTACGAGCGCCTGTCGCCCATCTACCTGGCCGAATACGTCGAGCTGGGCGCCGGTACGGGTATCGTGCACTGCTCGCCTGCCTACGGTGAGGACGACTTCCGCATCTGCAAGCAGTACGGCTTGAGCAACGACGACATCCTCAATCCGGTGCAGAGCAACGGTGTCTACGCAGAGTCGCTGCCGCTGTTTGGCGGCCAGTTCATCTGGAAGGCCAACCCGGTCATCGTCGGCGCCCTGGAAGAGGCGGGCGCCCTGCTCAAGCACGAGGCGATCAACCACAGCTACATGCACTGCTGGCGCCACAAGACCCCGCTGATCTATCGCGCCACCGCCCAGTGGTTCGTCGGCATGGACAAGCAGCCCAACGAGGGCGCCACCCTGCGCGAGCGTTCC
This sequence comes from Pseudomonas sp. MOIL14HWK12:I1, assembly GCF_000510705.1. Classification (NCBI taxonomy): domain Bacteria; kingdom Pseudomonadati; phylum Pseudomonadota; class Gammaproteobacteria; order Pseudomonadales; family Pseudomonadaceae; genus Pseudomonas; species Pseudomonas sp. MOIL14HWK12:I1. The sequence goes on along the minus strand of NZ_AZNY01000006.1, from coordinate 219,999 downwards.
CTGGCGGCCATCGAGCAGACCCAGTTCGTCCCGGCCTGGGGCCAGGCGCGGCTGCACGGCATGATTGCCGGCCGGCCCGACTGGTGCATCTCGCGCCAGCGCAACTGGGGCGTACCGATTCCCTTCTTCACCCACAAGGAAAGCGGCGAGCTGCATCCGCGTACCGTCGAGCTGATGGAAGCCGTCGCCCAGCGCGTCGAGCGCGAGGGCATCGAAGCCTGGTTCAAGCTCGATCCCGCTGAACTGCTCGGCGAAGAAGCCGGTCAGTACGACAAGAGTCGCGACACCCTCGACGTCTGGTTCGATTCCGGCACCACCCACTGGCACGTGCTGCGCGGCTCCCATGCCGAGCTGGCCCATGACCAGGGCCCGGCGGCCGATCTCTACCTGGAAGGCTCCGACCAGCACCGTGGCTGGTTCCACTCCTCGCTGCTGACCGGTTGCGCCATCGACGGCCATGCGCCCTACAAGGAACTGCTGACCCACGGCTTCACCGTGGACGAGCAGGGCCGCAAGCAATCCAAGTCGCTGGGCAACGTGGTCGCCCCACAAAAGGTCATCGACAGCCTGGGCGCCGACATCCTGCGCCTCTGGGTCGCCTCCACCGACTACACCGGCGAGATGGCGGTTTCCGACCAGATCCTGCAGCGCAGCGCCGACTCCTATCGGCGCATCCGCAATACCGCGCGCTTCCTGCTCTCCAACCTCTCCGGCTTCGATCCGGCGGTCAACCGGGTCGCTTCCGAGGACATGATCGACCTGGATCGCTGGGCGGTGGATCGTGCGCTGCTGCTGCAACAGGAAATCGAGCAGGCCTACGCCGAGTACCGCTTCCTCAACGTCTACCAGAAGGTGCACAACTTCTGCGTGCAGGAGCTGGGCGGCTTCTACCTCGACATCATCAAGGACCGCCAGTACACCACTGGCGCCGACAGCCTGCCACGGCGTTCCTGCCAGACCGCGCTGTATCTGATCGCCGAGGCTCTGGTGCGCTGGATCGCGCCTATCCTCTCCTTTACCGCCGACGAGATCTGGCAGTACCTGCCGGGCGAGCGGGAAGAGTCGGTGATGCTGACCACCTGGTACGACGGCCTTTTCGCCCTGCCCGAGGGCGCGACCCTGGATCGTGCCTACTGGGATCAGGTGATGGCGGTCAAGGCCGCGGTCAACAAGGAGCTGGAGAACCAGCGCGCCGCCAAGACCCTGGGCGGCAGCCTGCAGGCGGAGATCACCCTCTACGCCGACAGCGCCCTGCAGACCGTGCTGGAAGCCCTGGGCAACGAACTCAGATTCGTGCTGATCTCGTCCCAGGCAGCTGTCCAGCCCCTGGAAAAGGCTCCGGAAGGCGCCGTGGCCAGCGAACTGAGCGGCCTCAAGCTGGTGGTCCGCAAGTCCGAGGCACCCAAGTGCGCCCGCTGCTGGCACCACAGCCACAGCGTCGGCCAGGATGCCGCGCATCCGGAGATCTGCGAGCGCTGCGTGACCAACGTCTACGGTGCCGGCGAGGTGCGCGAGCATGCGTGACGCCTCGCGTTTCGGTGCCTTGCCCTGGTTGGCCCTGAGTGTGCTGGTGATCCTGCTGGATCAGCTGACCAAGCTCTACTTCCAGGCCAACCTGTCGCTCTACCAGAAGGTGCCGGTGATTCCGGACATCCTCAGCTGGACCCTGGCCTACAACCCGGGCGCCGCCTTCAGCTTCCTGGCCGATCACTCCGGTTGGCAGCGTTGGTTCTTCGCCGGCATCGCCGCCGTAGTGAGCGTGGTCCTGGTGGTCTGGCTTAAGCGCCTGCGCAACGACACCTGGACCGCCATCGCCCTGGCCCTGATCCTTGGTGGTGCGCTGGGCAATCTCTATGACCGCCTGGTCCTGGGCCACGTCATCGACTTCATCCTGGTGCACTGGCGCCAGGAGTGGTACTACCCGGCCTTCAACCTGGCCGACAGCGCCATCACCGTCGGTGCCGTGATGCTGGCCCTGGACATGTTCCGCAAGAAGAAGCCCGAGGAAGCCCATGGCTGAGATCACCATCGGCCCGGATACCCGGGTCACCCTGCACTTCGCCATCAAGCTGCAGAATGGCGACGTGGTGGACAGTACCTTCGACAAGGCGGCGGCCACCTTCACCGTCGGCGACGGCAATCTCCTGCCCGGTTTCGAGCAGGCGCTGTTCGGCCTGGAGGCCGGTACCAAGACCAGCCTGACCATTCCGCCGGAGCGCGGCTTCGGCCAGCCCAACGATGGCAACCTGCAGACCATGGCGCGGGACGACTTCAGTGACATGGAGCTGTCGCCCGGCCTGCTGATCATCTTCAGCGACGCCGCCGGTGGCGAGATGCCTGGCGTGGTCAAGAGCTACGACGACGAGCAGGTGATCATCGACTTCAACCACCCGCTGGCCGGCCGTGTGCTGACCTTCGACGTGGAAATCCTGGCCATCGAGCCTGCCGTCTCCCATTGATCCAACGCCGCCCGTGAAGCGGGCAGAGGAGCCTATGCAGATCAAGCTCGCCAATCCCCGCGGCTTCTGCGCCGGCGTGGACCGCGCCATCGACATCGTCGACCGGGCGCTGGACGTTTTCGGTCCGCCAATCTATGTGCGTCACGAAGTGGTGCACAACAAGTTCGTGGTCGACAACCTGCGCGCCCGTGGCGCCGTCTTCGTCGAAGACGTGGCCGACGTACCGGACGACGTCATCCTCATCTTCAGCGCCCATGGCGTCTCCCAGGCGGTGCGCCGCGAGGCCGCCGAGCGTGGTCTGAAGGTGTTCGACGCCACCTGTCCGCTGGTGACCAAGGTGCACATGGAGGTCGCGCGCTACAGCCGCGATGGCCAGGAGTGCATCCTCATCGGCCACGCCGGGCATCCGGAGGTGGAGGGCACCATGGGCCAGTACGATGATCGTGCCGGCGGTGCCATCTACCTGGTGGAAGACGAGGAAGACGTGGAAAAGCTCGAGGTGCGCAACCCCGAAGCCCTGTTCTATGTCTCCCAGACCACCCTGTCGATGGATGACACCCGCAAGGTGATCGATGCCCTGCGCGCCAAGTTTCCCCGCATCAATGGCCCGCGCAAGAACGACATCTGCTACGCCACCACCAACCGCCAGGACGCCGTGAAGACCCTGGCGCTGGAAAGCGACGTGGTGCTGGTGGTGGGCAGCCCCAGCAGTTCCAACTCCAACCGCTTGCGCGAACTCGCCGAACGCCTGGGCACCCCGGCCTATCTCATCGACGGCGCCGAAGACCTGCAGCAGAGCTGGTTCGAAGGCGTGCAGCGCATCGGCGTCACCGCCGGCGCCTCGGCCCCCGAGGTCCTGGTACGCGGCGTCATCGACCAGCTGCAGAGCTGGGGCGCCACCGATGAAGTCGAGCTGGAAGGCGAGCCGGAACACATCACCTTCACCCTGCCGCGAGAGCTCAGGGTAAAGGCGGTATAGGGCGTCGCTGGCGCCCTAGCGGCGCCAGCAGTCGGCGGTGGTGACGTTTTGGCCGGTTTGGCCCTTCAAGCCGGTGTTGGTGAGTGTCAGATTCCCGCACCTGTCGCCGGCCATGGGGCCGCCTGCACGAGGAGTCGCCTGAAGGGTGTAGTCAGTAGCCGTCACCGCACTCAGGCTCAAATCATAGACGGGCCGCCCTCCATCCTTAGGAGCGGTAGTGAACGGCAGGGCGGGTGCCGTACCAGCCGCATCCGTGGTGTAGCGTCCCAGACGTGTGTAGCTTCGCTCCATGAACTGTGCCAACTCCATGAGCGAAGCCTGGGCATCGGCTCTGTTAGCCCTGCGTATGTGCTCCTGATACGACGGATACGCGATGGCGGCCAGGATGCCCACGATCGCCACCACGGTCATCAGTTCAATGAGCGTGAAGCCAGTCTGTCTGGGTCGATGTGGCCACTTGTTGGATGAAGGCATGATCAATTCCTAATTTCTCGCCAGGAGACTCGCCCTGATGTCCTCGTTCCCTTGGGAATGACAAGGCGATTGCCCTGGCTGTCATAAAGCACGTCCGTAGGCGAAGGACTACCATCGGCCAGGGTATCCCTATTCAATATGGTAGGTGTTTTGAGAATACCGCCATTGATATCTATCATGCCGGAGTCCGGTATGTTTCCGTCGAGCAAGGTGTCGTTGTCGCTATCGTTCAGTTGATTGTCTTGATTCAGGTCGAAATAGGTGTATTTCAGCGAACCACCATTCAACGGATTGATCGCCATGGTCCAGCTGGTACCGCCGCCGGTGCAGGGGTCGCTCGAAGGCGTCAGGGTCGTGAATACCAGTGCACCACCGTTCAGCCTGCTTGACGAAACCACTCTTTCTCCCGTCAGGGTGCCCGGACCGCCATTTGCGCTCTTCCAGACCAGGTCTAGGAACCAGCCGGCTTGGGTTGAGGTAAGGTCGATGGTGCTAACACGACGTCCTTTTCTTGTGCCAACCGTCCGCTCATTGAGGATTTTCTGCTCGAGCAGCTGGCTTCTAGTAACCGTCTGACCGCGATCAATGATTCCGTAGAAGGTTTCCATGCGGGGCGTGCCCGTCAGGTTGTTGTCGCCTACTTGAAAGTAGCTACCTGTTCCAAACAGGATGATGGCTTTGCCATCGGTATTCAGGGCGGCGCTGAGTGGCGCGGTGATGGGTTGTCTAACAGCGTTGCTGGCGTTGCCGGCAGTCGCGATGAACATGGGCGCGGTAGGCGTTTGCCAGGCCGAGCTATCAGAGCCGGAAACATCGAAACGCCATAGGTTCCCCGCCGTGTCTCCCACATAAAAATAATCGGTGACGCGATCATTGTTCAGATCTATCGCCAGGGGCTCGCCTAGGCCGCCCGTGGTGGTCAGGGTAAAGGTCTTGAGTACCTCGCCATTGCTGGCATCAAGAATCCAGACCTTGCCTGAAGTCACAGCGTTATCGCTAAAGCCGCTGGTGACGATGACGCCGAATTTGCCATTGGGTAGAGCGACGATGGCGGGCTTCTGGATGGGATAGCGCATGTCTGGAGAGGAAAACTCCCAGAGTGCTGCCTGATTCGTCATGGCTCCGGGATTCGTGACATCCAGGGCGAAGACTCCATTGCCACCGGCCCCCGTGGTGCCTACGACCAGGGTATGCCAGCTATCGCCGAAGTAGACGTCAGACGTCGCCGGAGAGCCATCCACGAAGTATCTATGACTGTAGTTGCTTTGGGTTAGCCGGTAGAGATTGCCCATCACGGCCTGAGGCACATAGGCAAAGAGTTCGGTTCCGCCCGTGGCGGTAAGGCTGGCATCAAAACCATGCAGCATGCCATCGTTGGCGCCGACGACGATCAAGGGTGTGCGGCTCTTGTAGGCCGTGCTCTGGCGGAAAGCGAGATACTGGTCGCCGCCCAGGGCGCTAGGCAGCAGGTTATAGCCGTAGTCTGGCTGACCCACAAACAGTGGGTCGGAATTGACGATATCACCCAGGCGGCTGGCACGCTTACGCAAGGGACTGGAGGCGGCGGTTTCCTCACTGCGGTTGCCCTGCAGATAGGCCAATCGCCGTCTACCCTCGTCCTCACTGGCTTGACTGCCATCGGTATTACGACGCAGCGCAGCCTGCCCTTGCGCTTTGATGCCGTCCCAGTCGAAGTTCTGGCGGTCCGTCGACACCAGGTTGGTACCCGTGAAAGGCCCCATGGTGAATATCTTGCGCGTGGACCAGGATTGGGCATCCAGCTTGGCCGCAGCGCTCCAGAAACTGGTGGCGGATAGGGTGCCGTCGGTATTGAAGGTCTTTGCAATCAGATCCCCGCTCCAGTAACGAGCACTGAAGTTCGCTTGGTAGAACGCGGTGCCGGTTTCCAAAGAGCCACTGTTGGCGCCCAGAGAGGTAGTGGTGCTACTGGTTTCGCTGACGATCTTGGCGAAGGCGTTCTTCAGACTGGTGGTCATGGCTTGAGCGTCGCTGGCCACGAAAAAGTTGTCCGGACGTTTGTCTCCCGTAGACAAGGTTTCGCCGTTGGTGGTCCAAAGGTTTTCGGTGATGCTGGCCTGGGTGGTCGTGGTTGCATAGGGATCGAAGTTGCTGGGTACTACGAAGCCACCATATTTGGCTGCAAGCCAGTATTGGTTCTGGCGTTTCCCCGCGAGCGTTTGGTTTTCCCGAACGTCCATCCAATAGGTGGATATCGTTTGGTTCCCGCCAAGATCCGGCCGTTGATCTCGGGTATGGGCATCGTAGGCAAGGCCGGCGATATAGGCCGAGTTCCCACGCCCGGTAAAGGGGGTGTTGATGGTGATATTTTCCAGCGAGGCAACTTTCTGAGTAGCGGTTTGTACATTCACCGTGGTGTCCGCTGTCACCTCGGCGGGCTTCGCGGGTTCGCCACCTGAGGAGGTGTCGCCTCCTGGGAGATTCTTGTCTTGCCAGGTATTGGTATCTCCGATACCCAGAATCACGTTCTTCTGGCAGGAATAGGTGATGGGGTCTCGCCAACTGGTAACGACTGGAAAGCCATCGGCTTGGGCATAACGGTTGGTCGCGTCCCCGGTGAGATTGCTATAGGAGGCCACGTTGCCCTGATTCTTGAAGTAGCGGATGGCTGTGTAATAGAGCTCGCTGACCGGATCTATACTCTTCAAATTTCGATAGTTTTTCTGGGCGTCATAGGGCATTGAGCCGAACTTGTTCAGGTAATTGATGACGCCACTGTTGGTGATGCCACTGGTGCCCAGTGTATCGCTGGCTTCTGTAGGTGAAGGATTGATACTTTGAACACCAGTGGTCGCGTCCCACTCCGCCCTGGAGTTGCTGCTCTGGTCGGGATTTACCGGGCCGATGAATGCCTGGTTGGCCCTAAGTACGCCGCCATCGCGAAGCTGATCGGAATCGTTGAGATAGCTGAATACCGAGTAGCGCAGTCGATCCGAATACTGTTGAAGCAAGCCTTCGGGCTTGTAGTTGGTATTTGAATAACGCTTGCAGTTGGCTTCAATGCCCACCGCCGGATTGCAAACCCGTACCTGAACGCGTACGCGATAGACGCTGTTGGTATAGGCAGCTCTGCCTCCAGGATCGTAGTCTCTGCGAAGATTGTTGCCATCCCATTGACGCGTATTGCTGGGATCCAGATCGACCCAGACCTCAGGCCAGTTGTTGCCAAAGCCATAGTTCGCGGAGCCGCCGCCACCAATGCGGTCGTTCCAATTGGAAAACAGCAGGTCGAAACCCTGACCTTCCAGCCGGACATAGAGATTGTCCCAGGTGGCTGCGAAAGGCGTTGCGCCGGCGATTTCGGCGGAGGGAATGATCCCCTGGTTGGTGTTCAGGCGATTGCCTGCACTATTCTGCCCATCGTGCCGGGCTTTTTGAAGCACCGTAAGGGTTGCGGTATCCCTAACGCGAGCGCCTCCCGTCAGGGCACTGCGAAACGGATCGATGGTAGGTGTCGCGGCCCAATTGAGAAAGTTACCGCTCCACTGCCTGGCCCCAGTGCACTTATGGCCGTTGGCCGCGCTTTGGGGCTCAAACCAGCTGTTATCCAAGTTGGTGCCGCCTTGACTGGACGCATTGGCGTAACTGTAGACATAGCACTTGTCAGAGTCGAAATAGCCACTGTAGGTACTGGCAGAGCTATAGCTGCCAAGGTTGGCTACTGAAAGGACCGTAGGCCACTCTACCGAAGGGACCAGTGCCAGGCTGCCGGGTATGTCACCACCGGTTACCAGAGGCGATTGCGAGACGATCGCCTGGGCCAGTGGCGCTATGGCAAGACAGGCCAACAGGCCGGAAATGCGAAGGCGGCTGAAAGATGCAGTAGATCGGCGCATGGAAATCTCCGGGCCTAACGCCTGATGTAAAGAGTGCTGATTTCTACGCTGGAACTGGCTGCAGTGCTGGCGGACTGACCGTTGCCAGAGGAGGACAAGTCTTGAGCTGCACCCTGACCCTTGCTGAGGATACGGACGACGCTGGTAGTAATGGGCTTGCTGCTACCTACATCTCCTCCCGCGCTTCGCAGCGTGATCCCGGGCAGCGGCACGATGCTGTAGGTGGTCGACTGCAGCTCTGGCGGAGTGATGGTTACGGATCGAGGCGCCGTCATGTTCTGCAGTGCCGCGATACTTGTGTTCGTTACCCACGCCTCGGCGACTCGTTGGCCCATCTCCGCGGCCTGGAAGGCTTGGCTTTCGTCACGCAGATTGCCGGCCATGCGCTCCTCCAGAGTAGTGCCGCGCATGCTGCCAAGGGCTAGCAGGGTCAAGAGCAGTAACATCACCAGGGTGACGATCAATATCGCGCCGCGCTGTGCTGAAGGAAACTGGTTCATGGCAGATGATTTCGGATGCTGACGGTAAGGGTGAAGACCTGGCCAATGCGGCCATCGGCGATGGTTAGCGGATCGACACCCTGGACCGGAGGATCATTGAAGACCAGTTGCTGATTAGGCGAGACGGCATTGCGCTCGCGACTCACCGCCAATAGACGGATGCGGGCCGAGACGACGCTTTGCCAATCGGTGATATCGCTGGCGTCTTTATAGATACCGGTACCCGAGGTGCTAAGGCTGCCACTAGTGGTCGCCGTGGCATAACGGATCTGGAGCCGCTGGATACCACTGATCAATTCTTCAGCTGGTTGATTGCGGCCGTCGTAGACCCTGCGCCACAGTGAGGGAACACCTGTATCGGCATTGTCCTGCAGGTAATACACCACACTTTGATAGAGCAACAGCTGCGCCATATCCCCGCTGGTACTGGGGTTGGTGCTGCTGCTGGTGTTCTTGGCTATGGTGGTGCCGTAATCGTGTGGGGCAAAGGTCTTGCCATTGGGCAGGGATACGCGACTGTCGTTGGCGGTGCTCTGATTGGCGAACAGATGGCAGCTCAATGGATCGCTGATGACCAACAGACGATTCTGGGGCAGGCCGGCGGAGGTCGAGATCCGATCTGCCGTGGCGCCAGTCAGCAAGACCCCGGCAGGGGTCACCGCATGGGCAAGAAAGACCACATCCGAGTCAGGCGTGCGCGCATCGAAGGTCGGCTTGAACCAAGGGGGCGTCTTGTTCGGGGCCTGGTTATTGGTATCACTCGTGGTGCTCCAGCCCTGAATACCTGTAGTCAGGACATAGCGGATATCGTCTGTGCCGTCTGCTTGTTGGGTGAGGGTGTTCGGCAGCAGACTGGTGAGAGCTGTCAGGCATCCCCCACGATAACCGGCGTTACGCAGATCGAAGGAGAGAAACTCCAGAGCGAACCGTCCCGACTCCTGCACCTGTGACAATGCCGAATTGGTCTGGTAGGTACGTTTGGAGGATAGGAACAACTGCAGTACGCCGCCCATCAAGAGTAACCCGAGTAGCAGGGCTATCATCAGTTCGATGATGGAAAGGCCGCCTTGCCGCTTGGCTAAGATGGGCCTCATAGCTGCGTCCTGTAGGTAAAGAGCTCGAAACTGCTGTTGCTGCTGGCGGGGCTGCTGCAACTGTCGCTTGTCGGTGCCACCGCTTGAGCTGATTTGATCGCGGCCCGGCGATCATTCCAGCAGATGGTGACGACGACTGCGTTGCTGTTGTCCAGGCTCAGACTGCCTGTGCCTTGGGGGAGACTCAAAGCCAGGGCGTTCAGCCAGCCATTGACGTCTTGCTGGGCGGCTGAGCCTGAAAGTGCGTTATCGCTTTTTGAGGTCGGAAAGCTCACTGAATAGCTACTCCGATTGGCCAGCGCTGCAACTCGGTTCGCGCGCATGCGATCAACGATGTCATTGGCCAGAATAGTGGCCTGGGAGCGGTAATAGGCGCCTTGGTTGCTCTGTACGCTCACTGTCTGCAAGCCGGCCAGACCCAGTAAGCCGATCGCCAGGATGAGCATGGCGACCAGTACCTCGATCAGGGTGGCGCCCTTTTGCCGTTCGCGCCCGCTCATGGGCAGCCATCCGCGTTGACCGTGGCATTACCGGTTGCGCTGACCTGGATGGTACGGCTGCATGTGGATGCCGTGGTGATCGTGAACGTTGCTTGAGTACCGCTGAGACCATTGCTTTGATAGGTCATGCCCGTACTCGGGCCCGTGAGAGTGCCACCACTGATAGGTTCCCAGGTTCGTAACACGATGGTGCCTTGCATCAGGCGCCAGCCAGATGACCAGTCCGCGCCGTCCACGCAAACGCTGCTACCTGCGGTGCTGCGACAGAGCACTACATTGGTCCGCCGCTTGAGCGCTTCGGACCGAGCGAGTTGCAGGGTGCCCAGCAACTCATTACTCAAAACAGCTGCACGATTACTTTGCAGCATGCGGGTAAAGGACGGCGCAGCAATGCTGATCACGATCGCCAGAATGGCGATCGCTACCAGGGTTTCGATCAGGGTAAAGCCGTACTGGGTCCGCATCGTCGGTTTCGCCGGGCTGGAAGGCCAAGCATGGGGGATCATGCCTGGCTGGACCAGCGTACGGCGGATATCCGGTCGAAACGGGAAGGTGTTTGGTCAGGGCGTTCAGGCGCAGCGATCGCTGGTGCGAAGATTCGCTACCTCGATCCGCCCTGCCTTGTTCAGGACCAGTCGTGCGCGCGGCTCGGCGCCTTGGCAGAGGATGAAGCTGCCGTTCAGGGCGTCGGTCACGCCGCTGTTTAAAAATGTCAGATGAGGTAGCGTACGGAAATTGTTCCACCGCCAGTGCAGTCCCTCGGGGAGCTGACTGATCAGCAGGGTGGGCTCTTCGACTGATTGAAGGCCATCGCGATCCCAGTCGCGGAAGACGCGGGTGGTAGCCGACCAGAGGTTCGAGCTGTCGCACTCGCCGGTCGGTGCATGACAGATGGACACAGTGCCGTGGCCACTGATCGCAGCCGCCCGTGCGAAGTTGACTGTCTCCCTGAGTTGCTGAATGGCCAGCTGCTGGCGATTGCGCTGCAGCATTCCCCCAAAGGCGGGGACGGCCAGGGAGGCCACGATACTCAGTATGCTGAGGCAGATCAGGGATTCGAAAAGGCTGAAGCCTCGCGCGATGCGATAGGTCATGTTGACGTCCTTGTGGGTAGGCGGCCTTCCTGGCCGAACTAGCCGTTTTGCGCCAGGACGGCGGAACAGTCAATTCCAGGATGTAGAGGTGTGACGTGATCTTTGATGTAGCGGTGGTCGGGGCGGGTGCGATAGGGCTGATGTCGGCCTATTGTCTGTCCTTGAGCGGTCGGCGGGTGGTGGTGGTCGAGCGCGGCGAGCCGGGGCGGGAGGCGTCCTGGGCCGGCGGCGGGATCGTATCGCCGCTGTATCCGTGGCGCTATCAGCCTGCGGTGACGGCGCTGGCGCACTGGTCGCAGGATTTCTATCCGGTGCTGGGGGAGCGGTTGCGGCAGGAGACGGGGGTGGACCCCGAGGTCGAGGTGACCGGGCTGTACTGGCTTGATCTGGAGGACGAAGCCGAGGCGCTGGACTGGGCGCGGCGCAATGTGCGGCCGCTGGCGTCGGTGTCGGTCGCGGTGGTGCGGCAGCGGGTGCCGGTGCTGGGGCCGGGCTATGAGCGGGCAGTCTTCATGGCGGGGGTGGCCAATGTGCGCAATCCCCGGCTGGTGCGCTCCCTGCGCGAAGCCCTGCTAGGCATGCCGAATGTGACGCTGGTGAGCGAGTCGCCGGTGACCGGTTTCCTGCGCCAGGGCGAGCGGGTGGTGGGGGTGCAGACCGCGCGCGAGGCCATCCATGCCGAGTCCGTGGTGGTCTGTGCCGGGGCCTGGAGTGGTGATTTGCTGCAGAGCCTGGGGCTGGCCGTGCCGGTGCGGCCGGTGAAGGGGCAGATGCTGCTGTATCGCCAGCCAGCGGGTTATCTGACCAGCATGGTGCTGGCCAAGGGGCGCTACGCCATTCCGCGCCGCGATGGACATATCCTCATCGGCAGCACCCTGGAGCACGCCGAATTCGACAAGACGCCGACCGCCGAGGCGCTGGCCAGCTTGCAGGCCTCGGCCGCCGAGTTGCTGCCGGCGCTGGCCGGCCAGGCGCCGGTGGCGCACTGGGCGGGACTGCGGCCGGGCTCGCCGGATGGCGTGCCCTTCATCGGGCCGGTACCGGAGCTGCCCGGGCTGTGGCTCAACTGCGGGCACTATCGCAACGGCCTGGTGCTGGCGCCGGCGTCCTGCCAGTTGCTGACCGATCTGCTCACCGAACGCACGCCGATCATCGATCCGGCGCCCTATGCGCCAGGCGCGCGGTTGGCAGCGGACTGATCAGTCGATTCCGAGCTTCTTCAGTCGGTAGCGCATCGAGCGGAAGGAGAGACCCAGGCGTTCCGCGGCGGCGGTGCGATTCCAGCGGGTCTCTTCGAGCGCCTGCATGATCAGCTGGCGTTCGATGGACTCCAGGTGGTCTTCCAGATTGGCGATGTTGGCCAGGCTGGCTTCGCCGGTGGCGGTGGCTGCCGGGGCATCGGCCAGGCGCAGATCGGCCGGGCGGATGACGTCGCCCTCGCAGAGGGTGTAGGCCCGCTCCAGCATGTTTTCCAGTTCCCGCACGTTGCCGGGGAAACGGTAGCTTTTGAGCTTGGCCAGGGCATCCTCGCCCAGCGTGGCCGCGGCCAGGCCGGCGTCGCGTGCCAGGCGTTCGAGCATATGGTTGGCCAGGATGCCGATGTCTTCGCGGCGCTCGCGCAGGGCCGGCACCTGCAATTCGATGACATTGAGGCGGTAGTAGAGGTCCTGGCGGAAGGTCCCAGCGGCGACTTCGGCGGCCAGATCCCGGTGGGTGGCGCTGAGGATGCGTACGTCCAGGCTGATCTCCTGCTGGCTGCCTACCGGGCGCACGGCCTTTTCCTGGATGGCGCGCAACAGCTTGACCTGCATCGGCAGCGGCAGATCGGCCACCTCGTCGAGAAACAGGGTGCCGCCCTGGGCGGCCTGGAACAGGCCCTGCTTGTCCTCGATGGCGCCGGTGAAGCTGCCCTTGCGGTGGCCGAAGAATTCGCTTTCCACCAACTCCGAGGGGATGGCGCCGCAGTTGACCGGCACGAAGGGCCGACCGGCCCGCGGACCCTGCTCATGGATCAGTCGTGCCACCCGCTCCTTGCCGCTGCCCGATTCGCCGCTGATGTAGACCGGCGCCTGGCTGCGCGCCAGTTTGGCGATCTGGTTGCGCAGGGCGCGCATGGGCGGCGATTCGCCGAGAAGTTGGGTTTCGCTGGCGCCGGCCGCTGCCGGGGCAGGCCCGGACAGCCGCAGGGCCGTGCCTACCAGTTCACGCAGGCGCGGCAGGTCCACCGGCTTGGTGAGGTAGTCGAACGCACCGGCCTTGAGTGCCTGGACCGCGGTTTCCAGACTGCCGAAGGCGGTGATCATGGCCACCGGCAATTGCGGAAAGCGTTGCTGGATGAACTGGATCAGGTCCAGTCCCGAGCCGTCGGGCAGACGCATGTCGGTCAGGCAGAGGTCGAAGCTTTCCCGTTCGAGGATGGCCCGGGCATCGGCGATGTTCTTGGCGCTGGCGGTGTCGAGCTTCATCCGCCCCAGGGTGATCTCCAGGAGTTCGCGGATATCGGGTTCATCGTCGACGATCAGGACTTTCTGTCGGGCCATGCTCAGCTCATTGTGCGGGGATGGGCGAAGGTGATGCGAAAACAGCTGCCGTTCGCCAAGGGATGATAGCCAAGTCTGGCCTGGTTGCTCTCGCAAAGCTCACGGGAGATGTACAGGCCCAGCCCGGTCCCCTTGTTCTCGGTGGTGAAGAAGGGCTCGAACAGGTGGTCGAGTTGCTCGGCGGCGACGCCCGGTCCGTCATCGACCACTTCGAGGATGGGCAGGTCGCTTTCCGGATCGCGGTAGGTGCTGAGCCAGACCTGGCCGATGCCGTGCTTCTGGCAGCTGTAGCGCAGGCCGTTCTGCACCAGGTTGGTCAGGATCTGGCCCAGCTGGTGGGGATCCATGTGCGTCTGCAGGGTGCCCGGCTCGGTCTTGACGTGCAGCGTCTGGCCGGCAGGCAGGGTAGGGCGCAACTCCCCGGCGAAGCGGTGCGCCCAGTAGCGCAGGTCGATCAGCTGAGGGGCGGCTTGCTGGCGGCGAGACAGTTGCAGGACGTTTTCCACCACCCGGTTCATTCGCCGCGACTGGTCCTGGATGATCTGCGCCAGGCGCCGGTCCGGCGTGGTCAGCTCTTCGGATTCCTGCAGCAGCTGGGCAGCGTGACTGATGGCGCCCAGCGGATTACGGATCTCGTGGGCGATGCCGGCGGTGAGACGGCCGAGGGAAGCGAGCTTGAGTTGCTGGGCCTGCTGGGCGATGCGCGAGACGTCTTCGAGAAAGGTCAGCACCCGCTCGCCTTCGCCCTGTTGCAGGCGGGCGAAGCTGGGTTGCAGCAGCGGGCCGTTGGCATAGGCGCGCCAGGGAGCGGGGCGGATACTCGGATTGCGCTCCCATTCCTCGAGGCGTTGGGCGAGACCCAGGGCCAGGGGGGCGATGGTGTCCTCGTCGTCCACACCGAGCAGACGGCGGGCTGCCGGATTCACCAGCAGCACCTGGTATTCGGCATCGAACACCAGGATGCCGGTCCGCATGCGTTCGAGGATCAGGGCGTTGAGGGCCTCCAGTTCGGCCACGGCCGTGGCGCGGGTTTCGGCCAGGGCCTGGCTGTCCAGCAGGCGCCGGACCAGGCCCTGCACCAGCAGCGCCGTGGCGAAGCAGAGGGTGCCCAGGCCCGCTGCCTGCACATAGCCACTGCCACTGTCGCCGCGGCGCAGGTCGAGATAGCCCGTCGCCAGCAGCAGGGCGATGGCCGCCAGGGCGGCGATCAGCAGGCCACGGCGGCCACGGATCAGGACGTTGGACACCCCGACGGTCACCACCAGCAGACTGCCCATGCCGCTGGCGATGCCGCCGGCCAGGAAGAACAGGCCGCCCAGGGCGAGGATGTCGATCAGCGCTAGGGTGAAGGCGCGGCCGCGCAGCAGCCGCTGGCCGACCGCCAGCACGGCGTTGATGGCGAGATAGGCCCAGCTGGCCTGGCGGAACAGCTGGCCGTCGACGGTGCGCAGCCAGTGCTGGTCCAGGTCGCTGGAAATCAGCACCACCAGCGCCAGGCCGATGACGATGCGATAGAGGTGATAGAGCCGCAGGACCGCGTCGGCTCTCAGGGTGCCTGGATCAGTCGCGGTGCTCATGCTGCAACCGGCGATGTTCGGCGCTGCAGTACCAGCGCTGGCCTTCGCCATCGGCCAGGGCTCTCTCCTGGGGCACGTGCACGCCGCAATGGGCGCAGCGCACCATGGGGTTGGGCGGTAGCGGACGGGCCTTGCCGGACGGCGTCTGCGTCTTGCCGCGCCACCAGCGTCTGATCATCCAGAACAGCGCGCCCAGGAGGACGAGCCACAACAACAGGCGAAGCAGACCCATGGCGATCTCGCAGCGTGAAGGAGGGTGGAGTTTAGCAGGGCCGCTGCAGGCGGTGAGCCCTGCATGGCATCGATTGTCCCGCTTCGCTGCTTGCGGGAAAATGCGCCGATCAATCGGGCAAGGAAGAGTGCATGAGTCAGTTGCTGAACGTCGTGATGGCGCAGGTGAACCTCAAGGTCGGCGACATCCACGGCAATGTGGAACGCATCATCACTGCCGCCCGGCAGGCCCGGGATGAGCTGCAGGGCGATCTCATCGTCTTTCCGGAGCTGTCGCTGTGCGGCTATCCCCCGGAGGACCTGCTGCTGCGCTCGAGCATGCAGCGCCGGATCGAGCAGGGGCTGCAGCAGATCCGCCAGGAGATCGCCGGCATCCATGTGCTGGTGGGCTTTCCTTGGCTGGAGGAGGGGCGACGCTACAACGCCTGCGCGGTCTATCGCGATGGCGCCGAGCTGGCCTTCTATCGCAAGCAGCAATTGCCCAACTACCGGGTGTTCGACGAGAAGCGCTATTTCGAGCCGGGCGACAGCGCGGCCGTGTTCGACTACCAGGGCGTGCCCATCGGCGTCACCATCTGCGAGGACATCTGGTTCGCCGAGCCCATGGCCAGGGCGCGAGCGGCCGGGGCACGACTGATGCTCAACCTCAATGCCTCGCCCTTCCACGGCGGCAAGCAGCCGGAGCGCGAGGCCGTGGTGGGCGAGCGTGCCCACGAGGGCGGCATGCCGGTGGTCTACGTCAACCAGGTGGGTGGCCAGGACGAGCTGGTGTTCGACGGTCATTCCTTCGTGGTCGATGCCCGGGGGCAGGTCAGTCAGCGCGCGCCGGCCTTCGTCGAAGGCCTCTATCCGGTGATCATCGATGAGGCCCTGCAACCGCAGCCGGCCGAACTCGCCCCCGTCGCCTCGCTGGAGGCCAGCGTCTATGACGCCCTGGTGCTCGGGGTGCGCGACTATGTGCGCAAGAACGGCTTCAAGGGCGTGGTGCTGGGCCTGTCCGGTGGCATCGATTCGGCCCTCGTGCTGGCGGTCGCCGTGGATGCGCTGGGCGCGGAGCAGGTGGAGGCGGTGATGATGCCCTATCACTACACCGCCCAGATCAGCCTGGACGACGCCGAAGCCGAGGCGCGGACGCTGGGAGTGCGCTACAGCGTCTTGCCCATCGCACCCATGGTCGAGGCCTTCCAGGCGACCCTGGCCGGCGAATTCGCCGGACTCGGGCGGGATACCACCGAGGAGAATCTGCAGGCGCGCTGCCGCGGGACCCTGCTGATGGCCATCTCCAACAAGAAGGGCTACCTGGTGCTCACCACCGGCAACAAGAGCGAGATGGCCGTCGGTTACGCCACCCTCTATGGCGACATGGCCGGTGGCTTCGACGTGCTCAAGGATGTGCCCAAGACCCTGGTCTTCCGCCTCTGCGAATACCGCAATCGCGCGGGCGAGGTGATTCCCCAGCGCGTGATCGATCGCCCGCCATCGGCCGAGCTGTCGCCGGACCAGAAGGACGAGGACTCGCTGCCGCCCTATCCGGTGCTCGACGAGATCCTGCGACTGTATGTCGAGCAGGATCTCTCGGCCGTGGACATCGTCGCCGCCGGCTTCGATGAGGAAACGGTACGCAAGGTGCTGCGCCTTGTGGATCTCAACGAATACAAGCGGCGCCAGGCGGCAGTGGGCGCCCGGGTCACCCAGCGCGGTTTCGGGCGTGACCGGCGCTATCCGATCACCTCGGGCTGGCGCATCGGCGACTAGCTCGTCTGGCGCCGGACCCCTGCGATCCGGCGCCAGAGGGTAGCGCTGCCATTGCGGGTAATAAAAAAGGGGAAGCCACTGGCTTCCCCTTTTCATGTCTGCTGCCGGATCAGTCGAACAGACCAAAGGTCAGGCGGCTGAACCAGGAGCGCTTGGCCGGCGCCGGCGTCGCGCCGCCGGCCTTCTCGGCTTCGGCCGGGTCGACGATGCGTAGCTCGGGCGCCAGGTTGTCGCGCTCTTCCTGGTACTTGCGCTGGATATCCTGGCTGGCGCGGGTCTCGCCGGGCGGCAGCGGATCGCTCGGGCGATCGATCAGGCCCAGGGTCGCACGGGTCAGCCAGGAGCGCTGCTGATCCTTGTCGTCCGGCTCGCGCAGCTGGAATTCGCCATCCTTGAGGCTGACGTTGTCCGGGTAGTTGAGCTTGAGGGTTTCCAGGCTGGTGGCCGCCAGGTCGTTGAGACCCAGGTGCTTGTAGGCTTCGGTCATGATCGCCAGGCCATCGCCCACCGACGGGGTGCCCTGGAAGTTCTCGACCACGTAGCGACCGCGGTTGGCGGCGGCCACATAGGCCTTGCGGGTCAGGTAGTAGTGGCCGACGTGCACGTCGTAGGCCGCCAGCAGGTTGCGCAGGTAGACCATGCGCGCCTTGGCGTCCGGGGCGTAGCGGCTGTTGGGGAAGCGGCTGGTGAACTGGGCGAAGTCGTTGAAGGAATCGCGCGCCGCGCCCGGGTCACGCTTGGTCATGTCAAGCGGCAGGAAGCGCGCCAACAGGCCGCGGTCCTGTTCGAAGGAGGACACGCCCTTCATGTAGTAGGCGTAGTCGACATTGGGGTGTTGCGGATGCAGACGGATGAAGCGATCCGCCGCCGTGCGCGCCGCCTCGGGCTCGCCATTCTTGTAGTTGGCGTAGATCAGCTCGAGCTGGGCCTGCTCGGCATAGCGACCGAAGGGATACCGCGACTCCAGGGCCTTCAGCTTGCTGATGGCGTCCGTGTAGCTGCTGTTGGAAATATCGCGCTGAGCCTGGGTGTAGAGCTCGCCTTCCGGCAGATTTTCCGGAACCTCGGGCGCTTTCGAGGAGCAGGCGGCGGTGAGGACTAGGCTGGTGACCAGCAGCAGGTGCTTCAATTGCATGGCGGCTTGGATTCCCCGAAACGGTCGGCGGTGCAGGGATGAGCGCGGAGAGCGCTCACCTAGCCTGTGACGGGGCCGGAACCGTCCTGTTATGATGATCGACCCGGAATGCCGGGGCAAAAAAGTCGCCGTATTTAACCACAGGGTCGGGCCGATTCCAAAAGCCCTGCCATTGCCCGCGCAGATCCATGTCCGAATCCATCGTTCTTAATGCCGAAGTCCCCTACGAGCTCGGTGGCCAGCGCCTCGATCAGGTCGCTGCCCAGCTGTTTGCCGAACACTCCCGCTCGCGTCTCGCCGCCTGGATCAAGGACGGCAGCCTGACCGTCGACGGCGCCGTGCTGCGTCCGCGTGACACCGTCCATGGCGGCGCCCAGCTGGCGCTGCGCGCCGAGCGCGAGGCCCAGGGCGAGTGGGTGGCCCAGGACATCGAACTGGACATCGTCTACGAAGACGATCACCTGCTGGTGCTCGACAAGCCCGCCGGGCTGGTGGTGCATCCGGCCGCCGGTCATGCCGACGGCACCCTACTCAATGCCCTGTTGCACCACGTGCCTTCGCTGGACAGCGTGCCGCGTGCCGGCATCGTTCATCGCCTGGACAAGGACACCACCGGACTCATGGTGGTGGCCAAGACCCTGGAGGCCCATACCCACCTGGTCGCCCAGTTGCAGGCGCGCTCGGTGAGTCGCGTCTATGAAGCCATCGTCGCCGGGGTGATCGTCGCCGGCGGCACCGTCAATGCGCCCATCGGCCGTCACTCCCAGCGCCGCCAGCAGATGGCGGTGATCGCCGGGGGCAAGCCCGCGGTCAGTCACTACCGGGTGCTGGAGCGCTTCCGTGCCTATACCCATACCCGGGTCAAGCTCGAGACCGGGCGCACCCACCAGATCCGCGTGCACATGACCCATGTCGGCTTTCCGCTGGTGGGCGATCCGGTCTATGGCGGTCGCTTCAAGATTCCGCCGGCGACCAATCCGACCCTGGTCAAGACCCTGCGCGAATTCCCGCGCCAGGCACTGCATGCGCGCTTCCTCGAACTGGATCATCCGGTGACCGGCGAACGCCTGCGCTGGGAGTCGCCGCTGCCGGAAGACCTGGTCTGGCTGCTGGATCTGCTGCGCCAGGATCGGGAATCCTTCGAATGATCGGTGCCGACTGGCTGCGGCCGGACTGGCCGGCGCCGGTCGGCGTCCAGGCCTGTGTGACCACCCGTGCCGGGGGCGTCAGCCAGGCGCCTTTCGACAGCTTCAACCTGGGTAACCATGTCGGTGACGATCCGGCTGCGGTCACGGAAAATCGTCGACGCCTGGGCCAGGCCCTGGGGTGCCGGCCGGCCTGGCTCGAACAGGTCCATGGCACTGCCGTCGTCGAAGCCGATCCGACCCGGGTGCTCCAGGCCGATGCTGCCTGGACGGCCACGCCCGGCATCGCCGTGACCATGATGACCGCCGATTGCCTGCCGGCCCTGTTCTGCCGGCGGGACGGCTCCCGCGTCGCGGCGGCCCATGCCGGCTGGCGCGGTCTGGCGGGTGGCGTGCTGGAAGCGGCTGCGGCCAGTCTGGAGGTCGCTCCCGCCGAGGTGCTGGTCTGGCTGGGTCCCGCCATAGGGCCGGCCAGTTTCGAAGTGGGCGCCGAGGTGCGTGAGGCCTTTGTCGCCCAGCACGCCGAGGCCGAGCGGTGTTTCGTGGCCAGGGGCGGGGACAAATACCTGGGCGATCTCTATGCCCTGGCCCGGCTGCGCCTTGCGGCTCGGGGCATCACAGCAGTCCATGGTGGTGGCTTCGACACCTTCGCCGACAAGGAGCGCT
The DNA here is from genome assembly GCF_000510705.1 of Pseudomonas sp. MOIL14HWK12:I1. NCBI lineage: Bacteria > Pseudomonadati > Pseudomonadota > Gammaproteobacteria > Pseudomonadales > Pseudomonadaceae > Pseudomonas > Pseudomonas sp. MOIL14HWK12:I1. The sequence continues at coordinate 199,975 of NZ_AZNY01000006.1, read as the reverse complement.
TCTTTTCCTATCGGCGTGGCGCGCGGACCGGTCGCTTTGCCAGCCTGATCTGGATCAAAGCCTAAGTATTTTTTCGAATGTCAAGCCTCTGTGGCTTGAATCGTTAGGCATCGCCCCTATCTAAAGGTCATTCCCGCGGGTAATCGAAAGCGCCCTCTGCTGCGCCATCCCGCGTCTCAGATAGGACCTTGCCCATGCGTATAGACCGTTTCACCAGCAAATTGCAGCTCGCCCTGGCGGATGCCCAGTCCCTGGCCGTCGGCCATGACCACCCGGCCATCGAGCCGCTGCACCTGTTCTCCGCGCTGCTCGACCAGCAGGGTGGTTCCATTTCCCCGTTGCTGCGCCAGGTCGGCTTCGACCTCGCCAGCCTGCGCAAGACTCTGGCCGAAGAGCTGGACAAGCTACCCAAGATCCAGAATCCCACCGGCGACGTGAATCTGTCCCAGGATCTGGCGCGCCTGCTCAATCAGGCCGATCGCCTGGCCCAGCAAAAGGGCGATCAGTTCATCTCCAGCGAGCTGGTGCTGCTCGCCGCCATGGACGAGAACACCCGCCTCGGCAAGTTGCTGCTGGGGCAGGGCGTCTCGCGCAAGGCGCTGGAGAACGCCATCAACAACCTGCGCGGGGGCGAGGCGGTTAATGACCCCAATGCCGAAGACAGCCGCAAGGCGCTGGACAAGTTCACCGTCGATCTCACCAAGCGCGCCGAAGACGGCAAGCTCGACCCGGTGATCGGGCGGGACGACGAGATCCGCCGCACCATCCAGGTCCTGCAGCGCCGCACCAAGAACAACCCGGTCCTGATCGGTGAGCCCGGCGTCGGCAAGACCGCCATCGCCGAGGGCTTGGCCCAGCGCATCATCAATGGCGAAGTGCCCGATGGCCTCAAGGACAAGCGCCTGCTGGCCCTGGACATGGGCGCGCTGATCGCCGGCGCCAAATTCCGCGGCGAATTCGAAGAGCGCCTCAAGGGCGTGCTCAACGAACTGGCCAAGCAGGAAGGGCGCATCATCCTCTTCATCGACGAGCTGCACACCATGGTCGGCGCCGGCAAGGCCGAGGGCGCCATGGATGCCGGCAACATGCTCAAGCCGGCCCTGGCCCGTGGCGAGCTGCACTGCGTGGGTGCCACCACCCTCGACGAGTACCGCCAGTACATCGAGAAGGACGCGGCCCTGGAGCGGCGCTTCCAGAAGGTGCTGGTGGACGAGCCGAACGAGGAAGACACCATCGCCATCCTGCGTGGCCTCAAGGAGCGCTATGAGGTGCACCACAAGGTGGCCATCACCGATGGCGCCATCATCGCCGCGGCCAAGCTGTCTCATCGCTACATCACCGATCGTCAGCTGCCGGACAAGGCCATCGACCTGATCGACGAGGCCGCCAGCCGCATCCGCATGGAGATCGACTCCAAGCCGGAGGCCCTGGATCGTCTGGATCGCCGGCTGATCCAGCTTAAGGTGGAACGTCAGGCGCTGAAGAAGGAAGAGGACGAGGCCGCGCGCAAGCGACTGGAAAAACTCGACGAGGACATCGCCCGCCTCGAGCAGGAATACGCCGATCTGGAAGAGGTCTGGAAGGCGGAAAAAGCCGAGGTCCAGGATTCCGCCCAGTTGCAGCAGCGCATCGAGCAGGCGCGCACCGAGCTTGAGGCTGCTCGCCGCAAGGGTGACCTCAATCGCATGGCTGAGCTGCAGTACGGCACCATCCCCGATCTGGAGCGCAGCCTGCAGATGGTCGATCAGCACGAGAAGCCGGCCAACCAGCTCTTGCGCAACAAGGTCACCGAAGACGAGATCGCCGAGGTGGTCTCCAAGTGGACCGGCATTCCGGTCAGCAAGATGCTCGAAGGCGAGCGTGACAAGCTCTTGCGCATGGAAGAGGCCCTGCACAACCGGGTGATCGGCCAGGACGAGGCGGTTACCGCCGTGGCCAATGCCGTGCGCCGGTCGCGGGCGGGGCTGTCCGATCCGAATCGCCCCAGTGGTTCCTTCCTCTTCCTCGGCCCGACCGGGGTGGGCAAGACCGAACTGTGCAAGTCGCTGGCGGAGTTTCTCTTCGACACCGAAGACGCCATGGTGCGCATCGACATGTCCGAATTCATGGAGAAGCACTCCGTGGCTCGCCTGATCGGAGCACCGCCCGGCTATGTCGGCTATGAAGAGGGCGGCTATCTGACCGAGGCCGTGCGGCGCAAGCCTTACTCGGTGGTCCTGCTGGACGAGGTGGAAAAGGCTCATCCGGATGTCTTCAACATCCTTCTGCAGGTGCTCGACGACGGGCGTCTGACCGACAGCCAGGGCCGAACCGTGGATTTCCGCAATGCGGTGATCGTCATGACCTCGAACCTGGGCTCGGCGCAGATCCAGGAGCTGGTCGGCGATCCCGATGCCCAGCGCGCAGCGGTGATGGATGCGGTGGCCAGTCACTTCCGCCCCGAGTTCATCAACCGGATCGACGAGGTGGTGGTGTTCGAGCCCCTGGGCCGCGAACAGATCGCCGGCATCGCCGAGATCCAGCTGCAGCACCTGCGGCAGCGCCTGGCCGAGCGTGACCTGCAACTGGAGCTGTCGCCCGAGGCCTTGGACAAGCTGGTGGCGGTGGGTTACGACCCGGTCTACGGTGCCCGTCCGCTCAAGCGGGCAATCCAGCGCTGGATTGAAAATCCGCTGGCCCAGCGCATCCTCTCGGGCGCCTTCGCGCCGAACAGCCGCATCGAGGGCAGGGTAGAGGGCGACGAGATCGTCTTCGCCTAGGAAATGACCGGGCGATCCCAGGGGTCGCCCGGCCTTTCGCATAAATTTGTGAAAAAACAGCAGGCTAGGTGTTGACGTCTGTTTCCACTTCCGTAAAATGGCGCACCTCACTTACGGCAAAGCCCGAAAGGCACTGACGTAAGAGGGGTTGGAAGATCGAAATTCCGCGATAGCTCAGTCGGTAGAGCAAATGACTGTTAATCATTGGGTCCCTGGTTCGAGTCCAGGTCGCGGAGCCACTTCCATTCTCGGGGTATAGCGCAGCCCGGTAGCGCGCCTGCTTTGGGAGCAGGATGTCGGGAGTTCGAATCCCCCTACCCCGACCATATTTGGGTCGTTAGCTCAGTCGGTAGAGCAGTTGGCTTTTAACCAATTGGTCGTAGGTTCGAATCCTACACGACCCACCATTTTTACCAGAAACCCTCCGCAAGGAGGGTTTTTGCGTTTCTAGGGCATCGTTTTCTCTGTCCGAGATCTGGTCCCTCTGCCTGTGAGGCGCCGACCCCACCAGGGCTCAGGGCTAAGTTGCTCTCTCAAATCCCCCTGCTTAGAGCAGACTCTGGAACAGGCCGTGTTCTGGTCTGCCACTCTCGCTTCTGCCCGCCGCGCTCTATTTCGCCCATCTCCGGCGAACGCCTTGATCCAGGTGGTTACCCGCGCCTATCGAAGCGATAGCCGGTCATAGCGACTGCCTGAGCCCTTACTACTATCAGGTGAAGTCACGGGTTTTCAGGCGGTGGGGATGCAGTCGAAGCGCCTCTCGGGTTTCACGCTCATCGAGGTCCTGGTCGTCATAGCGCTGCTGGGCATCGTCACGGCGCTGGCGGCACCTGGCTTCGCGAGCCTGGTGCAAAGCAACCGTGTCCAGGCGGCAGCGGGGGAGTTGCAGCGCGCTCTCTATTACGCGCGCAGCGAAGCCATGAGTCGCGGTGTGAACGTCGTCGTCACCACGGATCCGGAGGATGCCAACGGCTGGATGGGCGCGCTGAGGATCACCACGGCCAAGACCGTGGTGCTGCCCACTGCCGAAGTGTTGCGGCAGTACAGCGGGGGACTGGGCAACGGCGTCAACGGAACCGGATCCCTGGGCGGTACCCCCCTGACCAGTCTGACCTTCCAACCCAATGGCAGCCTGAAACTCAGCGGTGAAGCCACCATTCGCGTCTGCGCTACCAATGCGCTCACCCAGGGCAAGCAATTCACCCTCAGTCAGGGCGGGGTGCTGACGGTGAGCGAGTATGTGCCTAACCGTGCCAGCGCCGTGGGGTGCAGCTAGATGAAGCGCTGGCAAGGGGGGTTCAGCATGATCGAGGTGCTGGTCAGTCTGGTGATCATTTGCATTGGCGTGCTGGGCATGGTGGCCCTGCAGACCCGCAGTGTGGCGCTGTCCCAGGATTCGGTGCAGCGCAGCAATGCCATGGTATTGGCCAACGACCTGCTGGAGTTGATGCGCAGCAACCGCGATCAGGTGGTGGTGAGCGACAAGGTCAAGATCGACGGGGCCTACATCAAGCAGCCTGGTACCAACTTTCGCACCAAGGCACTCGATGCTGGCAAGACCTGCCTGACCCGGGATCGCTCTGCAGGCGGGGAAACGGTCGCCGGGCAGGATCTGGGATGTTGGCTGAATCAGGTAAAGGCGCTGCTACCCGTGACGGATGCCCTGATCGCCAGCAGTTTCGCGGTCTGTCCGGCGTCCGGCGTACCGAAACTGCCGTCCAGCGATCCTGCAGGCAACACGACGCCGCTGGGTGCCTGCGAGACCAATGCGGTGGCACCGGTGATGGTGGTGGTTGCCTGGCAGGACGTCAGCAACGATTCGCTGAATTGTCCCAAGGGCGTCTGCTACTACGCCTTGCGCTCGGAGCTGTAGGCCATGCTCATCATGTCGCGTAGCCAGAAGGGTTTTTCACTCATCGAGATGATGATCGCCCTGACCGTGGGTACCTTTCTGGTGTTGGGCGTCTCGCAGATCTATATCAACAACAAGCGCAGTTTTCTCTTCCAGCAAGGCCAGACCGGCAATCGCAACAATGCCCAGTTGACCTTGCAGGTACTTGATCGGCAACTGGCACGGACCGGCTTCCGCGCGGAAATCCGTTATCAGGGTAGCCTCCAAGCAGCCTTTCCGGCGGTCGGTGAGGTAAAGGATACCGATGACATCAGCTGTCCAGCTTTTGCCGCTGGCGCCACCTTCGCGGCGACCACGGACAGCGCCAATGCGCCCACCGGCGTCTGCATTCGCTATCAGGGCGCATTGGACAGCAAGGACCAGGACTGTCTGGGCAACCCCATCCCGCGGGTGAACCTCAATGCCGGCGGCAACGTGCTGCTCAAGCTGCGCTACACCGCGGGCAATACCCCGGGCGGGGGCACCCTGAGCTGCACCGTCTGGAGCGAGCGTGGGGGCGCGTTGACGCGCAAGGGCAGTGCGGTGCTGGTGCAGGGGCTGCAGGATTTTCGCTGGTCCATTCCGCCCAAGGCGGATGCACCGGCCGTGCGCTACGCGGCGTTGCTCAGCACCACGGAGGCATTAACCAGCGATGTGGCCAGCAACACGGCTGCCAATTGGCAGACCCTGACCGGCCTGCAGATCGCGGACGCCAGTCGACCCATGCAGATACTGCAGAGCACCGTTACCCTGAGGAATCTGGCGCTATGAGTCCGGTCATTGGCAGGCAGCGCGGCGCGACCTTGCTGATCGCCCTGGTGATGTTGCTGCTGCTGTCGCTACTGGCCGCCTCCAGCATGCGTCAGACCTTGCTGCAGGCCCGCAGCGGCGGCGCCGCTTTGGAAAACACCCAGACCTTCAATGCGGCGGAGGCGGCGTTGCGCGAAGGTGAGCGGCGATTGGTGGCTGTGAGTCGTCAGCCTGATTTTATAGCTTTCAGTTCAGGCTTCTCCAATTGCACAGATAGTAATAACTCCCTTGCGCTGCCGCTTAAGTTGGCTTTCCCAGACGACTCTAAGCCGCAGCTCTGCATTCTCAGTAAGAATTTCGATCTATCCACCAGTAGCCTGACCCAAAGCTGGGCATTAGCAGCACTGCAGCCTGCCGGAACAGATCGTGCCATTTCCTATAAAGGGTCGGATGGTAAAGCTAAATTTAACGGATACCTGAGTTGGGCCGTAACAGTGATCGGTAGTAGTTCGGTGGATGTATCAAAGCCTACAAGCAACCTGTTTCGAGTCACGGCAGTTGCTAAAAATCCTGAAGGGCGCTTTCCGGTAATTCTGCAAAGTATCGTCGCCCTGGAGGTGCCATGAGTCGGGCTGCGTTAGGCATTGGAACTCTGGTCCTCCTATTAACCTTGGCCGCACCTGCGACGCAGGCCGCGGCCTTGAATCTCAGTCAGCAGCCATTGTTCCTGACCAATAGTGTCGGTCCCAATCTGTTCGTCACGCTGGATAACTCTACCAGCATGCAGATGGCGGTTGTGCCGGATGCGTCGAATACCGATGCCATCCGACCAACCCGTCGCGCTAAATCGGCGGCTTTCAATAGCCTCTACTACAACCCGGCGATTACTTATCCGGCGCCCTATGCGGTGAGCTACAGCACTACGGGCGGACTGACCCGTACGCGACTGGCGACCAGCTTTACCAGTGCCTACGTAAACGGCTATCGACCGAGCTTGGGTAGTGTCAATCTCGCCACCGACTACCGCGTGAGCTGGAGCTATAACCCTAATTTGGTGACTACAGATCCCAATGTGGCGCGGGGTAATGCCTACGGAAACCCGGGGCTGCAGAACAATAGCCCGAGCATGCTGGCGGAGAACCCGTCTCAGGATTTTTTCAGTAGTGGTACTTACCGTGGAACAAGCGCGACCTATGGCAGCCTCACGCTGCTCAATATCTTGTTGGGTGCCGGCTTCACCGAGAACATCAACGGTGCCCAAGTCAGTATCAGTGACGCCTCCCTGCTTGAGCGCCTGCTGACAGGAGCTGCGCTCAACGGTGGCTGTACCGCGAGCATTGCCAATACGGCGGCGGTCACCTACAGCAATGTTACCTGTACCCGAAACGTGGACTATGGACTGCTTGGGGTGGTTTCCTCGGTCAACTACACAGTCACCGCCAATACCAACATTTCTGCTGCCATCACTGGCGTACAGGCCTACTACTATCTCTACGATACGACGCTCAGCACCTGTCTTCCCGTCGCCTTGCAGACCGAGGGCTGTTACCGGCGGGTACTGGTCGGCAGCTCTTCCGGTCCCAACGGGACGGACGAAAGGCAAAACTTCGCCAACTGGTATTCCTTCTATCGCAGTCGCGCCCTGGCGGCTCAAACTTCGACCAACCTGGCCTTGGCGGATGCGTCGGAAAATCTCCGGCTTGGCTGGCAGGCACTGGGAACCAGCGACAGTTGCATCCTGGTAGCGGCCAATGCCAACTGTCGCGGTATCAGCAACTCCGGTTCAACTGCCTACGATAATCGGCTGAGACCCTTTACCGGTGCGCACCGAGCCGCTTTCTTCACCTGGCTCGGAGAAGTCTATTACAACCAGAGCACGCCGCTGCTCCAGGCGGTTGCTCGCGTTGGCGAACTGCTCAAGACCAGCGGTAGCAACAGTCCATATGCGTACGATCCGGGTAATAGCGAGTCGCCTGTCTACGGCTGTCGCGCCAGCTACAGTCTGGTGGTGACCGATGGTATCTGGAACTCTGCGCTGAATTCCGGCAACGTCGATGGTACAGCCGCAACCCTTCCGGACGGGCAGCAGTACTCACCACAGGCACCGTTCCAGGACACTACGGCCAGCACTCTCGCAGACCTGGCCTTTCTCTACTGGCGCACCGATGCCCAGCCCGGTCTCGACAACAAGGTGCCGCCCTACAATACCGTGACCAGCAATGAGGTCCGGGGGACCACTACGCTTTCGCCCTATTGGAATCCGCGTAACGACCCAGCCACCTGGCAGCACCTCACGGGGTTCTACGTGGGTATCGGCTTGAGCAGTGCGCTGATCAATCCGGATTGGGATGGCGATACCTTTGCCGGCGGCTACGCTGGCTTGGCCGCAGGTACTACGTCCTGGCCAGTGGCGGGTGCAGACAACTCGGTCAATCAGAACAATGTCTATGACCTCTGGCACGCGGCAATCAATTCGCGGGGGGAGTTCTTCAGTGCGGAAAATGCCAGCGACCTGATCACCTCTCTTGGCAAGGTCATCACGCGGATCACCCAGTCCACCAGTGTCGGCGCGAGCCAGACCGTATCGCCCACCCGGGTAGGGGACACCAACGCGCTCTTTACCTATTCCCCATCCTTTTCCAGTGCCGACTGGAGCGGTGATGTCATCAAGTACCAACGCACGGGTACCACCCAGACGCGGATCTGGAGTGCCGCTCAACAACTCGATGGCAGGTTTGCTCCGGGTAATACCGCCTTCGGCACCCGCAAGATCTACATGGCCAAGGGCGGCGCCTTGACCGATTTCGCCTGGGCGAATCTGAATACCGATCAACAACTCAGGCTCAACAAGGCCTCCGGTGGTGCCACCGACACCTATGGCAGTCGCCGGGTGGATTATCTGCGCGGCGATCGCAGTCTGGAGTCGCCCGGGGCCACGCCATCGTTTCGACCGCGTAGCCATATCCTCGGTGATATCGTGAACTCTTCTCCAGTGGTGGTGGACGGTCCCAACAGTCCCATCGCCCTGATGAATGCGACCGTCGGAGACAATTCCTACGCCACGTTCCGCACCACCAATGCGGCTCGTGAGCGACGTATCTATGTCGGTGCCAACGACGGCATGCTGCATGCCTTCAACGATCAGGGGCAGGAGGTCTTTGCTTTCGTTCCCAGCGCGGTCATCGGCAATCTCAACCGACTGACCGAGCGCAGCTATAACGGTGGGGGCCATCAGTCCTATGTTGACAACACGCCAGTGGTAGGCGACGTCTATTTCAACGGGGCCTGGCGCACGGTACTGATCGGCACGCTGCGCGGGGGAGGGCGGGGCATCTTCGCGCTGGATATCACCAATCCCAATGCCCCAGCGCTGCTCTGGGAAAAGTCGGACGCGGATGCCAGCTACAAGGACCTGGGCTTCACCTACGCGCAGCCGATCATCACCCGGCTGCATACCGGTGGTTGGGCAGTGGTGGTCAGCAACGGTTACAACAGTGCGCAGGACAACGCCGTGCTCTATGTGATGAACGTGGCCGACGGCAGCCTGATTAAGGCCTTGCCGGCCAGCGATAACATCGCCACACCCAACGGCCTGAGTTCGCCCTTCGTGGCCGATGTCGATGGCGACCTGATCGCCGACTATGCCTATGCCGGTGACCTCCACGGCAATCTCTGGCGCTTCGACCTGATCGGCACCTCCCTGACCGCAACGGCCGCAGCAGACAACTTCCGTGTTGCCTTCGGGGGGCGGCCCCTCTATACCGCCCAGGCTAGTAGCCTGGCGCCCGGTACCACCAATCTGGTCCAGCCGATCACCGCCAGTCCTTCAGTCGTGGCTCATCCCAGTGGAACGGGGCATCTGGTGCTCTTTGGTACCGGTAAATACCTCGAGGCCAGCGATGCCCTCGCCAATACCAGCAAGGCCATGACGTTCTATGGCATCTGGGATCGCCAGACCGATGGGGCGGCGGCCAGCAGTACTCCGGTACTGACGATCGCCAACCTCCAGCAGCAGACCCTGGGTACCGACCAGCGCATCAGCTACATCAGTTCTGCCGGCTCCAGCGTCAGCAGTACGGCGAACACCCTCTCCACGACGTCGGTCAGCTATGACGCCACTACGGCGACCAATGGCAAACAGGGCTGGTATCTGAACCTGCCCTTGAATGGCGAATTGGTAATCAACAAGCCCCAACTGTTCAGCGGCACCCTGCTGATGAGTTCGCTGATTCCCAGCACCGACGCCTGTACCGCTGGGGTCGCCACCTACCTCTATGCTCTGGATCCCTACACTGGCGGCAACAACAGCGGCCTGTTCAACCTGGGGACGGATACGGTCTATGGGCGTATCCAGCTCGATGGTCTGCTCGGTGGGATCGTGCCCTTCGTCTACGGTGATGGCACTTTCAGCATGGAAGGGACCCTGGCGGATGCGGCGATCTATGGCAGCGACAGCAAGTCGCCGAATGGCTTGCGGGGTGACCTGCCCGCCAGTCGCCGCCAAACCTGGCGCGTCATCACCAACCAGGACTAGCGGCAGCAGCTTTCACGCAGGCATGAAAAAGCCCGGCACTGGGCCGGGCTTTTTCATGGAACGGTGCGTCTCAGCGTGCGTAGGTCAGCAGCACGTCGCCCGGGATCTGGAAGTCCACCGACATCATGACGCTCAGGGCGGTGATGGCGATGATGGAGAACCCGAACAGCTTGCGTGCCCACTGGACATCGTTCTCGGCCTGATAACCCATGAAGGCCAGGCGTAGCCACCAGGCCCCGATCACGGCGGCCACTGCCAGATAGACGTAGCCGGCGTAGCCGAGCACGGTCAGCAGCAGGGTGGCGGCCATGAAGGCCACGGTGTACCAGACGATGTGACGCTTGGTCACCGAGATCCCCTTGGCCACCGGCAGAACCGGAATCGAGGCCGCGGTGTAGTCCTTGAGGCGGAAGATGGCAATGGCGTAGGAGTGCGGCATCTGCCAGAGGCAGAAGATCAGCAGCAGCACCGCAGCGCCACTGTCGAATTGGCCGCTGGCGGCGCAGTAGCCGATCACCGGCGGTGCGGCACCGGACAGGCTGCCGACCAGGGTGCCGTATACCGAGGTGCGCTTCAGCCAGAGGCTGTAGAGCCCTACGTACACCACGAAACCCATCACCGCGAAGGCGGTGGCGACCGCATTGGTCGCCACGTACAGCAGACCCACCCCGGCCAGGCCGAGGAGGGTGGCATAGGCCAGCGCCACCTTCGAGGAGATCGTGCCCTGGACCAGCGCACGATTGCGGGTTCTTTCCATCTTCTGATCGATGTCCATATCGATCACGTTGTTGAACACACAGCCGGAAGCAATGACCAACGACACCCCGATAGCCGTCGCCAGCAGCAACAGCGGGTCGATGCTCCCTTTGGAAGCCAGGAAGAACCCGCCGGCAACCGAGATCAAGTTGCCGAAGATGATGCCCGGCTTCGTCACGAGAAGGTACTTCTTGATCATCACGTCGGCCCGGTTCAGTGGATCATCATGTTCTGGTGCATGTGGTACATGATCCACAGGGATCCCACGACCAGGATACCGACGATGACCACGGTGAAACCAAAGGAGATCACGTTCCAACGCTGCTCTTCGGAGGTGTTCAGGTGCAGGAAGAAGTACAGGTGCACCAGCAGCTGTACCACCGCCATGATCACCACGATCGCCAGGGTCGCGCCCTTGGAGAAGGTGGGAAACATCACCAGGCCGAAGGGAATGACCGTCAGGATGACCGACAGGATGAAGCCGACCATGTAGCTCTTGAAAGTGCCATGGCTCTCGGCGGTATGCCCGTGGGCGTTATGGTCGTGCGCCATTACAGCACCCCCATCAGATAGACGATGGTGAAGACGAAGATCCAGATGATGTCCAGGAAGTGCCAGAACAGGCTCAGGCACGACAGGCGGGTCACGTTGGTGGTGGTCAGACCCTTGGAAGAGATCTGCAGCATCAACACGATCATCCAGATCAGACCCGAGCTCACGTGCAGACCGTGGGTACCGACCAGGGCGAAGAACGCGGACAGGAAGGCACTGCGATCCGGACCATAGCCCTCATGGATCAGATGGTTGAACTCATAGAGTTCCATGCCGATGAAGCCGGCACCGAACAGCCAGGTAACCGCCAGCCAACCCAGGACGCCACCCTTGCTGCCATGATGCTGGGCGATCATGGCGAAGCCGTAGGTGATACTGGAGAACAGCAGCAGGAAGGTTTCGACCAGGACGAACGACAGTTCGAAGATGTCCTTCTGGGAGGGGCCATCGGCATGGGCCCCGCTCAGGACTGCATAGGTCGCGAACAGCGTCCCGAACAGAATGCAGTCGGTCATCAGGTAGGACCAGAAGCCGAAGGTCTTCATCGATCCGGCGTCGTGGTGCCCATGCTCCTCGGCATGGGCGACTTCGTTATGCATAACTTGATTCGCCATTGGGTTAGGCCTGCTTCAATTTCGCCAGGGACTGAATGCGCGCGGTTTCGATGCGTGCCACTTCTTCCGCTGGTACGTAATAGTCGACGTCGTCGTCGTAGCTGCGGACAACCGCAGTGACGATGCAGCCCACGAAGCTGGCGATGGCCAGCCACCAGATGTGCCAGATCAGGGCGAAGCCAAGGATCAGGGCGAAGAGGCTGATCACGATACCGGCGCCAGTGTTGCGCGGCATGTGGATCTGCTTGTAGTCCGCATCCTTCTTCTCGGTGATGCCTTTCTCTTTCATGCCCCAGTAGGCGTCGATGTCGTGCACTTCCGGCACTTCAGCGAAGTTGTAGAAGGGCGGCGGCGAAGAGGTCGACCATTCCAGGGTACGGCCATCCCACGGATCGCCCGTCACGTCCACGTTCTCCGGCAGGTTGCGGTCGCGGATACTGACGTAGAACATCCACAGCTGGCTCAGGATGCCCAGGGCAATGATGCCGGCGCCGATGGCGGCGGTCACCAGGAAGGGATGCCAGTCGGGGTTGTCGTAGTGGTTCAGACGACGGGTCATGCCCATGAAGCCCAGCATGTACAGCGGCATGAAGGCGACATAGAAGCCGATCAGCCAGCACCAGAAGGCCTGCTTGTTCAGCTTCTCGTTCAGCTTGAAGCCGAAGACCTTCGGGAACCAGTAGATCATGCCGGCGAAGTAGCCGAACACGGCGCCGCCGATGATCACGTTGTGGAAGTGGGCGATCAGGAACAGGCTGTTGTGCAGCACGAAGTCGGCACCCGGTACCGCCAGCAGGACGCCGGTCATGCCGCCGATGCTGAAGGTCACGATGAAGCCCAGGGTCCAGAGCATCGGCGAGGTGAACTGGATGCGGCCCTGATACATGGTGAACAGCCAGGTGAAGATCTTCACCCCTGTCGGGATCGCAATGATCATGGTCGCGATGCCGAAGAAGGCGTTGACGTTAGCGCCCGAGCCCATGGTGAAGAAGTGGTGCAGCCAGACGATGAAGGACAGCACGGTAATGGCTACCGTTGCCCAGACCATCGAGACGTAGCCGAACAGACGCTTCTTGCTGAAGGTGGAGGTCACTTCCGAGAACACGCCGAAGGCCGGCAGGATCAGGATGTATACCTCGGGGTGGCCCCAGGCCCAGATCAGGTTGGTGTACATCATCTGGTTGCCGCCGGCTTCCGCGGTAAAGAAGTGGAAGCCCAGGTAACGGTCCAGGGTCAGCAGCGCCAGGGTCACGGTCAGGATCGGGAAGGCTGCCATGATCAGGATGGCAGTACACCAGGAGGTCCAGGTGAAGATCGGCATGCGCATCAGGGTCATGCCCTTGGTACGCATCTTCAGCACGGTCACGAAGAAGTTGACGCCGGTCAGGGTCGTCCCGATACCGGAGAGCTGAAGGGCCCAGATGTAGTAGTCCATCCCTACGCCTGGACTGTACTGGATGCCTGACAGCGGCGGATAGGCCACCCAGCCGGTCGCGGCGAATTCGCCCACGAACAGCGACATCATGATCAGCACGGCACCGGCCACGAACAGCCAGAAGCTCAGCGAGTTCAGGAAGGGGAAGGCCACGTCGCGGGCACCGATCTGCAGCGGGGTCACCACGTTCATCAGGCCGGCCACGAACGGCATCGCCACGAAGAAGATCATGATCACGCCGTGGGCGGTGAAGATCTGGTCGTAGTGATGGGGTGGCAGGTAGCCCTCGGCGCCACCGGAGGCGATGGCCTGCTGGCTACGCATCAGGATGGCGTCGGAGAAGCCACGGAGCAGCATGATCAGGGCGACGATGAAATACATCACGCCGATCTTCTTGTGGTCGACGGTGGTCAGCCACTCTTTCCAGAGGTAGCCCCACTTGCCGAAGTAGCTGATCGCTCCCACCAGTCCCAGGCCGCCCAAGGCAACCACGATGAACGTTACGAGAATGATCGGCTCGTGATACGGAATATCCGCGAGAGTTAATTTACCGAACATGACTTATTCCTCGGTACCGTGTTGACCGCCGTGCTGGCTCATGTCCATCACGTGATCGGTCTGCTTGCTGAAGTCGGACTTCATGAACTTCTTGATGACCGTTCTGAACAGATCCGGCTCGACCGTCGAGTAGTAGGCGACCGGCTGCTTCTCGCTGGGCTTGGCCAGCTCGGTGTAGCTCGCCTGGTCCAGGGTCTTGCCACCCGACTGCTTGACCTTGTTTACCCAGGCGTCGAAATCACCGGCGGTGGGTACCGCGTGCACGGCAAAGATCATGTCGGAGAAGCCGGCGCCGCTGTAGTTGGCAGAGCGACCTTCGAATTCGCCGGGATGATCGGCGATCAGGTGCAGCTGGCTCTGCATGCCGGACATGGCATAGATCATGCCGCCCAGGGCCGGGATCGACAGGGTGTTCATGACCGACTCGGAGGTGATCTTGAACTGCACCGGACGATTCACCGGGATGGCGATCTCGTTCACCGAGGCGATGCCTTGCTCGGGATAGATGAACAGCCATTTCCAGTCCATCGAGACCGCTTCGATCACCAGCGGCTGCTCGGAATGGTCGAGCGGCTTGAAGGGATCCAGCTCGTGGGAAGTCTTCCAGTTCAGGATGCTCAGGAACACCACGATGGCCAGGGGGACCAGCCAGACCACGGCTTCGATCTTGTAGGAGTGAGCCCAGTTCGGGGTGTACTTGGCTTCCTTGTTGGTAGCGCGGTACTTCCAGGCGAACAGGAAGGTCATCACGATGACCGGGATCACCACGATCAGCATGAGGCCGAACGCTGTGTAGATGAGGTTGCGTTCTTGCACGCCGATGGAGCCTTTCGGATCCAGCAGCACGGCGTCGCACCCGCTGAGCAGCAGCGCGGCGGCACCGGCCAGAAGCCAACCGGTTGGTTTTAGATACTTCGTTAGTTTCATCTCACGACCTCAGTAGAGCGGCTCATCGTGGTTATTCTCTCAACGTGCCTGTCGCCAGCCTCATGCTCCGCAACGGACAGGCATCCGTGCGGCAGGCTGATGGATTGCAGAAATTGCGGGATTTCGCAGCGCGGTATGGTGCCACAGAGGGGCTGGATATTCGACCCTTTGGTCAGCCGCCGTTCAGGTGTTGCCGCCCGTCAAGCAAGCCGAAATCAGGCGGTGTAAGGCACTGTCATGCGCTGGGTAAGAGTAGCCGAGGGACAGGGAGCCGCCAGTTTGCTCCGGCGTTTGCCGTCGGCTCGCACGCAAGGTGCAGATCGGAAAGGAGCGCAGAAAGACGCGGCCCAAGGCGGCTAAGGCCTTGAAGGCGTTGAAAAGAGCGAGGAGGGATGAAGCGGAGGGATGGTGCCGGAGATAGGAGTCGAACCTACGACCTTCGCATTACGAATGCGCCGCTCTACCAACTGAGCTACACCGGCACGAAGCTTTCAATGATAAGTCTTCGGTCATCTGCTGTGCAAGCCTGGTCGTCGTGCCTGTGCCAAGGCCTGTGGCGATGTGTCGCACTGCTGCCTGCCGCTTATTTCGCGATTCGTCAATGCTTCTCGGCCTGACGTGATTTCTGCGCGCGAAGGTCAGCGGTCAGGGCGGCATGCATTCGGGAAACCTTTACGGGAGTCGTCATACCTAAACCTTCGCGGATCCAGCCTTGCCGCAGCTTCGACCCCATGATCCTGCCAATAGATAGCTGCCCATGCGGAGAGCCTCGATGACCGATTACTCCCTTACCCGTCGTAACGTGCTCGTCGGCTCCGCCGTGGGGCTCGCCGCCGCTGCTTCAGGCGCTGCCGTCGCTCAGGATGGCAGCAGCGCAACTCGTCCTGCCAAGCCACTGCAGGACCCGCGCACCAAGTACACCCGCGAGCCTTTCAAGGAGCAGCGCCAGGAGTGGCCGGCGCTCACCAGCAAGATGGAGCCGCGTCCTGACCATGGCGAGACCAGCTATCACGGCTCGGGCCGCCTGGCCGGGCGCAAGGCCCTCATTACCGGCGGCGACAGCGGCATAGGGCGGGCGGTGGCCATTGCCTTCGCCCGGGAAGGGGCGGATGTGGCCATCAACTACCACCCTTCCGAAGAATCCGACGCTCAGGAGGTGGTCAAGCTGATCCAGGAAGCCGGCCGCAAGGCCATCACCCTGCCGGCTGACATCCGTACCCAGGAGGCTTGCGAAGACGTGGTGAGCAAGGCCATCCAGCAACTCGGCGGCCTGGATCTGCTGGTGAACAATGCGGCCTATCAGCAAAGTAAGGCCGACATCCTCGAGATCACCGACGAACAATTCGACCGCACCTTCAAAACCAACGTCTATCACGTTTTCCGCTTCAGCAAGGCAGCCATCCCGCACCTGTTGCCGGGCGCCAGCATCATCAATACCGTCTCGGTGAATTCCTACGATCCCGGCGAAGAGCTGATCGACTACGCCGCGACCAAGGCCGCCATCCTCAACCTCACCAAGGGCATGGCCAAGCAACTGGCCAAGAAGGGCATTCGCGTCAACGCCGTGGCACCGGGTCCGGTGTGGACGCCGCTGCAGGTGGCGGGTGGGCAATTGGAAGGACAGATGAAAGAGTTTGGACAGGACACGCCGTTGGGGCGGGCAGGGCAGCCGGCGGAGTTGGCGGGGCTCTATGTAGCTTTGGCTGAGGAGGATGCGAGTTTTAGCACGGGGACGGTGGTAGGGGCGTTTGGGGGGAAGGGGATGCCTTAGCTCATAACCATTACTATCTGTTTAATAGCGAGCCCGGCGAATGCTGGGCTCACTATCGCAGTAATTAAGTTCCCGCAGTGCAGTTGCTCGGACGAATGCCGTCTGGCAGGCTCGAAGTGCAATCCCAATTCCCGTTAGCTACGGTGTAGGTAAGCGAAAGAGTTTGCCCTTTGATTTTGTCGTTTACGCCATTCTGTTTGAATGTGGCCGTGAGCTTGCAGGAGGTAGTTCCATTGGGCGTTGCAGTAATACTTTGAACGTATTTGCCACTCAGGGTATAGCCATTGCTGCTGTTAAGTGCACCAGCGGGAACTGCTACTACAGGAGGGTTAGCAGTTGAGTTGGCAGCGACGGCATCTGCTGCACTACAAGCTGTAGCCAACCCTGAAGATCCCGCGATGTCAACTAAAGGCGTCTTTAGGCCTGCTAACAAGTTTGTCGCTTCTGCAGCCTGTGCACGAGCAGTGTAGTTCTGATATTGCGGAATTGCGATTGCCGCCAAAATACCAATGATCGCAACTACGATCATCAGTTCGATCAAGGTAAAGCCTTTTTGAGCGTTCATACCAAGTCTCCGAGGTTGGATCAGGCCAACGTGCCTGTTTGAGGTATAGCACAGGCCGTGCCAAAGAAAAGTGGCGACTGCAGCACGTTTTTTTCGCGATTAGCGTCAATAAAGGGGCAGCTCGTGACAAAAAATGTCAGCTGTCTGGCGCCATTTTGCGGGCGGTCTGGGGGGTGCTATAACGCCTGCTGTAGCCAAGGGTGGGAATGACGATGAACGAGACGGTGATGCTGTCGGGACTGGCGCGGCAATTGGTGGATGCGCAATTGCTCGCAGAGGCGGCGGCGCAGCAGGCGGTGGTCAAGGCCAAGCAGGCCAAGGTGCCATTGGTAACCTATCTCGTTCAGCAACGTCTGGTGCAAAGCCGGCCTCTGGCTGAATTGGCTGCTCAGGAGTTCGGTGTGCCCTTTCTTGATCTGGCGGCTATCGATAAGGAGCAGCTTCCCAAGGACATCGTCAACGAGAAGTTGATGCAGCAGCATCACTTCCTGCCTTTGAGCAAAAGGGGCAACAAGCTTTTCATCGCGCTATCTGATCCCACTAACCAACAAGCCATCAATGATGTGTCCTTTGGCAGCAAGCTCGCCGTCGAGGTGGTGCTGGTCGAGGATGACAAGCTGCACCAGGCCATCGAAAAGTATCTCGATGGCGGTACGGGTGGCCTGGATCTGGGCGATATCGACCTTGATCTGGAGACTGAGGGTGGCGAGCGGCCTCAGGAAGCCGTTGCGGGTACCGACGCCGACGATGCGCCCGTGGTGAAGTTCGTCAACAAGATGCTGCTCGATGCCATCAAGAAGGGATCGTCCGACTTGCACTTCGAGCCCTATGAAAAGATGTACCGAGTACGCTTCCGTACTGACGGTGTCCTGCACGAGGCGGCGCGGCCGCCGGTGCAGCTGGTGTCGCGGATCTCGGCGCGACTCAAGGTGATGTCCAATATGGATATCTCCGAGCGTCGTAAGCCCCAGGACGGCCGGGTCAAGCTGAAGGTCTCCAAGACCAAGTCCATCGACTTCCGGGTCAACACCCTGCCCACCCTCTGGGGCGAGAAGATCGTGATGCGTATTCTGGACTCTTCCAGCGCCCAGATGGGGATCGATGCCCTGGGCTACGAGGATGTGCAGAAGGAGCTCTATCTGCAGGCACTCAAGCAGCCGCAGGGCATGATTCTGGTGACCGGGCCGACCGGTTCAGGCAAGACGGTATCCCTCTATACCGGCCTCAACATCCTCAATACCGAGGATATCAATATTTCCACGGCGGAGGATCCGGTGGAAATCAACCTGGAAGGCATCAACCAGGTCAACGTCAATCCGCGTCAGGGGCTCGACTTCTCTCAGGCGTTGCGGGCTTTTCTGCGTCAGGATCCTGACGTGATCATGGTGGGTGAGATCCGGGACCTGGAAACGGCGGAGATTGCTATCAAGGCAGCCCAGACCGGTCACATGGTGATGTCGACCCTGCACACCAACAGCGCGGCGGAAACCCTGACGCGTCTACGCAACATGGGGGTGCCTGCCTTCAACCTGGCGACCTCGGTCAACCTCATCATCGCCCAGCGGCTGGCGCGCAAGCTGTGCAACAAGTGCAAGCGAGTCCATGAGGTGCCCCGTGAGGCGCTACTGGCCGAAGGCTTTCGCGAGGAAGAGATCGGCAGTTTCACCCTTTATCAGCCTATCGGCTGCGAGGACTGCAATGCGGGCTATCGCGGGCGTGTGGGGATCTACGAGGTGGTGAAGATCACCCCGGCACTGCAACAGATGATCATGGAGGAGGGCAACTCCATCGAGATCGCGGCGCGGATGCGCAAAGAGGGCTTCAATGATCTGCGGCGGTCGGGGCTGGTGAAGGCGATGCAGGGGATTACCAGTCTGGAAGAGATCAATCGGGTCACTAAGGATTAACGACTTCCCTCACCCTAGCCCTCTCCCGGAGGGAGAGGGGACTGGAACGGTGCATCGGATGATTGCTGTCCACGCGTCTTGATTGCCGCAGAACGCTAAAGCCGTCGATGTTTGGCGCGATGCTTGCCTTTAAAGCGGCAACCGGCTCTGAACAGAGCATTCTTTTGACGGGCTCGCCACCGCGGGCCGAGCCTTTGACGAGTCGAGGCAATGGCCGATAAAGCTATCAAGATGGGCAGCTTCACCTGGGAGGGGACCGATCGCAAAGGGACCAAGGTGAAGGGCGAGATGACGGGACTGAATCCTGCGCTGATCAAGGCGCAGTTGCGCAAGCAGGGGATCAATCCAACCCGGGTGCGCAAGAAGTCGGTGTCGCTGTTCGGCAAGGGCAAGAAGATCAAGCCCATGGATATCGCCCTGTTCACCCGACAGCTGGCGACCATGATGAGCGCAGGTGTGCCCCTGCTCCAGGCCTTCGACATCATCGGCGAGGGCTTCGACAATCCCAACATGCGCAAGATGGTCGACGACATCAAGCAGGATGTTGCCGCGGGTAATAGCCTGGCCAACTCCTTGCGCAAGCAGCCGCAGTATTTCGACGATCTCTATTGCAACTTGGTGGATGCCGGTGAGCAATCGGGTGCCCTGGAGACCTTGCTGGATCGGGTAGCCACCTACAAGGAAAAGACCGAGGCGTTGAAGAAGAAGATCAAGAAGGCCATGACCTATCCTGCGGCGGTAATCGTCGTCGCGGTGATCGTGTCGGCCATTCTGTTGATCAAGGTGGTGCCTCAATTCCAATCGGTGTTTGAGGGCTTCGGTGCTCAGTTGCCGGCCTTTACCCTTATGGTCATCGCGATTTCCGAGGTTTTACAGGAGTGGTGGTTGCTGGTACTGGGCGGGCTCTTTGTGCTGGCTTTCGTCCTTCGGCACTTCTACAAGAAATCGGAAAAATTTCGCGATGCGGTTGACCGTGGATTGCTCAAGATCCCGTTGATCGGTTCCATTCTCTACAAGTCGGCCATTGCCCGTTATGCCCGGACTCTGGCCACCACCTTCGCGGCGGGTGTCCCCCTGGTGGATGCTCTCGATTCGGTGGCCGGCGCGACCGGCAACGTGGTATTCCGCAACGCCGTGGAGAAGATCAAGGGCGATGTGTCCACCGGTATGCAGCTCAACTTCTCCATGCGTACCACCGGGGTGTTCTCTTCGATGGCCATCCAGATGACGGCCATTGGTGAGGAGTCGGGCTCCCTGGACGAGATGCTGTCCAAGGTCGCGACCTTCTATGAGGACGAGGTCGACAACATGGTCGACAACCTCACCACCCTGATGGAGCCGATGATCATGGCGGTCCTGGGGGTTCTGGTGGGTGGTCTGATCATTGCCATGTATCTGCCCATCTTCCAGCTCGGCTCGGTGGTCTGATGGCGCTGCTGGAGTTTTTGGCTGGCGCGCCGCTGGCCGCGGCGTTGTGCGCGCTGGTCCTGGGCCTGCTGGTGGGCAGCTTTCTCAATGTGGTGGTCTATCGCCTGCCGGTGATGCTGAGGCGGGCTTGGCAGGCGGAGGCGCGTGAAGTACTGGAGCTGCCGGCCGAGCCGGCAGGCGCCCCCTTCAACCTGGCGCGACCTGCTTCCCGCTGTCCTCACTGCCAGCGCGCCGTGCGGCCCTGGGAAAATGTGCCGGTGCTGAGTTATCTGCTCCTGCGCGGTCGCTGCAATGGGTGTCAGGCCTCCATCAGCCTGCGTTATCCGCTGGTGGAGCTGGCCTGTGGGCTGCTGTCGGCCTGGGTCATCTGGCACCTGGGCGTGACCTGGCAAGGTGTGGCCTTTCTGTTGCTGACCTGGGGATTGCTGGCGGCCAGTCTGATCGATGCCGATCACCAGCTGCTGCCGGATGTGATCGTGCTGCCGCTGTTGTGGCTGGGGCTGGTCGCCAATCAATTCGGGCTGTTCACCAACCTTAGCGATGCCGTCTGGGGCGCGGTGGCGGGGTATCTGAGTCTGTGGCTGGTATTTCAGCTATTCCGTCTGGTGACCGGTAAGGAAGGCATGGGCTATGGCGACTTCAAGCTGCTGGCGCTGCTCGGCGCCTGGGGCGGTTGGCAGATCCTGCCCCTGACCATCCTGCTGTCGTCGCTGGTGGGCGCCATTCTGGGCGTCATCACTCTGCGCCTGCGGCGGGCGGAAAGCAGCACGCCCTTGCCCTTCGGTCCCTATCTCGCCGTGGCGGGGTGGATTGCCTTGCTCTGGGGTGATCAAATAACCGGCCTGTACCTGAACTTCGCCGGATTCCGATGACTTCTGCCTGGACCCTCGGCCTGACTGGGGGCATCGGCAGTGGCAAGAGTGCCGCTGCCGAGCATTTCGCGCAACTGGGCATCACCTGTGTCGACGCCGACCAGGCCGCCCGCTGGGTGGTAGAGCCGGGACGACCGGCGTTGGCCGAGATCGCCGGGCATTTTTCGCCCGCTGTCTTGCAGTTGGATGGCAGCCTGGATCGAGCGGCGCTGCGAGCCGCGATCTTTGCCGATCCGGCCGAGCGGCGCTGGCTGGAAGCCCTGCTGCATCCCCTGATTCGCCAGGAAATCCTGGCGGCCTTGGCCCGCGCAGCGTCGCCCTATGCCATCCTGGTGTCGCCGCTGCTGTTCGAATCCGGGCAGCGGGCGCTGGTCCGGCGGGGGCTGGTGATAGACGCGCCGGAAGCGCTGCAGCTCGAACGGGCCATGCGTCGCGACGGGGTGGACGAGACTCAGGTGCGGGCCATCCTGGCGGCGCAGTTGCCGCGCGCCGAGCGGCTGGCCAAGGCGGATGACGTCATCTGCAACGACGGCGATCTCGCCGCGCTCCACGCCAAAGTGGAGCGCCTGCATTCCTTTTATCTGACCCTTGACGGAGGCCAAGCATGAGCACCCTTACCGTGGACTGCCCCACCTGCGGCGCACCCGTGGAATGGAGCGAGAAGAGCGCCAATCGGCCCTTCTGTTCCGACCGCTGCAAACTGATCGACCTGGGTGCCTGGGCAGCGGAAGAGCACGCCATCCCGGGTAATGAGCTGGAAGACGATCTCTACTCCGAAGACCTCAATCGGCGCGGCCACTAGGGCGCGCCTTCCCCTATAGCCGCTGTGCCCAGGCCTGGGCGGTCGCCTGGGCCGCCTGACGCAACTTGGCCGCCAACTCGGGTTTCTCGTATTCCAGCGGGCTGGACGCCGTCACCGTGTGGATGCGGTCGCGCTTGATGAAGAAGACCTGGGTGCCCAGCAAGGGCTTGCTGCAGGCGCTGGCGCCTTCGCCGAGGCCGTCGATGGCCTTGCACTCCAGTTGCTCGCTCAGCGACTGCACCTGCCGCCGCAGCTTGGGCAGCGCCCGACCGCCATTCTCGTAGCCCGCCGACAGCCCCAGCAGGTAGTTGGCCGGCTGGCCGGTGTCGCGATCGGTGAAGGCGCAGCCGCCGGCGATCTGCCGGGCATAGGCCAGGGGCAGGCCGGAGGTCTGCTGGAGCAGGGGCAAGGGCAACTGAGCCTGCAGGCTGGCGCAGTCGACGGGCTCGCCGTTGTCGGCATGGGCGAGGGCGGCGCCCAGGAGCAGGGGAAGGGCAACGAGGAAACGCATGAAAACATCCTGTCGAAGGCCGGCGGCCGATAGGCCATGAGTCTACCGGCTGGAGCCCCGTGATAGGCGGGTGGACGGAGCGGCTGTGCACTGGGTCATGCGTCGGTCATCACATTGCGGGCTGGTGTCTGGCGCGGGTGATCCTTACCCTGGCCGCAGATAGCGAACAGCGAGGCGTAGGATGTCCGAGGCGCTCACTCCCGGATTCATGGTGGTACACGGCAATCGGCTCGAAGAGCTGCGTGGCCTGGCGGTCGGCTGGATGCGGCGGTATCCCCTGGCGCCGCTGGAAAACGAACACGTGCTGGTGCAGAGCAATGGCATCGCCCAGTGGCTCAAGCTGGCGCTGGCCGAGGATCCGCGCGGTGATGACGAGGGTGGCTGCGGGGTCGCTGCGGCTCTCGAGGTGCAGTTGCCGGCGGCCTTCCTCTGGCGGACCTATCGCCAGGTATTGGGGCGTGACCAGGTCCCACCATCCTCGCCGCTGGACCGCGCGCCCCTGACCTGGCGCCTGATGCGGCTCCTGCCGACCCTGCTCCTGCAACCGGACTTCGCCGCCCTGCGGCGCTTTCTCGACGATGACGGCGATCTGCGCAAGCGCTATCAGCTGGCCGAGCGCCTGGCCGATCTCTATGACGGCTACCAGGTCTATCGCGCCGACTGGCTCAACGACTGGGCGGCGGGGCGCGATCTGCTGGCCAGCCTGCGCGACGGTCGGCGTCCCTTGCCGGAAAGTTGCCGCTGGCAGGCGCAGCTGTGGCGGGCGCTGCTGGACGATGTGGGCGACGGTGGTCTGGCCCGCAGTCGCGCCGGGGTGCACCGGCGCTTCCTGGAGGTCATGCAGGCGGCGACCGAGCCGCCAGCCGGGCTGCCGCGGCGGGTGGTGATCTTTGGCTTGTCGGCGATTCCGGCGCAGACCCTCGAAGCCCTGGCCGCGCTGGCGCGCTTCAGCCAGGTGCTGCTCTGCGTGCACAATCCCTGTCGCCATCACTGGTCCGACATCGTCGCCGACCAGGATCTGCTGCGGCAGAACTATCGCCGCCAGCAGCGCAAGCCGGGCATGCCACAGACCCTGGATGCCGAGGCGCTGCACCAGCACGGCCAGCCGCTGCTGGCGAGCTGGGGCAAGCAGGGCCGCGACTACATCCACCTGCTGGACGAATTCGACGAACCCGATGGCTATCGCCGCCTGTTCGAGGACCTCAATGGCGGGCGCATCGACCTCTTCGCCGAGGCCGAACCCCAGCACCTGCTCGGCCAGTTGCAGGACGACATTCTCGAATTGCGTCCGCTGAGCGAGACCCGCGAGCGCTGGCCGGCGGTCGATCCGGCGCGGGACAGGTCCATGCGCTTCCATGTGGCCCACAGTCCCCAGCGCGAGGTGGAGATCCTTCACGACCAGCTGCTGGCGCGCTTCAACAGCGATAGCAGCCTCCGGCCGCGCGACGTCATCGTCATGGTGCCGGACATCGATGCCTATGCGCCGCATATCCGCGCGGTATTCGGCCAGCTCGAGCGTGGCGATCCGCGCTTCATCCCCTTCAGCCTGGCCGACCAGCACCAGCGCGGTTTCCAACCCTTGCTGATCGCCCTGGAGCACTTGCTGCAGCTGCCCGACAGCCGCTTCGCCCTGAGCGAGATCCTCGATCTGCTGGACGTGCCGGCGCTGCGCGCCCGCTTCGGCCTGCGCGAGGGCGATCTGCCAACCCTGCACCTGTGGCTGGAAGGCGCTGGCGTGCGCTGGGGGCTGGATGCCGAGCAGCGCAGTCGCCTTGATCTGCCGGAAGGGCTGACGCAGAACACCTGGCGGTTCGGCCTGAGGCGCATGCTGCTGGGCTACGCCGTCGGCAGCGGCGCGGCCCTGGGCGATATCGAGCCCTTCGACGAGGTGGGCGGCCTGGATGCGGCTCTGGTCGGGCCGCTGGTGGACCTGCTCGATTCTCTGGACGCGGCCCAGGCGGCGCTGGCTCAGCCGGCGCGACCGGCGGAGTGGGGCGCCCGCCTGCAGGCGCTGCTGGCGCTGTTCTTCAGCCCTCAGGACGAGCACGACGAATACCTGCTGGAGCAGCTGGAGAATCTGCGCGAGCGCTGGCTGGAACTGTGCGAAGACGTGGCGCTGGACGAGGAGCTGCCGCTCACCGTGGTGCGCGAGGCCTGGCTGGCGGGGCTGGACAGCGGTGGCCTGGCCCAGCGCTTTCTCGCTGGCGCGGTCAATTTCTGCACCCTGATGCCCATGCGCGCCATTCCCTTCCGGGTGGTCTGCCTGCTGGGCATGCATGACGGTGCCTATCCGCGCATCCAGTCGCCGCTGGATTTCGATCTCATGGCCCAGGACTACCGTCCCGGTGATCGCTCGCGACGGGAGGACGACCGCTATCTGCTGCTGGAAGCGCTGCTCTCGGCGCGCGATCAGTTCTATGTCAGCTGGGTGGGGCGCAGCATCCGCGACAACAGCGAGCGCCCGCCGTCGGTGCTGGTCGCCCAGTTGCGCGACCATCTCCAGGCCGGTTGGCGGCTGGCCGACCATGAAGAGGAGCCGGAGCGCCTGCTCACGGCCCTGACCCAGGAGCATCCCCTGCAACCCTTCAGTGCCCGCTACTTCCGCGGCGAGCGCGGCTATTTCAGCTTCGCGGCCGAGTGGCTGGGCGTGCATGACCGCACCACGCGCGACGAGGATGAGCTGTTGCCGCCGCTGGTGCTCGAAGAACCCCTGGGCCTCGATGATCTCGCGCGTTTTCTGCGCGGACCGGTGGACCTGTTCTTCGCCAATCGCCTCAAGGTGCATTTCGCGCCGCCCGATGCGCCGGCGGAAGACGAAGAGCCTTTCGGCCTGGACGCCCTGACCCGCTACCAGTTGGGCGAAGACCTGCTGGCGGCGGCTCTGGCCGCGCCGGCCGAGGCGGATCAGGCGCTTATGGCCGCCGCGGAGCGCCTGCGCGGCAGTGGTCGGCTGCCGCTGGCGGGTTTTGGCGAGCGGGCCGGGCGGGCCTTGCGCGAGCCGCTGCCCGCCGTGGTGGCCCAGGTCGAGGCCCTGACGCTGCGCTGGCCCGAACCCCTGGAAGAGGCCCTGACCCTGGATATCGAACATCGCGAGCTGCAACTGGTGGCGAACCTCGAACGGCTGCGCCGTGGCCCCGAGGGCCTGCTGGCCCTGACCGCCCAGGCCAATGGCCTGGGCAATACGCGCACCCGCAAGTGGCACCGGCTGCTGCGACCCTGGGTACAGCATCTGGTCGCCGCGGCCGGTGGGCTGCAGCTGACCACCGCGGTGGTGGCGACCGATCTGACCCTGTTGCTGGCGCCACTGGACGCCGAGCTGGCCCGCCGGCAGCTGAACGAATTGCTGGACGCCTGGGCCCTGGGGCAGCGGCGTCCGCTTCCCGTCGCGCCCCGCACCGCCTTCGCCTGGCTGGCCAATGACCCGGACAAGGCCCTGGCCGCGGCCGAGCAGGCCTATCAGGGCGAGGCGGCGACCCATCCGGCGCTGCGTCGGCAGTATCCGGACTTCGCCGCCTTGCTGGCCGACGAGGAATTCGACGGCTGGTGCCAGACCCTCTATGCACCGGTGCACACCGCCGGCTGGCAGGTGGTGGGCGGGGAGGGGCAGGCATGAGTCAGCGTCCGCTCGCCCTGCGCTTTCCCTTGCAGGGTAATCAGCTGATCGAGGCCAGCGCCGGGACGGGCAAGACCTTCACCATCTCCGCACTCTATGTGCGTCTGGTGCTCGGCCACGGTACGCCCGAGACGGCCTTCGGCCGCGAACTGCTGCCGCCCCAGATCCTGGTGGTGACCTTTACCGAGGCCGCCACCCAGGAATTGCGCGATCGCATTCGCCATCGCCTGGCCGAAGCCGCGCGTTTCTTCCGCGACGAGATCGCCGCGCCCGATCCGCTGCTCGCCGAGTTGCGCGAGGACTTTCCGGTCGAGGCCTGGGCCGTTTGCGCCCGGCGCCTGGACATCGCCGCCCAGTGGATGGACGAGGCGGCCGTCTCCACCATCCACAGCTGGTGCCAGCGCATGCTGCGCGAGCACGCCTTCGACAGCGGCAGTCTCTTCGTGCAGAACCTGGAGCAGGACCAGAGCGAGCTGCTCGCCCAGGTGGTGCGCGACTACTGGCGACGCTTTTGCTATCCGCTGGAGGGCGAGGCACTGGACTGGGTCATCGAGCACTGGGGCGAGCCCCGCGCCCTGGCCGCGCGCCTGCGACCCTTGCTGAGCGAGGCCCTGGGCGCGCCCCAGGGTGAACCGGCCGCCTTGCTGGCCACCGCCCTGACGGAGCGTCGCGAGCGGTTGGCACACCTCAAGGCGCCTTGGGCCCGGTGGGCGGAAGAGGTGCGCGACCTCTGCCAGGCCGGCTGCGACGCCAAGGTGGTCGACGGTCGCAAGCTGCAGAAGCGATTCTTCGGGCCCTGGTGCGACAAGCTGGTCGCCTGGGCGGACAACCCCGCCAGCGAGGACCTGGATATCGGCACCGGCTTTATCCGGCTGACCGAGGAGGGCTTCGCCGAGGTCTGGACCAAGGCCAGTCCGCCGGATCATCCGGCCCTGGCGGCCATGGCGCGCTTGCCCGGGCAACTGGCCGAGTTGCCCAGCCCGGAGGTGCCGCTGCTGGAGCACGCGGCGGCCTGGGTCCAGCAGAAATTCGAGCGTGAGAAGCTGCGCCGCGCCGAGCTGGGGTTCGACGACATCCTCACCCGTCTGGATCGGGCGCTGCAGGCCGATGGCGCCGGCGCGCGGCTGGCGGCGCTGATCCGCGAGCAATTCCCGGTGGCGCTAATCGACGAATTCCAGGACACCGACCCGGTACAGTACCGCATCTTCAGCAGCGTCTATGGCGCGGGGGAGGGCACCGGGCTGTTCCTGATCGGCGATCCCAAGCAGGCCATCTATGCCTTCCGTGGCGCCGATATCCATACCTACCTGCAGGCGCGTCGCGCCAATGCCGGCCACCTGCACTCGCTGGATACCAACTTCCGTTCCACCGCTGCCATGGTCGCGGCGGTCAACCAGGTGTTCGCCCATGGCGAGGCCACGGCCCCGCGGGCGGCCTTCCTCTTCCGCCAGGGCGAGGACAATCCGGTGCCCTTCGAGCCGGTCCGCGCCCAGGGGCGGCGTGAGGTGCTGGAGATCGACGGCACGCCGGGTGCGGCCCTGACCTTCTGGCAGCTGGCCGGCGACGAGCCGCTGGCCGGCACTGCCTATCGCGCCGCCCTGGCCGAGAGCACCGCCAGCGAGATCGTCCGGCTGCTGAGCCTGGCCGCCGAGGGACGCGCCGGCTTTCGCCAGGAGGACGGCGAACTCAAGCCGCTGCGGCCCGCCGACATCGCCATCCTGGTACGCGCCGGCAGCGAAGCCCAGGCGGTACGCCAGGCGCTGGTGCGGCGCGGGGTGCGCAGCGTCTATCTGTCGGACAAGGATTCGGTGTTCACCGCCCAGGAGGCCCGCTGCCTGCTGGACTGGCTCAAGGCCTGCGCCGAGCCCGATGTGGATCGCCGGCTGCGTGCGGCCCTGGGCAGCCTGACCCTCGACCTGCCCTTGGCCGAACTGGATGCCCTCAACCACGACGAGCAGGCCTGGGAGGCGCGGGTGTTGCAATTCCGCGGCTATCGCCAGCTATGGCGCGGCCAGGGCGTGCTGCCCATGCTGCGCCGCCTGCTGCAGGACTTCCGCCTGCCGCAGCGGCTGATGGCCCGCGCCGATGGCGAGCGGGTGCTGACCAATCTGCTGCACCTCGCCGAACTGCTGCAGCGTGCCGCCGGCGAGCTTGACGGCGAGCAGGCGCTGATCCGCCACCTGGCCGAGCAACTGGCCGCCCAGGGCGCCGCCGACGAGCAGATCCTGCGCCTGGAAAGCGACGCCGAGCTGGTCAAGGTGGTGACGGTGCACAAGTCCAAGGGCCTGGAATATCCCCTGGTGTTCCTGCCCTTCGCCTGCGCCTATCGCGCCGAAGAAGGCACGACCCTGCCGCTGCGCTATCACGACGATCAGGGCCAGCTGCGCCGCACCTTCAAGCCCTCCGCCGAGGAACTGGCCCGCGCCGACGACGAGCGCCTGGCCGAAGACCTGCGCCTGCTCTATGTCGCCCTGACCCGGGCCCGCCATGCCTGCTGGGTCGGGGTGGCCGATCTCAAGCGCGGGCGCAGCAAGGAATCCGGCTTCGCCCGCAGTGCCCTCGGCTACCTGGCCACCGGCGGCGAGCCCCTGGCGAGTTCGGCGGCCCTGGGCACTGCCCTGACCACCCTGATCGGCGCCCAGCCCGACACCCTTATCCTGCCGCTCCCCGAGGCCAGTCCGGCACGCCTGCCCGAAGCCCGCGAAGCGCCGGTGACCCTCAAGGCGCTGACGGCGCGTCGGGCGGCTCGCGAGGACTGGTGGATCGCCTCCTACAGCGCCCTGCGGATCGGTACGCGCCTGGGCGAGGCGCGGGAAGAGGGCCCGTTCAACCTGGAGCTGGACCTGGATACCCCGGCGGCCCAGAAGCTGTTCGACGACGACCGCCTCGCTCCCGACGAGGCCCGCCAGCCCGCAGCCGGTGAAGACCTGCATCGCTTTCCCCGCGGCCCCGGCCCGGGCACCTTCCTGCACAGCCTGCTGGAGTGGGTCGGCGAGGAAGGCTTCACCGCCATCCAGGCGGCGCCCGAGCGGCTGGACGACCTGATCGCCCGGCGTTGCCAGCGGCGCGGCTGGAATCACTGGATTCCCATCCTGCAGGGCTGGCTGCGCCAGTTGCTGGCGCTGCCGCTGCCCCTGCCGGGGGGCAGCCAGCGCCTGGGCGAACTGGCGCGCTACCAGGTGGAGATGGAATTCTGGTTCGCCACCCATGGCGTCGATCTGGAGCGGCTGGATGACCTGGTGAGTCGTGGTACCCACCGCGGCCAGGTGCGGCCGATGCTGGAGCCGGGGCAGCTCAACGGCCTGTTCAAGGGCTTCATCGATCTGGTCTTCGAACACGAGGGGCGCTATTTCGTGGTGGACTACAAGTCCAACTGGCTGGGCGCCGAAGCCGGCGCCTATACCCGCGCGGCCATGGAGGAGGCCGTCCTGGCCAAGCGCTATGACCTGCAGTACGTGCTCTACAGCCTGGCCGTGCACCGGCTGCTCAAGGCGCGGCTGCCCGACTACAGCTACGAGCGCCACTTCGGCGGCGCCGTCTACCTCTTCCTGCGCGGCTGCGATCCGGCCGGCCACGGCGTCTTCGTCGAGCGGCCCGCCCAGGCGCTGATCGAGACCCTGGATCTGTTGTTCAGCGGTGCGGAGAATGCCCATGTCTGATTTCAGCCCCGCCACCGAACGGCTGCTGCGCCTGGCGTCCCTGGCCCAGGAGCGCCCGCTTGCCCCGCTCGAACAGCGGGACGATCTCTTTCGCCTGCTGGAGCTCTGGGTGCAGCGCGGCTGGTTGCGCCAGGTGGACCGGGCCTTCACCGGCTTTCTCGGCGAACTCGAACCCCAGGGCGACTCGGCGGTGCTCTTGGCCGCGGCCCTGGCCAGCCATCAGCTCGGCCATGGCCATGTCTGCCTGGATCTCGCCGCCACCCTGCGCAATCCCGATGCCGCCCTGTCGCTGCCGCCCGAGGGCGACGAGGCGCGCGCTTCGCTCTTGCCGTCGCAACTGCTGCATGGCCAGACCCTCGAGGCCTGGCAGCGGGCGCTGCTGGCCAGCGACCTGGTCGATGGCGACGGCAGCTGTCCAGAACGACCGCTGGTGCTGGGTGGCGAGCGCCTCTACCTGCGTCGCTACTGGAATTACGAACGCGCGGTGGCGGCCAGCCTGCGCCAGCGCCTGGCCACCCCCGAGCCGCTGCCGGCGGATCTCGCCGAGCGTCTCGACCGGCTGTTTCCGCCGGACCCCGACGCGGGCGGCGAACCCGACTGGCAGAAACTGGCCTGCGCCCTGGCGGTGCGCGGTGCCTTCAGCATCGTCACCGGCGGACCCGGTACCGGCAAGACCACCACCGTGGTGCGCCTGCTGGCGCTGCTCCAGGCGCCCGCGGTGGCGGCCGGTCGTCCCTTGCGCATCCGCCTGGCCGCACCGACCGGCAAGGCGGCCGCGCGCCTCACCGAATCCATCGGCGGCCAGGTCAGTCGCCTGCCGGTGGACGAGGAGCTGCGCCGGCACATCCCCACCGGGGTGACCACGGTGCACCGGCTGCTGGGCAGTCGGCCCAATACCCGCCATTTCCGCCATCACCGCGGGCATCCCCTGCCGCTGGACGTGCTGGTGGTGGACGAAGCCTCGATGATCGACCTGGAAATGATGGCCAGTCTGCTGGCGGCCTTGCCGCCGCGGGCGCGCCTGGTGCTGCTGGGTGACAAGGATCAGCTGGCTTCGGTGGAGGCCGGCGCGGTGCTGGGCGATCTCTGCCGGGATGCCGAAGCCGGACGCTACAGTCCGGCCACCCGCGCCTGGCTGGAAGCCGTGAGCGGCCAGTCGCTGGCCCAGACCGCCCTGGCGGTCGGCGACGATCAGGCTGACGCCCTGGCGCAGCAGGTGGTGATGCTCAGGCGCTCACGGCGTTTCGGCGCCGGCAGCGGGATCGGCCAGCTGGCCCGCCGGGTCAATGCCCAGGATGGCCAGGGTGCTCAGCAGGTGCTGGTCGACGGCGGCTATGCCGATCTCCATCGGGTGCTGCTCAAGGGGCCGGAGGATCGCGCCCTGGAACGCCTGGTGCTGGAGGGACGCGGGCGCGCTCGGGGCTATCGTCATTATCTCGAGGTCCTGCAGGGGACGCGGCCCCAACTGGATACCGTCCTGGAGGATCCCGCCTGGACGCTCTGGGCCGGCCAGGTATTGTCCGCCTTCGACGACTTCCAGCTGCTCTGCGCCGTGCGCAAGGGCCCCTGGGGCGTGGAAGGCCTCAACCTGCGCATCGCCAGCGCCCTGCTGGCGGCGGGCCTGCTCGCGGGCGAGCACGGCTGGTACGAGGGCCGTCCGGTGCTGGTGACGCGCAACGACTATAGCCTGGGGCTGATGAACGGCGACATCGGCATCACCCTCTGCCTGCCCGACGCCAACCAGCCGGGACGCAAGGTCCTGCGGGTCGCCTTTCCCCGCGGCGATGGCAGCGGCGGTCTGAGATTCGTCCTGCCCAGCCGGTTGGCGGCGGTGGAGACGGTGTTCGCCATGACCGTGCACAAGTCCCAGGGCTCGGAATTTGCCCACACCGCGCTGCTGCTGCCTGAGCAGCTCAGTCCGGTGCTGACCAAGGAACTGGTCTATACCGGCATCACCCGGGCGCGCGATGATTTCACCCTGATCGAGGCCCGGGGCGGCGTCTTCGCCGAGGCGGTGGCCCGTCGGGTCCGCCGTGTCAGCGGCCTGGACCTGGATTTGCGAAACACTGTGTAAATGTACAGATAAACGCTGGACGCTCCCCTCGCGCCTGCCTAAGGTGAGGGGAGCCGTCCGCGATGAGAGCGCCATGACTTCCCTGCCTTTCGTTTCCCTTGTGCTTCCCCTGTTGCTGCTGGCCGGCTGGGCGGGTTCGGCCGTCTGGCTGACCGGGCGCCAGCGCTATCTGCAACAGCAACTCGACAGCGCCGCCGAGCGCTACGACATGCTGCGCGACGACCTGCAACGCGCCGAGCTGGCCAATGGTCGCCAGGTGGTGGAGCTGGGCGCCGAGCGCGAACGCACCGCCGCCCTGCAGCGGCAGCTGGAGGCCAATCGCGAGCTGGAGGCGGAGTTGCGCCAGCAGACCCGCCAGGCCCAGTTGCAGGCTGCCGAACAGCACGCCCTGGCCGAGGCCACCCGCGCCCAGCTGCAGGGCATCCAGGAGCAGCTCGCCGAGGTGCGCGAGCGCCAGCACCGCGAGCAACAGCTGCATGCCGAGGTGCAGGAACGCCATGCGCGCCTGACCGAAGAACACGCGACGCTCCGGACCACCCTGGAGCAGAAGGAAGAGCACTTCCTGGCGCAGCAACAGCTGCTGCGCGAGAGTCGCGAGCAACTCAAGCTGGAATTCGAGCAACTGGCCGGACGCATCTTCGACGCCAAGGGTCAGGCCTTCGCCCAGCACAGCCAGCAATCCCTGGATGCGCTGCTACGGCCCTTCCGCGAGCAGATCGAGGGCTTTCGCGCCAAGGTCGAGGACATCCACCACAAGGATGTGCAGCAGCAGGCGGCCCTCGGCCAGCAACTGCTCGACCTCAAGGAGCTCAACCGCCAGATCACCCAGGAGGCCCATGACCTGGCCACCGCCCTGCGCGGCCAGAAGAAGGCCCAGGGCAACTGGGGCGAACTCATCCTGGAAAACGTGCTGGAACGCTCCGGCCTGCGCGAGGGGCGCGACTTCGTCCGCGAACGCAGCTTCACCACCGAGACGGGTCGCCGGCGACCGGACGTGCTGGTCCATCTGCCGCAGAAGAAGCACCTGGTGGTGGACGCCAAGGTGTCGCTCAACGCCTATACCCGCTACGTCAACAGCGAAGACGAGGGCGAGCGGCGCCTGGCTCTGGGCGAGCACGTGCGCGCCGTGGGCGAGCGTATCCGCGAACTGGCCGATCGCGAATACTTCAGCCTGCCGGGGCTGAATTCGCCGGAGATGGTCTTCCTGTTCATCCCCATCGAATCGGCCTTCGTCGAGGCGCTCAAGGCCGACGAGAGCCTGTTCCAGCGCGCCATCGAGCAGAATGTCCTGGTGGCGACGCCGACCACCCTCCTGACCAGCCTCAACATCGTCCGCCAGCTCTGGCGCTTCGAGGACCAGAATCGCCACACCGCCGAACTGGCCGAGCGCGCGGGCAAGGTCTACGACAAGCTGCGCACCTTTCTCGGCAGCATGGACGGCATCGGCAAGAGTCTGGACAAGGCCGGCGAAGCCTATCGCAAGGCCTGCGGCCAGCTGGTGGGCGGGCCGGGCAACCTGGTCAAGCAGGTAGCCGACTTCAAGGAGCTGGGCGTGGCGGTACGCACCGAACTGGACGGCCAGTGGACCGAGCGGGCGGAACTGGAGCTGACGATGGTCGAGCTGGAAGCCGCGGCCGAGTCTTCCGACCGGGACTGATTCGCGCAGACCTGACAGGAGAGCCGGAGCTCCGCCTGGACTATTCGGGAGGAGGGCGGTACGCCTGACCGGCGCCAGGCGCACCGGTCAGGACAGTAGGGCTTAGTGGTGCTCGCGGGTGGCGCGGAACTTGATCTCCGGCCAGCGCTCTTCCATCAGCGCCAGGTTGACCCGGGTCGGCGCCAGGTAGGTGAGGTGACCGCCGCCGTCCACCGCCAGGTTCTCGAAGGCCTTGTTCTTGAAGTCTTCGAGCTTCTTCTTGTCGTCGCACTCGATCCAGCGCGCCGACCAGACGTTGATGGCCTCGTAGGCGCACTCTACCTTGTATTCCTCCTTCAGGCGGCTGGCGACCACGTCGAACTGCAGCACACCCACCGCGCCGAGCACGATGTCGTTGTTGCGCTCGGGGAAGAACACCTGGGTGGCGCCTTCCTCGGCCAGTTCCTGCAGACCCTGGCGCAGCTGCTTGGATTTCAGGGGATCCTTCAAGCGCACGCGGCGGAACAGTTCCGGGGCGAAGTGCGGGATACCGGTGAAGCCCAGGGCTTCGCCTTCGGTGAAGGTGTCGCCGATCTGGATGGTGCCATGGTTGTGCAGGCCGATGATGTCGCCGGCAAAGGCCTCGTCCAGGTGCTCGCGCTCGCTGGAGAAGAAGGTCAGGGCGTCGGCGATCTTCAGATCCTTCTTGATGCGCACATGGCGCAGTTTCATGCCCTTCTCGTACTTGCCCGAGCAGATGCGCATGAAGGCGATGCGGTCGCGGTGCTTGGGATCCATGTTCGCCTGGATCTTGAACACGAAGCCGGAGAACTTCTCTTCCACCGGCTCCACCACCCGCTCGTGAGCAGCGCGCGACAGCGGGCGCGGAGCCCAGTCGACCACGGCGTCGAGCACCTGGTCGACGCCGAAGTTGCCCAGCGCGGTACCAAAGAATACCGGGGTCATCTCGCCGCGCAGGAAGGCCTCGCCATCGAATTCGTGGCAGGCGCCCTGGACCAGCTCCAGCTCCTCGACGAAGCGCTCGTAGAGATCGCCCAGGTGCGCGCGGGCCTCGTCGGAGTCCAGCTTGTCGATGGTCTTGGTGGCGATGCGCTCGTGGCCATGGCCGGGGGTATAGACGTAGATGCGGTCGTCCGAGAGGTGATAGACGCCCTTGAAGTCGCGATAGCTGCCGATCGGCCAGGTGATGGGCGCGGCCTTGATCTTGAGCACCGCCTCGATCTCGTCGAGCAGTTCGATGGGATCGCGGATGTCGCGGTCGAGCTTGTTGATGAAGCTGACGATGGGGGTGTCGCGCAGGCGGCAGACGTCCATCAGGGCGATGGTGCGGGGTTCGACGCCCTTGCCACCGTCGAGCACCATCAGCGCCGAGTCCACCGCGGTCAGGGTGCGGTAGGTGTCTTCGGAGAAGTCCTCGTGGCCGGGGGTGTCGAGCAGGTTGATCATGTGCTCGCGATAGGGGAACTGCATCACCGAGGTGGTGATGGAGATGCCGCGCTGCTTTTCCATCTCCATCCAGTCGGAGGTCGCGTGCCGGTCGGATTTGCGCGACTTCACCGTACCCGCGACGGCGATGGCCTGGCCCATCAGCAGCAGCTTTTCGGTGATGGTGGTCTTGCCCGCGTCGGGGTGGGAAATGATGGCAAAGGTACGGCGCTTGGCGACTTCGGCGGCCTGGGTGGTCATGGATGAACCTGGGCGAGAGCGAAAAAAGAGGGGGCGGAGTATAGCAGAGGGCGGCCCCACCGGCTTGAGGTCGGTAGGGCTGCACCAGGCGCCGCTCAGCGCTGCGGCTGGATGTTGCCGTCGCAGCAGGGTGGGGTGCGTTTGCGGCGCACCAGACGCTTGCCCAGCGCCATGCCCGGGACCTCGATGTATCTGTGGGTCAGGCAGGCGAAGGCGAAGACCACCGCCAGTTCCACCACCACCACCAGGTTGTCCAGCAAGACGCTGCCGGTGGCGATGTAGCGGATCATGAAGGGCAGCGGGGCGTCATGGGAGGGCGCCACCACCGTGAGGTCCTGGTGCAGCAACTTGCCCAGCACGATGAAAGCGCTCTTGACCACGAAGATCACTGCGGCGTGGCACAGGTAGATCGAATAGGACAGTACCCCCAGGCGCACGAAGAGGCCGTGATGCAGCACGCTGGAGACCAGGCCGCGCTCGAAGGCGAAGGTGAGGATGGTGACGCAGAACACCAGGGTCGCCAGCACGCCTTTCTTGGGCACTGGCAGATCGGAGGTCATCACCGCGGCGCCGGCGATCAGGCAGGCCAGTTCCAGCAGGGTGCCACCGAATTGTCCGCTGTTGTGCTGCTTGATCCAGACATAGAGGCGATAGGTGCAGGCGCCGGCGAAAAAGCACGACAGCCCGCGAAAGATCTCGGTCTTCAGCGGCAGGAAGGGAAACAGCAGCTGCACGAAGGCCAGCAGGGCGATCGCCAGGAACCACTGGCGCTGATGACCCTGGCCCTTGAGCACCAGCAGGCCGAAGATCAGATAGAGGTAGAACTCGATGCTGATGCTCCAAGATGGGTAGTTGAAGGAGCCGGTGATGGCCTGGCCCAGCCAGGATTGCAGCAGCAACAGATTGGGCAGGAATTGCTCGGGCGCGGTGGCGCCGCTGAACGCCGGGTCGTTGAAGCCGACCCCTAGTTTTTCCGCCAGCAGGCGACCGCACTCCAGCAGCACATAGAGACCGAGCATGGCCAGATGCAGCGGCAGGATCCGCGTCGCGCGACTGATGGCGAAGTCGCGATAATCGTCCAGGGTGCGCAGCCGGCTCTCATAGGTGTGCATGAGCACGAAGCCGCTGAGCACGAAGAAGAACTCGACGAACAGGTAGGCGTTGGCGATCAGCGGATTTTCCGAGGCGGCCTGAGCGACATAGGTGTGAAACAGCACGACGGCGACGGCCAATAGACCGCGAAAGCTATCCAAAGCGACAAATCTTTCCATGGGATATCCCTGAGGGTGCGGCAAGAAGAGGCGAACGGATGTAGCGCTGCCGTTAGGGGGAAAGAGCGGAGGGATAGTGCGGGAACGTGAAAGCTGACATGGCATCCTGGCTCTTGTGCGTCGCAAGCTTCTTAATAGTCGAACTATTACTTGCTGTTACATTTTGATCGCCAAAATCCAGCAAGTTCTTGCTAGGCCGTCCCTGGCCCGGCGTTTTGTGATTGCAGTCACCGATTTCCAGACAAGTTGTCACCTGACTGCAAGAAGGCGCCGCTCGTGCTGCCTGGCGGCGCTTCGCTCAGCGGGGACCCAGGGTCTGGCAGTCGGCCGGCTTCACGTACTCTTGCAGCACCTTCCATTGTGGGCGGGGCTTGCCCTTGACCGGTTCGATCGCCAGTGGATAGTCGCCCCAGTTGGGGCCGGCTGCCCAGTACATGGCCGGGATGCATTCCTGGCGCAGCCGCGCCAGCAGGCGGTCCATGGCGGCCAGCCAGCGGGGGTCGTTGTCCGGCACGCCGAATTCGCCGATGTGGCCGCGCTTGCCGTGCTGCTTGAGCCAGGTGATGAAGGGCTCGACCCGGCGGATGCCGACATCGGGATCGAAGTCGGTCATGTCCTTCTTGAGGTACTTGCCGCCACCGTCATTGTCGAAATAGACGTGCGCCGAATAGATCAGGTTGTCGGCCGGATCCTTGAGACCGAGCAGCTTGGCGTTGTAGCGCGGCCAGAGATAGCTGCTGGACCAGCCATTGCCTTCGATCAGGAGCGGACGCGCCCGATCCACCTCCCGCACCGCGTCGATACCGTGCTGGGCGGCCACCGGCCATTGCTCCACGGCATCGTGGGGCTCGTTCATGATGTCGTAGGCGGCGAGGGCGGGGTGCTCGTGCCAGCGCTGGGCGATCCGGCGCAGGACATCGGCGTAGGCCGAATAGGGCACCGCCGCGCTGCCGATGACCTGGCCGCGGTATCTCATGTAGTTGTGCAGATCCAGGATCACGCTCATGCGATAGCGCTTGGCGTTGTCCAGGGTCTGGTCGATCAGCTTGACGTAGGCGGGATCCAGGGGTTGTCCCAGCGTGGGCTGGAGGCGCTCCCAGATGACCGGGAAGCGAATCACCCGGATGCCCTTGGCCGCCCAGCGTCGGTAATGGCCGGCGTCGGGAAAGAAGTAGTTGGTTCCCGGTTTGCCCGGCAGTACGTGGGGCGCGAACCCGGCGCCGGAAAAATTCAGGCCCACGAGATCGGTGGGGAAGTCCCGTGTGGCGGCCTGGGCGACCGGCATGGCAGCCAGACTGCAAAGCAGGGTGAACAACAGGGTGAGCTTGGATTTCAGGCGTAGCGTCATCGGCAAGGTCCCGGACAGTGACGGAAGACGTAGGAATGTCGGGCGGTCGTGGCCCGATCCGCCATGAGGCCTGAAGAGACGCCGGGAAGTTGCAGTGCAAGGCTCAGAAGGTGCGCCAGACAACGTTAATGTCGGGCGAAAACCGCGGAAATGCGAGCTGGGTAGACTGGCGGGCAGCTTGGAGCGGGACGCCGCGGCGGCTGGATTCGGGCAGCGCGGCCCCTGGGCAGGGCAGGAAGAAGGGTAGCGCGGGTAATGAACTGCCTGTGACTGCTTTCCATCTTTATATGGCGCAGGCAGGTCATTCGAAAGCGGTCTTTAGCGACGCAGGCAGATCCCGGCCCACTGCTCGGCTTCGCGGCGGGCCGAGGCCTCGTCGCTGAATTCGGCGATCAGGCCGCCGTGCGCATACACCACCACCCAATTTTCCACCTTGGGTTGCAGCAGCATTACGGGGGCAGAGGAGAGAACAGCGGAGTCCAACGATGCACAAGCCGTCATGTCATTCATAACGTTCCCTTTGAAGTTAGCTCGGTGAATAGTCTGTTTTTATAGCGGTTCCAGAAATGGCGCTTGGTGCTATCACTGGGCCACCTATTGACCTTGGTATGGCTGAATGATCCCTCAAAGCGTCAGCCATTCGTCGGCATGATAAAGGGGTGCCAAAACCTCGTCACCGCACTGGCTCACAGAAAGATGTTTCAGTTATGACCGTACGTCAGCTGAGCTGTGTGCCGCTCCACGAAACCGCCGTGGCTTGCCCCCGCATCCGTGACAGGCGTCGCGCTGGTACTGCAAAGCAGCTAACAGTAAGCGTATTAAATTTATCGTCACACATTTGCCGAAGGCTCTAGCGCGCGACTCTCGCTTTTTGCCGGCTGTCCGGGCCTCTCGGCCGGGCCTTTCACCCTGTCAAGACGTTCCGCTATGCATGATCGGGTTGGCATTGAGCGAGTCTATTGGGTTAGCCTGAAAAGGAGCTGGCGAACTATCGACTGCGATGGACGTCAATCTCTTCGGTCGAGGCAAGGCGCCATGTCGTTCCCCAGGAGCGACACCCAAGGGCTAGGCAGATCCGAGATCCGCAGTGCCCCGTTGGTCCAGCCGGCATACCCGCCATGCCCTGCTGTGTCTCGACCCTGAACCCGGACAGCCGTCCTGCGCCTCGCCCCCGTGCGAGGTCCGCACTCGGAAGGCATGCGGCCTGTCCGCCCGTTGAAGGAGCCTGACATGGCGAAGTTCAAGACCCTCCTGCTCGGCACGGCCGTGGGAGTGGTGATCCTGGCACTGCTGGTGCACTGGATCGGTATGGATACGCTGCGTACCTATCGCGCAGACCTCTGGTTCTATCTCCAGGCTCATCTTTATCTGGTAGCTGTCTCCATGGTCCTGGCCCTGCTGGTGGGCATCCCCGCCGGGGTGCTGCTGAGTCGGCCAGCCTTCGCCCGCAGCGCCGAGCGCTTCATGCAGGTGTTCAACATCGGCAATACCGTGCCGCCGCTGGCGGTGCTGGCCATCGCCCTGGGCATCGTCGGCATCGGCGATGGCCCGGCGATCCTGGCGCTGTTCCTGGCCTCGCTGCTGCCCATCGTGCGCAACACCTACGAGGGGCTGAAGAACGTGCCGGCCTCGCTCAAGGAGGCTGCCACCGGCATCGGCATGACCCCCACCCAGGTGCTGACCAAGGTGGAGCTGCCCAATGCCGTGCCCATCATCATCGGCGGGGTGCGGGTCGCCCTGGCGATCAACGTCGGCACCACGCCGCTGGTGTTTCTCATCGGCGCCAACAGCCTGGGCAGCCTGATCTTTCCCGCCATCGCCCTGGAGAACCAGTCGCAGCTGCTGCTGGGCGCCGCCGCCACGGCGCTGCTGGCGCTGCTGCTGGACGGCCTGGTGCTGCTCGCCAGTCGCCTCTGGCTGGAACGCGGCCTGGCCCGCTAAGGAGACGAGATGAAGAAGTTGCTTATCGCCCTGGGCGCCGCCTGGTTCGGACTGACGCTGGCCAGCGCTGCCCAGGCCGATCCGATCCGCATCGGCGCCAAGGTCTTTACCGAGCAGGCCATCCTCGCCGAACTCACCGGGCAGTATCTGTCCCGCCACGGCTATCAGCCGGAGATCGTCGGCGGCCTGGGCAGCACCATCGCCTGGAATGGCGTGAAGAACGCCCAGCTCGACCTCACCTGGGAATACACCGGCACCTCCCTGGTGGCCTACAACCATGTCACCGAACGACTGGACAAGGAGGCCTCCTACCAGCGGGTCAAGCAGCTGGACGCCAAGGTCGGTCTGGCCTGGCTGGCGCCCACCCGCTTCAACAATACCTATGCCCTGGCGTTGCCGGAGAAGATCGCTCGACAGCATCCCGAGCTGAACAGCATCAGCGACCTGGCCGGACTGCTCAAGGCCGAGGCCGGCAAGCAGCACCTCACCGCGCTGGACATCGAATTTGCCAACCGCTCCGATGGCCTCGCCGGCCTGGTCAAGGCCTATGGCCTGAGCTACGCCCGGGACGACATCCGCCAGATGGACCCGGGCCTGGTCTACACCGCCCTGCGCAACGGCCAGGTCTTCACCGGCCTGGTCTACACCACCGACGGCCGCCTGGATGCCTTCAGGCTCAAGGTGCTGGAAGACGACAAGGGCTATTTCCCCGACTACACCGCTGCCCCCGTGGTGAACGCCGGGTACCTGGCCAAGCACCCGGATCTCGCCGCCTTGCTCAAACCCCTGGCGGAAAGCCTGGACCAGGCCACCATGCGCCAGCTCAACGCCAAGGTGGACATCGAGCGGCAGACGCCGGCCCAGGTGGCCCGCGACTTCCTCGCCCAGCACCCCCTAGACGGAGGGCAATGACCCATGGATTTCGTCACCTCCTTCAATCACATCGACTGGCTGCAGGTCCTCGAACTGACCCGCCAGCACATCACCCTGGTGGGCATCGCCGTAACCCTGGCGATCCTGGTGGGCGTGCCCCTGGGCATCCTCATGACCCGCTATCCCTGGCTGGCCGGACCGCTGCAGGCGGTGGCCACGGTGGTCATGACGCTGCCCTCCATCGCCCTGTTCGGCCTGCTGCTGCCGTTCTATTCCAAGTTCGGCCAGGGCCTCGGCCCGCTGCCGGCCATCACCGCGGTGTTCCTCTATTCGCTGCTGCCGATCCTGAGAAACACCTACCTGGCGTTGACCAGCGTCGAGCCGGGCATCCGCGAGGCGGGTGCCGGTATCGGCATGACCTTCTGGCAGCGCCTGCGCATGGTCGAACTGCCCATCGCCCTGCCGGTGATCCTGGCCGGGGTGCGCACCGCCGTGGTTATGAACATCGGCGTCATGACCATCGCCGCCACCATCGGCGCCGGCGGCCTGGGCGTGCTCATCCTCACCTCCATCAGTCGCAGCGACATGGCCACCCTCATCGTCGGCGCGGTGCTGGTCAGCCTGCTGGCCATCGTCGCCGACCTCGTCCTGCAGTGGCTGCAACGCCGCCTCACCCCGCGCGGCCTGCGCAGCGCCCCTTAAGGAGTCCCAGATGATCGAACTCGACCGCCTGACCAAGACCTTCAAGCAGCACGGCAAGGACGTGACCGCGGTGGACGCCGTGAGCCTCACCGTGGAGGAGGGCCAGATCTGCGTCTTCCTCGGCCCCTCCGGCTGCGGCAAGACCACCACCCTGAAGATGATCAACCGCCTGATCGAGCCCACCTCGGGACGGGTGCTGATCAATGGCGAGGACACCACCGGCATCGACGAGGTGACCCTCAGACGCCATATCGGCTACGTGATCCAGCAGATCGGTCTGTTCCCCAACATGACCATCGAGGAAAACATCACCGTGGTGCCCAAGCTCTTGGGCTGGGACAAGAAGAAGTGCCGCGAGCGCGCCACCGAGTTGATGAGCATGGTGCAGCTCGATCCCAAGCAGTACCTGTCGCGCTATCCGCGCGAGCTGTCCGGAGGCCAGCAACAGCGTATCGGGGTGATCCGCGCCCTGGCGGCCGAGGCGCCGCTGCTGCTGATGGACGAACCCTTCGGCGCGGTGGATCCGATCAACCGCGATGCCATCCAGAACGAGTTCTTCCAGATGCAGCGGGCACTGAACAAGACGGTGATCATGGTCAGCCACGACATCGACGAGGCCATCCGCCTGGGCGACAAGATCGCGGTGTTCCGCGGCGGCCGCCTGGTGCAGTTCGACCACCCGGACACCCTGCTGGCCCATCCCAAGGACGACTTCGTCAGCAACTTCGTCGGCCAGGACAGTACCTTGAAGCGTCTCCTGCTGATCCGCGCCGAGGATGCGGCCGACAATGCGCCCTCGATCCAGGCCGAGACCCTGATCGGCGATGCCGTGGAGTTGATGGAGGAGCACGATCGCCGCTACCTGGTGGTGACGGATGCCGCCAACAAGGGCCTAGGCTACGTGCGCCGGCGTGACCTGCGCGGGCAGAGCGGCCCGGTGGCGCCCTTCGTCACCCCGTTCAAGGCCACCGCGGCCTTCGACGAGCACCTGCGCATCCTGCTGTCGCGCATGTACCAGTTCAACAGCTCCTGGCTGCCGGTGCTCAGCGCCGACAACGACTTCCTCGGCGAGGTCACCCAGGAATCCATCGCCGACTACCTCAGCAGTGGTCGGTCGCGCGGCAAGACCACCATCGTCTCGCCGGCGGAGCAGGTGGCGGGGTAGGGCGGGGACTCAGGCGGCGGTCGCAGGGCTGCCGCCTGACGGCCTGAGGCTCAGGGGCGGATCTCGATCAGGGTGCCGTCCTTGACCAGGCCCCAGACCTCGCGCATGTCGTGGTTGGTCATGGCGATGCAGCCCTCGGTCCAGTTCAGCGAGTTGAAATACCACTCCGGGTACTCCTCGTCGATGGGGGTGCCGTGCAGCATGATCATGCTGCCGGGACGCACGCCGGCCTGGCTGGCGCGGGCCAGGTCCTCGCGATTGGGATAGGAGATGTGCATGGCCAGGTTGAACTTGTCGCTGGTCTTGCGCCAGTCGATCCAGTAGAAGCCTTCCGGGGTGCGCTTGTCGCCCTCGCGCAACTTGGGGCCGCGGGGATTCTTGCCCAGCGAGATGCGATAGGACTTCATCACGGTATCGCCGCTGAGCAGTTGCAGCTGATTGCGCGACTTGATGACCAGCACCTTGTCGATCAGCGGCGCGGCCGGCTGGCGGATCACCGTGACGCTGGTACTGGCCTGGGCCAGCTGGGGAAGCAACGAACCGCACAGCACATAGCAGAGCGCCAACAACAGGTGCAACGGACGCATGTCGGGTAGATCCTCGGAAGAGCTCAGGGCCTGTTCAAGGTCTCGCGAGCTAGAGACAAACAAGGCGAAAATGGCTGAGGAAGCGGAGTTTACAGATAGTAAATGAGCATTCCGAAGGCATTTTCAACGACGTTGGGCCGACGCGCAGCAGACTTTGAACAGGCCCTTAGGCAGGCTTGGGTGCGACCACCATAGGCGCCATGCCTTCATGGCGCAGGGAAAACTCGCCGCGACGGCGGTCGGCGAAAAAGCATTCTAGTGTCCGCTTGATGGTCGGAAAAGCCAGAGACGACCAGGGGATGTCGGCTTCGTCCAGAAGGCGCACGTCGAGGCTTTCCTCGCCGACGCCAAAGCGGCCGTCGACCAGTTCGCCGCGGAACAGCATGTAGATCTGGTCGATGTGCGGCAGGTCGAAGAGAGTATAGAGCTCCAGGCCCTGCACCTGCGCGCCGGCTTCCTCGAAGGTCTCGCGGGCGGCGGCCTCGGTGGTGGTCTCGCCGTTTTCCATGAAGCCCGCCGGCAGCGTCCAGTAACCCTTGCGCGGTTCGATGGCGCGCTGGCAGAGCAGCACCTTGCCCTCCCAGGTCGCCAGGCAGCCGGCCACCACCCGCGGATTCTGATAATGCACTGCGCCGCACTGGCTGCAGACCAGGCGCATCCGGTTGTCACCCGCGGGAAGGCGTTCTTCCAGCAGTCCGCCACAGTGATTGCAATGCTTCATGGTTCACCCTCGTTTTGCTGCAGTGTGCCGGGGCGATCCCGGGCCTCGCAAGCGATGGCTGGGCTTGGGATTGCCCGACGGGCGTGCCATGATCCAGGGGATACGATGAGCAAGGGAGAATTCCGGCGTGGATGAGTTGCTCCAGCGCCTGCGTCACTATCAGCCGCGCACCCTGAGCGGCACCGAGAGCTACCAGGAAGCGGCGGTGCTGGTGCCCATCATCCGTGGCGAGCATCCCGAGTTGCTGCTCACCCTGAGGGCCAGCAACCTGTCCACCCACGGCGGCGAGGTGGCCCTGCCGGGCGGCCGGCGCGATCCCGAGGACGCCGATCTGGTCGCCACTGCCCTGCGCGAGGCCGAGGAAGAGGTCGGACTGCCACCGGGCCTGGTGGAGGTGATCGCCCCCCTGAGTCCGCTGGTGTCGCGCTACGGCCTGGCGGTGACCCCCATCGTCGCG
Source organism: Pseudomonas sp. MOIL14HWK12:I1 (assembly GCF_000510705.1). NCBI lineage: Bacteria > Pseudomonadati > Pseudomonadota > Gammaproteobacteria > Pseudomonadales > Pseudomonadaceae > Pseudomonas > Pseudomonas sp. MOIL14HWK12:I1. The sequence continues at coordinate 155,589 of NZ_AZNY01000006.1, read as the reverse complement.
CTGATCCCCGATCAGCTCGAATACGTACCCAGCGAAGCCGAGATCGCCGCGATCTTCAGCGTGCCCCTGCAGTTCTTCTGCGAGGTGCCGCCGGATTACACCCTCAGGGTCGACCACGACGGCCTGCGCTGGCAGGTGCCCAGCTATCAGTATGGCGAGCACCGCATCTGGGGGCTGACGGCGGTGATCATCGTCGAACTGGTCAACCTGCTGTACGACGCCGGTATCGTGCTCAAGGCACCGCCCAGGCGGGATTGAGCGGTATCGGCAAGGTAAAGGCACATGCCAAGTCGGGCATTAACGGGCACAATGCGCGGCCATTCGAGGGAAGCCGCATGACCACCGCCGATTCACCCGTGCGTTCGCCCTGCGTCCATGTCTGTGCCCTGGACGAACAGGACATCTGCATCGGTTGCCAGCGCAGCGCCGCCGAGATCACCCGCTGGATGTCCATGAGCGACAGCGAGCGCCGCGAGGTGCTGCTGCGCTGCAGCGAGCGGGCGCGGGCGGGCGGTGCGGCCTTCCTGACCTGACATCAGCCGGAGAGATCTGTCATGCCCCGTATCGGTACCCCCCTGTCCCCCAGCGCCACCCGCGTGCTGCTCTGCGGCTCCGGCGAACTGGGCAAGGAAGTCGTCATCGAACTGCAGCGTCTGGGCGTCGAGGTCATCGCCGTGGATCGCTACGCCGATGCCCCGGCCATGCAGGTCGCCCACCGCAGCCACGTCATCGACATGCTTGACGGTGCCGCCCTGCGCGCGGTGATCGAGCGCGAACAGCCGCACTTCATCGTGCCGGAAATCGAAGCCATCGCCACCGCCACCCTGGTGGAGCTGGAAGGCGAGGGCTACACCGTGGTGCCCACCGCCCGCGCCGCCCAGCTGACCATGAATCGCGAAGGCATCCGTCGCCTCGCCGCCGAGGAACTGGGCCTGCCCACCTCGCCCTATCATTTCGCCGACACCTACGAAGACTATGCCGCCGCCGCCGAGGCGCTGGGCTATCCCTGCGTGGTCAAGCCGATCATGAGTTCCTCGGGCAAGGGCCAGAGCCTGCTGCGCAGCGCCGACGAGCTGCAGGCCGCCTGGCAATACGCCCAGGAAGGCGGTCGCGCCGGCAAGGGCCGGGTGATCGTCGAGGGCTTCGTCGACTTCGACTACGAAATCACCCTGCTGACCGTGCGCCACGTCGGCGGCACCTCCTTCTGCGCGCCGGTCGGGCATCGCCAGGTCAAGGGCGACTACCACGAGTCCTGGCAGCCCCAGGCCATGAGCGACAAGGCCCTGGCCGAGTCCGAGCGGGTCGCCCGCGCGGTCACCGAGGCCCTGGGCGGTCGCGGCCTGTTCGGCGTGGAACTGTTCGTCAAGGGCGACCAGGTCTGGTTCAGCGAGGTCTCCCCGCGGCCCCACGACACCGGCCTGGTGACCCTGATCTCCCAGGATCTCTCCGAATTCGCCCTGCATGCCCGGGCCATCCTCGGCCTGCCGATCCCCACCATCCGCCAGTTCGGTCCCTCGGCCTCGGCGGTGATCTTGGTGGACGGCGATTCGCGCCAGACCGCCTTCGCCAACCTCGGCGCGGCCCTGGCCGAACCCGACACCGCGCTGCGCCTGTTCGGCAAGCCCGAGGTGAAGGGGCAGCGGCGCATGGGCGTCGCCCTGGCCCGCGACGAAAGCATCGAAGCCGCCCGGGCCAAGGCCGTGCGTGCGTCCCAGGCGGTAAAGGTCGAGCTGTAAGGCCGGCTGCGCACCACGAAAAAGGGCCCCGCGGGGCCCTTTTTCATTGGCTGGAGAGATCTACAGCGACTGGTCGCGCGTCTCGCGCATACAGAGCACCGCCACCAGGCTGATGGCCGCTGCTGCCGAGACATAGCCGCCCACCCAGCTCAGGCCACCGGCCTCCACCAGTTGCTGCGCGGCGTAGGGCGCCAGGGAGGCGCCGAGGATGCCGCCCAGGTTGTAGGCCGCCGAGGCACCGGTGTAGCGCACCCGGGTGGGGAAGATTTCCGGCAGCAGGGCGCCCATGGGACCGAAGGTCATGCCCATGAGAAACAGCTCCAGGGCCAGGAACAGGCCGACCGCCTGGCTGGAGCCGTGGGTCAGCAGCGGCTCCATGGCGAAGCCCGACAGCAGGGCGGCGATGGCGCTGGCCGCCAGTACCGGCTTGCGGCCGAAGCGATCGGCCAGCCAGGCCGACAGCGGCGTGGCCAGGGCCATGAACAGCACGGCCACACAGAGCAGGCCGAGGAATTCCTGGCGGCTGTAGCCGAGATTCTTCACCCCGTAGCTCAGCGAGAACACCGTGGAGATATAGAAGAGGGCGTAGCACACCACCATGCTCAGGGCGCCCAGCAGCACCGCCTTGCCGTGCTTGCCGAAGGTCTCGACCATGGGCAGGCGCAGCTTCTCACGCCGCGCCATGGCCTCGGCGAACACCGGCGTCTCGTGCAGCGACAGCCGCACATAGAGGCCGACCACCACCAGCAGGGCGCTGAGCAGGAAGGGGATGCGCCAGCCCCAGGCGCGGAATTGCTCGTCGTCCAGCAGCAGCGCCAGGGCCAAGAACAGACCGTTGGCCATGAGAAAGCCGATGGAAGGACCGAGCTGGGGAAACATGCCGAACCAGGCGCGCTTGCCGGGCGGGGCGTTCTCGGTGGCCAGCAGCGCCGCGCCGCCCCATTCGCCACCCAAGCCCAGGCCCTGGCCGAACCTCAGCAGGCAGAGCAGGATCGGTGCCCAGACGCCGATGCTGGCGTAGCCGGGCAGGAGGCCGATCAGAGTGGTGGAGATGCCCATCAGCAGCAGCGAGGCCACCAGGGTGGACTTGCGCCCGATGCGATCGCCGAAGTGGCCGAACAGCAGCGAACCCAGGGGGCGCGCCAGGAAGGCGATGCCAAAGGTGATGAAGGCGCTGAGGGTCTGGGCCATGCCCGCGCCCTGGGGAAAGAACACCGGGCCGATCACCAGGGCCGCGGCCGTGGCATAGACGTAGAAGTCGTAGAACTCGATGGCGGTGCCGATGAAGCTGGCGGTGGCCACGCGGGTAGGGGAGTTGCGCGGCACGGAGGTGGGCGCGTCGAAGGCGGCAGCGGTCGTGGACATGCAGGGGTACCGGGCAGTCGTTCTTGTAGGAGGCGTCTGCCGGAGCGGCCCGGTGGGGCAGCGGCTGTCCGAGGATGGGGACGGGCAGGACGACCTGTTATGACGTGCCGGGCGCGAAGCGGCTGTTGGCCGGGTCGCGCCGAACGTGGTTCGGTCGCCTGATTATGCAGGTAGTGGAACGACGACTGTCAACGATGCAGGATGAATTCCCGCACCAGCTTGCTGCCGAAATAGGCCAGCATCAGCAGGATGAAGCCCAGCAGCGTCCAGCGGATCGCCCGGTGGCCGCGCCAGCCCAGGCGATTGCGCCCCCACAGCAGGATGCCGAACACCACCCAGGCGATGCAGGAGAGCACCGTCTTGTGCACCAGGTGCTGGGCGAACATGTCCTCGACAAAGAACCAGCCGGAGATCAGCGACAGCGACAGCACCACCCAGCCGGCCCAGAGAAAGCCGAACAGCAGGCTTTCCATGGTCTGCAGCGGGGGAAAGCTGCGGATCAGCCCGGACGGGTGCTTGTTCTTAAGCTGGCGATCCTGGATCAGCAGCAGCAGCGACTGCAGCACCGCCAGGGTGAAGAGCCCGTAGGCGATGATCGACAGCAGCACGTGCACGACGATCTTGGGCGACACGTCCAGCGGCGTCACGGTGCCCGGTGGCACGAATTCGGCCAGCAGCGCGGTGATGGCACCGAGGGGATAGACCAGCACCAGCAGCGGTTGCAGCGGCATGCGCAGGCAGCCGATCAGCATCAGCGCGATGGCGGTCGCCGAGATCAGGCTGGAGGCGTCGAAGAAGTCCAGGCTCAGGGTCGGTTCGAGGATCAGCTGCAGATAGACGGCCAGGGCGTGGGGCAGCAGGGCCAGGATGCCAGCGCCCAGGACCAGGGGCTTGCTCGACGGCTGTTTGCGCAGCAGGCAACTGCCCTGGTAGAGGGTCGCGAGCAGATAGAGGGCGGCGGCCAGGAGGGTGGGCAGCAGGGCGTGCATGGTCCGGTTTCAGCAGAGCGGAAAGCAGGCGAGTGTGGCACAGACAGGGCGGTACAGAAAGTCTGAGCCGCGCCTTGGCGCCGGCTGGCCAGGCTGGGCGAACCCTGGCCGCCAGCGGGTGGTCCCAAGAGGTACATATCTTGAAGAGGTCGCGACCATGCTTAAATTTCTCGGCGGTACCATGGGCATCATCTTTCTGATCGGCCTGGTGGTGGTCATCGGCATCTTCTCGCTGATCTTCTGATCCCCTCCCCGCAGGCACCGGCCCTGGCGTCGGTGCCTCGCGCTCCTGCCTCGGCGGCTCGCCGATACCGGCCCTGCTGACGGTTTCACGCGGTAGCGGCCCTGGCGGCTATCCCTGCTCAGGCGCTCTTTCGTTATACTTGCCGGTCAGCCGCCGTTTCTGCCCTGGATGTCCGCATGTTCGAGAATCTCACAGACCGCCTGTCCCAAAGCCTGCGCCACATTACCGGCAAGGCCAAGCTCACCGAAGACAACATCAAGGACACCCTGCGCGAGGTGCGCATGGCGCTGCTCGAGGCGGACGTCGCCCTGCCGGTGGTCAAGGAGTTCGTCAATCGGGTCAAGGAGCGGGCGGTCGGCACCGAGGTGTCCAAGAGTCTGACCCCGGGCCAGGCCTTCGTGAAGATCGTGCGCGCCGAGCTCGAAGCCATCATGGGCGCGGCCAACGAAGACCTGGCGCTCAACGTCGCGCCGCCGGCGGTCATCCTCATGGCCGGCCTGCAGGGCGCGGGCAAGACCACCACCGCGGGCAAGCTGGCGCGCTTCCTCAAGGAGCGCAAGAAGAAGACCGTCATGGTCGTCTCCGCCGACGTCTATCGTCCGGCCGCCATCAAGCAGCTGGAAACCCTGGCCGGGGAGGTGGGCGTCACCTTCTTCCCCTCCGACATCAGCCAGAAGCCGGTGGAGATCGCCCAGGCCGCCATCCGCGAAGCCAAGCTCAAGTTCATCGACGTGGTCATCGTCGACACCGCCGGTCGCCTGCACATCGATAGCGAGATGATGGCGGAGATCCAGCAGGTCCATGCGGCTACCAAGCCGGCCGAGACCCTGTTCGTGGTCGACGCCATGACTGGTCAGGACGCCGCCAACACCGCCAAGGCCTTCAACGACGCCTTGCCGCTCACCGGCGTGATCCTGACCAAGGTCGACGGCGATGCCCGGGGCGGTGCCGCCCTGTCGGTCCGCCACATCACCGGCAAGCCGATCAAGTTCATCGGCATGGGCGAGAAGAGCGAAGCCCTCGATCCCTTCCACCCGGATCGCGTCGCCTCGCGCATCCTCGGCATGGGCGACGTCCTCTCGCTGATCGAGCAGGCCGAACAGACCCTGGATCGCGAAAAGGCCGACAAGCTGGCCAAGAAGCTCAAGAAGGGCAAGGGCTTCGATCTCGAAGACTTCCGCGACCAGTTGCGCCAGATGAAGAACATGGGCGGCCTGGGTTCGCTGATGGACAAGCTGCCGACCATGATGGGTGGCATGAACATCCAGCAGATGGGCAACGCCCAGGGCGCCGCAGAAAAGCATTTCAAGCAGATGGAAGCCATCATCGACTCCATGACCCCGGCCGAGCGCCGCGATCCGGAGCTGATCAGCGGCTCGCGCAAGAAGCGCATCGCCCTGGGTTCCGGCACCCAGGTGCAGGACGTCGGCCGCCTCATCAAGCAGCACAAGCAGATGCAGAAGATGATGAAGAAGGTCACCGCCAAGGGCGGCATGGCCAAGATGATGCGCGGCATGGGCAGCATGTTCCCCGGCGGCGGCATGCCGAAGATGTGATTTCCGGGTGCCGCCCGTCGCCAGATGGCCGGCATCGGAAAGGGCTCTGCGAGGGGCGTCGGCACCAGTGCTGATGCACCTTCGCGAGCGATGGGGCTCCACCGCTGGAGTCTCCAGGCTGCCGCTATGCCGAGGGTGCCGTTGAAAGCCATTGGCAAACCGGGTAACAGCCCTTAGAATATGCGGCCTTTCGGGCCATGTGGCCCAGTGTGCCCACAGCTACAAGCACCGACTACAGGAACGAAGTTCAATGGTAACCATCCGTCTAGCCCGTGGCGGCTCCAAGAAGCGCCCCTTCTACCACCTGACCGTGACCAACAGCCGCAATGCGCGCGATGGTCGTTTCGTCGAGCGCATCGGTTTCTTCAACCCGGTGGCCAGCGGCGCCGAAATCCGTCTGTCGGTGGACCAAGAGCGCGCCAACTACTGGCTGTCGCAGGGCGCCCAGCCGTCCGAGCGCGTCGCTCAGCTGCTGAAGAGCGCTCAGGCTACCGCCTGAAGACCATGAGTACGCCGACCTCCGCCCCCGACCTAGTGGTCCTGGGCAAGATAGTTTCGGTCTTTGGCGTACGCGGTGAGCTCAAGATCTACTCCTTTACCGATCCGCTCGACAATCTGCTGGACTATCGGACCTGGACGCTGCGGCGCGAAGGCGAGACCCGGCAGGTCAAGGTGCTCGGCGGTCGGATGCACGGCAAGGTCCTGACGGTACGTCTGCAGGGCCTGGACGATCGCGAAGAAGCCCGCCTGATGGCCGGTTTCGAGATCTGCGTGCCGCGCAGTGAATTGCCCCAGCTGGGCGCCGGTGACTACTACTGGCATCAGCTGGAAGGTCTCAAGGTGATCAATCGCGAAGGCCAGTGGCTGGGCGTGGTGGATCATCTGCTCGAGACCGGGGCCAACGACGTCATGGTGGTCAAGCCCTGTGCTGGCAGCCTCGACGATCGTGAGCGTCTGTTGCCTTATCTGCCCGACCAGTACGTGCTGGCGGTGGATCTGGCCAAGGGCGAGATGCAGGTCGACTGGGACGCGGATTTCTGATCCATGCGTATCGATGTCATCAGCCTCTTTCCCGAGATGTTCGAGGCCGTCAGCGCCTATGGCGTGAGCGGTCGCGCGATGAAGCAGGGGCTCTTGGAGCTGACCTGCTACAACCCGCGCAGCTATACCGAGGATCGTCACCAGACCGTGGACGACCGGCCCTTTGGCGGCGGTCCCGGCATGGTCATGAAGATCCAGCCGCTGGAGCGTGCCCTGGCCGATGCCAAGGGTGATTCGGCGGCGAAGGTGATCTACCTGTCCCCCCAGGGTCGCAAACTCGACCAGGCGGCGGTACGGGAACTGGCGCAGGAGGAGCATCTGATCCTCATCGCCGGGCGTTACGAAGGCATCGACGAGCGTTTCATCGAGACGCACGTGGATGAAGAATGGTCGATTGGCGACTATGTGCTGTCCGGCGGTGAATTGCCGGCCATGGTGCTGATCGATGGGGTCACGCGACTGCTGCCTGGAGCCTTGGGGCATGCGGATTCCGCCGAGCAGGACTCGTTTACCGATGGCCTGCTCGATTGCCCGCACTACACCCGACCCGAGGTGTATGAGGGCCGTCGCGTACCCGACGTGTTGCTCAGTGGTAACCACGAGCATATCCGGCGCTGGCGCCTGCAGCAGTCCCTGGGACGCACTGCGGAGCGACGCGCCGATCTTCTGGATGGCCGCTCGCTTTCTGGAGAAGAGCAGAACCTGTTGGCGGAATACCTCCGTCAGCGGAACGATAGTTAGGTATCGATGGCGGGCCGCGGCCTGTCTTAGGAGCAGAGTGACATGACCAACAAAATCATTGCCCAGATCGAAGCTGAGCAGATGAACAAAGAAATCCCGGCGTTCGCCCCCGGCGACACCGTGATTGTCCAGGTTAAGGTGAAGGAAGGCGACCGTCAGCGTCTGCAGGCCTTCGAAGGCGTGGTGATCGGCAAGCGTAACCGCGGCCTGAACAGCGCCTTCACCGTACGCAAGATCTCCAACGGCGTTGGCGTCGAGCGTACCTTCCAGACCTACAGCCCGCTGGTCGACAGCCTGAGCGTCAAGCGTCGCGGTGACGTGCGCAAGGCCAAGCTGTACTACCTGCGCGAACTGTCCGGCAAGGCTGCCCGCATCAAGGAAAAGCTTTCCTGATCGCGGCGTGACCAGAAAAAAGCAGCTTCGGCTGCTTTTTTCGTTTCTAAGAGCCTAGTCAAAATCTCGCGAGCTAGAGACAAACAAGGCGAAGCTGGCTGAGGAAGCGGAGTTTACAACTGGTAAATGAGCATTCCGAAGCCAGCTTCAACCACGTTTGGCCGACGCGCAGCAGATTTTGAGTAGGTTCTGAGGTTCGAGGTAAGACATGACGACCCGCGAAGCGGAAATCCAGCGGCGCACCGCGCTGTCGGAAACCCGGGTGGCCAAGGCGGTCTTCCCGCCCACCACCAATCATCACGACACCCTGTTCGGCGGCACCGCCCTGGCCTGGATGGACGAGGTGTCCTTCATCACCGCGACGCGCTTCTGTCGCAAGCCGCTGGTCACGGTCTCCACCGACCGCATCGATTTCAACCATCCCATTCCCGCGGGCTCCATCGTCGAGCTGATCGGCCGGGTGGTGAAGGTCGGCAACACCAGCATCAAGGTGCAGGTGGAGGTCTTCGTCGAAGGCATGCTGGCGGAAGGCCGCGAACGCGCCATCAATGGCGCCTTCAGCTTTGTCGCCGTCGATGACGAGGGCAAGCCGACCCCGGTGCTACCCGGATTCGCCGCGTGAACGCCGAGCGGCTGATCGAGGAGTTCCTCGACGCCCTGTGGTTGGAGAAGGGGCTGTCGCCCCATACCCGCAGCGCCTACCGCACCGACCTGCTGGCCTTCGCCCGCTGGCTGGAGGGCAGGGGCCTGACCCTGGAGTCCGTCGGCCGCGACGCCGTGCTCGATCACCTCGGCTGGCGCCTGAGCGAGGGTTACCAGGCGCGCTCCACGGCGCGTTTCCTCTCCGGGCTGCGCAGCTTCTACAAGTACGCGGTGCGCGAGGGGCGGCTGGCCGAGGACCCGACGCTGCTGGTGAGCATGCCGCAGCTGGGTGCGCCGCTGCCCAAGAGCCTGTCCGAGGCGGATGTGGAAGCCCTGTTGGCCGCGCCGGATACCGAGGACACCCTGGGCCTGCGCGATCGCACCATGCTCGAGGTGCTCTATGCCACCGGCCTGCGGGTGACCGAGCTGATCAGCCTGACCCTGGACGAGATCAACCTGCGCGAGGGTTCGCTGCGGGTCTTCGGCAAGGGCAGCAAGGAGCGGCTGATCCCCCTGGGCGAAGAGGCCATCGCCTGGCTGGAAAGCTATCTGAAGACCGCGCGTCCATTGCTGCTGGGCGGCCAGCCCGGCGACATCCTCTTTCCCAGCCAGCGCGGCACGCCCATGACTCGGCAGACCTTCTGGCACCGCATCAAGCTGCATGCCCAGGTGGCCGGCATCCGCACCTCGCTGTCGCCGCATACCCTGAGGCACGCCTTCGCCACCCATCTGCTCAATCACGGCGCGGACCTGCGCACGGTGCAGATGCTGCTCGGCCATACCAGCCTGTCCACCACCCAGATCTACACCCACGTCGCCCGCGTGCGGCTGCAGCAACTGCACGCCCAGCACCATCCGCGGGGGTAGGGCGGTGTTTCAGAAGTTCGCGCAAGAATTGGCGAGTGATTTTGGTTTCTGAGCTAGGCGCCGGGACGAGTCATAGCAGGGCTATGGCGAGGAGCGGCAACACCGCTCAGGGACCAAAAGCGCCGCCAAAATTGCGTAGACACTTCTGAAGCCCCGCCCTGGGGCGGGACCGCCGTAGCCGGCAGGTCTGTGGTAGGCTTGCCGGCGTCTCAACAGGAGTCAAACATGCGTATTTCCCAACTGTTGCTCGCCGCTTGCCTGGGGCTCGGCGTGCAACTGGCTCAGGCCGAACCTGAGCAGGCCATTCGCCAGAGCCTGACCGCGCTGCAACCCAATCTCGCCATCGAGTCCATCGCCAAGAGTCCGCTGGAGGGCCTCTACCAGGTCCAGCTCAAGGGCGGTCGCGTGCTCTATGCCAGCGGCGATGGCCAGTTCGTCATGCAGGGCTATCTGTATCAGGTCAAGGACGGCAAGGCCTCCAACCTGACCGAGAAGGCCGAGAACGTCGCGGTGGCGCGGCAGATCAATGGCCTTGATCGCAACCAGATGATCGTCTATCCCGCCCAGGGCGAGACCAAGGCGCACATCACCGTCTTCACTGACACCACCTGCCCCTATTGCCAGAAGCTGCACGCCGAGGTGCCCGAGCTGAACAAACGCGGCATCGAGGTGCGCTACCTGGCCTTCCCGCGCCAGGGCATGGGCTCGCCGGGCTCCAAGCAACTGGAGGCGGTGTGGTGCGCCAAGGACAAGCCGGCGGCGCTGAACCAGATGTTCACCGGTCGTGAGGTCAAGTCCGAGAGCTGCCAGAATCCGGTCGCCCAGCAATTCGCGCTGGGGCAGAACATGGGTATCCAGGGCACGCCGGCGATCATTCTCGCCGATGGCCAGATGATCCCGGGCTACCAGCCGGCCGATCAGCTGGCGGAAACGGCAATCGGCGCCCGCTAGGCGCCTCAATCAGAGTTATGAACGGGGCCGCGGAGCGGTCCCACACGACATGGGGATAAGGGTGTGAAGCCGGTCAAAGTAGGCATCTGTGGTCTGGGTACCGTGGGCAGCGGGACCTTCAACGTACTCAAGCGCAACGCCGAGGAAATCGCCCGGCGCGCCGGTCGGGGTATCGAGGTGGCGCAGATCGCCCAGCGCCGGCCCAATCCCCAATGCGACACCGGTAGCACGTCGATCACCGCCGAGGTCCTGGCGGTGGCCGACAATCCCGAGATCGACGTGGTGGTGGAGCTGATCGGTGGCTACACCCTGGCTCGCGAACTGGTGCTGCGCGCCATCGCCAACGGCAAGCACGTGGTCACTGCCAACAAGGCGCTGATCGCCGTGCACGGCAACGAGATCTTCGCCAAGGCGCGCGAGCAGGGCGTGATCGTCGCCTTCGAGGCCTCGGTGGCCGGCGGCATCCCGGTGATCAAGGCGCTGCGCGAAGGCCTGGCCGCCAACCGCATCAACTGGGTGGCCGGCATCATCAATGGCACCGGCAACTTCATCCTCTCCGAGATGCGCGAGAAGGGTCGCACCTTTCCCGATGTCCTGGCCGAAGCCCAGGCGCTGGGCTATGCCGAGGCCGATCCGACCTTTGACGTGGAAGGCATCGATGCCGCCCACAAGCTGACCATCCTGGCCTCCATCGCCTTCGGCATCCCGCTGCAATTCGACAAGGCCTACACCGAGGGCATCACCCGCCTGACCACCGCCGACGTCGGCTACGCCGAGGCACTGGGCTATCGCATCAAGCACCTGGGCGTGGCGCGCAGCACCGACCAGGGCATCGAGCTGCGGGTACACCCGACGCTGATCCCGGCCGATCGCCTGATCGCCAACGTCAACGGCGTAATGAACGCGGTGATGGTCAACGGCGACGCCGTCGGCTCGACGCTGTTCTATGGCGCCGGTGCCGGCCAGGAGCCGACCGCCTCGGCGGTGGTGGCCGACCTGGTGGACGTGGTGCGCGCCATGACCTCGGATCCGGAGAATCGCGTGCCGCACCTGGCCTTCCAGCCCGATGCACTGTCCGACCATCCGGTGCTGTCGATCGAGGCCTGCGAGAGCGCCTACTATCTGCGCATCCAGGCCAAGGATCACCCGGGCGTGCTGGCCCAGGTGGCGAGCATCCTCTCGGCGCGCGGCATCAACATCGAGTCCATCATGCAGAAGGAAGCCGAGGAACATGACGGCCTGGTGCCCATGATCCTGCTGACCCATCGCGTGACCGAGCGCCACATGGTCGAGGCCATCACCGCGCTGGAAGCCCTGGACGATGTCGTCGGCGATGTCGTCCGCATCCGCGTCGAGCACCTGAACTGAGCAGCCTGGCGGCGCCCGGCGCCGCCGTCTTTCCCGAGGTCGAGTCATGCGTTACATCAGTACCCGCGGCCAGGCGCCCGCGCTGAATTTCGAAGAAGTGCTGCTGGCGGGTCTCGCCAGCGATGGCGGTCTCTATGTGCCGGAGAACCTGCCACGCTTTTCCCTGGAGGAGATCGCCTCCTGGGCCGGTCTGCCCTACCACGAGCTGGCCTTCCGGGTGATGAAGCCCTTCGTCGCCGGCTCCATCGCCGATGCCGAATTCAAGGCCATCCTGGAAGAGACCTACGCCGGTTTCGCCCATAGCTCGATCGCGCCGCTGCGCCAGCTGGACGCCAACGAATGGGTGCTGGAGCTGTTCCACGGCCCGACCCTGGCCTTCAAGGACTTCGCCCTGCAACTGCTGGGGCGGCTGCTCGACCATGTGCTGGCCAAGCGCGGCGAGCGCGTGGTGATCATGGGCGCCACCTCCGGCGACACCGGCTCGGCGGCCATCGAAGGCTGCAAGCGCTGCGAGAACGTGGACATCTTCATCCTCCATCCGCACCAGCGGGTGTCGGAAGTGCAGCGCCGGCAGATGACCACGCTGCTGGGCGACAACATCCACAACATCGCCATCGAAGGCAACTTCGACGACTGCCAGGAGATGGTCAAGGCCAGCTTCGCCGACCAGGGTTTCCTCAAGGGCACCCCGCTGGTGGCGGTCAACTCGATCAACTGGGCGCGGATCATGGCCCAGATCGTCTACTACTTCCACGCGGCCCTGCAGCTGGGCGCCCCGGCGCGCTCCATCGCCTTCTCGGTACCCACCGGCAACTTCGGCGACATCTTCGCCGGCTACCTGGCCCGCAACATGGGTCTGCCGGTGAGCCAGCTGGTGGTGGCCACCAACCGCAACGACATCCTGCACCGCTTCATGTCGGGCAACCGCTACGACAAGCAGCAGCTGGAAGCCACGCTGTCGCCGTCCATGGACATCATGGTCTCGTCCAATTTCGAGCGCCTGCTGTTCGACCTGCACGGTCGCGACGGCCTGGCCTTGGCCGAGCTGATGGCGAATTTCCGCAGCAGCGGCACCCTGACGGTGGCCGACGATCGCTGGACCGAAGCGCGCAAGCTGTTCGATTCCCTCGCCGTGAGCGATGAAGAGACCTGCGCCACCATCGCCGAGGTGTATGCCGCCACCGGCGAGGTGCTGGATCCGCACACCGCCATCGGCGTCCGCGCCGCTCGCGAATGCCGACGCAGCCTGGCCACGCCCATGGTGGTGCTGGGCACCGCCCACCCGGTCAAATTCCCCGAGGCGGTGGAAAAGGCCGGCATCGGCGCGACCCTCAGCCTGCCGACCCACCTGGCCGACCTGCTGCAGAGGGAAGAGCGTTGCACCGTGCTGCCCAACGACCTGGCCGCCGTCCAGGCCTTCGTCAGCCGCCACGGCAAGCGTGGGCAGCCGCTGTAGATTTTTAGCCCTTTAGATCGCGGTTATCGCGGCCATGGGCCGCTCCTACGGGAAGTCTGAGCACCTGTAGGAGCGGTCGCTACGGCGCACCGGCATGGCCGCGATACATCCTACCTCCGCTCCACCGATCCCCTGACGCTCCTCTGATCCCAAGCCCCCCTGTCTTTTCCGGTACAATGCCCGGCTTTCCCTGCCGGTGACCCGCCATGGCTCTGCAAGCCACGCCCTACAAAGTCGAACTCAACCTCACCGACCTGGATCGCGGGGTCTACGAGAATCTGCGCCTGACCGTGGCGCGGCATCCCTCCGAGACCGAGGAGCGCATGGCGGTGCGGTTGCTGGCCTATGTGCTCTGGTACAACGAGCAGCTGGCCTTCGGCCGCGGCCTGTCCGACGTCGACGAGCCGGCGCTGTGGGAAAAGAGCCTCGATGGCCGGGTGCTGCACTGGATCGAAGTCGGCCAGCCCGATGCTGAGCGCCTGACCTGGTGCAGCCGCCGCACCGAGCGCACCAGTCTGCTGGCCTATGGCAACCTGCGCGTCTGGCAGACCAAGGTGGTGGACGCGGTCAGGACGCTGAAGAATCTGCACATCGCCGCGGTGCCTGCCGAGCCCCTGGCCGAGCTGGCCCGCGACCTGCCACGCAGCATTTCCTGGCAGGTGATGATCAGCGAAGGCACCCTGTTCGTCACCGACGACCGCGGTCAGCACGAATTGCAGCTGGGATGGCTGCTGGGCGAACGTTGATGCGCCTGGAGCCCCGTCCGCTGCCGGCGGTGCTGCCCGACCTGGGCGATCTGCCGCCGCTGCTCACCCGGCTCTATGCCGCGCGCGGCGTGACCTTGCCGGAAGAACTCGACAAGGGTCTGGCGCGGCTGGTGCCCTATCACCAGCTCAAGGGCATCGAGGCCGCGGTGGAGCTGCTGGCGCGGGCCCTGGAAGAGCGTCGGCGCATCCTCATCGTCGGCGACTTCGACGCCGATGGCGCCACCGCCAGTGCCGTGGGCGTGCTGGCGCTGCGGCGTCTGGGTGCGGCCTGGGTCGACTACCTGGTGCCCAATCGCTTCGAATACGGCTACGGCCTGACGCCCGAGATCGTCGCCGTGGCCCTGCAGCGCGAACCCGAGGTGCTGCTCACCGTCGACAACGGCATCTCCAGCCTGGACGGCGTGGCCGCGGCCAAGGCCGCCGGGCTGCAGGTGGTCATCACCGATCACCACCTGCCGGGCGCCGAATTGCCCGCCGCCGACGCCATCGTCAATCCCAACCAACCGGCCTGCGCCTTTCCCAGCAAGTGCATTGCCGGGGTCGGGGTGATCTTCTATGTGATGCTCGCCCTGCGCAGTCGCCTGCGCGAGAACGGCTGGTTCACGCGTCAGGGCCTGGCCGAGCCCAATCTGGCCGAGTTGCTGGATCTGGTCGCCCTCGGCAGCGTCGCGGACGTGGTGCCGCTGGATGCCAACAACCGCATCCTGGTGCACCAGGGGCTGATGCGTATCCGCGCCGGCCGCGCACGGCCGGGACTCAAGGCGCTGCTGGAAGTGGCCGGGCGCCAGCCGGGCAAGGTGGCCTCCAGCGACCTCGGATTCATTCTCGGCCCGCGGCTCAATGCGGCCGGCCGGCTGGACGACATGTCCATCGGCATCGAGCTGCTGCTCTGCGAAGACCCGCAGCTGGCGCAGGAATACGCCCAGCAGCTGGACGACTTCAACAAGGATCGCAAGAGCATCGAGCAGGGCATGCAGCGCGAGGCGCTCAAGCAGCTCAAGGAGCTGCCGGAAGACAATCTGCCCTTCGGTCTCTGCCTGTTCGATCCGGAGTGGCACCAGGGCGTGATCGGTATCCTGGCCTCGCGCCTCAAGGAGAAGTATCACCGCCCGGCGCTGGCCTTTGCCGACGACGGCAGTGGCAACGGCATGCTCAAGGGCTCGGCGCGCTCGGTGCCCGGGCTGCACATCCGCGATGCCCTGGACGCCGTGGCGACCCGGCATCCGGGACTGATCACCAAGTTCGGCGGTCACGCCATGGCCGCCGGCCTCAGCCTGCCCCAGGCGCACTACGAGACCTTTGCCGCGGCCTTCGACGCCGAGGTGCGCCGCCATCTGCAGGCCGACGACCTCAGTGGTCGCCTGCAGACCGATGGTTGCCTGGCTCCCACCGAGTTCCAGCTCGGCCTGGCCCAGGCCCTGCGCCAGGCCGGTCCTTGGGGGCAGCAGTTTCCCGAACCGCTGTTCCACGGCACCTTCGAGATCCTCTCCCAGCGCCTGCTCAAGGAGCGGCATCTCAAGCTGACCCTGCGCAGCGAGCAGGGCGGACCGGAGCTGGACGGCATCGCCTTTAACATCGATCGCGACACCTGGCCCGATCCCAACATCCGCTGGGCCGAGCTGGCCTATCGGCTGGACGTGAACGAATTCCGCGGCAACGAGAGCGTACAGTTGCTGGTGGTGCACCTGGCACCTCGTTAGTCGGAATAGCGACCTATTCTGTTCGGGAACACTCCAATGCCGTGAATCCCGAGAAGACGAGGTCCGCCATGAGTCTCCTGTTCCAGCCCCTGACCCTGCGTCAGCTGACCCTGCCCAATCGCGTGGTGGTCTCCCCGATGTGCCAGTACTCCAGCGAAGACGGTTTCGCCAACGACTGGCACCTGGTCCACTTGGGCAGTCGCGCCACCGGTGGTGCCGGCCTGGTGATCTTCGAGGCCACCGCGGTCACCCCCGACGGGCGCATCACGCCCCAGGACCTGGGGTTGTGGAAGGACGAGCAGATCGAGCCCCTGCGGCGCATCACCCAGTTCATCGAGGGGCAGGGCAGTGTCGCCGGTATCCAGCTGGCCCACGCCGGGCGCAAGGCCAGCACCTGGCAACCCTGGCTCGGCAAGCACGGCAGCGTGCCCATCGCCGAAGGCGGCTGGGTGCCGGTGGCGCCCTCGGCCATCGCCTTCGATCCCCAGCACACCCGGCCCACGGCGGTGGATCGCGACGACATCGCCAGCATCCGCCGGGCCTTCGTGGACACCGCCGAGCGCGCCCTGGCGGCCGGCTTCAAGGTGGCCGAGATCCATGCCGCCCACGGCTATCTGCTGCACCAGTTCCTCTCGCCGCTCTCCAACCGCCGCGAAGACGACTACGGCGGCAATTTCGAGAATCGCATCCGCCTGCTGCTGGAGGTGACCGCCGACGTGCGCGCCGTCTGGCCGGAGGAGTTGCCGCTGTTCGTGCGGGTCTCGGCCACCGACTGGGTGGAAGACGGCTGGGACGTCGACGAGACGGTGGAACTGGCGCGCCGGCTCAAGACCCTGGGCGTCGACCTGATCGATGTCTCTTCCGGCGGCACCGCGGCCCAGGCCGACATTCCCACCGGCCCCGGTTACCAGACCCAGTTCGCCGAGCGGGTGCGCAAGGAAGCCGGGATTCCCAGTGGCGCGGTGGGCATGATCACCGATGCGGCCCAGGCCGAGCACGTGCTGCGCACCGGTCAGGCCGATCTGGTGCTGTTGGCCCGTGAGCTGCTGCGCGATCCCTACTGGCCGCTGAATGCCGCCGAAGCCTTGCGCGAGAGGGTCTCCTGGCCGCCGCAGTACGTCCGCGCCGCGCACCGGGATACGCCACTGCGCAAGCCGTTCGGGGTGGAATAGGGGAGCAACGGAGCCATCCGCCCGGATGGCTCCCGGGTCAGGGCTTGACCGGGCGCAGCATGGCTTCCAGGGCGTCGCTGTCGTAGTAGTCGCCCAGGTACCAGATGCGACCGTCGCGGATCTTCATGATGCTGGCGCCGCGGATCTTCACCGGTTGCTTGCCGGTGGCGGTGGTGCGGTTGCCGGTCAGTTCCCATTCGAAGGCGATGCTGCGCGGGCCGATGACCGGCTTGTGCACCATCTTCACCTGCAGATCCGGTACCGCCTTGAGGGTGACCTTGACGATCCTGTCGCGGGCCTGGGTGCGGCTGGTCTCGGTGGTGGCGGCGCCACTGTCGAAATACTGCACCTTGGGATCGAGCAGGGCGCTGGCGGCCTCGGCGTCGTGATCGTTCCAGGCATCGAGATAGCGATTGGCGATGAGGCGGGCATCCTCGGCGGCGGCCTGGACCTGGCCGGCGGTAAGGGCGACCGAAAGCGCGAACAGCACAGCCAGACGCGAGCGCATGGGGTGTCTCCGGCAACTGCAGGGGGGAGGCGCAAGAGTAGCGCCGTGGGCGGTCCGCGGTCAGCAATATTTTGTAGCGGCTGGCCGTTGGCGACGGTGTTCCCGGCAACATCCGGTAAGCAGGTGCCGGGAGCCGGACGGTGCGGACGGCGGTCCCAAGAAGCTGAATCCCGACTCTGTGGAGGTCATCCATGAACACCCGCGGTTTGCTCGATCAATTGCTCAAGGCGGGCCAGCAGGCCCTGGCCAAGAAGACCGGCCACGCGGCCCCACGACCCGGTACCCCGTCTTCCGGCAAGGATCCCCTTGGCGGTCTGCTTTCGGGCCTGGGTAACAGCGGCCTGGCCGCCGGTGCCCTGACCGCCCTGCTGGGCAGCAAGCGCGGGCGTGCCATGGGGGGCAAGGCGGTCGGCTATGGCGGCTTGGCGGCACTCGGCATGGTGGCCTACAAGGCCTATCAGTCCTGGCAGGCCAACCAGGTCCAGGGCGCGGCGGCCGCCGAGCCCCGCACCGTGGATCGGGTACCGGAGCACGAAGCCGAGGCCCACGGCCGGGCGGTGCTGATCGCCCTGATCGCGGCGGCCAAGGCCGATGGCCATGTCGATGACCAGGAGCGCCAGGCCATCGAAGCCGAGATGGCCAAGCTGGACAACGATCCCGAACTGCGCAGCTGGCTGCAGCGCGAACTGGAACAGCCGCTCGATCCGGCCAAGGTCGCCGCCGCGGCGGAAACCCCCGAGATGGCGGCCGAGATGTACCTGGCCAGCCTGATGCTGATCGACGATCAGCAATACATGGAAAAGGCCTATCTGGACGAGCTGGCGCGCCAGTTGCGCCTGGAGCCCGGCCTGCGCGCCGAACTGGAGCGCGAGGCCGCGGCGGTCTGACGGCTAGGCGAGGGCACGTTCCTCGCCCAGCAGGACGCTCCGCTCCGCTGCGCAGAGGTGCAGCAGGAAATCCCAGACCACGCGCAGGCGGGCGGAGCGGTGCAATTCGCGGTGGGTGGAGATCCAGTACTCCCGGGTAAAGGAGCGCTCCGGGAGCACGCCTTCCAGGGGCGTGCCTTGACCCACCAGGTAGCAGGGCAGCACCGCGATGCCGATGCCGGCACAGGCGGCTTCGCGCTGGGCGATGACGCTGGTGCTGCGAAAGACGATGCGCGGCTCCGGGCAGAGTCCCTGGATGAATTGCAGTTCGCGGGTGTATAGCAGGTCGTCGACGTAACCGATGAAGGTCTGCTCGCCGAGGTCGGCTTCGGCACCCAGGGGCGGCGCCCGATCCAGGTAGGTGCGACTGGCGTAGAACCTCAGGCGATAGGGCGTCAGCCGCCGGCCGATCAGGCCTTCGGCGGTGGGCCTTTCCAGGGTGATGGCGATGTCCGCCTCGCGGTTGGTGACGCTGACGAAGCGCGGCACCGAGACCAGTTCCACTTCCAGCCCCGCATAGTCGCGCAGCAGCGCTCCCAGGCGCTGGGCGAGAAAGCCGGTGCCCAGGCCTTCGGTCACCCCGACCCGCACCTGGCCCAGCGGATTGAGTCTCTGGGTCACTGCCTCCTGGGCCAGCAACGCGGCTTCTTCCATTGCCTGGGCGTGCGCCAGCAGGGCCTGACCAGCCGGGGTGAGTTGATAACCGCTGGCCTGTTGCACCAGCAGCTGACTGCCCAGGGCGCGCTCCAGGGCCTCCAGGTGGCGGGCGACGGTGGCATGACTGACGCCCAGGCTACGGGCGGCGGTCAGCAGGCGGCCATGGCGCTGGATCTCCAGAAAAACCCGCAGATCGTTCCAGTCGAACATCCCGTCTCCCTCGTCTAGGTCTGTCTGCGCGGTCGCTTGCGGGGCGCTGTTCAGAAATGCACAGCCGGTGCCCGTTTTCTGCGACTGTTGTTCGCGGATGACGACACTAGGATAGGGACCACAACAACAAAAAAGCGAGGGAACGTCATGCCCGGTCCTGCTGCGGAATATGACTTCATCATCGTCGGCGCCGGTCCGGCCGGCTGCCTGCTGGCCAATCGACTGTCCGCCGATCCGGCCTATCGCGTGCTGCTGCTGGAAGCCGGCGGGCGCGACAACCATCCCTGGATCCACATTCCCGTCGGCTATCTGTTCTGCATCGGCAATCCGCGCACCGACTGGTGTTTCAAGACCGAGGTGGAAGCGGGCCTGGGGGGCCGGGCGCTCAACTATCCGCGCGGACGGGTGCTGGGTGGCTGCTCGTCCATCAACGGCATGATCTACATGCGTGGTCAGGCCCGCGACTATGACGGCTGGGCCGCCGCCGGCAATCCCGGCTGGGGCTGGCAGGACGTGCTGCCGCTGTTCAAGCGCATGGAGGATCACTGCGACGGCAATTCAGAGTTTCACGGCGCCGGGGGCGAATGGCGGGTCGAGCGGCAGCGCCTGCACTGGACGCTGCTCGACGCCTTTCGCGCCGCCGCCGGCGAAACCGGCATCGCGCCGGTGGAGGACTTCAACACCGGTGACAACGAAGGCTGCGGCTACTTCCAGGTCAATCAGCGCAACGGTGTGCGCTGGAATGCCGCCAAGGCCTTTCTCAAGCCCATCCGCCAGCGCGCCAATCTCGAGGTGCTGACCGGCGTTCAGGTCGAGCGGGTGCTGCTGGAGGAGGGCAGGGCACGGGCGGTGCTGGCGCGCCTGCCGGGCCAGGCCGAGCCCCAGCGCCTGGTGGCACGGCGGGAGATCGTGCTCTGCGCCGGCGCCATCGGCTCGCCGACCCTGTTGCAGCGCTCCGGCATAGGGCCGCGCGGTCTGCTCGAAGGCCTGGGCATCGGCGTCCGGCACCGCCTGGAAGGGGTGGGCGGCAATCTGCAGGATCACCTGCAACTGCGGCTGATCTACCGGGTGCACGGCGTGCCTACCCTCAACGCCCTGGCCGGCAGTCTCTGGGGCAAGCTGGGCATGGGCCTGGAATACCTCTGGAAACGCAGTGGCCCCCTGGCCATGGCGCCGAGTCAGCTGGGCGCCTTCGCCCGCTCCGATCCCGGGCAGCCCTCGGCCAATCTGCAGTATCACGTGCAGCCGCTGTCGCTGGAGCGCTTCGGCGAGCCGCTGCACGGCTTTCCCGCCTTTACCGCCTCGGTGTGCAACCTGCGTCCGGCCAGTCGCGGCCAGGTGGCCATCCGCAGCGCCGACCCGCTGGCCGCGCCGCTGATCCAGCCGCGCTATCTCAGTGCGCCGGAGGATCTCAAGGTGGCCGCCGACGCCATCCGCCTGACCCGGCGCATCGTCGCCGCCCCGGCCCTGGCCGCCTATCGACCCGAGGAATACCTGCCGGGACCGGCCTACCAGAGCGAGGAGGAATTGCAGCAGGCGGCCGGCGCCATAGGCACCACCATCTTCCATCCATCCGGCACCTGTCGCATGGGCCAGGACGCCGACGCCGTGGTCGATGCGCGCCTGCGGGTGCATGGCATTCCCGGGCTGCGGGTGGCCGACGCCTCCATCATGCCGACCCTGGTCTCGGGCAACAGCTGCTCGCCAACGCTGATGATCGCCGAGCAGGCGGCCACCTTCATGCTGGCCGAGGCGCGCGAGCAGGGCAGTCACGAGCTGCCCGCCGTGGTGGCCCGGGCCAGCGCGGTCTCGGCGGCCTAGCGGCGTCCCTCCGCTTTCACCGACGGCGGGGCCTCCTGCCGTTTCCACCGTAGTAGCTGTCGCCCATAACAACAATCAGCCCGGCGATCCCGGGTCAGGAGAACGTGCGATGTCCGACTATGCCCAACCCCGGGTCCAACCCAGCGCGGCCAGCAGTCGCCGCGAAGAACGCAAGGTGATCTTCGCCTCGTCCCTGGGAACCGTCTTCGAGTGGTACGACTTCTTTCTCTATGGCGCCCTGGCGGCGGTGATCAGCAAGCAGTTCTTCGCCGGCGTCAACGACACCACCGCCTTCATCTTCGCCCTGCTGGCCTTTGCCGCCGGCTTCGTGGTGCGGCCCTTCGGCGCCCTGGTGTTCGGCCGCCTGGGCGACATGGTCGGCCGCAAGTACACCTTTCTCGCCACCATCATCCTCATGGGCATCGCCACCTTCGGCGTCGGCCTGCTGCCCACCTACGCCAGCATCGGCGTGGCCGCACCCATCATCCTGGTGGTGCTGCGCCTGCTGCAGGGCCTGGCCCTGGGCGGCGAATACGGCGGCGCCGCCACCTACATCGCCGAGCACGCGCCGCCCGGCAAGCGCGGCGCCCATACCAGCTGGCTGCAATCCACCGCGACCCTGGGGCTGTTGCTGTCGCTGGTGGTGATCCTGGTCTGCCGCTATCTGACCGGCGACCAGTTCGAGGTCTGGGGTTGGCGCCTGCCGTTCCTGCTGTCGATCTTTCTGCTGGCCATTTCCACCTGGATCCGCATGTCGATGCACGAGTCGCCCGCCTTCGTGCGCATGAAGGCCGAAGGCAAGCAGAGCAAGGCGCCGATCCGCGATTCCTTCACCAACTGGAGCAATCTCAAGGTGGTGCTGATCGCGCTGTTCAGCATCAACGGCGGCCAGGCGGTGACCTTCTACCTGTCGCAGTTCTATGTGATGTTCTTTCTCACCCAGACCCTCAAGCTGGATCCGGTGCTGGCGAACAACCTGCTGATCATCAGCGTCATCCTCGGCGCGCCCTTCTTCGTCATCGCCGGCTGGCTGTCGGACAAGGTCGGGCGCAAGCCGATCCTGATGCTCGGCCTGCTGCTGGCCACGGTGCTCTACTTCCCGCTGTTCAAGGCCCTGACCCACTACGCCAATCCGCAGATCTACCAGGCCAGCCAGCAGGCTCCCATCGTGGTGACCGCCGACCCGGCCACCTGCACCTTCCAGTTCGATCCGGTGGGCAAGGCGCGTTTCGACAGTCCCTGCGACCGGGTCAAGACACTGCTGGCCAAGAGCGGTCTGCCCTACCGCAGCGTGGCCGCGGCGCCCGGCGATGCGGTGCAGGTCAGCGTCGGCGACAAGCTCATCGTCGGCTTCGACGAACCGGCCCTGCGCGCCGCGGTGCAGGCCGCCGGCTATCCGGCCAAGGCCGACTCGGCCCAGGTCAACAAGCCGATGGTGGTGGCGGTGATCTTCGCCCTGATCCTGATCGCCACCCTCTGCTACGGACCACTGGCGGCGCTGATGGTGGAGCTGTTCCCCACTCGCATCCGCTACACCTCCATGTCGCTGCCGTACCACATCGGCAACGGCTGGTTCGGCGGCTTCCTGCCCACGGTGTCCTTTGCCCTGGTGGTCTATACCGGCGACATCTTCTACGGCCTCTGGTACCCGGTGCTGATCACCGGCGTCAGCCTGGTGGTGGGGCTGCTGTGCCTGCCGGAAACCCGCCATCGCGATCTCGACGCCGATTGAGGCGCGTGCGGGCGGCGCTGCCCGCCGCCCGCTGAGTTTCGCCGCCGATTGGGTTATACTCGCGAGCTTTTCCACAGCTTTTCTCGCGAGTGTTTCCCCCATGGAAATCAACCCGATCGTCACCAGCATCAAGGACCTCACCAGCCGTACCCAGACCATTCGGGGGTATCTTTGACTACGATCTGAAAAAGGATCGTCTGGTCGAAGTCGAGCGCGAGCTCGAGGATCCCGCTGTCTGGAACAAGCCCGAATACGCCCAGAATCTCGGTCGCGAGCGCGCCCAGCTGGCCCAGGTGGTCGGGACCCTGGACGAGCTGACCGGTGGCCTGGCCGATGCCAGCGACCTGCTGGAGATGGCCGCCGAAGAGGAAGACCAGGGCGCGGTCGATGACGTGGCGACCGAGGTGGAGCGCCTGCGCGGCATCCTCGAGAAGCTGGAATTCCGCCGCATGTTCAGCGGCGAGATGGACCCCAACAACTGCTACCTGGACATCCAGGCCGGCTCCGGCGGCACCGAGGCCCAGGACTGGGCCAACATGCTGCTGCGCATGTACCTGCGCTGGGCCGACCAGCACGGCTTCAGCGCCGAGATCGTCGAGTTGTCGGAAGGCGAGGTCGCCGGCATCAAGGGCGCCACGGTGCACATCAAGGGCGAATACGCCTTCGGCTGGCTGCGCACCGAGATCGGCGTGCACCGCCTGGTGCGCAAGAGTCCCTTCGACTCGGGCAACCGTCGCCACACCTCCTTCACCGCGGTATTCGTCTCGCCCGAGATCGACGACAACATCGACATCGAGATCAACCCGTCCGATCTGCGCATCGACACCTACCGCTCCTCGGGCGCGGGTGGTCAGCACGTGAACACCACCGACTCCGCGGTGCGGATCACCCACGTGCCCACCAACACCGTGGTGGCCTGCCAGAACGAGCGTTCCCAGCACGCCAACAAGGACACCGCCATGAAGATGCTGCGGGCCAAGTTGTACGAGCTGGAGATGCAGAAGCGCACCGCCGCCTCCCAGGCGCTGGAGGACTCCAAGTCCGATATCGGCTGGGGCCACCAGATCCGCTCCTACGTCCTCGACGCCTCGCGGATCAAGGATCTGCGCACCGGTGTGGAACGCAGCGACTGCGACAAGGTGCTCGACGGCGATCTGGACGAATACCTTGAAGCCAGCCTCAAGCAGGGCATCTAACCAATCTATCTCTGTAGGAGCGGCCCATGGCCGCGATCCTGCTAGTTATCGCGGCCATGGGCCGCTCCTACGGCAAGCACTCCCCAGGTAAACAGCAGACATGAGCGAACAACCCCTAGACCCCCAAGCCCAGGAACAGGAAGACAACAAGCTGATCGCCCAGCGCAAGGAAAAGCTCTCCGCGCTGCGTGCCCAGCAGGCCATTCCCTTCCCCAACGACTTCCGCCGCGACAGCCTGGCCGGTGATCTGCAGCAGCAGTACGCCGACAAGACCAAGGAAGAGCTGGAAGCCGCGGGCATCAAGGTCAAGGTGGCCGGCCGCATCATGCTCAACCGCGGCGCCTTCATGGTGCTGCAGGACACCAGCGGGCGTATCCAGGTCTACGTCGACCGCAAGACCCTGCCGGCCGAGACCCTGGAAGCGGTCAAGACCTGGGACCTGGGCGACATCATCGCCACCGAAGGCACCCTGGCCCGCTCCGGCAAGGGCGATCTGTACGTCAACATGAGCGACGTGCGCCTGCTGACCAAGTCGCTGCGCCCGCTGCCCGACAAGCACCACGGCCTGACCGACACCGAGCTGCGCTATCGCCAGCGCTATGTCGACCTGATCGTCAACGAAGAGGTGCGCCAGACCTTCCGCGTACGCTCCCAGGTCATCGCCCACATCCGCCGCTTCCTCATGGAGCGGGGCTTCCTCGAAGTGGAAACCCCCATGCTGCAGACCATTCCCGGCGGTGCGGCGGCCAAGCCCTTCGAGACCCACCACAACGCCCT
The DNA here is from genome assembly GCF_000510705.1 of Pseudomonas sp. MOIL14HWK12:I1. Taxonomy (NCBI): domain Bacteria; kingdom Pseudomonadati; phylum Pseudomonadota; class Gammaproteobacteria; order Pseudomonadales; family Pseudomonadaceae; genus Pseudomonas; species Pseudomonas sp. MOIL14HWK12:I1. The sequence goes on along the minus strand of NZ_AZNY01000006.1, from coordinate 130,774 downwards.
GGACATGGCCATGTTCCTGCGCATCGCGCCGGAGCTGTACCTCAAGCGCCTGGTGGTCGGTGGCTTCGAGAAGGTCTTCGAGATCAACCGCAACTTCCGTAACGAAGGCGTCTCGACCCGGCACAACCCCGAGTTCACCATGCTCGAGTTCTACCAGGCCTACGCCGACTACCGCGACAACATGGACCTCACCGAGGAACTGTTCCGCGAACTGGCCATGGCCGTGCTCGGCACCACCGACGTGCCCTATGGCGACAAGGTCTTCCACTTCGGCGAGCCCTTCGTGCGCCTGTCGGTGTACGACTCCATCCTCAAGTACAATCCGGACATCACCGCGGAAGACCTGCAGGACGTCGAGAAGGCCCGCGCCATCGCCAAGAAGGCCGGCGCCAAGGTGCTCGGCCACGAAGGCCTGGGCAAGCTGCAGGTGATGATTTTCGAGGAGCTGGTGGAGAGCAAGCTGGAGCAGCCGCACTTCATCACCGAGTACCCCTTCGAGGTCTCGCCGCTGGCGCGCCGCAACGACGAGAATCCCAGCGTCACCGACCGCTTCGAGCTGTTCATCGGCGGCCGCGAGATCGCCAACGCCTACTCCGAGCTCAATGACGCCGAAGACCAGGCCGAGCGTTTCATGCTGCAGGTCCAGGAAAAGGACGCCGGTGACGACGAGGCCATGCACTACGACGCCGACTTCATCAACGCCCTGGAATACGGCATGCCGCCCACCGCCGGTGAAGGCATCGGCATCGACCGCCTGGTGATGCTGCTGACCAACTCGCCGTCGATCCGCGACGTCATCCTCTTCCCGCACATGCGTCCGCAATAAGAGCGGCGCCCCGTCCGGGGCGTCGCTTCGGTGCCTGCCGACCGGGGCTCTGTCATCAAAGGTTCATTCGGACCTGCTAACAGAGCCCTGATGTCGCGTTCCCTCCGCAGGTAGCCATGACCAATACGCTGATCCCCCTGCATCCGGCCGCCGAACGGCTGGGGCTGCTCTACGCCTATCATTTCACCTCCGGCCAGCCGGGCCGGGCCCTGACCATGGCGCCGGAAGATCCCTGGGAGGCGGAAGAGGGCGGATTTCGCTGGCTGCACTTCAACCTGGCCCACGCCGCCGCCGAACGCTGGATGCGCGAGCACCTGGGGCTGCCCGAGGAATTCTTCGAATCCCTGCATGCCGGTTCCCACTCGACCCGCCTGGAGCCGGCCGATGACACCCTGCTCGGGGTGGTGAACGACGTGACCCTCGCCTACGGCCAGGTCTCGGTGGACGTCGCCACCCTCTGGGCCTGCGCCCGCCCGGGGCTGCTGGTGACCGCCCGGGCCCAGCCACTGCGTTCGGTGGATCGCCTGCGCCACGCGGTACGCCGCGGCGAGGGCTTCGGCTCGACCCTGGAGCTGCTGGTGCACCTCCTGCGCGACCAGGCCGACGTACTGACCGGCATCATCCGCGACACCACGGTCAAGGTGGATGCCATCGAGGATCGCCTGCTGTCCCAGCGGCTGTCCGCCAGTCGCGCCGAACTGGGCAGCCTGAGACGCGCCCTGGTCCGGCTGCAACGGCTGCTGGCCCTGGAGCCGGGTTCCCTGCTGCGGCTGCTCAACCGGCCGCCGGCCTGGCTGCGCCGCGACGACATCCAGACCCTGCGCGAGGCCACCGAGGAATTCGACCGGGTGCTGGACGACCTCGCCGCCCTGGTGGAGCGGCTCAAGCTGTTGCAGGAGGAGATCGCCGCCGCCTCCGCCGAGCAGACCAACCGCACCCTGTTCACCCTGACCCTGGTCACGGTGCTGGCCCTGCCGATCAACATCATCGCCGGCTTCTTCGGCATGAACGTCGGCGGTATCCCGCTGGCCGATTCGCCCCATGGTTTCTGGATCCTGGTGGCGCTGGTGGCGACCTTCACGGTGCTGGCCGGCACCCTGGCCTTTCGCAAGCGAGGCGACTGACCGGCTGCGTGCAACCCCTGGGGGCGCTCCGCGGTCTCTAGGAGAACCGTTACTGGAGACCGCAATGGACTTCAAGGACTACTACGAGGTGCTCGGCGTCGCTCCCGACGTCGACGACAAGACCCTCAAGACCGCCTATCGCAAGCTGGCGCGCAAGTACCACCCCGATGTGAGCAAGGAGGCCGATGCCGAGGCCCGCTTCAAGGAGGTGGCCGAGGCCTATGACGTCCTGCGCGATCCGCACAAGCGCGCCGAGTACGATCAGGTACGCCTCTACCAGCAGCAGGGCGAGCGCTTCCAGGTGCCGCCGGACTGGCAGCCGGGTTCAGGCGATGACTACAGCGATCCCCATGCCGGCTTCGGCGCGGACTACTCCGACTTCTTCGAATCCCTGTTCGGTGCTGCCGGGCGCTCGCAGCAGGGCGGTTTCGCCCGCCGGGGTCGTGACATCGAGCTGGAGCTGCCGCTGTTTCTCGAAGAGAGCCAGGCGGGCAGCACCAAGCCGCTGAGCTTTACGCTGCCGCAGCGCGACGAGCTGGGCCGCCGCGTCGGCGAGACCACCAAGACCCTCAACGTCAAGATTCCCGCCGGCAGCACCGACGGCGAACGTATCCGCCTGAAAGGCCAGGGCGAGCCGGGCGTCGGCGGCGCGGAGGCGGGGGATCTCTACCTGGTCATCCGCCTGGTGCCCCATCCGCTGTTCGACGTCGACGGCCAGGATCTGGTGGTCAGCGTCCCGCTCGCCCCCTGGGAAGCTGCGTTGGGCGCCAAGGTGCAGGTGCCGACGCTGGATGGACAGATCATGCTCAGTATCCCGCCCGGCAGCCAGAACGGTGCGCGGTTGCGGGTGCGCGGCAAGGGCCTGGCCGGCAAGACGGGGCAGGGCGATCTGCATGCCCTGCTTAAGGTGGTGATGCCGCCCAGGGGCGATGAAGAAACCCAGGCGCTGTGGCGCCAACTGGCCGAGCGGGCGGCCTTCGATCCCCGCCGCGACTGGAGGAAAGTCTGATGAGCAGTCTGATCGTCCTGCAGGAATTCTGCGTGCTCTGCGAGGTGAGCGAGCCGGTGGTGGTGGAGATCGTCGAGCACGGCATCCTGGCACCCCAGCGGGGCAAGCGCCCGGCCGAGTGGCACTTCGATACCAGCGCCCTGCATCGCGCCCGCCGCGCCGTGCGCCTGAGGCACGAGCTGGAACTGGATTGGGCCGCCACCGCCCTGGCCCTGCACCTGCTGGATGAGGTGGAAGAACTGCGACGGGAAAACCAGCGCCTGCGCCAGCGCTTGGCGCGCTTCGCCGGCGAGCTGCGAGACGTGGGCGCCGATTCGTAGGGTGGAAAACCGCGCAGCGTTTTCCACGCGCGTCGCATATTCGCAGGGCAGTGGAAAAGGCTGCGCCGTTTTCCACGCTACGGGCTGCAATAGGTTGGACTTCGCTGCGCTCAATCCAACCTACGGAACGTCCATCTGCGCTGGATATCCCCCTCTCCCTCCGGGAGAGGGCTGGGGTGAGGGAAGCCAGGTAGCGCCGGTAATGGCCGCGATGTTGTAGGGTGGAAAACCGCGCAGCGTTTTCCACGCGCCTTGCCCATACGCAGGACAGTGGAAAAGGCTGTGCCGTTTTCCACGCTACACCAGGAGCCTCACAGCCATGCCCAGCCATATCCTCGATCATCGCATTCTCGGTGAATCCCTGCAGGCGGTGGAGATCGGCCTCGATCCGGGCGAGACGGTGATCGCCGAGGCCGGCGCCATGACCTACATGGAGGCCGACATAGCTTTCACCGCACGCATGGGCGACGGCTCCGCCGGCCTGCTCGGCAAGCTCTGGGGCGCCGGCAAGCGGATGCTTGGCGGCGAGTCGCTATTCATGACCCATTTCACCAATGAAGGTCGCGAGAAGCGCCGCGTCGCCTTTGCCGCGCCCTATCCGGGGCAGGTGGTACCCCTGGACCTCGCCGCCCTGGGCGGCACCCTGTTCTGCCAGCGCGATTCCTTTCTCTGCGCGGCCAAGGGCACCCGCATCGGCGTGGCTTTCACCCGCCGTCTGGGCGCCGGTTTCTTCGGCGGCGAAGGCTTCATCCTGCAGCGGCTGGAGGGCGATGGCATGGCCTTCGTGCATGCCGGCGGCACGGTGATCCGCAAGGAACTCAAGGGCGAGACCCTGCGCCTGGACACCGGTTGTCTGGTGGGTTTCACCAGCGGCATCGACTACAACATCAAGCTGGCAGGTGGCCTGCGCAGCATGCTGTTCGGCGGTGAAGGCCTGGTGCTGGCAACCCTGAGCGGCCACGGCACGGTGTGGATTCAGACGCTGCCCTTTTCCCGGCTAGCGGGCCGGGTCCAGGCCGCGGCCGGCGGCGGCGTCGGTGAACGCCGCGCCGGTGGCGACTGATCTCCCGCCGACCCTAGGCCCGCTGCAGGGCGCTCTGGGGCGCCATGCGCTCCAGCCAGTCACGCCAGCGTACCCGGCTGTCGTGGACCAGCCAGCCGTCCTGGCGGGCGAAGCTTTCCGACAGCCAGAGGCCGCGGGTCGATACCGGCAGGCGCTGGCCGGCGGACAGGGTATAGAGCTCGCCGGTGGGTTTGCCGTCGTCCAGGGCGACCAGATAGAGATCCGGGCGTTGCCGGGCCAGGCGCGCCAGCAATTGGCCGTTCTCGATCTTCTCGTCGACGTGGAACAGACTCGGCGCCTTGCACTCCTTGGGCAGCTCCAGCAGCAGGTCATAGACCAGTTGCAGCGAGGCGGTGGGGGTATGCACATAGGCGCGAGGGCGTTCCAGCAGCGCCAGACTGCCGCAGCGCACCGGCCGCGCCGCGCCCGAACGTGGGGTCAGGCGAAAGGCCACGTCCTCGCGATAGGGCAGGGCCGGGGCATAGGGCGTCGGCAGCCAGGTGTCGGCGAAGCGTCCCGCCAGCCAGCCGCGCGGCGTCTCGATCAGGCACTCCTCGGCCACCTCCTGGACGGCGGTGAGCAGCGGCAGCGCCAGTTCGTGGGTCGGGATGTAACCGGAGATCAGCTTGAGCACCACGTCGCCCCGATCGGGCCGGCGCTGGCGCACCAGCAGCCAGTGATCCTGGCCCTGCCAGTTCAGCGTCAGGCGTACCGAGACCCCCAGATTGGCGAGCCTGGCGCTGAAGTGCTGGGCATCGTCGATCTCGATGGGCTTGCGCCGCTCCAGCATCTCGCTGAAATTCAGGGGTTGGCCGAGGGCCTGGTAGGTGAGGCCGTCATGGTTGGCCTCGACCGAAAGGGGCAGGGTCTTGAACGCCTTGGGATTGTGGCGGGCGATGAGCTGGGGCATGGCCGACTCCTGTTTGTTGTATGCCGCGGACGCGCCGTCCCGGGCAAGCCGGGCGGGGCGTCCAGCGGACGAAGGCAAGGGTTCAGCGAAACGCTCTGGATCAGGGCCGAGCGGTGATCACTTCGGCCAGGGTACGGACATTATGTGACAGGTGCAGGGGATCGATAGTGCCGACTATCGCACTGCTCACACCCGGCTCGCCGAACACCCGGGCGAAGCTGGCCCGCACTGGATCCTGGCCGGCGCCGAGCACGGCGTGACCGCTGGCCAGGGCCTTCTTGATCAGGATGCCCTTGCCCTGGGCGGCGGCGGCCTGGATCACCGGGATCTCGGCGTCTTCGTTGAGGTTGAAGGTGACCATGGCGCAATCGCCGGCTTCCAGGGCTTTCAGGCCGCCGGCGACGGTCTTGCCGGAAAAGCCGAAGGCGCGGATCAGCCCCTCGCGCTTGAGCTCGGCCAGGGTCTCGTAGCAGCCGCTGTCCTGGAGGATGGCCAGGTCGTTGCCATCGGAGTGCACCAGCACCAGGTCCAGCCAGTCGGTTTCCAGGCGTTGCAGGCTGCGTTCCACCGAGCGGCGGGTATGGGCCGGGCTGAAGTCGAAGCTGGACAGGCCATCGGTGAATTCCTCCCCGACCTTGCTGGCGATCACCCAGTGCTGGCGCTGGCCACGCAAGAGCGGACCCAGGCGTTCCTCGCTGCGGCCATAGGCCGGAGCGGTGTCCAGCAGATTGATCCCCAGTTCGCGGGCAAGACTCAGCAGGTCCGCGGCGCTGCGGTCGTCGGGGATGGTGAAGCCATTGGGATACTTCACGCCCTGGTCACGCCCGAACTTGACCGTGCCCAGACCCAGCGGGGAGATCTCCAGACCGGTGCTGCCCAGCGGACGCTGCAGACCGTGTAGGGTGCGCAGACTCATGGCAACAGCTCCTCCCAGAAGGGCGCGGCCACCGGCGGTTGCGGATGGGCGGGCAGGGCGGGGTGCTGTCCCGGCGCGATGCCGTCGCGGTCGAGATTGGCCAGGACGCGGTCGGCCAGGTCGGGCGACAGGGCGAGCTTGGTCGGCCAGCCCACCAGCAGACGACCTTCCTCGGCGAGAAAGGCATTGTCCGGGCGCACCAGTCCGGATTGCGCCGGCTCGGCGCGATCCACGCGCAGGGTCGCCCAGCGCGCGCCGGCGAAGTCGATCCAGGGCAGCAGGCGCTGCAACTCCTCGCGCGCCGCGGCGATCTGCGCCTGGGGTTCGCGCGCCACGCCCTCGGCTTCGGCCAGGTCGCCACCCAGGTACCACAGCCACTGGCCGTCGGCGGTGGGGTGGCTGGTGATGGTCACCCGCGGCTTGGGGCCGCCGCCCAGGCAGTGGGCATAGAGGGGTTTGAGCATGGGGCCCTTGACCACCACCATGTGCAGCGGGCGGCGCTGCATGGCCGGTTGTTCCAGGTGGAGCGCCTGGAGCAGCTCGGCCATGCCGGCGCCGGCGGTCAGCACGATGCGTTGGGCGCGGATGGGTTGGCCGTCCACCACCAGGCCGGTCAGTTCGCCGGCTTCGCGCAGCGGTTGCAGCTCATGCCCGGCCAGCAGGCTGTCGCCGGCCAGCTCGGCCAGGCGCGCGACCAGGCTGGGCACGTCCAGCACCAGTTCGGCCAGGCGATAGACCTTGCCCTTGAAGGCACGATCGCGCAGGGCCGGGGGCAGTTCGTCGCCCTTGACCGCATCCACCCGGCCGCGCACCGCCTTGCTGGCGAAGAAGCTGGTGAGGTTGCCGGCCAGGCTGCCCGGCGACCAGAGGTAATGGGCTTCGGAGAGCAGGCGCACGCCGGAGAGATCCAGCTCGCCGCTGCCGGCCAGGCTCTCACGCCAGCGCCGCGGCATGTCGGCGATGGCCTCGGAGGCACCGGTGAGCATCCCGGTCAGGGCGTACTTGGTGCCGCCATGGATGATGCCCTGGGACTTGCCGCTCTGGCCGCCGCCCAGGGCGCCGGTCTCCACCAGCACGGTGGCGTAGCCGGCGCGTCGGAGGCGGGCGTTGAGCCAGAGGCCGGCGACGCCGCCGCCGACGATGAGGATATCGGTGGACCAGGGTTGGGACATGAACGGCCTGCTCGGGTGATCGGCAAAGAGGCGATTTTACACGCTCCTCGCCGCCGCTGGTCTCAATGCCCGGTGCTGCCGGAAAACAGCTGGATCACCACCACCCCGGCGACGATCAGCCCCATGCCCAGCAGGGCCGGCAGGTCCAGCTTCTGATCGTAGAGAAAGGCCGCGGCGATGCTCACCAGCACGATGCCAAGGCCGGCCCAGATGGCGTAGGCGATGCCCACCGGGATGCTGCGCACCACCAGGGTCAGCATCCAGAAGGCCAGCCCGTAGCCACAAACGACCAGGATCAGCGGCAGCGGCTTGCTGAAGCCGCTGATGGCCTTCATGGAGGTGGTGGCGACGACTTCGGCGGCGATGGCGATGGCCAGGTAGATGTATCCGCTCATGGGGCTTCCTCCTGTAGAAGGCCCCATTGTGCCTTTCCGGGCGATGGGTGAAAGTTGATACCTATCTATCGGGGAGATGGGTCGTGCAGTGGAATCTTGAGCAGCTGGAGATCTTCGTCGGCATCGCCGAGGGCGCGAGTTTCTCGGCGATGGCGCGGCGTCTGGGCCGGGCGCAATCGGCGATCAGCTCGGCCATCGCCCTGCTGGAGACCGATCTGGGCGTGGCGCTGTTCACGCGCAGCAACGGGCGCACGCCGGTCATCACCGAGGCCGGTCTGGCCCTGCTGGAGGAGGCGCGCGAGGTGCTGCGCCAGTGCCAGCGGCTGGACAGCCGGGCCCAGGCCCTCTGCGCTGGACAGGAACCGCTGTTGCGCCTGGCCCTGGACGAGGCCATGCCCTACCAGCCGGTGCTCGATGCCCTGGACGCCCTGGCCGTGGCTTTCCCGCACCTGGAGGTCCAGCTCACCAGCGGCGCCCAGGGCGATGTGGCGCGCAAGCTGCTGACCGACCAGGCCGACCTCGGCCTGCTGTTCCGCCATGAGCACATGCCCGAGGCCCTGGAGCGCCAGGCGCTGGGCGATGTCGCCCAGGTCACGGCCTGCGGTGCCCAGCATCCCCTGGCGCGCCAGCAGGGTGTGGGGCGGCGCGAACTGGCCCGCCACCGCCAGCTGCTGATCGCGCCGCTGGAGAATCCCTATCCCGGCGGCGAGCAGATCGCCCCCCAGGTCTGGCGCGCCGACAGCTTCTATCTACTCGCCGAATTGCTGATGCGTGGCCTGGGCTGGGGCTGGCTGCCACGGCACGTGGCGCGCTATCCCACCTACCAGGGCTTGTTGGCCGAACTGGCCTGCGACTGGGTACCGCCGGCCCTGGTGGTGGAACTGGCCTGGCGCCGCAACGCCGCACCGGGACCGGCGGCGCGCTGGCTGGCGCAGCGCCTGGCGGAAGAGTTGCGGGCGATTGGTTGAATCGACGTGTTGGGCTTCCAGCACTCGCCCACAACTCTTTCCAACGAACACCCATTCTGGCCAGATCCGTGGGCCAGCTTGGCCAGCGCCAGGTCGCTCGGGCTGCAATACTCGACTCATCCCTTTCCCGCCGGTGAAGATCGCCATGACCACACCTCCCGCCCTCGGCCAGCGCTTTGTCTTCGTCGTCCTGGCGCTGATCTTTCTCGCCCTGCTGGTCTCAGCGGGCGTCAGGTCTACCCCCGGCGTCTTGCTCTTGCCGCTGCAGGACACCTTTGGCTGGAGTCGCGAGACGGTCTCGCTTGCTGCCGCCATCGGCATCTTTCTCTATGGCCTGGTAGGCCCCTTCGCCGCGGCCCTGATGCAGACCCTCGGCATCCGCCGCACCCTGCTCGGCGGCCTCACCCTGATCAGCCTGGCCACCGCCCTGAGCACCCTGATGCGCGAACCCTGGCATCTGGTCGCCACCTGGGGCGTGCTCAGCGGCCTGGGCACCGGTTGCGTGGCCATGGTGCTGGGCGCGGCCATCGTCAATCGCTGGTTCGTCGCCCGGCGGGGGCTGATGATGGGGCTGCTGGCGGCCAGCACCGCCACCGGCAATCTGGTCTTTCTGCCGCTGCTGGCCCATCTCGCCAGCCACGAAGGCTGGCAGACCGTGGTGCTCACCGTGGCCGTGGCCAGCGCCGCGCTGATCCCGCTGGTGGCCTGGCTGCTGCCGGAGCGGCCGGCGGACATCGGCCTGCGGCCCCATGGCGCCCCGGCGGACTACCAGGCGCCAGCTGCTACCGCACCGGGCAACCTGTTTCGCGTGACCCTCGGCACCCTGGCCATGGCCAGTCGGCGGCGCGATTTCTGGTTGCTGTTCCTGACCTTCTTCGTCTGTGGCTTCACCACCAATGGGCTGATCGGCACCCACTTCATCGCCATGGGCCATGACCACGGGCTGTCCCAGGTGCAGGCCGCCGGGATCCTCGCGCTGATGGGCATCTTCGATCTGGTAGGCACCACCGCGTCCGGCTGGCTGACCGACAGGTACGATCCGCGCCGCCTGCTGTTCGTCTACTACAGCCTGCGCGGCCTCTCGCTGATCTACCTGCCATTCTCCGGTTTCGCCCCCGAGCAGCTGCTGCTGTTCGGCATCTTCTACGGGCTGGACTGGATCGCCACCGTGCCGCCCACGGTCAAGCTGACCAACCAGAGCTTTGGCGAAAAGAGCGCGCCGGTGGTGTTCGGCTGGGTGTTCTGCGGCCACATGCTCGGCGCCGCCTGTGCGGCCTTTCTCGCCGGGGCCCTGCGCGAGCACTTCGGCTCCTACCAGGAGGCCCTGGTGCTGGCCGGCCTGACCGGCATCCTGGCGGCGCTGATGGCCCTCTGGATCGGCCGGCCGAGCGCCGCGGGTGCTGGGCGCTCGGCCGTGCCCGAGGTGGGCTAGGCGGGCTTCAGGTCCAGCGGCACGGCGGTCGGCGCGCGGTGCAGCATCGAGGCCGGGATCGCCAGGATCAGCAGGCCGCTGACGAACAGGCAGGCGCCGAGCACATAGGTGCCGTTGTTGATGTCGCCGGTGAGGGTTTCCATGGTCGCAGTGATCATGGAGCCGGTGAAGCCGGAGAGGTTGCCGATGGCGTTGATCATGCCGATGCCCGCCGCGGCGGCGACGCCGGAAAGCAGGGTGCCGGGCAGCGACCAGAAGATCGGCATCAGCGCCAGCAGCCCCGAGGCGGCCACGGTGAGGAAGAAGATCGACAGCACGATGTTGTGGATGAACCAGGCGCTCAGCACCAGGCCCAGGGCGCCGACGAAGGCCGGCACCGCCGCGTGCAGCCGCTGCTCGCCGGTGCGGGCCGAGTGGCGGGCGTTGAGCAGCATGACCACCAGGGCGACGCTGTAGGGGATGGCGGTGAGCAGGCCGATCTGCAGGCTGCCGCTGACACCGGCGTTCTTGATGATCGAGGGCATCCAGAAGGCCAGGCCATAGAAGCCGGTGTTGAAGGTCAGCAGGATGAACACCAGCAGCCAGACCCGCGGATTGAAGAACACCTCGCTGAGTCGCGAGGCCTTGCCGGCGTTCTGCTGCTCCAGGTTGCGCTTGAGCAGGGCCTTTTCCCGGGCGTCCAGCCAGGGCGCCTTGTCGATGTTGTCGCTCAGGCAGCAGAACACCACCACCGCCATGATGATCGAGGGCACCCCTTCCACCAGCAGCATCCACTGCCAGCCGGCCAGACCGTGCCAGTTGTGCAGACTGCTCATCAGCCAGCCGGAAAGCACGCCGCCAAAGCTCAGGCTGAAGGGCAGGGCGATGAGGAAGCCCGACATCACCCGACTCTGTCGGCGGGTCGGAAACCAGTAGTTGAGATAGAGGATCACCCCGGGAAAGAAGCCCGCCTCGCAGACCCCCAGCAGGAAGCGCAGCACATAGAAGAGGGTGCTCGACTGCATGCCGAAGAACTGCGCCAGCGGCTGGGTGAAGGCCACCGCCATGGAGATGATCGCCCAGGTCAGCATGATGCGGGCGATCCAGAAGCGCGCGCCGTAGCGATGCAGCAGGAGGTTGCTGGGGACCTCGAAGAGGAAATAGCCCCAGAAGAACATGCTGGCGCCAAGGGCATAGACGGTGTTGCTGAAGCCGAGGTCGTCGAGCATGTCCAGCTTGGCGAAGCCGACGTTGACCCGATCCAGGTAGGCGGCGATGTAGCACAGCAGCAGGATCGGCAGGATGCGCAGCACCACCTTGCGATAGGTGCGTTCTTCGAAGGCGTCGCCAGCGGCGCCCTGGGGAGCGGTGGTCTCGAACATGGGAATGACCTTCGGGGCCTTGGGGCCCGTTGTTGTTATTGAAGAGGTCGAAGGCGGCCGGGGATGCAGGGTGGCCGTCTGAATTGCCAGGCCACTCTAGGAGCGAGAGCGATTCTTTCCCAATGGCATTTGCGGATCATTCGATAACGGCGCGTTATCGAAGCCTCTAGGCCGAGGCCTCTCCGCGACCGGCATGGCTCAGCAGGATGGCGGCGAATTCCCGGGCCGCCTCGCCCAGGGGTTCGCCCTTGCGGGTGAGGATGCCGTAGTCCTGCGCCGGCAGGTGCAAGGGCAGCTCCAGGGCACTGAGCGCGCCGCTGGCGAGATAGGGCTCGACCATGGCCTCGGGCAGCATGCCGATCATGGGGCCGGCGCGTAGCACCTGGAGAAAGGTCTGCATGGAGATGGTGTCGATGGTGTTGCTCGGCACCGGCAGGCCGGCAGCGGCGAAGGCCCGCTCCATGCGCCCGCGGATGGGCGTGCCCTTGGGATAGAGGATCCAGGGCCAGGCCAGCACCTGGTCGAGGCCCACGGGGCCGCTGCCCACCAGCGGGTGATCGGCGTTGACCACGAAGCGGAAGGGCTCCGGCGCCAGGGGCTGGAAGTCGAAGCGCTGGGCCTGGGCTTCGTCGGTGAAACGCGCCACCGCCAGGTGCAGCAGCTTGTCGTCGAGCATCTCCATCAGGTGATCGCTGGTCTGCTCCATCACCTCGATGGCCAGCAGCGGCCAGCGCTGCTTGATCGCGACGATGGCCTGCGGCAGGGCCACCGCGGTGGCGGCGAAGATGCCGCCGACCTTGAGCTGGCCATGACCACCGCGCCTCAGGCTGTCGATCTGCTCGGCGAAGCCGCGGGCATCGTTGAGCGCCACCCGCGCATAGCGCAGCACGTGCTCACCCAGGGCGGTGGGTGGCATGCTGCGCGGCTGGCGCTCGAACAGGGCGAAGCCCAGCAGGTGCTCGATCTCCTTGAGCATCTTGCTGATGGCCGGCTGGCTGAGATTCATCTGCTGCGCGGCCAGGTGCATGTTGCGGGTGCGCCCCAGGGTGTCGATCAGCAGCAGGTGGCGAAACTTGAGCCAGTGGCAGATCTGGCTGAACGACGGCTCGGACACGCGTGCCTCCCGGGCGATAAGCGCAGGTTATCGAATGATGAAATAAGCCCATTTGAGTTTATCAGTCCGGCTGCCTAGCGTGGACCCATCAGCCCTGGAGTCCTGCCCATGTCCCTTCGTCTCTCGCCTGCCAATACCCTTCCCACCGATGGCTTGGCCGGCACCCTGGTGGGCCGCGCCTGGGTGCCCGGCCCGCTGGCCGGTCCCTCGCCCGTGGTGCTGCGCGAAGACGGCGTCTTCGATGTCTCCCAGCGGTTCGCCACCCTCAGCGCCCTGTTCGAGGAGGAAGCACCGTTGCAGGCCCTGCGCGACACTCCCGGACGTTACCTCGGCAGTGTGGAAGAACTGCTGGCCAACAGCGGCGAGCAGGCCGCTGCGGACCGCCTGCACCTGCTGCCGCCAGCCGATCTGCAGGTGATCAAGGCCGCCGGGGTGACCTTTGCCGCCAGCATGCTGGAGCGGGTGATCGAGGAACAGGCCGGTGGCGATGCCGGGCGCGCCGTAGCCATCCGCGAGCAGGTGCAGGCGGTGATCGGCGCGGACCTGCAGGGCCTGGAGCCGGGCAGTCCGCGGGCCCAGGCGCTCAAGGCGCTGCTGATCGAGAAGGGCATGTGGTCGCAGTACCTGGAGGTGGGCATCGGGCCGGACGCCGAGATCTTCACCAAGGCGCCGGTGCTGGCCGCGGTCGGCTCTGGCAGCGCCATCGGCATCCACCCCGTGTCCCAGTGGAACAATCCCGAACCCGAGGTGGTGCTGGTGGCCGATAGCCGCGGCCGCCTGCATGGCGCCACCCTGGGCAATGACGTCAACCTGCGCGACATCGAGGGCCGCAGCGCCCTTTTGCTGAGCAAGGCCAAGGATAACAACGCCTCCTGCGCCCTGGGGCCCTTCATCCGCCTGTTCGACGAGACCTTCGATCTCGACCAGGTGCGCCAGTGCGTGGTGACCCTGGAGGTCCAGGGCGAAGACGGCTTCCGACTCCAGGGCAGCAGCTCCATGGCGCAGATCAGTCGCGATCCCACCGATCTCGCCGCCCAGACCCTCAATGCCAACCACCAGTATCCCGACGGCTTCGTGCTGTTTCTCGGCACCCTGTTCGCCCCGACCCAGGACCGCGACGCCCCGGGCGGTGGCTTCACCCACAAGGTGGGTGACCGGGTGAGCATCGCCAGCCCGCTGCTGGGGACCCTGCACAACCGGGTGACCACCAGCGACCAGGCCCCGGCCTGGCGCTTCGGCCTCGGCGCCCTGATGCACAACCTGGCCGCCCGTGGCCTGCTGGGCCGCTGATCCTTTCTTTCCTAATAACAACTAGAGACCATCATGACTTCCGCCAAACGCCCGCTGCGCAGCCAGCTCTGGTTCGATGATCCTGCCCACGCCGACATGACCGCGCTCTATGTCGAGCGCTACATGAACTACGGCCTGACCCGCGACGAACTCCAGTCCGGTCGCCCCATCATCGGCATCGCCCAGACCGGCAGCGATCTCACCCCCTGCAATCGCCACCACCTGGAACTGGCCCAGCGGGTCAAGGCCGGCATCCGCGATGCAGGCGGCATCCCCATGGAATTCCCGGTGCACCCCATTGCCGAGCAGAGTCGCCGGCCCACCGCGGCCCTGGATCGCAACCTGGCCTACCTCGGCCTGGTGGAGATCCTGCATGGCTTCCCGCTGGATGGCGTGGTGCTCACCACCGGCTGCGACAAGACCACCCCGGCCTGCCTGATGGCCGCGGCCACCACCGACCTGCCAGCCATCGTGCTGTCCGGCGGACCGATGCTCGACGGGCATTTCAAGGGCGAGCTGATCGGCTCCGGCACCGTGCTCTGGCACGCACGCAACCTGCTGGCGACCGGCGAGATCGACTACGAGGGCTTCATGGCCCTGACCACTGCCGCCTCGCCCTCGGTGGGCCACTGCAACACCATGGGCACGGCCCTGTCGATGAATGCCCTGGCCGAGACCCTGGGCATGTCGCTGCCCGGCTGCGCCAGCATCCCCGCGCCTTACCGTGAGCGCGGCCAGATGGCCTATGCCACCGGCAAGCGCATCTGCCAGCTGGTGCTGGACGACGTCCGCCCCTCGCAGATCATGACCCGCGAGGCCTTCGAGAACGCCATCGTGGTGGCCTCGGCCCTGGGCGCCTCCAGCAATTGTCCGCCGCACCTGATCGCCATCGCCCGGCACATGGGCATCGAATTGTCGCTGGACGACTGGCAGCGCCTGGGCGAGGACATCCCGCTGCTGGCCAACTGCATGCCGGCCGGCAAGTATTTGGGCGAAGGCTTCCACCGCGCCGGCGGGGTGCCGGCGGTGCTCCACGAACTGCTCAAGGCCGGCCGGCTGCACGGCGAGTGCCTGACCGTCTCCGGCAAGACCATCGGCACCATCGCCGAGGGCGCCGCCAGCTCGGATCCCGCGGTGATCCAGCCCTATGAGGCGCCGCTCAAGCACCGCGCCGGCTTCATCGTGCTCAGCGGAAACTTCTTCGATAGCGCCATCATGAAGATGTCGGTGGTGGGCGAGGCCTTCCGTCAGACCTACCTGGCCGAGCCGGGCAAGGAAAACAGCTTCGAGGCGCGGGCCATCGTCTTCGAAGGCCCGGAGGACTACCACGCGCGCATCGACGATCCGGCGCTGGACATCGACGAGCGCTGCATCCTGGTGATCCGCGGCGCCGGTCCGGTGGGTTATCCGGGCAGCGCCGAGGTGGTCAACATGGCGCCCCCGGCGGCGCTGATCAAGAAGGGCATCGATTCCCTGCCGTGCCTGGGCGACGGTCGCCAGAGCGGCACCTCGGCCAGCCCTTCGATCCTCAACATGTCGCCGGAAGCGGCGGTGGGCGGCGGCCTGGCGCTGCTCAAGACCAACGACCGGCTGCGCGTGGACCTCAATGCCCGCAGCGTCGACGTGCTGCTCGACGATGGCGAACTGGAGCGCCGCCGCGCCGAATGGACGCCCAACCTGCCGCCGGCCCAGACCCCCTGGCAGGAGCTCTATCGGCAACTGGTGGGCCAGCTCTCCACCGGCGGCTGCCTGGAACCGGCCACCCTGCACCTCAAGGTGATCGCCCGCGAGGGCGGGGTGCCGCGGCATTCGCACTGAGAGTCTGTTCAAAGGCTCGCGAGCTAGAGCCAAACAAGGCGAAAATGTTTGAGGACGCGGAGTTTACGAATAGTAAATGAGCATTCCGAAAGCATTTTCAACGCCGTTTGGCCGACGCGCAGCAGCCTTCTGGACAGGCTCGGAGGTATCGGGCTCGCACTAGCGGCCCTGCTTCATTAAGCTCTGCCGCCATGAACCGTACCCTCTATACCCTGATCTTCACCCTGGCCTTGCCCTTCATCCTGCTGCGCCTGCTCTGGCGCGGCCGCAAGGCCCCCGCCTATCGGCAGCGCATCGGCGAACGCCTGGCGCTGGGCTTGCCTGAGGTGTCGCCCGGCGGCATCTGGGTGCATGCGGTGTCGGTGGGGGAGAGCATCGCCGCCGCGCCGGTGATCCGCGCCCTGCGCCAGCGGCATCCCGACCTGCCGATCATTGTGACCTGCATGACGCCCACCGGCTCGGAGCGCATCCGCGCCCTGTTCGGTGATGACGTCCAGCATTGCTACCTGCCCTACGACCTGCCCTGGCTGGCCGGGCGTTTCCTCGACCGGCTCGGGCCCAGTCTGGGGGTGGTGATGGAGACTGAGCTCTGGCCCAACCTCATCCACCAGGCGGCGCGCCGCGATATTCCCATCGCCCTGGCCAATGGCCGGCTGTCCGAACGCTCCGCCCGGGGCTACGGAAAACTGGGTGGGGTGACCGGGCCGATGCTGGCGGAGCTGGCCTGGCTGGCGGTACAGACGCCGGTGGAAGCCGAGCGCTTCCGGGCCCTCGGCGCCCGTGCCGAGCGGGTCACGGTGACCGGCTCCATCAAGTTCGACCTGCGCATCGATCCCGAACTGCCGGTCCGCGCCGCTGCGCTGCGCCAGGGCTGGGGCCAGCGCCCGGTGTGGATCGCCGCCAGCACCCATGCCGGCGAAGATGGCATCCTGCTCCAGGCCCATCGCCAACTGCTGGCCGCACACCCCGATGCGCTACTGATCCTGGTGCCGCGCCATCCCGAGCGCTTTCCCGAGGTATTGGCCGAGGTGCGTCGTGAAGGTTTCGGCGTGGTGCAGCGCTCGACGGGAGAGGCGGTGCAGCCGCAGACCCAGGTGCTGCTGGGCGACACCATGGGCGAATTGCTGTTTCTCTACGCCCTTGCCGATGTCGCCTTCGTCGGCGGCAGCCTGATCGAGCGCGGTGGTCACAATCCGCTGGAGCCGGCCGCCCTCGGCCTGCCGGTGCTCAGCGGTCCCCACGTGTTCAATTTCCTCGACATCGTCGCCCAGCTGCGCGACGCCGGCGCCCTGGAAACCGTGGCGGAAGCACCCGCGATCGCCGCCGCCGTGGCCCGGCTCTGGGCCGAGCCGGCGGAAGCCGCGCGACGTCAGCAGGCGGGCCTGGCGGTACTGGCCGCCAATCAGGGCGCGCTGGAGCGACTGCTCTCCGGACTGGACAGGTTGCTCACCCCCTGAGCCGAGCGCGCCGGCAGGACGTCGGCGCGGGTCTTGGCCAGGTCCGGCGGCAGGAAGTCGCGATCCGGGTCGTAGTGGGGATCGAGATAGCCGGACAGCGCCAGCAGGTCGTTGGGCGCCAGGGTGCCGGCCGCCTGCTTGAGCCTCAGAGTGTCCAGGATGTAGTTGTAGCGGGCGTCGTTGTACTGGCGCACGGCGTTGTACAGCAACCGCTGGGCGTCGAGCACGTCGACGATGGTGCGGCTGCCCACCTGGTAGGCGATCTCGGTGGCTCTCAGGGCGCGCTGGCTGGAGGCGATGGACAGCCGGCGGGCGCGCACCTGCTCGATGTCAGTGTTGATCGCCCGGTGGGCGTTACGGGTGTTCTGCACCACCTGGCGGCGCAGACTCTCCTGGCGCTGTTCGCTCTGGTCGAGCTGCTGGTAGGCCTGGCGCGCCTGGGAGCTGGTGGCCCCACCGCTGTACAGCGGTACCTCGACCTGGATGCCAATGCTGCGGCTGTTGACCGGGCTGCCGAACAGGGACAGCTGCTCGGCGTTGGGCAGATTCACCGCGTCGTTGTCGCTGTGGCTGTAGCGCGCCACCGCATCCACCGTCGGCAGGTGTCCGGCGCGGCGCTGGCGCAGGGTCTCCTGGGCGGCGTTGACGCCCTGGCCGGCGGCCAGCAGCTGCAGATTCTGGCGCATGGCGGTGTCCACCCACAGCCGCGCATCGTTGGGCTGTGGCGGCAGGATCGGCAGGTCGTGGCGGATGCCGGCGATGCTGCCGTAGTCGCGATCGGTCAGCCGGGTCAGGGCCTGGAAGGCGTCGGCCACCTGCTGCTCGCTCTGGGAGCGGTTGGCCTGGGCGTTGTCGAAGCTGGCCTGGGCCTGGAGCACGTCGGTGTCGTCGGTCAGGCCGACCTTGTAGCGCTCGCGGGACTGGTCCAACTGGCGGTACAGCGCCTTTTCCTCGGCGCGGGCGGTGGCCAGGGCGTCCTGGGCACGCAGGGCGCTGAAATAGCCCTCGGCGGTCTGCAGGATGAGTTGCTGCTGGGCGGCGGAGAATTGCAGCTCGGCCTGCTCGGTGGCGGCCTGGGCGGCCTTGAGCTGGAACCAGCGATCGGCACGGAACAGCGGCTGGCTGAGGGTGGCCTGGATCAGCTGGCTGCTGCGATCGCTGCTGTAGCGACCACCCTGGACGCCCAGCGCCGGATTGTCCTTGAGTTGCAGACTGGTATGGGTGTCGTTGAATTGGGCGCCAAGGCCGATCTGCGGCAGCAGGCCGGCGCGCGCCTGGGGCACCGCCTCGCGCTGGGCGCCGAGGCCGGCGCGCTCGGCGGCGAGATCGGCGTTGTTGTCCAGCGCCTCGCGGTAGACGTCGAGCAGGCCATTGCCGGTGACCTGGGCCTGGGCCATGCCGGCCGAGCTGCAGAGCGCCGCGAGCAGCAGGAATCTTCGCATTCTGGGAGCCTTCCTTGAGGGACCGCGCCAGTGTAGTGGCTTCGTCCGAATCCGGCATAGGAGAGGAAATAGCGGTCGAAGTTTCTGCCGCTCTGGGTTTACACTGGCCGCGTTCTTGTCGGGGTGCGCTACGAGGCGCTGAGATCGGGTAGTCCCGGATCCCGTTGAACCTGATCAGGCTAGGCGCGCCGCATGGCGGTGCGTCAACCTGCGTAGGGAACAAGAGGGCGTCCGCAGCCTTATTCCGTGGTCGCCATCCGTCCGGGCTTGCCTCTTCTCGCGTGCCCACCCTTCGTCCAGGTTCTTCCCTCGGCAACGCGCCCACCAGGAGAGCCTCGATGAACAAGCAGAACAACGTCACCGATTTCACCCGCGTCGACCGCCAGTCCACCCAGCCGCTGCCCAATTCGCGCAAGGTCTATCTGACCGGCTCGCGACCCGACATCCGCGTGCCGGTGCGGGAAATTTCCCTCGCCGACACCCCCACCGCCTTTGGCGGTGAGCGCAACGCCCCGGTATTCGTCTACGACACCTCCGGTCCCTACACCGACCCGGCGGCGCGCATCGACCTGCGCAAGGGCCTGCCGGACGTGCGTTCGCGCTGGATCGAAGAGCGTGGCGACACCGAACTGCTGGCCAGGCTCTCTTCCGAGTTCGGCCAGGCGCGCCTGGCCGATCCGAGTCTCGCCGCCCTGAGATTCGACCTGGCGCGCCAGCCGCGGCGGGCCAAGGCCGGGCGCAACGTCTCCCAGATGCACTATGCCCGCCAGGGCATCATCACCCCGGAGATGGAATACATCGCTATCCGCGAGAACATGAAGCTGCAGGAGGCCCGCGCCGCCGGCCTGCTCGGCAACCAGCACCGTGGCCAGAGTTTCGGCGCCAGCATCCCCCAGGAGATCACCCCGGAATTCGTCCGCGACGAGGTGGCCCGTGGCCGCGCCATCATCCCGGCCAACATCAATCACCTGGAGCTGGAGCCGATGATCATCGGCCGCAACTTCCTGGTGAAGATCAACGGCAACATCGGCAACAGCGCCCTGGGTTCCTCTATCGAGGAAGAGGTGGAAAAGCTGACCTGGGGCATCCGCTGGGGCGCCGACACCGTGATGGACCTGTCCACCGGCAAGCACATCCACGAGACCCGCGAGTGGATCATCCGCAACTCGCCGGTCCCCATCGGTACCGTGCCCATCTACCAGGCCCTGGAAAAGGTCGGTGGCGTCGCCGAGGAACTGACCTGGGAACTGTTCCGCGACACCCTCATCGAGCAGGCGGAGCAGGGCGTGGACTACTTCACCATCCACGCCGGGGTGCGCCTGCACTACGTGCCCCTGACCGCCAAGCGCGTCACCGGCATCGTCTCCCGCGGCGGTTCCATCATGGCCAAGTGGTGCCTGGCGCACCACAAGGAAAACTTCCTCTACACCCACTTCGAAGACATCTGCGAAATCATGCAGGCCTACGACGTGAGCTTTTCCCTGGGTGACGGCCTGCGCCCGGGCTCCATCGCCGACGCCAACGACGCCGCCCAGTTCGGCGAACTGGAAACCCTCGGCGAGCTGACCAAGATCGCCTGGAAGCACGACGTCCAGACCATGATCGAAGGCCCCGGCCACGTGCCCATGCAGCTGATCAAGGAAAACATGGACAAGCAGCTGGAGTGCTGCGACGAGGCGCCGTTCTATACCCTCGGCCCGCTGACCACCGACATCGCCCCCGGCTACGACCACATCACCAGCGGCATCGGCGCCGCCATGATCGGCTGGTTCGGTTGCGCCATGCTCTGCTACGTGACGCCCAAGGAGCACCTCGGCCTGCCCAACAAGGACGACGTCAAGACCGGCATCATTACCTACAAGATCGCCGCCCATGCCGCCGACCTGGCCAAGGGGCATCCCGGCGCCCAGATCCGCGACAACGCCCTGTCCAAGGCGCGTTTCGAATTCCGCTGGGAAGACCAGTTTAACCTGGGCCTGGACCCGGACACGGCGCGCGCCTTCCACGACGAGACCCTGCCCAAGGACTCGGCCAAGGTGGCGCACTTCTGCTCCATGTGCGGGCCCAAGTTCTGCTCCATGAAGATCACCCAGGAGGTCCGCGACTACGCCAAGGAAAACGGCCTGACCGACGAGCAGAAGGCCATCGAGGCCGGCTTCCAGGAACAGGCGGCGCGCTTCAAGGACGAAGGCGGCGTGATCTACAAGCAGGTCTGAAAATCGTAGGTTGGGCTGAGACGGCTCCATCGTCGAAGCCCAACGTTGCGTACTCGCTCTCGGCATCGTCGGGTTTCGCTGCGCTCGACCCAACCTAAGCTTTTCCCTCAATCCCTTATCCACGAGACCCATCATGGCCCAGGCCCCCGGCCTCTATACCCCCACCGTCCCCGTTCCGGCGGACCGCCGCATCCTTGGCGGGCGCGACCTCTTCACCCTCTGGTTCTCCCTCGGCATCGGCCTGATGGTTGCCCAGGCCGGCGCGCTGCTGGCGCCCGGACTGGGCCTGGCCGATGGCCTGCTGGTGCTGGTGCTCGGCACCGCGGTCGGGGTGCTGCTGCTGGCCGCTGCCGGCCTGGTGGGCAGCGACACGGGCCTCGCCGGCATGACCGCCCTGGGCCAGAGTCTCGGCCAGCGCGGCGCGCTGTTGCCGGCGGTGCTCAACATCACCCAGCTGATCGGCTGGGGCGCCTTCGAACTGGTGGTGATGCGCGAGGCGGCCAGCGTGCTACTGGGCAGCTGGGGTCTGCAGGGTTGGGCCTCGCCGGTGCTCTGGACCCTGGTCTTCGGCGCCCTGGCCACGGCCCTGGCGGTGGCCGGTCCGCTGACCTTCGTCCGCCGCTTTCTCAGTCGCTGGGGCATCTGGCTGCTGCTCGGCGCCTGCACCTGGCTGACCCTGGATCTGTTCCTGCGCGCCGACCTGGCCGCGCTCTGGCAGCGCCCGGGCGACGGCTCCCTGAGCCAGGCCCTGGGCTTCGACCTGGTGGTGGCCATGCCGCTGTCCTGGTTGCCGGTGATCGCCGACTACACCCGCTTCGCCCGCACCGGCCGCAGCGCCGGGCGCGGCGTCATGCTGGGCTATTTCTGCGGCAACCTCTGGCTGATGGGCTTGGGCTTCGCCTATACCCTGGCCTTTGCCAGCGGCGGTGAAGCCGACGCCCTGCTGCGCGCCCTGGCCGTGGCCGGCCTCGGCCTGCCGCTGTTGCTGATCCTGCTGGACGAGTCGGAAAACGCCTTCGCCGCCTATCACTCGGCGGCGGTGGCCACGGGTTTCCTGGCCCAGGTGAAGATCTGGCAGCTGACCCTGGCCATCGGCATCCTCTGCACCCTGCTGGCGCTGCTGGTGCCTCTGGCCCAGTACGAACACTTCCTGCTGCTGATCGGTTCGGTGTTCGCCCCGCTATTCGGCGTGGTGCTGGTGGATCACTTCCTGCTGCGCCGCCGCATGGCCCCGCAGCGGACACAGGCGCTGCGCCTGGAGTCCCTGATCGCCTGGGCCCTGGGCGTGGCCGTCTACCATCTGTTGCCGACCCTGCTCCCGGCCTGGGGCGCGACCCTGCCGGCCATCGTGGTGGCGGGGACTGCGCAGGCGCTGTTGGGATTGAAACGAGTTTAGGGTTCGGCCGTTGGGCTTCGCTACGCTCAACCCAACCTACGCCTAACTGCCCCCTCTCCCGCTTGCGGGGGAGGGTCGGGGTGGGGGCAAGCCGGCACGCGTGGATGAGGCTGCGCCGTCATCCACCCTACGACTGAGCTGGATCTGTCGGGCTTCGCTGCGCTCAACCCAGCCTACNCCTAACTGCCCCCTCTCCCGCTGGCGGGNGAGGGTTGGGGTGGGGGCAAGTCGGCACGCGTGGATAAGGCTGCGCCGTCATCCACCCTACGACTGAGCTGGATCTATCGGGCTTCGCTGCGCTCAACCCAACCTACGGCTAACTGCCCCCTCTCCCGCTTGCGGGGGAGGGTTGGGGTGGGGGTATCGCGGCCATGGGCCGCTCCTACAGAAGATTGAGTCCGCTGTAGGAGCGGCCCATGGCCGCGATCAAACCCAACTACGGCAGATGATTTCTGTTGACCAGGTCCTACGGCTGCCGCGCCTTGCCCCGGCCCGGAAAGTACTCGCCCTTGAGGATGCCATTGAGCTTGGGATAGGGGATCTTCAATTCCGGATGGCCCATGGCGTAGGGGGCGATGCTGCCGATGTCGTACTTGAGCGTCAGGGCGCCGAAGTCCAGGGCCACGTTGTTGGTTTTTAGGAAGGGCCACTGCTGGCGGAATTCGGCATCGCCGACGTTGTTGCTGAGCATCCAGGCCTCACGGGAGAGCTGCGCCAGGCGCCAGAATTCGGCTTCCTGCCCCGGCACCAGCATGTCGCCCAGGGTGATCTGCCGGTCGAGATGGCGATCCCAGGTGACGAAGTCGCGGCCGGCCAGGCCATGGGCACCGCCGTTGGCCAGGTAGCTGGAGAATTCGATGATCACCAGGCCGTCATGCTGTTCACGCACCTTGGCCTGCAGATAGCTGCTCCAGCGTGGCTGGGCCTTGGCGAGGAAATCCCGCTCGTAGCTCTCCAGCGAAGCGGGGATGGGCGCGCCCGGCTCGGCGCGGGCCAGGCCCAGCAGGTGCCGCTGCACCAGGGCGTCCAGCGCCGGGTCGCCGAATTCCACGTAGTCGATGTTGATCAGCGGGCAGTCTTCGCCCTGGCAACCGGCCGGGCGGTGCTCCCAGGCCTGGTGGCGAGGCGTGAGGGGTTTGTCGAGGTTGGGGCCGAAGACGCTTTGGCAACCACCGAGCAACAGGCCGGCGAGCAGGAGGAGCGAGCGGATACGCATGGGATTCCTTGTCATGGAAACGGAGAACGACGGCTTTCGAACCCGTCTGGCCCCATAAGTTTGCCAGGGGCGGGCGGAGGTTTCCCGGCTTGTTGTCCTTTTCGCGACTTGGCGCGTCAGGGGCTGCACGCACGCAGGCGGCACGCTAGGATGGTCTGATTACCTGCAATCAGCGCTGGAGCGCCCATGACCGAAGCCAACGAATCCCAGGCGCCCGCCGTTGAAATCCTGAGCCGCGAGATCTGCTTCCAGGGCTTCTACAGCATGGCCCGCTTCCGGCTGCGCCATCGCCAGTTCTCCGGTGCCCTGGGCCCGGAACTGGAACGCGAGGTCTTCGTGCGTCCCGATGCCGTCTGCGTGCTGCCCTACGACGCCGTGCGCGACGAGGTGGTGCTGATCGAGCAGTTTCGCGTCGGCGTCATGGAAAAGACCGCTCATCCCTGGCTGCTTGAGCCGGTGGCGGGCTTGGTGGACAAGCAGGGCGAGGCCGTCGAGGCGGTCGCTCATCGGGAAGCCGAGGAAGAAGCCGGGCTGACCTTGCAATCGCTCTGGCCCATCTCCACCTACTTCCCCTCGCCTGGCGGCAGTGACGAACAGGTCTATCTCTACCTGGGTCGCTGCAGCACCGTGGACGCCGGTGGCGTCCATGGCCTGGAAGAGGAGGGCGAGGACATTCGCGTCCATGTCTGGTCGCTGGACGAGGCACTGGCAGGGGTTCGCGACGGTCGAATCAATAACGCAGCGGCAATCATCGCCCTGCAATGGTTGGCGCTCAATCGCGCCGAGGTACGGGGGTTATGGGGCTGAAACTGCGAGATCGCTATCGGGTTGACCTGCCGGGCCTGCAGGCCACGTGCGAGGCCAACTACGTGCGGCTGATGCGGCTTCTGCCCAAGATGCGCGAAGCCGTGGTATCGCGCCGCGTCATGTTGTCGCAAGGCGAGCGCCCGCTGGGGGTGCTCGCGCTGGAAGTCACCGAGGCCTGTCCCTATACGACGGCCTTGCGGGTGCGCCAGGAACTGGGACTGCCCTGGTTGCCGGTGCCCGAACTGGAAGTGCGCGTCTATCACGATGCGCGGATGGCGGAAGTGGTGTCGGCCGGGGCCTCTCGGCACCTGCTCGGGCGCTATCCCTATCCCAATCAGGCGATGCATCAGCCTGACGAAAAGAGCCAGCTCAATCTGTTCCTCGGTGAGTGGCTGAGTCACTGCCTGGCCTGTGGCCACGAAGCTGAACCTATCCTGCAGCGATGAGCACTAGGGCGCAACGCTGACAGCCGCAGCTTCCCTCACGCGGTGCAAGCTGCGAAAATGTGAAGCATGCACGCAAGTTCCCGGGAACTTTTCTGCACCCTGCCTGCGCTCGTTGTCCCCTTATGCCTAGGAGGCTTTGGTGAGTTTGCCGGATAGTGTCAACGCTCCCCTCGTCATCCAATTGACCGACAGTCATCTGTTTGCGCGTGCCAACGGTCGGTTGTTGGGTATCGATACGGCTGCCAGCCTGCAACAGGTGGTCGCCCAGGTGGTGCGGGAGCAGCCACGCATCGATCTGCTGCTGGCCAGCGGTGACCTCTCCCAGGACGGCTCCGTGGCTTCCTACCAGCGCTTTTGCGAGCTGACCGAGCCCCTGGCCGCGCCGATGCGCTGGCTGGCCGGCAACCACGACGAGAACGCGCCCATGGCCAAGGCCTGTGGTGACCGCGATTTCCTCGAGACGGTCACCGACCTGGGCGCCTGGCGCCTCATCCTGCTCGACAGCACCGTGCGCGGTTGCGTGTTCGGCGAACTGGAGCAGGCGCAGCTGGTCGCCCTGGACGAGGCCCTGAGCGCCGCGCCCGAGCGTCCGGCGCTGATCTGCCTGCACCATCATCCGGTCCCGGTCGGCTGTGGCTGGATGGAGCCCCTGGGCCTGCACCGGGCGGACGAGCTGTTTGCCGTGCTGGATCGCCATCCCCAGGTCAGGGTGGTGCTCTGGGGGCATATCCACCAGGAGTTCGACCAGCTGCGCAACGGCGTGCGCCTGCTGGCCTCGCCTTCCACCGGTCTGCAATTCGAGCCGGGCAGCGAAGACTTCAAGGCCGGCGATCAGGCGCCGGGCTATCGCTGGTTACGCCTGCTGCCCGACGG
The DNA here is from genome assembly GCF_000510705.1 of Pseudomonas sp. MOIL14HWK12:I1. Lineage (NCBI taxonomy): Bacteria > Pseudomonadati > Pseudomonadota > Gammaproteobacteria > Pseudomonadales > Pseudomonadaceae > Pseudomonas > Pseudomonas sp. MOIL14HWK12:I1. Next base: position 105,203 of record NZ_AZNY01000006.1, on the reverse strand, counting down.
CAACCTGGAAACCGGTGTCTCGCGCCTGCAACAGCATGCCTTCACTGTGGATCACAGCGCCGCGGGCTACTAGGGCTGTCGGGGCTGACGCCGGTCGGCAGCCTTGGTCGCGAGGGTCGAAACGGGTTATTCTTTACCTGTTTATTTATCCAGTAGGAGCGGCCCGATGCCGTCGATCCTCTATATCCATGGCTTCAACAGCTCACCCGCGTCCCTGAAGGCGCGGCAGCTGACCGCCTGCATGACCCGCCTGGGCCTCGCGGACCGTCTGCGCGCCCCGGCGCTGCCCAACGATGCCGACGCCGCCTTCGCCCTCCTGGAGCGCGAACTGGCCGAGCTGGACGCCCCCTTGCTGGTCGGCAGCTCCCTGGGCGGCTACTATGCCACCGTCCTGGCCGAGCGCCACGGGCTCAAGGCCGTGCTGATCAACCCGGCGGTCCGGCCCTGGCGCTTCATGGAGCATTACTTGGGCCCCCAGCGCAATCACCATACCGGCGAGAGCTGGATCCTCACCGAGGCCCACGTCGAGGCCATGCGGGCGCAGGAAGTCGCGGCGCCGGCGGATCCCGAACGCTTCCACGTCTGGCTGCAGACCGGCGACGAGACCCTCGACTACCGGGACGCCGAGCGCTACTACGGCGCCTGCACCCTGCGCATCGAGCAGGGCGGCGACCACGGCTTCCAGGGCTTCCATCGCCAGCTGCCCCTGTTGCTGGAGCTGGCCGGCTTCGACCCGGCGCTCTGGCGCGAGCTGGATTTCAACACCTTCGAATAGAGACCCCATGGCCACGCAGAACGCCTATAACGCCGACGCCATCGAAGTCCTCTCCGGACTCGATCCGGTGCGCAAGCGCCCTGGCATGTACACCGACACCTCCCGGCCCAACCACCTGGCCCAGGAAGTCATCGACAACAGCGTGGACGAGGCCCTGGCCGGTCATGCGCGCCAGGTGCAGGTGATCCTGCACGCCGACAACTCCCTCGAGGTGATCGACGACGGTCGCGGCATGCCGGTGGATATCCATCCGGAAGAGGGCGTCTCCGGCGTCGAGCTGATCCTGACCAAGCTGCACGCCGGCGGCAAGTTCTCCAACAAGAACTACCAGTTCTCCGGCGGCCTGCACGGAGTGGGCATCTCGGTGGTGAACGCCCTGTCGACCCGCGTCGAGGTGCGCGTCAAGCGCGAGGGCAACGAATACGCCATGGCCTTCGCCGACGGCTTCAAGGCCAGCGAACTGGCCGTGGTCGGCAGCGTCGGCAAGCGCAATACCGGCACCAGCGTGCACTTCTGGCCGGACCCCAAGTACTTCGATTCGCCCAAGTTCTCCGTCAGCCGCCTCAAGCACGTGCTCAAGGCCAAGGCGGTGCTCTGCCCGGGCCTGGCGGTGAGCTTCTTCGACGAAGCGAGCGGCGAGCGCAGCGAATGGCATTACGAAGACGGGCTGAGATCCTATCTGATCGACACCGTGGGCGACGCCCTGCGGCTGCCCGAGGCGCCCTTCCACGGCAGCCTGGCTTCGGCCCGGGAAGCGGTGGACTGGGCGCTGTTCTGGCTGCCCGAGGGCGGCGAGTCGGTGCAGGAAAGCTACGTCAACCTGATTCCCACCGCCCAGGGCGGCACCCATGTGAACGGCCTGCGCCAGGGCCTGCTGGACGCCATCCGGGAATTCTGCGAGTTCCGCAACCTCTTGCCGCGCGGCCTCAAGCTGGCCCCGGAAGACGTCTGGGAGCGCATCGCCTTCGTCCTCTCGATGAAGATGCAGGAGCCGCAGTTCTCCGGCCAGACCAAGGAGAGACTGTCCTCCCGCGAGGCCGCGGCCTTTGTCGCCGGGGTGGTCAAGGACGCCTTCAGCCTCTGGCTCAATGCCCATCCGGAACTGGGTCAGCAGATCGCCGAGCTGGCCATCAACAACGCCGGCCGCCGCCTCAAGGCGGGCAAGAAGGTCGAGCGCAAGAAGATCACCCAGGGCCCGGCGCTGCCTGGCAAGCTGGCCGATTGCGCCGGCCAGGACCCGATGCGCTCCGAGCTGTTCCTGGTGGAGGGCGACTCCGCCGGCGGCAGCGCCAAGCAGGCGCGCAGCAAGGAATTCCAGGCCATCATGCCGCTGCGCGGCAAGATCCTGAACACCTGGGAAGTGGACGGCAGCGAGGTGCTGGGCAGCCAGGAGGTGCACGACATCGCCGTGGCCATCGGCATCGATCCGGGCAGCGCCGACCTGAGCGGCCTGAGATACGGCAAGATCTGCATCCTCGCCGATGCCGACTCCGACGGCCTGCACATCGCCACCCTGCTGTGCGCCCTGTTCGTGCAGCACTTCCGGCCCCTGGTGGATGCCGGTCACGTCTATGTGGCCATGCCGCCGCTGTACCGCATCGACCTCGGCAAGGAGGTGCACTACGCCCTCGACGAAGCCGAGCGCGACGGCATCCTCGATCGCCTGGCCGCGGAGAAGAAGCGCGGCAAGCCCCAGGTGACCCGCTTCAAGGGCCTTGGCGAGATGAATCCGCTGCAGCTGCGCGAGACCACCATGGATCCCAACACCCGCCGCCTGGTACAGCTGACCCTCGAAGACGTGCCCGGCACCCTCGAGATGATGGACATGCTGCTGGCCAAGAAGCGATCCGGCGACCGCAAGAGCTGGCTGGAATCCAAGGGCGACCGCGCTGAAGTGCTGATCTAGCGCCTGACTTATTGGTCGTGTCTATCGCGGCCATGGGCCGCTCCTACAGATGTATCAAGCGCTCGTAGGAGCGGCCCATGGCCGCGATAAGGCAAGGCCCCGATCAAAGACGTAACCCCAAAGGACTCCCATGAGTGCACCCCTCGACCTGAGCCTGGATGGCGTCGAACGCCGTTCGCTGGCCGACTTCACCGAGCAGGCGTACCTGAACTACTCCATGTACGTCATCATGGACCGCGCCCTGCCGCACATCGGCGACGGCCTCAAGCCGGTCCAGCGCCGTATCGTCTACGCCATGAGCGAACTGGGCCTGGACGCCGACGCCAAGCACAAGAAGTCCGCCCGTACCGTGGGCGACGTCCTCGGTAAATACCACCCCCACGGCGACTCGGCCTGCTACGAAGCCATGGTGCTCATGGCCCAGCCGTTTTCCTATCGCTATCCGCTGGTGGATGGCCAGGGCAACTGGGGCGCGCCGGACGATCCCAAGTCCTTTGCCGCCATGCGCTATACCGAGGCGCGGCTGTCGCGCTATTCCGAGGTGCTGCTCAGCGAACTGGGGCAGGGCACCGTGGACTGGGTACCCAACTTCGACGGCACCCTGAACGAGCCGGCGGTGCTGCCGGCACGCCTGCCCAATCTGCTGCTCAACGGCACCACCGGCATCGCCGTGGGCATGGCCACCGACATCCCGCCGCACAACCTGCGCGAGGTGGCCGCCGCCTGCGTGCGCCTGCTGGACGACCCCATCGCCGGGATTCCCGAGCTGCTCGAACACGTGCCCGGTCCGGACTTCCCCACCGAGGCCGAGATCGTCACGCCGCGGGCCGACCTGCGCAAGATCTACGAGACCGGTCGCGGCTCGGTGCGCATGCGCGCCGTCTACCGCCGCGAGGACGGCGACGTGGTCATCACCGCGCTGCCGCACCAGGTCTCCGGTTCCAAGGTGCTGGAGCAGATCGCCGCCCAGATGCAGGCCAAGAAGCTGCCCATGGTGGCCGACCTGCGCGACGAGTCGGACCACGAGAATCCGACCCGCATCGTCATCGTGCCGCGCTCCAATCGCATCGATGCCGACGAGCTGATGCAGCACCTGTTCGCCACCACCGATCTGGAGTCCAGCTACCGGGTCAACCTCAACGTCATCGGTCTGGACGGCAAGCCCCAGGTCAAGGACCTCCGGCAGATCCTCCAGGAGTGGCTGATCTATCGCATCGGCACCGTGCGCCGTCGCCTGCAGTTCCGCCTGGACAAGGTCAATCGCCGCCTGCACCTGCTGGATGGCCTGCTGGTCGCCTTCCTCAACCTGGACGAGGTGATCCACATCATCCGCACCGAGGAGCATCCCAAGCAGGCGCTGATGGCCCGCTTCGAGCTCTCCGAGGAACAGGCCGACTACATCCTGGAAACCCGGCTGCGCCAACTGGCGCGGCTGGAAGAGATGAAGATCCGTGGCGAACAGGCCGAGCTGCTCAAGGAGCAGAAGCGCCTGCAGACCCTGCTGGGCAGCGACAAGAAGCTGCGCAACCTGGTCCGCGACGAACTGATCAAGGACGCCGAGACCTATGGCGAAGCGCGCCGCTCGCCCATCGTCGAGCGTGCCGAAGCCAAGGCCCTGTCCGAAACCGAGCTCATGCCCACCGAGCCGGTGACCGTGGTGCTGTCCGAGAAGGGCTGGGTGCGCCAGGCCAAGGGCCACGACGTCGATCCGACCGGGCTGTCCTACAAGGCCGGCGACGGCTTCAAGGCGGCGGCCCTGGGTCGCTCCAACCAGTTCGCCGTGTTCATCGATTCCACCGGGCGCAGCTATTCGGTGGCCGCCCATTCGCTGCCGTCGGCGCGTGGCCAGGGCGAGCCCCTGACCGGCCGCCTGACGCCGCCGCCGGGCGCCAGCTTCGAATGCCTGCTGCTGCCGGACGACAGTGGTCTCTATGTCATGGCCTCGGACGCCGGCTACGGCTTCGTGGTCAAGGGCGAGGACTTGCAGGCCAAGAACAAGGCCGGCAAGGCGCTGATCAGCCTGCCCAACGGTGCCAAGGTGCTGCCGCCCAAGCCGGTGGCGTCCCTGGAGGACACCTCTATCGCGGTGGTCACCAACGAGGGTCGCCTGCTGGTGTTCGCCATCAGCGAACTGCCGCAACTGGCCAAGGGCAAGGGCAACAAGCTGATTTCCATCCCTGGCGAGCGGGTCGCCAAGCGCGAGGAATACGTGGTCGATCTGGCCGTGGTGCCGGCCGGCGCCTCCCTCACGCTGCAGGCCGGCAAGCGGCCCTATACCCTCAAGGGCAGCGATCTGGAGCATTACCGGGCCGAGCGCGGTCGGCGCGGCAACAAGTTGCCGCGGGGCTTCCAGCGGGTGGACTCGCTGCAGGTGGAAACTTGAGCCGCCCGCGGTCAGCCGCTAGCATAGCCCGGATTTTTTCGACCAGGACTCGCCGGGCCGTGGCGCCCGTCGAGAGAGAGCCTCGATGAAACGGATGTGTCTCGCCAGGCTGGCGCTCGTTGGCCTGCTGGCCGGCCTGGGTGGCTGTGCCAGCCTCGGCCCCAGCCACTACTATCAGCTCGATGGCGGCAATGCGCGTACGCCCGCGAGCAGCGAGCGTGGTCTTGCCGTGTGGATCGAAAACCTGCAGCTGGCCGACTACCTGCAGCGCGACGTGCTGCTGGAACGCCAGCCCGACGGCAGTCTCAAGACCACCCGCGATCACTGGGCCGGGCCGCTCGACGCCAACGTGCGCCAGTTGCTGCAGCGCCAGCTCGCCGGTCGCCTCAACAGTGGTCGGGTGGTGGTGGGTGAACAACCCGCCGGCTTCGATCCGCAGTACCGGGTGGAACTGGTGGTGACCCGCCTCGATGCCGGTGACCAGGCGCCTGCCGCCCTCGACGCCAGCTGGCAACTGCGCGACGGCCAGGGTCGTCTGCTGGACACCGAGGTGGTCCACCTGCAGGCTCGTCATGCAGGTGATCGCGCGGCCCAGGTGCGCGCCCAGAGCGAATTGCTGCAACAGCTGTCGGCGCGGCTGGCCACCGATCTCACCAAGGTCGCCCAGCGCGGCCGGCGTGACAGCGAAGTGGCGCGCAAGGAACCGAAGAAACTCGTGGAAGAGGCCCAGGCCCGGCCGACGCTGCCGGCCGTGGTGCCCATCCGCACCGGCGCCGAGGTCTATCGCTTCTGATCCGCAAGGCTCCCGCGCGTCGCCGCGCGGGAGCCTTCGGCGGCGCGCGACGCTCTATCCAGCAGGACCCTCAAGCCCCGGAGGTTTCATGACGCTGCCCCTGTTTCCGCTCAACACCACCCTGTTTCCCGGCTGCCGCCTCGATCTGCAGCTGTTCGAAGCCCGCTACCTGGACATGCTCGGCCGCTGCCTCAAGCAGGGCAGCAGCTTTGGCGTGGTGACCATCCTCGAAGGCCGCGAGACCGGTGCCGCGCCGAATCGCCTGGGCGCCTACGGCTGCGAGGCGCTGATCCGCGACTGGCAGCAGCAGAGCAATGGCCTGCTGGGTATCCGCATCGAAGGCGGACGGCGCTTTCGCCTGCTGAGCCAGGAAGAGCAACCCGACCATCTGGTGGTGGGGGAGGTGGAGTGGCTTCCGGAGACCGAGCCCCAGCCGCTGCGCGATGGCGACGCCGATCTGATGGCGCTGCTGGTTGCCCTGGCCCAGCACCCCATGGTCGCCAGCCTGGACATGGGGGGCGAAGTCGCCGACCGCCAGGCCCTGGGTTGCCAGCTGGCCTATCTGCTGCCGTTCGAGGCGCACCTCAAGCTCGAATGGCTGGGCCTGAGCGACCAGGGTCAGCGCCTGGCCGACATCGAGCGCCATCTGGTGGATCTGCAAGGTGATTTCCAGGCCTAAGAGCCTGTTCATAATCTGCTGCGCGTCGGCCAAACCGCGTTGAAAACACCCTGGATCGCCAGCCCCGCCTGGGCGGCCCCGTCGCAATGCTCATTTACCCTATGTAAACCCGGGCACGGGTCCGATCCGCTTCCTCAGGCGTTTTTGCGGGGCCGCCTAGGCCTTGTTTGGCTCTAGCTCGCAAGATTCTGAACAGGCTCCGGGCCAAACGCCGGGCAAAAGAAAGCCCGCCGGGCAGGGCGGGCTAAAAGTGCTTTGGGGGCACTGGATAAGACCCTGGCACTTTGCCATAAGTTCAGTCTTATGAGATCAAAGTGCCAGTCTCGATGGCTCAGCCTGCCAGCAGCTTGATGAACTCGCGATTGAAGGCCGGGATGTCGTCCGGCTTGCGGCTGCTCACCAGTTGGCCATCGACGATGACCTCCTGGTCCTGCCAGGTGGCGCCGGCATTCTTGAGGTCGTCGGTCAGCGACGGCCAACTGGTCATAGTCTTGCCCTGCACCAGGCCGGCGGAGATCAGCAGCCAGGCACCGTGGCAGATGACGGCGACCGGCTTGCCGGCGTCGGCGATCTGCTTGGTCAGCTGCTGGGCCTGTTCGTCGATGCGGATGGTGTCGGCGTTGACCACGCCGCCGGGCAGCAGCACGGCGTCATAGTCACCGGCATTGGCCGCGGCGAAGGTGAGGTCCACCGGAAAGCTGTCGGCCGGCTCGGTGCCGTCCCAGCCGCGCACTTCGCCGCTCTCGGCGGAGATGATGTGGGTCTGGGCGCCGGCCTGCTCCAGCGCCTGCTTGGGGCCGGTGAGTTCGGCCTGCTCGAAGCCGTCGGTGACCAGGATGGCGATTTTCTTGCCGTTCAGGGATGTAGCCATGGTTGCGCATACCTCGATGGACATTCGGTCGGGCTAGCCTTTTGCCAGCGCTCTCTAGTCCGTCCCGCTTTGCCTCCCCGAAGTTCCTTCGTCGCGCCCGATGGCATCGCCGGGCGGTGCGGAGTAAATTTGCGACATCCATCGCAGAGTAGTCCCCATGTCCCAAGCGTCCCCTCAGCTGACCGAGGAGCAGATCCGTCAGGCCCTGCAAGGCATCAGCATTCCCCCGCAGCCGCAGATCATGGTGGATCTGCAACTCGAACAGCTCATGCCCAGCCCCGATCTCAAGGTCATCTCGCGCCTGATCGGCCAGGACCCGGGGCTCTCGGGTGCCCTGCTCAAGCTGGTGAACTCGCCGTATTTCGGCCTCAGCAATCGCATCACCTCGATCCAGCGGGCGGTCAATCTGCTGGGCAGCCAGTCGGTCATCAACCTGATCAACGCCCAGTCGATCAAGGGCGAGCTCACCGACGAGACCATCGTCATCCTCAACCGCTTCTGGGACACCGCCCAGGACGTGGCCGAGACCTGCCTGAGCCTGGCCAAGAAGACCGGCTATCCGACCCCGGACGAGGCCTACGCCCTGGGTCTATTCCACAACTGCGGCATCCCGCTGATGCTCAAGCGCTTCCCCAACTACATGGCGGTGCTGGAAGAGGCCTATGCCAGCGTCAACGAGCAGGTACGGGTGGTGGACGTGGAGAATCGCATCTTCAGCACCAACCACGCCGTGGTGGGCTATTTCATCTCGCGCTCCTGGCGCCTGCCGGAGCACGTCGGCCAGGCCATCGCCAACCACCACAACGCCCAGTCGGTCTTTGACGAGGAGTCGACCACCGACATCCAGATCAAGAATCTGCTGGCCCTGCTGAAGATGGCCGAACACATCTGCGGCTGCTATCGCGCCCTCGGTGGCCAGGACGAGGATCACGAGTGGCAGGCCATCGCCCCGCGGGTGCTGGATCACGTCGGCCTGTCCGAGTACGACTTCGAGTCGCTCAAGGAGACCATCCTTGAAATGGGCAGCGGTCGGATCAATTACTAAGGCACCCGCAAGCCTCCTGGATCCTCATGCCCGAATTACCTGAAGTCGAAACCACCCGCCGGGGCATCGCGCCCCATGTCGTCGGTCAGCGCGTGCGCCGGGTCATCGTCCGCGATGGCCGGCTGCGCTGGCCGGTGCCCGAGGACCTGGATGTACGCCTTTCCGGGCAGCGCATCGAGGCCGTCGAGCGGCGGGCCAAGTACCTGCTGATCCGCGCCGAGAGCGGCACCCTGATCGGCCACCTGGGCATGTCCGGCAGCCTGCGCCTGGTGCCGGCCGACCAGCCGCCGGCCAAGCACGAGCACGTCGACATCGAGCTGGAATCCGGGTTGTCGCTGCGCTACACCGATCCCCGGCGTTTCGGCGCGCTGCTCTGGACCCAGGATCCCCATGCCCATGTGCTGCTCAGCAAGCTGGGCCCCGAGCCCCTGACCGAGGCCTTCGACGGCGGTCGGCTGTACGAGCTGTCGCGCGGACGCAGCATGGCGGTCAAGCCCTTCATCATGGACAACGCCGTGGTGGTGGGGGTGGGCAACATCTACGCCGCCGAGGCGCTGTTCGCCGCCGGTATCGATCCCCGCCGCGCCGCCGGCAGCGTTTCCCGGGCGCGCTACGACCGCCTGGCCGAAGAGATCAAGAAGGTGCTGGCGCGCTCCATCGAGAGTGGCGGCACCACCCTGCGCGATTTCATCGGCGGGAACGGGGCGCCGGGCTATTTCAAGCAGGAATTGTTCGTCTACGGCCGCAAGGGCGAATTCTGCAAGGTCTGCGGGACGGGATTGCAGGAGATCCGCCTCGGCCAGCGCGCCAGCGTCTATTGCCGCAAGTGCCAGCGATGAAGACCCTGGCCGCGGTGGTCCTGCTGACGCTGCTGGGCGGGGAGGCGGCCTGGGCGGATGCCGACAACGGCCGCAACCTCTTCCTGCGCCGCTGCCACAACTGCCATTCGGTGGGGCCGGGCGCCCAGTCCGGCTTTGGCCCCCAGCTCAATGACCTCTTTGGTCGTCAGGCCGGGAGCCTGGCCGGCTACAACTACTCCGACGCCATGCGTAATGCCGGCTTCGCCTGGGATCGCGAGGCCCTGGCGGCCTTCCTGCGCGATCCCGAACAGAAGGTGCCGGGTACCAAGATGAGATTCTGGGGCATCGGCGATGCCGAGGATCTGGGCGACATCGCCGACTACCTGCAGACCCAGCACAGCATTCCTTAGAACCTGTTCACGATCTCGCGAGCTAGAGATAAACAAGGCGAAAACGGCTGAGGAAGCGGAGTTTACGAGTGGTAGATGAGCATTCCGAAGCCGTTTTCAACGCCGTTTAGCCGACGCGCAGCAGATCGTGAACAGGTTCCTAGTGGTCGCCGCCTCCGGCGCCCGGCTTGGCCGCAAAGGGCGGCTTGGCCAGCCAGATGATCAGGAACAGCCCCATGAAGATCCAGCCGAGCAGGGTGAAGTAGTCCACCGTGGAGAGCATGTACGCCTGGCCTTCCACCACCTTGTCGAGCTGGGCATAGGCCTGCTGCGACGGCCCGCCAAGGGCGTCCAGGTAGTGCTGGGTGGCCGGGCTGTAGGCGGTCACGTCCTCGGTCAGCTGTGCATGGTGGTGGATGGCGCGCCGCTGCCACAGCCAGGTGGTCAGGGAGGAGGCGAAGCTGCCGCCCAGGACCCGCAGGAAGGTCGCCAGACCGCCGCCGTCCGCCAGTTCCGAGGGTTTGAGGCTGGACAGCAGGATGCTGGTGGTGGGCATGAAGAACAGCGCCACGCCCAGGCCCATGAAGGTCTGCACCTCGGCGATGTGGCGATAGTCCACTTCGTTGTTGAAGGTGGCTCTCATGAAGCAGGAGGCGCCGATCACCAGGAAGGAGCCACCGGCCAGCAGGCGCAGATCGGTCTTGTGCGCGAACTTGCCCACCAGCGGAGAAAGGATCACCGGCAGGATGCCGATGGGCGCCGCGGCGAGGCCCGCCCATACCGGGGTGTAGCCGAGTTGCGTCTGCAGCCACTGGGGCAGCAGCAGGTTGATGCCGAAGAAGCCCGAATAGCCCAGTACCAGCGCCAGGGTGCCGCAGCTGAAGTTGCGATAGCGGAACAGCCGCAGATTGACGATGGGGTGCTTGTCGGTCAGTTCCCAGATCACCAGGGCGGTCAGGGCCACGGCGGAAAAGGCGGCGCCCAGGCAGATCAGGTTGGATTCGAACCAGTCCAGGTCGTTGCCCTTGTCCAGCACCACCTGCAGCACGCCCACGCCCAGCACCAGAAGGATCAGCCCGACATAGTCGATGGGCTGGTGCACCAGCTTTTCCGGCTTCTTGCCCAGCTGGCTCCAGACCACCAGGGTGGCGAAGATGCCGATGGGGATGTTGATGAAGAAGATCCACGGCCAGCTGTAGTTGTCGGTGATCCAGCCGCCGGCGATGGGGCCGATGATGGGCGCCACCACCGTCACCATGGCCAACAGCGCCAGGGCCATGCCGCGCTTGGCCGCCGGAAAGATCGCCAGCAGCAGGGTCTGGGCCATGGGATAGAGCGGGCCGGCGACGAAGCCCTGCATGGCGCGGAAGATCACCAGCTCCGGCATGGAGGTGGCGATGCCGCAGAGAAAGGAGGTGATGACGAAGAGCACCACGGCGGCCATGAAGAGCTTGACCTCGCCGAAGCGCCGCGCCATCCAGCCGGTCAGCGGCAGGGCGATGGCGTTGCTCACGGCAAAGGCGGTGATGACCCAGGTGCCCTGTTCCGAACTCACCCCGAGGTTGCCGGAAATGGTGGTCAGGGCGACGTTGGCGATGGTGGTGTCGAGCACCTGCATGAAGGTGGCCAGGGACAGGCCCACCGTGGCGAGCACCAGGCTCGCCGGGCGAAAGGCGTTATCGCTCATGACGGATTACCAGAAGGGTGGACGGGGAGGCTCGCCAGGGAGCCTCCTTGGCTGTCAGCGCTTGGCGACGCCCGCGGCACGCGCCGCTGGACCGTTGTTGTGGACGATCTGCTGGATCAGCTGATCGGCCTCGGCCAGCTGATGGTCGTAGACGTCGGTGCTGTAGCGCGGCTGCTGCGGGGTGGTGGTGGGCAGGCGGGCGCCGTCCTGGTCGTGCAGGTCGACGTCGACCACGGTCGACAGGCCGATGCGCAGCGGGTGCTTGTCCAGGTTGTCGCCTTCCAGGCGGATCCGCACGGGCAGGCGCTGGACGATCTTGATCCAGTTGCCGGTGGCGTTCTGCGCCGGCAGCAGCGAGAAGGCGCTGCCGGTACCCACGCCCAGGCTTTCCACCACGCCGCGATAGCGGACGTCGTCGCCATAGAGGTCGGAATGGATTTCCACCGGTTGGCCGATACGCATCTCGGCGAGCTGGGTTTCCTTGAAGTTGGCGTCGATCCAGATCTGGTCCAGGGGCACCACGGCCATCAGCGCCGCGCCGGGCTGCACGCGGCTGCCGACCTGTACCGAACGCTTGGCGACATAGCCGCTGACCGGCGCCACCAGGGTGCTGCGGGCGTGGTTCAGGTAGGCCTGGCGCAGCTGGGCGGCGGCGGCCTTGACGTCCGGGTGCGAGGCGATCTCGGTGTCGTCCACCAGCGCCTGGTTGGTATCCAGCTGCTGCTGGGCGGAGGTCAGGGAGCTCTGCGCCGCCACCAGGGTGTCCCGGGCATGGGCCAGTTCTTCCTTGGAGATGGCGCCGCCCTTGGCCAGTTGCTGGCGGCGGGCGTAGTCGGCACGGGCACGCTCGACCTCGACGCGCCGCGCGGCCACCTGGGCCTTGTAGCTGTCGACGTTGCTGAACAGGCCGCGCACCTGGCGTACGGTCTTGGCCAGGTTGGCCTCGGCGCTCTGCTGGGCCACGGCGGTGTCGCTGGGATCGAACTCCACCAGCGGCTGGCCCTGGCGGACGAAGTCGCCATCGTCCACGGCGATGCGGGTCACGGTGCCGGTGACCTGGGGCGTGATCTGCACCAGGTTGCCGTTGACGTAGGCGTCGTCGGTGCTGGCATGGAAGCGGCCATAGAACAGGTGGTAGCAGTAGACGCCCACGCCGGCCAGGATCACCACCAGCAGCAGGAGCAGCAGGAAGAGTTTGCGTTTGCCGGAGCGCTGCGGCTTCTGCTCCTGGGCATTGTCGTTGGGGGTTGCGGCGGAATCGGCCATGGTCGGGCTCTCGGTATCAGTGTGTGGCCGCGGCGGCGGGTGCCGGCGGCAGGTTGGACGGTTGGAAGCCGCCACCCAGGGCCTGCATCAGCAGCACGCCGCTGTCGATGCGATCGGCCCGGAGGCTGGCCAGCTGGCGCTCGGCCTGCAGCAGTTGCTGCTCGACGGTCAGGGCGTCGAGGTAGTTGCCGATGCCGGCGCCATAGCGCTGCATGGCGATGTCGAAGGAGCTCTTGGCGATGTCGCGGGCCCGTTGCTGCTCGACGATCTGCTGGTCCAGCGAGCGCTGGCGGGTGATGGCGTCGGCGATGTCGCCCAGCGCCTGCACCAGGGTCTGGTTGTACTGGGCCACGGCCAGGTCGTAGTCGGCGTCCCGGCTGGCCAGATCGGCGCGGCGGCGACCGCCGTCGAAGATCGGCAGCGACAGCGCCGGACCGACGTTGAAGAAGCGCGCCGGTGCGCCGAACAGGGCATCGCCGAGGATGGCCTTGCTGCCGGCCGCCACCGTCAGGTTGAGATTGGGATAGAAGTTGGTCTTGCTCGCGGTGATGTCCTTGCTCGCGGCCTCCACGCGCCAGCGGGCGGCGATCAGGTCCGGACGGCGCCCGGCCAGCTCGGCGGGCAGCTGGGCCGGCAGATTCACCGCGGCGGGGGCGATCAGCTTGGGTCGTGGGATCTCGGCGCCCCGGTCGGGCCCCTTGCCCAGCAGCACGGCGAGACGGATCTGGGCGCTGCGCACCTGCTGCTCGGCGGCGGTATGGGAGGCTGCCGCGCTGGCTTCCAGACTCTGGGTCTGCTGCAGCTGGTAGTCGCTGTCGAGACCGGCGTCGACCCGGCGCTGGGCCAGGTCGAGCATGCCGCGGGTACGCTCCAGGTCCTGCTGGGCGACGTCCAGGCTGGTGTAGGCCAGACCGAGCTGGTTATAGGCACGGCTGACGTTGGCCGCCAGGGTCAGGCGTGCGGCCTGGCGATCCACCTCGCCGGCGCGGGCGCGACCGAGGGCGGCTTCCCAGGCGGCGCGCTGGCCACCCCAGAGGTCGAAGCTGTAGCTGCCGCTCACATCGAACTGGCGCAGGGTGCTGTAGCGGTCGCCCTGACCGAGAGGATCGTCCGGTCGCGCCAGGCGCGAGCGGGTCACGCCGCCATTGGCGTCGATCTGCGGATAGCGATCGGCGTCGGCGGCGAGCACAGCGGCATCGGCCTGGCGACTGCGCGCATCGGCTTCCTGCAGCGAGGGACTGTCGCGCAGCGCCTCGCGGATCAGGTTGTCGAGTTGCGGATCGCCCAGCCGGGTCCACCAGTCGGCGCTCGGCCACTGGGCGGGGGAGAGGCGGTCGCTGGCAAAGGTGGCTTCGCCCTTGAGCGTCGTCGGATCCACGGCGCGCCCCTGGGTGTGCAGCCCTTCGGACGACACGCAGCCGGCCAGCAGCAGGGCGGCGCAGAGGGCGGTCAATGGCAGGCGAAAGATCATGGGTCAGAGGTCTCCAGAGGTCTCCGGCAGCAGGCCGGAGGGGCTGAGCAGGCGGCGCAGCAGGCGTTCGAGGTCATCCAGTTCCTGGCGATCCAGGCAGTGGGTCAGGTCGTTGAGCGCGTCCACGCCGATCTGCATGAGTTCACTGCTCAGGGCCTGACCCTGTTCGGTCAGTTCCAGGCGTACCTGGCGGCGGTCGCTGAGGCTGCGTACGCGGCGCAGCAAGCCCTTCGCTTCCAGGCGATCGAGCATGCGGGTCATGGCGCCGCTGTCGAGGGACAGGCAGCGGCTGAGTTCGGCCGGGGTGTCGGTCTGGTCGCGGGCGAGCAGCAACAGCACCTTGAATTGGGCAGCGGTGATGTCGTAGGGCGCGAGGTGACTGTCCAGCACGCGATCCTTGTACTGGTTCGCGAGGTGGATCAAATGGCCTACGGAATTGCGCAGCGGAAAATTGCTACGGTCGAAATGTGACATTGCAGTATCTGCCCAGGCAATCAAGCGTATCCAGAATACTGCCTAGGCAGTGAAATATTCAGACACCTTTGCGCAGGGGAGAGTTGCGCATTTTGAAACAATTGGAAAAGTCTGCTGGCAGACGCTTGTCCCACGGCTGTCCGGACGCTGATCATGGTGGCTACTTCAGACTGAACCGACCCATGACCCCTCTCTTCGATCTAGACCGACTGCGCCAAGCCTTGGTGCCCCTGCGCCACGACCTGCCGCCGGATCTCGACCACCAGGGCTATCGCGCCCATTACCGCCTCGCGGACAGCCACGCGCGGCCGCAGCTGACCGTGGCCTTGGGCGCGCTGGCCGCCGGCGGCTACCAGCTCGCCGTGCAGGGTTGGTGGCCGCGCGAGCCGCGGGGCAGCCTGCTGCTGCTGCACGGCTACTACGATCACATGGGCCTCTATGGCCACGTGGTGGACTGGGCGCTGTCGCGGCAGCTGGCGGTGCTGGCCTGCGACCTGCCCGGGCATGGCCTGTCGAGCGGGGCCCGCGCCAGCATCAACGACTTCGCCGAATACCAGACCGCCCTGGCGGCCCTGATCGCCGAGGCGCGGCGCCTGGACCTGCCGCGGCCCTGGCACCTGCTCGGCCAGAGCACCGGCGGCGCCATCCTGCTGGACTATCTGCTGCGCGGTGAGCCCGCTCCCGAACTGGGCGAGACGATCCTGCTGGCGCCCCTGGTCAGGCCCCATGCCTGGCGCCAGGGGTTGTGGACCTATCGGCTGGTGAAGCCCTTCGTGCGCGCCCTGCCGCGGCGCTTCTCGGTGAATTCCGGGGATCCGGCCTTTCTCGAATTCCTGCAGCAGGACGGCCTGCAGCCACGCGAGCTACCCGCGCAATGGGTCGGCGCCCTGGCGCGCTGGATTCCGCAACTGGAGGGGGCACCGGCCAGCTCCCGCCGCCCGCTGGTGATCCAGGGCGAGCAGGATTTCACCGTCGACTGGCGGCACAACCTGGGGGTGCTGGAGGCCAAGTTCGCGCGGCCCGAGGTGCTGCGCCTGCCGGAAGCGCGGCACCATCTGGTCAACGAGACCGCAGCCCTGCGCCAGCGCTATTTCCGCTGGCTGGACGACCGTCTCGCCTGAGCCGTCCTACTGGCCGCCGCCGCCCAGACCGGCGCGCAGGGCCGCCACGGCGGCGCGGTAGTAGGCGCTGCCATTGGCCGAACTGGCGAAGTCGGCGAACTGGCCGAGTTCGCTGTCGTTCAGGGTGCGATAGACATAGAGCAGGGTGTTCTCCAGGTCGCCGGCATTCATCTGCTGGATGAATCTCTGACGCTGCTGCTCGATCATGCCGCCGGACTGCTGCTGACCCATCAGCCCCGGCAGCATCGAACTCAGGCTGTCGGCGGCGAGGCCTGCCAAGGCCACGCTAACCTCGGCCCCGGCTTCACGCACGGGCAGGGCGGTGGCCAGGCGCTTGGCCTGGGCGCGGCGGGCCGGGCTGGCCTGCATCTGCGGCACGCCGTTGGCGTTCTTGGCCAGCTGGTCGCTGCGGGTGGCGGCGATCTCCGCGGCGACCACCTTGCGGCCCACCGGCGACTGGAAGAACTGCAGGGCCGGGCCGTCGGCCGGCAAGCTCTGGCGCAGCGCGGCCAGGGCGCGCTGGTCAATGGCCGCGGCGGTGTAGCGCTTGTTGCTGTTGTCCACCAGGCTCTGATAGAGCGCCGGCGGCAGGCTGTTCTGGTAGCGCTGCTGGGCGGCCTGCAGGGCGTCGCGGAAGTGTCCGCGCTGCTCGGGCCAACCTGCGGCCTGATAGAGGCTGACCGTATCGTCGGCCAGGACGGGCAGGCTGATGGCGAAAAGCAGGGAAGCGAACAGAACGCGCATGGACACCTCGGGCAGCGGCACGGAGCCGGAAAGTCCGCCATTGTCGGCAACCCCAGGCTGGCTGTCGAGGCGCTCATCCCGGGCATTCGTCGCCTGGTCAAGGCAGGCGCGCAGCCGTGGCCGACTTCTCTTACACTCGGCATCCCGCCGGCCTGGCCCGGTCCGCTACGGTTTTCCCGATGGCTCTGCATCCCGAGCATCCCCTGCTGCAACGTATCGTCGACGATCTCGCCGAGCACGGCTGGTCGCGGCAGAGCATCTTCCTGCCCCTGGACCTCACCGCCGAACTGGCCGCCGAATGCCGCTTGCGCCATGCCCGCGGCGAGCTGGAGCGCGCCGGTATCGGCCGTGGCGAAAGCCCGCTGATCCGCGAAGGCGTCCGCGGCGATCATATCGCCTGGCTGGAGCCGGATGATGAGCATCCCGGCGTGCAGCGCTACCTGCAGCTCATGGACACCCTGCGCGAGGCCTTCAACCGCACCCTGTTCCTGGGGCTGGAAGACTACGAAAGCCACTTCGCCCTCTATCCGCCGGGTGCCTTCTATGCCCGCCACCTGGATCGCTTCCGCGACGACGACCGCCGCATGGTCTCCCTGGTGCTCTATCTCAACGACGCCTGGTTGCCGGAGCAGGGCGGCGAGCTGCGGCTCTATCTGGACGAGCAGCGCCACCAGGATGTCCTGCCGCTGGGCGGCAGCCTGGTGTGCTTCCTGTCCGGCCAATTGCCCCACGAGGTGCTGCCGGCCACCCGCGAGCGGCTGTCGCTGACCGGCTGGTTCCGCCGCCGTGGCGAGAATCCGCTGCAGTGCTAGGGGTAGACTGGCGACGGACGCGGAGGGCGTATGGAAAAGATACTGGTGAGTCGCTGCCTGCTGGGGCATCGGGTGCGCTATGACGGCGGCGCCCATGGCCCCTTCGATCTGCTGGGCGTCTGGCAGTCGGAAGGGCGCATCGTGCCCCTCTGTCCGGAGGTGGCCGGGGGCCTACCCACGCCACGTCCGCCCGCGGAGATTCCCGGTGGCCAGGGCGGCGCCGTGCTGGACGGCCGGGTAGCGGTGGTGACCGTGGGCGGCGAAGACGTGACCACTGCCTTTGTCGCCGGTGCCGAGGCCGCCCTCGAACTGATCGCGCGGCATGGCATCCGCCTGGCGGTGCTCAAGGCGCGCAGTCCGTCCTGCGGCAATCTGGAAAACTACGATGGCAGCTTCAGCGGCACCCGCGTGGCGGGCGAGGGGGTCACGGCGGCGGCGCTGAAACGCGCCGGCGTCGCCGTCTTCAACGAGACCGAACTGGTCGCGGCGCAGCGCCTGCTCGCGGCGCTGGAAGGCAACGCCTAGAGGGTCTCCGGCTGGCGGCCCAGCAGGCTCTGGAAATGCGCCTTCTGCACGAAGCAGCCCTTGGGAAAGCGCCAGCCGACCAGCTCGCCCGGCTGCTTTTCGAGATTCTGGGCAAAGACGGTGGCGCCCATGGCACGCGCCAGGACGGCATATTCGCGCAGCGGGACCTTAACGACAGGAACATCCGGGCTGATCATGGGCGCTCTGCTGGGTGGGTCGCCCACGCTCGAAACGACGATCGCGGCAAGCCCACAGGTGACTTGCCAGGCTTATCGGCACCCCGGCGCGGAACTTCAGCCCGCGGATGAAAAAGCCTGGTCTAGCCAGCGGCTTTTGGCGTCTCCGGCAGGAACCAGTTCATCAGCAGGGCGCACAGGCCGCCGGTGGCGACGCCGGATTCCAGCACCGCCCTCAGGCCGGCCGGCATATGGGCGAGAAATTCCGGCACCTGGGAGATGCCCAGGCCCAGGGCCAGGGACACGGCGATGATCAGCAGCGCGCGTCGATCCAGCTCGACGCCGGCGAGGATGTTGATCCCCGAGGCGGCGACCGCGCCGAACATCACCATGGCCGCGCCGCCGAGTACCGGCTCGGGCACCGCCTGGATCACCCCGGCCACCGCCGGGAACAGCCCCAGCAGGACCAGGATGGCGGCGATCCACAGGCCGACATGGCGACTGGCGATGCCGGTCAGCTGGATCACCCCGTTGTTCTGGGCGAACACCGAGCTGGGAAAGGTGTTGAACAGCCCGGCCAGCAGCGAGTTGGCGCCGTTGACCAGCACCCCGCCCTTGATCCGCTGCATCCACAGCGGGCCTTCCACGGGTTCGCGGGAGACCTTGCTGGTGGCGGTGATGTCGCCGATGGCCTCCAGCGAGGTGACCAGGTAGATCACCAGCAGTGGCACGAACAGCGACCAGGAAAAGCCCAGGCCGAAGTGCAGCGGCAGGGGGATCTGCACCCAGGTAGCCTCGTGCATGCCGGTGAAGTTCAGCCGGCCGAGCCAGGCCGCCAGGGCATAGCCCAGCAGCAGGGCGACGACGATGGCGCTGCTCCGCAGGGCGCGCAGCGGAATGCGATTGAGCACCACGATGGTGGCCAGTACGGTGCCCGACAGCAGCAGGTTCTCGCCATTGGCGAAGGTGCCGTTGCCCAGGGCCGCGAAGCCGCCGCCCATGCTGATCAGACCGACCTTGATCAGCGTCAGGCCGATCATCAGCACCACGATGCCGGTCACCAGCGGAGTGATGAGGCGCTTGACGAAGGGCAGCACCCGCGACACACCCATCTCGACGAAGGAGCCGGCCATCACCACGCCGAAGATGGCCGCCATTACGGCTTCCACCGGGGTGCCGTTCTTGACCATCAGGGCGCCACCGGCGATCAGCGGACCGACGAAGTTGAAGCTGGTGCCCTGGACGATCAGCAGCCCGGCGCCGAAGGGCCCGAAGCGACGACACTGGACGAAGGTGGCGATGCCCGAGATCACCAGCGACATGGAGACGATCAGGTTGGTGTCGCGCGGCGAGACGCCCAGGGCCTGACAGATCAGCAGACCGGGGGTGACGATGGGCACGATGATCGCCAGCAGGTGCTGGATGGCGGCCAGGAGGGCGATCAGCGGGCGCGGTCGGTCCTGGGGACCATAGAGCAGTTCGGAGCGGGAGGGTTGGGACATGGGCGGAGTCGTCGCGGAAAAAGCGCCGATCTTACCGGATGCCCGCCCCGCGGCGCAGGGTCTTCGACCGGGACACAGCCGGCGGCCTGGCGGCCGGCTGTGTCCCTTATGGTTTAGAGGATGAAGCGGGCCACGTCGCGATTGAGGTCGGCGGCGTGATGCTGCAGCGAGCGCGACTGGCGCTCCGAGTCCTCGGCGCCGCTGGCCAGGGTGTCGCCGAGGCCCTTGATGGTGATGACATTGCGGGTGATCTCCTCGGTGACCGAGGTCTGCTCCTCGGCCGCGGTGGCGATCTGCAGGGACATCTCGGAGATAACGCCGGCACTCTGGGCGATCTCTTCCAGGGCGCTGGAGGCGCGTTCCACGTCGGCGACGCTGCGCTCGGCGATGGCCATGCTGCTGTCCATGCGCTGCACCGCCTGGCGGGTCATCTGCTGCAGGGTGCCGATGGTCTCGTTGATCTCCCGGGTCGAGGCCTGGGTCCGTTGCGACAGTGTCCGCACCTCGTCGGCGACCACCGCGAAGCCCCGGCCATGCTCGCCGGCGCGGGCCGCCTCGATGGCCGCGTTGAGCGCCAGCAGGTTGGTCTGCTCGGCGATGCTCTGGATGCTGTCCAGCACCTTGGCGATGGCCTGGGAGTGGTGGTCCAGCTCGCCGATCACCCGGGTGGCGTCATCCACTTCCCGCGCCAGGCTGTTGATGGATTCCTTGCTGGTCTGCACCAGGGTCAGCCCCTGGGCGGTGCTGTCGGAAGACTGGCGGATGGCCTCGGCGGTCTGCTCGGCATTGCGGGCGATCTCCTGGGTGGCGGAAGACATCTCCGTCACGGCCGTGGCCACCAGGGTGATCTCCTGCTGCAGGCGCCCCAGTTCCCGGGTGGCCGCGGCGCTGCGCTGCAGGACCTTCTGCGATTCGGCGTCCACGCTCTGGGCATGCTGGCGCACGCCGCCGATCAGGCCGTGCAGACTGGCCACGAACTGGTTGAAATGGCCGGCCAATCCGCCGACCTCATCGGTGCTCTGCACGGCGATACGGCGGGTCAGATCGCCCTGGCCGTCGGCGATCACCTGCAGACCGGTCGAGACCACGCCCAGCGGCCGGAGCAGATAGCTGCACAGCAGGTTGATGAGCAGCAGCGAGCCCCCCAGCACCACGGCCAGGATGGCGAGGCTGATCCACAGCTGGCGTTGCAGCGGCGCCATGAGCACGCCACTGTCGACGATCATCACCAGGGTTTCGCCATGGTGATTCATGGGCGCGGCATAGAGCCGCTGGCCGGCCGGGGTTTCCACATAGCGCTCGCCGGGTGCCTGGGCCAGGCGCTGGAGGGTGTCCGCGTCGAGCTGGGGAAAGAGCTCGGTGATCGGCTTGGCCAGCAGGGCGGCGTCTTCGTGGCCCAGGACGATGTTCTGGCCGTTGACCAGCACGGCACTGCCGGCGCCCGGCAGTTGCACGCGCTTGAGCTGGTCGAGGATGTCGCTGATGCTGACGTCCGCGCCAAGGATCGCGGTGGTCTTGCCCGCCGACTGCAGGGCCCAGCCCAGCGACAGCACGTTCTGCTTGGTCGCCGCCGCCACGGTGGGAATGGAAAAGAACACCTTGCCGGGATTCTGCTGCGCCTGCTGGTACCAGAGCCACTGGCGCGGATCGTTGTTGTCCGGCGGCAACTGGACACCATTGGCATTGACCTGGCTGCCATCGCCGCGGGCATAGAAGACGTTGTCGAAGGCGCCGGAGTTCTTGACCTGATTGAGGTTGGCCGGGAGCTGGGCGTCCGGGGTGTCGGCAGCCAGGGCGCCCAGCGCCGCGGCCTTGCCGTCCAGCCACTGGCGAACCCCGCCGTTGAAGACGAAGCTGACGGTCTTCAGCTGCTCGACCGTAGAGGCTTCCAGCGCCGTGCGGGTATTGAAGAAGTTGATGGCGGTGAGACCCACCCCCACGACCAGGACGGCCGCGGTGGCAGACAACGAGAGTTTCTGTTTCAACGACAAGGCAGGCACGGCGGGATGACTCCAACAATTAATTGTCCGACTTTATCGGTGCCTGCCGGAGATAACTTGAGCGGCCAGTCAGGTTTTTCCTGTGGAGCCGGATCAGCGGAGCTCGGGCCGGCCGCGGGTCTCCCAGTCGGCCGTGGCCGGGGAGACCCGGGGTCAGGCCTGCCTAGGCGGCGACCGTCTGAGCGCCGGTCATCAGCGCCACGGCGTCGGCCATGGAGTGCTGGCGCGGATCGATCACCGTCAGGCGGCGACCCAGGCGATGGATGTGGATGCGATCGGCGATCTCGAACACATGAGGCATGTTGTGGGAGATCAGCACGATGGCGATGCCGCGGGCGCGCACGTCGAGGATCAGCTCCAGCACCTTGCGCGATTCCTTCACCCCCAGCGCCGCCGTGGGTTCGTCGAGGATGATCACCTTGGAACCGAAGGCCGCCGCCCGCGCCACGGCCACGCCCTGGCGCTGACCACCGGACAGGGTCTCCACCGCCTGGTTGATGTTCTGGATGGTCATCAATCCCAGTTCGGACAGCTTTTCCCGGGCGATGCGCTCCATTTCCTTGCGGTCCAGGGTGCGGCAGAGGGTGCCCAGCAGCCCCGGCTTGCGCAATTCGCGACCCAGGAAGAGGTTGTCGGCGATGGACAGCGCCGGCGACAGCGCCAGGTTCTGGTAGACCGTCTCGATGCCGGCCCGCCGCGCCGCGATGGGCGAGGCGAACTGCACCGGCTGGCCCTCGAAGCGGATCTCGCCTTCATCGGGCCGCAGGGCACCGGAGATGGCCTTGATCAGCGAGGACTTGCCGGCGCCGTTGTCGCCGATCACGGCGAGGATCTCGCCGGGCAGCAGGTCGAAGTCGGCGTGGTCGAGGGCGGTGACGCGGCCATAGCGCTTCACCAGGCCACGGGCCATGAGCAGGGGTTCGGTAGTCATCAGCTGGCCGCCTTTCTGATCCATTGGTCGATAGCCACGGCCGCGATGATGAGCGTGCCGATCAGCAGATAGGTCCACTGTACGTCGGTGCCCAGCAGCCGCAGGCCGAGGGCGAAGACGCCGACGATCAGGGCGCCGAACAGCATGCCGAGGATGGAGCCGCGGCCGCCGAACAGCGAGATGCCGCCGATCACCACGGCGGTGATGGACTCGATGTTGGCGAACTGCCCGGCGGTGGGCGAGACCGAGCCGATGCGGCCGATCAGCACCCAGCCGGCGAAGGCGCAGATGAGTCCGGACAGCCCGTACACGGTGATCAGCATGCGGCGGACGTTGACCCCGGCCAGCGCCGCGGCCTCGGGATCGTCGCCCACCGCATAGAGATGGCGCCCCCAGGCGGTGTGGTTGAGCACGTACCAGAGCAGGGCGACCAGCACCACCAGGGCGATCACGCCATAGGTGAAGACCGCGCCGCCCAGGCGGAAATTGTCGCCGAACACCTGCAGCAGCGGCGCGGTCGCGCCGATTTCCTGGGCGCGGATGGTCTCGTTGCGCGAATAGAGGAAGTTGGCCGCGAGCACGATCTGCCACATGCCCAGGGTGACGATGAAGGGTGGCAGCTTGATGCGGGCGATCAGCCAGCCGTTGGCCATGCCGCACAGGGTGCCCACCGCCAGGCCGCAGAGGATCGACAGCTCCACCGGCAGGCCGTAGCGGAAGGTGAACTGGCCCATGACCACCGAGGACAGCACCATGATGGCGCCCACCGAGAGATCGATGCCGGCGGTGACCACCACCAGGGTCTGGGCCGCGCCGACGATGCCGGTGATGGCGACCTGCTGCAGGATCAGGGTGAGGGCGAAGGCGGAAAAGAACTTGCCGCCCAGGAGGGCGCCAAAGATGCCCAGCGACAGCAGCAGCACCAGCAGCGAGACCGCCGAGGGGCGTGAATGCAGGAAGTGACGGAATTTGACCAGCGGGCTGCGCTCGTCACGGGCGAAGGAGGCGACCTCCGTGGCGCTGTGCTTGAGCACCTGTTCGAAGGGCTGGCCGGACGGAGAGGGTGAGGTCGGATCGCTCATGGCAATCTCCTGAAAGCGGGAAAGCGGCCGAGAGTCGATCGCCCGCACCCGGACCCGGAGGGCTCAGGCGGGGCGATCGGTCTCCTCTAGCGTAGACGAGGGGCCATCAGCCCCAGCATTTCTGCAGGGCGGTCTTGCTGTCGATGGACTGGATGCCGGGGACCGGCTTGTCCGTCACCAGCTTCACGCCGGTGTCGACGAAGCTCTTGCCCTCTGTCGGGGTCGGCTTCTTGCCGGTGTCGGCAAAGGTCTTGATCGCCTCGATGCCCAGGGCCGCCATCTGCAGCGGGTACTGCTGGGAGGTGGCGCCGATGACGCCGTCGGCGACGTTGTGCACGCCCGGGCAACCGCCGTCGATGGACACGATCAGCACGTCCTTCTCGCGACCCACGGCCTTGAGCGCCTCGTAGGCGCCGGCGGCGGCCGGCTCATTGATGGTGTGCACCACGTTGATGGTCGGATCCTTCTGCAGCAGATTCTCCATCGCGGCGCGGCCGCCTTCTTCGTTGCCGTTGGTCACGTCGTGGCCGACGATGCGCGGATCGGTCTCGTCGCCGATGCGGCTCTGATCCTTGGGGTCGATGCCGAAGCCGAGCATGAAGCCCTGGTCGCGCAGGACGTCCACCGAGGGCTGGGAGGCGTTCAGGTCGAGAAAGGCCACCCGCGCGTCCTTGGCCTTGTCACCCAGGGTTTCCCGCGCCCATTGGCCGATCAGCTTGCCGGCCAGCAGGTTGTCGGTGGCGAAGGTCATGTCGGCGGCGCTCACCGGATCCAGCGGAGTATCCAGGGCGATCACCAGCAGGCCGGCTTCGCGGGCCTTCTGCAGATTGGGCACGATGCCCTTGGTGTCGGAGGCGGTGATGAGGATGCCCTTGGCGCCATCGGCGATGCAGGTCTCGATGGCGGCCACCTGGCTTTCGCTGTCGCCGTCGATCTTGCCGGCGTAGGCCTTGAGCGTCACCCCCAGCTCCTTGGCCTTGGCGGTGGCACCTTCCTTCATCTTCACGAAGAAGGGATTGGTATCGGTCTTGGTGATGAGGCAGGCGGACACGGGGGCTGCCTGGGCGGTGCCACTGGCCAGGGCGGCGGCCAACAGGCAACCGGCGAAGGACGCGAGGGAGACGGTTCTTTTCATTGTTGTGCGCTCGGGTTCAGAGACGGGAAGGCGACCGACAGCGCGTCGGTCGCCGTGGAGCTGTTACCACCACTGCTCGATCTGGAAGCCGACGTTGGAGCCGTGCAGATCGTTGCCGAAGGTACCGGTGCTCGACAGCGCGGAGCCGGCGTCGAATTCATCGGCCGCCTGCTGGGCTGCCCGGTTCCAGGCGGCATAGGTGTAAAACAGGCGGAATTCGGGACGCGACTTGAATTCCGGACCCTTGGGCGACCAGGTGGGTGCCAGGGTCAGCTTGGTCAGCTTGCGGGTGCCGCCGGGAGCCTGCACCTGGTCATGACCCAGTTCGGTGGAGAACTTGAACTGGTCGGTGATGCCGTAGACCAGACGGCCACCCAGCGAGGTCCAGCGCAGGTCGTTGCCATTGGGACGCTCGTCCTTCTGGTAGACCGCGGCGATCTGGCCACCCCAGTAGCGACTGATCTGCCAGTCGAAATAGTCGACGACGCGATAGGAGACGTCGGCGCTGCTCAGGGTGGGATCGCCGGTGCTGCCCAGGGCGGTGCCCGGACCCTGGCCGCGCTGCACGGCAAAGGTGTTCACGCCACCCCAGCCCATGAAGTTGGCCTGCTTGTGCTGCAGCGTCACCGCGACACCACTGTTGGCATTGGGCTGGTTGCTGGGCTTGTCCAGGTAGCTGACGCCGATTTCCAGCGAGCCATTGGGGTTGGTGTTGAAGCCGGCGACGTTGAAGTCGATGCGGTTCTGGAAGTCCTTCTGGTTCTGGTTGTCCTTGCGCGAGAAGGCCAGGCTGTACTTGAGGCCGCCGATGTTGACGTCCTCGATACCACCGCCGGTGGCGCTCTGGTTCCAGTAAAAGAAGTCGGAGATGTGGATATCGTTACGCTTGTAGTAACGGCGACCGGCCCAGAGGTTGCCGCCGTTCAGCGCGGCGATGTTGTTCCAGTAGGCATAGGCCTGGACCGCGCGGATCTCGCCGTTGTCGCCATTGAAGGTCGGGGTGCGATCGTACCTGTTGAAGAAGCTGCCCATGCCATAGACGCCGATTGCCGAGCCGTCGTC
Organism: Pseudomonas sp. MOIL14HWK12:I1; assembly: GCF_000510705.1. Classification (NCBI taxonomy): domain Bacteria; kingdom Pseudomonadati; phylum Pseudomonadota; class Gammaproteobacteria; order Pseudomonadales; family Pseudomonadaceae; genus Pseudomonas; species Pseudomonas sp. MOIL14HWK12:I1. The sequence continues at coordinate 79,574 of NZ_AZNY01000006.1, read as the reverse complement.
CAGATTGAAGACATTCTGCTTCAGCGCCAGCTCGCCGTACTGCTCGCACTCGTTGCCCAGACGGTACTTGGACTGGGCACCCTGCAGCTTGAAGCAGCGCATGGAGTCGGAACCGGAGGAATCACCGAGGCCGGTACGGAAGTAACCGGTGGTTTCCAGGGCGTTAGCCGCAGGAATCAGCAGAAGAGTGCTCATCAAGGACGCGACCGAAACCCTGGCCAAGGGCATAGCCTTTTTCTTATTCATTTATGTTCCCTATTTATTGTTGTTGTGTAACTCAGTGCCTGGCCTGCACCTGACCCGCCGTGCTCCCGCGGAAGATCGACATAGGTGTGACCATTGGAACCCAACCTGACTACAAACTTATCGCTGAATCAATTCAGCGGCAGACGGAGGGTAGCCTTTGATCACTCAACGGCCTAGCGGCTCGATTACAGCGATGTGTGAGCTGAATCACAAGCTGTGCTTCTACAAAAATAGCAAGCCAAGCAACTGTGGAACCCCTCTGGAATGGGGTCATGGCGAGGACTGCTCCTGCTGAAGAAGCCATAGGCGAAGCGCAGAGAAAGGAGCGCAAGCGGAAGGGCGGAATAGAGCGGGAGAGCAGGAGGGAAGGTGGGGCGGAGCGTCCGGGCGACGACGGATGCCGTCGCCCGGAGGGCGCGAATCAGCCCAGCAGGGCCTTGTCGCGCACGCCACCCTTGTCGGCGCTGGTGGCCAGCAGGGCGTAGGCCTTGAGTGCGGTGGTCACGCGGCGGGCACGGGGTTGTGCCGGCTTCCAGCCTAGCTTGTCCTGCTCGATGCGGCGGTGGGACAGCTCTTCGTCGCTCACCAGCAGGTTGATGCTGCGCTGGGGGATGTCGATGAGCACCTTGTCGCCGTCGCGCACCAGGCCGATGGCGCCACCCGCTGCCGCTTCCGGCGAGGCATGGCCGATCGACAGGCCCGAGGTGCCGCCGGAGAAGCGGCCGTCGGTGAGCAGGGCGCACTGCTTGCCCAGGCCCTTGGACTTCAGGTAGCTGGTGGGGTAGAGCATCTCCTGCATGCCCGGGCCGCCCTTGGGCCCTTCGTAGCGGATGATGACGATGTCGCCGGCCTTGACCTCGTCGGCGAGGATGCCACGCACGGCGGCGTCCTGGCTCTCGAACACCTTGGCATTGCCTTCGAACACATGGATGGATTCATCCACGCCGGCGGTCTTCACCACGCAGCCGTCCAGGGCGATGTTGCCGTAGAGCACCGCCAGGCCGCCTTCCTGGGAATAGGCATGGGCGACCGAGCGGATGCAGCCCTCGGCGCGATCGTCGTCCAGGCTGTCATAGCGGGTCGCCTGGCTGAAGGCTTCCTGGGTCGGGATGCCGGCCGGACCGGCGCGGAAGAAGGTCTTCACCGCCTCGTCCTGGGTCAGGGTAATGTCCCAGTGCTCGATGGCTTCGCCCAGGGTCCGGCTGTGCACGGTGGGCAGGTCGGTATGCAGCAGACCGCCACGGGCCAGTTCGCCCAGGATGCTGAAGATGCCCCCGGCGCGGTGCACGTCTTCCATGTGGTACTTCTGGATGTTCGGCGCCACCTTGCACAGCTGCGGCACCTTGCGCGACAGGGCATCGATGTTGCGCAGGTCGAAGTCCACCTCGGCTTCCTGGGCCGCGGCCAGCAGGTGCAGGATGGTGTTAGTCGAGCCCCCCATGGCGATGTCCAGGGTCATGGCGTTCTCGAAGGCCGCATAGGAGGCGATGTTGCGCGGCAGCGCCGACTCATCGTTCTCCTGGTAGTAGCGGCGGCACAGCTCGACGATGGTGCGGCCGGCCTGCAGGAACAGCTCCTTGCGGTCGGCGTGGGTGGCCAGGGTCGAGCCGTTGCCGGGCAGGGCCAGGCCGAGGGCCTCGACCAGGCAGTTCATGGAGTTGGCGGTGAACATGCCCGAGCAACTGCCACAGGTGGGGCAGGCGCTGCGTTCGTATTCGGCGACCTTCTCGTCGCTGGCCGAACTGTCGGCGGCGATGACCATGGCGTCCACCAGGTCCAGGCCGTGACTGGCCAGCTTGGTCTTGCCGGCTTCCATGGGACCGCCGGAAACGAAGACCACCGGGATGTTCAGGCGCAGGGCGGCCATCAGCATGCCGGGGGTGATCTTGTCGCAGTTGGAGATGCACACCAGGGCATCGGCGCAGTGAGCATTGACCATGTATTCCACGGCGTCGGCGATGATCTCGCGACTGGGCAGCGAATAGAGCATGCCGTCGTGGCCCATGGCGATGCCATCGTCCACGGCGATGGTGTTGAATTCCTTGGCCACGCCGCCGGCCTTCTCGATCTCGCGGGCGACCAGCTGGCCGAGATCCTTGAGGTGGACGTGGCCCGGCACGAACTGGGTAAAGGAGTTGGCGATGGCGATGATGGGCTTCTTGAAGTCTTCGTCCTTCATCCCGGTGGCGCGCCAGAGCGCCCGGGCGCCAGCCATGTTGCGGCCCTGGGTGGAGGTTTTCGAGCGATAGTCAGGCATGAAGCGTCTCTCCGAGGCGGCTTTCTAGATCACGGTTCTGGTCATCGTGAGCGCAGACGAGGCACGGTGCAAACGCGGAGTGACGGTTGCCGGGCCGGAGGGCGGCAACGCCATGCGGGATCTCCACAGGGGGTGCCAGGGCTCACGAACCCGCCGGAGGATGCTGGCGGAGGGGAGTCTGGATCATACACCCGGGCGCCAGCACTGCACAGCAGGCCGGCGTCTAAGGGGAAGGACTTGACTGAAAGTCGCCGAGCGAAGGTCCTGCAAGGCAAAAATCTGTGAGGAAGCGGAGTTTACAAATGGTAAATGAGCATTCCGAACAGATTTTTAACGCCGCATGACCGAGCGCAGGCACTTTTCAGGCAAGGCCTAGGGCGCTTCCTGTTCGCCGTCGGGGGCGTCTTCCAGGTATTCGTCCATGGGCTCCTGGCCGGCCAGGGTCTTGAGACTCAGGTCCACGGCTTCGGGCAGGGTGATGTCGACGCGCTGCTGGTCGCTGCCTTCCAGCGAGGATTCGTAGCTCAGCGCATGGCGCAGGTGACCGTTCTCGAGGATGGCGCCGACGCTGGCGAGCTGGGCGGCGGCTGGCGCCAGGCGTTCGAGGGCGGCCTTGGGCCAGGTGGCCTCGACGGTCGCGTTGCAGGTATAGAAGCCCGCTTCGCCGCTGTCCGAGGGTTCTTCCTGGGTCTTGATGTCGACCAGCGAGACCTGGCCGGCTTCCAGCGCGGGCTGGCCGGCGGCGATGTCGTCCGCATAGATCTCGTTGATGGTCTGGGCGTATTGCTGACGGACCAGCTCGGCGGTCTTGGCCGCATCGCAACTGTAGTCATAGCCACCGCAGCCAGTCAGGGAAAGCACCGCAGCTGTGAGTATGAGGTGACGTCTGGACATGCCTGAATTCCTTGGAACGATGGGTAGAGCCTGGCGGCGCTGGCCGCGCCTGCGTCGATCCACAGTGCAGGAGGTTGGCGCAGCGGTCGGGGATGGCGAGGGCCCATGGTGCTGCCGCTCGCCCATCCTGTCCATCAGACGCCGCCAGCGTCCTTCAGGACACCCGGCCTGGCTGGCCGGTCAGTGCCCGGCTCAGGCGCGGTCGGCGCTTTCGCAGGTTTCGAAGTCCTTGCTGTCGACGCGGTTCATGCTATCGAAGCCGATCGAATAGACCTGCTCCTTGCCGTCCTTGTTGAGCACATAGTTGTTGCAGGTGCCGGGGCGGTACTTGCGGGTATAGGTGCTCGACGGGGTACCGCCGATGCGCAGCACGTCAGCCTTGCTCATGCCCTTGTCCACCTGCTTCACCAGGGGTTGCTCGCGAAATTCGACGCGGCCCACGGTGTAGTCGGCGGTGTTCTTTACCGAGGCGCAGCCCGCCAGCACGGTGCCAGCCAGCAGGGCGGTCGCGACTGCAATCTTCTTGTTCATGGTGTGATCCCTTCAAAGGCGGAAGTGCCTGACACTTCGACGATGGCGGCGCCGATAAATTCGCTCTCCGTCGCACTTCTCGCCGTTTGCCGCTTTGACGGATCACCCACTGGCGACGGCAAGTGACTGTATCTAAAGCTGATTCTGCAAACGAACGCTATGCCCCCGTTTTTTAAGGATTATTTTGTCCGAACGGCAGTTGACAGGGGCCGGGCGGCAGGCGATCTTTAGCGTTATGTTGTAACTTCCCAGCCGTTTCTCGTTTCTCGCGAGGACCTCATGAATCGCCGTCGTCTGCTCAATCTGATCCTGGCTGGCATGACCTTGCCCGTCGGGTTGCCGGCGTTCGCCGCCCGGCAGCAACTCAAGAGTGCCCGGGCCTGGCAGGATGCCGACAAGCTCCGCCTGGTGTTCGATCTCACCGGGCCGGTCCGCTACAAGACCTTCACCCTGGTCGCGCCGGACCGCATCATTCTCGATCTCGCCGATACCCAGGCGCCGGCGGTACTCAATCATCTCGCCCTGCAGGGGTCGCCGGTGCGCGCCGTGCGCAGCGCCCACTACGGCGCCCAGGACACCCGGGTGGTGCTGGAACTGGCCCATCCGGTGGAGGTGGAGAGCTTCATCCTCGGTCCGGGCGAAGGCGCGGCCAATCGCCTGGTGCTGGATCTCAAGCGGGCCGGGGCGCCGGCGGTGGCTGCGCGCAAGCCGGTCGACGCCGAGCCGCCGCTGGAGGTCAAGCGCGGCAAGGGCCTGGCCACGGGTCGCGACATCATGGTGGTGGTCGATGCCGGTCACGGCGGCAAGGACCCGGGAGCGCTGAGCGCGCGCGGTGATCGGGAAAAGGACATCGCCCTGATCGTGGCGCAGAATCTGGCGCGGCGGATCAATCTGCAGAAGGGCTTCAAGGCCAAGCTGGTGCGCAACGACGACTTCTTCGTGCCGCTGCGCAAGCGCGTCGAGGTTGCCCGCAGCTACAACGCCGACATGTTCGTCTCGGTGCATGCCGATGCCGCGCCACGCCGCACCGCCTACGGTGCCTCGGTCTATGCCCTGTCGGAGCGGGGCGCGACCTCCACCACGGCGCGCTTCCTGGCCGACAGCGAGAACAACGTCGACCTGATCGGCGCCAACGAGATTCTCAAGGGCCGCGACCCCATGCTCGCCGGCGTGCTGCTGGACATGTCGATGAACGCCACCATCTCGTCGAGCCTGGACCTGGGCCACAAGGTGCTGGGGCAATTGTCGAGCATCACCAACCTGCACCAGAAACGAGTGGAGCAGGCGGGCTTCGCTGTGCTCAAATCGCCCGACATCCCCTCGATCCTGGTCGAGACGGGCTTCATTTCCAATGATCGCGATTGCCGACGCCTACTCGACAGTCGCCACCAGAAGCAGCTGGCCGATTCCATCTTTGCCGGACTGCATGGCTATTTCCAGGAGCGCCCCCCGCTGGGCACCTACCTGGCCAGCCTCAAGAACACCCAAGGAGTGACATGAGTTTGCAAGACAAGGCGCGTCGTTACTGGCGCGTGGTGGTGCTGGTGATAGGTGCGCTCTGTGTCGTGGCCGGGTTGATCGGCTACGGTCAGGGCGGTGGCGACAAGCAGGGCAGTGCCCAGGAAGGCTTCGTCAACAAGGTCTGGCAGATCAAGACCAGCAACAGCATCGAGCCGGGAATGCTCTACGTCTTTCTCAGCGATGGCACCCTGGTGATGGCCTCGCCGAGCAGCCAGCCCTCCCTGGGCCGCTGGACGCGCACCGAGAAGGGCCTGAACCTGATCGAGGAAGGCATCACCTATCCCACGGAAATCCTCAGCCTCTCGCGCGACGAATTCCGTATCCGCAGCCTCAATCCCGGCGATCCGGTGGAGCTGCAGCTGGCTCCGGCGGCGCGTTGAGACGCCCTCAGGCGTCGTCGGCGTAGCGCTGTTCCTGCCAGGGGTCGCCGCGGTCGTGATAGCCGCGCATTTCCCAGAAGCCCGGCGTGTCGCCGACCCGGAAGTCGATGCGCCTGAGCCATTTGGCGCTCTTCCACAGATAGAGGTGCGGGATCATTGCCCGCACCGGCCCGCCGTGCTCGGTGGTCAGCGGCTGACCCTCCCAGCTGTGGACCAGCATGGCACCCGGTACGGCGAAATCCGTAAGAGGCAGGTTGGTGATGTAGCCGTCGTAGCTGTGCAGGAGCACATGGGTCGCCTCGTCCCGCGGCTGCACTTCGTCGAGCAATTCGCTTACCGGCAGGCCGATCCAATGATTGTCATAGCGTGACCAGGTGGTGACGCAGTGCATGTCGCTGACGGCCTGGCTGATCGCCCGCGCCGCGAAGGTCTCCCAGTTCCAGCGCAGCGTCCTGCGCACTGCGCCGGTCACCGCCAGTTGCCAGCGCTCCCGGCTGACCTCCGGCCGCACCCCCAGATCCAGGACCGGCCAGTTGCTAACGCGATGCTGGCCGGGCGGCAACCGCTCGCTTTCCGGACGGGCGCCCTGGCCCGTGAGGAAACGGCCCTCCTGGGCCCAGCGTTCCTTGGAACGGGTCAGCTTGCTTGGCTCATCGCTCATCGAGGGATCCTCTTCACGGGTCGTGGGTTTTTGACCGCCATGATGGCCTTTCGTCGGCACAGGCCGAACCCAGACGGCTTCTTGCGCCTCCTATCCTGCAGGCACTCAGAGAGGCGCCTCCTTTTTCTTAACCTGCCGGAGAACGACCATGGTAGATGCAACCCAGATCAAAGAGCATGCGGAAGTCGTCGGTTCGGACGGCCAGCACGTAGGCACCGTCGACCATATGGAAGGCGCCGATCGCATCAAGCTGACCAAGCGCGACCAGGACGCCCAGGGCAAGCACCACTACATCCCGCTGAGCTGGGTCCAGTCCGTGGAAGGCAGCCAGGTGCGCCTGGTCAAGACCCGTGACGAAGCCGAGCGCGAGTGGCAGGCCGCCTGAGGCGCCTGGCACAGCAACAAAAAGCCCCGCACTGGCGGGGCTTTTTGTTGGCCGACGAATAGCGATCAGTTGATGTATTCGAACAGCTTGACGATGCGCTGTACGCCCGAGACGCTCTGGATCAGCTGCACGGCGTGGGCGGCTTCCTGCTGGGTCACCAGGCCCAGGAGGTAGACGATGCCGTTTTCGGTGACCACCTTGATGCGCGAACCGGGGATGTCCTCGTCGGCGAACATCTGGGTCTTGATGCGGGTGGTCAGCCAGGAATCGTTGCTACGCGCCAGCAGCGAGGAGTTGCCGGTCACCTGCAGTTCGTTGTGCACGGTCTTGACCCGCTGCACGCTGCGCACGGCCTGTTCGGCCTGCGCCTTGAGATCGGCCCGCGGCGTCTGGCCAGCGATCAGCACCACGCCGTTGTAGCTCACCACCACGATGTGCGAGCTGGCGAGATCGGCATTGGCCTTGGAGATGTTGACCGACGCCTTGGTCTCGATCAGGGCATCATCCACGGTGCTGCCCAGGGTACGGGTGCCGCGGTTGTCGTCGATGGGCTTGTCGCGGCTGGCGGTGACCACGTTGCTGCAGCCGGCGACCGCAAAGGACAGCGCCAGGATGGCGAGCAGAGGAGCCTTCTTCATTCTTCGCTTCCAAACAGTTGCTGATCGATCTGGTCGCACAGGCAGTGGATCACCAGCAGGTGCACTTCCTGGATGCGGGCGGTGACCTTGGCCGGCACGCGGATCTCGACGTCTTCGGGCAGCAGCAGGGAGGCCATGCCACCGCCGTCGCGGCCGGTGAGGGCGACCACGGTCATCTCGCGGTCGTGGGCGGCCTGGATCGCCTGGATCACGTTGGCCGAGTTGCCGCTGGTGGAGATGGCCAGGAGGATGTCGCCCGGCTGACCCAGGGCCCGGATCTGCTTGGAGAACACCTCGTTGTAACTGTAGTCGTTGGCGATGGAGGTCAGCGTCGAGGTGTCGGTGGTCAGGGCCAGGGCCGGCAGGCTGGGACGCTCGCGCTCGAAGCGATTCAGCAGTTCCGAGGAGAAGTGCTGGGCATCGCCGGCGGAACCGCCGTTGCCACAGGTGAGAATCTTGCCTTCGTTGAGCAGGGCCGCAACCATGACCTGGCTGGCCAGATCGATATGCGGAATCAGGACTTCCATGGCCTGACGCTTGGTTTCGATGCTGTCCCGGAAGAGTTTCTGGATGCGGGCGTGGGTGTCCATCGCGATATCTTTGACCTGTGCTGTAGAGGGCCTCAGGCGTCGAAGGCCTGTTTGATCCATTCGAGTGCCTGAGGGGATGCGTCGGCCCCGGGGCCGATCGCGATCACGTCGAAACGACAGGGCCGCTTGGCCCAGCGCGCTTCGGATTGCAGAAAGAGGGCGGCGCTGTTGACCAGTCGCTGCCGCTTGCGGGCATCTATGCTTTCCGCGGCGCCGCCCCAGGCGGTGTGCCTGCGGGCGCGTACCTCGACGAATACTACTGTATCGCCGTCGAGCATGACCAGATCGAGCTCGCCACCCTGCCAGCGCCAGTTGCGGTCTAGCAGGCGCAGACCGCGCGTCTGCAGGAACTGCAGCGCGCGATCCTCGGCCTGCCGGCCGCGCTGGAGGTGCGGCGCCTGCTTCACGGGGTGCTGAGCGAGGCCGGCACGCTGGTGGTGGGCAGCGGCGCATTGCTGGCCGGCAGCGGCTGGGCCACGCCGTTGCGGAATTCCGCCCAGGGCAGGTGACGCACCACGCGCTGATCGGGCGCCACGCTCAGGTTGCCGGACAGGCCGGGCAGCTCGGAGTTGGGCAGGGCCTTGAGCTGCTGCAGATGCAGCGCCAGCAGGTAGGCGTCGGCGCCCATGGCGTAGAGGCGACCGATGCTGGTGCCGGCCTGGGGCCACTGGGCGGTGATCTTGGCGCGCAGCGGATTGCTCGGGTCGAGCAGCCAGGGCGTTTCGCAGAACAGGATGCCGTTGAGATCCTGGTTCACGCCGGGTTCATTGACCCCGCTGTTGAGGTTGGAGGTGGCGTACACCGGCAGATCGCGGGCGTTCTGGTAGACCAGGATCGGCTTGATCTGACGGGCCTGGGCCGGCGTCGAGGCGAGGAAGATGAAGTCCATGCCCTGGCGCATCTGCAGCAGGCTGCTGATGCGATTGGCGATCTCGACCGGCTGGCCGATGCGCTCGGCGGCGACCAGGCGACCGCCCAGTTGCTGCCACTCGTTCTGGAAGGCAGCCAGCACGCGGGCACCCCAGTCACCCTGGGGCACCATGGCGCCGGCACTGCGCTTGCCATCGGCCCAGGCACGGCGCGCGGCTTCGCGGGCCTCGTCCTCGGCGGCCAGGCCGAACTGGAAGAGTTGCGGCGGCTGAGCGCCCTGGCTGTCGCCATAGTTCAGCGCCAGGGTGTTGATCGGCAGCTGCGGGCGATCGCCGAGCTGCTTGACGAAGTTCTTCTCCAGCGGACCCACCACCAACTGGATACCGGCGGCCTGGGCCTGGCGGTAGAAAGCGTCCAGCGAGCCCATCTGGGTGCTGTCGTAGACGGTCACGGTCGGCGCACTCTGGCCGGCGGCCAGGGCTTCGTAGCGGGCGGCCATGAAGCCGTCCTGCAGCGCGCGGGAGACGCCGGCGAGCTGACCCTGCAGGGGCAGCAGCAGGGCGACGCGATTGAGCGGTTCCCGGGCCAGGGTCTTCAGGCGCTCCAGATCATCGGGCAGGTTGCGCGCGGCGGGATGGCCGGGGTGCTGCTTCTGCCAGTCCTCGATGGCGGCCAGCTGCTGATCCAGCGCCAGGTTACCGCGGGTGATGGCGGCCAGCGCCAGCCAGCCATTGAGATCGGCGTCCTTCACGCTCTGGCGCAGTTGCGCATCCGGCAGGCTGGTGATCAGTTGCCAGATCTGCTCGCGATTGTCGTGGGCGGCATCGCCGTCCAGCAGCGGACCGAGAAAGATCCGCTCCTGGGCGGCGGCGAGCGGCTGGCCGTTGGCGGCCTGGGCATCGGCCTTGGTCAGGCCGCTGCGGATCTGCTGCTGGGCCGGCAATTCGCCCAGCTGGGCGAAACTCGGATGGTCGAAGCGCTTGACGGCCTGCGCCGGCTGCTTGTCGAGCAGGTCGAGCTGGGCCAGCAGGGTCTGGGCGAACATCTGCTGGGCCGGCTTGAGGCCTTCGAGATTGATGGAGCCCAGGATCTGCCGCGCTTCGCGGGAGTTCTGCTGGGCATAGGCCTTGTCGGCGGCGGTCAGGCGCAGCAGATTGGCCTGCTCGGACTGACTGGAGCCGGCCTGGTTCAGCAGTTGCTCGATGCTGGCCTGGCTGGGCTGGGGCAGGTCGCCGAGGGAATTGTTGACGGGCGAGCTGCTGCAGGCGGCGAGCAGGGCGAAGGCGGTGGCGCAGAGCAGCGGACGCAGGCGGAACTTCATGCTGTGGTTCCTGAGCAAATGTCTGGAAAGGGGGCGATTGTCTCACAGCACCCAAGCGCTGCGAACGCCGAGGGCGAGAGCGGCGTACACTGTTGGGCTATTTCCAGTCCGTCAGGTTTCATCATGATTTCGCCGGGTACTCTTTATGTGGTTGCCACGCCCATCGGCAACCTGGACGACATCACCGCCCGCGCGCTCAAGGTGCTGCGCGACGTGGCCCTGATCGCCGCCGAAGACACCCGTCATTCGGCGCGCCTGCTGCGCCATTTCGGCATCGAGACGCCCCTCGCGGCCTGCCACGACCACAACGAGCGCGATGCCGGTGGCCGCTTCATCACCCGGCTGCTGGCGGGGGACGATGTCGCCCTGATCTCCGATGCGGGCACGCCGCTGATTTCCGATCCAGGTTTCCATCTGGTACGGGCAGCGCGCGCCCAGGGCATCAAGGTCTCGCCGATACCGGGCGCCTGCGCGCTGATCGCGGCGCTTTCCGCGGCCGGGCTGCCCTCGGATCGCTTCAGCTTCGAAGGCTTCCTGCCCGCCAAGGCGGTGGGCCGGCAGGGGCGGCTGGCGGCCCTGCGCGAAGACCCGCGCACCCTGATCTTCTACGAGGCGCCCCATCGGCTCGACGATTGCGTGGCCGACATGGTGAGCACCTTCGGGCCTGAACGGCACATCGTGCTGGGTCGCGAATTGACCAAGACCTTCGAGACCCTGCGCGGCCTGCCCGCCGGCGAGCTGCTGGCCTGGATCCGCGCGGATCTGGATCAGCAGCGCGGCGAGTGCGTGCTGCTGGTGGCCGGCTGGGCGGCGCCCGAGGATGCCGAGGTCGATGCCGAGACCCTGCGCATCCTCGATCTCCTGCTGGCCGAGCTGCCGATCAAGCGCGCCGCCGCCCTGGCCGCCCAGATCACCGGCGCGCGCAAGAATCTGCTCTATCAGCTGGCGCTGGAGCGCAAGGGCGAGTAGGGCGAATTAGTGGGCATCTTTCCTTGTTATCCGCCCCCAGTCTCTATACCCTTGCGCCGCGAGAGCCGACCGGGCAGTCGCTGTCGTGATCCGCAAGGGTTGCGAGGGAGGAAAGTCCGGGCTCCATAGGGCGAGGTGCCAGGTAACGCCTGGGAGGCGTGAGCCTACGGAAAGTGCCACAGAAAATAACCGCCTAAGCGCGCAAGCGCCGGTAAGGGTGAAAAGGTGCGGTAAGAGCGCACCGCACGGCTGGCAACAGTTCGTGGCTAGGTAAACCCCACCTGGAGCAAGACCAAATAGGAATCCATAGGCGTGGCCCGCGCTGGATTCGGGTAGGTCGCTAGAGGCAATCAGCGATGGTTGTCCCAGAGGAATGACTGTCCTCGACAGAACCCGGCTTACAGGTCGGCTCTCGCACCCCCTCCCTCCTGGGCCCCTGCGCCCGGGCTTGTGACCTCTTCTTGAGACATCCCTTTAATCAATTGAGCCAATCAATTGACTTCATTTCCGTTTGTCGGAAATCGATGTCGTTCGTCCTGGTCGTGAACTCGTGCAATTTGCTCGAAATCCCCGTCCCACGCGGCCTGGGAACCCCCTCGCTTACCTTGACTGAAAGCGGCCCTCCTCAATATAGTGGCGGCCGGTGGTACGAAGTGGGGCGAAGTGGGATTTAATGGCAAGGACAGCCTATTAGAGGACGCGAAATTGTTCCGGGGAGCGAACGCCATCAGTCTCGACGCCAAGGGGCGCGCCGCGATGCCGAGCCGGTATCGTGACGAGCTGCTGGAGCGTTGTGCCGGCCAGCTCATCGTGACGATCGATGCCGTCGACCCCTGCCTTTGCGTCTATCCACTCCCGGAATGGGAAATCATCGAAAGCAAGCTGCGGCAGTTGCCCTCGCTACGCGAGGAGACTCGCCGCTTGCAGCGCTTGCTGATCGGCAATGCGGTGGATCTGGAGCTCGACGGCAGTGGCCGCTTCCTGGTTCCGCCGCGCCTGCGTGAATACGCCAAGCTGGACCGGCGCGTGATGCTGGTCGGGCAGCTCAACAAGTTCCAGTTATGGGATGAGGATGCCTGGAGTGCCGTGTGCGACGCGGATCTCCTGGCGATTAAGGAACCCGGCGGTATGCCGGATGAAATGCGCGATTTGATCCTGTGACCATGAACCCAGTCTTCCACCACGTCTCCGTTCTCCTGGACGAGGCCGTACAGGCATTGGCGATCCAGCCTGCCGGCCGTTATCTGGACGGCACCTTCGGCCGCGGCGGACACAGCCGGGCCGTGCTGCGCCTGCTGGGTGGAGAAGGGCGGCTGCTGGGTTTCGACAAGGATCCCCAGGCGATCGCCGCCGGCCAGGCCCTGGCCACGGAAGACCCGCGATTCGAGATCGTCCAGCGCAGCTTCGCCGAGCTGGGCGATGAACTCGCCGGCCGGGACTGGTCCGGTCAGGTCGATGGCGTGCTGCTGGATCTGGGCGTGTCCTCGCCCCAGCTCGACGATCCCGAGCGCGGTTTCAGCTTCATGCAGGACGGTCCCCTGGACATGCGCATGGATCCGAGTCGGGGGCAGAGCGCCGCCGCCTGGATCGCCACCGCGCCCGAGGCCGACATCGCCCAGGTATTCAAGGAATTCGGCGAAGAGCGTTTCGCCAAGCGCATGGCGCGTGCCGTGGTGCAGCGCCGTGAGGTCCAGCCCTTCGAGCGCACCGGCGACCTGGCCAAGGTGCTCACCGAGGCCAATCCGGCCTGGGAAAAGGGCAAGCATCCCGCGACGCGCGCCTTCCAGGGTCTGCGCATCTACATCAACCGCGAGCTGAGCGATCTGGAGCAGGGCCTGCAGGCCGCTTACGAGCAGCTGGCCGTGGGTGGCCGGCTGGTGGTGATCAGCTTCCACTCGCTGGAAGATCGCATCGTCAAACAGTTCATGCGCCGGCTGGCCAAGGGCGAGGCCGATCAGTTGCCGCGCGACCTGCCGATCCGCGCCACGGTCTTCGAGCCCTCGCTGCGCCTGCTGGGCAAGCCGGTCTATGCCGGCGAAGCCGAACTGGCCGCCAATCCCCGCGCGCGCAGCGCCGTGATGCGCGTTGCCGAGAAGCTGAAATGAGCCGGCTCTTCGTCAAGAAACTGCCCCTGGGCAGCAGCGTCATGCTGGTGCTGTTCGCCGGTGTGCTGCTGTCGGCGGTGGCCGTGGCCTATAGCGCCCACTGGAATCGCCAGCTGCTCAACACCCTCTATGGCGAAATGGCCATCCGCGACAAGGCCCAGGCCGAATACGGCCGGCTGCTGCTGGAGCAGAGCACCTGGACCGCCCACAGCCGCGTCGAGGCCCTGGCCAGCGGCCAGCTGCAGATGCGCATCCCCGATCCGGCCGAAATTCGGATGGTCAATCCGTGAAAGGCCTGATCGCGCGCCTGCCATGGCGCTTCAGCCTCATCATCGGGCTGTTGCTGGTTATGGTCGGCACCATCATCTGGCGCATCGTCGATCTGCACGTGATCGACCGGGCCTTTCTGAAGGGGCAGGGCGATGCGCGCAGCGTGCGCACCATCCCCATTCCCGCGCACCGCGGCCTGATCACCGACCGCAACGGCGAACCCCTGGCCGTGAGTACGCCGGTCACCACCCTGTGGATCAATCCCAAGGAACTGCTGGGTGCCGAGGATCGCTGGGCGACCCTGGCCGATGCCGTCGGCCAGCCACGGGCGGAACTGGCCAAGCGCATCGAGCAGAATGCCAGCAAGGAATTCCTCTACCTGGCCCGCGGCCTCACGCCCGAGCAGGGCGATGCGGTGATGACCCAGGTCAAGGCGCACAAGATTCCCGGTGTCTACGACATCGAGGAATTTCGGCGTTTCTATCCGGCGGGTGAAGTGGCGGCCCATGTGGTCGGCTTCACCGACATCGACGACCACGGGCGCGAAGGCATCGAACTGGCGTTCAACGAGTGGCTGTCCGGCGTGCCGGGTCGTCGCCAAGTGGTCAAGGATCGCCGCGGTCGGTTGATCCGCGATGTCCAGGTCGCCAAGAACGCCAAGCCGGGCAATACCCTGGCGCTGTCCATCGACCTGCGCCTGCAGTATCTCGCGGCGCGCGAACTGCGCAACGCCCTGACCCAGTTCGAAGCCGAGGCCGGCAGCCTGACCATCGTCGACGTCAAGACCGGCGAGGTCCTGGCGATGGTCAACATGCCCACCTACAACCCCAACAATCGCCGCAGTCTGGAACCGGCCGCCATGCGCAACCGGGCGATGATCGACGTGATGGAGCCCGGTTCGGTGATGAAGCCGATCTCCATGACCGCCGCGCTCGCCAGCGGCCGCTGGAAGCCTACCGACAAGGTCAACGTCTATCCCGGTTCGCTGCAGATCGGTCGCTACACCATCAAGGACGTCTCCCACAGCGACGGCGCCCTGGACCTGACCGGCATCCTCATCAAGTCCAGCAACGTCGGCATGAGCAAGATCGCCTTCGACGTCGGTGGCGAGAACATCTACAACGCCATGCGCGCCGTCGGCCTCGGCCAGGACACCGGTCTGGGCTTTCCCGGCGAGCGGGTCGGCAATCTGCCCAACCATCGCAACTGGCGTCCGGCCGAGACCGCGACCCTGTCCTATGGCTATGGCCTGGCGGTGACCGCCGTGCAACTGGCCCACGCCTATTCGGTGCTGGCCAACGACGGTCGCTCGGTGCCGCTGTCCATGGTGCGCCTGGACAAGGCCCCGCCCAGCGATCAGGCAGTGGAAGAACGCGTTGCCAAGACTCTGCAGGGCATGTTGCAACAGGTCGTGGAAGCCCCCGGTGGCGCCTTCCGCGCCCAGGTGCCGGGCTACCACGTCGCCGGCAAGAGTGGTACCGCGCGCAAGACCAGCACCGGTACCCGTGGCTATGCCGAGAATTCCTATCGCTCGCTGTTCGCCGGCTTCGGCCCCACCAGCAATCCGCGCCTGGCCGCGGTGGTGGTGATCGATCGTCCCAGCAAGGGCGGCTACTACGGCGGCGTGGTCTCGGCGCCGGTGTTCAGCCGCGTGATGTCCGGTGCCCTGCGCCTGATGAACATCCAGCCGGACAACCTGCAGCCGCTGCCCGTGCAGCAGGCCCAGGCCCAGGCTGCCGCCAAACCGCTGCTGGTCGGGGAGCGTGATCGATGAGCCGTCTGCTGACCGACCTCCTGCCTGAAGCCACCGCCGCCGTCGATATCGGCGGTCTGGCGCTGGACAGCCGCGAAGTTCAGCCGGGTTTCCTGTTCCTCGCCATTCCCGGTCTGCACAGCGACGGCCGCGCCCATATCGCCGCTGCCGCCGAGCGCGGAGCCGCGGCCATCGCCTACGAAGCGAAGGACGCCCCTGCGCTGCCGACCCTGGACATTCCCCTGATTGCCGTCGAGGGTCTGGCCGCCCAGCTTTCCGCCATCGCCGGGCGTTTTCACAACGAGCCCAGCCGGCGCCTGGCGCTAGTCGGCGTCACCGGTACCAATGGCAAGACCAGTGTCAGCCAGCTGATCGCCCAGGCCTGCGACCTGCTCGGTCAGCGTTGCGGCATCGTCGGCACCCTGGGTAGCGGCTTTTATGGCGCCCTGGCCGAAGGCCGCCATACCACGCCGGATGCCCTCAAGCTGCAGGCGACCCTGGCCGAACTGGCCGAGGGTGGCGCCGCCACCGTGGCCATGGAAGTCTCTTCCCATGGCCTGGCCCAGGGCCGGGTGGCGGCGCTGGCCTTCAAGGTCGCGGTCTTCACCAATCTCTCCCGCGACCACCTCGATTATCACGGGACCATGGTCGCCTATGGCGAAGCCAAGGCCCAGCTGTTCGCCTGGCCCGGGCTCGGCACCCGCGTCCTCAATCTGGATGACGCCTTTGGCCGCGAGCTGGCGGCTCGCCCCAGCCCGGCCGCGACCCTGACCTACAGCCTGAGCGATCCGGCCGCCAGCCTCCATTGCCAGGCCATCCGGTTCGACGAGCACGGCGTGCGCGCCCAGCTGGTCACCGCCCAGGGCACCGGCGAGCTGCGCAGCCAGCTGATCGGGCGCTTCAACCTGAGCAACCTGCTGGCCGCCATCGGTGCCCTGCTGGGTCTCGGTCATGCACTGGCCGACATCCTCGCCATCCTCCCGCAGCTGCAGGGCCCGGCCGGACGCATGCAGCGCCTGGGCGGCGCTGGGCGACCGCTGGTGGTGGTGGATTACGCCCACACCCCCGACGCCCTGGACAAGGTGCTCACCGCCCTGCGGCCCCATGTGGGTGCCGAGGGTCGTCTGGTCTGCGTGTTCGGCTGTGGCGGCGATCGCGATCGCGGCAAGCGACCGGAGATGGCCGCGGTGGCCGAGCGCCTGGCCGATCAGGTGGTGGTGACCGACGACAACCCCCGTACCGAGGATCCGGCCGCCATCGTCGCCGACATCCGCGCCGGCTTCGCACAGCCCGAGCAGGTGAGCTTCGCCGGCCGGCGCGAGGTGGCCATTGCCCAGGCCGTGGCCGCGGCGACCGCCCAGGACATCGTGGTGCTGGCTGGCAAGGGCCATGAGCCCTACCAGGAGATCGCCGGTGTCCGCCATCCCTTTTCCGATCTCGACCAGGCCGAGCGGGCCCTGACCGCCTGGGAGCGACAGCATGCTTAGATCCTTCACCCTCACCGAAGTGGCCGAGGCCCTGACCGGCAACCTGCTGGGCGC
Organism: Pseudomonas sp. MOIL14HWK12:I1; assembly: GCF_000510705.1. Lineage (NCBI taxonomy): Bacteria > Pseudomonadati > Pseudomonadota > Gammaproteobacteria > Pseudomonadales > Pseudomonadaceae > Pseudomonas > Pseudomonas sp. MOIL14HWK12:I1. Next base: position 62,642 of record NZ_AZNY01000006.1, on the reverse strand, counting down.
CGATGCCCTGTTCGACGGCGTCGGCACCGACAGCCGCAAGGCCGTGGCCGGACAGCTCTTCGTCGCCCTGACCGGGCCGCGCTTCGATGGTCATGCCTATCTGGCCGACGTGGCCGCCCAGGGCGCCGCAGCGGCTCTGGTCGAGCGTGCCGTCCCCGAGGTGCACCTGCCCCAGCTGGTGGTGGCCGATACCCGCCTGGCGCTGGGTCGCCTGGGCGCCTTCAATCGTGACCTGTTCCAGGGCCGGCTCGCCGCCGTGACCGGCTCCAGTGGCAAGACCACGGTCAAGGAGCTGCTCGCCGCCATCCTGCGTCAGCAGGGCGCCACCCTGGCTACCCAAGGCAATCTGAACAACGACCTGGGCGCGCCCCTGACCCTGCTGCGACTGGCCGCCGAGCACGCCTATGGTGTCATCGAGCTGGGTGCTTCCCATGTCGGTGACATTGCCTACACCGTGAGCCTGACACGCCCGGATGTCGTTATCATTACCAACGCCGGCCAGGCCCATGTGGGCGAATTCGGCGGCGTCGACCGTATCGTCGAGGCCAAGGGCGAGATCATCGAAGGCGTGGGCGAGGGTGGCACCGTGGTCCTCAATCGCGACGACGCTGCCTTCGAGACCTGGCAGCGCCGCGCGGCCGGTCGCAAGGTCGTCGCCTTCGGCCTGGATGCCCGCGCCGACGTCCGCGCCAGCGCGGTTACCCTGGACGCCCAGGGCCGCCCGAGCTTCCTCCTGCACACCGCCCAAGGCGAGGCGCCGGTCACCCTGCAACTGCTGGGTGCCCACAACGTCGGCAACGCCCTGGCCGCGGCTGCCGCCGCCCTCAGCCTGGGCCTGGAGCTGGCCACCGTCGCCCGTGGCCTCGCCACCGCGGCACCGGTCCAGGGCCGCACCCTGATCCGCACCAGCCAGCGCGGTGCCCAGGTCATCGACGACAGCTACAACGCCAACCCTGCGTCGGTGAAAGCCGGGATCGACCTGCTGGCGGCCCTGCCGGGCCGTCGGGTGGTGGTCCTGGGCGACATCGCCGAGCTGGGCGAGTGGACCGAAGAGGGCCATCGCGACGTGGGCGAGCATGCCCGCGGCAAGGTGGACGCCTTCTACAGCGTCGGTCCCGCCATGGCCCATGCGGCCCGCGCCTACGGCGCCGAGGCCCGGCATTTCACCGATCGCGAACAGCTGATCGAGGCCCTGGCGGACGAGGACCGGGCCGGAACCACCCTGCTGATCAAGGGATCCCGCAGCGCCGCGATGGACAAGGTCGTCGCCGTGCTCTGCGCTCTCAACACCGAGGAGAAACACTGATGCTGCTGCTGTTGGCGGAGTTCCTGCAACAGTTCTACAAGGGCTTCGCCGTCTTCCAATACCTCAGCCTGCGCGGCATTCTGGGCGTCCTGACCGCCCTGTTGCTGTCGTTGTGGCTCGGCCCCTGGATGATCCGCACCCTGCAGATCCGCCAGATCGGCCAAGCCGTGCGCAACGATGGCCCCCAGTCGCACCTGTCCAAGTCCGGCACCCCCACCATGGGCGGCGCCCTGATCCTGACCACCATCGGCATCAGCACCCTGCTGTGGGCCGATCTGCACAACCGTTACGTCTGGACCGTGCTGGCGGTGACCTTCCTGTTCGGCGCCATCGGCTGGGTCGACGACTATCGCAAGGTGATCGAGAAGAACTCCCGGGGCCTGCCCAGTCGCTGGAAGTACTTCTGGCAATCGGTATTCGGCCTGGGGGCGGCGATCTTCCTCTATGTCACGGCCAAGGCGCCCATCGAAACCACGCTGATCCTGCCGCTGCTGAAGAACATCGAAATCCCGCTGGGGATTTTCTTCGTTGTGCTGACCTACTTCGTCATCGTCGGCTCCAGCAACGCGGTCAACCTCACCGATGGCCTCGACGGCCTGGCGATCATGCCCACCGTGATGGTCGGCGGCGCCCTGGGCATCTTCTGCTACCTGTCGGGCAACGTGAAATTCGCCGACTACCTGCTGATTCCCTATGTGGAGGGTTCCGGCGAGCTGATCGTCTTCTGCGGCGCCCTGATCGGCGCGGGCCTGGGTTTCCTCTGGTTCAACACCTATCCGGCCATGGTCTTCATGGGGGACGTCGGCGCCCTGGCGCTGGGCGCCGCCCTGGGCACCATCGCCGTGATCGTCCGCCAGGAAGTGGTGCTGTTCATCATGGGTGGCGTCTTCGTCATGGAGACCCTCTCGGTGGTCATCCAGGTCGCCTCCTTCAAGCTGACCGGCAAGCGCGTCTTCCGCATGGCGCCGATCCACCACCATTTCGAATTGAAGGGCTGGCCCGAACCACGGGTCATCGTGCGCTTCTGGATCATCACCGTGATCCTGGTGCTGTTCGGTCTCGCCACCCTGAAGCTGAGGTAATCGCAGTGCTCATCGCTTCCGACCAGTTCCGTATCGTCGTCGGCCTCGGCAAGAGTGGCATGTCGCTGGTGCGCTTTCTCGCGCGCCGGGGCGTGCCCTTTGCCGTGGCCGACACGCGGGAACAGCCGCCGGAACTCGCGACCCTGAGAACCCAGTATCCCCAGGTCGAGGTGCGCTGCGGCGAGCTGGATGCCGACTTCCTGGCCCGCGCCGCCGAACTCTACGTGAGTCCCGGCCTGGCCCTGGAAACACCAGCGCTGCAGGAAGCAGCCGCCCGCGGCGTGCGGCTGTCCGGCGACATCGACCTGTTCGCGCGCCATGCCCAGGCACCCATCGTCGCCATCACCGGTTCCAACGCCAAGAGCACCGTCACCACCCTGGTGGGCGACATGGCGCGGCGCGCCGGCAAGCGCGTGGCCGTGGGGGGCAACCTGGGCACTCCGGCGCTGGATCTGCTGGCCGATGACGTCGAGCTCTATGTGCTGGAGCTGTCGAGCTTCCAGCTGGAAACCTGCGAGCGGCTCAACGCCGAGGTCGCCACGGTGCTCAACCTCAGCGAAGACCACATGGATCGCTACACCGGCATGCCGGCCTATCACCAGGCCAAGCACCGTATCTTCCGCGGCGCCCGCCAGGTGGTGGTCAATCGCGACGATGCGTTGTCGCGGCCGCTGATCGGCGAGGGCGTGCCCTGCCTGACCTTTGGCCTGGGACGTCCGGATTTCCGTGCCTTTGGCATTCGCGAGGAGGAGGGCCGCCGCTATCTGGCGCTGGCCTTCGACAACCTGCTGGATGTCGAGGAACTCAGGATCCGCGGTACCCACAACCACAGCAACGCCCTGGCTGCGCTGGCACTCGGCCAGGCCGCCGGTCTGCCCATGGCGCCCATGCTGGAGGCCCTGCGCGCCTTCCCGGGGCTGGAGCACCGCTGCCAGTGGGTGGGCGAGGTCGCGGGCGTCAACTACTACAACGATTCCAAGGCAACCAATGTCGGTGCGGCGCTGGCCGCCGTGGAAGGCCTGGGCGACGACATCACCGGTCAACTGGTGCTGATCGCCGGCGGCGACGGCAAGGGTGCCGATTTCAGCGCCCTGCGCGAACCCATCGCCCGTCACTGCCGCGCCGTGGTGCTGCTGGGGCGTGATGCCGCGCGGATCGCCGAGATCCTGCCGGCCACCGTGCAGCAGCTGCGCGTCGCCACCCTGCAAGAGGCCGTGGCCGAGAGCCGTCGTCTGGCCCAGCCGGGCGACGCCGTGCTGCTGTCGCCGGCTTGCGCCAGTCTCGACATGTTCCGCAACTTCGAAGAACGCGGACGGTTGTTCGCCCAGGCCGTGGAGGCATTGTCATGATCCTCAGCCTGCTGCGTCCCTATCCCTCGCCGCTGGCGAGCCGCCATGGCATCGACCTGGACTTCCCGCTGCTGGCCGGCTGTCTGTTGCTGCTCGGCCTCGGTCTGGTGATGGTGACCTCGGCGTCTTCCGAGGTGGCCGCCGCCCAGTCCGGCAATCCGCTGTACTTCATGTACCGCCACCTGATCTACCTGGCGATCGGCTTCGTCTCCTGCGGCGTGGTGATGCTGATCCCCATGGCCACCTGGCAGCGCTTCGGCTTTCCGCTGCTGATCATCGCCTTCCTGCTGCTGGTAGCGGTGCTGGTGCCCGGCATCGGTCGCGAAGTGAACGGCTCCCTGCGCTGGATCGGCTTCGGCATCTTCAACGTGCAGCCCTCGGAGATCGCCAAGGTCTTCGTGGTGCTCTATCTGGCCGGCTACCTGGTCCGTCGCCAGCATGAGGTGCGCCACACCTGGGCCGGCTTCTTCAAGCCCTTCATCGTGCTCCTGCCGATGGCCATGCTGCTGCTGCGCGAACCCGACTTCGGCGCCACCGTGGTGATGATGGGCGCTGCCGGCGCCATGCTGTTCCTCGGCGGCGTCGGTCTGTTCCGCTTCCTGCTGATGGTCGCCCTGGCGGTGCTGGCGGTGTTCGTGCTGGTGCAGACCCAGTCCTACCGGATGCAGCGTCTGATCACCTTCACCGATCCCTGGGCCGACCAGTTCGGTTCCGGCTACCAGCTGACCCAGGCGCTGATCGCCTTCGGTCGCGGCGGCTGGACCGGCCTCGGACTGGGCAACAGCATCCAGAAGCAGTTCTATCTGCCCGAAGCCCATACCGACTTCCTCTTTGCCGTACTGGCCGAAGAGCTGGGGCTGATCGGCGCCATGGCCACCGTCGGCCTGTTCCTCTTCGTCTGTGTGCGCGGCCTGTTCATCGGTCACTGGGCCGAGCAGTCCAAACAGTTCTTCTCGGCCTACGTGGCCTATGGCCTGTCGATGCTGTGGATCGGCCAGTTCCTGATCAACATCGGCGTGAACGTCGGCCTGCTGCCGACCAAGGGCCTGACCCTGCCGTTCCTCAGCTACGGCGGCAGCTCCCTGGTGATCTGCTGCGTGAGCATGGGCCTGCTGCTGCGCATCGAATGGGAGAGACGCACCCTGGTGGATACCGAGGATGTGGAATTCACCGAAGAGGATTTCGCCGATGTCCGCTAACGTCCTCATCATGGCCGGCGGTACCGGCGGGCACGTCTTCCCGGCCCTGGCCTGCGCCCGTGAATTCGAAGCCCGCGGCTATACCGTGCACTGGCTGGGTACCCCGCGCGGCATCGAGAACGACGTGGTGCCCAAGGCCGGCATCACCCTGCACCACATTCCGGTCACCGGGTTGCGGGGCAAGGGCGTGCGCTCCCTGGTGAAGGCGCCGTTGCAGCTCAGTGGCGCGCTCATGCAGGCCATCGGCCTCATGCGCCGGCTCAAGCCGGTCTGCGTGCTGGGTCTGGGTGGCTTCGTCACCGGTCCGGGTGGCCTGGCCGCCAAGCTGTGCAACATCCCGCTGGTGATCCACGAACAGAATGCCCACGCCGGCACCGCCAATCGCCTGCTGGTGCCCATGGCCGCGCGCGTCTGCGAAGGCTTCGCCGATACCTTCCCGGCGTCCGCCAAGCGCCTGTCCACCGGCAATCCGGTGCGCGCCGAGCTCTTCGCCCCGGTGACCCGGGCACCGCTGGAAGAGCGCGCAGCCAACCTGCTGGTGCTGGGCGGCAGCCTGGGCGCCGAGCCGCTCAACAAGCTCTTGCCCGAGGCCCTGGCGCAACTGCCGGCCGGACTTCGCCCACAGGTCCGCCACCAGGCCGGTCGCCAGCACGCCGAGGTCACCGCCGAGCGCTATGCCAACGTCGCCGTGGAGGCCGATGTCCAGCCCTTCATCGCCGACATGGCCGCCGCCTATGCCTGGGCCGACCTGGTGATCTGCCGGGCCGGTGCCCTGACCGTCTCCGAGCTGACCGCCACCGGTCTGCCGGCGCTGCTGATTCCCCTGCCGCACGCCATCGACGACCACCAGACCAGCAATGCGCGCTTCCTGGAGCGCGCCGGTGCCGGTGTGGTGCTGCCGCAACATTCCACCCGCCCGGCGGATCTCGCCGCGCAGCTTACCGAGGTCCTGATGCATCCCGAACGTCTTGCCGGCATGGCCGCTCGCAGCCGAGCCCTGGCCAAACCCGATGCCACCCGTGCAGTCGTCGACGCCTGTCTGGAGGTTGCCCGTGGTTAAGTCGCAAAGTGCCATTCAGGCCGAAGTTCGGCGCATGCGCAGCATTCGACGCATCCACTTCGTCGGGATCGGCGGCGTCGGCATGTGCGGCATCGCCGAGGTGCTGCTGAACCTGGGTTACGAAGTCTCGGGTTCGGACCTCAAGGAGTCCGCGGTGACCGCGCGCCTGCAGCAATTCGGCGCGCGCATCTACATCGGCCATCGCGCCGAGAACCTGGATCAGGTCGATGTGCTGGTGGTGTCCAGCGCCATCAACAGATCCAACCCGGAGGTCTCCGCCGCCCTCGAGCAGCGCATTCCCGTGGTGCCCCGCGCCGAGATGCTCTCCGAGCTGATGCGCTATCGCCACGGCATCGCCGTCGCCGGTACCCATGGCAAGACCACCACCACCAGCCTGATCGCCTCGGTGTTCGCGGCCGAAGGCCTGGACCCGACCTTCGTCATCGGTGGCCGCCTCAATGCCGCCGGCACCAATGCCCAGCTCGGCACCAGCCGCTACCTGATCGCCGAGGCCGACGAGAGCGACGCCAGCTTCCTGCACCTGCAGCCCATGGTCGCCGTGGTCACCAACATCGACGCCGACCACATGAGCACCTACGAGGGTGACTTCAACCGGCTCAAGCGCACCTTCGTCGACTTCCTGCACAACCTGCCGTTCTATGGCCTGGCCGTGCTCTGCGTCGACGATCCGGTGGTGCGCGAGATCATTCCCCAGGTCGCCCGGCCCACCGTCACCTACGGCACCGCCGAAGACGCCGACGTGCGCGCCGTGGACATCCGCCAGGAAGGCATGCGTACCCATTTCACCGTGCTGCGCGAGGGCCGCGCGCCCCTGGCGGTCTCGGTCAACATGCCGGGCGTGCACAACGTGCTCAACGCCCTGGCCACCATCGCCATCGCTACCGACGAAGGCGTCAGCGACGAGGCCATCCTCAATGGCCTGTCCGGCTTCCAGGGGGTAGGGCGGCGCTTCCAGGTGTACGGCGAACTGCCGGTCGCCGGTGGCAGCGTCATGCTGGTGGACGACTACGGCCACCATCCGCGCGAGGTCGCCGCGGTGATCAAGGCCGTGCGCGGCGGCTGGCCCGAGCGCCGGCTGGTGATGGTCTATCAGCCGCACCGTTTCAGCCGTACCCGCGATCTCTACGAAGACTTCGTCCAGGTGCTGGCCGATGCCAACGTCCTGCTGCTGATGGAGGTCTATCCGGCCGGCGAAGAACCCATTCCCGGAGCCGACAGCCGTCAGCTCTGCCACAGCATCCGCCAGCGCGGCCAGCTTGATCCCATCTATGTGGAGCGCGGCAGCAACATCGCCCCGTTGGTCAAGCCGCTGCTGCGCCCAGGCGACATCCTGCTCTGCCAGGGCGCGGGCGACATCGGCGCGCTGGCGCCGCAACTGCTCAAGCACCCGCTGTTCGCCACTGCCGCGACCGCCGGGAGTTCGGCATGAGCCTTCATCCGTACAACCCCTTGCCGGCAACCGCTGTTGCCGGCGCGCACGTGGAGGGCTGAACCTTGGTCGCCACCCTACGTCACAACCAGCCCGGCTTCGGCCGGTCGCGCAACGCCGAGCAGCGGGGCGCCAGTCGCCTGGTCGCCGAAGAGCCGCTGTCGACACGCCTGCCACGCCCGAGCCTGGGGCTGCTCAAGCGCATCCTCTGGCCGTTCCTGCTGCTGGGGCTGGGCTTCGGTACCTACGAAGGTGCCCAGCGCCTGCTGCCCTATGCCGACCGGCCGATCGCCAAGGTCAGCGTCAAGGGCGACCTGTCCTACATCAGCCAGGGGGCGGTGCAGCAGCGCATCGCGCCCTTCGTCGGCACCACCTTCTTCCAGGTCGACCTGGCCGACATGCGCCACGAACTGGAAACCATGCCGTGGATTGCCCACGCCGAGGTGCGCCGCGTCTGGCCGGACGAGATCAGTATCCGCCTGGAAGAGCAGATGCCCATCGCCCGCTGGGGCGACGAGGCGCTGCTGAATAACCAGGGTGAGGCTTTTGCCCCGCAGGATCTGGCCAACTATGACAATCTACCGCGGCTGTACGGCCCCAAGCGGGCCCAGCAGCAGGTAATGCAGCAGTACCAGATGTTCAGCCAGATGCTCCGGCCGCTCGGTTACACCGTGTCGCGCCTGGAAATGCACGAGCGCGGCAGCTGGTACCTCACCACCGGTCAGGGCCTGGAACTGGTGTTCGGCCGCGACCAGCTGGTGGAAAAGATGCGGCGCTTCATGCGCCTGTACGATCAGGTGCTCAAGGCACAGATGGACAATATCGCGCGGATCGATCTGCGTTATCCGAACGGTCTGGCCGTGGCCTGGCGTGATCCCGCTGTCGCCGCCACCCCCGTGACCGAACCGGCCAAGCATTGAGGAGAAGTTTTTTACTATGGCAAGCGTGCAAAGCGGCAAGATGATCGTCGGCCTCGACATCGGCACTTCCAAGGTCGTGGCTCTGGTCGGCGAGGTGTCTTCCGATGGTCAGATCGAGATCGTCGGGATCGGCACCCATCCGTCGCGCGGGCTCAAGAAGGGCGTGGTGGTCAACATCGAATCCACCGTCGCCTCCATCCAGCGGGCCATCGAAGAAGCCCAGCTGATGGCCGGTTGCCGGATCCATTCGGCCTTCGTCGGCATTGCCGGCAATCACATTCGCAGCCTGAATTCCCACGGCATCGTGGCGATCCGCGATCGTGAAGTGAGCCCTGCGGACATCGAGCGGGTGCTCGATGCCGCCCAGGCGGTGGCCATCCCCGCCGACCAGCGCGTGCTGCACACCCTGGCCCAGGACTATGTGATCGACAACCAGGAAGGGGTGCGCGAACCCCTGGGCATGTCCGGCGTCCGCCTGGAAGCCAAGGTTCACGTCGTGACCTGCGCCGTCAACGCCGCGCAGAACATCGAGAAATGTGTTCGTCGTTGCGGCCTGGAAGTCGACGACATCATCCTTGAACAACTGGCGTCGGCCTATTCGGTGCTGACCGACGATGAAAAGGAACTGGGCGTCTGCCTGGTCGACATCGGCGGCGGCACCACCGATATAGCCATCTTTACCGAAGGCGCCATCCGCCATACGGCGGTGATACCTATTGCTGGCGACCAAGTCACAAATGACATTGCCATGGCCTTGAGAACCCCAACGCAATATGCCGAAGAAATCAAGATTCGGTATGCTTGTGCCTTGGCGAAACTGGCTGGACCGGGCGAAACCATCAAGGTGCCCAGCGTGGGTGACCGTCCGCCGCGAGAATTGTCGCGTCAGGCCCTCGCGGAAGTGGTCGAGCCCCGTTACGATGAGCTATTCACACTGGTGCAAGCGGAACTGCGCCGCAGTGGTTACGAGGATCTGATCCCCGCTGGGATCGTACTCACCGGTGGTACCGCGAAGATGGAAGGCGCGGTCGAGCTGGCGGAAGAGATTTTCCATATGCCGGTACGCCTGGGGGTGCCCCAGACGGTCAAGGGTCTGACTGACGTGATCAGCAACCCGATCTATTCCACAGGCGTCGGCCTGTTGCTCTATGGCCTGCAAAAGCAGACCGATCCCTTGCCGGTTGTTTCTGGCGGATATAGCAGCGAAACCAAATCCACAGTCCTGGAACGCATGAAGCGTTGGGTCCAGGGCAACTTGTAATTCACAATTAAACCGCGGCAGTAGGCGAAGATCCGAAAGGAAGAGAGGGGACCATGTTCGAACTCGTAGACAACATTCCACAAAGCGCCGTGATCAAAGTCATCGGCGTGGGCGGTGGCGGTGGCAACGCCGTCAACCACATGGTCAAAAGCGGTGTTGAAGGCGTCGAATTCATCTGTGCAAATACCGACGCCCAGGCCCTGAAGAACGTCACATCCCGTACCGTGCTGCAACTCGGCCCGGGCGTCACCAAGGGTCTTGGTGCCGGCACCAACCCGGAAATCGGCCGCCAGGCGGCCATGGAAGATCGTGAGCGCATCGCCGAAGTCCTCGAAGGCGCCGACATGGTCTTCATCACCACCGGCATGGGCGGTGGCACCGGTACCGGTGCGGCGCCGATCATCGCTGAAGTGGCCAAGGAAATGGGTATCCTGACCGTTGCCGTGGTCACCCGTCCGTTCCCCTTCGAAGGCCGCAAGCGCATGCAGGTCGCCGACGAAGGCATTCGCTCCCTGTCCGAATGCGTCGACTCGCTGATCACCATCCCCAACGAGAAGCTGCTGACCATTCTGGGCAAGGACGCCAGCCTGCTGGCCGCCTTCGCCAAGGCTGACGACGTCCTCGCCGGCGCCGTCCGTGGTATCTCCGACATCATGCAGCGTCCCGGCCTGATGAACGTCGACTTCGCCGACGTCAAGACCGTGATGGGCGAGATGGGCATGGCCATGATGGGTACCGGCCACGCCAGCGGTCCGAACCGTGCGCGCGAAGCCACCGAAGCCGCCATCCGCAACCCGCTGCTGGAAGACGTCAACCTGCACGGCGCCCGCGGCATCCTGGTCAACATCACCGCCGGCCTGGATCTGTCCCTGGGCGAATACGCCGCCGTCGGCGAGATCATCGAGGACTTCGCGTCCGAGCACGCCACCGTCAAGGTCGGCGCCGTGATCGATCCGGAAATGCGCGACGAGCTGCACGTCACCGTGGTCGCCACCGGCCTGGGTGCGCGCATCGAGAAGCCGGTCAAGGTGGTGGACAACACTGCCCAGACCCTGGCCGCGGCCCGTCAGGAAACCGCTCCGGTCAACTACGACGACCTCAAGTACCCGACCTCGATGCGCTCCGGTCGTGGCAGCCAGAATCATGGCGGCTCGGCAGCGGCGACCAAGGTCAATCCCAACGACGACCTGGATTACCTGGACATCCCGGCCTTCCTGCGTCGTCAGGCTGATTGATCGGGTATATCACAAGCCAGGGTGTGATTAGTGGGCATCGATTTTCGCTTCTGCTATCATCGCGACTTCGTTGAACACCATTCGCACCCTGCGACCGAGCGGCCCTGGCATGATTAGACAACGCACCCTCAAGAACACCATTCGCGCCACTGGCGTTGGCCTGCATTCCGGGGAAAAGGTTTACCTGACCCTGAAGCCGGCGCCGGTCGACACGGGGATCGTGTTCCGTCGCACCGATCTCGATCCGGTCGTGGAAATCCCGGCCTGGGCCGAGAACGTGGGTGAAACCACCATGTCGACCAACCTGTTCAGCGACACCGGCGTCAAGGTCGGTACCGTTGAACACCTGCTGTCGGCCATGGCCGGTCTGGGTATCGACAATGCCTACGTCGAGCTGTCCGCAGTCGAAGTGCCGATCATGGACGGCAGTGCCGGTCCCTTCGTTTTCCTGATCCAGTCCGCCGGTCTGCAGGAACAGGAAGCGGCCAAGCAGTTCATCCGTATCAAGCGTGAAGTGACCGTCGTCGACGGTGACAAGCGCGCCACCTTTGTGCCCTTCGACGGCTTCAAGGTGACCTTCGAAATAGATTTCGATCACCCGGTGGTCAACAACCGTACCCAGAAGGCCTCGGTGGACTTCTCGAGCACCTCCTTCCTCAAGGAAGTCAGCCGTGCCCGTACCTTCGGCTTCATGCGCGACCTGGAATTCCTGCGTTCGCACAACCTGGCCCTGGGCGGCAGCGTCGACAACGCCATCGTGGTGGACGAGAAGGGTGTGATCAACGAAGACGGTCTTCGTTACGAAGACGAATTCGTCAAGCACAAGATCCTCGACGCCATCGGCGACCTGTACCTGCTCGGCAAGAGCCTCATCGGCGAATTCCGTGGCTACAAGTCCGGTCATGCCATGAACAATCGCCTGCTGCGTGCGCTGCTGGCCGATCGTGATGCCTGGGAAGTGGTGACCTTCGAAGATTCCGGTCTGGCGCCGATTTCCTACATGAGACCTGCGGCTGCCGTCTGAGTCCGGTCCAAGAAAAAGCCCTGCATCCGCAGGGCTTTTTTTATGGCCGCTGAAAAGGCCTAGCGACGCGCCAGGGGCTCGCCCTGGAAGCTCACTCCGGCCAGGCCGTGGGCGATAAGGGCGCGAATGTTGGCGTGGTCGCTGCCCTCGGGGGTCTGCAGCACGCTGCGATAGTGCTCGCCGAAGGCCAGCAGGGCTTCCTGATCGCTCAGACCTTCGAGCTTGGCCAGGCCCAGGGTCTTGCAGGAGCCTTCGTTCTGGCCTGCGGCATTGTCCACCGCGCCGTTGCGAAAGGCGGTGGGCTGGTAGTGGTAGTGCTCGGCGACAAAGGCCAGGGTGTCGGCGAAGGCATGGTCGCCCTGGGCCAGGCGGGCGCGGAAGCTGGCGAGATCGCTCATTTGTTCTGCTGCTCCTGGAAGGCCGCGGCCTGGGCCGGCGAGGCCTCGGTCTGGTACTGGGCTTTCCAGTCGGCGTAGGGCATGCCGTAGACGGCCTCGCGGGCATCGTCCAGGCTCAGCGCCAGGCCCTTGTCGTCGGCCGCGGCCTTGTACCACTTGGACAGGCAGTTGCGGCAGAAGCCGGACAGGTTCATCAGGTCGATGTTCTGCACGTCGGTGCGCTTGCGCAGGTGCTCGACCAGGGTGCGGAAGGCGGCGGCCTCCAGTTCCAGGCGGTCTTGTTCGGTCATGGCTGATTCCTCTTGCTAGCGGCGGCCGTGGCGCAGGTGGCGCCCGCCGTTGACGGTAAAGGTGCTGCCGGTGGCGTACTGGGTCGACAGCAGATAGAGCACGGTATCGACGATGGGATCGGCGCCGGGTTCGAAATCCAGCAGCGCCTTGTCCAGGGTCGCCTGGCGATAGGCCTCGTCGGCGCCTTCCTTGAAGATCAGCAGGCCCGGCGCGATGGTGTTGACCCGGACGGTGGGCGCCAGGGCCTCGGCAAAGGACAGGGTCAGGTTGTGCAGGGCGGCCTTGGTGGCGGCGTAGCCGATGTGGTTGCGGCTGCCGCGGGTGGCGCTGTCGTCGCCGATATGGATGATGTCGGCCCGGGGCGCGGCCAGCAGCAGGTCCTGCAGGCCCAGGTTGAGGTGGTAGGGCGCTTCCAGGTGCAGGCGATAGAGCAGCCGCAGATTATCCAGGCCGTCTTCGGCCCAGACCGAGGCGTTGTGCACGATGCCGCGTAGCGCCGGATGGCGTTCATGCAGCTGTTGCAGCAGGTTTTCGCGCTGCGCCTCTTCCGCCAGATCGACCTGATAGGCCTCGATCTCCAGTTCACGCAAGGGACCGGGATCGTCGCGATAGACGGCGATGACGGGTTGGCCCTCCGCCAGCAGCCGGCGGGTCAAGGCGAGACCGACACGGCGATTGGCGCCAGTGACCAGAAGGGGGAGGGTTGCGGACATGAGGGTACCCGATCCTGATGAGCGAGGCGGCCAGAGGGCTGGCCGCGGCTATTGTACGCATTCGACGCGTCAGGATGCAGGCCGATCCGTGCGAGCCTAGCGGGCGCTGCCTCGCCAGTCGTTGGCCCGCGAGGCGTTGTGCAGCCAGCCCTTCAGCACCCGGGTGATCAGCGGGATGAAGACGCAGACCATCACCGGGGTGAGGATCAGGGTGCTCAGCAGGATGCGCGGCAGCAACGGCAGATGAGCCAGGTAATCGCCGAAGGCGGCATTGAACAGCAGCGAGATGGGAAAGAACGCCAGCCAGACCGCGATGCTCTGCTTCCAGCGTGGCGGAGGCTGCAGGCCGGCGCCGAACCAGTCGTCCATGCCTTGGGCACGCCGTGCCAGGGGTGCTTCGAACAGGCCCTGGCCACGCTCCAGCCAGAGGCGCCGGGTGTCAGAGTGTTCCCAGGCGTCGAGGGTCTGGGGGCAGGCAAAGCGAAAGACGATCTGCACCAGGTTGTCGCCTGGAGGCGGGGTCAGGACCCCCGAACCGAGATAGCCGGGATGCCCGGTGGCCAGGGCTTCGCCTTCGCGCAGCCAGACCAGAAAGGCGTCGTATTGGCCGGCCGCGACGCGCCGCGCGACCATGAGGGTAACAGGCTGATTCATGCTCTAACTCCGGGCGATCGGGCCGGATAGGCCGGATGCCGTCACGCCGCCGGGTAGGCGGACAGGTGGCGAAGACGCCTGGGGTAGCAGGCGGCGCTAGCATAACAAGCCTTGAGACCCTTGGCTGCAGCCGGGGTTGCCAGCGGAGTCGTCTTGCTGACGGAGCGCCAACCCTGGCCGGCCCAGGCATACTGGGCGGGATTCCACGCAAGAGGTCCGTATGAAAGTCGCACTGTTGAATGGCTCGGTCTATGGCACTGCCGAAGATATCGCCCGTCAGGTGAAGGCGCGCCTAAGCGCGGCAGGGCATGAGGTCTGGCACCAGCCCAATGCCGATCTCGCCAGCCTGGAGGCCTTCGCGCCCGAGGCCCTGCTGGCCATCACCTCCACCACCGGCATGGGCGAATTGCCGGCCAACCTGGAATCCCTGTATTTCCAGCTGCGCGATCGGCTGCCGCCCTGGTCCGGACGATCCGGCGCCGTGCTGGCCCTGGGTGATTCCAGCTATGGCGACACCTATTGCGGCGGCGGCGAGCTGATGCAGGAATTGTTCGCCGAACTGGGGCTGCGCGAAGTGCTGCCCATGCTGCGCATCGATGCCAGTGAAACGGTCACGCCGGACGAAGACGCCGAGCGCTGGGTCGCCGAGGTCATCGCCGCCCTGGGCTGATCTTGCCCCGGCAGCAAAGCTGCTTTACCCGCGCGGAGCGCGCCGCCGGGCCCGGTTCGCTGTCCTCGCTCCCTCAGCCTCGGTATCCTTGGCGCCTGTCGAGGATTTGAGAAGGAGCCCTGGGTGAATAGATATCTGCGCCTGGCTCTGGAGCTGTGCGGATTGGGCGCGCTGTGGGGTGTGGGTACCTGGCTGGCCACCTATTTCGCCTTGCCGGTACCAGGCGGGGTGGTGGGGCTGGCCATGCTGCTGGTGCTGCTGGCCGCGCGCATCGTCGAGCCCGAGTGGTTGCAGGGCGGCGTGCGCCTGCTGCTGGGGGAAATGCTGCTGTTCTTCATTCCCGCGCTGCTGAGTCTGCTCGACTACGGTCCGTTGCTGCGGCAAGAGGGTGTGCGCATCCTGCTGGCCATCCTGCTCAGCACCGTGCTGACCATGGTCGCGACCGCCCTTACCGTGGACTGGATGTTTCGCCGGCGAGGGCGTCGTGATGCTTGATCTGCCCGGACTCTTCTGGCTGCTGCTGACGGTGGCGGGCTATGGGGTAAGTAGGCTGCTCTATGCCCGGCTGCGCTGGTATGTGGTCAGTCCGATCATCTTCGTCACGGTGCTGCTCTATGCCGCCACCCTCTGGCAGCAGGTGAGCTATGCCGAGTACGCCCACTACAGCCACTGGCTGATCACCCTGCTGGGGCCGGCGACGGTGGCCTTCGCCGTGCCGATCTGGCAGCAGAGACGCCTGCTGGCGCGCTACTGGCAGGCGTTGCTGGCCGGCCTCTGCGTCGGCAGTGGCGTGGCCATTGGCAGTTCCTGGCTGCTGGCCCGGCTGCTGCTGCTCGATGACCGGGTGCTGCTGTCCATGCTGCCGCGCTCCATCAGCACCCCCTTTGCCATGCCGATGTCCGCCACCGTGGGAGGCGTCCCCGAGCTGACCGCGGCCTTCGTGATGATCACCGGCCTGGGGGGCGCCATCCTCGGCAGCCTGCTGATCAAGCTGCTGCCGCTCAAGTCGGCCCTGGCCCGCGGTGCCCTGTTCGGCATGGGCGCCCACGGCGTAGGGACCAGCAAGGCCTACGAGGTCGGCCTGGAGGAGGGCACCGTGGCTGGCCTGGTCATGGTGCTGGCCGGCCTGAGCAATCTGCTCGGCGCCCAGCTGGTGCTCTGGCTGCTGCACCGCTAGTGCAGGGTGGCGGACGGCGCGCCCAGTTGCGCCAGCCGCCGCCGCACCTGCTCGCGTTCGGCATCGTCTTCGCTGATCAGCAGGGCGTGCTGCAGGTCGTAGCGCTCGGCCTGGGGGCAGTCGAGCTGGCGGTACAGATCGGCGCGCGCCAGGTGATCGATGACTCCGACCGTGCCCAGCTCGATGACCCGCTGGGCATCCTTGAGCGCGGCCAGCGGCTGGTCGCCCTGGCGATGCAATTCCCGCAGATTGCGCGAGAGTCGCTGCATCATCTGCCGCGGACCGAGGGGCGCCAGATAGCTGGCCTGCAGTTGCGCGTTGGGCCCGAACTGATCCACCAGCAGTTGGCGGCAGTCGTTCATGTACAGGCGACGACCGCCGAAGGGTTCGAGCAGATGATCCGCGCCTGGCACGCGCAAGAGGAAATGTCCGGGAAAGCCGATACCCTGCAGGTCGATCTCCAGGCGCCGGGCCAGTTCCAGAGCCACCAGGGCGATCGACAGCGGCTGGCCGCGTCGCCGCGCCAGGACCTCGTCGAGCAGGGCAGCCGTAGGGTTCAGGGGCCACTCGGCCGCGCGAAAACCGGCATCGCACAGCTGCCGCAACAAGGCCTGGGCCCGCTCGGCGTGACTAGCATCGCCATCCAGGCTGGCGACCAGGCGCAGTGCCAGGTCGTCCAGCGAGTGCAACAGGGCCGGGGGATCGATCTGTTCGTGGTGTTCGGCCGCGATCCACAGGGCGGCTTCCAGCAGCCGGGGATCGGGCCGGTCCAGGCAGGCGAGGCAGGAAAGACGCGCGTCCACGGTAGACTCCAGAGCCCTCGCGGGCTTTTCCTCAGGTTTTAGCCTGCCAGCGCCGGGCCGTCCAGTCTGCGACAGTTGCGCACTGGCCGACGGTCCGGCTTCTCGCTATAAGAGCGACTGACGCCAGGGCAACCTCGAGAACGGGATTCCGGCATGGATCTATCTTCGAGTGGAGGTCTTCACTCTTGCGGAGGGAGCAGCACGCCATGAAATGGGCAGACAACGGTCGCAAACGCATGCACGACGGGGCGAACTCCCTCGGCAACCTGCTGGTGGAAGGCTTCCACTACTTCGGGCTGTTCGCCATTGGCGCGGCCACGGCCTGGGCCTCGGTGCTGGCCTTCCTCGGCATGCTCGACAAGGGCCAGGCGAGCATCGATGACATCCTGCTGCTCTTCATCTACCTGGAGCTGGGTGCCATGGTCGGCATCTACTTCAAGACCAACCACCTGCCGATCCGCTTCCTGCTCTATATCGCCATCACCGCCCTGACCCGCTACCTGATCGGTGACGTCTCTCATCATCGGCCACCGGATGTCGGGCTGCTGTATCTCTGTGGCGGGATCTTCCTGCTGTCGCTTGCGGTGCTGGCGGTCCGCGTCGCCTCGAACAGGTTTCCTTCCAGCAGGGCGCTGGATGCGGCGGGTGATGTGGTGGGCGAGGGCGCGGGCGACAAGTAGCCCGCGGCACCGCTATCCGCTGCGTTCCCGGCAGCGCAGCTGGCCAGGCCAGACGCTGCCGGGATGACCCGCTGGCGGGTGCCTAGCGGTCCAGCGGCGCCAGCAGCTGGGCCAGGTCGCTTTCGGTCAGGCGCCAGTCGCCGCTGTTCTCGCTGAGGATGCCGGCGCTCAGGCGCGCCTTTTCCTGCTGCAGCTGCTGGATGCGTTCTTCCAGGGTACCGCGGGCGATCAGCTTGTAGACGAACACCGGACGATCCTGGCCGATGCGATAGGCGCGATCGCTGGCCTGCTGCTCGGCGGCCGGATTCCACCAGGGATCGAAGTGGATCACGGTGTCGGCCGCCGTCAGGTTGAGACCGCTGCCGCCGGCCTTGAGGCTGAGCAGGAACACCGGCACCTCGCCATTCTGGAAGCGCTGCACCGGGGTGCGCCGATCCCGGGTTTCGCCGGTCAGGGTGACGTACGGGATGCCGCGCTGGTCGAGATCGGCGGCGATGAGGTCGAGCATGCTGGTGAACTGGGAGAACACCAGGACCCGGCTGCCACCGGGGAGCAGGGCGTCGAGGCGCTCGTTCAGCGCCGCCAGTTTCGCCGAGGGCTTGGCCACGCTGGCGTCTTCGTTGGGCACCAGGCGCAGGTCGCAGCAGACCTGGCGCAGGCGCAGCAGGGCATCGAGGATCAGCAGCTGGCTGCGACCGATGCCCTGGCGGGCGATCTCGGCGCGGACACGTTCGTCCAGCAGCAGGCGCAGGTCTTCGTAGCGTTCGCGTTGCGCTGCGCTGAGTTCGACCAGCTGGACGATCTCGGTCTTGGGCGGCAACTCGCTGGCGACCCGCTGCTTGGTGCGGCGCAGCATGAAGGGGCGGACCCGTGCCTTGAGCGCCGCCAGGCGCTGCACATCGCCTTCGCGCTCCACGGGGATGCGATAGGCCTGCTTGAAGCCTTTCTCGTCGCCCAGCCAGCCGGGCATCAGGAAGTGGAATTGCGACCAGAGTTCGCCCAGGTGATTTTCCAACGGCGTGCCGGTCAGGCAGAGGCGATGGCGGGCGCGCAGGTGGCGCGCCGCCTGGGCGGCCTTGGTGGCGGCATTCTTGATCGACTGGGCTTCGTCGAGCACCTGCAGGTGGAAGTCGTAGCCGGCCAGGCGCTCGGCGTCACGGGGTAGCAGGGCATAGGTGGTGAGCACCACATCGTGTTCCGGAATCCGCTCGAAGCGACTGCTGCGGGCGCTGCCCTGCAGGGTCAGCACGCGCAGGCCGGGGGCGAAGCGGGCGATCTCGTCCTGCCAGTTGGGGATCAGGCTGGTGGGCATGACGATCAGCGCCGGCGCGGTCAGGCGACCGGCCGCCTGTTCGACGAGGATGTGCGCCAGGGTCTGCAGCGTCTTGCCCAGGCCCATGTCGTCGGCCAGGATGCCGCCCACGTCCAGTTCCCGCAGCGCCTGCAGCCAGGCCACGCCGTCGCGCTGATAGGGCCGCAATTCGGCGTGCAGGGTGTCCGGCAGGACCACCGGCTCGGCGGCATAGCTGCGCAGGCGTTCGGCAAAGTTGCGTAGGCGCTCGCCGCCTTCCCACTCCAGCGGCAGGCGTTCGTCCAGCTCGGCCAGGCGCGCGGCGTCCAGGCGCGGCAGGCGCAGCGCACGATCCTGGGTGAGGCGATCGGTGGCATAGAGTTCACCGAGGATCTGCAGGATCGGCTTGAGCCGCCCCAGGGGCACGGCGACCCGTTGCACCCGGCCCTGCTGGCCGGCCAGGCGCGGCGGCTCGATACGCAAGAGCACGGGTTCGTCGTCGGCGCGCTTGGCCAGCATCGCCGGTTCGTACTGGGAGGGCTCGCGCCGTATGGCGTCGATCAGCAGCGGGATCAGGCTGACGCGGCGCTGGCCCAGGCGGATGCCCAGTTCGACGTCGAACTGGCCGCTCGCGGCGGTCGCGTCCTGCACCTCTTCGAGGTGACCGTACCAGCCTTCCACCGGTGTCAGGTCGAAGGTGAATTCGGGATGGGCCTCGATCTGCCAGCCGGCTTCGCGCAGACCGGGGATGACCTGCTGCACGAATCTGAGCCAGGCGGGGTCGTCCGGCAGCTCGAACATCTCGCCACTGTCGTCGGGCAGCGCGGCGCTGCGCCGGGTCGCCAGGCGCAGACCGTGGTCGAGCAGCGTCTGCCGCCAGCGTTGTTCGGCCGGCAGCTGGCGCGCGGGATAGTCGGCTTCCGGGGTGCGCGGCGGCGCGCCGAACAGGCGCCGCGAGCCATAGGCGAAGGCCAGGGCGGCGCGATGGCGTACCGTGGGTCTCATCTTGCCGATGTGGCGGTCGTAATCGATCTGGGTATGGCTGCCAAGGGTCAGGACCGGGCGAGGCAGCTCCGGATGGGCGACCGGCGTGGCCGGCAGGGCGGCCTCGCTGCGTTGCAGCCGCTCGAGTTCGATGAGGGCGGCGGCGGCATGCTTGCAGTTGCGGCCGACCGGGCAGGTGCAGCGGGCGTCGACCCGCCAGGCGGTCTCGCCCGCGCGCAGGCTGATCGCCTGCCGATAGGCCGGTCCGGCCGGGCTGTGGCACTCGGCATAGAGCTGACTCTTGGCGGCCGAGCGCAGCTGCACCAGGCCGTCGAGCGCCAGCCGCCGGCCGCGCTCGTAATTGCGCTCCGTGAAGGCGCCTTTCCAGTCCTGCCACTTGAGCCGTTCGAAACGTAACGCCATCGTTCACCCAGGCTGTTCGTACCAAACCGGCTATTCTGCCACAGTCCGCCAGGCGCCCGCCGGACTCCCTTGATCTATGTGAGAATGAGAATATAGTGCATTTAAATGGGTAGGGAGCGAGACGATGCGTGAACAGCCGTTGACCAGCGTAGCCCTGATCGATGCCAGTCGCCTGGAGGCACGGCGGGAAGGGCGCTTGCGCGCGCTGCAGCGCGGCATCCTCATCAGTTGCAGTCTGGGTGTCCTGGGCGCTGCGGCCCTGCACCTGGCCTACTTGGCCGCCGGCGGTCGCTAGGGCTGCCTGGCCCCGATCCGTCCAGAAAAAAGCCCCGCACAGGGACCTGTGCGGGGCTTTGTCTTCAGCACCGGTCGGAGACCGGCGGCGGGGTCAGACCAGCAGGTCGCCCACGCGGTACATCTTCATGGTGTTGGTGCCGTCACGCTTGGTGTAGCTGTCGCCCTTGGTCAGGATGACCCAGTCGCCGTGCTCGACGATACCGCGCTTGAGCAGCTCGTCCACCGCGGCCTGGCTCACCTTGTTCGCCGGCATGGTGGTCGGGTCGAAGGGGATGGTGTGCACGTTGCGGAACAGCGCGGTGCGGGCCTGGGTGGCGCGGCTGGACGCGAAGGAGAAGATCGGCACCGAGGAGCGCAGGCGCGACATGATCAGCGGGGTGTAACCGGTGTCGGTCAGGCTGATGATGGCCTTCACGCCGGGGAAGTGGTTGGCCACGTAGATGGAGGCCAGGGCGATGCTCTCGTCCCAACGGGTGAAGGTATGGCCCAGGCGGTGGCTGGACAGCTTGCTGGTGGGCTGCTTCTCGGCACCGACGCAGACGCGCGCCATGGCCTTGACCGCTTCCACCGGATACTGGCCGGCGGCGCTTTCGGCGGAGAGCATCACGGCGTCGGTGTTGTCCAGCACGGCGTTGGCCACGTCGGAGACTTCCGCGCGGGTCGGCATGGGGCTGCTGATCATCGACTCCATCATCTGGGTCGCGGTGATCACCGCCTTGTTGAGGCGCCGGGCGTGGGAAATGATGCGCTTCTGGATGCCCACCAGCTCGGCGTCACCGATTTCCACGCCCAGGTCGCCCCGGGCCACCATCACGGCGTCACTGGCATGGATCAGGCCGTCCAGGGCTTCGTCGTCGGCCACGGCTTCGGCGCGCTCGATCTTGGCCACCAGCCAGGACTTGCCACCGGCGGCTTCCATCAGGCGACGGGCTTCGTGCATGTCTTCGGCATCGCGCGGGAAGGACACGGCCAGATAGTCGACCTCCATGGAGGCGGCCAGCTTGATGTCTTCGCGGTCCTTGTCGGTCAGCGCCGGAGCGGTGAGGCCACCGCCGCGACGGTTGATGCCCTTGTGGTCCGACAGCGGGCCGCCGATCAGGGTGGTGCAATGCAGTTCGGTGGCGGTCATGCCTTCCACGCGCAGGACCACGCGGCCATCGTCCAGCAGCAGTTCGTCACCCACGCGGCAGTCGGTGACCAGGCCCGGGTAGTCGATGCCGACCACTTCTTCGGTGCCTTCGGTGCGCGGATGGGCGATGGACAGGCGGAAGGGATCGCCGACCTTGAGTTCGATGCGCTTGTTGACGAACTTGGCGATGCGGATCTTCGGACCCTGGAGATCGCCGAGCAGGGCGACATGGCGACCGTGCTTGGCGGCGAGATCCCGTACCAGCTGACCACGAGCCCGGTGCTCGTCGGGCGTTCCATGCGAGAAGTTCAGGCGGGCGACGTCGATGCCGGCGATGATGAGCTGCTCGAGGACTTCCGGAGAATTGCTGGCCGGGCCCAGGGTGGCGACGATCTTGGTACGGCGATAAATCATGCAGTCTTTCCTTTAGCGGATTGCAACCATGAGTCGGCGCCTTAGCGCCGAGTCGACGTAGAACACGGAGCGCACCTCATTGTAGCGCTGTCGCGTGGCCAGCACATGACGGCTTTTCGCAGCTTGGTCACACCAATGGTCGTTTGCCCTCAAGAAGCGGGCCCCGGCGCCGATCTAGCGAGCAGGAGGACTTTCCATGCGCCCTTATCTCTGCCTGTTCCTGCTGCTCGGCCTCACCGGCTGTACCAGCGTCTCGATGAATTCCTATCTGGATGCCGCCTATAAATCCTATAGCGAAGGCGACTGCAACAATGCCTTGCTGCAGATCTCTCAGGCTGAACGCAAGGGGCGGGCACGGCCCTGGCTGCAACCGGAATTTTCCATGCTGCGCGGCCAGTGTCTGGAGCAGCAGCAACTGTACGCCGACGCGGTCCAGACCTATCGTTTCATCCAGGTCCGGTTTCCGGCCAGCGAATACGCCTATCGGGCCCAGGCCCGACTGGACACCCTGCGCCAATTGGGGCTAGATGGCGGAACGGCCGTTGCGACGCCCCAACCGGTGCGGAAACTACCGCAGCGCTGAGCTTTCCAGGACGTTGTCGGTAAAGTGGCTTTACCGTGTGCAGGATGAATCGCACCATGACTCAGAATCGTCGTATCGAGCGCCACCAGCTGCCCTACTATCTGAAGGTGTTCAACCGCTTTACCGACAAGCCCATGGGCTACATCGGCAACATTTCCCGCGAGGGGCTGCTGATGATCAGCCAGCTGCCCATGCTGGTGAACGCGCGCTTCGAACTTCGGCTGAAGATTCCGGGGCAGGACGGTCAGCTGCATTTCGTCGACTTCGACGCCCGCTGCCAGTGGAGTCATGAAGACGTGACCCCGGGCAACTACGATTCGGGCTTCAGCGTCGCCGAGCCGCCGGCCGAATTCGCCGAATTGATCGACGTGCTGCAGCACTACTTCACCTTCGGCCGCCTCTCTCAGTCGGCGGCCTGATCCGGGTCACCGGCATTCCATAGCTGCAGCAGGCAGGTCTGCAGATCCGCCGTGGCGCCGGCCGCCAGCCAGCGGACGTGCCTTCGCTCCAGCCGCGCGGCCAGCCGCTCGCCCTGGATCCGGGCCTGCCAGGCGTCGGCATAGCGGCGGGCATCGCGCCAGCTGCGGATGTCGTCGAGTTCCGCCACCTGCTGGCGTGCGGTGTCGACCAGCCAGAGCTGCAGGCCGCGTCGGACCAGGTCCAGACGGCCGAGCCAGACCGCCAGCTCTTCATCCAGCGGTGCCGCCACCACCAGCACACTGCCCGGGCGCGCCTGACGGCAGAGCCGTGCCAGCGCTGCCCTGAGATCGCTCGTCGCACCTGGCAGCCGCACCGGCAGTTCGGCTGGGGTCAGGCGGCAAGCAGCCGTGCCTGCCGCCAGCAGGCGCAGCTCGGGATCGAGACCATAGAGCCGCAGCTCATTGCCGCTGGCTGCCAGGGCCTGCCCGAAACCCAGCATCTGCTGGTGGTCGCCTGACCGCTCGGCCGGTCCTCGTCCCTGCTCGGCCGGGCTGGCGATCAGCAGGTGCAGGGGGGTATCCGCGCGCAGGCGTGCCCTGGAGGCCGGCGCGGCGAGCGGCGGATGCTCACCACTCGCTCGCCGGCGCCGGCGGGCGTTCAGCCGCCCCATAACGCTCAGCACCAGCAGCAGCAGGGCACCCGCCGCCGGCAGGCCCTGCCAACGCAGGGGCGCCAGTTCGCCCAGGATCAGGCTGAGCAGCGCCAGGGCGACCAGCGCCAGGGGCAGGCAGCGCTGGATCATGGGCGCGGTGCCGGACACTGTCCCAGCAGCTTGAGGATCTGGCCGTCCAGGCTGTCACCCTCGAATTCGCGTTCTGGCGTCAGCCGCAGCCGCGGCCGCAGCACGGCGGGCAGCAGGGTGCGCACATCCTCGGGCGTCACGCTGTCGCCACCCCGCAGAAAGGCCTGTGCCTGGGCCAGGCGCAGCAGGGCCTGACCGGCGCGCGGTCCGGCGCCCTGTTCGAAGGCCGGCCATTCCCGGGTGAGACGGATCAGGCGCACGGCATGCTCCAGGACCGGCTCCGCAACCGGCAGGCCGGCCACCAGTCGCTGCAGCGCCGGCAGATCCCGCGCCTGCAGCAGGGGGCGCAGCGCCGCCGCTTCCAGGGGGTCGCCCAGGCCCTGCTGCACGGCCAGGCGCAGGGCGGCCAGTTCCTGGCCTTCTGCCGGCCACTCCAGACGCAGTTGCACCAGGAAGCGATCCCGCAGCGCCAGTGGCAGCTCGCTGCCCGGGGGGCGGGTGGCAATCACCATAAAGGGCGCCGGCAGGGGCACCTGGCGACCGCCCAGGCTCAGCTGGCGACCCTGCAGGGCGTCGTCCAGCAACTGGAGGACCACCGGCGGCGCCCGATGCAGGTCTTCGAGCAGGACCAGGGAATTGAACAGCGGACCCCGGCGCAGACGGGCACTGTCGCTGCCGAGGTCCGTGACGATTTCGCCGGCCACCTCGGCAGGGGTCAGGGCCGGATGGCAGTGCAGCCGGGCGAAACCGGCATCCAGGCTGGCCGCCAGGGCGCGGGTCAGCAGCGTCTTGCCGGAGCCGGTGGGACCTTCCAGCAACAGGTGACCGCCGGCCAGCAGGCTGGCGAGCAGTCCGTCCACGGCGGCGTCCTGCTGTGGCAGCACCTTGAGCAGGGCCTGCCGCAGGGCCTGCAGGCGGGTCAGGGCGCGGGCCTTGACGCCGGTATCGCCAGCGTCCACCGGAGTGGCGTCAGGAGGAGAACTGTCGGTCATCGGAAGTCCTCGGGAGCGGGGGACGCACGGCCAGGTGCAACAGGCGCAGCTGGACGATGCGGCGGGTGAAGTCGCGAGCGGAGAGGCGCGCCGGGCTTGGGCGCATCGCCTCGCCCACCGCGCGGGTGCTCAAGCCGCTCAGACGCGCAAGATATTGCCAGCGCTCGGCCACGCCCTGGTCGGCGAGTTCGGGGCGGCGGCGGTGCGCCTCGCGCTGGATATCGCGCTGCAGCGTGGCGATCAATTCGGGCCAGCGTTGGGCATCACGCCGTGGCGCCGGATTCTGCCGACGACGTCTCAGCCAGATTCCTGCCGCCAGCATCAGCAGCCCAAGGGCCAGGCCATAGCGTTGCAAGGCGTCCAGCCACAGGGGGAGCGGTGGCGCCGGGGCGATCAGGGTCACCGGCGCGCCCTGGGTGAGGTACCACAGCAGCCAGGCATTGTCGTACTGGGCGAGATGGGCGTTGCTCCAGAGGTCGCTGTCCGACAGCAGGGTCACGCTGCCATCGCCCCAGGGCAGCATCAGCATATGGGTGGCGCTGGCGCTGCTGGCCCAGGCCACCGCCTGATCGCCGACATCGAACAGATGGCGACTGTCGTCGAAGCCGAGGTAGGCGGGAGCATCGTCTTCGGCGAGATAGAGTTGGGTCAGGTTGGGCCACAGGGGCAGCGCCATGATCGGCGGGGCGGCGCCGCCCAGTTCGCGGGTCGCCATGGGACGCACGCCCAGGGTCGCGCTGAGCGCCAGGGTGCTGTCATCGGCGACGGCCACCAGCCTGCCGCCCGCCTCGACCCAGTCCAGCAGCGCCTGGGCCTGAGCCTCCGCCAGGGGCGGGTTGCCGGCCAGCCAGAACCTGACGTCCTGGGGCGGTAATTCGGCGAGCTGCTCGGGCTGGCCCCGTTGCACCCGGCTGCCAAAGTGCTGTAGGTAAGCCGCCGCCAGCGCCTGGGGATCGGTGCTGCGGGTGGTCGCGGCGAGTTGGGTGGCGAGTTGGCGCGCGGTCCGGCTGTCGAGTCCCTGATGGGTCAGGCGCAGGCTGGCCGGGCCGCTGTCGGTCTGCGGCGGCAGGGGGCAGGACAGCGGCTCCTGCTGCGCGAGGCACGCCAGCGACAGGGTCAGCGCCCAGACGGCGGCGCCCAGGCGTACGCCGATACCTCGGCACCTGGAACGAACGGAGAGCCGATCGACTGAACGCATGGTAAGGGAGGATACGCGGTAGACGGACGCCAGAGCCTAGCGGGTGCGGGCGCCCGGGAGCAAGGCGCGCGACGATGCTAGACTGCGCCGATTGTAGGGGAGGGCGGTGTGACGCAAAGTATCTTCTGGTACGACTTCGAGACCACGGGCATCGATCCACGGCGGGATCGTCCGCTACAGGTGGCCGGGGTGCGTACCGATCTGGACCTCAACGAAATCGAAGCACCGCTCAATCTGCATTGCCAGCTGAGCGAGGACGTCCTGCCCCATCCGGCAGCCTGCCTGGTCACCGGTATCCTGCCCGCCACCCTGCAGCGCCTGGGGCTGCGCGAGCGGGACTTCGTCCAGCGTCTGCATGAGGAGTTGCGGCGTCCCAATACCTGCAGCGTCGGCTACAACAACCTCAGATTCGACGACGAAATGGTACGGCACAGCCTGTACCGCAACTTTCACGACCCCTATGCCCGCGAGTGGCAGCAGGGCAACAGTCGCTGGGATGTGCTTGGCCTGATCCGGGCGCTCTATGCCTTTCGCCCGGAAAGCCTGGACTGGCCGCAGGACGAGCAGCGCGTTTCCCTGCGCCTGGATCGCCTGACCGTCGCCAATGGCATCGAACACGCCCAGGCCCATGACGCCCTGGCGGATGTCCGCGCGACCCTGGCCCTGGCGCGCCTGGTCAGGCAGCGGCAGCCAAGGCTCTATGACTATCTCTGGACGCAGCGCCAGAAGAAGGCGGCGCTGGCGCGCATTCGTCTGCTCGAACCCCTGCTGCACGTCTCGGGACGCTTCAGCGCCGAGCGGCACTTTCTCGCCCCTGTCCTGCCGCTGGCCTGGCATCCGGTCAATCGCAATGCGTTGATCGTCTGCGACCTCGGCCTGGCGCCGGAGCCGCTGCTGGACCTGGACGTCGAGACCCTGCGCGAACGCCTCTATACCCGGCGGGATGCGCTGGCCGAGGGTGACCTGCCGGTGCCGCTCAAGCTGGTACAGGTCAACAAATGTCCGATTCTGGCGCCCTTCAGCGTCTTGCGTCCGGCGGATACGGAACGGCTTAACTTCGATCTGGCCGCCGTCTGGCGCTGCGTCCGCCAATTGCTCGACCAGCGTGCGACCTGGCAACCCAAGGTGCAGGCCCTCTATGCCGAGGCATCCGGATTGGCCGCCCAAGAACAGGAGGCCGAAGCAAGACTGTACGACGGCTTCATTGCCGCCGAAGAACGGCAACTCTGCGACCAAGTTCATCAGTGTCCGGCAGAGCAACTTGGCAGCCGCGCCTGGCCCTTTCGGGATGAGCGACATCCAGAGCTGTTCTTTCGCTATCGAGCGCGCAACTTTCCCGAGTTGCTGACGGCGGAAGAAGAGGCTCGTTGGCGACAATTCTGTCGGCAGCGTCTGCTGGGTGAAGAGCAACAAGGTCATATGACCTGTACGCAGTTCCTCACCCTGACCGAACAATTGCGGCGGGAAGTCCCGGTTGATCAGGTGCCGATTCTCGAGGCCTGGTCCGCTCATGTTCGAGCGGTGATGCAGCGATTGGATCGGGCGGTTGCCTGAAGTCGCAAAAGCCGGATACCGATCCGAGACGTTTGTTAACCAAAAAAGAGTGGCAAGCAGCAAATTCGGACGGACGCTATCCGACCGCGGTTGAAGCAAGGGAAAAGTGAAAGGGAAGTACCGCGCCGGAGATGAAAGCGCTTCGGGCGCTGTGGTGCGGGATATCGATAACGGCGAGCGGTCACCAGGCCTAACCTGGGTCCGCGCCTGGCAGGCTGCGGTAAACGCCTGCCAGGCGGGCAAAAAGAACGCCGGCTAGCCGGCGTTCTTCTGATCAATCCAGCAGCGTTGCCCAGGATTCGACGTCGTCCGAACCCCATTTGGCTTTCCACTCTTTCAGCGTCTTGTGATTGCCACCCTTGGTTTCGATCACTTCGCCATTGTGCGGATTCTTGTATTGCTTAACTTTGCGCGCGCGCTTGGGCGTACTGCCAGTGCTGGCCTTGGGAGTGCGCGCCTGGCGGGCAGGCTTGGCTTCGGTATCGAGAATGCCGATGATGTCGCGCAGGGACTTCTGATACTCACCCATCAACGCGCGGAGTTTCTTTTCGAATTCCAGTTCGCGCTGCAGTTTGTCGTCCTCTTGCAGCGACTTCAGGCGCTCCTGCAATTCCTTGATGGCTTCTTCGGTCTGGCGGTATTCATTGATGAGCGACATAAACGGCCTTTGTTCTGAGTGATGCAGAGATGAAAGTCTGCATCGATCATAGATTGGCTATCGGGATAAGTAAACTGTCCGTCTGACAGGTCGATAGTTGCAGCTCGTTTCGTCGCAACAGCGAAGTTGTCGAGTACGCGTAACTTTCGACAGGGCATTGGCGGAACTTATCGGTTCTTACTTGTCCTTTGCAAAGTCTTTACCCTGGCCCTACAGTCGCGCGCTATGGTGCCCTGCGCCGCTCGACGCTGCCGGCGACTGCGCCTAGAATGCAGCCCCTTTTCGTTCGAGGTTGTGCTATGCAAACGTTTCGTCTGGTGATCGCCTGTCCGGACGGGGTAGGTATCGTGGCCAAGGTCAGCAACTTCCTGGCGACCTATAACGGCTGGATTACCGAAGCGAGTCACCATTCGGATACGGAGAGTGGCTGGTTCTTCATGCGCCATGAGATCCGCGCCGATTCACTGCCCTTCGATCTGGCCGGCTTCAGTCAGGCCTTCGCACCCATCGCACGGGAATTCTCCATGCAATGGCGGATCACCGATTCGGCCCAGCGCAAGCGCGTGGTGCTCATGGCCAGTCGCGAATCCCACTGCCTGGCCGACCTGTTGCACCGCTGGCACAGCGGCGAGCTGGATTGCGAGATTCCCTGCGTCATCTCCAACCACGACACCCTGCGCAGCATGGTCGAATGGCACGGCATTCCCTTCTTCCATGTGCCGGTCGATCCCGCCAACAAGCAGCCGGCCTTCGACGAGGTGTCGCGGCTGATCGATCTGCACCAGGCCGATACCGTGGTCCTGGCGCGCTACATGCAAATCCTGCCGCCGGATCTCTGTGCGCGCTATGCCCACCAGGTGATCAACATCCACCACAGCTTCCTGCCGTCCTTTGTCGGGGCCAAGCCCTATCACCAGGCGGCACAGCGCGGCGTCAAGCTGATCGGCGCCACCTGCCACTACGTGACCGAAGAGCTGGATGCCGGGCCGATCATCGAGCAGGACGTGGAACGCGTCAGCCACCGGGACAACGTCGAAGACATGGTGCGCCTGGGCAAGGACGTCGAGAAGATGGTGCTGTCGCGCGGCCTGAGATACCACCTGCAAGAGCGGGTCATGGTTCATGGCAACAAGACCGTCATCTTCGACTGACCACGAACGGCCAGCGGCGGCGCCCGGTACCGCGGCGCCGCCACCGCGCCTGGGCGAGGGCTGCCTGGCGCGCTATGACCTGCAGGCCATGACTGAAGAGGGTGGCGCCGACTTCAGTGCCGCCGCCGCGCTCTGGCAGCAACTGCAGGCACGGCAAGAGCACGAGGACGTCGCAGAAGACGCCCCGGACAGCGGGGATCCGGACTCGACTCAGGCGTCCTGAGCGGTGGCCTCGGCGCTGGTCTTGGCTTTGAGATCGGCGATCTTGCGTACCTCGGAGGCGAACACCTCGTCCTGCACGGTCGGCCGTTTTTTCCAGGGCTTGCGGTCGGGCTTGGGTTGAGCGGCGTAGGTGACGATTTCGCCACCGTAGACATCCTGATAGCGCTGGGCCTGGCGTTCCAGTTCAGCGCGAAGTTGATCTTTGGTCACGGGTTCGATCTTGTTCGAGTGTCGCGAGAGGCGAGCGGTCGTCAGGACCGCTCGAAGCCGTTGCGCAAAGGGCGCGGCTGCGGAGTCTAGCCGCCGCGAGGTCCTTTGCCTATCCCACTCGATCCAGGACGCGCATGGACAGGTCGATGGCCTTGACGTCCTTGGTCAGGGTGCCGATGGAGATGTAGTCGACACCGGTCTGGGCGATGCCGAGCAGGGTGTCCTGGTTGACGCCACCCGAGGCCTCCAGCTTGGCCCGGCCGGCGGTCAGGGCCACCGCAGTACGCATGTCGGCCAGGCTCAGCTCGTCCAGCATGACGATGTCCGCGCCGGCGCTCAGGGCCTGTTCCAGCTCCTGCAGATTTTCCACCTCGACCTCCACCGGACGCCCCGGCGCCAGTTGCCGGGCGGCGGCCACGGCCTGGGCGATGCCGCCGCAGGCGGCGATGTGGTTTTCCTTGATCAGGAAGGCGTCGAACAGGCCGATGCGGTGGTTGTAGCAGCCGCCGCAGGTGACCGCGTATTTCTGGGCGCGGCGCAGGCCGGGCAGGGTCTTGCGGGTGTCCAGCAAGCGGACGGCGGTGTCCTGCACCAGATCGGCATAGTGGCGGCAGCGGGTGGCGGTGCCGGACAGCAACTGCAGGAAATTCAGCGCGCTGCGCTCGCCGGTGAGCAGGGCGCGCGCGGGACCCTGGAGTTCGAACAGCACCTGGTCGGGCGCGACCCGCTCGCCGTCGGCGACCTGCCAGCGGACCTCGACTGCGGGATCCAGCACCCGGAACACCTCGTCGACCCAGGCCGTGCCCGCCACTACCGCGGCCTCGCGGGTGATGATCCGCGCCCGGGCCTGCTGGTGAGCGGGGATCAGACCCGCCGTGAGATCACCACTGCCGACGTCTTCGCGCAGTGCGGCAGCGACGTTTTCGGTGATGACCTGGGCGAGATCGGCAGAGGTGGCGCTGGACATGAACGGACTCCGGTAGGGGTAGCGGCGGACGCGCGGGCAACTTTAGGGGAGGTTGACGATCTGAGATAGACAACGTTGAGTTATTCTAAGGGCAGGCGCTGACAGACAGGTGCCTTGTGAACCCTGTCATGTACTGTGCAGATGCCGATTGGTCGATGCCTTAGCAGAGCAAATAATGGCACATCGACAACGTTTCACCTCGCGGCCAGGGCGGCCAACGTTGTTCAATGCTCCTGTAGTGGAACGCGATTCAGCCGAACGCAAGAACGGTTGTGGGAGGCGGTGGTGCAGAACGACGTAAACGTAGTTCATTTCAAGGCGCTCGGGGAGTCCTCTTCCCGATTGCCTGCAGTGCTTTTACCGGTCAGGGATCGCGCCGCTCAGCGACTCAACGCCTCCTTGCAGCAGCTGTTCGACAACGCCGACGATGCGCTGTTTGAAATGGCCGATCGCGCCGGCAGCAACCAGGAACAGAGCCTCTATTTCGAAGCGATGCGCGACCTGCGTCTGCGCCGCAAGAGTATCGAGCGCAGCTTTCTCCAGCAGTATTTCGAGCGCTTCGCCGCGCTGAACAACCTGGTCGGCAGCAAGCCGGAGATGCGCCTGGACAGCGTCTCCTACGAAGACCTCAGCCTGGTGCAGAACGATGCGCTGGAAGAGAGCGTCGCCGTGGACACCATGGTGGCCAAGGCGCTCAGCAACAACGCCATGGCCATCAGCCACCTGACCATCAGATTCAATACCCAGCTGTCGAGCAAGCTGGACGACTCGACCCATCCGCTGGGCCCGCGCCGGCTGTGCGAGGCCTTCGTCGAAGCCTGTCGCGATCTCGACACCGACATCAAGGTCAAGCTGATCATCTACAAGCTGTTCGAGCGTTTCGTGCTCAACGGTCTGGGTCAGCTGTACGCGGAATCCAATCGGCAACTGGTCGACGCCGGCGTACTGCCCCAACTCAAGGCCATCCCCCAGCAGGTGCCGAGCCGCTCGGCCAAGGGCTACAGCGGGCGCACCCCGGCCCACGTCAACAGCGAAGACGACGGTCAGGAGCTCTTTGGTACCCTGCAGGGCCTCCTGGCCCAGCTGCGCACGCCCGGCAGCGCCACCCTGGGTGGCGGCATGGCGGTCGATGAGGGTGCCGCGAACGGTGATGGCCAGGCCATCACCAGCTACGACCTCATGCGGCTGCTGTCGCACCTGCAGCAGCAGATTTCCGGCCAGTCCCTGGAGGGCTATGACCTCAAGGCGCAACTGGGGGTGGCCCTGGGCCGCATCAGCGAGCGCTCGGGTCGAAAGCGCGTGGTGGGGCAGGTCGACGAAGACGTCATCAACCTGGTGGCGATGCTGTTCGAATTCATTCTCGACGACCTTACCCTGCCGGATTCGCTCAAGGCGCTGATCGCTCGCCTGCAGATTCCCATGCTCAAGGTCGCGGTCCTCGACAAGACCTTTTTCAGCCGTGGCAGCCATCCGGCCCGGCGGCTGCTCAACGAGATCGCCGCCGCCTCCCTGGGCTGGGGCGAGCAGAGCGATCTGCAGCGCGACGGCCTGTACCAGAAGATCGAGCAGATCGTGCAGCGCCTGCTGTCCGACTTCGTCGACGATCCAGAGATCTTCGCCGAGCTGCTGGCGGACTTCATGGCCTATGTCAGCGACGAGCAGCGACGCAGCGAATTGCTCGAGCAGCGCACCCGCGATGCCGAGGAAGGCCGGGCGCGCGCCGAGATCGCCCGCTTGCAGGTCGAGCACGTCCTGAGTCAGCGTCTGCAGGAACACTCTCTGCCGGCCGCAGTACAGCGTGTCCTGCGCGAGGCCTGGAGCCAGGTGCTGCTGCTGACCTGCCTGAAGCAGGGCTACGACTCCAGCGAATGGCGCGCAGCCCTCAAGACCATGGACGATCTGATCTGGAGCATCCAGCCGCACCACGACGTGGCGTCCCGCCAGCGTCTGCTGGAGATGGTGCCCGGCTTGCTCAAGGCGTTGCGGGAAGGCCTGGCCAGCGCGGCCTTCGATCCCTTCTCCACCTCCGAATTCTTCACCGAACTGGAATCCCTGCACGTCCAGACCTTTCAGCAGACCCGTCCCGAGCTGGCGGATGCGGCAGCGGACAACGCGAGCGTGGCACCTGCCTCGCCTCCCGCCGAGGAACCCTTCGAGCTGCCACGCGCAGGCGAACGGATCACCGGGCTGACCAGCGACTCCCTGGAGTGGGTGGATGCCCTTTCGGTAGGCGCCTGGCTGGAGATCCAGGACGTCGAGCAAAAGCTGCGCTGCAAGCTGGCCGCGGTCATCCGGCCCATGGGCCGCCTGGTGTTCGTCAATCGGACCGGCATGAAGGTGCTGGATCGCACCCGTGAGGAGCTGGCGCTGGATTACCAGGAAGACCGGGTACGGCTGCTGGACGATGCCTTGCTGTTCGACCGGGCCATGACCTCGGTGATCGGCAACCTGCGGGGCCAGTCGCCTTCCTGAGGTCGCTGCGACACAAAAAAGCCGTCCCTCGGGACGGCTTTTTTCATGCCTGGGCCAGGGGCCTAGTGCAGTTTGAGGCGCGGCTCGGTCTTGCGTCTCAGGTGATCGCCGGCAAACAGCGCCAGGGCGCGCAGCGGGCCATAGAGGGCCACCTGGTGCATCCGGTAGAGCGAGACATAGAAGGTCCGCGCCAGCCAGCCTTCCAGGGTCAGACTGCCCAGGGCGCCGCCCATGAGATTGCCGACCGCGCTGAAGCGCGACAGCGAGATCAGCGAGCCGTAGTCCTTGTAGACGTAGTCGGGTAGCGGCTTGCCTTCCAGGCGCGCCTTGAAGGTCTTGACCAGCAGCGAGGCCTGCTGGTGGGCGGACTGGGCGCGCGGCGGCACGGTACGGGTATCGCCGGGGGTCAGCGGGCAGGCCGCGCAGTCGCCCAGGGCGAAGACATTCGGGTCGCGGGTGGTCTGCAGCGTCGAGTTGACCACCAGCTGGTTGATGCGGTTGGTCTCGAGACCCGCCAGGTCCTTGAGAAAGGCCGGGGCGCGGATGCCGGCGGCCCAGACCTTGAGGCTGGCCGGGACGAATTCACCCACGGTCTGCAGGCCGTCGGCGCGGACTTCCTTGACCGCCGAACCGGTCAGCACCCGCACGCCGAGTTTTTCCAGGGTGCGATGCGCCTGGCCGGCGATCCGCTCGGGCAGGGCCGGGAGGATGCGCGGACCGGCTTCGACCAGGGTGATGCGCAGGTCTTCGGGGCGGATGCGATCCATGCCGTAGGCCTGCAGCTCTTCGGCGGCGTTGCGCAGTTCGGCCGCCAGTTCCACGCCGGTGGCACCGGCGCCGACGATGGCCACCTCGATGAATTCACCCGGCTGTTCGCTGACATGGGCGCGCAGGTAGTGGGTCAGCAGCTTGCGGTGGAAGCGCTCGGCCTGGGCCCGGGTGTCGAGGAAGATGCAGTTTTGCGCGGCGCCCGGCGTGCCGAAATCGTTGGTGGTGCTGCCGATGGCCAGTACCAGGGAGTCATAGCCGATCTCCCGTTCCGGGACCAGGACGGCGCCGTCGTCCTCGATGGCGGCCAGTTGCACCTTGCGGCGCTCGCGATCCAGGCCAGTCATGCGTCCGAGCTGGAATTCGAAGTGATTCCACTTGGCCTGGGCGACATAGCTCAGTTCGTCTTCGGTGGAGTTGAGCGAGCCGGCAGCCACCTCATGCAGCAGCGGTTTCCACAGGTGGGTGGCATTGGCGTCGATCAGCACGATCTGCGCCTGGTCGCGCTTGCCCAGGCTACGGCCCAGGCGGGTAGCCAGTTCCAGGCCGCCGGCGCCGCCGCCGACGATAACGATGCGATGGGTCATGGAGAGCACTCATAGAGAAGGAAAGCGTGAGCCGGACCGGGCGCGTCGCCGCGTGCGGGCGCAGTCCCGGGCTGGTGAAAATCTGGGGTCGTCGAAGCGCGCGAATCGAGACATCTAGCAAGGAAGATGGGCGAAAAGTCGTCAAATTCAAGGGAAGCGGCCTGCATCTGCTCTGGCAGGGACGTCTGCGGCGACGAGAGGTAGCGCTAGTTTAACCGGGCTGGCCCGGCCATTCGACCCTAGGGAAACTGGGGTCAATCCAGGACCTCCAGCCGATCGCCCAGGCGGATGATGCCGCTTTCCAGGACCCGGGCCGTGAGGCCGCCGTGGCCGCGCATGGCCTGGAAGGTCCCTGGCCCGAGACGTTCTTCCAGGCGCGCACAGGGCTGGCACCAGCCGGTGGTCTCCAGCACCGCCTGGCCGATGCGAAAGCGCCGATTCTTCAGGCTGAACAGATTGATCCCGGCGATGGCCAGATTGCGGCGCAGGTCGGCGGGTGCGACCGCCTTGCCGATCAGCGCGGCCACCACCGGCAGGTGTTCCCATTGGATCAGGGTGACCTGGCGCTGGTTGCGCGGGGTGGGCCGGGCGTGATCGCCGGTCAGGCCGGCGTCACGCCGGGCCTCCACCGCGTCGATCTCGACCATGGATGCGCGCGCGCTGGGTCGCACGCCGATCCAGCGCACCTCGCCGGACCGGGGAACCTGGGCCAGCAGTTCTCTGAGAGGGATCATGGGGCTCCTCGACGCGATGGTGGTGCCAATCCGAGCGGTAGGGCAGGATAGCGGCCTCGATAGACCGTTCAAGAGAGGATGCCATGCGCGCTGGAGTTCTGGCGTTGTTGCTGTCGTGTCTGCTGCTGCCCCTGACCGCTCTGGCGCTCGAGCCGGGTGAGCGGGTGGCGCCCTTCACCCTGCTCGATCAGCGTGACCAGCCCTATACCTTCGACGACCAGCTGCAGGTCCTGCTGCTGGCGCGCAGCATGAGCGGCTCGGGGCTGGTCAAGGAAGCCATGCGCGATCAGCCGGCAGGCTATATCGACGGCACCCGGGTGGCCTACATCGCCGACATCAGCAGCATGCCGGCGGCCATCACCCGGATGTTCGCCGTGCCGGCCATGCGCAAGTATGGCTACCGGGTCCTGCTCGACCGCGAATCGCGCATCGTGCCGCGCTTTCCCGGCGCGGCCGACAAGGTGCTCTGGGTGACCCTCGACCATGGCCGTTTCGTCGGTCAGCGGGAATTCAGCGACGCCAGCGCGCTGCGCGACGCGCTCAAGGCCAAGGCCCGCTGATGGACGGGGTGTTCGTCGATGGCTGGTATCGCGAGGCGCGGCTGTGTCCTTCGCCCAACCACAACGAACGCCCGGCAGGGACGGAAGTGTCCCTGCTGGTGATCCACAACATCAGCTTGCCGCCCGGACAATTCGGCACCGGCTGCGTCCAGGCCTTCTTCCAGAATTGCCTGGATCATTCGGCCCATCCCTTCTTCGCGGAGATCGCCGAGCTGAAGGTGGCGGCGCACTTTCTCATCGAGCGCGACGGGACGGTGACCCAGTTCGTCTCCTGCGCCCAGCGCGCCTGGCATGCCGGCGTCTCGTCCTTCGACGGCCGCGAGAACTGCAACGACTTCTCCCTGGGCATCGAACTGGAAGGCACGGACGACCTGGCCTACACGGACGCCCAGTACCGTGCCCTGGGGCGGCTGACGCGGGCGCTGCAGCGCGCCTATCCGGCGATCACCGCGGAACGTATCCAGGGCCACAGCGACATCGCCCCGGGGCGCAAGACCGATCCCGGTCCGGCCTTCGACTGGGCGCGGCTGCAAGGCGAATTGGCGGTCGAGGAAAACTAGGCGAGGCCGGCGGCGTCCCAGCCGAACACCGCGCAGGCATTGCGGGTGGTGACGGTGGCCAGGGTCTCGGGCGAGACCTGCCAGAGTGGCGCCAGGGCCGCGCAGATGGCCGGCAGATGGGTGGGGCTGTTGCGCACGTCCGGATGCATGGCGGGCGGCATGTCGGGCGCATCGGTCTCCAGCACGATGCCCTCCAGCGGCAACTGTGGCAGTACCCGCTGCAGTCTCTTCGCCTGCGGCCAGGTGGGTGCGCCGCCCAGGCCGATCTTGAAACCCAGGCGCAGGTATTCGCGGGCTTCCTCGAAGCTGCCGGAAAAGGCATGGGCGATGCCGGCCCGGGGTGGCTTGAGACGCTTCAGGATCCTGGCTACATCGGCATGGGCGCGGCGCACGTGCAGCAGCACCGGCAACTCCAGCTCCATGGCCAGGCGCACCTGCTGTTCGAAGAACCAGGCCTGGCGCGCCTTGTCCGGCGCCTCGACGAAATAGTCCAGGCCGATCTCGCCCAGGGCGCAGAGGCGGGGATCGCTCCGGCGCTCCAGGCAGAAGGCCCGGAGCGCTTCGATATCGGCTTCCTGATGACGCTGCAGGTACAGGGGATGCAGGCCGGGCGCCGCATGGAGGCCGGCATTGGCCGTGGCGACCCGCCAGAGTTGCGGCCATTGGCTGCGCTCGACGCCGATCAGCACCTGGCGGACCACCCCGAGGCGCGCGCACTCGGCCAGCAGCGCCGGTCGCGCGGCGTCGAAGTCCGGATAGTCCAGGTGATTGTGGGTGTCGATCAGCAGGCTCATGACAGGCGGCGTTTGAGGACCCTCGGAATGGCTTGGACACCGGGCAGATAGTGGTCGTTTTCCAGGGCGTCCAGCATCAGTTCCAGGGCGCGCTCGGTAATGACCTCGTGCTGCTGGGAGATGGCGTTGACCTTGAACGGCAGATAGTCCAGCAGCTGGGTATCGCCAAAGGTGGCCAGGCGCAGGGTATCGCCCTCGGCCAGCGGATGATCGCGCAGCACGTCCAGCACGCCCTGCAGCAGGACGTAGGAGGTGGTCAGCAGCGCCTCGGGCCAGTGGCCGAGTTCCTCGATCATGGCCAGCGCCTGGGCGCGACCGCCTTCCCGGCTGTAGTGGGGCGCATGCCGCTCCCAGTGGCGCGCCGGGTGATCGGCGAGGGCGGCGGCGAAGCCGGCGGCGCGGGCGCGGCTGATGGCGAGGTCGGGGCGGGCGCCGATCAGCGCGATGCTGTGGGTGTCCGGCGTCAGCAGGGTGGCTGCCAGTTGCCGGCCGGCGGTGTGGTCGTCGCTGACCACCGAGCAGAATTGGGCCGGATCGAGCTGGCGATCGATGGCGATGATCGGGATGTTGTGTTCCTGCAGCTGGCGGTAGGGGGCGTCGTCCTCGGCCAGGCTGCTGGCGGTGAACAGGCCGTCGCAGCGGCGGGCGCGAAACAGCGCGATGAGCTGGCGTTCGCTGTCGGGATTGTCATCGGTGCAGGCGATCAGCAACTGATAGCCACGCGCCCGTGCCCGGCGTTCCAGCTGCTTGGCCAGGCGTGCGTAGCTGGGGTTTTCCAGATCCGGCAGCAGGAAGCCCAGGGTGTGGGTGGCCCCGCGGCGCAGGCCGGCGGCGCGCTGGTCGGGCTGGTAGCCGTGGGCTTCGACCACGGCCATGACCCGCGCCACGGTCGCCGCGCTGATGCGCCTTTGCGCCGCCTTGCCGTTGATGACGTAGCTGGCGGTGGTGAGGGATACGCCGGCCAATTGGGCGATGTCGCTGAGTTTCACGCCTGTTCCTCATGGGACCTGAATGGCCTGGCGCTGTACGGCGCTGGCGAGACGGTCTTTATTGTGTGTTGTGCTTCAAGGATCGGCGATTATCGAGTAACGTTCCAGTCCCATTGGGTGAAACGTTTCAGCTTTCTGTTGTCCGAGGGCTGGCACGAATCTGCCAAGGGCCCTGTCACGCCTCTCCCGACGCGGTTGCAGGGCTGAGCGAGCCGGCAAGCATCTATTACAAGAAAGGCACGGCGCCAGGATCAGGCGCGCGGCGCCGGAGGTATCCTTCCATGTTCGAACTCAATGCCCAGCATATCCGCATGGCCCAGCAGGCGCCGGACAAGGCGACCGCCCTGGCCATGCTCGCCGAGTCCCTGGTGACCGATGGCCTGGTCGCCCCGGGTTATCTCGACGGGCTCAAGGCCCGCGAGGCCCAGGGCTCCACCTACCTCGGCCAGGGTATCGCCATTCCCCATGGTACGCCCCAGACCCGCGACCAGGTGTTCGTCACCGGCGTGCGGATGATGCAATTCCCGCATGGCGTGGACTGGGGCGACGGTCAGCTGACCTACCTGGCCATCGCCATCGCCGCCAAATCCGACGAACACCTGCGCATCCTGCAGCTGCTGACCCGCGCCCTGGGCGAGAGCGATCTGCAACAGGCGCTGCGCGACGCCCGCGAACCCCAGCAGATCCTCGACCTGCTGCAGGGGGCGCCCCAGGCCCTGGCGCTGGACGAAGAACTGGTGCAGCTGGCCATCGATGCCGAGGACCTGGAAGACCTGGCCTGGCAGGGTGCGCGCATGCTCAAGCACATGGAATGCGTGGGGGCCGGTTTCGCCGGTGCCCTGCAGGCCAGCCAGCCGCTGCCCCTGGGCGACGGCCTCTGGTGGCTGAACAGCGAGACCGCGGTGAAACGTCCCGGCCTGGCCTTCGTCACCCCGCTGCAGACCCTGCAGGTGCAGGAGCAGCCGGTACGTGGCCTGTTCTGCCTGGCCAGCCTGGGCGAGGGCCATCGCGCCCTGCTCGAACGCCTTTGCGATCTGCTCGTCGCTGGCCGTGGCCAGGAGCTGGCCCAGGCCACCTCCCGCCGCGCCGTGCTCGAAGCCCTGGGCGGCGAAGTCGCCCCGGACTGGCCCAGTGCCCAGGTGGTGCTGGCCAACGCCCATGGCTTGCACGCGCGTCCGGCCAAGGAGCTGGCGCGGCTGGCCAAGGCCTATGACGGCGAGATCCGCGTGCGCGTCGACAACGGCGCCCCGGTCTCGGCCAAGAGTCTGTCGCGGCTGCTGGCGCTGGGCGCCCGGCGCGGCCAGACCCTGGAATTCCTGGTCGAGCCCGGCACCCCGGCCGAGGCGGCCTTGAACGATCTGATCGGCGCCGTACAGGCCGGTCTCGGCGAAGAGGTGGAGCCGGTCACCGCCAGCGCCCCGGCTCCGGCCGGTGCCGCGCGGGTCACCGCCATCAGCCTGGTGGACCCGTCCGAGCAACTGCCGCTGGCGCCGGGCGATCGCGCCCAGGCCGTGGCCGCCGCCCCCGGCCTGGCCGTGGGCCCGGCCCATGTGGTGGCGCCCCAGCACTTCGACTATCCCGCCACCGGTGAAGGCGCCGCCGCCGAGCGCCAGCGCCTGGACGCGGCCCTGGCCGCGGTACGCGCCGACATCGAGGCGCTCATCGCGCGCAGCGAGGCCAGCGCCCTGCGCGAGATCTTCCTGACCCACCTGGAAATGCTGGAAGACCCGGATCTGCAGCAGGGCATCGCCGCCCGGCTCAAGGCCAACGCCAGCGCCGCCGCGGCCTGGGACGCCCAGATCGAGGAGGCGGCCAGCCAGCAGGAAGCCCTGCACGACCGGCTGCTCGCCGAGCGCGCCGCCGACCTGCGCGACGTCGGTCGTCGGGTACTGGCCCAGCTGTGCGGCGTCGAATCCGCCCGCGAACCCGAAGAACCCTATGTGCTGGTGATGGACGAGGTCGGCCCGGGCGATGTGGCGCGGCTGGACCGCGAGCGCGTCTGCGGCATCCTGACCGCCCGTGGTGGCGCCAGCTCCCACAGCGCCATCGTCGCCCGCGCCCTGGGCATCCCGGCCATCGTCGGCGCCGGCCGCCGGGTGCTGGACCTGGCGCCGCGCAGCGTGCTGCTGCTGGATGGCGACAAGGGCACCCTGGAAATTGCCCCGGACGCCAGCCGCATCGAGGCCGTGCAGCGCGAGCGCGAGGTCCAGGCCGAGCGCCGCCGCGCTGCCGAGGCCCGGCGTTTCGAAAGCGCCACCACCCGCGATGGCCACCATGTCGAGATCGCCGTGAACCTGGGTGATACCGCCCAGGCCGCCGCCGCGGTGGAGCAGGGCGCCGAAGCCGTCGGCCTGCTGCGCACCGAACTGGTGTTCATGAGCCATGACAGCGCGCCCGACGAGGCCGCCCAGGAGCAGGAATACCGCCGTGCCCTTGATGGCCTGGCCGGCAAGCCGCTGGTGGTGCGGACCTTGGACGTCGGCGGCGACAAGCCGTTGCCCTATCTGCCGCTGCCGGCGGAAGAGAATCCCTTCCTCGGCATCCGTGGCATCCGCCTGACCCTGCGCCGTCCGGAGCTGCTGGAAACCCAGCTGCGCGCCCTGCTCAAAGCCGCCGATGGCCGGCCGCTGCGGATCATGTTCCCCATGATCGGCCGGGTCGAGGAGTGGCGTCAGGCACGGGACATCCTCGCGCGCCTGCGCCAGGAGATCCCCACCACCGATCTGCAGGTCGGCATCATGATCGAGGTCCCCTCGGCCGCGCTGCTGGCCCCGGTGCTGGCGCCGGAAGTGGACTTCTTCAGCGTCGGTACCAATGACCTGACGCAATACACCCTGGCCATCGACCGCGGGCATCCGCTGCTGTCGGGCGAGGCCGACGGCCTGCACCCCAGCGTGCTGCGCCTGATCGACATGACGGTGCGTGCCGCCCATGCCCACGGCAAGTGGGTCGGCGTCTGCGGCGAGCTGGCCGCCGATCCCCTGGCGGTGCCGGTGCTGGTCGGCCTGGGCGTGGACGAGCTGTCGGTTTCGGCGCGCAGCGTGCCCCTGGTCAAGGCCCGGGTCCGCGAGCTGGAGTTGCGCCAGGTGCAGTCCTGCGCCGCGCGCGCCCTGGAGCTGGGTACCGCTGCCGAGGTGCGGCAGAGCGTGGAGGCCCTGCGATGAGCCGAATCCTCACCCTGACCCTCAACCCGGCGCTGGACCTCACCGTCCAGTTGCCGGAGCTCAAGCCCGGCGCGGTGAATCGCAGCGAGGCGGTGATCGTCCATGCCGCCGGCAAGGGCATCAACGTCGCCCAGGTGCTGGCCGATCTCGGCCATGAACTGACGGTGAGCGGCTTTCTCGGGGCCGACAACGCGGCCGCCTTCGAAGC
Organism: Pseudomonas sp. MOIL14HWK12:I1; assembly: GCF_000510705.1. NCBI lineage: Bacteria > Pseudomonadati > Pseudomonadota > Gammaproteobacteria > Pseudomonadales > Pseudomonadaceae > Pseudomonas > Pseudomonas sp. MOIL14HWK12:I1. The sequence continues at coordinate 21,239 of NZ_AZNY01000006.1, read as the reverse complement.
CCTGTTCGCCCGCCGCGGCTTTACCGACGCCTTCGTCCGGGTCGCCGGCGAGACCCGCAGCAACCTCAAGCTGGCCGAGGCCGCGGGCCGCATCACCGACATCAACGGGCCTGGCCCGGAGGTGTCCGCCGCCGCCCAGCAGGAATTGCTCGAGACCCTGGATCGCCTCGCGCCCGGCCATGACGCCGTGGTGGTGGCCGGCAGCCTGCCGCGAGGGGTAAGCCCCGAGTGGCTGGCCGCGCTGGTCGGCCGCCTCAAGTCGCTGGGCCTGCCGGTGGCGCTGGACACCAGTGGCGCCGCCCTGCGCGCCGCCCTGGCCGCCGGTCCCTGGCTGATCAAGCCCAATACCGAAGAACTGGCCGAAGCCTGCGGCGCACCGGCCGAGACCGCGACCGAGCAGGCGCTGCTGGTCGAACAGCTGCGGGCCCTGGGCATCGAGCACCTGGTGATCTCCCAGGGCGCCGATGGGGTGCGCTGGTATGGCGCCCAGACCCTGGAGGCGCAGCCGCCCAAGGTCACCGTGGCCAGCACCGTCGGCGCGGGGGATTCCCTGCTGGCCGGCATGCTGCACGGCCTGCTCACCGGCCAGGCGCCGGAGCGCACCCTGACCACGGCCACCGCCATCGCGGCCCTGGCCGTGACCCAGATCGGCTTCGGCATCAATGATCCCGCGCAACTCGCCGTCTTCGAAGACCAGGTGCAGGTGCGTGTCCTTCCCGACTTTCCGCTAGAACAAGAATCAGGGGTAAACCCATGAACATCGCCATCGTCACGACCTGCCCGACCGGCATGGTCACCAGCGTGCTCAGTGCGCGCCTGCTGGACGCCGCCGCCCAGCGCCGCGGCTGGACCACCAGCGTCGAGATCCACGACGGCCCCGAGGCCACCCTGCTGACCGACGACCAGGTGGCGCGCGCCGAACTGGTCGTGGTGGTCCACACCGGCGCGGTCGACCTGTCGCGCTTCGTCGGCAAGCGCGTCTACCGCGCCGCCCCGGCCGAAGCCCTGCGCGATGTTGACGCCTTCCTGCAGCGCGCGGCCAGCGAAGCCAAGGTGCTGGAACAGGCCCCGGCGGCGGGTGGCGCTGCCCCCAGCGCTCCCGCCAGTGCCAGCGAAACCCCGCGGCTGGTGGCCATCACCGCCTGCCCGACCGGGGTCGCCCACACCTTCATGGCGGCGGAGGCGCTGCAGAACGCGGCCAAGAAGCTCGGCTATCGCCTGCACCTGGAGACCCAGGGCTCGGTAGGGGCACGCAATCCGCTGCCGGCCGAGGCCATCCGCGACGCCGACGTGGTGCTGCTGGCCACCGACATCGAGGTCAATGTCGAGCGCTTCGCCGGCAAGCGCGTCTATCGCTGTGGCACCGGGGTCGCCCTCAAGCAACCCGAGGCGACGATCAAGAAGGCCCTGGCCGAGGGCGAGACCCTGGCCGGCAGCGCCGCGCCAGCGGCGGGCGAGGGCGCCAAGCCAGCCAAGAAGGAAGGCGCGGGCGTCTACAAGCACCTGCTCACCGGGGTGTCCTACATGCTGCCGATGGTGGTGGCGGGCGGTCTGCTGATCGCCCTGTCCTTCGTCTTCGGCATCGAGGCCTTCAAGGAGCAGGGCACCCTGGCCGCGGCGCTGATGCAGATCGGTGGTGAATCGGCCTTCAAGCTGATGGTCCCGGTGCTGGCCGGCTACATCGCCTACTCCATCGCCGACCGCCCGGGTCTCGCCCCCGGCATGATCGGCGGCTGGCTGGCGGCCAGTCTGGGCAGCGGCTTCATCGGCGGTATCATCGCCGGCTTCCTGGCCGGCTACGTGGCCAAGGCCATCGCCCAGCACGTCAAGCTGCCGGCCAGCGTCGAGGCGCTCAAGCCGATCCTGATCATCCCGCTGTTCGCCAGCCTCATCGTCGGCCTGGTGATGATCTATCTGGTCGGCACCCCGGTGGCCGGCGCCCTGAGCCGACTCACCGACTTCCTCAACAATCTGGGCACCAGCAACGCCGTGCTGCTCGGCCTGATCCTCGGCGCCATGATGTGCATCGACTTCGGCGGCCCGATCAACAAGGCCGCCTATGCCTTCACCGTCGGCCTGCTGGCGTCCAAGACCTACGGGCCGATGGCCGCCACCATGGCCGCCGGCATGGTGCCGCCCATCGGCATGGGCATCGCCACCCTGCTGGCCCGGCGCAAGTTCGCCCAGAGCGAGCGCGAGGCGGGCAAGGCGGCGTCGGTGCTGGGGCTGTGCTTCATCTCCGAAGGCGCGATTCCCTTCGCCGCCAAGGATCCGCTGCGGGTGATCCCGGCCAGCGTGATCGGCGGTGCCCTCACCGGCGCCCTGGTGATGCTGTTCAACTGCAAGCTGATGGCGCCCCACGGCGGCCTCTTCGTGCTGCTGATCCCCAACGCCATCAGCCACGCCTGGCTGTACCTGGCGGCCATCGCCGCCGGCAGTCTGGTGACCGGGGTCATCTACGCGGTGCTCAAGCGCAACGAAGCCGCCACCGAGCTGGTCCCCGCGGCCTGATCCGGACCCTGGCGATACCGCTGTAACAAGAGGTTACACTGGGAGGCTCTCGCCTCCTGGTGGCCTCTTCTCCATGTCCGACCCCGTCTATCCCGATACCGATCCCGAAGTCGCCGCCCGGCGTCGGCTGCATCTGCTGCGCCATCGCCGGCGCCGTCGGCTGCGCGAGTGGCGCCAGCGCGTCGCCTTCTGGGTCGGCGCGGTGCTGGTGGGCCTGGCCGGTCTGGGCTTCGCCTGGCTGGCCGATGCCTCCTTCGGCCTCTTTCAGCAGCTGCTGCAGCACAGCGCCTTCTGGCCCTGGCTGGTGACGCCCCTGGGCTTCGCCGGACTGGTCTGGCTGACCCAGGGCGCGCTGCGCGATGCCCGTGGCAGCGGCATCCCCCAAGTCATCGTCACCCTCGAACGACCCGAGGCGGACCTGCGCGCCCGGCTGCTGGCGCCCCCCATCGCCCTGGCCAAGCTGCTGCTCACGGCCGGCGCCCTGCTGGTGGGCGGCTCGGTAGGGCGGGAAGGCCCCACCGTGCACGTCGGCGCCGCCTTGCTCTACGGCTTCGGCAAGCGGCTCGGCCTGCATGGCCGCCGCACCCTGTCCGGACTCATCCTCGCTGGCGGCGCCGCCGGGATCGCTGCCGCCTTCAACACCCCCCTGGGCGGGGTGGTCTTCGCCATCGAGGAACTCACCCACACCTTCGAGCAGCGCTTCAGCGGCCTGGTGCTGACCGCCGTGCTGCTCGGCGGCATCGTCACCCTGGGCATCGTCGGCCCCTACAGCTATCTCGGCGCTCTGGACCTGCATCTGACCTGGGGCCTGGGCTGGATCGGCGTAGCGGTGATCGGCGTCATCGGCGGACTGCTCGGCGGTTGCTACGGTCGCCTGGTGCTGCCCACCGAGCGGGGCTGGCTGGGGCGCCTGAATGCCCTGCGCGGTCGCCGCCCGGTGGCTTTCGCCGCCGGCTGTGGCCTGGTGCTGGCGGCTTTGGGGCTGTTCTCCGGCCAGCATGTGTTCGGCACCGGCTATGCCGAGACCCATGCCATCCTAGCTGGCGAACCCATGACCGGCGGCGACTTCCTGCTGTGGAAATTCCTCGCCAACGTCGTCTCCTACCTGGCCGGGGTACCGGGCGGCCTGTTCTCGCCCTCGCTGGCGGTGGGGGCGGCCCTGGGCCCCTGGCTGGTCGACTGGCTGCCGGGCATCAGTCTGCCGCAATGCGCCTTGCTGGGGCTGGCCGCCTACCTCGCCGGGGTCACCCGCACCCCGCTGACCGCCACCGTCATCACCCTGGAGCTGGCCCACAGCCCGGACATGGCGCTGCCGGTGCTGGCGGCCTGTCTGCTGGCCGCCGCCGTCTCCGGCTGGCTGATGCCGGTGCCGCTCTACCATGCGCTGTCGCAGCAGGTGCTCAACGCCCTGACGCGCCGCCGCGACTAGGCCCTGTACGAAAAATGCCTGCGCTCGGTGATGCTTCGTTGAAAAACGCTTCGCCTGACCGTCGCTCGGCGACTTTTCGTACAGAGCCTAGGCCCTAGCGCCCGCCACCGATATCCAGCAGGGCGCCGGTGGTGTATGAGGCTTCGTCCGACAGCAGCCAGAGGATGCCGGCGGCGATCTCCTCGGCCTCGCCCGCACGCCCCAGCGGGGTGGCCACGCCCAGGCGCTCGGCGCGGCCCGGCTGGCCGCCGCTGGCGTGGATGTCGGTAAGGGTCACGCCGGGTCGCACCGCATTGACCCGCACCCCGTGCGGGCCGAGTTCCTTGGCGAGGCCCAAGGTCAGGGTGTCCAGCGCCGCCTTGCTGGCGGCATAGTCGACGTATTCGTTGGGCGAGCCCAGACGCGCCGCGATGGAAGAGACATTGACGATGGCGCCACCGCGGCCGCCGCGCTCCCGCGACAGGTGGCGAGCCGCCTCGCGGGCACAGAGAAAGGCGCCATAGACGTTGACCTCGAACATCCGTCGCAATCGCTCGGCGCTCATGTCCACCAGTGGCTGCGACTGATCGACGATCCCGGCATTGTTGACGAAGGCGTCCAGGCCGCCGAAGCGCTCCACCGTGCGCTCGAACAGCGCCAGCACCTGGGCTTCGTCGGCCACGTCGCCACGCAGCGCCAGGCCTTCCACGCCCAGCGCCTCGATCTCGGCCAGAGTGGCCCGGGCCGCGGCCTCGTCATGGCGATAGTTGAAGGCGACGTTCCAGCCGCGGCGGGCGGCGCCAAGGGCCGTGGCGCGGCCGATGCCACGACTCGCGCCGGTGATGAGCAGGGTCTTGCGCATGGTGAAAACCTCGGGCTAGAGAGGGTAGGGGTAACGGCTAACCGTCTGATGTGGCGAAAAAAGCTTGGACGTCCCCGTCGTTTCGCCTAAAAGTAAGGCGAACGGCACGCGCCGCATTATCCGCGGCCACTTCGCGATCTGATTCCTAAGCGCTTGCAGAGGTCAATCCTGATGACGAGACCCCGCTTCATCTCGCCTAACGAAGTTTCCGCGCTCCGTACCAACATCCTCTCCAAGCTCACCTACGCCGTCGGCAAGGACCCCGACAACGCCCTCGACCACGACTGGTTCCAGGCCACCGCCCTGGCCGCCCGGGACTACATCGTCGATCGCTGGATGAGTCGCACCCGCGACGCCTATCGCACCGGCCAGAAACGGGTCTATTACCTTTCCCTGGAATTCCTCATCGGTCGCCTGCTGATCGACAGCCTGTCCAACCTCGGCATCCTCGAAGAGACCCGTCGCGCCCTGGCCGACCTCGGCGTCGACCTGGAACGCATCCGCGGGCTGGAGCCGGACGCCGCCCTGGGCAACGGCGGCCTCGGCCGGCTGGCCGCCTGCTTCATGGAAAGCATGGCCACCCTGGGCATTGCCAGCCACGGCTATGGCATCCGTTACGAGCACGGGCTGTTCCGCCAGGTGATCGCCGACGGCTTCCAGCTGGAGCAGCCGGAAAACTGGCTGGATTTCGGCAATCCCTGGGAATTCGAACGCGCCGAGGTGGTGTACGAGATCGGCTTCGGCGGGCATGTCGCCCCCTACGGCGAAGGCGATCCGCGGCGCCAGGTGTGGACGCCCGGCGAGCGCATCCGCGCGGTGGCCTATGACACCCCGGTGATCGGCTGGGGCGGGGAGGGCGCCAACACCCTGAGACTCTGGCGTGCGCGACCGCTGGAGATCCTCCACCTGGAAACCTTCAACGCCGGCGATCACGTCGGCGCCGTGGCCAACGAGGCCCGCGCCGAGAGCATCTCGCGGGTACTCTATCCGGCCGACAGCAGCGAAGCCGGCCAGGAATTGCGCCTGCGCCAGGAATACTTCTTCGTCGCCGCCTCCCTGGCCGACCTGACCCGTCGTCATCTCAAGCAGCACAGCGACCTGCTCAGCCTGCCCGAGCACGTGTCCATCCAGCTCAACGACACCCACCCGGCCATCGCCGTGGCCGAGCTGATGCGGCTGCTGGTGGACGTCCACGGCATTCCCTGGGACGCCGCCTGGAGCACCACCGTCGGCACCCTCAGCTACACCAACCACACCCTCTTGCCCGAGGCCCTGGAGACCTGGCCGGTACAGCTGATGGAACGCCTGCTGCCGCGGCACATGCAGATCATCTACCTGATCAACGCCCAGTTCCTCGACTCCCTGCGCGCCCGCGGCGAGACCGATGGCGGCATGATTTCCTATGTTTCCCTGATCGACGAAAGCCAGGGGCGCCGCGTGCGCATGGGCAATCTGGCCTTTCTTGGCTCGCACAGCATCAATGGCGTGTCCGGTCTGCACACCGACCTGATGCGCAAGACGGTCTTCCGCTCGCTGCACCGGCTCTATCCGGATCGCATCAACAACAAGACCAACGGCATCACCTTCCGCCGCTGGTTGCACCAGGCCAATCCGGCGCTCACCGACCTGCTGGTGGATACCCTCGGCCAGGGCGTGCTGCACGATCCGGAAAAGACCCTGCCGCAGCTCAAGCCCTATGCTAACGACAGCAATTTCCGCGAGCGCTTCGCCCTGCAGCGCCAGCGCAACAAGGACACCTTCACCAGCCTGGTGAAGCAGCGGCTGGAGATCGACCTCGATCCCAATGCGCTGTTCGATGTCCAGATCAAGCGCATCCACGAGTACAAGCGGCAGCTGATGAATCTGCTGCAGACCATCGCGCTGTACCAGGCCATCCGCGACAACCCCAACGGCGACTGGACGCCGCGGGTCAAGATCTTCGCCGGCAAGGCCGCCGCCAGCTATCACCAGGCCAAGCTGATCATCAAGCTGGCCAACGACGTGGCCAAGGTGGTCAACAACGACCCCCTGACCCGTGATCTGCTCAAGGTGGTCTTCCTGCCCAACTACAACGTCAGCCTGGCCGAGGTCATCATTCCGGCGGCGGATCTTTCCGAGCAGATCTCCACCGCCGGCATGGAAGCCTCGGGCACCAGCAACATGAAGTTCGGCCTCAACGGCGCCCTCACCATCGGCACCCTGGACGGCGCCAATGTGGAGATGTGCGAACTGATCGGGGAAGAGCACATGTTCATCTTTGGCCTCAAGGCGGCCGAGGTGGAAGAGCGCCAGCGCAGCGGCGGCATCTCCTCGGACATCATCGAGAATTCGCCACGCCTGGCCCAGGTGCTCGCCGGATTGCGCGGCGGCCAGTTCTCGCCCGAGGATCCGGCCCGCTACAACAGCCTGCTCGACGTCCTGACCTGGCACGACCGCTTCCTGGTCTGCGCCGACTTCGACGCCTACTGGGAAGCCCAGCGCCAGGTCGAGACCCGCTGGCAGCAGCCGGACAGGTGGTGGCAATCGGCGGTGATCAACACCTCCAGCATGGGCTGGTTCTCCTCCGACCGCACCATCCGCGAATACGCCACGGAAATCTGGAAGGCGCTGTAGTCGAGCACGCTTCGCGGCCATGGCGGTCCGCCGCTGCGGCCGCTCCTACGGGTAAGGCACCCTCCTGTAGGAGCGGCCCATGGCCGCGATAAGGACCACCATAGAGCAGGTGCCCAGGCAGGATTTGCTGGGCTTCGCTACGCTCAACCCAGCCTACGGCGGCCGGCCCTGGCCACGATCAGCTATCCCCCGATTGAGAACCCGCGGCTTCCACACCGTCTACATCCTTGCAGCATCCGCCCCGCAAGCCCGTCACCGGAGTCCCCATGCCCCGCACCTCTACCCGCCTCGAAGCGGGCAATCCTGCCCATTACGGTGCCACCCTCGTCGAGGGCGGCATCAACTTCGCCGTCTGGTCGCCGGCGGCTGAAGCCGTCGAACTCTGCCTCTACGATGCCAAGGGGGAAGCCGAGACCCAGCGTCTGGCCTTTCGCGAACACGAAGGCGGCGTCTGGCATGGTTTCCTGGCCGGTGCCAAAGCGGGTCTGAGATACGGTTTGCGCGCCCAGGGTGCCTACCGTCCCCAGGACGGCCTCAGATTCAACGCCAACAAACTGCTGGTGGACCCCTGGGCCCTGGCGGTGGACCGGCCCTTCCAGCTGCATCCCAGCACCTATGGTTTCCATCCCGAAGATCCCAATCGTCCGGACGCGCGCGACAGCGGTGCCCATGTCCCCAAGGCCATCGTCCTGCCGCCGGTCGATAGCCTGACGCCAGCGCCCAAGCGCCGCGACGCGGGACTGATCTACGAATTGCACGTACGCGGCCAGACCCAGCTGCATCCGCAGGTGCCCACCCGCCAGCGCGGCACCCTGGCGGCGCTGCGCCATCCGGCGCTGATCGAGCACTGGCAGCGCCTCGGCGTCACTACCCTGGAGCTGCTGCCCATCGCCGCCTGGGCCGACGATCGCCATCTGCCCGCCCTGGGGCTGGCCAACTACTGGGGCTACAACCCGGTGGTCATGGCGGCGGTCGATCCGCGCCTGGCGGGGCGCGAGGCCCTCGCCGAATTGCGCGAGACGGTGGCCACCCTGCAGGCGGCCGGCTTCGAGGTGCTGCTCGACGTGGTCTTCAACCACACCGGCGAAGGCGACGAACTCGGCCCCACCTTCAATCTGCGTGGTCTGGACAATGCCGGCTACTACCGGCTGCAGCCGGACGATCCGGCGCGCTATATCAACGACATGGGCTGCGGCAACTGCCTGGCGCTCTACAGCCCGCCGGCGTTGCGCCTGACCCTGGACAGCCTGCGCCATTGGGTCACCGCCGTCGGTGTCGACGGCTTTCGCTTCGACCTGGCGCCCGCGCTAGGTCGCCTGGAAAGCGGCTTCGATCGCGACGCGCCACTGCTGCAGGCCCTGGCCCAGGATCCGCTGCTGCGTCAGGTGCGACTGGTGGCGGAACCCTGGGACATCGGCCCCGGTGGCCATCAGGTCGGCGCCTTCCGCGCGCCCTGGCAGGAATGGAACGACGCCTTCCGGGACGACGTGCGCCGCTTCTGGCGCGGCGACGACGGTCTGAGAGGCGCCCTGGCGACCCGCCTGGCCGGCAGCGCCGATCTCTTCGGTGCGGGTGATCGCTCCTTGCGCACCAGCGTCAACTTCGTCACCGCCCACGACGGCTTCACCCTGGCCGACCTGGTCAGCTACGCCGAAAAGCACAACGAGGCCAATGGCGAAGGCAATCGCGACGGCACCACCGACAACAAGAGCTGGAACAATGGCGTCGAAGGACCGAGCGACGACCCCGCCGTCCTGGAAGCCCGCGCCGCCGACCAGCGCGCCCTGCTGGCGACCCTGATCCTGGCCGGGGGCGAACCCATGCTCACCGCCGGTGACGAATTCGGTCGCACCCAGCAGGGCAACAACAATGCCTATGTGCAGGACACTGAACTGTCCTGGCTGGACTGGCAGCAGGCCGCCAGCCCGGCCGGGCAACGGCAGAGCGCCTTCGTCGGTCGGCTCATGGCGCTGCGCCAGGAGTTACCGGCCCTGCAGGCGCAGCGGCTGCTTGGACGACCCGATCCCCGTGGCTGGGTCAGGATCGAATGGCTCGATGCCGACGGTGCGCCGATGGACGACGGTCGCTGGCAGGCCGGGGGCAGCCTGCCGCTCGCCCTCACCCTGGAGCCCCTCGACGGAGCGGATCAGCCCCAGGCCGCACGGATCTGGCTGGCCTTCCAGCCGCGCCGGGAGGAAATCGACCTGCGCCTGCCGCCGTCACGTGACGGACATCACTGGGTGATACAGCTGGACAGCCGTCAGCCTGAACTGGAACCCGACTCGGCAGTCTATCCCAGCGCCGAAAATCTCCGTGCTGGCCGAGGCGTACTGCTGGCCGTGGAGACCCCGAACGCGCCCTAGACGCGCGTTCCCTGCCGGCCGCCGGTGCCCGGCGCCTCGTTGCCCCGGCGACAGCGTCCGGAATCGGCACTGGCTGGCAGACCTGGCCTGACGGTCCGCTCTGCTTGAGACGGAGCTTGAGCTTTGGCGCTACACTCGCGCCCATCATTACAAGGAGCACCGCGATGTCCCGGATATCCCTCAGTCGTTACCTCATCGAGCAGACCCGCAGCCACAAGACCCCGGCCGACCTGCGCTTCCTCATCGAAGTCGTGGCACGGGCGTGCAAGCGCATCAGCTACGAGGTGTCCAAGGGGGCGCTGGGTGGCGTGCTTGGCAGCATGGGCACCGAGAACGTCCAGGGTGAGGTGCAGAAGAAGCTGGACGTGCTGTCCAACGAGATCCTGCTGGAAGCCAACGAATGGGGCGGCACCCTGGCCGGTATGGCCTCCGAGGAAATGGACCAGGTACACCAGATTCCGGGTCACTATCCCAAGGGCGCCTACCTGTTGATGTTCGACCCCCTGGACGGCTCGTCCAACATCGACGTCAACGTCTCCGTCGGCACCATCTTCTCCATCCTGCGCAAGGACTTCGTCAGCAGCACCACCGGTGACGTGACCGAAGAAGCCTTCATGCAGAAGGGCACCGAGCAGGTGGCTGCCGGTTACGCCATCTACGGTCCCCAGACCATGCTGGTGCTGACCCTGGGCGACGGCGTCAAGGGCTTCACCCTGGATCGCGAACTGGGCAGCTTCGTGCTGACCCACGAAGACATCACCATCCCCGAGACCACTGCCGAATTCGCCATCAACATGTCCAACCAGCGCCACTGGGAAGCCCCGGTCAAGCGTTACGTGGACGAGCTGCTGGCTGGCAAGGAAGGTCCCCTGGGCAAGAACTACAACATGCGCTGGATCGCCTCCATGGTGGCCGACGTCCATCGCATCCTTACCCGCGGCGGTATCTTCATGTACCCGCGCGACGCCCGCGAGCCGGAAAAGCCCGGCAAGCTGCGCCTGATGTACGAGGCCAATCCCATGTCCATGCTGGTCGAGCAGGCCGGTGGTGCCGCCACCAACGGTCACCAGCGCATCCTCGACGTCCAGCCGGACGGCCTGCACCAGCGGGTGGCGGTGTTCTTGGGCTCCAAGGAAGAAGTGCAGCGCGTGACCGAGTACCACCGTCAGCGTTGATCCCTCCCTGCCGGGCCGCCTGCAACGGGCGGTCCGCTGCTCCGCTCGTGTCCTGCCTCAGCGTTCAGCTCCGATTCAGTCCCCTTAATCCGCTGCTAATCCGCCACCGCCGAAGATGGCCGCGCAGCCGGTCGGGCTGTATTCGCATCGCGTGAGGAGCCTTTCACCATGAACGCCCTGAAATCCCGTGTCGTCCTCTTCGGCCTGCTGGCCCTGGCCAGTCATCAGGTCTTTGCCGCCGATCCCCAGAATTTCGCCGGCCTCACCTATGGCAAGAGCTACGACAACTTCAGCAACAGCCACGCCCTCGACCGCAACCTGAACGGCCCCGATACCGATGGTGCCATCGATGGCAGCAACACCTGGGGGCTGCGCCTCGGTCAGCAGAACGATGCCGGTCGCTACTACGCCACCCTCGACCAGGCCAGCGGCAGCAGTGATGGCCTGAGACTCAAGCAGCAGGACCTGACCGGCAGCTACGATGCCTTCTATCCCCTGGGCGACAGCACCAAATTGTTTGGCGGCGGCACCCTGGGCGTCGCCCGGGTCACCCAGGATGGTTCCAGCTTCGGCCATGACAGCGACCTCGGTTATGTGGCCGGGGTCCAGGCCGGCATCCTGCAGCAGGTCAACGACCGCACCTCCCTGGAAGCCGGCTATCGCTACCTGCGTAGCAACGCCAAGCCGGACATCGATCAGGACGGCAGCAAGCTGGGTTCGAGCCAGCTCGACAGCAGCAAGGAAATCTACCTGGGCATGAACGTCTATTTCTGAGGCGTGGCCGGGGCGACAGCGTTCGCCCCGGCTGTCAGCTGAAGGGATCCAGACCCGAGAAGGCCGCCACCAGCGTGACGACGACCACCCCGAGGGCGATCTCCACGGCCGTGGCCCGCCGCAGCAGCTGCCATGCCTGGGGTCCCTGTCCCAATCGCGGCACCAGCAGATAACGATTGGCCACGGCCAGGACGACCATGGTCGCCACCACCAGCACCTTGGCCAGCAGCAGGCCGGAGTAGGGCGTCAACCGCAGCAGGCCGGCCGGACCGAGGATCAGCAGGCTATTGAGCGCGCCGCTGAGCAGGGCCAGCGCCACGCAGATCTGCCCGGGTAGCGAGTAACCGCGCAGCAGCCGCTGGACCTCCCCCCTGAGCCGGGCCGGAGGCCGCCCCAGGCACAGCAACACCCCGGGCAGACTGCCCAGCCAGAGTCCCGTGGTGAGCAGATGCAGGGCCTGGTTCAACCTGTGCACTCCGCCGAGCGCGCCCGCGGTCGCGGCGGCATGGCCACCCAGGGCCAGACTGGCCAGCAGTAGGCCACTCAAGCCCCACAGCCAGCGAACGCCACGCATCCCGGGTCCCGCCAGCAGCCACAGGGCCAGCAGCAGGCCCAGCGGCAATTGCCAGCGCCAGCCCTGGCCGGCCTCGGTGGCCAGATAGAGCTGCCACAGCGGCAGGTTGAAGGCATCCGTCCAGCCATCGCCGACCAGCGCGGCCTGCAGCGGCAACAGACTCAGCACCCCGAGCAGCAGCAGGGCCCCCAGCAGGCGGGCCGCAGGGCGCGCCCGTTCTAGCAGCCAGCCGCTCAAGGCAGGGCGACCCAGCCAGAGCGCCAGCGCCAGATAGCCCCAGGTCAGCAGCAGCGGCAGCAGGAAGAGGGCGCGGGCGAGGGGGCGCCAGGCATCGGGCGTCGCCAGTCCGCCGTCCATCCTTACTGGACGGTGAAGCGATAATCGCCCTGGGTCTTGTGTCCGTCCTTGGCCAGCACCCGCCATTTGACCTGGTAGCGGCCCGCTTCCAGCGGTGCCTCCAGCGGCACCTCCAGGGTGCGTTCGTCACCACCGGAAATCACCTTGCCGGTGGTGATCGCCGTACTGGCCTGACCCTCCAGCCGCTGCAGCTGCACCTGGCTCAGAGACGCCTCGACCCCTTCGGAAAAGCTCAGACTCAGCTGCTTCGGTGCCGGGCTGGTGCTGTCGGGGGCGGGCTCGGCGCTCTTCAGGTGACCATGGGCCAGGGCCAGCCCCGGCAACAGCAGAGAGGTCAGGGCGAGACGGCGAGCGAGACGCAGGGCAGCGGTCATGGAGAACTCCAGCGGCAGAAGGAAACCGCCAGCTTAGCAGTCCGCCCGAGTGGCGTCCGCGCCCGGCGCCTGTTCCGCCGCGCGTGCCGCGCACTCGACGAAGGTCCGGGCGGTGCAGCTGCGGCAAACCTCCGGATCCAGGCGCGGATAGATGCTGCGCAGGGCCTGATCCTTGGACGAAAAGATATGGCCGTCGCCCAGCTCCTTGAGAAAGCCGGTCTTGGCGAACAACTGCAGCACCGGCGTGCGCGGGCGATGGAAATAGAGATCGCCACCCTGGGCGCGTCGCTCGCGCCATTCGCGCCGCCAGAGGTCGTTACCCGCCAGGTCGATGAAATTCATGCTCTTGGTCATGAACAGGGCGTGCTTCTGCCCGGGCTGGGCGTTGCGAAAGCCGTCCAACTGATCGCCGACATGGGGCACGGCGCCAAAGAACACCGAGCCTTCCACCCGCACCAGCTTGAGTTGCGGACACTCCTGCGCCGGCTGGCCCAGTTCGTCCAGCGGGGTGAAACGGCGCTCGGGGGTACGGGGATCCGGCACCAGCGGGCGGATGGCCGGGTGCGAGGTGCGATAGAGGTAGGCCACCAGGGATACCAGGGTGCCCAGCAGCACGGCGCGATCCAGCGGAATGGTCAGGGTCGCCAGCAAGGTCACCCCGGCCACCAGGGCCTCGGTGCGGCTGACCCTCAGCACCTCGCGCCAGCGCCCCAGGTCCAGCAGCCCGCGCGCCACCAGCAGCAGGGTGGCGGCGATGGCGGCCAGCGGAATGGCCGCGATCAGGGCGCCGCCAAAGGCCACCAGGGCCACCACCAGCAGGGCGGCGAACACCGCCGCCAGCGGGGTGCGGGCTCCGGCTTCGAAATTGGGCATGGAGCGATTCAGCGAGCCGCAGGAGACATAGGCCGAAAAGCAGCCGCCGACCAGATTGGCCAGCCCTTGGCCACGGAATTCGCGATTGACGTCGAGTCGCTGTCCGGAGCGCTGGGCCACCGCCTTGGCGATCGACAGCGACTGCCCCAGGGCCACCAGGGTCAGGGCCACGGCGATGCCGGAGAGATTGCCCAGGTCCTGCAGGGTGACGTTGGGCAGATGGAAGGGAGGCAGCGCCGAGGGAATCCGTCCGACCGTGGCGATCCCCTGGGCCGCGCCCGCCACGCTGCGCTCCAGGATCCAGGCGCTCAGGCAACCGGCCAGCAGACCCAGCAGCATGGTTGGCCAGCGCGGGCGCAGCCGCCGCAGCAGCAGGGTGGCGACCAGGGTCACCACGCCGATCAACAGCGAGGGCCAGTGGATCGCCAGGGGATGGGCGACGACATAGCCGAGCACGCCAAAGGCCGAGGTGCCCAATGGCGGCGACAAGCCGAGCAAATCCTTGAGCGAATAGAGCCCGATCAGCACCGCGGCGCCACTCATGAAGCCGAGCAGCACCGAGGGCGAGATGAAGTTGGCCACCGCGCCCAGGCGCAGGGCGCCCACCGTCAGTTGCAGCATGCCGACCAGCAGGGTCACCGCCAGCGCCAGATCGATATAGGGGCCGGAGCCCGCCAGCGCCAGCGGAGACAGCGCCGCCAGCAGGGCCAGGGAGTTGGCGTTGGTCGGCCCGGTCACCACATGGCGACTGGAACCCGCCAGGGCGGCGACGATGCAGGGCACCACGGCGCCATAGACGCCGTATTGCGGAGGCAGTCCGGCCAGGGTGGCGAAGGCCACGCCCTGGGGCAGCGCCAGGACCGCGCCCAGCAGACCCGCGCCAAGATCCGCCTTCAGGGTGGTGCGGTCCACCTCGCGGAGCCAGGGCAGCAGGGTCGAAAGGGCGGGCATGGGGCGCTCCTGGAACAAGGGTCGCCCACTCTACCGATTCCGGTCGCCGGTGGGCTACCCGAGTCCCGCCGTCGCCGTTCGCCGCCACGACATCGAGGCCGTGTTCATTTCTTCACCAGTCGCCGCCAGCCCGGTCTCTGTGGCGTTCTCGTGACTTCATGCACGGGTTATCCACATCACTGTACACGGTCCCTGTGGGTAACCTCGGCCGCTAGCCGTCGTGGCTGTTGGCGGCGATGCGATGGATCGACAGGTCGGCGCCCTGGTATTCCTCTTCCTGACTCAGACGCAGCCCCAGCACGGCCTTGAGCAGCCCGTACACCGCCAGGCCGCCGAGCAGGGCGACTGCGATACCCAGTCCCGTGCCCGCCAGTTGCGCCAGCACGCTCACCCCACCCAGGCCGCCAAGTCCGGTCTGGCCGAACAGGCCACAGGCGATGCCGCCCCAGGCGCCGCAGAGGCCGTGCAAAGGCCAGACGCCCAGCACATCGTCCAGCTTCCAGCGCGTCTGCACCGCGGTGAAGGCCCAGACGAACAGGGCGCCCGCCACCAGCCCGGTGGCCAGGGCGGCGATGGGATGCATCAGATCGGAGCCGGCACAGACGGCGACCAGGCCGGCCAGGGGCCCGTTGTGCAGGAAGCCGGGGTCGTTGCGCCCGAGCAGCAGGGCAGCCGCCGTCCCGCCGACCATGGCCATCAGCGAATTCAGCGCGACCAGGCCACTGACGCCTGCCAGGCTCTGGGCGCTCATCACGTTGAAACCGAACCAGCCGACGATCAGGATCCAGGAGCCCAGCGCCAGAAAGGGGATGTTCGACGGCGGAAAGGCCACCAGCCGGCCTTCGCGATAGCGACCCTGACGCGGCCCCAACAGCAGCACGGCCGCCAGCGCCAGCCAGCCACCCACGGCGTGCACCACCACGGAGCCGGCGAAATCGTGGAAGCGCGCGCCGAACAGCGCTTCGAACCTGTCCTGCAGCCCCAGGTTGTTGTTCCACATCAGGCCTTCGAAGAACGGATAGACGAAGGCCACGATCAGCGCGGTGGCGCACAGTTGCGGGACGAAACGCGCCCGTTCGGCGATGCCGCCGGAGATGATCGCCGGGATGGCTGCGGCGAAGGTGGCGAGGAAAAAGAACTTCACCAGCCCATAGCCGCTGTCGGCGGTCAGCACCTGGGCAGGCGCGAAGAACGTCACGCCATAGGCGATCCAGTAGCCGACGAAGAAATACACCAGGGTGGAAATGGCGAAGTCGGCGAGGATCTTGGACAGCGCGTTCACCTGATTCTTGTGCCGCACGGTACCGGCTTCGAGAAAGGCGAAACCGGCGTGCATGGCCAGCACCATCACGGCACCCAGCAGCAGGAACAGGGTATTGGCACTGTGGACCAGGGTCGCCACAGCGGAAGGCAATTCGTTCATCAGGGCAGTCGTCGCTAAGGGTTGCACCAAAAACATGCCTGGCGGCTGCTCGATGCGCGCTTTTAGGGCGTGCTGCAGCTCTCGGCAGGTTCAGTCTTGCCGCCAAGCAGAGCGCAACGGGGAATTAGCGCGGGGATGCGCCAGGGCGGTGCGAATCGGAAGGGCGTGCACCAGGAGATAGCAAAGGTCGTGCCGCTAGAGCGCACGCATCACGATACGTCCACTGCTCAGATTGCTCAGCAGCATCGCTACTTCGTCGCGTCGCTGGGGCTCGACCGCAATCCGCAAGTCGATCTCCAGCGCCTGATAGTCCTCGGCGAGCACGAGCACCGCCAGGGCTGCCAGGCGAGCCTTGATCAGCGGCCACTCCGCATAGGTACAGGCGAAGCCATAGTCCTGCCGCACCACCAGCGGCTGCTTGTCCGCCTGTTGCAGGCAACGGGCGGCGCAACCGCCATAGGCGCGCACCAGGCCGCCGGTACCCAGCTTGATGCCGCCGTACCAGCGGATGACCACCACCACCACCTGATCGCAATCCTGCCCCTCGATGGCGGCCAGAATGGGCCGGCCCGCCGTCCCACCGGGTTCGCCGTCGTCATTGAAGCGGTATTGATTACCCAGCTTCCAGGCCCAGCAGTTGTGGGTCGCGGTCGGCACGCTCACGCGGTCGATGAAGGCCATGGCCGCTTCCACCGTGGTGACGGGCGCGGCGAGGGCGAGAAAACGACTCTTGCGCACCTCTTCCTCGCAGGCGGCATCCTGGATCAGGGTAAAGGTCATGGTGCCTGGAGACCCAGTCCCTTGAGAATGACATGGGTCAGGGTCCGCGCCGCCTCGTCGAAATCCTGCCGGGTCAGACGGGTGCGCCCGGTCACCTGGCAGATCTGGCTGGCGAAGTCGGCATAGTGCTGGGTACTGCTCCACAACAGGAAGATCAGGTGGACCGGATCCACCGGATCCATCTTGCCAGCCGCGATCCAGGCATCGAACACCGCTGCCCGGCTGCGAAACCAGGTCTGGTAGTCCTGATCGAAATACTCGTACAGGCAATGACCGCCGCCGATGATCTCCATGGCGAAGATCCGGGAGGCCAGCGGTTGCCGACGCGAGAATTCCAGCTTGGCGCGGATGTAGCGGCTCAAGGCTGCCGCCGGATCGTCTTCGACGGTCAGGTGATTGAAGGTGCTGTCCCAGAGTTCGAGGATGTTGCCCAGCACGGCCATATAGAGGCCGAGCTTGTTGTTGAAGTAGTAATGAAGATTGGCCTTGGGCAAGCCAACGCGTTGCGCGATGGTGTTCATGCTGGTGCCCTTGAAGCCATGGCGGGCGAATTCTTCCTCCGCCGCGCTCAGGATCAACTCCTCATTCTTCTGCCGGATGCGTCCGGCCGGCTTGTCCTGGCCGGCGTGATGGGCGGGTACGAGAAGGGTCATGACAACTGGAGGATCCTGAGGCGCGGCAGGCATCAATAGCGTACCCCCGGCCCTGGACACAAGGGCTGTTTTACCGGTGTGGCGCTGGCGAGCCGCATTCCGTCACCGCTGCGCGGCGCTCCTCGGGCAGCAACAGGTTGAGCAGGATGGCGGTGATGCCGCCGCTGGTGATCGCGGTGTCGAAGAGATTCTTCACCAGTGGCGGCAGCTGATCCAGCAGCGTCGGCTGGCTGGCGATACCGAGACCCACGCCAAGGGAGGTGGCGATGATCAGCAGGCTGCGGCGATCCAGGGTGCAGTGCGCCAGCAGCCGTATCCCGGCCGCGGCGACACTGCCGAACAGCACCAGGGTCGCACCGCCCAGCACCGGCTTGGGAATCTGCTGCAGGACGGCGCCCAGCACGGGGAACAGACCCAGCACCAGGAGGATGGCGCCTATCCAGTAGCCGACATGGCGGCTGGCCACGCCGGTCAGCTGGATCACCCCGTTGTTCTGCGCAAAGGTGGTGCTGGGAAAGGTATTGAAGGTGGCGGCGAGCAGGCAGGCGACCCCATCACCCAGGACCCCGCCCCGCAACCGCCGCAGATAGCCGGGTCCTTCGACGGGTTGCCGCGAAATCAGGCAGTTGGCGGTCAGGTCGCCGGTGGTTTCCAGGGTGCTGATCAGATAGATGAGCGCGACCGGGAGGAAGGCCGACCAGTCGAAGGCGAAGCCGAAATGGAAGGGGAGGGGGACGCTGACCAGGGGCAGGTCCGGCAGCGGTTGAGGTTTCAGCAGGCCACAGGTCCAGGCGGCGAGGGAGCCCACCAGCAGGCCGATCATCACCGCCGACAGCCGCAACCAGGGACGCCGCGACAGATTCAGGCCGATGATGACGACCAGCACCAGACCACCGAGGGCCAGGTTGATCGGTGCGCCGAAATTGGCGGCCTTGGCGCCCCCGCCGAGATCGGTGACGCCCACCCTGATCAGGCTGATGCCGATCAAGGTGATGACGATGCCGGTCACCAGTGGCGTGATCACCCGGCGCAACAGACCCAGGCAGCGACTCAGGCCGATCTGGACGAAGGCGCCAAAGAAGCAGACGCCAAAGATCATCGCCAGGATGTCCTCCGGCGTCCCGCCGCGCTGCTTGACCAGCATCCCGGCTGCCAAGACCGCGGATAGAAAGGAGAAGCTGGTGCCCTGCAGGCAGATCATGCCCGCGCCCAGTCCACCGGCACCCCGCGCCTGCAGAAAGGTACCGACGCCCGACACCATCAGCCCCATGCTGATCAGATAGGGCAGGTGCTCGTGCAGCCCCAGGGCGCCGGCAATGATCAGCGGTGGGGTGACGATCCCTACGAAGCTCGCCAGGACGTGCTGCAGGGCGGCGCAAAAGGCCGCGAGCGGGGCCGGGCGATCGTCCAGGCCATAGAGCAGATCATCGTGGACGGGAGTGGGCATGGTGATTACCTCGCAGTGGCGCTGCGGGCCGGTAAGGCGGCTGCAGCGCCAGAAGTGGGTCTGGCCAGGCTAGAACTGATACTTCACCAGGAAGCTGAAAACGCTCTGGTCGGTACGGAAGCCCTCGCTGTCCTTGATGCCGTACTTGTCCGACCAATAGTCGTACTCGGTCCCTACATAGAGGTGCTTGGCCTCGTAGCCCATGGCCTTGCCCAGGTCGTACTTGACTTGGGGATTGAAGTGCAGATTGGCGTGATAGCTGCCCTTGTTGTTCATCACCCAGTCCATGTAGCCATCGATGAGCAGATCCGAATTGCCCAGGGGCAGGGTGTAGGCCCAGACCGGCGTGAGCTGCCAGGCACCCGAGGGGGCACTGCCGCCATCCGGCTTGCGGTAATAGAGATTCAGCTGGAAGTAGTCGAAGCCCGGCACCTTGAGGTCGAAACCTGGACCGACCAGATAGTTGCGCTGGTCACGGCCGGCGCCCTCGCCATCGTTCTGGTCGTATTCCAGGGTGGTGGCGAGCAAGACATCGGTGACCGGACCAAAAGAAAGGTCCCGCCCGGACAGCTTGCCGAAGGACAGTCGCGGACTGATCTCGCCATAGAAGCCCTGATGACCGTCGCTGGCGTTCGTCGCACCGTTGAACCAGATGCTGTCGACGAAGAGGAAGAGATCGCCCCAGGTCCAGCTGCTGGCATGCTCGAAGGTGACGGTCTGCTGGATGCGGGGATCGACCCGGAAATCCTTGCCATATAGATAGGTGAGGCTTTCACCGTGCCACAGCAGTGGGCTGTCAGCGGCTTGGGCGGCACCGGCTGTGAACAGGCTGGCGGTCAGCAGCGCGGTGGTTAGGGTCTTGCGCATGTAGGCTCCTGGAAGTGCTTTCTCGTTATGTGCAGCGTCCGCCGTGCTCAGCAAAATCGACGCCAAGCTCCGGCGGGCGGGAGAAAATAGTTATTTTTCAACGCCTTGTATAAGGATTCCGGGAAATTTCAGCTGTTTGGCAGGGCACCAAACCTGACCACTTGCTCAGTTTTCGTGCCCTGAAGGGGCGCCCGCAGCGGCGCTGCTGCGAAACAGCGCACAGGGGGCCGCGCAGTGCTAAGGTGCTGGGCGACCCCGCAGGAGATAGTCATGAAGTTGCTTATCGGTATGCTGACGGCCTTGCTCTGCTGCTCTTTCGCCTCGGCTCAGGTCCCCCAGGGTGGGACGGGACAGCCAGGCATCCTCATGATCACCCGGGGCGATGCCTACTCAGGTTCGGGATGCGACATAGGTCTGGTGATTCAGGGGCGCCTCGCCGGCACCCTTATGGCCGGTCAGAGTGCTTCCTTCAATCTGCCGCCTGGCGAGATCGCCGTCAGCCTTACCTCTTCCGGCCCGGGGGGTTGCGCGGCGCCCATGGCCAGCAGCGTCGCCCAATCCATCCTGCTGACTCCTGGGGAGATCAAGCAGTACCGGATCATCGCGACCGAGGCGGGGTATCGGCTGGCCCCCATCCCCCTTTATTGAAGTTTTTTGAAATAACCTGTTGACCTGCTCTGAAACTCCCCTATAATGCGCCCCACTTCCGGCGCAGACGCTGAAGCGGCTTGAAAATCAAGCACTTAGGTCTGAGTCGGGCGAGGGGTCCACGGATTCTTCGCCATTGGGTCTCACCCTCGGGTGATGACGAAATGAAGTGGAGGGGGTTGACAGCGTCTTGGGATGCTGTAGGATTCGCCTCCCGCTGCCGAGATTGGTTCTACCGGTCAGGCAAGCGCAAGTGGTTGAGTTGAAACGAAAAAGTTCAAATCAACGCTTGACAGGATGTGAGGGCAGCGTAGAATGCGCGCCTCGGTTAGCGACACGGTCGCAACCAACTGTTCTTTAACAAGTTGAATCAAGCAATTCGTGTGGGTGCTTGTGAGATAAGTCTGATGTCGCAAGATTATCAGCAACACAAGTAACTCGTGAATTCATGAGTTTTTTGCGATTGCTGAGCCAAGTTTAGGGTTTTCTCAAAACCCGATCAGTCTACTTAACTGAAGAGTTTGATCATGGCTCAGATTGAACGCTGGCGGCAGGCCTAACACATGCAAGTCGAGCGGATGAGAGG
>NZ_KI783308.1:115434-724294 GCF_000510705.1 Pseudomonas sp. MOIL14HWK12:I1 | reverse complement strand
TGGGATACGTGACTGATATGGCGTCCCCTAGGGGACTCGAACCCCTGTTACCGCCGTGAAAGGGCGGTGTCCTAGGCCACTAGACGAAGGGGACGAAACCTTCTACCGATTCCTCCCGAAGGCGAAACCGAAATTTGGTGGAGCTAGACGGGATCGAACCGTCGACCTCTTGCATGCCATGCAAGCGCTCTCCCAGCTGAGCTATAGCCCCGTCGGTCAGGACGGGGCGCATGTTAAGAGGCCCGGCCTCCCCTGTCAACACCAATAAGAAAAAAACCTGCTAGTAACAGACACTTAAGCCGGAAACCGACTAGATCGCCCGGGACAGGGCCGCACGCTGGGCGCGGGCGGCCAGCAGGTAGGTGAACTTGCCATCGCTGGAAGAGAGCTTGCGCAGGACCTTCTTGTCCAGGGCGCGATAGGCCCCCATCTCCAGCGCCGTACGGCCCGAGCTGCCGATCAGCATGCCCGGGTTGGCCACCATCAGCCTGGCGGCCTGCTCCACCGCCTTGGCGTAGCTCTTGCGATCGTCGAGATCGTAGTCCCGCAGCGGCAGCAGCATGCGCAGCCACTCGGCCCAGTAGAACTCGAGGAATTCCGACGGCAATACCCGGCCATCCGGGGTCCGCGGCTTGTCGTAGCCGATCTGGCGGGTGAAATAGACCAGCGCGCGGTAGGGGTCGTCGGCCATGGCGGAGAGACCCAGGGTCGGCGGCAGCTGCTCGGGCAGGATGGGCCGGCCCTGGGGATCCTTGAGCCAGGCCTTGCGCTCGTCGAGCAGGCGGATCCAGAAGTCGGCCATGCTCGCGGCGTCGCTGAAATCGTCGGTGACCCTGACCCACACCGGGGTCTCGGGGCCGCCACCGGGGTGCTCCCAGAAGGCGGAAAAGGTGTGGTGGCCGTCGGTGAGATAGAGCTGCCGCCCCGGACCTATGACGACGGTCTTCATTTCATCCGGACAGCTACCCGGCGGCCGTACCCCGAGGGCGTCGCCGGCCGAGCGCAGACTGGTGCTCGGCTGGAAGCCACCACTCAGGTGCTGCCCGTTGGCTTCGCAGTAGTCGTCGAACAGCTTGCGCCGGTCGCAGGCGTACTTGCCGAGCTTGTACAGCACCTGGTCGTGACCGATCGCGGGCTGGGTGGGGCGCAGCTGATGCAGCTGCACCTGGAGCAGGCTTCCTGGCGGCACGGGGTCTTCCTATCTCAAGAGGTCTTCCCAGGTCCGACAACGGTCATCCCGGGAAGACTCCTGCCGTCGATCAGACCTTGCGCAACACTACGCTGCCGATGGAATAGCCCGCGCCAAAGGAGCTGAGCACGCCCAAGCTGCCGCTGGCCAGATCCTCGTGGTGCAGATGCAGCGCGATGACCGAACCGGCCGAGCTGGTGTTGCCGTAGGTGTCGAGAATGACCGGCGCCTCGTTGGGCTCGGGTTCGCGGCCCAGCAGGCGTTTGACGATGAGCTGATTCATCGCCAGGTTGGCCTGGTGCAGCCAGAAGCGCGAGACCCGCTCGACGGGGATGTCCAGTTCGGCCAGGTGATTGCCGATCAGCTCGGCCACCAGGGGGCAGACCTCCTTGAACACCTTGCGCCCTTCCTGGACGAACAGCTTGTCCGGGTGGGTCATGCCCTCCTCCGCCGCGCGGTTGAGGAAGCCGAAGTTGTTGCGGATATTGTTGGAGAACTGGGTGAACAACCGGGTGCCGAGGATCTCGAAGCGGTGCGCCGAGGTCGCATGGTCGGCACGCTCCACCACCAGGGCGGTGGCCGCATCGCCAAAGATGAAATGGCTGTCGCGGTCGCGGAAATTCAGGTGGCCGGTGCAGATCTCCGGATCGATCACCAGCACCGCCCGTGCCTGGCCCAGTTGCACGGCGTTGGCCGCGGTCTGCAGGCCGAAGGTCGCCGAGGAGCAGGCGACGTTCATGTCGAAGCCGTAGCCCTGGATACCCAGCGCGGCCTGGACCTCGATGGCCACCGCCGGATAGGGCCGCTGCAGGTTGGAACAGGCGACGATGACGCCGTCGATGTCGGCGGCCGTCCGTCCGGCGCGATCCAGGGCTTCGCGTGCCGCGGCAACGCCCATCTCGCAGAGGATCGAGGGCTCGTCGTTGGAACGCTCGGGGATGCGCGGCACCATGCGCGCCGGATCGAGGATGCCGGCCTTGTCGACCACATGGCGGCTGCGGATGCCGGAGGCCTTCTCGATGAAGGCGGCGCTGGATTCAGGCTGGGGCGCCAGGCTGCCCTGGGCGATGGCGTCGGCATGCTCGGCATTCCACTGGCCTGCCCACTGGTTGAAGGACGCAACCAGCTCGTCGTTGGAAATGCTTTCGGGCGGCGTATAGAGCCCACTACCGCTGATGACCGCGTGCTGCACGGCTATTCCTCTTGTTGTCGGGATGACGCCGTGCCAGTTTGCCGCAAATCCGGGGTGGACGCCCGTGCAATCTCAGCGCCGATTGGCCGCCTCGGCGGCGCGCAGGACATCGCTGCCCACTTCGCTTTCGTACCCCTTGATCAGGGGCGCCACCGCCGCGCGCCAGGCCTCGCGCTCGGCAGCCGTCGGCACCAGGATCTTGCTGGTATTGGCCGCCACCACCCGCTCGCGTGCCTTGGCGTTGATGGCTTCGGCATCGCGATTCACCGACTGGGACACCTCGTCGAGGATGGCCTCCAGCTCGCTGCGGATTTCGAAGGGCAGCCCGTTCCAGAAGGTGGTGTTGGTGATGAGCATGTAGGTGAGGAAGCTGTGGTTGTCCTCGACGATGTAGGGCTGCACGGTATTGATCTTCTGCCCCAGCAGGTTCGACCAGGGATTTTCCGCGCCCTGGACCTTGCCGGTGCGCAGGGCGTCGTAGACCTGGGCGAAGGGCAGCTTGACCGCCTGGGCGCCGAGCTGCTGGTAGTAGGCTGCCAGCACATCGGAGGACTCGACGCGGAAGGTCAGGCCCTTGAGGTCGGCGGGAACGTGGATTTCCCGGGTGGCCGAGAGTTGCCGGCCACCGTTGTTCCAATAGGCCAGCCCGGTGATGCCGTGGGTGACGAGACTGCCCAGCAGTTCGCGACTCTTGTCGCGGCGCTGGAAGCGCTTGACCGCCTCGATATTATCGAACAGGAAGGGCAGATCGTAGACCTTGAGCGGCTTGGCCAGGGCATTGAGCTTGGAGACCGAGGGTGCCAGCAGCTGGACCCTGTTGCTGCGCAGCGCCTCCAGTTCGTCGGCATCGCCTACCAGGCTGGAGTTGGGATACACCTCGATCTTGACCTTGCCCGCCAGGCGTTCCTGCACCAGCTTCTGCAACTGCAGGGCACCGCGCCCCTTGGGCGTGTCGTCCGTCACCACATGGGCGAACTTGATGACGATGGGTTCGGCCACGGCGAAGGGCATGGCCAAAGCGATAAGCGAGCCGGCCAGGGTGGCGAAAAAGGTCTTGATCATGGGATTCCCTGCGTTGAACGATCCATCGGATCGCCTGCGCGACCCCGGTCGCGATGCGTGCGCGACGCGATTACCTTAGCAGCCGCGGCGAGAAAGGCTGGTCAGCGGAGGAAAACGGCACGACGAAAGTGCAGGAAAGCCGGATCAGGGGTAGGAACAGCGCCGTCGAAACGGCGCCAAGAATCCATCAGGGCGAGATGGGATCGCTCGCGGGAAAGGTTTCCTCGACGGATTCGTCGAGTTGCTCTTCGCTGACCTCGTCCTCGTCATCGGCGACGGGCGGATCGTTGGGCTGCTGCTGGGCATGGACGGCGTTCATGGCAAATCTCCGGACACGAGAGGTGTGGCAGGGCTGGAGACCTCCAGCCCTACAGCATTAGTCATGACTATGCAGACGGACGTTCAGCTCGTCGACGATCGGCGCCCAGTCGGCGTCGCCCATGATTTCGTCCTTGAGAAAGGCCTTTTGCGCCGGCGACCAGAAGTCGGCCTCGGACACCTTGACCTCATCGGGCAGTGGCGAATGACTGGCGATGAAGTCGTCGATGGCAGCCGGATCGGAGTCCAGGCCCAGTTGTTCGAAGAGGGTCGTCAGATCGTGAACGGGAAGTTCCATGGGGGTCTCCAGGCGGTTATCGGTCGTTACGCTGGGCATCTAGAAAGACGCCAGCCTGGAGGGGTTCCCCGGCCTTAATAAATCCTTCAGCGTCGACCCTTAAGGTACGCCCACGTTCCGCCAATCAGGGCCTCCGCCATGTCGCTTCCCGTCTCTTCCATCCAATTCACCGCCGCGCCGCGCCGTATCCTCGTCACCGGCGCCACCGGCTTTCTCGGCGGCGCCGTCACCCTGCGCCTGCTGGAGCTGGGCCATGTCGAAGGGCTGAGATTCCTGGTCCGGGCCGCGACTCCCGCAGAAGGCCTGGAGCGCCTGCTGCAGAATCTGCGCGTGCATGACGTCGACGAGCGCCTGGCCGCCCTGCTCAGGCCCGAACAGATCCTCTGTGGCGACCTGCTGGACACCCACTGGATCGACGCCGCCAAGCCGCTCCTGCAGACGCTGGACGAGGTCATCAACTGCGCGGCGGTCGCCTCCTTCTCGCGCAATCCGAAGATCTGGCCAGTCAACGTCGAAGGCACCTTCGCCCTGGCCGAGGCCTGCGCCCAGTCGCGGCGGCTGAAGCGCTTCCTGCACGTCAGCACCGCCATGGCCTGCGGTCCGCAGCGCCAGTCACCGGTCGCCGAGACCTGGGACTTCCCCGAGCCGGAGCAGCAACTGGTGGACTACACCGCCTCCAAGGCGGCCATCGAACTCAAGCTGCGCAACGAGTTGCCGCTGCTGCCGCTGGTGGTGGCACGCCCCTCCATCGTGGTGGGTCACCGTCGTTCGGGCTGCAAGGCGTCAGGCAGCATCTTCTGGGTGTTCCGCATGGGTTTCGCCCTGGAGCGCTTCACCTGTGGCCTCGACGAGCAGATCGATGTCATTCCGGTTGACTACTGCGCCGAAGCCCTGGTGGAACTGGCCCTCAAGCCGAAGCTGAACTACAGCCTGTATCACATCTCGGCGGGCAATGCCGGCGCCTGCACCTTTGGTGAAATCGACGAGGCCTATGCCGGCGCCATGGGCGATGCCCCGGTGGGCGAGCGCTATCGCCAGGTGGACAGCGCCGATCTCAAGGAACTGGCGGCCGACTTCAACGAACGCATCGGCCCGGCGAATCCGCGGCTGGTGCTGCGGGCGCTCAAGCTGTACGGCGGCTTCGCCGATCTGAACTACCTGTTCGACAACCAGCGTCTGCTGGACGAAGGCATCGCCGCCCCGCCGCGCTTCACCGACTACCTGGATGTCTGCGTGCATTCCTCGCGCGACATCAGCATCCCGGCGCAGATGCAGTGGGACTTCAAGTAAGGCCCATGCCCGGGGCTGGCGATGGCCAGCCACCGGGCGCCGCTCAGACGGAATCCTTCTCCGGAGAGCTCAACCGCGAATCCCGCACGATCTCGCTGACCGAGGCGTAACCCCCGCGGGCATCGCGCAGCATGGTGCGCAGGTTGCCTTCGATGGTATTGCAGATGGTGCCCATGGTGATCTGGTGCCGACTGCGCTGGAAGGGACTCTGCAGATCGGTTCCGACCTTTTCCAGCGCCAGGAACATGAAGCCCACCACGGTGGAGGCCAGCGGCGTGTACCACTCCAGGCTTTCCACCAGGCCGATGGGCATCAGCACGCAGAACAGGAAGACGAATAGCCGCGGGAAGTTGACATAGGGATAGGGCAAGGGCGTGTTGGCGATGCGCTCCATGCCGCCCTGCCAGTTGGACATGTCGACGAAGGTGGCTTCCAGGCGCTCCAGGCGGATGCTGTCCAGGCGACCGGCGCGGTACTCCAGGGCGATCAGGCTGGAAGAGCCGCTGAGGATGGCGTTGGCGAAGTTGTTGGTCTCCTTGCGCATCGCCCACTCCTCCTTGCCCAGGTAGGTGCGGACTTCCTTGGGCAGCGGGTCGCCGCTGAGCTGGCAGGCCAGGCAGCGGACGTAGGCGAGATGGCGCTCGATGAGTACCGTCTTGATGGCGTTGAAATGCTCGTCGCCATCGTCGATGAGCGTCAGCGCCTGCCGGGCGAAGCTGCGCGAGCTGTTGACCATGCCGCCCCAGAGGGTGCGCGCTTCCCACCAGCGCTGATAGGCACTGGTGTTGCGAAAGCTGGTCAGCACGATCAGCGCCGAGCCGATCAGGGTCAGGGGGATGTTGGGCAGCTGCGCCCGTTGGTCGACGAAGATCATGTAGTCGACGGTGACGGCGATGTCCCACAGCAGCAGCCAGAAAACCGACCAGCCGACGTAGCTGAAGGTTTGCCGAAGGAATGTCAGTTTGCGTTCGAAAAAACCCAAGGTGATAGTCCTTAGCGCGTGAAAGAAAGGATGCAGCCATAGGAACCTGGGGTCGGGGACAGGTTCAAGGCAAGCGTCTAGAGCGCGGATCGCCACCCATTTCACGCAATTGGCCGGTGGCCATTCCGTTTCCGGATATGAAGAGGATGTCGGTTGCTGGCTGCCAACCTGTGGCTCGCAACCCGTACTTGGAGGCCCTATCGGCCGTGGATATCGGCACGTTCACCGAACATCCGCTTTCGGGTGCGGTCCGACAGACACCATGCCCTTCCGGAGCACTGCCATGACCGCCACCCCGCGCGTTCGTCTGGATGTCTGGAGCGATTACGTCTGTCCCTTCTGCTACCTGGAGCTGCCCCAGCTGGCGCGTCTGCAGGAAGAATTCGGCGACCAGCTGGCCATCGAGTGGCATGCCTTCGAATTGCGTCCCGAGCCCACGCCCACCCTCGACCCTGCCGGTGACTACCTGCGCCGGACCTGGGATCGCGCCGTCTATCCCATGGCGGCGGAATACGGCATGGTGCTGCGGCTGCCGCCCGTGCAACCCCGCAGTCGCCTGGCGCTGGAGGCGGCGGAATTCGCCCGCGAGCAGGATCGCTTCGACGCCTTCCACCTGGCGGTCTTCCAGGCCTTTTTCGAAGAGGGTCGGGATATCGGCGAGCTGGACGTGCTGCTCGACCTGGCGCGTCACAGCGGTCTGGACAGCGAGGCGTTGAGAGCCAGCCTGGCCCGGGGCGACCATACCGATGTCGTGCTGCACGCCGAGGATCGCGCCGAAGCCCTGGGCATCACCGCGGTGCCGACGCTGCTGCTGCGCTCCGCCGGGGCGCCCGTCGAAGAGGCTCGCGCCCTGGATGGCGCGGTGCCCTTCTCCCAGTTGGCAGCGGCCGTCAGGGCGCAGCTGGAGGCCGCTGGCGCCTAGCGCTGCGCGGCCGCGGTCAGCTCGGGAAACAGTACCTCAGTGAAGCCGAAGCGGGCGAAATCCTGGATGCGCGAGGGATAGAGTCGCCCGATCAGGTGATCGTATTCGTGCAGCACCACCCGTGCATGGAAGCCTTCGGCCTCCTGGTCCACCGGACGACCGTCGCCATCCACGCCCCGATAGCGGATCCGCCGCGGCCGTGGCACCTCGCCGCGCAACCCCGGGATCGACAGGCAGCCTTCCCAGCCCAGCTCCTCGCTGGCGTCCTGCACCTCGATCCGCGGATTGATCAGCACCTGCAGGGGCACCGGCGCCGCCTCGGGATAGCGGACATTGCGCTCGAAACTGAAGACCATCAGTTGCAGGTCTTCGCCGATCTGCGGCGCCGCGAGGCCCACGCCACCGGCGGCGGCCATGGTGTCGAACATGTCCTGGATCAGCCCCTGCAGCTCGGCCGAACCGAAGCGCTCGGCCGCCACCGGCGGTGCCACCCGCAGCAGGCGGGGATCGCCCATCTTCAAAATGTCACGAATCATGCGAGGATTCCTCCTTTGGCCGGTCCAGCCGCCGGCGATTCGCCAGGAGCTTAAACCAGATGTCTTCCCTACTGCTCGCCAGCGCACTCGGCCTCGGCCTGAGTACCCCCCTTGCCCAGGCCGAGGACGCGGCCCTCGCCGCCCGCCTCGATCCGATCCTGGAACAGGCCATCGCCCAGCAGCGCATCGTCGGCACCGTGGTCATGGTCGCTCACCAGGGCCGCGTGGTGTATCGGCGCGCCGCCGGTTTCGCCGATCGCGAAGCCCGGCGGCCGATGCAGGAAGACCAGCTGTTTCGCTTCGCCTCCCTGACCAAGCCGCTGGTGGCCGTGACCGCCTTGCGGCTGGCGGACCAGGGCCGCCTGGATCTGCAGGCGCCGGTCAGTCGCTACCTGCCCTACTTCACCCCGGCTCTGGCCGATGGCACTCCGGCCACGCCGACCCTGGCGCAGCTGCTCAGCCACACCGCCGGCCTGCACTATGGTTTCGGCGAAGACCAGCACGGTCCCTATCACCGTGCCGGGGTATCCGACGGCCTGGATGATGCCTCCCTCACCCTGGAAGAAAACCTCCGACGCCTGGCGGGGGTGCCGCTGGACTTCCAGCCGGGCACCCAGTGGCGCTACTCCCTTGGGCTGGACGTGATGGGCGGCGTGCTGGCGGCCGCCACCGGGCAGCCCCTGCCGGAGGTCGTCCAGCGGGAGGTGGCCGCACCGCTGGGTCTGCACGACCTGAGCTTCAACGTCAGCGACGCCGGGCGCCTGGCCACGGCCTATCGCGACGGCTATCCGCGCCCCGAACCCATGAGCGAGCCCTATCTGCTACCCATGCCCAAGGGCGGCATTCTCTATTCGCCGGCACGCGCCCTTTCGGCGCAGGCCTTCGCCTCGGGCGGCGGTGGCATGCAGGGCAGCGCGGGCGACTATCTCGCCTTTCTCGAGGCGCTCCGCCAGGGGCGGCTGCTCCAGCCGGCCAGCCAGCGCCTGTTCATGGAAGACCAGATCCCTGAGCTGCAGCGCGACGACGCCCCGGGCTGGGGCTTCAGCCTGGGCGCGGCGGTGCTGCGCGATGCCCGGGTGGCGAAGACCCCGCAGACGCCTGGCACCCTGCAATGGGGTGGCGTCTACGGCAATGCCTGGTTCATCGACCCGGCGCGCGAGCTGAGCGTGGTGATCCTCACCAACACGGCGATCGCCGGCATGAGCGGCCCCTTCCCCGACGCCATCCGTGATGCCCTCTACCGCGACTGAGCGGCGTCCAGCCGGGCCTGCAGCGCCTGCAGCTGCTCCTGCAGCGCGGCATGCTCCTGTTGCAGGGCCTGATAGCTGTCGGTGACGGCGTCGGTATCGATGAACACCTGCTCGATGAACTCCTTTTCCACCAGGGTGCGCGACAGCTTCGCCCGCTCCTCTTCGAGACTCTCGCGCAGGGTCTCCAGCTCCTCCTGCAGGCGCCCATCCACCTCGGCCGCGCCCGCCGCGGCCGGCGCCGCTGGCTGTTGCCGCAGCCGCAGCAGCTCTTCGCCGAGTCGCTGTACCTTCACCTTGAGCTGATCGCGCTCGCGGCGCACTTCCAGCAGGGTGCCCTGCACCCGATCGTGATCGAGACTGAGACGCTGCAGCTTGGCTTCCGCACCGCGCATCTCGCGATTCTGCACGTGCAGGTTGGTGATCAGCTTGTGCGCCCGGTCCAGCTTGGACTTGAGATCGTCCAGCTTGAATTCCAGACTCTCGCGATGGGACAGCAGGTCGTCGATATAGGGCTGGTTGGTCTTCTTCCAGTCCGGATAGTCGTCACCGCCCACCCCGTCGAGGCGGCCTACCAGATCCAGGCTGTCGCTGATGGCCTGCCCCAGGGGCTCGACATCCGCCTGCCGCGCCGCGTCGATCAGGCTGGCCGCGGTCTCGGCCTGACTGGTGAGCGGCAGCGGCGCGCCGGGCGCAGACGCCGCAGGGACCTCGGGGTCCTCGACCGCGGCCTCGGGGCGTGGAAAGAGGCGCTGCCAGAGCAGGGTCAGGACCAGGGCGATGAGCAGGACATTGGACAGGGTGACCAGCAGGAAACCCCATTCGACGAAGCGCGCGTCGGCCATCCCCTAGCTCAACAGGAAGGCGATGAAGCCGTCACCCAGCCCGGGAAAGGACAGGCTGAAATCGGCGCGACCATTGTTCTGCCGCCAGAGGCTGTAGAGCTTCTCGAAGGGCTTCTGCACCAGGTGACTGGTGCTGAGTACCAGCGGCGCACCACCCTTGCCGGCGGAGATCATGCCGCTGAGGTCGGCGAGGAAGGCGGTGGCGTTCTCGTAGATTTCCCGGCTCAGGGTCGCGCTGGCAATGGCGCTGTGGATGGCTGCCGGCGCGAGTCCGGCCAGGGAGCCACCGAGAATGCAGGCCGCGTTGAGGTCCAGCAGGCAGACGGCTTCCAGTGCCTTGCTCTGCGGAT
This sequence comes from Pseudomonas sp. MOIL14HWK12:I1, assembly GCF_000510705.1. NCBI lineage: Bacteria > Pseudomonadati > Pseudomonadota > Gammaproteobacteria > Pseudomonadales > Pseudomonadaceae > Pseudomonas > Pseudomonas sp. MOIL14HWK12:I1. Next base: position 714,063 of record NZ_KI783308.1, on the reverse strand, counting down.
GGCCATAGATGCCGATCACATAGGGCAAGGCCAGCCGATCAACCGGAATCGGCGCCATGGGCTCTATCTGGCAGACGATGGACGAGAGGCCGAGCAACTGGCGGATGCGCTGTGGGTCAGGGTTGAAACGAGTCGGGATCGGCAGGCTCTCGCGACCGGAGGATTCAATGGCCTGTTCGGCGCTGGCGCCATCCTGCAGCACGGTGAGCACCGCCTGCTGCAGGGTTTCCTGGGCGAAGGGCTTGGTCACCACGAAGGCTGCGCCATTGCGGTAGGCCGCCTCGATGTTGCGCGCCGACGACTCGGTGGTGACAAAACCCACGTGGATGTCGGCGCCCACCCGCTGACGGATCGCCTGGAGCAGTTCCAGACCGGTCATGCCGGGCATGTGCCAGTCGGTGAGCACCAGGTTGGGCGTCCAACTCTCCAGCAGCGCCACGGCTTCCTCACCGGTGGACGCCACGCGCAATTCGATATCCCTGTAACCGGTATTCGCCAGAATCCGCTTGATGATGGTCTGGACCGCTCGACTGTCGTCTACCACGAGGAACTTCATGCATCATCCTGAATTATGAACGCCACGTTATCCCTCGGCGAGCTGTCGCCGCGGGCGCCAGTGTGGATCACAGTGCAGATATCACCTGGCCAGTATCAGCCGAACGGCAACCTTTTTGCGAGAGCTTGTCATCGGCGAGTGAAAGGTATTCGTCCAGGGCGGGATACGGCAATTCGAGGACCGTACAATAGAGCCTCAGCAGCTCCAGCTCTGCGGTTTGCACCCTTTCGTCCGCCTCGATGAGACAGAGCAGGCCCTCCAGTACCAGGGTGCGCGCCGCCACGCTCAGCTGGGCGAGCTGCGCTAGGGCGCCGTCCAGCGCCGGACGCCAGGGACGCGGCGGCGCGTAGCTACAGTGCAAACCGGGAAAGGTACGGGCGACGGCGAGCAGGAAGGCCCGACGAGCGGCCTGGACGTCATCGTGGCTCTGTTCGGCGGCCACCGCATAGAAGGTAAGCACCGCGGTCCGGGCCTGCGCCAGCTTGCCCCGCCCCGACAGCCGTTGGCGACCCGGCGCCAAGCTGGCGATCAGCTGACGCTGGATGACCTGCGCCAGGCAGTAGCGGGACAACTCCAGGTCCGGCGCAGCGGCGAAGCCTGCCTTGAGATCGATCAGCAGCTGGCGCAGGACCGGCCGCGGAAGTTGGCGGATGGCCGGAAAGGTCAGTTGCGCCACCGGCAGCCGCAGAGAGGCATGCAGACTGTTCACCCAGCGCGCGCCCTCCCCGCCGCCCGCTGCCGGCGGCGTGCCGGCCAGTGCCAGCAACAGCTCCGCCGCCTGCTGCGGCTGGCGCAGCACTTCGTGCAGGGCCGGTGGAAGGGCGCGCAGGGGCGTATCGGCCAGTGCCGGTGCAACCGGCAGCGCTATGGCGGTCGGCGGCGGCGAAGCGGGCGGCGTACCCCCTGCCACATAGGCGACGCCCATGGGCAGCAAGGCTTCCGCCCGGAGGCGCTCCAGCTGCCATTCGTCGAAGTCCGGTTCCAGGTGCTGGATGCGCTCCAGCACCGGGGGATGGGTGGCGAACCAGGAGGCGCCCGAGTCGCCCAGCACCATGTGCGCGACGCTGCGCGCCCGACGGTGATAGAGCCGCCCCTGCAGCGGATGGGCGGCGATCTTCTTCAGGGCATTGGCCAGACCCTGGGGCTGGCGGGTGAACTGCACGGCGGAGGCATCCGCCAGACGCTCGCGTGAGCGCGCCGCCGCGGCCTGGATCAGGTTGGCGAAGAACAGTCCGCAGCCGCCGACCGCCAGCAGCACGGTGCCCAGCAACCAGCCCAGCAGGTGGTTGCCATCGACCCGGGTGATGGTCGAGGTGCGATCCGAGAAGAGCTCCTGTCCGAGGTCGGCGATCAGGCTGATGCCATGCAGCCAGCCCAGCAGGCGCAGATTCAGGCGCATGTCGCCGTTGAGCAGATGACTGAATTCATGGGCGACGACACCCTGCAATTCGTCCCTGTTCAAGAGCTTGAGCGCGCCGCGGGTCAGGCACAGGCTGGCATCTGCCGGTCCGTAGCCGCTGATGAAGGCATTGATGGCCGGCTCGTCCGGCAGCAGGTACAGCCGCGGCACCGGTACGCCGGCGGCCAGGGCCATCTCCGCCACCACGTTGTGCAGCTGACGGGTACGGGGGTCGGTCTGATCGTCCAATGGCACGGCGCCCAGCCGCCTGACCACGGCCTCGCCGCCCTGGCGCGCCAGTTGCCGCACCTTCCAGAAGGAAGCGCCGGCGATGATGCCGGTGAATGCCAGGCCGGTCTTGACCAGCGTCGCCCCACGCCCACCGAGGTAGTCGATCACCTCCCGCGGCAGGAACACCAGGGCCAGACCGGCGCTGGCCAGCGCCATGAGCAGCACCACCAGGGCCAGCAAGGCAAGACACAGCCGGGTGCGCCGGCGCGCCGCGGCCTGGTCGTCGAGAAAGCGCACGCACTCAGCTCAGGCTGATGCGCGGGGTCTGACGCGCGGCCCCGTCTGGCAAGGTCAGCGGCTGCGCCAGGCGAAAGCCGAAGCGACGGGCGAGCAGCGATCCGGGAAAGGTCTCGCAGCGATTGTTGTAGTCCATCACCGCATCGTTATGGGCCTGACGGGCATAGGCCAGGCGATTTTCCGTGGAGCTCAGCTCTTCCATCAGCTGCAGGACCGTGTCGTTGGCCTTGAGCTCCGGATAGGCCTCGCTCACGGCGAACAGCCGCCCAAGGGCGATGCCGAGTCCCTGCTCGCCCTGCTCCAGGGCGTGCAGGGCGACGGGATCCTCCGGCCGGGTCTTGGCCTGGTGCAGGCCGGACTGCGCCTGCTGGCGCGCCGTCATCACCGCCTGCAGCGTTTCGCGCTCGTGCTGCAGATAGCCCTTCACCGCTTCCACCAGATTGGGGATGAGATCGTGCCGGCGGGTGAGCTGGACATCGATCTGGGCGAAGGCGTTGCGGTAGGCGTTACGCGCCGTGACCAGAGCGTTGTAGAGGCTGATCGCGAACAGGCCGAGAGCGACCAGGGCAGCCAGCAGGAGCAGCAGTTTCATCGAATCGTCCTTGAAGGTGCTGAGAATTTCCAGTCTAGGGCGCGCGCCGCTGCGCCCGCTGCACAGCGCGACGGATGCGGCGGTTGAGGGGATGGCTGGTGAATCCGGGGGGCATACCGCGGTTCAAGACGGGGATGGCGTGCCCGGGTCGGTGGGCTGGCGTGGCGCTGCGTCCGCCTTGCGGCCGGGCTGGAGCTGCAGCAGCAGGGCATCGCGCTCCTGACGCATCTGGGCGAGGCTGGTCTGGGTCCGGGTCAGTTCCTCCTGCAGTCGCTGGGCCTGGGCCTCGGAGGCGCGCAATTCGCGATTCTGCGCGCGCAGGCCGGTCACCACCTTGTGCGCCCGCGTCAGCCGCATGACCATGTTGTCGACCTTGAGCTCCAGGGCTTCGCGGTGCGACAGCAATTCCTCGACATAGGGGTCGTCGCTTTTCTTCCACTCGGGATAGTTGGCGTCGTACACCTCTTCCGGACCCTCGTCGAAGAGGTCGACGTTGCGGTTCGCCGCCGGGGCGGGACTGGCGGGAAGTGGCGGCGGCGGAGCGTCGGCAGGCGCGCTGTCGACCACCTCGGGAGCGACCGGCGCCTGCTCCTCGTTAACGCCCTCGGCCTTGGAAGCCGCGTCGCTGGCGACGTACCGCTGCCACAGCAGAAACACCACCAGGGCGATCAGCAGGATATTGCACAGGGTTATCAGGACGAATCCCCAATCCATCAGCTGTGCATGACTCATCTGCCGCTCCGTGCTCTTCCGGTGACTGGATCCAAGGCCTGTCGAGACCTCTCGCCTACCCTGTCGGCGGCGGCGCCTCGTTCTGCAGCTGATTTGAATACAGCTGGCAGCCTAAAGCATTTCTATCAGCCAAGCGGCGCCAGAGCGGAGACGAGTTGTCAGGCACGGGGGTGCGCGCGGTTTTCCACTGGGCAGCAGAGGCGCTACAGGCTAGGGCCGCGCGGGAAAATCCGGGCGAAAAAAAGCCCGACGCTGGGCGTCAGGCTTTGCAACGGTGGGCGGATGTTGAGCTTCGCTGCGCTCAACCCAACCTACGGGACGAGGTAGGTTGGATTGAGACGGCTCTGTCGTCGAAGCCCAACAAGCAGCCCAGTCGGATCTCCTACGCCAGGCTCTTGCTCACCACCTCGTAGACGTCGCTGGACAACTCGCCGCTGGCCAGGATGCGCTCCAGCTCGGCGCGCATCAGCGCCTGACGCGCCGGGCCGTACTTCTTCCAGCGGGTCAGGGGCGTCAGCAGCCGCGAGGCGATCTGCGGATTGAGGCGGTTGAGGGTGATGATCTGGTCGGCCAGGAAGCGATAGCCGCTGCCGTCCTCGGCGTGGAAATTGACCAGGTTGCTGTTGGCGAAGGCACCGATCAGCGCCCGCACCTTGTTGGGGTTCTTCAGGGTGAAAACCGGATTTTCCATCAGCGCCTGGACGCGCGCCAGACCGCCCGGCAGGGGGCTGGATGCCTGAACGCTGAGCCAGGTGTCCATGACCAGCGGATCGCTCTTGAACTCCTCGAAGAAGCGCGCCAGGACGTCGGCCTTTTCCTGCTCGAAACCGGAATTGACCAGGGCGCTCAGCGCGGCTAGGCGCTCGGTCATGTTGTCGGCGTTGTCGAACTGCTCCAGGGCGGCGTCGCGCGCCTCCGGCTCTTCCAGCAGCATCAGATAGCCGAGCGCGGCGTTCTGCAGACTGCGGCGGGCGATATGGTCGGCGCTGGCCTGGTAGGGCGTGGTGCGCGAGGCGTCGCGGGCGCTGCGATAGCGCTGCCAGAGCACGTCGCGCAGGGCTTCGGCGATGGCCCGACGCGCCTGACGACGGGCGCCGTGGATGGCCCCGGGATCGGCCTGCTCGGACAGTTCCACCAGATAGGCTTCGGACGGCAGCGAGAGCATCTCGGCGACCATGGCCGGGTCGAGGGACTCGTCCGCCGCCACGGTGCGCAGGGCTTCCACCAGCCGGGTATCCAGCGGCTCGCCGGCGATCATGCCCTGCAGCACCTGCACGGCCAGCTGCTGGCCGGCGTCCCAGCGGTTGAAGCCGTCGCTGTCGTGCTGCATGAGGAAGGTCAGCTGTTCACGGCTGTAGGGGAAGCTGAGCTTGACCGGCGCGGAGAAGCCACGCAGCAGCGACGGCAGCGGCCGCTCGGGCACGTCGACGAAGGTAAAGGTCTGCTCGGCCTGGGTGACCGACAGCACCCGGTCGGTGCCCTGGGCAGCGCCCTCGCCTTCCAGGCGCAGCGGCAGGTCGCGCCCCTGGCCATCCAGCAGACCGAGCTGGACCGGGATCACGAAGGGCTCCTTGGTCGGCTGGCCCGGGGTGGGCGGGCAGCTCTGGCTGAAGGTCAGCCGATAGGTCTGGGCCGCGGCGTCATAGCTGTCGCTGACCGCCAGGCGCGGGGTGCCGGACTGGCTGTACCAGCGCTTGAACTGGCTGAAGTCGGTGCCATTGGCGTCTTCCAGGGCCTTGATGAAGTCGTCGCAGGTCACCGCCTGACCGTCGTGGCGCTCGAAGTAGAGATCGGTGCCCTTGCGGAAGCCCTCGGCGCCCAGCAGGGTGTGCAGCATCCGCACCACCTCGGCGCCCTTCTCGTACACCGTCAGGGTGTAGAAGTTGGAAATTTCGATGAAGTGATCCGGGCGCACCGGGTGGGCCATGGGGCCGGCATCCTCGGCGAACTGGTTGGTGCGCAGGAAGGCCACGTCCTCGATGCGCTTGACCGTGGGCGAATTCATGTCGGAGCTGAAGCCGGCATCGCGGAACACGGTGAAGCCTTCCTTGAGCGACAGCTGGAACCAGTCGCGGCAGGTCACGCGATTGCCCGACCAGTTGTGGAAGTATTCGTGGGCGACGATGGCCTCGACGCGCTGATGGGCGGCGTCGGTGGCGGTGCGCGGGCTGGCCAGCACGGCGCTGGAGTTGAAGATGTTGAGGCCCTTGTTCTCCATGGCGCCCATGTTGAAGTCGTTCACCGCGACGATCATGAAGATGTCCAGATCGTATTCGCGGCCATAGACCTCCTCGTCCCAGCGCATGGACTTCTTCAGGCTGTCCATGGCGTGCTGCAGCTTGCCGATGTTCTCCGGCTCGACGTAGATGCGCAAGGCCACGTCGCGGCCACTGCCGGTACGGTAGCTGTCTTCGACGCACCAGAGGTCACCGGCGACCAGGGCGAACAGGTAGGCCGGCTTGGGGAAGGGATCTTCCCAGGTGGTCCAGTGACGGCCGCCCTCGGCTTCGCCGCTGGCCACCGGGTTGCCGTTGGAGAGCAGGATCGGGTACTTGGCCTTGTCGGCTTCCACCGTGGTGGTGAAGACGCTCATCACGTCCGGCCGATCCAGGTAGTAGGTGATCTTGCGGAAGCCTTCGGCCTCGCACTGGGTGCAGAACATGGTGCCGGAGACGTACAGGCCTTCCAGGGCGGTGTTGCTTTCCGGATGGATGCGCACCGCGGTCTTGAGCACGAAGGCTTCGCCCTGGGGCTGCAGGGTCAGGCTGCCCGCCTCGACCTGATAGTCGCCGGCGGCCAGGGCCTGGTCGTCCAGGGCCACCGCCAGCAGCTCCAGTTCCTCGCCATGCAGCACCAGCGGCGGCAGGCCCGCGCCGCGGGCCGGATTGCGCTGCAGCCGCAATTCGGCATGCACCAGGGTCTGGTCGTCGTGCAGCTCGAATCTGAGGCGGGTCTCCTCGATGAGGTACTCGGGCGCCTGGTAGTCCTTGAGATAGATGGTCTGGGGCTGGTCGGTGCGCATGGCTTACGTCCTTACATCTCTGCTGCGGAGGCGGACACGGCCAGCTGATAGGCCGTGTACTTGCGAATGTTGATCACGCCGGTATCGAACATCAGGTATTGACCCTTGATGCCCAGCAGCGTGCCTTCCACCACGGGGGTCTTTTCCAGGTCGTGGCTGACCACCTTGGTGGGATAGACCGTCACCGGATAATGGATCTCGATGGGCGCCATGTCGACCACCGGCTGGATCGCCTGCAGGCCGAAGCGGCCCTGGAGATCGTCCAGACCCTGGGCGCAGGCGTCGAAGATCCGCTCGCGCACCGCCACCAGGTCTTCCGGTGCGGCCACGCCCTTGAGCATGGCGCGCCAATTGGTGCGATCGCCCACCTGGCTGCGCAGCAGGTCTTCCACCAGGCCGGACTGCTGGCGCGTGGCGACCCTCAGGATCGGCAGCGCCTGGTAGGCGCCCTGGTCGATCCAGCGGGTGGGCAGCTGGGTGGCGCGGGTGATGCCCACCTTGAGGCCCGAGGAGTTGGCCAGGTAGACGACGTGGGGCACCATGCAATGGGCTTCGCCCCACTCCGGCTGGCGACAGGTGCCATGCTCGTAGTGGCACTTTTCGGGGCTGACGATGCAGCTGTCGCACTGGGCCAGGGCGGTGAAGCAGGGATAGCAGTAGCCCTGGCTGAAGCTCTTGCGGGTCTTGCGGCCGCAGTGGGTGCAGTGGATGGCGCCCAGGTATTCCAGGCGCAGGCGACGGCCGATCAGCGGATTGACCGGTACCTCGCGCTCGTCGAGGCGAAAGGCGTAGTTGACGGGGTCGGCCAGGGTCACGGCCATCTTGCGCAGGGCGCCACGGCCCAGTTCGGTCATCACGGTAGGAATTTCTCGATTTCTAAAAGACGCGAGGTGCCTCTTCGTCGCCGAAGGGCACCTCGTCGGGGTAAGGCGCTGACAATCAGTGGATGGCGTCGGACTTGAACAGGATGTTCTCGATGGGCACCGACTTGGAGGCGCACTCCTGGGGACCCATGTAGCCGGTCCGCTGGTCTTCGGGCAGGTGCTTGGCCTCGTAGGCGATCACCGCCTGCAGACAGAGCTCGACCTGGTCGCGACTGAGCTTGCGGCCGTCCGGCCACTTGCCGATCTCCACGGCCAGCTTGAGGCCTTCGTAGATATCGGGGGTGATGTTTTCCAGCATCTGGGCGAAGGATGTCGACATGGGTCGCTCCGGACTCTAGTGAACCGCCAGTTTACCGGGCTGCAGGCGACGGCGCACCTGGCCTGGTTCAATGGTGGTCATAGGTTGTATTTCGGCTCGCGGCCCGGCGTCGCGATAGGCTGGGTTGAGACGGCTACATGGTCGAAGCCCGACAGGGGCTATGCCGGATTGGCTGTTGGGCTTCGCTGCGCTCAACCCGACCTACGCGGATGCGAATCCCGTAGCGTGAAAAACGGCCTGGCCTTTTCCACTGGAGCATTGGTCAGGGTCGCCCTCACCCCAACCTCCTCACCCAGGGAGCGAACGCTAGCCGAGCAGGCCTACCCTGCAACAGGTCTGAACCCTGGCACCTGGCCGCCATCAGAGCAGGAAGCGCTTCCTGGAGACCCCATGCCTGCCTATCACCCTCTCATCCTCGCCGGTGTCGAGCTCTGGCTGCTCGCGGAAAAGGCCATCTATTGGCCGGCGCGCCAGGCGCTGCTGGTGGCCGATATCCATTTCGGTAAGGCGGCCGCCTTCCGGGCTCTGGGCCAGCCGGTGCCCCATGGCACCACGGCCGGCAACATCGCCCGGCTCGACAGCCTGCTGGCACGCTACGACTGTCGCGAAATCATCTTTCTCGGCGACTTCCTGCACGCTCCGGAATCCCGCGCACCCCTGACCCTGGACACCCTCGAGCGCTGGCGGGAACACCAGGCCCATCTGCGGCTGCTGCTGATTCGTGGCAACCATGACCGGCGCGCCGGGGACCCACCGGCCGCGCTGGGCATCGACGTGGTGGGCGAGCCGCTGGAGCTGGACGGCCTGTCGCTGCAGCACGAACCCGATCCACACCCGCGCCTGCCGGTGCTGGCCGGCCACATTCATCCGGCGTTTCGCCTGCAGGGGCGTGGGCGCCAGGCGCTGCGCCTGCCCTGCTTCTGCCTGGAAAATGACGAGGTACTGATCCTGCCGGCCTTTGGCGACTTCACCGGCGGGCACCTGCTGGCACCCGATCCGGCGCGGCGGATCTTCGTGGTGGGGGATGGCGGTATCTGGCCCTTGCGCTAGAGCCAGATACCCTGGCGATCAGCCTTCTTCGGTGATCCCGGTGATGGTGATGCCGTGGCGTTCCAGCAGGGCCACCGTGGGTTCGTCGTAATCCCGGGGGACTTCGCTGTCGTCGTACTCTTCCAAGGCATCGTCGCGGACGATCTGGGCGACGCGCTCCATGTCCGGTTTCTGGTCTGCGTCGGTGGTGACCACCGAGGTGTTGCCATCAACGTTGCTGTAAGCAATTTTCCACTTCGACATCTCAGGACTCCTCAGGGGGAAACAAGGCTATCGAGAGATTAGAGGGCCGGATCCCCAGTAATTCGCCCTAACGCGGACGAAAGACGATATCCAGCAGGCCGGCCAGGGCGCCGTCGGCGCAACCAGCCTGGGCCAGAGCCTCGCGGGCCTGCTTGAGGTGACCGTGCAACTGGCGTTGCGCATGGTCGCGGCCGAGCAGGCTGACCAGGGTGGACTTGTCGCCATCCTTGCCGGCGTCCTTGCCCAGGCCCTTGCCGTCGTCCAGATCATCGAGCAACTGGAAGGCCAGGCCGAGCTGGCAGGCGAAGACGTGGAAGGCCTCGCGCTGCACGGCGGTGGTGACCAGGGTGGCACCGGCCATGGCCATGGCCGCAGAGAACAGCGCGCCGGTCTTGAGCTGGTTGGTCAGGGCGATGGCATCGGCCGGCCGTGCCTGGCGGCCGCCGTGCAGGTCATGGTACTGGCCGCAGACCAGCCCGGCGGTGCCGACCGCATCGGCCAGCTGGCAGACCATCTGGGTGCGGGTTTCCGCCGGTACCCCGGCGAGGCCCGCGACCAGGCGCAGGGCGTGGCTGAGCAGGGCCACCGCAGCCAGCATGGCGACGTCCTCGCCGAACTCGACGTGCAGGGTCGGCCGCCCGCGGCGCAGGCGGGCGTCGTCCATGCAGGGCATGTCGTCGAGGAACAGCGAGGCGGCGTGCACCATTTCCACGGCGCAGCCCAGATCGAGGACGGCCTCGTCGGCCTGACCCAGGTCCTCGGCGGCCAGCACCATCAGCAGCGGACGCAGCCGCTTGCCGGGTGCCAGCACACCACTGCGAATCGCTTCGGCGACCGGATCGCTGCCGGCCGGTAACAGCTCTGCCAGACGCTCGTCGATACGGGTACGCTGCCATTGCAGCGCAGCGGCAAAATTGTCTGTCGCGTTCGGCACTAATACGGTCGCCATGAGTCGAGATACTCCATATGTGGAACCGACGAACGGTCGCACCTTGGTGGATTAGGTCTTCGCAAAGCGAACCCGTCGTCCCCTACCAGACCACAACGACCGACGAAAGGTCATTCAGGGCGGACTCTAGAAGACATGGTGGATTGGGAACTGGCAAGCCGCAAGAACGATCATCTGGACATCGTGCTGGATCCCCACAAGGCCCGCAGCGCCGTCACCACGGGCTTCGACGCCTACCGCTTCACGCATTGCGCCCTGCCCGAGCTGAACCTCGACGAGATCGACCTCGGCACCCGCCTGTTCGAACGTCCCCTGGCCGCGCCGCTGCTGATCAGCTCCATGACCGGCGGCCCAGAGCGGGCCGCGCTGATCAATCGCCATCTCGCCGAAGCGGCCCAGACCCTGGGCATCGCCCTGGCAGTCGGGTCCCAACGCATCGCCCTGCAGCAGGGTGGCGACCAGGGCCTCACCGGCGAATTGCGCCGTCTGGCGCCGGACGTGCCGCTGCTGGCCAACTTCGGCGCGGCGCAGCTGGTGGCCGGCTATGGCCTCGACGAAGCCCGCCGCGCGGTGGAAATGATCGAGGCAGACGCCCTGATCGTGCATCTCAATCCCCTGCAGGAAGCCGTGCAGGCCGGTGGCGATCGCCGCTGGCACGGCATTCTTCTCGCTCTGGAAAATCTGGTTACACAACTGGCCGTGCCGGTCGTCGTCAAGGAAGTCGGCGCCGGGTTGTCGGGCCGAGTCGCCAAGCAATTGGTGGAAGCTGGCGTGGCGGTGCTGGATGTCGCCGGCGCCGGAGGCACCAGCTGGGCGGCGGTGGAAGCCGAACGGGCCCGTGACGACCAGCAGCGCGCCGTTGCCCGCGCCTTTGCCGACTGGGGCATCCCCACCGCCGAGAGCTTGCGCCAGGTGCGCGCTGCCTGCCCCCAGGCGACGGTGATCGCCTCCGGTGGCATCCGCGATGGCATCGACGTGGCCAAGGCCATTCGCCTCGGCGCGGACCTGGGCGGTCAGGCTGCCGCGGCCCTGCCCGGCGCCACCGAATCCACCGAGGCGGTGATCGCGCATTTCCAGGTGGTGATCGAACAGCTGCGCATCGCCTGCTTCTGCACTCGCTCGGCCAATCTGGCCGGCCTGCGCCAGGCCGAGCTGCTGGACGCCGCATCGCTGCGGTGCCCATAGTGGCCGACACCCGACCGGACGCCGCCATGCATGTCGCCCTGATCTCGCCGCCGCTGCCGAGCCACCTGTCCACCCATCTGGTGCTGGGCGAGGCGCTGGTCGCGCTCGGCCACCGGGTCACCCTGCTGCACCAGGTGGAGGTGGGCGACCGGGCGCTGCCGGCGGGCATCGAGTTCCAGGCGATAGGCGCGACCAGTCATCCGCGCGGCAGCCTGGCGCCGCTGCTGGCCCGTACCGCCAGCAGCAAGCCCTGGTCGGTTTTCGGCGTGATCGCCGACATGGCGCGCAATACCGAACTGTTCTGCCGCGAAGGCCCTGCCGCCCTGCGTGACCTCGAGGTCGACTGCCTGATCGCCGACCAGATGGAACCGGCCGGCGGACTCCTCGGCGACCACCTGGGCCTGCCCTATGCATCCCTGGCCTGCGCCGTGCCGATGAATCGCGAGCCCCATCTGCCCCTGCCCACCCTGCCCTTCGCCTACCCCGCCAGCGAGCGGGAGCGGCAGATCGTCCAGGGCGCCACCCAGGTGTTCGACCTGATGATGCGCGGCCAGGGCAAGGTCATCCAGCGCCAGGCCCAGGCCTTCGGCCTTGGCGACCGCCGGACCCTCGACGACTGCTTCTCGCCCTATCTGCAGCTGAGCCAGTGCCTGCCGGGCTTCGACTTTCCGCGTCGTACCCCGCCGCCCCATTTCCACGAAGTCGGGCCGCTGCGTTCGCCGGCGGTACGCGAGCAACGGCTGGAGCTGGAGATCGATCCGCGCCGGCCCTTCGTCTTTGCCTCCTTCGGCACCCTGCAGGGTGGCCGGCTGCCGCTGTTCCGCCGCATCGCCCAGGCCTGTCGCCAGCTGGGCATCCAGGTGCTGATCGCCCACTGCGGGCGCCTGGATGCCAGCGGCGAGCGCCGCCTGCTCGACGACGGCGCCACCTGGGTCACCGACTTCGCGCCCCAGGAAGCGGCCATTGCCCGCGCCGATGCGGTCATCACCCACGGCGGCTTCAATACCGTGCTGGACGCCCTGGCGGCCGGCAAGCCCATGCTCGCCCTGCCCATGGTGTTCGACCAGCCGGGCATCGCCCGGCGCCTGGAGCGGGTCGGCGCCGGCATCTGCCTGGCACCGCGGCTGGCCAGCAAGGCCCGCCTGACCCAGGCCCTGGGCGCCGTGCTGGCCGACCCCAGCTATCGCCAGGCGGCCGAACGCTTCGTGCCCATCGCCAGAGCGGCAGGCGGCGTCGCCACGGCCGCTCGCCTGGTGGATGGCCTGGCCCGGCGAGGACTCGAACGTGCGTCCTGACCTGCTGATCGTCGGCGGCGGCCTGGCCGGCGGCCTGCTCGCCCTGCGCCTGGCCGAAACGCGTCCGGAGCTGGACTGGCGCCTGGTGGAAGCCGGTCCGCGCCTGGGCGGCAACCACACCTGGTCCTTCCACGAGCCGGATCTCACCGCGCCGCAGCATGCCTGGATCGATCCGCTGGTCGCCCATCGCTGGCCGGGCTACGAGGTGCGTTTCCCCCAGCGCCAGCGGCAACTCGGCAGCGGCTACGCCAGCATCAGCGCCGAGCGCTTCCATGAGGTATTGAGCGCGCGCCTGCCCGCCGAGCGCCTGCTGCTGGGGCGCCACGTGCTGCGCCTGCAGGACGATGGCGTGGTCTTCGCCGATGGCTACACCCTAGCCGCCGGCGCGGTGATCGATGCCCGCGGACCGCGGCCCGATCCGGCGCTCTGGCTCGGCTATCAGAAATTTCTCGGCCAGGAGGTGCGTCTCACGCGGCCCCATGGCCTGGCCGAACCCATCGTGATGGACGCCACCGTCGATCAGCTGGACGGCTATCGCTTCGTCTACAGCCTGCCACTGGCCCCCGATCGGCTGCTGATCGAGGACACCTACTACGCCGATGGCGAGAGCCTGCCGGTCGAGCGCCTGCGCCAGCACCTGGCCGACTATGCCGGGCAGCAGGGCTGGGAGATCGCCGAGGTACTGCGCGAGGAACAGGGCGTGCTGCCCATCACCCTGGGCGGCGATCTGGACCGCTACTGGGACAACGTCACCGCCGGCGCCCCCATTGGCCTGGCCGCCGGGCTGTTCCACCCCACCACCGGCTATTCGCTGCCCGAAGCGGTACGCCTGGCGGAGCACCTGGCCGCCCAGCCCTTCACCTCCAGCGCCGTGCTGCGCGACGGCCTGCGGCAGTACGCCCAGGGCCGCTGGCAGGGCCAGGGCTTCTTCCGCCTGCTCAATCGCATGCTCTTTCTCGCCGGCCGCCCCGAGCACCGGGTGCGCGTCATGGAAAGGTTCTACGGCCTCGGAGAACCGCTGATCCAGCGCTTCTACGCCGGCCGCCTCACCGCCTTCGATCGGCTGCGCATCCTTTCCGGCAAACCGCCGGTGCCGCTGAAACCGGCCCTGGATGCCGCGCTGGCTCGTCCTCCTCAGTTCAAGGAAGCACCATGACCCAAGGTAACGCGCCCAAGCGGGCCATCGTCATCGGCGCCGGCTTTGGCGGTATCGCCCTGGCGATCCGTCTGCAGTCGGCCGGCATCGCCACCACCCTCATCGAGGGCCGCGACAAGCCCGGCGGTCGTGCCTACGTCTACGAGGACGCGGGCTTCACCTTCGACGCCGGTCCGACCGTCATCACCGATCCCTCGGCCCTGGAGGAGCTGTTCACCCTCAGCGGTCGACAGATGCGCGACTATGTGGAGCTGCTGCCGGTCAGCCCCTTCTACCAGCTGTGCTGGGAAGACGGCACCCGCTTCGACTACGTCAACGACCAGGCCCGGCTGGACGAGCAGATCCGCGCCCTGGAACCGGACGACGTCGCCGGCTACCAGCGCTTCCTGGCCTATTCCCAGGCGGTCTTCGAAGAAGGCTACATCCGCCTCGGCGCCAAGCCCTTCCTCAAGGTCGGCGACATGCTCGCCGCCGGTCCCAAGCTGGCCCAGCTCAGCGCCTGGCGCAGCGTCTACACCCAGGTGTCGCGCTTCGTGAAGAGCGAGAAGCTGCGCCAGACGCTGTCTTTCCATACCCTGCTGGTGGGCGGCAACCCCTTCGCCACCTCCTCGATCTATGCGCTGATCCATGCGCTGGAACGCAAGTGGGGCGTCTGGTTCGCCAAGGGCGGTACCCACCAGCTGGTGCTCGGCCTGCTGAAGCTCTTTACCGACCTTGGCGGCGAGGTGCGGCTGAACGCGCCGGTGGAACGCATCCTCACCGAAGGCAATCGCGCCACCGGCGTTTGCCTGGCCGACGGCAGCCAGCTCGCGGCCGATCTGGTGGCCTCCAACGCCGACGTGGTGCACACCTATCGCAAGCTGCTTGGCCACCACACCCATGGCGTGGTCGAGGGCAATCGCCTCAAGCGCAAGAGACACAGCATGTCGCTGTTCGTCATCCATTTCGGCCTGAGCCAGCCGCCGGTGGGTCTCGAACACCACATGGTCTGCTTCGGCCAGCGCTATCGTGGCCTGATCGACGAACTGTTCAAGGGCCCGGGCGTGCCGGACGACTTCTCGCTCTACCTGCACTCGCCCTGCGTCACCGATCCGTCGCTGGCACCGCCCGGCCACAGTTCCCACTACGTGCTGGCGCCGGTGCCGCACCTGGGCAATGCCGACGTCGACTGGAGCGTGGAAGGCCCGCTCCTGAGAGACAAGATCTTCGCCTACCTGGAAGAGCGCTACATGCCCGGCCTGAGGGCCAACCTGGTCACCTCGCGCATCTTCACCCCGGCCGATTTCCGCCAGGAGCTCAATGCCCATGTCGGCTCGGCCTTTTCCCTGGAGCCCATCCTCACCCAGAGCGCCTGGTTCCGGCCGCACAATCGCGATAGTGTCATTCCCAACCTCTACCTGGTCGGCGCGGGCACCCATCCCGGGGCCGGCGTTCCGGGCGTGGTCGGCTCGGCCAAGGCCACCGCCAGCGTCATCCTCGAGGAGCACGGTTAGCCATGCCAGCCACCCCTGACGTCGTCGACCACGCCGAGCAGAGCATCGCCGTCGGTTCCAAGAGCTTTGCCGCGGCCGCCAAGCTGTTCGCCCCCGAAACCCGCGAGAGCGCGGTGCTGCTCTATGCCTGGTGTCGCCACTGCGACGACGTCATCGATGGCCAGGAACTGGGCCATGGCCAGGTCGAGGGCGATCGTCGCGCCGGACAGGAACGCCTGGCCGAGCTGGAACGCCTGACCCGCGCCGCCTACGGCGAGGAGCCGCTGCAGGATCCGGCCTTCGCCGCCTTCCAGCGCGTGGTCAGGCGCCACGGCATTCCCCTTGCGCTGCCGCTGGATCACCTGGCCGGCTTTCGCATGGACGTCGAGGAGCGCGTCTATGTGGAACTGGAAGACACCCTGGAGTACTGCTATCACGTCGCCGGGGTGGTCGGGGTGATGATGGCGCGCATCATGGGCGCCGAAGACGAGGAGACCCTGGATCGTGCCTGCGACCTGGGCATGGCCTTCCAGCTCACCAACATCGCCCGCGACATCGTCGAGGACGCCCGCATCGGCCGCGTCTATCTGCCGCGGCTATGGCTCGACGAACTCGGGGTGCCGGCGGACGAACTGGCCGCGCCGCGCCATCGTGAAGCCGTCGCCCAGCTGGCCGAGCGTCTGGTGCGCCTGGCCGAGCCCTACTACGACTCGGCACGCCAGGGCCTGGCCGCCCTGCCCCTGCGTTCGGCCTGGGCCATCGCCACCGCCCGCGGCGTCTATCGCGAGATCGGCGTGCAGGTGCTGCACCTGGGCGCCCATGCCTGGGATCAGCGGGTCAGCACCAGCACCGCCGACAAGCTGCGCCTGGTCTGCCGCGGCGCCGCCCGCGCCATGCTGTCCCGCCACCAGCGCGACGAGCCACGCGCGAGCGAGCTCTGGACCCGGCCGCGGCGCTGACGCCCGCGATCGCGCTTCGGTCACATTTGTGCGCATCTTGGGGCTGCCCACCTGCAAACTTTTATGCGATAAACGGGTCGGATTAAAGCGACCCCTGGTGGGCCGCGGATGGATGGATGCCTGAGCCAGAGCGCTGCATCCGGTAGTCAGCCTACGAGTATGGGATTTGCACATGCACAAGACGGAAACGGCTGTTTCACACGATCGCTTCGCTGCCTCCTCGTCACTACTTGCCCTTGGCCTTTCCGCTAACGCGCAGTCCGGTTACAAGCCCGAATTCTTCAACGCCACCCAGTGGCGCACCCTGGTCGCCCTTTGCGCTCACCTGCAGGCCGACAGCGAGCAGGCCGATGCCCGGCTGCCCGAGTTCATCGATCGCCACATGCTGACCCCCTACGCCCATGGCGACCGCTCCAACATCGTCGATCCCTTCGACGAGCAGGCGCAGGTCCAGCAGGGCGCCAACCTGCGCGATCTGCTGCGTGACGGTCTGGCCGTGGTGGACAGCTATTGCACCGAGCGTCTGGGTGCCGGTTTCGCCGAACTGGCGGCCGGTGAACAGGCCCAGGTGGTCACCGCCGCCGAAGCGGGTACCCTGAATCCGCCCGCCAAGGAATTCATCGATCTGCTGCGCAACGAAAGCGAACGCAGTCAGTACGCCCACTCCCTGTTCGCCGCCTACGACGACACCCCTGCCGTCGCCTGACCCCGCTTAGCGCCTCCTCGGAGGCGCTCCCCTCTCCCGCCTAATCCGCACCTTCCTGCACCTGATCCCGCGCCTTGCGCTCGCGCGAGGAATCCAGAGCGCCGCCGTGTATCTCGCGCAGCTGCTGCTTTAGTTGCTGGGTGGTGGGCGCCAACAGGAAACCGAAGGACACGCAGCCGTCCTTGCCATCCACCGCATGGTGCATGCGATGCGCCTGATAGAGCCGCTTCAGATAGCCGCTGCGCGGGATGTAGCGGAACGGCCAGCGCTGATGCACCAGGCCGTCGTGGGCGATGAAGTACAGCAGGCCATAGAGGGTCATGCCGGCGCCGATCCACTGCAGGCGCCAGTAGCCGGCATTGCCCAAGGCGATCAGCAGGATCGCGAGGCCAGCGAAGACCACCGCATAGAGATCGTTCTTCTCGAACCAGCCGGTACGCGGGCGGTGGTGGGATTCATGCCAGCCCCAACCCCAGCCATGCATGATGTACTTGTGCGACCACCAGGCGAAGGCTTCCATGCCGGCCACGGTGGCCAGCACGATTCCCGCATTGATCAGTAGCTCCAACGTTACCTCCGCAGGCGCCTGCTCAGGACGTCGCCGCCGGCTCGGCCAGGGTGCCGGCGGTCTCGCCCAGCAGGGGCGAATCCACCGGTAGACAGACCTGCAGGATACCCGGACGCACCTCGAATCTCACCCGGTCTCGCTTGACCGGTTCGCCATCGAGGTTCATGTCCAGGCCTTCGGCGGCTTCCAGCTCCACCCAGGGCAGCCGCGCGCGGATGAACATCTCCTCGGTGCTGAAGCCCTTGCTGAGGAATTCGCCCAGGGTGCCGAGCACGTCCTGGGACGCCGGCAGGATACCCACGTCCAGTAGACCATCGTTGACCACGGCGGTGGGACAGAGCACATGACCGCCGCCAGCTTGGCGACCGTTGCCGATGCCCAGGGCGAGGAATTCGCCTTCCCATTCGAAACCGGGACCGCGGAAACGGCCATGGGCCGAATGCACCTCGGCGAAGCGGGTCAGGCCGGTGAGGAAGTAGGCCGCGCCGCCCAGCAGACGCTTGAGTTCACCCGGGGTGTTGGCGGTGACCTGGGAGCCGAAGCCGCCGGTGGCCATGTTGAGGAACAGCTGACCCTCCGCCTCGACCAGATCGATGGCGCTGGTCGGACCGTCCAGCAGGGCCAGGGCCGCGGCAGGCTCCACCGGCACACCCGCCGCGCGGGCGAAATCGTTGGCGGTCCCCAGGGGCAGCAGGCCGAGACGGGCCTGGCTGTGGTTCTGCGCCATGGCCTCGGCCACCGCCCGCAGGGTGCCGTCGCCGCCGGCCGCGACCAGGGTGCCGTAGCCTTCGCGGGTCGCCTGCTCGACGAAGCGCGCGGCATCGTCTTCTTCCCAGGTCACCCGCACATCGATGCGATGACCAGCGGCACGCCGTTCGAGAATGGCCTCCCGAACGTCCTCGTTACCGGTTTCCTTGCCATTGAGAATGACCAGGGCTGCGTCAGCCAGGGTGCCTGTCGTCGTCATGTCTGTCGTCCAAGGTTGGCGCTGCGCGGCGAGATGCCGCGTCAGGTACCGGGTAGCGCCCGGCGAGCGAATCTGGAGACTAGGACTGTGGCCCAACGGCCACGTTCAGTCCTGACCGCCGGTTGGCTAGGCCTTGAGCAATTCCGCGAGTGGAATGAAGCGCACCGGGTCACCCACGGCGAAGGTGCGGTCCTCGCGGATCTCCACCAGGCCATGGGCCCAGGCCGCCGTCTGCAGCACATTGGAGCCCTGGTTGCGATGGGGTACCGCCCGGCCATTCTCCAGGCGCGCCCGCTGGTATTCGCGGCGGGCACCGGCACGCGGCCAGTCGAAGCCGGCCGGCACCTCGACGCTCAGGGGTGCCACGTCGATCTTGCCGGCCCGGCGTAGTAGATAGGGCCGCGCCAGCAGACCGAAGGTCACCAGGGTCGAGGCGGGATTGCCCGGCAGGCCGATCAGCGGGATCCCGCGGAAGCGCCCACAGGTCAGCGGCTTGCCCGGCTTGAGCGCCAGCTTCCACAGGGTCAGCTCGCCCTCCTCGCGCAGGGCCTGGCCCAGGTAGTCGGCTTCGCCCACCGAGACACCGCCGGTGGAAAGGATCAGATCGGCCTGCAGCGCGCCCAGCCGCCGGCGCGTCTCGGCGAGATCGTCGGGCAGGATGCCCTGGTCCGACACCTCACAACCCAGCCGCCGCAACCAGCTGATCAGCAGAGCACGATTGCTGTTGTAGATCTGCCCCGGTCCGAGCGGCTGGCCGGGCGCCACCAGTTCATCGCCGGTGGACAGCACCGCGACCCTGAGGCGCCGAAAGACAGTCAGCTGGGCCCGGCCGAGGGAGGCGGCGACGCCCAGCTCCGCAGGACCCAGGGCGGTGCCGGCCGACAGGACCTCGTCACCCACCTTGACCTCGTTGCCGCGGCGCCGGATGTTGCGGCCCAGCCGCAGTTGCTCGACGAAGCGCACCCGGCCATCGTCCAGCACCTCGGTGTTTTCCTGCATTTCCACGCAGTCGGCACCCGCCGGCACCGGCGCACCGGTAAAGATGCGGGCGCAGGTTCCCGGCTCTAGCGGGGCCGGTGCCTGGCCGGCGAAGATGCGCTGGGAGACCCGCAGCGGTTCGCCCTGCCAGTCGTCCAGGCGCAGGGCGTAGCCGTCCATGGCGCTGTTGTCCCAGGGCGGCAGATCCAGGTCGGCTACCAGGGGCGCGGCCAGGATGCGCCCGTCGGCGTCTTCCAGGGCGACCTGCTCCAGGGGCAAGGGACCGTCTTCGGCCGCCAGGGCCAACAGTCGCGCCAGAGCCTCTTCCAGCGACAGCAGGCTCATCCGCGTGGCCCGCAGGGTTCGGCCTGCTTGAGGTGCGGCACGAAGTTGCAGGGGCGATGACGATTGTCCAGCTGCTCGGCGAGGATGCCGTCCCAGGCGGTGCGGCAGGCATTGGTCGAACCCGGCAGGCAGCAGACCAGGGTGCCGTTGGCCAGGCCGGCCAGGGCGCGGGACTGCACGGTGGAGGTGCCGATGTCGGCCACGGAGATCTGGCGGAACAGTTCACCAAAGCCATCCACCTGCTTGTCCAGCAGGCAGGCCACGGCTTCCGGGGTGCTGTCGCGACCGGTGAAGCCGGTGCCGCCGGTGATCAGCACCACCTGCACCTGGTCTTCGGCGATCCAGTGGGCGACCTGGGCGCGGATCCGGTAGAGGTCATCCTTGAGCAGCACGCGGTCGGCGAGGAAATGGCCGGCGGCCTCCAGGCGGTCGACGAACAGCTGACCCGAGGTGTCGGTCTCGAAGGTGCGGGTATCGCTGACCGTCAGGACGGCGATGTTCAGCGGTACGAAAACCGCCTCGGCTTTGTGGCTCATCTGCTTGGGTTTCCGAAGTGTGCGAAAGAAAGGGTGCAGCGGAAGACCGCCGGACGGGCCGCGGGTTTCCCGGAGGGGGTGAGCGCCGGACTGGCAGCGACCGGGAGGTGGCCGCGTCGACAGTCAGGGGCACTGTGGGCCAGGATCGCGGGGAAGGTCCGAAAAGGCTGCATCGTCACAGCCTAGAGGAAAAGCCGGCGCCCCTTCAACCGAGAGGGCGCCTGGCCACGCCTAGCGCTGGCGTTGTTCGCCTTCGGCATGGGTCTCCCATTTAATGGGACGCGGATCGGCGATATCGTTGGCATCCTGGCTGAAGCGGCCGTACTGGGGCGCGATATTCGGGTCCTCCTCCCAGGTCGCCTGCTGGGTGAAGGTGCCGGCCTTCCGATCGAACTTGAGAAAATGCCGGGCCGTCTTGCCACCCCAGTCCGCGGACGGCAGGGAGATGAAATCCACCTGGTACTGGTCGTCGGTCAGCTTGCCGTGCACCACGTAGACGCCGTAGTGCTCCTCGCCGGGCGAGATGATCTTGTAGACGCCGTTGCTGTAGTAATAGAGGGTGGCGTCGGGATAGGGCTTCTTCTCGTAGAGCTTTTCGTAGAACAGCTTCTGGCGGATGGTCGGCTGGCCAAAGGTGACCTTGACCGAGGGAGGTTCACCGCCGCCCGCGCCAAAGGCGGGCAAGGCGGCCAGGGCCAACGCAGGGAGCAACATCGTTTTCATCGTTTCCAAACTCCTTCTGGGCAGGGACTCCCCGCCACCGCACGGCAGGGATCAAAGGTGTCTAGCACGCCCCTTTGCACGGGACGCGCCCGAGTCTAGCCCAGCCGTTGCGCCCGGACCAACCCTGCTCCAGCCGACCGCCAGCGGCGAAACCGGGCTAGGATGAACGCCCGCTCCCCACGTCCAAAAGCCGAGGTCCGCTGTATGTCCCTTCTGCCCGCTTCCATCCTGATCCTCGCCGGCGGTCGCGGCCAGCGCATGGGCGGACGCGACAAGGGACTGGTGGAATGGCGCGGCCAGCCCCTGGTGGCCCAGGTGCAGGCCGCGGTAAGGCCACTGACCGATGACCTGGTGATCTCCTGCAACCGCAATGCGCCGCGCTATGCCCAGTGGGCCGATCAGCTGGTGGCCGATGACCAACCGGACTTTCCCGGCCCCCTGGCCGGCATCCTCGCCGGCCTCGCCGTGGCGCGGCATGACTGGGTGCTGCTGCTGCCCTGCGATGCACCGCGGATCGATACCGCCCTCGCCCTGCAACTGCTCACGGCGGCCCAGGCGAGCGCGGGCCCGGTGATGGCGCGCCAGAGTGGCTTCTGGCAACCGCTGTTCAGCGCCCTGCCCCGACGCCTGCTGCCGGCCCTGCGCCAGGCCTGGGCGGATGGCGAGCGCAGTCCGCGTGGCGCCCTGCTGCCCCTTGGCCTGACCGCGGTGGACTTCGCCGAAGACGATATCCGCCTGGCCAACTTCAACGATCCCGCGGCGCTGGAAAGCGCGGTCTGAACGCGGCGATCCACTAGGCCAGAGGGCGTGACCCACCGGTTCCCGGACGAACTCGGCCCTGCCCCCGCGGTCCTAAGCCCGCTTGGTTGCCAAGAAAGGAGACCGTCACATGAACAAGCACCTGCTCCCCGCCGCCTTGCTGGTCGCTGCCAGCGCCCTGCTCGCCGGCTGCTCCACGCCTAGCGTCATCACCCTCAACGATGGTCGCGAGATCCAGGCCACCGACACGCCGAAGTACGATGACGACTCGGGCTTCTATACCTTCAAGCAGCTCGACGGCAAGCCGACCCGCATCAACAAGGACCAGGTTCGCACCATCAAGGAGCTCTGATTCCAGCCCGGCGCGATTTTTTTACCTAACCCCTTGTGCTTGCATGAGTTTTAGGTAGAATGCGCGCCATCCATCACGGAGCGTAGCGCAGTTTGGTAGCGCGTCTCGTTCGGGACGAGAAGGTCGCTGGTTCGAATCCAGTCGCTCCGACCATTACCTTGTTTCTGGTTGCCCCAAGTGGTACCGAAAACAGCCTCAAAAGCCCGCCCAGTGCGGGCTTTGTTGTTTCTGGTGGTTCCATGTAGTCTCTGGTCATTCCACCGCACCGTGTATGCCGATGTGTATGCCGCGGTAAAATTCGAACCAAGGGCATACAAGGATGAAGCGCCAGGACATCAAGCGTCGCCCCCTCTCCGATACCACCCTCGCCAGCCTCGAGCCTGAAGCCACTGTCTACCGCGAGCAGGATGGCAACGGCCTCTACTTCCGCGTCAAACCCAACGGCCAGAAAAGCTGGGAGCTTCGCTACAAGAAGCCAGACGGCAAATGGTCCTGGCTCGGCTTGGGCGCCTACCCGGCCGTGACCGGTGCCACCGCCCGTGCCAAGGCCGCCGAGTTGAAAGCCGAGGCCGCCAGCGGCAAAAGCCCTATGGTGACCAAACGTGAGCGTAAGGCCGCCGAGGCGCTGGCCGCGACCAACACCTTCGAGAAGCTGGCTCGCGAGTGGTACGACGCACGCAAGCCGCGCTGGGAGGATGGCACCGCCCGACGAATCATCGGCGCCCTCGAGCTGCATGTTTTCCCGGCCTTCGGCCCGCGCCCCTTCACCGACATCATGCCCATCGAGTGGATGGAGTTTCTCAGGGGAATGGAGCGCAAGGGCATCATCGACCAGATGGGCAACGTGCGCCGCTTCTGCAAGGAGATCTACGACCTTGCCAGGGTCACCGGGCGGGCCACGCACAACCCGCTCGAAGGGCTGCACAGATTCCTCCAGACCAAGCCGGCCGAGAACTATGCTCACGTCTCCCAACAAGAGCTGCCGGACCTCTTACGCGCGATGAGCGCCTATCCCCACGCACATGACATCCGCCTCGGCCTGAAGCTGCTGATGCTGACGGGGGTACGGCCGAGCGAACTGCGGGAGGCACCTTGGGCGGAGTTCGACCTGGAGGCAGCCATCTGGAACATTCCGGCCGGTCGCATGAAGAAGCGCCGCGATCACCTAGTGCCTTTGTCTCGCCAGGCGCTCGAGCTGCTCAAGGGCATCCAGGAGCTGAATGGGCACTATCCATTGCTCTTCCCAGGACGCAACGATCGCAAGAAGCCCCGAAGCAACATGGCCTTCAACATGGCGCTCAGACGCATGGGTTACGAAGGCAGGCAGACGGGTCACGGCTTCCGCCACATCGCCTCGACGACCCTGCGTGAGCATGGGTTTCCTCGTGAGCATGTAGAAGCGCAACTTGCTCATGCCGAGCAGGGCGTAGCGGACGTTTACAACAAGGCCATCTATCTCGATCAGCGACGAGTGATGATGCAGTGGTATGCAGATCATTTGGACAAACTTGAAAAAGGCAACGTCGTCACAATCGACTTTCAAGCCAAAGGATAATTTCAATGTCGTCTTATGAATTCAAAGAGTGGCTCAACTACTCCGAGGCAGCCGCCTACCTCTCTGATAAGACCGGAAGAAAGTTCGATGTGGACGCTATTGATAGAGCTGCGACCAACAATATAGTACGCGCACACTATTGGCCTACTGATGACGCAGACCTCGGCGTATTCAGCATCGTCTTTGACGAAGAGAGGATGAAGAAGCTTCCTCCCTTCTTTGAGCGCTACATTGAGTCACCGGTACCGGTACTGCTTGAACAATCAGAGTACCTTGTTCATTTTGAGGGGCCAGTGCCGATTACCCATTATCAGATTTTCGCCAAAAACTGCAAAGCAGGACACAAACAGCCTATTGGCATCACAATTCAAATCAATCCGCTGGATAGTGGGACGATAATTGCGGGCGGCTGCTATAGAGTTGATGATAACGGTAAAGCTGTCAGCCTAAAGGAAGGGCTATATGACTTCTTCATCCATCTCAGTGACTTGGAGCAGTTGGCAGCAACGTTACCCGATAAACCGCAACTCCCTCCTTGCCTTTGCAACTTGAACCTTCTTAAGGCACCGGACCAGGACGTCTCGGAGGGAACCCCCTTCATCCACAGCCCCGTACCGTGGATGGCGTATCCAGATTCTCGCGGTCCAGAAGCGAGCAACGTGAGGCCAGACAGAAGCGCCGCGCCCAAAAGGCCGGAACCGCTGCTCAGAACGATTGGCTTCGCTGCGCATCTGATTGCAGAACTGGGAGATAAGCTCGATCAGCTCGAGAATGCGGGAAATCGCAAGAGAGGGCTCTCGTGTGGCGGCAGACCCAACTGCTCAACCATAGCGAAAGAGCTTGCCAGCGTGGCCGCTGATCACAACTACGACCTGAAAGACGACGGCTTCAGCAAAACGCTGAGCGCAGCGCTCAAGCACCTGCAACCCTGAGTTTCCGAATTCGGAATTCGGAAAAAGCGCCGACCATACATCGCAATCCAGCACCCTTCGCTCCGTCATCGAGAACGCATTACGGAGACGAAGATGCACCATCCCTCACCTACAGCGCATTGCGCTGACCTCTGGACGCCCCGTCGCGCAGCTCAGGCGCTGGGCGTCTCCCTTCGCACGCTGGCCACCTGGCGCAGTACCGGTCGCCATGACCTGCCGTTCCTCAAGGTCGGGCGCCTGGTGCGCTATCGCGAGCAGGACGTCGCCCGCTGGCTGGAGTCTCGCCGCCAGGGAGGTGCCGAATGACCCTCTCCAGCCCCTGGCAAACCGAGCTCTCCCCTCTGACTACTTGTGGCAGCGCTCGCTACAAATCCGCCGCATATCGTTCCTCAGCAGTCCAAGGGAAGCTTGGCACGTCCAGAATCCAAGGCGTGCCTCCCATGACCAACACTCCCAAATCCACCCGAAACAACACGCCGCGGCGCCGGTGCCCCGACTGCGGTGCCTCCCTGGTGAAACGCAGCTCGACGAGCAAGCACCCGCTTCTGTCGCGCACCTTCCTCATCTGTCGGAACCCGGTCTGCGGCGCGACCTTCCTGGGCATCGACGAGATCACCCATCGCCTGAGCCCATCCAGTCAGCCGAATCCTGATGTCACCCTTCCCTATGCGCCGAGCGCCCTTCGCCGAGCAGCACTGGACGAGCTCGAGCAGGATGCCGAAGCGGCTCGCTCCGGCCAGGTAGAGGGAGGTGCAGCGTGAGCACGAACTCCAGCAAACAACCTGTCAGCCTCAGCCAGGAATCGCTCCGGTTCGTGCGTATGCCCGAGCTGCTCGCCTTGACCTGCCTTTCCCGCACCACGGCGCATCGCCTGATGAAGACCGATCCGACCTTCCCCAAGCCGGTCAAGCTCAGCGACAGCACCGCCCGTAACGCTCCTGTCGGCTTCGTCCTGGGCGAGGTGCAGGCCTGGATTGAAGGTCGCATCGCTGCCAGGGAGCAACGTGCATGAGTAAGCCGGCACAGAGCGCATTCCGCCCCATCGAGCGCATCAACCTGGGCAATCGCCTGCTGCGGCGCCGCGAGGTGGAACTCAAGACCGGCAAAAGCCGGGCTGCGATCTATGCCGACATTCGTGCCGGCACCTTCCCGGAGCCGGTCCCCATCGGCCGGAGCAGCGTGGCGTGGCTGGAAGCGGAGATCGATCAGTGGATCGCCGACCGCCTCGCCGAGCGAAAGCTCATCAGCGCTGCGCCCTAGGCCTAGAAGTCCCCTACCCTCGGAGATCCACCATGAATCGCTGCACCCTGACCATCGACAACCAGTCCATCACCTTCGCCGTGGAAGACATCGCCAGCATCGAAAGCGCCCTCCTGGACGCGGCGCGCAAGCCCGGCGAACTTACGTTCCGTAGCCTCGGCCCTAGCCGGGTCGGTGCCAAGATCGAGCTGAACGTGTCCGGCACTGCCAACGGCGCCCAGCACACCGGCGGCGGCCTGCCGGGCGGCGCTCTGACCTTCAGCCAGACCACCGACGCCCCGGTCATCCTGACCGACTGCTGATTCGCCCCCGCTTCCCTTCCTGAATCCATACGCATACGCCGCCGGGCTTGCTCGGCGGAGAGGAGTTTTGCATGTCTCAGAAAAGACAAAGCCCCGGCAAGCGCGCCAACGCTGCCAGGGCCCAGAACCAATCAATCCGCACCCGCAAGGCTACCACAGCGCTGGGCATTTTCAGCGGTTCGGCCCGCGTGGCAGGCGCTGCGGTGCAGCACGGCCTGTTACAGGCAGAGCACGCTCAAGCCTTGCCAAGCCTTCCGAAGACCGCCTATAGTCGTAGCGTCGCGGCAAAATCCGTGACCGGGTTTGGCGACCCGAACAAGACACATAGGCGCAACAGCGCCCAACGACTTGCAGGCGCTTTTTTTGTGCCCGCAGAGTCGCTTTATGGCAGCTGTGCGTGGGAGGGCTTCGGCCCTGCCGGGTTCCTATGTGTCCGGTTCGCCAACCCGCGTACAGCTGCCACCCTAAATCGTTTGGCGACGATTGGTGGCAGCTCCTCACACATAGGAGCTCCCCGCATGAAGCGTTCGCACGCTCTCAATCCGTCCCCCCGTTGCATCCGCGTCGCCGCACACAAGGCCATGGCCTTAGCTGCCCTGCACGCAAATTCCAGTCTTTCCACCCGTCTCGCCCGTTACAACCACCACATGCAGCGCGCTCGCGCCCTCGAGGCCGCTCTCGCGCCGGCTGCCGCTGTCACCGACACCACCCTCTCCATTTCTCCTGCCACGCCTACCGCCGTCGCCACGGTGGCCACCGCCGTCCTGGAGGTGCGCCATGGCTGACTCCATCGGTGCTCTCCACCAGCTGCTGACCGAATTGGCCAACCCGGCCGGCCAGTCGCCTTCGCGCCCTGCCCTCGAGGCGATGCTCGATGCCGTCGACGCCCTCAATCATCAACCGGGCGTTGCTGAACAGCTGCGCGCCGAGGTCCACGCCGCCGAGCAAGACGGCCAGCTCCAGATCCGGCAGGTGCCGCTCTCGCTGCTGCGCCTTCTCTTGGCCATGGTGCAGACGGAGGCCGGCCATGAGTGAGCTGATTCCGTTGAGGGTCAACCCCAGCCACAACCCGGTGCTGCTGCTCGACAGCAGCCAACCCTTTGCTGCCTTGTCCGAGTGCGCCGATGTGCGCCTGAACGCGGCCTATGGCCTGGTCGACAGCCTGACCTGCATGAGCATGAAGGACGCCGCCAGTCAGGACTTGCTCAACGTCGCCGAGGCGGTCCGCGTGCTGCTGGCCGACGCCTCGGACCTGTACCGCGCCGCCCGTACCGCTGCTGTGCGCGAGGGGGTGGCCAATGTCTGAGAGCCGCATCCCCGACCTCATCCGCCAGGCCGCGCTCCACGCCCTGGCCAACGCCACCACCCTGCTTCCTGAGTGGCTGCCGAAAGGCAGCCGCCAGGGCCGTGAATGGGTCGCGCCCAATGCTGCTCGCGGCGACCGTCAGGCGGGATCCTTTGGCGTCTCCCTGGACAGCGGCAAGTGGAACGACTTCGCCGACAGCGACGCCCACGGCGGCGACCTGGTGTCGCTGCTGGCCTACCTGCGCGGCTGCCGCCAGGGCGACGCGGCGCGGGAGATCGATCAACGCCTCGGCCTGGGACTGTTCGAAGCGCTCGCCAGGGGGGATGGCCAACCCTCGGCCGACGCCCTGGCCACCCGCCAGCGGCTCGAGCAGCAACAGCGAGACGCGGAGGCCCAGCTGCAGGACAAGCAGGCCGCTGCGGCGCGTCAGGCGGCCTTGCTCTGGCAGCACGGCAAGCCGGTGGATCGGCTGCACACCTACCTGCAGGCGAAGCAGGTGGAACCGTTCGGACTGCGCCAGATCTCGCACGGCCGGCTCGCCGTGCCCCTGGTCCTGGGCGGGCGCCTTGTCAACCTGCAAATCATCGATGGCCAGGGCAATAAGCGCTTCCTGGCCGGCGGTCGTGTGCAGGGCTGCTACTGCCCGCTGGGCAAGGTCCAGGACGGCGCCCGGCTGTACATCTGCGAGGGCTGGGCCACCGGCGCAACCCTGCACCATCACACCGGCGCGCCGGTGGTCTGCGCACTCAACGCCGGCAACCTCAAACCGGTGGCCCTGGCCATGCGCGAGCGCTTCGGCCGCCGCGTCGAGCTGGTGATCGCCGGCGACGACGACCGCCTAACCTTGGGCAATCCCGGCCGCGCCGCGGCGAACCGAGCGGCAGCCGCGGCGGAAGCCCTGGTTGTCTTCCCCGATTGGCCGTATGACGGTCCGGCCGAGCTGTCCGACTTCAACGACCTGCACCTCTGGCAGAGCGGACGCTGGGAGGTGCCGGCATGAGCACGCCCGAAGCGAAAAGCGGCCTGAGCCTGGTCGGCGAACCCAAGGCACCGGACCGCGACACCCTCGACCGGCCGTGCTTTGCCGTCTACGACCGCCCCGTCTTCAAGGAGGGCAAGCAATTCCGCGAAGGCACCTGGTACCACGGGGTGAAGCACACCGGCCCGGAAGACAAGCCGGTGCCCTTTGACTACTGGATTTGCTCGCCACTACACGTCGACGCCGAGACGGTGAACACCGAGGACGGCAGCATTGGCCGCCTGCTCAGCTTCCGCTATCGCGGTAAGCGCATTGAGTGGGTCATGCCGATGGAGGCCTTGGCCGGCAAGGCGGATGAGGTGCTCAAGGCGCTCATGCGCCAGGGGCTGGCCATCGAATACCACCATCGCCGCCACGTCGCGCCGTACTTGGCCAGCTACCACGCCCCGGCCCGGGTCATCGCTACCACCACCAAGCCTGGCTGGCATGAGTCTGGCGCCTTCGTCCTGCCGTCGCGCGTGATCGGCGGCGACAACGTGCGCTATCAGGACTCCGGCCGGGCGGTGAACCTCTTCACCAGCAAGGGCACGCTGGCCAACTGGCAAGCGCAGATCGCGCCCCACTGCCTGGGCAATCCGGTGCTGATCTTGTCCGTGTGCTGCGCCCTGGCTGGGCCGCTGCTGGCCAAGCTGGGCATCAACGGCGGCGGCATCCACCTGGTGGGCGATTCCTCGAGCGGCAAGTCACTGGCACAGCTGCTCGCGGCGTCAGTCTGGGGCAACCCGGGCACCTTCGCCGCGTCCTGGGATGTCTCCAAGGGCGGCGTCGAGATCGAGGCGGCCTCACGCAATGACACGGTGCTGATCCTGGACGAGATCAAACGGGCCGACCCCAAGCGCGTCCAGGAGATGGCCTATGCCATCGCCAACGGCATGGGCAAGAGCACCATGACCCGCGAGCGCGAGGGCCGCGCCAAGCTGACCTGGCGCGTTCTGGCGCTATCCAGCGGCGAGCGCTCGCTCTCCGAGCACGCCGCTATTGCCGGCAACGGCGCCCACGCTGGCGCGGAGCTGCGCATGGTGGACGTCAACGCCGGCACTCGCCCCTTTCGGGCGTTCGACGACGTGCACGGCCTCACCGGCCAAGAATTCCACCGGCTGCTGACCGATGCCGTCGGCCAGGACTACGGCCACCTTGGGCCGGCGTTCGTGGAAAGCCTGCTCAAGACCCCTGAAGACTTGCTCGAGCGCTTTCGCCAGGTGCGCGCCACCTTCCGCACGGAAAGCTCCCAGGCCGGCCGAGTGGCAGATCGGTTCGCCGTGCTCGCCCTGGCCGGCAAATTGGCGGCGGAACGCGGCCTGCTGGGCTGGCCGGTCGGCGCGGCGGGTAACGCCTGCCGCCAGCTGTTCGGCGAATGGCTCGCCAGGATGGGTGATGGCAACGCCGAGGAGCGCCAGATCCTGCGCGGTATCGGCGATTTCATCGCCCTGCACGGCGACAGCCGCTTTTCCTGGATCCACGCCGAGCACGCCGCGTCGACTGTGCGCGATCGGGCCGGCTTCTACGAGCTGATCGACGATCGCCGGCTCTACCTGTTCAACGCGCCCGCCCTCCTCGAAGCGGCGGCCGGCTACGGTAAGGAGCGGATCCTGCGCGCCCTGGTAGAGGCCAATGCGCTCGCCAAGGTGGATGAAGAGGCCCGCACCTCCCGGCGCACGAAACGCTATCGCACGCCAGGCGGAGGCAATGCTCGGTTCTACGTCATCGACCCCGAGCGCCTGGAGACCGAGGGGGAGAGTCAAGCATGAATCTTTCAGTAGATAACCCCTTACTGACTGTTTTCAGCGGGAACAGTGGGAACGTGGGAACAGGCCAACAACGACGCGGGTTGCAGCGTTCCCATTTGAATTACGAGAGTGGGAATGTGGGAACACAACTCTGTTCAAGTAATAGCCCTTCTCCCCCCTCTGTTCCCGCTCGAAAAAGGGTGGGACCAAATCCCCGCGCTCAAACCGGCATTCCAGAGCGGTTTTGTCCGCGCGCCCACGTTCCCGGTCGATTTGCGTTTTCAGACACGAACAAGGGTGTTCTGGCACAAAGTGCTTGACGCCCCTGACCCCACTTGATCCATCAAACCCAACCGCGACGGCTGGCCGTGCTCGAGCACGGCCGGTCCCAAGCACCCAACCCCAAACGAGAGACACACCATGACCATCGAAACCCACACCACCGCCCTCCCCGACGACGTCGCCGCCGCCCTGGTCGCCCATGACGAAGCGAAGGCCGCCTACCTGGTCCACCGCGAGACCCTGGTTACCTTGGGCAAGCGACTGGAGAAGCACCGAGCCACCGGCCGCGCCGCGCGGCACGAGTCGGAGACGGCCGGCAGTGAATGGCGGGCGGCCTTCCGCGCCGCCGATGGCGAGCTGACACCGGAGGTCTTGAAGACGAAGCGGGAAGAGCTGGACAAGCGCGAGCTGGCTGAGAGCTACGAGCAACTGGCGGCCGAATTAGAGCCGAGCTATCAGCTGGCGCAGCTGGACGTGTGTGATGCACGCGAGCGGTACGTCTCCACCTGGAACAAGGCGGCAGCCCTCTACGAGGGTCATCGCTTTGCCACTGCGTCCGCTGCGATGTTCGCCACGGAACAAGGGCTGGCCTGGCTCCGACTGATCCAGGGACGAAAGGCGCGCCATTTCAACGAGGTTGTCGCAGACGGAATCGGCAACAACACCAGGGCATCTGGCCAAACTGAACGCGACGAGGCGGCACGGGAACGCTTCAAAGGCGCGCTGGCCAAGCTGGTTGAATCGGCGGCCACTTTTTTGGAGCCGGCCGACGCAGATCCGCAGGACCAAACCCTGCGGCTGCTGACGGTCACGGTCTACGAACTCGGCGACCGCGAGGCGTCCAGTCCTGCAACGCGCTATCAAAAGAGAGCCAACCTAGAGGCGTTGCTCAAGGAGCAAGACGAACAGCGCAGCGCCTAGCTCTTCCTGGCCAGCGACAGGCCGCCTACGGGCGGCCTTTTGCTTTCCACAAAGGACGAATTACCCGGCTGCCTGCAAAGGCTGCTGCACACACTGAGCAAACTGCAAACTGGCCATCGCCACGGTGTCGGCATCGAACTCGGTGGGATGGCGATTTACGATGGCCTCGAAGGTGCCACGCGCCACGCCATCTGCTTCGAAGTCGGTGCGGCATTGAAGAACACCTGAGTGGCAGACGCTGCGCTGTACGGCAGCGATCAAGCCACCAGCGCGCAGGCTCTTGATGATGTTGTGCGGCAACTGCCGTGAACGCCGCAGCGCGGTCACAGCACCAGCCAGGACCTCAAGAATTTCTTCTTCCGCGGCGGAGAACGGGCCGTTGCCCAGCTTGGCCTTTTTCAGCAGGTAGCGCCGGGCGAGGGTATGGGCATGGCGGTCCAGCTCAGCCTGCACCTTTCCGTTGATGAGACCGCGAGCGGTCAGGCTGCTTTCCAGTGCTATGAGGTATTCCCAGTCGAGAACCTGGGAGATCTGGGCGACGACACGATCCATAGCTGCTATCCCTGCAAGTGGTTTAAAGATGGCGCTCTGATAGCACTTGCAAGGATTCGTTCCCAACCGTCCGTCTCCGGCCGCTGCGGGGCCTCTTACCCCAGCGCGCGCCGTTGTCCCCCCGCCACACCTGCGGGCTAAATGTGTCGCTTTTTCTGCACACCTGCAGAAAACCGAAACCTAGCCGCTACGCTGCTTAGGAGCGAAAAAAGCTTCGATACGTAATTCCGCAAAACCCTGCAGCTAGCGCTAAGATTCGAGATGACCGATTCACGACAATCGGCCATCTTGGACGCAGCTACTCGGTCCACAGAGCGCCTTTATCACCAGGAGCAAAAATGTCGTCGCAAGGAAATGCCGCAAATCGCCTAGTAGGCCTTACGCTAGAAAACGGTTGGTACGTCGAAGAAAAGCTTCCTACGGGTCGAAAAGGAGGCGGTACCGGTGGTTTCTTCTCAGTTTCCTACTCCGTGACCAGAGGTAATCAAAAAGCCTTCCTCAAGGCGTTTGATATCGTCAAGGCGATGGAACAAGCTCGTGCAAACGGTCAGGACATCGTCAAAGCACTTGCGGATCAGACGCAAGCCTACAACTTCGAAACACACCTCCATCAGGTTTGCCTTGGTGCAAACATGAGGCGAATTGTACGTATCCTCGATCATGGGCAGCAGGATGTACCGCCGATTCCTGGAGAGCAGATATCGACCATCCCTTATATGGTTATGGAACTTGCAGACGGAGGCGATGTTAGAAGCTATATAGATAAAGTAAGTGCTATCGATGTAGCAATAAAGCTAACCTATCTCCGGGACGTCGCCTCTGGCATATTACAACTTCATGGATCAAAAATAGCACATCAAGACCTGAAGCCGTCTAACGTCATGATATTTGGCGGGAAAGAAGCAAAAATCGGGGATTTAGGCAGAGCAAGCATTGAAACCGCTGTCAGCCTTCACGATGCGTACATCATTGCTGGCGACAGAACATATGCTCCCCCTGAACAAACCTATCAATACCCACTGAGCACTTGGATTGACCGAAGACAAAGATGTGACCTCTATCAATTCGCCTCTCTTATAAGCTTCGTTTTTTTTGGGTCCACGATCAATACATCAACATATGTGAAACTACCACCCGATTTGATTCCTGCAGAGTGGAATGGACCTTGCAATGCGTATTTGCAAGCCCTGCCTTTTTTACAACAATGTTTCACAGAGACTTTGATTGAGTGGAAGGCGCAGTTACCAATCTGGCTAGCCGACGATCTGATAAACGTGATAAAACAATGTGGAAATCCTGATTTCCGGGAAAGAAGCTCAAGCAAAACTAGAAAATTCAGCATTCCATCTTTAGGTCTGGATCGCATAGTCAGTGAGCTGAACCGACTCGCACTGAAAGCCTCTATTGAAGTAAAGAAAATTCAACCGAGAACTTGAAGATGTCTATTCTTGAAACAAAAAGAGACATAATGCCAATTTGGACGCCTTCAAAGCAGGCGGCCAAATCCCCAGAACTTGTTGCTATAAACAAGAAGAACTCGAGAGAAACCCTCATCAATATAGCAGATGAGATACTTGCGGAGTTTACCGAAAGACCGGAACTAGGAGTAGCTGTAGAATTACTCAATGCCGCTATTACGGAAAACAATCATGCCGCTGCGGAAGTGGCGGCAAGATTCATAACATCACTGAACTCTAAAAACCTTCCACTGGACGTCCAGCTATATTGCGCGAAGATCTTGGGAACCGCAGCACCGTATCCCATGCCTAATATTGAAGGTGAGATTTCCGTACTTAGAAATAGAATCAGAACAAACCAAGACGATGCTCTCGCGTGGATAGACCTTGCTCGCCTTTACACAATACACGGAGACAAAGAGCGCTCTGTCAGAGCCATGCAAGTTGGCATAAAACTTTGCGCAGGTCACAGATGGGTTTCACGAATAGCGTCAACGTTTTGGCTGCATCATGGCGACGCCGATCAAGCACATCACATCTTGATCAAATCACCAAATTTCAAGAATGATCCTTGGCTAGTTGCTGCTGAAATGGCAGTAAATCGTTCGTCAAAAAAGCCTCAAAAGAACTGGTCAACAGCTAAGAAATTACTTGAATCGAATATAAAGCCGATTCACCTTTCAGAGCTAAACAGCTCAGCGGCTACTTCTGAGCTCATTGACGGCGCGGAAAAGAAAGCTAAAGCATTATTTAAACAGTCACTTATCGACCCAACAAAAAACTCTCTTGCACAAGCTAAATGGGCCGAGCGAAGCTCTAATTTAGATTTTAGTAGGCAAATTGACTCAGCGCTTGAAAGCGACCCTGAGGCGCAAGATGCGCATGAAGCAAAGTACTGGAAAGCATACAACGAAAAGAACATATTTGAAGCACTGGTCCATGCGCGAAATTGGTATAGAGAAGAGCCCTATTCGGCAAGTCCTGCCAATGCCATTACTTACATCGCCTCGATTCTAAACGATTTCCAAACTGTGTACGAGGTGACTAGCGAGGCACTCCACGCAAACCCTGATAACAATACACTAAGACTAAACTTTATCTACGGATGGATAGGAACAAGAGATCTAACATTGCTATCAGCTAAAGATCTCAAAATAAGGGAAAAATCCATAAAAACACTAAGAAGCATCATGCACGGCAAAGACGCATATGAAGCAGCACATGCGCTCGCCAACATAGGAATGTACCACTACAGGACAGGAAATCTAGAAAGCGGTAGGCTATTTTATGAGAAGGCTGACGAATACTTCCTGAAATCGAACACACCCTCGAGATTAATCTTGGTACTGAATCACATTAGAGAGGCACTGATAACCGAAGCACCATGGAGTACAGAAGTGCTTAACCAAGCTAAAAAGGCACTTGAAACCCAAAGATCCAAAGTAACTCCTGCTGCAGAATTTTTCCTAGACAAAGTGCATAAAAACATTGACCAAAAAGAAAGCTGGCCTGAATTCTTCTCTAAACCTTTCATCCCAGACAATGAACCACCACACCACCAAGACGTAAAAGTAGAAACAGCTATCGCCACAGTTAGAAACGATAGTGATTTTATGAGCAAATTTTGGCTCCCCCACGATTTTAACGCCCCCTCCTCGGCAATAGCATTTATAAGAACAAATAAGAAACCTTGATTACAACGCCCTCCAGCAGATCTACAAAAATTAGGGACAATTGCTCCAGCAGCGAACTTACTCATGTATGTAGCCGAAACTTTAGAGTTTGAGAACGGGTGAATACCTTCACTAGACCTCTGATTCTCGGCGTTCAAATGGGTATCACGCACTCGCGAAGCTCTCCGTGTAGATAGGCTGGCAGAAACCGCAGCGTTCTCACTGACGAGAGTCACACCGCCCTGATGGTCGAGGTTCGTCTGAGATGACATCGTGGCCATCTCAGCGGCTCGAATGCGAAATAGGCGCTATGTATGCCTACGTGTATGCCAAATGCTTAGACCTCGGAGGAAAACCTTGCGCAGAGCACCTTTCAAGCTACCTGTTTGACGTAGTCGCTCCGACCTATTTGATCCGCAAGGATCACCCTAAGGCCCGCCTAGTGCGGGCTTTGTCGTTTCTGGGGTTTGGCTTTGGCGCTCCCGAAGGAGCGCCGCCCCTCCCCCTCTCTACCGCCGACTCAACGCCAGCTTGGCGGCGAACAGCAGAAAGACCACGCCCGTCATCCGATCCAGCCAGCGGATCACTGTGGCCTTGCGCAGGGTCTCGCCCAGGGTGCAGGTGGCGCCGATCAGGGTCAGGGACCAGACCAGGCCCAGTGCCACATGGATGGCGACCAGGCCGAAGGTCCAGGCGATCAGGGGTTGGCCCTGGGGAATGAACTGGGGCAGGAAGGACACATAGAAGATGCCGACCTTGGGATTGAGCACGTTGCCCAGCATCCCCTTGAGAAACCAGTTGGAGCCTGAGCCGCCCGCGCCTTCCGCAGGGGCGATGGCGTTACGGGGGCGCAGCAGCAGGTTGAGGCCGAGCCAGCAGAGGTAGGCGGCGCCGCAGTACTTGAGCAGCGTATAGGCTAGCTCCGAGACCGCAAGCAGCGCACCCAGGCCGAAGGCCACGGCGGCGCCCCAGAGCAGGCAGCCGGCATTGATCCCCAGGGCCGCGCGCCAGGCCTGGGCGCGGCCCTCTACCGCGGCGGTGCGCAGGATCAGCGCGGTATCGAGACCCGGAGTAAGGGTGAGCAGGGACGCGGCCAGCGTAAAGGCCAGCAGGTTGTCGGCGAGGGACATGGCGGGGCTCGTTTCGGCGAGAGAGGCTCGAAACGGTAGCACGGGGTCAGGACGACGATCAGCCTGCCGTCGTACCGCGATGGCCGCCCGCAGGCGGCCATGGCAAGGCTCAACCGGCGGCGCGGAAGGCGGGTTCCTGGTCAGCGATGTAGCGGGCGGCGGCGCGGCGGGCTTCCAGTTCGAAGGCCTGGGGATTGCGATCGACGATGCGCTCCAGGGTGCCGCGAGGGATGCCGTCGGCTTCGAAGTCGGTGCGGCACTGCAGGGCGCCGGCGTGGCAGACGTTACGCTCGACCGCCTCGATCAGACCACCGGCGCGCAGGGTCTTGACGATGTTATGGGGCAGACGGCGGCTGCGACGCAGGGCGGCGGTGGCCATGGCCAGGACGTCGAGGATCTCGTTTTCCACCGGGGTGAAGGGGCCGTTGCCGAGCTTGCCCTTCTGCATCAGGTAACGGCGCGAGAGCAGATTGCCCTGGCGTTCGAGGGCTTCTCGCGCGGCCAGGTCGAGGCGACCGCGGCTTTCCAGGCTGCGCTCCAGCGCAATGAGAAATTCCCAATCGGTGATCTGAGAAATCTGGGTGATGACTGCGTCCATGAAGCGCTCCTTGCCAGTCGGGAATAGATGGCACATTGATAGCGTTCAGCGCATTTGGTTCCCTGCAAAACCGGCATGCCGACGGACGTCATATCATTTGGCCAGTGCCGACCGGTCGAGGCCGACGAGCGTGTCTATTCAGGGGACGAAAGGAGCGATGACAAGAGCTGGGTAGGTAGGTCGCACCAACCGTCCTATCCCAGGAAACAGGACACTAGCGACGCGGCAGCAGGCTCTCGACCAACTGGCTGAGGTCGGCCACGCTCCAGGGTTTGGGCAGGAAGGCGGCGCGCCGCGGCAGGACGGCGAGATCCTGGTCGATGTAGCCGGAAATGATGATGAAGGGCACCGTGGGCCAGCTCACCGCCGCGAGCTGGGCGAAGGCCAGACCGTCCAGCATGCCCGGCACGTTGACGTCGGCGATGACCATCTTGGTATCGCTGCCGCGGGTGTCCATATGAGCCATCGCTTCATCGCTGGAGGCGACTGCCACGACGTTCAGCCCCTGTTCGGTGAGGATTTCGGTCAGCAGCTCGCGCTGCCCCGGATCGTCTTCCAGAACCAGAATTTGTCTTTGTATTTCAAGGCTTCTCGGCTTCATGGCAGCTCAGACAG
Organism: Pseudomonas sp. MOIL14HWK12:I1; assembly: GCF_000510705.1. NCBI lineage: Bacteria > Pseudomonadati > Pseudomonadota > Gammaproteobacteria > Pseudomonadales > Pseudomonadaceae > Pseudomonas > Pseudomonas sp. MOIL14HWK12:I1. The sequence continues at coordinate 676,439 of NZ_KI783308.1, read as the reverse complement.
CGAAGGCGGGAGAGGTTCTCCCCGAACCTACCTAACGGTCACCTGAGGCAGGTGAGCGGTAGGCTGGCCAATTGCCTTCAAACCCGCGCCACGCCTGGCTTTCAGCCCTTAAAAGAACCATGCCAGACGGCCTCGTGAGGGGCGCGGATGAAGTTTTTTCGCCGCTTGGCTGTCTGAGGGCCAAGACGCCCATTTTTCGCCTGCGCAAGGACCCCGCCTCCGTGAGCCGACAGCCCCCCTCCCGCAAGGCGCGGGTCGACAATTCCGCTACCAGCGATGTTTCGCACGAGGGCAAGAACATCTTCTTTGCCGCGGTGGAAACCACGCGGATGCCGATGCTGGTGACCGATCCCAAGCAGCCGGACAACCCGATCATCTTCGCCAACAACGCCTTCACCGACATGACCGGCTACCAGGTGGACGAGTTGCTGGGGCGCAACTGCCGCTTCCTGCAGGGACCGGAGACGGATCGTTCGGTGGTCGTCCAGATTCGCGAGGCGGTGGAGCAGGAGCGCGAGATCTCGGTGGAGATCATCAACTACCGCAAGGACGGCTCGACCTTCTGGAATGCGCTGTTCGTCTCGCCGGTGTATAACGACGCGGGCGAGCTGACCTACTACTTCGCGTCCCAGCTGGATGTCAGCCGGCGGCGCGACGCCGAGGACGCCCTGCGCCAGGCGCAGAAGATGGAGGCGCTAGGCCAGCTCACCGGCGGCATCGCCCACGACTTCAACAATCTGCTGCAGGTGATGATGGGCTATATCGACATCATCCAGCGCACTGCGGAAAAGCCCAGCTTCGACCAGGAACGCATCGTGCGCAGCGCCACCCACGCCAAGTCGGCGGCGGAGCGCGCCAGTACCCTCACCCAGCAGCTGCTGGCCTTTTCCCGCAAGCAGAAGCTCGAAGGCCGGGTACTCAACCTCAACAACCTGATCCGCACCTCCCATGAACTGGCGGAGCGGACCCTGGGCGACGTGGAAATCCGCACTCAGTTGGACCCCGAGCTGTGGAATTGCCGCATCGATCCCACCCAGGCCGAGGTGGCGCTGCTCAATATCCTGATCAACGCCCGCGACGCCCTGGCGGATTGCCCGCAGCCCAGCGTGGGCATCGAGACGCGCAACGTCGAGGTGCGCGAGCTGGCGAACATGTCCTACGACGGCCTCATGCCCGGGCGCTATGTCAGCCTGGCGATCACCGACAACGGCCACGGCATGCCGGCCAGCATCCGCGATCGGGTGATGGATCCCTTCTTCACCACCAAGGAAGAAGGCAAGGGCTCGGGGCTCGGCCTGTCGATGGTCTATGGCTTCGCCAAGCAATCCGGCGGCACGGTGCGCATCTATTCGGAAGAAGACGTCGGCACCACCCTGCGCCTTTACTTTCCGGTGGATGACAGCCATGTCACCCAGCAACAGGCCGAGCAGCGCTCGGAGCGCCGCAGCGGTACCGAGCGCATCCTGGTGGTGGAAGACCGTCCGGACGTTGCGGAACTGGCCAAGCTGGTGCTGGAAGACTACGGCTACACCGCGCAGATCGCCTTCAATGCCAGCGAAGCCCTGCGCCTGCTGCGCGAAGACGAGCAGCCGTTCGACCTGGTGTTCACCGACCTGATCATGCCGGGCGGCATGAATGGGGTGATGCTGGCGCGCGAGGTGAAACGCCTGCACCCGGCGATGAAGATACTGCTCACCACCGGCTACGCCGAGAATTCGCTGGAGCGCACCGACATCGGCGGTTCGGAATTCGATGTGATCTCCAAGCCCTACATCCCCAACGACCTGGCGCGCAAGATTCGCCGGGTGCTGGACGGACCCAACGGGATCGCCTGAGGGTGCGAGCGCTCTTACCCGCGCCGGGGCCGGGCCGTGTCGATGGGTCGGAGTGGCCTTGGACCAGCGACACGATTAGACTGACGATTAACGGGGCGCGGATCGCGCCCTCCGTTTTTTCCGCTGCATGGTTCCAACGCAGCCCCATCGCTCCCTTCACCTCAGCGTAACGCACAGCGCCCCTGCTCCAGCAGCCGTCTGCGCCGCATGTTTTCCGTGCTCTTCGTTTCCGACGCCGCGAGGTTTGGCCATCCATGAATTCTTCTAGCGCGTCCATTATCGCGACAGGCAATGCCGGCCTGGATCAGGTCCTGCGCGGCGGTCTACCCAAGGATCGGCTCTACCTGCTGGAGGGCACCCCAGGTTCGGGCAAGACGACCCTGGGCTTGCAGTTTCTCTTCGAAGGCGTCCGCCAGGGCGAGTCGGTGCTCTATATCACCCTGTCGGAGACCAGCGAAGAGCTGCGGTGCGTGGCCGAGTCCCACGGCTGGAGCCTGGACGGCGTGCACCTGTTCGAGCTGTCCGCCGCCGATGCCGTGCTCGGCGGTGCGCAGGAGCAGACCATCCTGCATCCCTGGGAGTCCGAACTGGGTGACACCATCGAGCTGATCCAGGCCCGCGTCGACGAACTCCAGCCGCGCCGCCTGGTGTTCGACAGCCTGTCGGAGATGCGCCTGCTGGCCCAGGATCCCTTGCGCTATCGCCGCCAGGTGCTCGCGCTCAAGCAATTCTTCGCCGGACGCGGCCTGACCGTGTTGCTGGTGGACGATCTGACCGCCAGTGGGGGCGAGCGCGACAATCATCTGCACAGCCTCTGCCACGGGGTGCTGACCCTGGAGCGCCTGACCCTGGACTTCGGCGCCGCCCGCCGGCGCCTGCAGATCCAGAAGTTGCGTGGCGTGGACTTCATCGCCGGCTATCACGACTTCGTCCTGCGCCGCGGCGGCCTGGAGATCTATCCGCGCATGATCGCCGCAGGGCGCTACCAGGATTTCGTGGGCCAGCCCGTGCCCAGCAACATCGCGGACATGGATGCGCTGCTGCATGGCGGCCCCCTGCGCGGCACCAGCACCCTGATCACCGGCCCGGCCGGTACCGGCAAGACCACCCTGGCCCTGCAATATGTCACCGCGGCCTGCGCGCGCGGCGAAAGGTGCGCCGTCTATGAATTCGACGAGCGTATCGGCACCCTGCTCAAGCGCGCGGAAAGCATGGGTATGCCGCTCCATCGCTATATCGACGAGGGTCTGCTGGTGGTCCACCAGATCGATCCGGCCGAACTGTCTCCCGGCGAATTCGCCTGGCGCGTACGGCGGGATGTCGATGAGAACGACTGCCGACTGCTGGTCATGGACAGCCTCAACGGCTACCTCGCCGCCATGCCCCAGGAGCAACACCTGATCCTGCAGATGCACGAGTTGCTTTCCTACCTGAGTCAGTCCGGGGTGGTGACCTTTCTCATCAATCCCCAGCACGGTCTGGTCGGGACGATGACCTCCAGCCTCGACATCTCCTACATCGCCGATACCGTGGTGCTGATCCGTTTCTTCGAGGCCCAGGGCCGACTGCGCAAGGCCATTTCCATCCTCAAGCACCGCGGTGGCGGCCACGAGGACGCGATTCGGGAATTGCGCATCGATACCCGGGGCATCCGGGTGGGTCAGCCCCTGGTGGACTTCCGCGGCGTGCTGACCGGCACCCCGGAGTACTTCGGTGCCAAGCAACCCCTGATGGAAGAGCGCGATTGACCGAGACCAAGACGTCTTCCTGCGAGCTGATCATCTGTGCCCCGCTCCGGGGCGATGCCGCCAGCCTGCAGCGACTCTTCACCCAGGGCTATCACACGCGCTGCCTGTCCACGCTCAACGAGGTTGCAGCCGCGCTGGGCGACGAGACGGGCATCATCGTGTTTACCGAGGAGGCTCTGCGCCAGGAGCTGAACGCTCTGGCGCAGGCCTTGGAGCGCCAGCCGACCTGGTCGGACATCCCGCTGGTGCTGCTGGCTTCCGACTCCAAACGCTCGGGCCGCGGCAACGATCTCCTGCGTCGTCAGCTGCCCGCGGCCGCCACCAATCTGGTCATCCTGGAGCGGCCCCTGAGTGGGGCCTCCCTGCTGAGCAGCGTGGCCGCCGCCTGGCGGTCGCGACTGCGCCAGTTCGAGATGCGCGACCGTCTCGCCGAACTCGCCCAGGAGCGCGAACGCCTGCAGACGCTGCTGGAGAACCTGCCGGTGGGGGTGTGCTTCATGGATGCCCAGGGCCGCACCCTGGTCAGCAATCCCTTCTATGAGCAGTACGTGCCGGGTCAGCGCATTCCGTCCCAGCAACCGCAGGAAGTGGCGCGCTGGACCGCGCTCGACAGCAATGGCCGGCTGCTGCCGCCCGAACGTTTCCCGGGCGCTCGGGCGCTGGGTGGCGAGCGGGTCAAGGGGCAGGACTTCTATCACACCAGTGCCACCGGCGAGGAATCCTGGCTGCGGGTGAGCGCGGTGCCGCTTCACGACGCCGGCCAGCAGATCATCGGTGCGACTACGGTGATCGCCGATATCAGCGAGGAGAAACGCGCGGAACTGGCCTTGCGCCGCTTCAACGAAGAACTGGAAGTCCAGGTCGAGGAGCGCACCCGTACCCTGGCGCTTACCCTTAGCGAATTGCAGCGGGAAACCGCCGAACGCAGTCGCGCCGAAGAGCAGCTGCGTCAGTCACTGAAGATGGAAGCGGTCGGCCAGCTCACCGGCGGCATCGCCCATGACTTCAACAACATGCTCACCGGGGTGCTGGGCGCCCTGGACCTGATGAAGATCAAGAACAAGGGGCAACTTGCCGGCCTGGAGCGCTACATGGAGGCGGCGCAGCACTCGGCGCATCGGGCGGCGGCGCTCACCCAGCGGTTGCTGGCCTTCTCGCGCAGGCAATCGCTGGAATCGCGCCCGATGTCGGCCAACGACCTGATCCTGGCGCTGCAGGATCTGCTGCAGGGCACCGTGAGCGAGCAGATCTCGGTGACGCTGGAACTGGACCCGACGGCGCCCTGGATCCTGGCCGACGCCAACCAGCTGGAGAATGCCCTCCTCAACCTGGTGATCAATGCCCGCGATGCCATGCCGGATGGCGGCGTCGTCACCCTGGCGACCTATCCGGTGACGGTCACCGAGCCGGCGGCCGAAGACGAGGCGCTGCCTCCAGGAGACTATGTCTGCATCGAGGTGCGGGACACCGGAACCGGCATTCCGGAGCGGTTGCTGGACAAGGTGCTCGAGCCCTTCTTCACCACCAAGCCCCAGGGCCAGGGCACCGGTCTGGGGCTGTCGATGGTCTATGGCTTCGCCCGGCAGAGCAATGGCCGCCTGACCCTCGCCAGTGACGCCAGCGGAACCCGGGTGTGCGTCTATCTGCCCACGGCGGAACAGCGCCGCGAGCCGCAGCGCGCCGAGCCGGCGGAGCTCGTCCAGGGTGCCGGCCAGACCATCCTCCTGGTGGAAGACGACGATGCGGTACGGCTGGTCAATCAGGAGGCGCTGCAAGCCCTGGGCTATCGGGTCTGGAGCGCGGCCGAGGGCAAGGCCGCGCTGCGTCTGCTGGATCAGATCCCGCAGCTGGACCTGCTGGTGACCGACGTCGGCCTGCCGGGCCTGAACGGCCGCCAGTTGGCGGAGGTCATCCAGCAGCTCAGGCCGCGGCTGCCGGTGCTGTTCCTCACCGGCTACGCCGAGGGCGCACTCAGTAGGACCTCCTTCCTGGGTGGTAACATGGAGCTGATGACCAAGCCCTTTACCCTGGACCAGTTGGCCGCGCAGGTCGCCGCCATGCTGTCCGGGTCCGCCAATCGGGCCGTGGCGCCCTCCTGAGGTCGCCGCCGCCCCGCGACCTAGCCAAGGACCCCATGACCTCCCAGATCCGCCCCGCCCGCCGCGAAGACGCCACCCGCATCCACGAACTGATCGTCGAACTGGCCGACTATGAAAAGGCCGTCCACGAGGTGCTGGCCAGTCCGGCCCAGATCGAGGCGACGCTGTTCGCCGCCGACACCCCGACCCGGGCGCTGGTCGTCGAGCACGACGGCGTGGTGGTGGGCTATGCCGTGTATTTCTACAGCTATTCCACCTGGCTGGGCCGCAACGGCATCTACCTGGAAGACCTCTATGTGAGCCCCAGCGCCCGCGGCACTGGCCTGGGCAAGGGCCTGCTGCGCGAACTGGCCCGCGAAGCGGTGGCCAACGACTGCGGCCGCCTGGAATGGAGCGTGCTGGACTGGAACACCCCGGCCATCGACTTCTACGAAAGCCTGGGCGCCCAGGCCCAGAGCGAATGGGTGCGCTATCGCCTGGATGGCGCGGCGCTGCGGGATTTCGCCGAGAGTGGGCGGTAGGATTCACAGGTTGAATTGAGCGCCAGCGAAGCCCGACGCGATGGGACGCGACATGGGTAATGTTGGTTGCGGTTATGGCGATCCGCTGTTGCCGGGGGACGCCGATCGCGGCCATGGGCCGCTCCTACGGATTCCGATTCCCCTGCAGGAGCGCCCCATGGCCGCGATCAACGCCGTAGCGTGGAAAACGGCGCAGCCTTTTCCACCGGGGACGTCGGCATGGGGCGCGCCCTCACCCCAACCCTCTCCCAAAGGGAGAGGGGGATTTTCGACCAAGGATCAGCGTCGTAGCGTGGAAAACGGCGCAGCCTTTTCCACCGGGGACTGCGGCATGAGGCGCGCCCTCACCCCAGCCCTCTCCCAGCGGGAGAGGGGGCTTTGTCCGAGTGATAATCAGATCTTTGCCAGCCCTGAAAATCGCAGCACCGTAGCGTGGAAAACGGCGCAGCCTTTTCCACAGGGGACTGCGGCATGGGGCGCGCCCTCACCCCAGCCCTCTCCCAGAGGGAGAGGGGGCTCTGTCCGAGTGAAAATCAGATCTTTGCTAGCCCTGAAATCGCAGGCGACCGGCACAAGCCTGTCCGCATCGGCGGACCGCCACCCGTTACCGATCCGCCAGTTCCACCTGTGCCGGGCGGCGCTGCATCAGTACCTTGCCGTTACGGATGGAGTACAGCGGCAGGCCCTGGCTGCGGACCATCTCGTAGTCGCTGTCGGCGGAGAGCACCAGCAGGTTGGCCGGTCGCCCTTCCTCCAGGCCGTAGCGATCGCCCAGGCACAGGGCCTTGGCGCTGTTGACCGTGACCAGATCCAGCGCCGATTGCAGGTTGCGATAGCCGAGCATGTGGCAGATGTGCAGCCCCGCTTCCAGCACCCGCAGGATGTTGCCGTTGCCCAGCGGATACCAGGGATCGACGATGGAATCCTGGGCGAAGCAGACGTTGAGGCCGGCCTCCAGCAACTCGTTGACCCGGGTCACGCCGCGGCGCTTGGGAAAGGTGTCGAAGCGGCCCTGCAGGTGGATGCTCTCGGTCGGGCAGGAGATGAAGTTGATGCCGGCGTGGGTCAGCAGGCGGAACAGCTTGGCGCAGTAGGCGTTGTCGTAGGAGCCCATGGCGGTGGTGTGGCTGGCGGTGACCCGCGAACCCATGCCGCGGCTGCGTGCCTCTTCGGCCAGCACCTCGAGAAAGCGCGAATGGGGATCGTCGGTCTCGTCGCAATGGACGTCCACCAGGCAGCCGGTGCGCTCGGCCAGGTCCATGAGGAATTTCACCGAGCTCACGCCCTGATCGCGGGTGTATTCGAAGTGCGGGATGCCGCCGACCACATCCGCGCCCAGGCGAATGGATTCCTCCATCAATTCGCGCCCATTCTTGAAGGACTCGATGCCCTCCTGGGGAAAGGCGACGATCTGCAGGTCGATAAGGTGGGCGGTCTGCTCGCGCACCTCCAGCATGGCCTTGAGTGCGGCCAGCGACGGATCGGTGACGTCGACATGGGTGCGCACGTGCTGGATGCCATGGGCGGCCAGGGCGCGGATGGTGCGCGTGGCGCGGGTCTTGGTGTCTTCCTGGGTGATGGTGGCCTTGCGCTCGCCCCAGCACTCGATGCCCTCGAACAGGGTGCCGCTCATGTTCCAGCGCGGCTCGCCGGCGGTCAGGGTGGCGTCGAGGTGGATGTGCGGCTCGACGAAGGGCGGCACCACCAGGTTGCCGGCGGCGTCGATGTCGTCCGGCCCTACCGCAGGCGGCATGAGCTGCTCGGCGATGGCGGCGATGCGTCCGCCTTCGAGGCGGATGTCATACAGGCCTTCGCGGTCACGCAGGCGGGCGTTGAGGATGCGCATGGTCGATCTCCTAGAGCGAAGCGGGGGCGGCGGCACGACGACCGCGACTCAGGCCATTGAACACGCCATAGCCGAGCGCCGCCACCCCGATGCCCACCAGGGGCGCCACCCAGGGCGAACCGAAGGCGGCGATGGTGCCCAGGCCGTAGGCGGCCAGCCCCGGCCAGTTGTAGTGCGGCAGGCGGGCCTCGGCGAGCAGCGGATAGCGCCCGCGATGGCGCAGCCAGAAGTCGGCGACGATCACCCCGCCTATGGGTGGGATCACCGTGCCGAGCAGCACCAGATAGGGCACCAGCAGGTCGTACATGCCCAGCACGGCCAGGGCGGTACCGATCAGGGCGCCGGCCAGGGTCACCGTCTTGCGGCGGCTGGTACGCACCAGATTGCAGCCGGCCACGGCGAAGTTGTAGATGGTATTGTCCTGGGTGCTCCAGATGTTGAGCAGCAGCATGGCCAGGGCGGCGGTGGCGAAGCCCTGCAGCATCAGCACCTCCACCACGTCCGGCTGCTGGTAGACGATGGCGCCATAGGCGCCGATCAGCACCATCAGGCCGTTGCCGATGAAGAAGCCGATCAGGCTGGCCAGCACCGCCACCCGGGTGGAACGGGCGAAGCGGGTCCAGTTGGTGGCCTGGGTTGCGCCGCTGACGAAGGTGCCGAACACCAGGGTGATGGCGGTGGACAGGTCCAGGCTGGCGCTGGGCTGGATCGCCAGCAGGCCGGCCAGGCCGCCGGCCTTGGCGGTGGTCACGCTCATGGACAGGATCAGCAGCAGCGCCATGGCCGGCACGGCGATCCAGGAGAGGATCTCAAGGCCGCGGTAGCCGATGTAGGCGGTGGCGCAGAAGCCCAGGCCGAATACCGCCATCAGCGCCAGCACTGCGCCCTGCTCCAGGCCGAAGTACCTGCCCAGCACCACGGCAGCGGTGGCCGTCCCCCAGGCGTACCAGCCGATCTGGGTGAAGCCGAGGATGAGGTCGCACAGCTTGCTACCGCGTTCGCCAAAGGCGAAGCGCCCCATCAGCACCGAGTTGAGGCCGCTGCGACAGGCGATATGGCCGAGGGCGGCGGCATAGAGACCCAGCAGCAGATTGCCGAGGGCGATCACCCACAGCAGGTCGGTGAAACCGAAGGCGACCCCCAGCTTGCCGCCGGCGAACATGGTGGCGGTAAAGAAGGTGAAGCCCAGCAGCACCATGGCCAGGGAGGCCAGCCCCTTGCGGGCGTGGGGCGGGACTTCGCTCAGGGGATAGTCGTTGCCGGCGTTGCTCATAAGGCATTCCTCGGGATGGGCGTACCTGAGACTTAGCAGTGGCCGTGCCAGGCCCCGCCAAGCGGCATGGCAGAGGCCAGGACGCCCTCGCCGGCCGGCCCCTGGAGCCCGGCTTTGGTGCAAGGCACAGCCCCGTGCCTTGGCCGGGAGCGGTCAAGTGTGAGACGGTTGCCGCGGCCGTCTCACAAGGAAAAGATCATGACCACGCCACGCCTCGCCGTCCTGGGTTCCGGTCTCATGGGCATCGGCATCGCCGTACACCTGGCGCGCCACGGCCATGCCGTGCAGCTGCAGGACGTCGACCCCGCCCGCCTCGCCGAGGTGGCCGCCACCGCGCGCACCCTGCTCGCCGAGCTGGAAGAAGCCGACATCGCGGTGGACACCGAGGCGGTCATCGCCCGCCTCAGCACCACGACCGAGCTGGCCGATCTCGCCGACTGCGACCTGCTGTTCGAAGCCGTGCCCGAGCGCCTGGAGCTCAAGCACCGCCTCTATGCCCAGCTCGAAGCCGTGCTGCGCCCCGATGCCCTGATCGCCAGCAACACCAGCGGCCTGCCACCGGACGAGTTGGCCGCGCACCTGCGCCATCCCGAGCGCCTGCTGATCGCGCACTTCTGGAATCCACCGCACTTCATTCCCCTGGTGGAGCTGGTGCCCGGCACGGCCACCCTGCCCGCCCATCTGGAATCCGTGCGCCTACTGCTGGAAGCCGCGGAACTGGAAGCCGTGGTCCTGCAGCGCGCCATTCCCGGCTTCGTCGGCAATCGCCTGCAATTCGCCCTGCTGCGCGAGGCCCTGCACATCGTGCAGAGCGGCGCGGCGGATGCCGAGACGGTGGACCGGGTGATGCGCGCCTCCCTGGGTCGGCGCTATGCCATGGTCGGGCCGCTGGAAGCGGCGGACATGGGTGGCCTGGATACCTTTCGCGACATCGCCCGGCATCTCTGGCCGACCCTTGCGCGGGACGAGGCGCCGCTGCAGCTGCTGGAAGACCAGGTGGCCGCCGGCCGTACCGGCCTGCGCAGCGGCCACGGCTTCCATGAGTGGGACGCCGCGCGGCGTGAGCGCATCGTCCAGCGGCGGCTGCACCAGCTGCGCCATGCGCTGAAGCCATGAGCCGCACCCCGCCGGGTCTGCCCGGGCTGGAAGACTACGCCGACATCCGCCAGCGGGCGATCCGCTCGCTGTTCGAGATCATCGAGCAGACCAGCAACGGCACGGTGATCGTCGACCGCGAGGCGCGCATCGTCTGGATCAACCAGAGATACGCCCAGCACTTCGGCCTGCCGGATGCCGCCGCCGCCATCGGTCAGCCGGTGGAACAGGTCATTCCCCACAGCCTGCTGCGCGAGGTGGCGCGCAATGGCCAGCCGATCCTGCTGGACATGCTGGAGACCCGCAACGGACCGCTGGTGGTGATGCGCCTGCCGATCCATACCGACGAGGGCGAACTGATCGGCGCCATCGGCTTCGCCCTGTTCGACCAGTTGCAGCAACTGGCGCCGCTGGTGACCCGCTACCTGCGCATCCAGGAAGAACTGGCCACCACCCGGCGCTCGCTGCAGCATGCGCGCACCGCCAAGTACGGCTTCGGCCACTTCGTCGGCAGCGGCCCGGCCAGCCTGGAGGTCAAGCGCCGCGCCCGGCGCGCGGCCGCCAGCGAGGCCGCGGTACTGCTGCTGGGCGAAACCGGCACCGGCAAGGAGTTGCTGGCCCACGCCATCCACGGCGCCTCGCCACGGGCCGGGCGGCCCTTCGTCAGCATCAATGCCGCGGCCATCCCGGAAAGCCTGCTGGAAGCGGAATTCTTCGGCACCGCGCCGGGCGCCTTCACCGGTGCCGAACGGCGCGCCCGCCCGGGCAAGCTGCAGATCGCCCAGGGCGGCACCCTGTTTCTCGACGAGATCGGCGACATGCCCCTGGCCTTGCAGGCCAAGCTGCTGCGGGTGCTGCAGGAAAAGGAGTACGAACCCCTGGGCTCCAACGAGGTGCTGGCCTGCGACGTGCGCATGATCGCCGCCACCTCCCGCGACCTGGAGACCGCCGTGGCCGAGGGACGCTTTCGCGCCGATCTCTATTACCGCCTCAACGTGCTGCCGATCCGCATCCCGCCGCTGCGTGAACGCCTGGACGACCTGGCGGTGCTGGCCGAGGCCATCCTCGACGGGCTGCCGCAGGTGGGCGGACAGTCGACGCCCGACCTCACCGCCGACGGCCTGGCCTTACTGCAGCGCCAGCCCTGGCCCGGCAATGTGCGGGAGTTGCGCAACGTGCTGGAGCGCGCGGTGCTGCTGGGCGACGACAGCCAGCTGGACGCCGCGGCGCTGGCGGAGGCCCTGGGCGTTTCCGCCGAACTGCCAGCCAAGCCTGTGACGAGCGCTACCGGCGAAACCTACGCCGAAGCGCGCCAGCGCTTCGACCGGGAATTGTTCCAGGCGACCCTGGCCGCCTGCGGCGGCAAGGTAGACGAAGCCGCCCGGCGCCTTGGGTTGGGGCGTTCCACGCTATACAAGAAGCTGGTGGCGCTGGGGCTTATGTCTCGAACATGAGACAGATCCATAGATAGAGACAAAGCCTGTAGGAGCGGCCCATGGCCGCGATTGACGATCTATCGCGGCCATGGGCCGCTCCTACAGAGTCATGCGCAGGCTGGGTGGAGAAGGCTTTATCGTCGAAGCCCAACATGGCCGGCGTCGAGCTGTTGTTGGGCTTCGCTGCGCTCAGCCCAACCTACGGGGTCCAGATTTTGAGACAAAATGGCGGTAATTGGCAGCGATCAAAATAAAAATCCATACAAAACAATAACCTATGAATCTGGCACGGTTCTGGCTCCTGCATTCGGGCGATCTCTGCATCGCCCTATAACAACAAGAACCGCTTCGCCCCAGGCGAAGCTCTAGGAGAAGCCATGAGTGTCCTGATCGCACTCGCCGCCCTGGCGCTGCTGATGTTCGCCGCCTACCGGGGTTTCAGTGTCATCCTCTTCGCCCCTCTCGCCGCCCTCGGCGCCGTGCTGCTCACCGACCCGTCCGCCGTGGCGCCCGCCTTCACCGGGGTGTTCATGGACAAGATGGTGGGCTTTCTCAAACTCTATTTCCCGGTGTTCATGCTGGGCGCCCTGTTCGGCAAGCTGATCGAGCTGTCGGGCTTTTCCCGTGCCATCGTCGCCGCGGCCATTCGTCTGCTCGGTCGCGAGCGGGCCATCCCGGTGATCGTCGCGGTCTGCGCCCTGCTCACCTATGGCGGCGTCTCGCTGTTCGTGGTGGTCTTCGCGGTCTATCCCTTCGCCGCGGAGATGTTTCGCCAGAGCGACATCCCCAAGCGGCTGATCCCGGCGACCATCGCCCTGGGCGCCTTCTCCTTCACCATGGACGCTTTGCCCGGCACGCCGCAGATCCAGAACATCATCCCCACCAGCTTCTTCCAGACCACCGCCTGGGCCGCGCCCTGGCTGGGCCTGGCCGGATCGCTGTTCGTCATCGCCGTGGGCCTGACCTACCTCGGCAGCGCTCGCCGCAAGGCGCGCAACAGTGGCGAAGGCTATGCCAGCGTACCGCTGCGCAACGAACCCGAGACCGCTGCCGACCTGCCGCTGCCCAATCCCTGGCTGGCCCTGGCGCCGCTGGTGCTGGTGGGCGTGCTCAACCTGCTGCTGACCCGCTGGATTCCCGACTGGTACGGCGCCACCCATAACCTGGCCCTGCCCGGCATGGCCAAACCGGTGACCCAGGAAGTCGCCAAGCTGACCGGCATCTGGGCGGTGGAAGGCGCGCTGCTGGCGGGCATCCTGCTGGTGCTGGCGACCGGCTTCGGCGCCATCCGCGGACGCCTGGCGGAAGGCAGCAAGACGGCCGTCTCCGGCGCCCTGCTGGCCGGGATGAACACGGCCTCGGAATACGGCTTCGGCGCGGTGATCGCCGCCCTGCCCGGCTTCGTGCTGTTCGCCCAGGGCCTCAAGGCCATCCCCGATCCGTTGATCAACGAAGCCGTCAGCGTGACCCTGCTGGCCGGTATCACCGGCTCGGCGTCCGGTGGCATGAGCATCGCCTTGGCCGCCATGAGCGACACCTTCATCGCCGCCGCCAACGCGGCCGGCATCCCCCTGGAGGTGCTGCACCGGGTGGCGGCCATGGCCAGCGGCGGCATGGACACCCTGCCGCACAACGGCGCGGTCATCACCCTGCTGGCGGTGACCGGCCTGACCCACCGCGAAGCCTATGGCGGCGTGTTCAAGATCACCCTGATCAAGACCGTGGCGGTGTTCTTCGTCATCGCCCTCTACTACCTGACCGGCCTCGTCTAAGGAGACAGCCATGGACCTCACCGGCAAGACCGCCCTGGTCACCGGCTCCACCAGCGGCATCGGCCTGGGCATCGCCCAGCGCCTGGCCGCCGCTGGCGCCACCCTCATCCTCAACGGCTTCGGCGATCCCGCTGCGGCCCAGGCCAGCCTGCCCGGCCGCAGCGGCTTCCACGGCGCCGACCTGTCCAGGCCAGAGGAGATCGAAGAGCTCTTCGCCTACGCCCAGCGCGACTTCGGCGGCGTGGACATCCTGGTCAACAACGCCGGCATCCAGCACGTGGCGCCGGTGGAAGACTTTCTGGTGGAGCGCTGGGACGCGGTGATCGCGCTCAATCTCTCGGCGGTGTTCCACACCACCCGCCTGGCGCTGCCGGGCATGCGCGCGCGCGACTGGGGGCGCATCATCAACATCTCTTCGGTGCATGGCCTGGTGGCCTCCACCGGCAAGGCCGCCTATGTGGCCGCCAAGCATGGCGTGGTGGGCCTGACCAAGGTCACCGCCCTGGAGACCGCGCGTACCGGCATCACCTGTAACGCCCTCTGCCCGGGTTTCGTGCTCACCCCGCTGATCCAGCAGCAGCTGGACAGCCGTGGCAGTGATCCGGACCAGGCGCGGCGCGACCTGCTCAGCGAGAAGCAGCCGTCGCAGGAATTCGTCACCACCGACCAGTTGGGCGAACTGGCGCTGTTCCTGTGCAGCCAGGCCGCTGCTCAGGTACGGGGCGCCGCCTGGACCATGGACGGCGGCTGGACCGCCCAATAACGACAAGAGGATCTCCATCATGAACAAGCTCTATCCCAACGCCGCGGCCGCCCTCGATGGGCTGGTCAGCGACGGCATCACCCTGGCCGTGGGCGGCTTCGGTCTCTGCGGCATCCCCGAGGCGCTGATCGCCGCCCTGAGAGACACCGGCGCCCGCGAACTGACCGCCATCAGCAACAACGCCGGGGTGGACGGCTTCGGCCTCGGCCAGCTGCTGGAGACCCGGCAGATCCGCAAGATGATTTCCTCCTACGTGGGCGAGAACAAGGAATTCGAGCGCCAGTACCTGGCCGGCGAACTGGAGCTGGAATTCACCCCCCAGGGCACCCTGGCCGAGAAGCTGCGCGCCGGTGGCGCGGGCATCCCGGCGTTCTATACCCGCACCGGCTACGGCACCCTGGTGGCCGAGGGCAAGGAGGTCCGCGACTTCAATGGCCAGCCCCATGTCATGGAGCTGGCGCTGATCGCCGACGTGGCTCTGGTCAAGGCGCAGCGCGCCGACAAGGCCGGCAACCTGGTCTTCAACAAGACCGCGCGCAACTTCAATCCGCTGTGCGCCATGGCCGGTCGCGTCTGCGTGGCCGAGGTGGAAGAGCTGGTGGAGGTCGGCGAGCTGGATCCCGACCAGATCCACCTGCCCGGCATCTTCGTGCAGCGCCTGGTGGTCAACGCCAGCCCCGAGAAACGTATCGAGAAACGCACCCTGAGCGAGGAGAAGTAAGATGGCCTGGACCCGCGAACAGATGGCGCAACGCGCCGCCCGGGAGCTGCAGGACGGCTTCTACGTCAACCTCGGCATCGGCTTGCCGACCCTCGTCGCCAACTATATCCCCGCCGGCATGGACGTCTGGCTGCAGTCGGAAAACGGCCTGCTCGGCATCGGCCCCTTTCCCACCGCCGAGACGGTCGATCCGGACCTGATCAACGCCGGCAAGCAGACCGTCACCGCCCTGCCCGGCAGCAGCTATTTCGACAGCGCCGCGAGCTTCGGCATGATCCGCGGCGGCCACGTGAACCTCGCCATCCTCGGCGCCATGCAGGTGTCGGAACAAGGCGACCTGGCCAACTGGATGATCCCCGGCAAGATGGTCAAGGGCATGGGCGGCGCCATGGACCTGGTAGCCGGCGTGCAGCGCGTGGTGGTGCTGATGGAGCACACCGCCAAGGGCGCCCACAAGATCCTGCCAGCCTGCGACCTGCCGCTGACCGGGGTCGGCGTGGTCGACCTGATCATCACCGACCTGGCCGTGCTGGAGGTGACCGAAGGCGGCCTCAAGCTGGTGGAACTGGCCGAAGGCGTGAGCCTCGATGAACTGCGCGCCGCCACCGGCGCCCCCATCCAGGCCTGAGGAGACCCCAGCCATGCAAGACGTCGTCATCGTCGCCGCCACCCGCACCGCGGTCGGCAGTTTCCAGGGCTCCCTGGCCAACGTACCCGCGGTGGAGCTCGGCGCCACCGTCATCCGCGCCCTGCTGGCGCAGACCGGTGTGGCACCGGCCGAGGTGGATGAAGTCATCCTCGGTCAAGTGCTCACCGCCGGCGCCGGCCAGAATCCCGCCCGCCAGGCGGCGGTCAAGGCCGGCCTACCCCACGAGGTGCCGGCCCTGACCCTCAACAAGGTCTGTGGCTCCGGCCTCAAGGCGGTGCAACTGGCCGTCCAGGCGATCCGTTGCGGCGACGCCGATATCGTCATCGCCGGTGGCATGGAGAACATGAGCCTTGCGCCCTATGTGCTGCCCAAGGTGCGCAGCGGCCTGCGCCTGGGGCATGCCGAGCTGGTCGACTCAATGATCAGCGATGGGCTGTGGGATGCCTTCAACGACTACCACATGGGCCAAACCGCGGAGAATCTGGTGCAGCAGTACCAGATCAGCCGCGAGGCCCAGGATGCCTTCGCCGCCCGCTCCCAGCAGCGCGCCGCGGCGGCGGTGGAATCCGGGCGTTTCCGCGAGGAGATCACCCCGGTGGCCATCCCCCAGCGCAAGGGCGAGCCGCTGCTGTTCGACACCGACGAAGGCATTCGCGCCGACACCACCGCCGAGGGCCTGGCCCGCCTGCGGCCGGCCTTCGCCAAGGACGGCAGCGTCACCGCCGGCAACGCCTCCAGCCTCAACGACGGCGCCGCCGCGGTGCTGGCAATGAGCGCGACCAGGGCCGAGGCGTTGGGCCTGACGCCGCTGGCCCATATCGCCGCCTATGCCAGCGCCGGGGTCGACCCGGCGATCATGGGCATCGGCCCGGTCTCGGCCACCCGCAAGACCCTGGAAAAGGCCGGCTGGCAACTGGCCGACCTGGACCTGATCGAGGCCAACGAAGCCTTCGCCGCCCAGGCCCTGGCCGTGGGCCAGGAGCTGGGTTGGGATGACGAGAAGGTCAACGTCAACGGCGGCGCCATCGCCCTGGGCCACCCTATCGGCGCCTCGGGGTGCCGGGTGCTGGTGACCCTGCTGCACGAATTGCGGCGGCGCGAGGGCCGGCGTGGCCTGGCGACCCTGTGTATCGGCGGTGGTCAGGGCGTGGCCCTGGCGGTGGAGCGGCGCTAGTCCCTATCGCGGCCGTGGGCCGCTCCTACAGATACGGACACACTGTAGGAGCGGCCGCATCGGCGGACCGCCATGGCCGCGATATGACCCCAACCGCGTGGAAAAGGCTGCGCCGTTTTCCACGCTACGCCTGATGTTCCCCTGAAAAACAACAACAAAAGGATCTCCCATGAGTTCAACCCCCTCCCGCGATTCGCGCAGCGCGCGGTTCGCCCTGGCCTGTTCCAACTGGGCCGAGCGCTGGTTTCCCGATTCCTGGGTGTTCGCCGTGCTCGCCGTGGCCGTGGTGGCCGTGGTGGCCCTGGGCATGGGCGCGCCGGCGGCCAAGACCGCCAAGGCCTTTGGCGACGGCTTCTGGAGCCTGATTCCCTTCACCATGCAGATGGCCTTCGTGGTCATCGGCGGCTATGTGGTGGCCAGTTCCGGCCCGGCCGGGCGCCTGATCGAGCGTCTGGCGCGGGTGCCCCGTACCGGTCGTGGCGCGGTGTGCTGGGTGGCCCTGGTGGCCATGCTCGCCTCGCTGCTCAACTGGGGCCTGAGTCTGGTGTTCGGCGGCCTGCTGGTGCGCGCCCTGGCCCGCCGCGAAGAACTCAAGATGGACTATCGCGCCGCCGGCGCCGCGGCCTACCTGGGCCTGGGCGCGGTCTGGGCGCTGGGGCTGTCGTCCTCGGCGGCGCAGTTGCAGGCCAATCCGGCCAGCCTGCCGCCCTCGATCCTCGCCATCACCGGGGTGATTCCCTTCAGCCAGACGCTGTTCCTCTGGCAATCGGGCGCCCTGCTGCTGGTGCTGCTGGTGGTCTCGGCGGTGATCGCCTATGTCACCGCGCCCGGGCCGGACAGCGCACGCGATGCCCGTGCCTGTGGCGTCGACGTCACCCCGGCACCCAAGCCGGCCGCCACACCGACCCGCCCGGGAGAATGGCTGGAATACAGTCCGATCCTGATCGTGCTGCTGGTGCTCCTGGCCGCGGGCTGGCTGGTGCAGGAATTCGCCAGCAAGCCGGCCATCGAGGCCATTTCCGGGCTGAACACCTACAACCTGCTGTTCATCTCCCTGGGCGCCCTGCTGCACTGGCGGCCGCGGCATTTCCTCGACGCCGTGGCCCGCGCCGTGCCGGCCACCACCGGAGTGCTGATCCAGTTTCCGCTGTACGGCTCCATCGCTGCCATCCTGACCAAGGTCAATGGCGCCGATGGCCAGACTCTGGCGCACCATATCGCGGCATTTTTCACCCAGATCGCCACCCACGACACCTTCGCCCTGCTGATGGGCGTCTACTCGGCGCTGCTGGGGTTCTTCATCCCCTCCGGCGGGGGCAAGTGGATCATCGAGGCGCCCTACGTCATGCAGGTGGCCAACGATCTGCAGTATCACCTGGGCTGGGCCGTGCAGATCTACAACGCCGCCGAGGCATTGCCGAATCTGATCAATCCCTTCTACATGCTGCCGCTGCTGGGCGTGCTGGGGCTGAAGGCGCGCGACCTGGTCGGCTTTTCCTTCGTGCAGCTGCTGGTCCATGCACCCCTGGTGCTGGTGCTGCTATGGCTGTTGGGGGGAACGTTGGCCTATCTGCCGCCGGTACACCCGTAGCTCGGGTGGGGCGCAGACGGTAAAGCGGGAGGGGTGGAGCGGGAGCCGGCTGAATCTCAGCCGGCGATGGCCAGGCGGGTGCTGTCGATGATGGCCTGCAGGCGGCTCGGGTTGCTGTATTCGTCGCGGTAGATCCGGCGGGTGTGCTTGGCCACGCCATGCTCGTTGACGACGATGAAGGAAAAACCACGCTTGCTGGGCGCGTCGATGACGCAGCTCATCGGCGCGAAAGCGGCGCTGAGGGCATGCATGGCGTTCTGGGCTTGGGCTTGTATGTTCATGACTTCAGTTGTAAACCTCACGTGTGACGCTGCTATGACAAAGGTCTTGACCGATAGTGCCTAGACTTGCCAGTTATTGTTAGCAATAGGCGTGCCGGAATGTAACAAGGCCTTTTCCGACACGCCCTGCCCTCACTTGCCGGCAGCCTGCTGGCGACGCTTGGCTCGCCGCGACAGCATGTTCAGGCCCTCGATCAGCGCCGAGAAGGCCATGGCCGCGTAGATGTAGCCCTTGGGCACATGGGCGCCGAAACCCTCGGCGATCAGGGTCATGCCGATCATGATCAGGAAGCCCAGCGCCAGCATCACGACGGTGGGGTTGTCGTTGATGAACCTGGCCAGGGGGTCGGCCGCCAGCAACATGACGGTCACCGCCACCACCACCGCGATCACCATCACCGGCAGGTGCTCGGTCATGCCGACGGCGGTGATGATGCTGTCCACCGAGAACACCAGGTCCAGCAGGAGGATCTGCACGATGGCCGAACCGAAGGCCAGGGTCGCCGTCTCGCCGCCCTTGCTCAGGGCGCTGTCGGGCTCGGGATCGACGTTGTGATGGATCTCCTTGGTCGCCTTCCACAGCAGGAACAGGCCACCGGCGATCAGGATCAGGTCCTTCCAGGAAAAGCTCTTGCCGAACACCTCGATGATGGGCTCGGTGAGCTGGACGATCCAGGCCACGGTACCGAGCAGACCCAGGCGCAGGATCAGCGCCAGGCTGATGCCGATGCGGCGGCCCTTCTGCTGTTGGTGCGCGGGCAGCTTGTTGGTCAGGATGGAGATGAAGATGAGGTTGTCGATGCCCAGCACCACTTCCATCACGATCAAGGTGGCGAGAGCAGCCCAGACGGTCGGGTCGGCGGCGAGTTGTAGCAGATAGTCCATTGCGGCGCGGTTCCAGTGGGAAGAGAAAGGCCTGACAGGGTCAGGCCGCAGGTCTCACCATCAGAGCTTCGCATCTGTGAAATGCTCGTGAAGGCCTCTGCCGCAATTGTTTCAAACTGTCGCAGCGGTACGCCGCTGAACGAAGCGCGCCACATAGTCGTCGGCCGGCTGGCCGAGGATGTCCGCCGGGGTGCCCACCTGCACCAGCCGACCGTCACGCAGGATGGCGATGCGATTGCCCAGGCGCAGGGCCTCGTCCAGGTCATGGGTGATGAAGACGATGGTCTTGTGCAGGCGCTGTTGCAGCTCCAGCAGTTGCTCCTGCATCTCGGCGCGGATCAGTGGATCGAGGGCGGAAAAGGCCTCGTCCATCAGGATGATCTCGGTATCGGCCGCCAGGGCGCGGGCAAGGCCGACGCGCTGGCGCATGCCGCCGGAGAGCTGGTGCGGCCATTTGCGCTCGTAGCCGGCCAGACCCACCACCTCCAGCCAGTGCAGCGCCCGTTCGCGGCAGACCGCCTTGGGCTCGCCGCGCACCTTGAGACCGTAGGCGACGTTGTCCAGCACTCGCCGATGGGGCAGCAGGCCGAAGCTCTGGAACACCATGCTGATGCGCTGGCGGCGCAATTCGCGCAGCGCCGGCAGTGGCAGCTGGAGGATGTCCTGGCCATCGATGAGGATGCGCCCGCTGCTGGGATCGATCAGCCGGTTGAGGTGGCGCACCAGGGTCGATTTGCCGGAACCGGAAAGGCCCATGATGACGAAGATCTCGCCCTCGGCGATTTCCAGGGACAGATCGTCCACCCCCACCACGCAACCGGTGCGGGCGAGGATCTCGGCCTTGTCGTGCCCCTCGCGCAGCAGCGCCAGGGCCGCCTGTTCGCGCTTGCCGAAGATCTTGGAGACCCGCTCGACGACGATCTTCATCGCTCCACCTCATGGCGCTGGCGGCCATAGGCCTGGGTGATGCGGTCGATGACCACGGCGAGGATGACGATGGCCAGGCCCGCCTGCAGGCCCTTGCCCACGTCCAGAGTCTGGATGCCCACCAGCACCTCTTCACCGAGGCCGCGGGCGCCGATCATGGAGGCGATCACCACCATGGACAGCGCCATCATGGTGGTCTGGTTGATGCCGGCCATGATGCTCGGCAGCGCCAGCGGCAGCTGCACGCCGAACAGCTGCTGCCAGCGACTGGCGCCAAAGGCGTTGACCGCTTCCATGACCTCGCGATCGACCTGGCGGATGCCCAGATCGGTGAGGCGGATCAGCGGTGGCGCGGCGTAGATCACCGTGGCGAAGATCGCCGGCACCTTGCCCAGGCCGAACAGCATCAGCACCGGGATCAGGTACACGAAGCTGGGCATGGTCTGCATGATGTCCAAGAGCGGCATCAGCACCAGGCGCAGGCGGGCGCTACGGGCGCAGAGGATGCCCAGGGGCACACCGATGATGACCGCGATGGCGGTGGCCACCAGCACCAGGGCCAGGGTCTGCATCAGCTTGTCCCACAGCCCCAGGGCGCCGACCAGGAACAACAGGCCGGTGATCAGTAGCGTCGGCACCACCCGGCGGGTGGCGTGGGCGGCCAGGGCCGCGACGATCAGCAACAGCGCCCACCAGGGGGTGCCGCGCAGCAGGCCCTCGAGCCAGACGATGGCCTGCAGCAGGGTGTCGGAGATGGTTCGGAAGACGTCGCCGTAGCGCGTCACCAGCCAGTCGACGCCACGATTGACGGCGTCGGCGAAGGAAAAGGTCAGGCCTTCGGGAAACATCCTAGAGCGCCGCCTGGATCTTGCTGCGCGCCGCGGCGTCGGTCACCCAGGCCTGCCAGAGTTCCGGATGGGCCTTGAGCAGCGCCTTGGCGGCGGCGGGGGCGTCCTGCTTGGTTTCGGCCTGCTCGGCCAGGGTGCGGTTGAGCAGTTCGATGGGCACATTGACCCGACTCAGCACCGCCACCAGTTCGGGGGCGCCGTCGTGGAAGGGCTTGGAGAGGCCGGCCTGCACCTGGATGCGCTTGGCTTCGCCATCGCGCGGCTTGAGCTGGACCATGTCGACCCGACCCAGCAGGGGCGTTGGCGACCAGTAGTAGGTGAGGATCGGCTGCTTGCGCTTGGTGGCCGAGACGATGGCCGCATCCAGCGCCGGACCGGTGCCGGGGCGGAAGTTGGTGTATTTGTCGCTCAGGCCGTAGCTCTGCAGCATCTGGGTGTTTTCCAGTTCGCAGGTCCAGCCGGCCGGGCAGTTGTAGAAGCGGCCCTTGCCCGGCTCTTCCGGATCGCGGAACAGCTCGGCGTACTGACCCAGGTCGGCGATGCTCTTCAGCTTGGGCGCCTTGGCGCCCTCGCCTTCGACCAGATAGCGCGGCACGTACCAGCCTTCGGTGGCGCCCTCGATTGGCGCACCGACGCCGATCACCTTGCCGGCCGCGGCGGCCTTGTTCCAGGCCTCGCTGCGGCCGATCCACTCCTCGGCGAACACCTGGATGTCGTTGTTGCCCAGGGCCTGCTCCAGGGTGATGGAGTTGCCGGGGATGCTATCCACCTTGCAGTCGTAGCCGTGCTGCAGGACGAAGCCCATCAGTTCGGTGAGCAGTATGCCGCTCTCCCAGTTCACCCCGGCGAACTTGACCGGCTTGCTGGCGCACCAGCTGTCGGCTTGGGCGGTACCGGCGGCGAGCAGGCCAAGGGAAAGGCCGGCGGCCAGGAGGGAACGGCGAGGAAAGGCTGTAGGCATGGGTGGCTCCGTCTGCACTGGGAGGGCCAGGGCGGCAGAGCCGGTCCGCTGGCTATCCTATCTTGGTCAGCGCCAATGGCTCAGGGTTCAGCCAGAGGCCCTGGCACTGCCGTTACCCGCCTCGGCGCTGCTGAATCCGGGAGCCTGCTCCGGTCGATCGATCGTCGCCACCCGGGTCCGTCGATCTCTCTTCACTGGCTGCGACACCCGCGCGAATGGCCGCTGCGCTCGAACTTTGCCCACGCGCGCCTCTTCTACCGGAGGTCACCTTCGCGGAGCCGAGCATGCGTATCCATCACCTCAACTGCGGCTGCATGTGCCCCCTGGGCGGGGCGCTGTACGACGGCTTCAGCCGCGGACTCGCCGCCCACCTCGCCTGTCACTGCCTGCTGGTGGAAACCGACCGGGACGGCCTGGTGCTGGTGGATACCGGCTTTGGCGAAGCCGATCTGCGGGAGCGCGGCCGGCGCCTGAGTCCCTTCTTCCGGCTGATGAATCGTATCCAGTACGATCCCGAACTCAGCGCCCTGGCGCAGCTCCGCCGCCTGGGTTTTCGTCCGGGCGATGTCCGCCATATCGTGCTGACCCATCTGGATTTCGACCACGCCGGCGGCCTGGACGACTTTCCCCAGGCCCAGGTCCATGTGCTGCAGCGGGAGTGGGATGCGCAGCGCCAGCGCCACGGCTTCATCGGTCGGCGCCGCTACAGTCCGGCGCAGTGGCAAGGCATCCGCCATTGGCATTTCCACGAGCCCCGGGGCGAGGCCTGGCACGGCTTCGCCAGCGTGCGAGACCTGCCTGGCCTGCCGCCGGAAATCCTGATGATCCCCCTGCCCGGCCACACCCCGGGCCATGCCGGCATCGCCGTCCAGCACGACGGGGGCTGGTTGCTGCACGCCGGCGACGCCTATTTCTACCGCGACGAGATGCGCCGGCCCGAACGCCACTGCACGCCGGGGCTGAGGTTCTACCAGCGACTGATGGAAGCCGACCGCGCCAGCCGCCTGGACAACCAGGCCCGCCTGCGCGAACTCTCCCTGCGCCAGGACCTGGGGCTGACGCTGTTCTGCAGTCATGATCTGATGGAGCTCAAGCGGTTGCAGGAGGGTGAGCGGGTTTAGGTTGCATAAGTACGGGGCTGACTGCGGTACAAGCACCCAATCGCGACCATGGCGGTCCGCCGATGCGGCCGCTCCTACAGTTCAGATTGGATGCAGGAGCGAATGTCTTGGCGTTTTAGGGGTACATCAGGTGTAGAACCGTAGCGTGGAAAACGGCGCAGCCTTTTCCGCTGGGGACTTCGTGGCGAGGGACGCCCTCACCCCAACCCTCTCCCAAGGGGAGAGGGAGTCATCCGTGCAGACGCTCATCGCCACTAGCCCCCGCAGGATCGCGGTCGGCCGACGTGCCTGCGTCCGCAGGAGCGGCCGCATTGGCGGACCACTATGGCCGCGACAGGTCTTAAGCAATCACTGGATAACCCTGCTCCACCGCTTCTCGCCGCCAGTCCAGCAGCGGTAGATAGGTCGTCTCGTCCACCGCCGTGACGCCCTCGAGGGCCAGGATGTCGGCCAGGGCAGGATCGGCGGCCAGGCTGTCGTTCAGGGCGGCGCGCAGGGCTTCCACGTCCGCATCCGAACGACTGGCGGCGGTGACGAAGGGCAGCGTCGGACTGGGGCGGGTGCGTTGCAGCAGGCGCAGACCGGCGACCCGCTCGGGTTGGGCGCGCTGCAGATAGCCGTAGGTCACGGCATCCACCGAGGCGACATCGGCATGCCCTTGCTGCAACAGTGCCAGGCTGTTGGCGTGGCTCTCGCTGACGATCATCTCGCCGAAGAAGCGGGCCCGCTCCGCCAGGGGCGCCACGGCGTGGCGCAGCAGATTCATGCCGGTGTTGGAATCCAGGCCGTTGAGCGCCACGCGCTTGCCGCGCAGATCGGCCAGGCTGGTCGCCTCCAGCGTCTCGGGCACCAGGATGAAGGCGCAGTGCTCGGCCGCCTGGCAGCCCGCGAAGCGATAGCGCGGCGCCGCCACCAGGCGCACCTGGCCGCGCAAGCGGGTGGCCCAGGGATAGCCGCAGGTCTGCGCCAGCAGCAGCTCGGGATGCGTCCAGAGCGCCGGCAGCTCCTCGGGCGCGGGGTCGAGCGTCTCGTCCAGGCGCAGCGCCACGGCTTCGGCCAGCTGGCGATAGGCGTCGCGCACCTCGGCAGGCTCGACGTACATGGTAAGGGCGGCGACGGTCATGGGCGGCTCCAGCATGGAAAACCGCCATTATCCGCTATCACTGCACTCAGAGCGCCGCCTTTACCCGTTCGGCGTTTTCCGCCGGCAGCCAGGTCGTCCAGACCTCCGGATGCTCCTTGAGGAAACGCTTGGCCACCACCTGGGCGTCTTCGCGTTTCTCGGCCATGCCGGCAAGGATGCCGTTGAACTGGTCGAGGGGGAATTCGACCTTCTCGAACAGCGCCACCAGGGCCGGTGCCTTGTCGTGCAGGTCGCGGGAGACGCCGATGGTGATCTTGGCCGGCAGCGAGCGCGACGGCAGCGGATCGGGATTCTTCGGATCCGACAGGGTCTCCCAGGCCTTCTCGCTGAAGGGCGGCTCTTCCAGCTGGACCAGCTTGTAGCGGCCCATCAGCGGGGTCGGCGACCAATAGTAGAAGAGCACCGGCTCGCCACGGCGCATGGCGGTGGCGATGGCCGCGTCCAGCGCGGGACCGGTACCGGTGCGGAAGTTGGTGTAGCTGTCGGTCAGCTTGTAGGCCTTGAGCTTCTGGCTGTTGACGATCTCGCAGGTCCAGCCGGTCGGACAGTTGAGGAAGCGGCCCTTGCCAGGCTCTTCCGGATCACGGAACAGCTCCTTGTAGCGCGGCAGATCGGCGACGCTCTTGAGGTCCGGCGCCTTGGCCTGGATGCCACGCGCGGGGTCGCCCTTGACCAGGTATTCCGGTACCCACCAGCCTTCGGTGGCGCCCTTGACCGTCTCGCCGACGGCAAAGACCTTGCCGGCCTTTTCCGCCGCGCGCCCGGCCGGACTGCGCCCGGCCCACTGCTCGCCAGTGACCTGGATGTCGTTTTGCGCCAGGGCGTTTTCCAGGGTCACGGTGTTGCCCGGCACGCTGTCGGTCTGGCAGCCATAACCCTTTTCCACCAGCAGGCGCAGCACCTCGGTGGTGAACATGCCGCTCTCCCAGTTGGGGCCGGCGAACTTCACCGTCTGCGGATAGGGACAGCCGCCGTCGGCGGCAAAGGCCAGCGGGGTGATGGCGAGGCTGGCGAGGGTCAGGGCGAGACGCAGGCGCATGGGCTAACTCTCCGACGAGGACGTGGGCCTTTCGACCCCCGGCACTGCCATTCGTCCCCGCGGCCCAGAGCTATTTCACAGCGGACCGCCCTCGGCGGTCTTGCGCAGGCCGGCGATCACCGTCTCGCCGGTTTCCCGGGCCAGCTCGGCGTACCAGGCCTGGGTGGCCAGGGGCTCATGCCCGTGGGTGATCTCGCAGCGCTTGCGCGCCCGCTCGACGATGCCGGCCACCCGCTCCAGCCGCGCGGCCTGATAGGCCTGGAGCGCGGCCAGGGGATCCTGTTCGGCGTCCAGACAGCGCGCCAGCACCCAGGCATCCTCCATGGCCTGGCAACCGCCCTGCCCCAGGTCCGGGGCCATGGCATGGGCGGAATCGCCCAGGAGCGCCACCCGCCCCTGCACCAGGGTCGGCAACGGCCGGGTATCGTGGATCTCCACCCGGGCCACGCCCTGGGGGTCCAGCCGTTCGATCAGGCGCTGCACCGGCGGCGCCCAGCCGGCGAAATGCTCGGCCAGCTCCGCACGGTAACGGCTGCGATCGTTGGGCGTGCCCTTGGGCAGGGGCACGTCGAAGAAGAAATAGAATTCATCGCCGCCCATGGGCATCAGCGAGACCCGCTGATGCGCCCCGACGAATTGCGCCCAGTCCTGGGCCTCGGCCAGATCCGGCGCGATCTGCACCCGCCCGTTCCAGTTCACGTAGCCGCAATACTCGCGGGTGATGGCCTGGCCCACCACCCGCTCCCGCAGGCGCGAGTGGGTGCCATCGGCGGCGATCAGCAGGTCGGCCCGTTCGCGCCGACCATCGCCGAGCAGCACGGTCACCCCGGCCGCATCCTGCTCGAAGCCCTCGCAGCCGACGCCCAGGGTCACGTGCTCGGCGCCCACCGCTTCGAGCAGGAGGCGCTGCAGGTGGGCGCGGGCGATGGGGCGCGCCGGTCGGCCCACGGCCTCGTAGAGCGGCAGCAGGCTGAACCGGGTAAGCAACTGTCCCTCATGGTCGCGATAGCTCATGGTCTGCATGTCGCCGCTGACCGCGGCGATAGCGGACCCGAGCCCCAGTTGCTCCAGCACCTTGACGCCATTGGGCCAGATGGAGAGGGCCGCGCCGATGGGGGCCAGATCCTGCGCGCGCTCGAACAGGCGGACCCGGTGGCCGGCCTGTTGCAGCGCCAGGGCGGCGGTGAGACCGCCCATGCCGGCGCCGGCGATGATGATGTCGAGAGATGGCATGACGGACCTCGTTGACCGGTAACAGATGCCTTGGGCAAGCAATTTCCTGACCAAGTGGTCAAGTATTGCCGCCCGGGCGTTGCCCGCTTGCCAGGGGCCCAGAAACGCACCAGGGTGGTGCCCCTTGACCATTGGTCGCTTCGTTTCCAGGCAGGCTGCCCTTCGTCGGCTCGCATGACGCATTCCAGAGCTCTTCTATACTCCTAAGGTAGTCGCCAGTCGCGTTGTACCCAGCATTCGCCATCCACAGAGGCCCGCTTGCGGCGACCACAGCGGGTGAGGAGCAGGATCATGATCAATCATGTCTGGGGCCTGCTGGCCCATCCCGATCGCGAGTGGCAACAGATTCGTCGCGAAGGGGAAACGGTCGGGCACTTCTTTGCCCATCATGTCGCCTTCCTGGCGGCCATTCCCGTCGTCGCTTCCCTCGTGGGTACCACGACTTTCGGCTGGCGCTTCGGTGGCGGTGAGGCCCATGTGCTGGACCTGCCCACGGCGGTGGTTCTGGCGGTCATCAGCTATGCGCTGATCATGGCGGCGGTGGTGGCCATGGGGCACGTGATCCACTGGCTGGCGCGGCGCTATCCGGATCGGCCCAGCGCCAACCGCTGCATCCTGTTCGCCGGCTACGTGGCTACGCCCATGCTGCTGAGCGGCCTGGTGGGCTTCTATCCGCTGGTGTGGCTGTGCGCCATCGCCGGGATCGTCGGCCTGGCCTATTCGGCCTACCTGCTCTATACCGGCATCCCCTCCTTCCTCAATATCGATCAGCGGGAAGGCTTCATCATGTCCGGCTCCACCCTGGCCATCGGGGTGCTGGTGCTGGAGGTGCTGATGGCCACCACGGTGATGATGTGGGGGTATGGACCCGAGTTGTTTGGCTGATCGAACGTCGTTTTGACATAGCAAAAAGCCCGGATCCGTCAATCTATCCGGGCTTTTTGTCGTCAGGGGCTAGTGGCGGGAGAAGCCGTAGAGATCCATGGCCAGGATGCGATGGGCGATGCCGTCGTGATGAACGCTGAAGGTGCCCTCTGGATCGGCCGCGCCCAGGGCGACGAACAGCGGCAACAGGTGCTCGTCGGTGGGATGGGCCTGACGGGCCTGCGGCGCCTGACGCCGGTAGTCGAGCAAGGCGTCCAGATCCCGCTCGCGCAGGCGGCTCTGGATCCAGAGCTGGAAGTCCCGCACATAGCCGGGAGACTCGGCGCCGCCACGGCGGAAGTCACCGAGGTTGTGGGTCAGGCTGCCCGAACCGATCAGCAGGGTATCCGCCGGTAGCACCCTGGCCAGTGCCCGGCCCAGGGCAAAGTGATAGTCCGGTCCACGGGCGGCGCTCATCGACAGCGGCACCACAGGAATTTGCGCGTCGGGATAGAGATAGCGCAAGGGCACCCAGGCGCCATGATCCAGCCCCTGCTCGCCCGTCTCGGCCTCCCAGCCCTGCTCGCGTAGGCCCTGGGCCAGCTGCTCGGCCAGGGTCGGAGCGCCAGGTGCGGGATATTCCAGCTGATAGAGGGCCTCGGGAAAGCCGTAGAAGTCATGGACGGTGGCCGGCCGCGTGGCGTTGCCGAATACCGGTATCCGGGTGTCGAAGTGCGCCGAGACCACGACGATGGCGGCTGGGGTCGGCAGCGACCGTCCCAGGGCGCGCCAGGCCGCTCCCGCCGCACCGGCGTCGAGCGCCTCCATGGGCGAGCCGTGGGAAACGAACAGGGTGGGAAGCGACATGGTGGCGACCTCTCGAGCAGGATTCAGGAGCGCTTGCGTGCATCCCAGGAGAGCTGGCCCGCGCCCAGCAGCGCCAGGGCGGCAGCGGTCACGGCGAGAAAGACCGGATATTCCCAGCCACCGTGGGGATTGGAAAAGGACCAGCCGTTGCCGAAATGGACCGTCGCCGCCGCGAACAGTTGGACGGCAGCGACTGCCGCGACCGGACGCACCCAGGCGCCCAGGATCAGCAGCACGCCGGCGCCCAGCTCGAAGAAGGTGACCGGATAGGCCAGCCAGCCGGGAAAGCCCACCGAGGCGAAGAAACCCGCCGTGCCCGGCAGAGTGAACACCAGCAGCTTGGTCAGGCCATGGGCCAGGAACATGGCGCCCAGGGCCAGGCGCAGCAACAGAGGAGCATAGGAAGAGGTACGGTCGGTCATGCTGATTCTCGAACTGAGGAAAGATGACCCCATTGTCCTGTTTCCAAGACGCGAATAAAGGTGCACGCTGGGAATGAACTGTGCACGTTATGGAAACAATCCTTGGATACCCTGAAAGCTCTGCAGGCCTTCGTCAAGATCGTCGAACTGGGCAGCCTGACCGCGGCGGCGGAGCGGTTGGAGCTGTCCCGCTCGGTGCTGACCAAGCACCTGGCCGCCCTTGAACGGCATTACGGTACCCGGCTGCTGCAGCGCACCACCCGTACCCTGAGCCTAACCGAAGCCGGACGCACCCTCCATGAAGGACTGGTGCCCCTGCTGGGTGATCTGGAGGCCCTCGAACAGCGCCTGCAGGAAGGCCACGAACGGCCCCGCGGGCGTCTCAGGGTCAGTGCGCCCCTGACCTTTGGCGTGCGTCACCTTGCGCCCCTGGTGAGCAGTTTCCTGCACGAATATCCCGAAGTCGCCATCGACCTGGAGCTGAGCGATCGCCAGGTGCGCCTGGTCGAGGAAGGCTTCGATCTGGCCGTGCGCATCGGCGACCTCAGCGATTCCAGCCTGGTGGCGCAGCCCCTGGGAGCGGTCGAGCTGTTCATCTGCGCCGCGCCCGCCTATCTGCAGCGCCACGGTCGCCCCGAGCATCCTGCCGAGTTGCGCGAGCACCGCTGCCTGCTCTACAGCTATGCCAGCGACGGCGATCTCTGGGAATTCCGGCGCGACGACGAGCGCCTGCAGATCAAGGTCAGCGGGCCGCTGCGAGCCAACAACGGCAGCGTCCTGCACCAGGCGGCGCTGGACGGCCATGGCATCATTCGCCAGCCGGATTTCCTGGTGGGTGATGACCTGGCGGCAGGTCGCCTGGAGCGACTGTTCGCGCCCTGGTACACCCAGGCCATCGCCATCCATGCCCTCTATCCCCATCGACGCCTGGTGCCGGCCAAGGTACGGCTGTTCATCGCCTGGCTGCAGCGACACCTGGTCACGCCCGGGCCGCGAAAAGCACTGCCGTAGGTCGCCGCCGAACGGTCATTGGGAGGGGCTTCGCAGCCTCGCGGGGCTTGCCTAGAATCCCCGTCTGTCCCGCCGGCGCTGCCGGTTTCTGCGATGGCTGTCGTCCATGTCGACCGAGAATCCCTGCCTCAGCTGTGGCGCCTGCTGCGCCCATTTCCGCGTGTCTTTCTATTGGGGCGAATGCCAGTCGGCCGGTGGCCTGGTGCCCGATCACCTGACCGTCGCGATCAGCCCGCATCTGGTGGCCATGCAAGGTACCGAGCAGAAGCCGGTACGCTGCACCGCCCTGCTCGGCGAGGTCGGCTGCGGCACGCGCTGCACCGTCTACGAGAACCGTTCCAGCACCTGCCGCGAGTTCACCGCCGCCTGGGAGAACGGCGAAGCCAATCCCCATTGCGATGCGGCCCGCGCCGCCTATGGGTTGCCGCCCCTGACGCCACCGTTGCAGCCGCATCTATCGCCCGATCGCGTAGCTTAGGCACTGTACGAAAACTGCCTGCGCTCGGTGATGCTTCGTTGAAAAACCTTTCGGAATGCTCATTTACCACTCGTAAACTCCGCTTCCTCAAGGTTTTTCGCCTCGCCTCACCATCGCTCGGCGACTTTTCGTTCAGCGCCTAGAGGAAACCAAACGGCCATCGCCGCTGCCCAAAAAGGCGACGGCTGGGCTGTAAAGCGTGGAAAATGCAGTGCGGATCAGGTTTTCACGGCCCTGCTTGATCGAATACCCTATCGCTCTTTCGCCCGCTATGCGTATCCTGTAGCGCCGAACAACAAGGCTGCTTCAACCGGCCACGTAGAGGCTCACAAAGGCTCTACGCAAGGCAAAGCTGCCGCTATACTGCCTGGCCAATACTCACACATGGAGTTTTTACATGAATAAAGCTGAGCTGATCGACGCCATTGCCGCGTCTGCCGACCTGCCCAAGGCCACCGCTGCCAAAGCCCTGGACGCCTTCACCACTGCGGTGACCGACGCCCTGAAGCAAGGCGACAGCGTCAGCCTGGTCGGTTTCGGAACTTTCGCAGTAAAAGAGCGCGCTGCTCGCGAAGGCCGCAACCCGCAGACCGGTGCCACCATCAAGATCGCCGCTGCCAAGCTGCCCGGCTTCAAGCCCGGCAAAGGCCTGAAAGACGCCGTCAGCTAAGACTGCGTTGGTCGATTCTTGTCTTCCGGGCGCTCCAGAGCGCTTCGGAAGACAGTCCCCCGCTCCACCCGCTCTCTCCCTCCTCCGCTTTTCCCCTCTTCGTCCTAGTGAAAATCCCGACTCGACACCATGAGCTCGTCGAGCAGCGGACTCAGATCGGTCAGGCGACCGGCGATCAGGTGCTGCACCCCCGCCTCCCGTTCCAGATGCCCCTCGACCTGTAGCAGCCGTGCCTGCAGCAGGGGTCGACGCTGCTGTTCACCCACTGCGCGCCAGACCACCACATTGAGCATGCCGTGCTCGTCTTCCAGGGTCACGAAGATCACCCCGCTGGCCGTGCCCGGGCGCTGACGTCCGCGCACCAGTCCGGCTACCCGCACCAGGGCACCGGGCTTGATCTCGTCCAGCTGCCGGAAATCCCGACAGCGCCGCGCCTGGAGTTCGCCGCGCAGCAGACTCAGCGGATGCGGCCCCAGGGTGGTGCCCAGCATGCGGTAGTCGGCATGGACGTTTTCCGCAACACTGGGCGCGGGCAAGGCTGGTCGTTCCTCCAGGGCGCTGTCCGCCGATGCGAACAGCGGCAGCTGGCGCTCCACCCCGGCCATGGCCCAGCGCGCCTGATGGCGATCACCGGCCAGCTCCGCCAGAGCACCGGCCTCGGCCAGCTGTCCGCGCGCCCGGGCATCCAGCTCGGCCCGGCGACAGAGGTCCTCGACATCGCGAAAGGGCTGCGTACCCCGTGCCGCCACCAGGCGCCGACCCACCGCCTCCGCCAGTCCCTGCACCAGGCGCAGGCCTAGGCGGATCGCCGGCTGATGGCCGGCCCCCGCCTCCAGCCGGCAGTCCCAGTCGCTGGCCTGCACGGTCACCGCGCGCACCTCGATGCCGTGGCGCCGGGCGTCCTGGAGGACCTGGTCGGGACTGTAGAAACCCATCGGCCAGCTGTTGACCAGGGCACAGGCGAAGGCGGCCGGCTCGTGGCACTTGAGCCAGGAGCTGGCATAGGTCAGCAAGGCGAAGCTGGCGGCATGGGATTCGGGAAAGCCGTAGCTGCCGAAGCCCTTGATCTGCTCGAAGAGGCGCGCGGCGAATTCCGGGCGATAGCCGCGTTCGACCATGCGGCTGTGCAGGCGTTGACGGTGGGGTTCGAGGCCGCCATGACGCTTCCAGGCCGCCATGGAGCGACGCAGCTGATCGGCCTCGCCCGGCGAATATTCGGCGGCGACCATGGCGATCTGCATCACCTGTTCCTGGAACAGCGGGACTCCCAGGGTGCGTTCCAGCGCCGGCCGCAATTCGTCATGGGGATAGTCCGCCTCTTCCTCGCCATTCCGGCGGCGCAGATAGGGATGCACCATGTCGCCCTGGATCGGCCCGGGGCGGACGATGGCCACCTCGATCACCAGGTCGTAGAGGGTTCGCGGCCGGAGGCGCGGCAGCATGGCCATCTGGGCGCGGGATTCGATCTGGAACACCCCCACCGTGTCGGCGCGGGAGATCATGGCGTAGGTGGGCGCATCTTCCTGGGGCAGGCTGGCCAGGGTCCAGCGCTGGCCGCGCCAGTTGGCGACCAGGTCGAAGCAGCGGCGCAGGGCGCTGAGCATGCCCAGGGCGAGGATGTCGACCTTGAGCAGGCCCACGGCATCGAGGTCGTCCTTGTCCCACTGGATCAGGGTGCGCTCGGGCATGGCGGCGTTTTCCACCGGCACCAGCGTGGCCAGGGGCGCTTCGGAAATGACGAAGCCGCCGGGATGCTGGGAGAGATGCCGGGGAAAGCCGATCAGTTGACCGGCAAGGATGAGCACCCGCTGCAGCAGGGGGCTGTCGGGATCGAAACCCGCTTCGCGCAGGCGCGCGGGGCCGGGGATCTCGTCGGTCCAGCGCCCGGCGCACCCGGACAGGGCGTCGAGCTGGTCGCCCGGCAGGCCCAGCGCCTTGCCGACATCGCGCAGGGCGCCGGCGGCATGGTAGGTGCTGACCACCGCGGTGAGCGCGGCCCGCTCGCGGCCATAGCGGCGAAAGACGTACTGGATGACCTCTTCGCGGCGCTCGTGCTCGAAGTCGACGTCGATGTCGGGCGGTTCGTCGCGCTCGCGGGAGATGAAGCGCTCGAACAGCAGATTGCCGGTGAGCGGATTCAGCTCGGTGATGCCCAGCACGTAGCAGACCACCGAGTTGGCCGCCGAGCCGCGGCCCTGGCAGAGGATGTGCTGGCGGCGGGCATAGTCGACGATGTCGTGCACGGTGAGAAAGTAGTTCTCGTAGCCCTTCTCGGCGATCAGCGCCAGCTCCCGGGCCACCTGGTCGGTGACCCTTGCCGGCGCCCCCTCCGGCCAGCGCCATACCAGGCCGCGGCGGGTCAGCTCGGCCAGCCAGGAGCCCGCCGTCTCGCCGGTGGGTATCACCTCCCGGGGATAGCGATAGCGCAACTCGCCCAGTTCGAAGCGGCAGCGGGCGGCGATCGCCAGGGTCTCGGCGCGCAGCGCCGCGGGATAGAGGCCCTCCAGCACTGCCAGCGGCCGCAGATGACGCTCGCCGTTGGGATGCAGGTGATAGCCGGCCTCGGCCACCGGCAGGTGATGGCGGATGCCGGTGAGCACATCCTGCAGGGCACGGCGTCCGCGGGTGTGCATGTGCACGTCGCCGCAGGCCACTGCCGGCACGCCCAGCTGCCTGCCCAGCGACTGCAACTGCAAGAGTCGGGCGGCATCGTCGGCGCCGCGCAGCAATTCGACGCCGAGCCAGAGGCGCTCGGCGAAGACGCTCCTGAGCCATTCGCCCTCCTCGGTCGCGGGTTCGCCGCCCGGCAGCCAGATCGCCAGCAAGCCGGGCAAGGGCTGCTGCAGATCCGCACGACCCAGCTGATAGCGGCCCTTGGGTGCTCGGCGGCGGGCCCGGGTGATCAGCGCGCAGAGGCACTCGTAACCCGGCAGATCCTCCACCAGCAGCACCAGGCGCAGACCGTCGTCGAGGGTCAGTTCGCTGCCGATGACCAGGGGCAGCCCGACCTGGCGCGCCGCCTGCCAGGCGCGGACGCTGCCGCTCAGGGTGCATTCGTCGGTGATGGCCAGCGCCGCGTAGCCCAGCGCCTTGGCCCGCTCGAACAATTCCAGGGCACTGGAGGCACCGCGCTGGAAGCTGAAATTCGACAGGCAGTGCAACTCGGCATAGCCGCTCATGCGAACCAGCCCTGGATCCACCAGGGCGCCTCCTCGCCATAGCGGCGAAAGGCCCAGGCCTGGCGTCCGTCGGCCACCTCGATGCGATAGTAGTCGCGCCGCTGATCGCCCCCGTCCCACCAGCCGCTTTCGATGCGCTCGGGACCGGCGAGGACCCGGCGCGGCTGACCGTCGAGGGGACGCGGTTCGCTCAGCAGCCAACCCGGACGCAGGCCGGGCAAGGTGGTCTCCAGACGCCGCTCATGACGCCAGACCAGGGCGCGCTCGGGACGATGATCCGCCTGGATGCCGAGACCCAGCACCGCTTCCTCGCCCAGCCGGGCACGCAGGCGTTCGCGCAGCACCTCCCAGCCCACCGCCTGGGCGGGGCGCTCGTCGAACAGGCCATGGCGTTCCGGCACGAAGAGCGGCAACTCCTCGCTTTCCAGGCGCAGCGCCAGCACCGGCGCCACCACCTGCAGCTGTTCGAGGCGACCGCGGGCGAATTCGAACAGCAGGGCGGCATCGCGTTCGGGGGCCAGCAGGCCGATGGTGAGGGTGGTGGCCGGCCCCTGGCGATGTTCCAGCCAGAGCAGGAAGCGCTGCACGCCCCGGTCGCGACTTGCCAGCCAGACCGCCAGATCGGCGGTGAGGCGACGCAGGGGGAACAGCAGCGCCTGGTGGGATTCCACCTCGAAATTGAGCTCCACCCGCGCCACGAAACGATCGGGCGGCCGATAGAACTCCAGCGCCAGGCTGCGACTGCCGCCCAGCAGATCCAGCTGCTGCAGCAGCTCGGGGGCGAAGCGCCGGGCCAGGGCGGCCCTGGGCAGGGCCTTGAGTTGCTCCAGGCGGCGGATGCCCATGCGCACCAGCGCCTGGGCCTGCTGGGGGGCGAAACCGGCGCGCTCCACGGGCAGCCGATCGAGCAGGCGCGGCAGATCGTCCGGCGCGGCGATGAGGCCATCGGCGACATTGGTCAGCATGCGCGCCGCCACCGGATTGGGCGCCAGCGCCAGCCGGTGGCGAAAGCCCAGGCCCTGGAGCTCCTGGCGCAGGCGCCGCTCCAGCCGTGGCCAGGGCCCCAGCAGCGGCAGGCTGGACTGGATCTCCAGCAGCAGCGCCCGCGGATAGTGGCGACTGACCTGGGAGCTGAAGCCGTAGCCCCAGGCCGCCAGCAGCGCCTCGGCCGTCTCGATGAGCGCCGGGTCGTATTCCTGCTGCTCGAAGTCGCGGGTCAGCGCCTGGGCGGCGGCCAGGGTCAGGCCGGGGCGCAGCCCCAGGGCCCGCGCGGCCGGATTGACCGCCTGCAGCAGGCGGCGCTGTGGCGGACCGGAAAGCAGCACCAGCGGCCGCTCCGGCTGGGGATGACGGCGCAGCACGGCATCCAGCGCCAGCTGCGGAAAGAGGATGCAGGCCCAGCGCATGGCAAGCTCAAGCGCCGCCGGCCAGATCGAGCACGCCGGGCTGACCGCCGCGGCATTTGCGGATGTGCAGCCGCTGCAGCGGCGCCCTGAGTTCCAGGCGCAAGGCCGCCGGCGAGGGATTGTCCAGGGCGGCGGCCGGGCGCAGGGCGAAGGCCAGGGTACGACCGCTCTCGGCGGCGACCTGCAGCCGGCGCAGCTGGCGATCGTCGGCCCGCTCGGGCCAGCAGAGCACCGCGCCGAAGCAACCGGAGCGCAGGCACTGCTCGGCGGCCCAGAGCACCTCGGCGCCCTGGGCGCGGATCACCACCAGGGCATCCAGCGCCACGCCGGCCGCCTGCCAGGCCAGGGGATAGGGCAACAGCGGCGGCCCGATCAGGGCGATGCGCTCGGCGGCCTGGCTCAGGCGCGCCAGGGTCGGCCAGAGCAGCCGCAACTCGCCATGGCCGGGGCCGGCGAGCAGCAATTCGGTCAGGGCCGCCTCCGGCCAGCCGGCGCCGGGCAAATGGGCATCCAGGGCGGCGACCCCGGTGGGCTGGTCGCTGCGCCGGGCGTCGGGACTGGTCTGCCCCTTCCACAGGCGCCGCTCCTCGAACAGCCGGGCCAGGCTGGCGCCGCCGCTCATGCCGCCAGACCTGCAGGGATATTGTCCATGGCCATCGCCTCTATCTGTATATGCATACAGTATTAGAGGCGATTCGCATCGGGGTCAAGTCGAACCGCTGTCTTTGCGGTTGCAGGGATCGCTCAGATCCAGATCACCACGCCGACCAGCGCGGCCAGCAACAGCCACTGTTCGAGGTAGTAGCGGAAGCGGTTGCGCTTCTTCAGCGCCTTGCCGCGCTGGCGGATGCGATAGAGGTGCCGGAAGGCGCGATTGAGGCCGCCGGTCTTGTCGCTGGCGTCATTGGGCGAGGCCGCCGAGGCCAGCAGGGTGCCACTGACCCAGCGGTTGAAGGCGCTTGCCCAGCGATAGCGCAGCGGCCTTTCCACGTCGCAGAACAGGATGATGCGATCCTGGTCGGTGGTGTTCTCGGCGTAGTGGATGAAGGTTTCGTCAAATACCACCGCCTGGCCATCGCGCCAGTGATAGCGCTGGCCGTCCACCTCGATGAAGCAGCGTGGATCATTGGGCGTGGCCAGGCCCAGGTGATAGCGCAGGGAGCCGCCATAGGGATCGCGATGGCGCACCAGCCGCGATCCGGGCGGCAACTCGGCGAACATGGCCGCCTTGACCGTGCCGATGCCGCGCAGCAATTCGGTGGTCCTGGGGCACAGCTGCATGGCGGAAGGATGGCTGTCGCCGTACCACTTCAGATAGAAGCGCTTCCAGCCGCTCTTGAAGAAGGAGTTGAAGCCGGCATCGTTGTGCTCGGCGGATTTCTTGATCTGGCCGGCGCGCAGCAGGTCGAGGGCCTCGTCGCGGATCAGCTGCCAGTTGTCCTGCAGCACCTGGAGTTCGGGAAAGCGCTCCACCGGGTGATAGGGCGCGTTGGGCACCCGCGAGGTCAGGAACATGAAGGTGTTCAGCGGCGCCAGAAAGGTCGAATGGTCACTGAGCTGACGCAGCAAGCGATGGCGCACCCGGCCGCGAAAGTGCACATACAAAACACAGAGAAAAAAACCGCCAATCACGAACCACTTCACGCGTCGCTGCCCTGAAAAGAATGTTTCCGGATGTTATACGCCTCACCTCGGGCCGGGCCTAGTCTTTACAGTCTGACGATAAGCTGAATGCCTGGTGTCGAGCCGGACAGCAGCACTGGGAGCCGTAGCGGGCATCTTGTATCCTGCAGGTGACAATTCGAGTGCCCGGAGGGCCTCATCATGCGTTCGCTGCTCTATGGCCTGCTGCTCGCCAGTGGCGTCGTGGCCGCTCAGGATGTCTACAAGTGCGTAGACGACCAGGGCCGGACGACCTATACCCAGGGCGCCTGCCCGACGAATAGTCAGATCACCACCATTCCGCTGCAGAGCCTGCCCGAGAGCAACGGTTTCACGCCGCCGCCCCGGCCTGCCACGCCGCCGCCGGCCGCCGCGCCGCGGGAGGTCACCGTGGTACCCGCCCCCGCTTCCAGCCGCCAACGTCCGGTCGACGACGTCACCGTGGTCGGTGGCTCTTCGTCCTCTTCCAGCTTTCGCCAGGAAAGCGAGGTGCGCGGCTCCGGCATCATCTATCAGCCGGTGCCGGTCTACATCGACCGCCGGCCGCGCAACGAGACCTGGCACATGGTGCCCCATCCCCAGGCGCAGCAGCCCCAGCCGCCGGCGCCTCCGCCGCCGCCGAACCGGGGCATTCCCATCGATCGCTAGCACTAGAGCTTGTGCAGGAAGTTGACGACGAACTTGCGCCCTTCGGTGCGGTTCTCGGCGTCCTGCTCGAAGTAGCTGTTGACGGTGATCAGATTCTCCCGGGAAAAGGCGTAGGTGAAACCCGGCCCCCAGGCCCAGACCTTTTCCCGCCGCCCGCTGACGTCGTGACCATCGACCTGGGTGTCGGTGATCTGCCGCAGCCAGTAGCCGCTCAGACCGACGCTGAGGCGATCGTTCAGCGCGTACTGGGTGGCGAAGTTGGCGTGCAGCGCCTGGCCGGCCTGGGTGTCGGAGACCGCGCCGAAGCTGCGCAGCGGCTGGTCGTTCTTGCCGTTCCACAGGTACCAGAAGCGTCCGGTCACCGACCACTGGGGCGTCAGCCAATAGGTGGTGGCGTAGTAGGGATTGAAGGACCAGAAGTTGCTGCCCGGATTGATCGCCCGGTCGCGGTCGTAGCGACCGGTGGGGGCGACGATCTCGGCCTCGATGCGTTGCGCCCAGCGCGGACCGCCGTCGGGGCGGGTGGTGGTGGGC
Source organism: Pseudomonas sp. MOIL14HWK12:I1 (assembly GCF_000510705.1). Lineage (NCBI taxonomy): Bacteria > Pseudomonadati > Pseudomonadota > Gammaproteobacteria > Pseudomonadales > Pseudomonadaceae > Pseudomonas > Pseudomonas sp. MOIL14HWK12:I1. Next base: position 637,736 of record NZ_KI783308.1, on the reverse strand, counting down.
AGTTGCAGGAAGGCACCCAGGGTCAGGTCCCCTACCCCTTCGCGGGCGCTCAGCGCCTGGCCGCCGAGGCCGTCATCGACATCGGCGTGGGCCAGCCAGGGCAGGATGGCGGTGAATCCGGGCATGGCGCCGTTGGCCAGGGGCTGGCCGACATAGATGATCTGGCTGACCGGGGCGAAGGTGGTCAGCTCCTGCTTGGGCAGGGGCAGCTTGCGGCCGTCCTGGTCGTTGAAGCGGCTGGTCTTGCCGTAGATCAGGTACTCCTCCCAGTACCAGCCGGGACCGTCCGGCGCCGGGGCGCCGTCGTAGAAGCTGGTGGAGCCGAGATTGAGACCGGGCAGGTCGTAGGCCTGGGCCAATGTGGAGGCGAGACTGGCCGCGGCCAGCAGACCGAATCCGAAACGTGTGCGCATGACGTCGTCCTGAAGTTGTTCTTGTTGTGGGAAAACGCGATCGCCGCACCGGCCGGCGCGGCGATCCGGGTCAGACGTAACTGGCGGCGAGACCGCCATCCACCGGCAGGTTGGCGCCGTTGATCCAGCGCGAGGCATCGCTGCAGAGAAAGGCGATCACCGCGGCCACCTCGTCGGCCAGCGCCGGGCGCAGCATGCGCTGGCTGTCGCGGGCGACGCGCTCTTCGCCGAGCATGCTGACGAAGTCGCCGAGGATGGGGGTGAATACCGGCCCGGGCGCCACGCAATTCAGGCGCACGCCGAATTCGCGCAGCCAGCTCTGGGACTGCACGAAGCTCCAGACGATGAGCGCTTCCTTGAAGTACTGGTAGCAGGTGGCCTGGTCCACCGGATGACGCTCCAGCCAGGCCTGGGCCGGGGCGAAGTCGGCGATCTGCGCCAGCTCGCGGTGCTGTTCCAGGCGCTCTGGCCATTCGGCGCCGAGGATGGAGGCGACATTGACGATGGCGCCGCCCGGCCCCAGCCGCGCGACCAGTTGCTGGCTGAGCAAGCGCAGGCCGAGGTAGTTGACGCGCGCCACCGTCTCCCGGGGCGCCGTGCCCGGTACCCCGGCGATGTTGCACAGGCCGTGCAGGCGCGCCGGCAGGCGACTGACCAGGGCGGCAATGCTGTCGGGGTCGCCCAGGTCGGCCTGGTGGAAGTCGTCCAGGCTGAACTGGGGCTGGTTGCGGTCGACGCCGATCACATAGGCGCCCTGGAAGCGCGCCAGCCGCGCCAGTTCGGCGCCGATGCCGGAGGCCACGCCGGTGACGACCAGGGTCTTGCCATTCAGGGTCATGGGATTTTCCTCTTGTTGTTATTGGTTGGGTAACACGGGCTAGAAGGGATAGCTCGGCGGCTCGTTATGCTCGGTCACCCACTGCCACTGGCTGTAGTCGTCCCAGTTGCACAGGCCACCGACGCTGCCGCCGTTGCCGGACTGCCCACGGCCGCCGAAGGGATTGACCACCTCGTCGTTCACCGTCTGGTCGTTGAGGTGCAGCATTCCGCACTCCAGCCGTTCGCCCAGCGCCCGGGCGCGGGCCAGGGAGCCGGAGAGCACGCCGGCCGCCAGGCCGTAGGGGGTGCGATTGGCCAGGTCGACGGCCTCGGCCTCGCTGGCGAAGGTCACCACGCTGGCCACCGGTCCGAAGATCTCTTCGTCGAAGGCGCGCATGCCGGGACGGACGCCGCTCAGTACGGTCGGGGCATAGAACAGCCCTTCGTGCCGGCCGCCCTGCTCCAGCCGGGCACCGGCAGCGAGGCTGTCGGCGACGATGCCCTGTACCCGTTGCAGTTGCCGGGCATTGATCAGCGGACCCAGCTGGGTAGAGGGTTCCAGCGGATTGCCCAGGCGCAGGGCGGCGGCGCGGGCGGCCAGGCGTTCGGTGAAGGCGGCGGCGAGGCGCTGGTGCACCAGGATCAACCCGGTGGCCATGCAGATCTGCCCCTGGTGCAAAAAGCTGCCCCAGGCGGCGCAGCCGACGGCGCGGTCGAGATCGGCGTCGTCGAGCACGATCAGCGGATTCTTGCCACCCAGTTCCAGGGCCACCTTCTTCAGGTGGCGTCCGGCGCTTTCCGCCACCTGGCGTCCGGCCTGGGTCGAGCCGGTGAAGGCGATCATCCGCACCTGGGGATGGGCGCAGAGCGCCGCGCCGGCTTCGGCGCGACCGGGCAGCACCTGCAGCACGCCCCGGGGCAGGCCGATGGCCTCGAACAGCCGGGCGATGAGGATGCCGCCACTCACCGGCGTCTGGTGATCCGGCTTGAGCACCACGGCATTGCCGCAGGCCAGCGCCGGGGCCACGGCGCGCAGGGAAAGGATCAGCGGAAAGTTGAAGGGCGAGATCACCCCCACCACGCCATGGGGCAGGCGCCGGGCATAGGACAGGGCCCCGCGCTCGCTGGGCAGGACCACGCCATGGGCCTGCAGCAACTGACCGGCGACCTGCTGCAGGATGACCCCGGCTTCGCGCAATTCCAGCTCGGCCTTGGGCAGGATGCCACCGGTCTCCCGGGCGATCAGGGGGGCCAGTTCGGCGCGATTCATCTCCAGGTGCGCGGCGGCGGCCAGGAACAGCCCGGCCTTTTGCCGGGCGGTCCAGGCCGCCCAGGCCGGTTGCGCCCGGGCCGCCTTGGCGCAGGCCTGGTCGATGTCGGCGACGCTGGCCAGACCGGTGCGGTGCAGGGGCTGGCCGGTGGCAGGTTCGATGACCTCCAGGGTGCCGCCCTGGGCGGCGATCCAGTCGCCATCGAAGATCCGCTCGCGCCAGGGGGCGCCGTCCAGGAACGGCGTGGATGATCTGCTCATAGCCTTCTCCTTGTTGTTATCGGGCCGCGGTGGGCACAGGCAAGGGAGCAAGGGCTGTGCCCAGACCGGGCTGACAGGAAAAAGCGCCGTTCAATCAGGGACTTGCTGGCTTGAGCGGACGCAGGTAGCAGGCTCGACCGGCAAATGCCTTGCTCAAAAGATAAAGTTATGAGGTATAACCTTTTCCTCGATTGCGCATTTGCGCAATTCACCCGAGAGGTCGTGCCATGGCCCGTTCCGAACGTCTGTCCCTCAGCGATCTGCAGCAGGCCGCTACCGGCTTCCAGCGTGGCGACAGTGCCGCCTGGGATGGCAGCGCCAGCCCGACCCAGGCGGAACTGGCCGAGTGCCTGTTCTTCTCCCCCGGTGATGGCCGCATCTGGCTCAACGACCAGCGCATGCTGCTGGTACACGCCTCCGCCTTTGGTGCCCTGCGGCGCGAGCTGATCGGCGCCCTGGGGCAGGAACGCGCCCGCGGCCTGCTGACCCGGGTCGGCTATCTTTCCGGAGTGCGCGATGCCGAGCTGGTGCGCAAGCGCTGGCCCCAGGCCGACGCCGCGGCGATCTTTGCCGCCGGTACCCGGCTGCATGGCCTGGAGGGCCTGGTGCGGGTCGAGCCGCTGCATTTCGAATTCGATGTCGACCAGGGGCGCTATGGCGGCGAATTCCTCTGGCATCACTCGGCCGAATGCGACGAGCACCAGATCGCCCATGGCCAGGGCAGCGATCCGGCCTGCTGGATGGAGATCGGCTATGCCATCGGCTACGTCAGCAGCCTGTTCGGTCGCCTGGTGATCTTTCGCGAGGTGGAATGCCGCGCCATGGGGCATGCCGTCTGCCGGGTTGAGGGTCGCAACGCCGAACGCTGGCCCGACGTGGCGGAAGACCTGCGCTATCTCAATGCGGCCGGCGATGGCGCTCCGGCGCTGACGCCGGCGGAACGCCTGCCCGCGCCCCTGCCCCACGCCGCCGACGGCCAGCAGCCGCTGGTGGGGGCCTCAGCGGCCTTCAACAGCGCGTTCCAGGCGCTGCAGCGGGTCGCCCCGACGCCGGCCACGGTGCTGCTCACCGGCGAATCCGGGGTGGGCAAGGAACTGTTCGCCAGCCACCTGCACCGCCTCAGCCGCCGCGCCGACGGCCCCTTCGTCGCCCTCAACTGCGCGGCCATTCCCGAGAATCTCATCGAAGCCGAATTGTTCGGCGTGGAGCGCGGCGCCTTCACCGGCGCCAACCAGTCCCGCGCCGGACGTTTCGAACGGGCCCAGGGCGGCACCCTGTTCCTCGACGAGATCGCCTGCCTGAGCCTGCCCGGCCAGGGCAAGCTGCTGCGCGCGCTCCAGGAGCGCGAGATCGAGCGGGTCGGCGGCAGCCGCACGCTCAGGGTGGACGTCCGGGTGATCGCCGCCACCAACCTGGATCTGCGCGAGGCGGTACGTCGCGGCGACTTCCGCGAAGACCTCTTCTATCGCCTCAACGTCTATCCCATCGGCATTCCGCCGTTGCGTGACCGGCGCGACGACGTGCCCCTGCTGGTGGATCTGTTCCTGCGGCGCTTCTGCGCCGCCTACGAACGGCCGCCGGTGGGCCTGACCATGCGCGCCCTCAAGGCCCTGCTGCGCTACGACTTTCCCGGCAACGTACGGGAATTGCAGAATCTGGTGGAGCGCGGGGTGATCGCCAGCGATCCGGGCGAACTCATCGACCTGCCCCATCTGTTCCGCGGTGAACCGTTGCCCGCCGAGCTCATCGACGAGGCGCCGCCTGCCACCGGTTGGCTGGAGCGCCTGGGTGTGGATGGCGAACGCCCGCTGCCGCTGGCGCAGCTGGAAGCCGAGCTGCTCGACGAAGCCCTGGCGCGCAGCCAGGGCAACATGGCCGCCGCGGCGCGCCTGCTCGGCCTGAGCCGCGCCCAGTTCGCCTATCGCCATCGCCGCGCCCGCCAGGATCTGGACTAGAATGACCCCTCGATACCCTCCCCTCGCCATCTCCGACGGAAGCCCTTCCCGCCGATGAGTTCCCCCGACGACGCCACGCCCCTGGACCCTGCCGCCACCCCCTGGCTGGACACCGCCGTAGGTTATGCCCTGCGCCGCGCCCAGATGAAGATGTTCCAGCATCTGGTGGACAGCCTGGCCGCCTATGACCTGCGCCCCGCCCAGTTCACCGCCCTGGTGATCCTCGAGCAGGAGCCCGGCCTGATGCAGGCCGACCTGGCCCGGCGCCTGGCCATCGAGCCGCCGCAACTGGTCCTACTGCTGAACAAGCTGGAACGCCAGGGTCTGGCCGAGCGGGTGCGCGGCACCCAGGATCGCCGCGCCTATGCCCTGCACCTCACCGAGCAGGGCCGCGCCCTGGTCGGCGAACTCAAGGAACGCGCCGCCGCCAGCGACCGCGCCGCCAGCGCCCCGCTGGACGACGCCGAGCGGGCTGAGCTGTTGCGGCTGCTACGCAAGCTCAATGGGGAGTTGGGCTGAAAGTTGGTTAGCGGTGTGCCCTGTTGGGCTTCGCTGCGCTCAGCCGCAACCTACGGAAGCTGACCGCCCCTCTCCTTCAAGGAGAGGGCTGGGGTGAGGGTCAACAGAAACAGCTTGGGCGCGCCCCTCAGAAACCGTACAGACTGACCGGATTATCGCGCAGGATGGCATTGCGTACCTGCTCATCCGGCGCCCAGTCGGCCAGCAGGTCGAAGATGCGTCCATCGTCCGGCTTGTTGCCGGTCGCGACCGTGGGATGCGGCCAGTCGCTACCCCACAGCAGCCGCTCCGGATGGCGACGCACCAGCTCCCGGGCCACCGCGCCCACATCGGCGTAGTCCGGCGCACCGCTGCGCGACCTGATATAGGGGCCCGACAGCTTCACCCAGGTACGCTCGCCGTCCAGCAGGCGGGTCACCACGGCGAAGGTCGCCGAATTCACCCCCTCCGGTTGAGGCACATGGCCCATGTGGTCGATCACCAACCGCGCCGGCAGCCGTTGCAGCCGACTCTCCAGCTCTGTCAGCTGATTGCCCGTGGCGACCACCTGGACATTCCAGCCCAGCTCATCGACCCGCGCCGCCAGGGGCTCCAGATCGGCCAGGTCGGCGCCCCCATAGCTGAGATTGAAACGGATCCCGCGCACCCCGGCCTCGTGCAGCGCCTGCAGTTCGGCATCGGTGATGCTCCGGTCGAGGACAGCTACACCGCGGGCCTGGCCCCGGCTGCGCGCCAGGCCGTCGAGCATGCAGCGATTGTCGGTGCCGTAGGTGGACGGCGTGACGATGACCATCCGGCGCAATCCCAGCAGCGCCTGCAGCTGGTGATAGTCGTCCAGGGAGGCATTGGGCGGGAGCAGCTTGGCGCCCGGCGCCGCCGGGTAGCGGTCGTCATAGAGGTGCATGTGACAGTCGACACTGCCGGCCGGCGCCTTGAGTCTCGGTGCCGTTTGAATACTGGAGAACGGAGTGGCGGCCTGGACGCCGAGGGCATCGAAAAGGCACAGGGCGGCACTCGCCTGGGCGCTCGCTTTCAGGAAGCGCCGACGATTGAAGGTCATGATGGATTCCTTGAAAGGCTGCCGGCCCGGACGGGCCGGCAGCGATCAGCTTTAACCGGCGTTGGTCGCTACGGCCTGGGCGTCTGCCTTGGCGCGCGCCGCGGCTTTACGACCCATGATCAGTACCAAGAGGCCACTGATGGCGCACAGGGTGGCCAGCGGCAGTACCGCCAGGGCGTGGCTGTGGGTGGCGCCATGGATGGCGCCATAGACGTTGACCATCACCCCGCCGCCGATGAGGTTGGCCAGGGCACCGATGGCGGCCAGGCCGGCGGCGGCGGTGGAGGACGACAGCCAGCCCGAGGCCAGTGCCCAGAACGGCCCCTTCATCGAATAGGCCCCGATCAGCACCAGACTCAGCAGGATCACCGTGGCGGCCAGGGACGAGGTGAACATGCCCGCCAGCAGGCCCACGGCGATCAACAGCATGGTGAGCGAGGTGTGCCAGCGACGCTCGCCGGTGCGATCCGAACTGCGCCCCCAGAGGACCATCGCCACCGAGGCCAGGCCATAGGGAATGGCATTGGTGAGGCCGACCTCCAGGTTGGACAGGCCAAAGGACTTGAGCAATTGCGGTGCCCAGACGCTCATGGTGCTACCGGCCGCCGAGGCGCCGGAATAGATCAGCGCCATTACCCAGATATCCTTGTGCTTGAGCAGCTGCCACAGCGAGATATGGCCGATGCTGGTCTTGCGATTGCGCTCCTCGGCCAGCTTGAGCGTCAGCCAGTTGCGCTGCTCGTCGCTCAGCCATTTGGCCTGCTCCGGACGGTCGGTCAGCACGAACAGGCAGGCGATACCCAGCAGCACCGCCGGAATGCCTTCCAGGATGAACAGCCAGTGCCAGCCACGCATGCCCATCCAGCCGTCCAGGCTCAGCAGCAGGCCGGAGAGCGGTGAACCCAGGAAATTGGCGCCCGGGATCGCCACCATGAAGATGGCGACCATGCGCGCTCTATAGTTGGAGGGCAGCCAGTAGGTGAGGTACAGCAGCACGCCAGGGAAGAAGCCGGCTTCCGCGGCGCCCAGCAGAAAGCGCATCACATAGAGCGAGTTGGCGCCCTGGACGAAGGCGGTACCGGCCGAGATCAGGCCCCAGGTGATCATGATCCGGGCGATCCAGATGCGCGCACCGAAGCGCTGCAGCGCCAGGTTGCTCGGCACCTCCACCAGGAAATAGGAAAAGAAGAACAGGCTGCTGGCGAAACCGAAGATCGCCGGCGTCAGGCCGAGATCCTGGTTCATCTGCAGCGAGGCCATGCCGATGTTGCCACGGTCGATGATGGCGATGAGGTAGCAGACGATCAGGAACGGCAGGAGGCGCCAGGCGACGCGGCGCATCGTCGCGCGTTCCAGTTCACTGATTTCGGACGTGGAAGAGGTCATGCAGGCTCTCCGTCTTATTGTTGTGGAGATAGACGTAGCGAGCGGCTCCGGGAAGGAGACCGCCCGCCCTGACGCGAGGATCAGGCCGCGATCAGGTGACGATTGACCACGGCACGGGTTTCCACCGCCTTGCCGTTCCAGCGATCGAGTACCTGCTGCACCGCCACCAGCCCGACCCGGTCGCGGGCCTCGGTGGTGTTGGCGCCCACGTGCGGCGTGGCGACCAGGTTGGTCAGGCCCCAGAGGGCGCTGTCGGCCGGCGGCGGCTCGGGGTGGAAGGTATCCAGGCCGGCACCGCCGATCTGGCCGTCGCGCAACGCCGCGACCAGCGCCTGGGTGTCGATCAACTCGCCGCGGGCGGTATTGATCAGCAGGCTGCCGGGACGCATCCGGGCGAACTGGGCGGCGCCGAACAGGTGGCGATTGGCCTCGGTGAGCGGGCAATGCAGGCTGATGATGTCGCACTCGGCCAACAGGTTATCGAAGCTCTCCTCCCGGCGCACGTGGTCACGCACCGGCAGGCTCTGAAGGTAGGGATCGTAGACCCGCACCTGCATCCGCAGCGGCGCCACCAGGTCCATCAGCACGCTGCCGATGGAACCCAGGCCCACCAGGCCGAGGGTCTTGCCAAACAACTCGGTGCCATTGGCCTGGGCCTTGTCCCAGTGCCCGGCATGCATCCGCGCGTTCAGCCAGGGGGTCTGCCGGGCCACGCTGAACATCAGGGCGAAGGCGTGCTCGGCCACCGACTGGGCATTGGCGCCCAGGGCGATGGTGACCGGAATGTTTCGGTCGGCCGCCGCCTGCAGATCAATGGTGTCGTAGCCGACGCCGTGCTTGGCGATGATCTCGAGCTTGGCCGAGGCCTCGATCATCTCGCGGGTCAGCTTGCCCTGGCGGACGATGATGGCGTCGGGCTGTTCCTGGCGGATCAGCGCGACCAGCTCGTCATGGGGCATGTAGGGCTGGGTGGGTACCACGCGGATGCCGTGGGCGGCAGCCAGGGCCATGGCGTCGGGCGCGAGTTCGGGGCCGGTGAGAAGCAGGGTGCGGGTCATGTGGGTTATCCCTTGTTGTTATGACGTCGTCCGTCGAGCGGACAGCCAGATGAGCAGGCCTTGACCTTAGCATAATGGAATAGCGTTGCAATACTGAACGTAACCTGGAATTTAACGCCACCCATCCGACCGTTGAATGTTTAAAAAAGAAATGCCATTCTGAAATTCGACACCCGCTCCAGCGGCATCCAACAAAGCCCACAAGAGAAATGCCCATGACCATCGGATTCAGAGTTCTCAATGCCCAACGCAAGGTCGCAGCCGAATGGGTCGCGCGTTATCGTGAGGTTCCGGTCGCCAATGTCAGCGACTCGATGAACCGCATGACCGCCGGCGGCTCGCGCCTGCGTCCCATGCACCGCCAGGGCGTGCTGGCCGGCCCGGCACTGACCGTGAAGGCGCGCCCGGGTGACAACCTCATGCTGCACTACGCCCTGGACATCGCCGAGCCGGGCGACGTCATCGTGGTGGATGCCGGTGGCGACCTGACCAATGCCCTGATCGGCGAGATGATGGTGGCCTATGCCCTCAAGCGCGGCGTGGCCGGCATCGTCATCAACGGCGCCATCCGCGATGCCGCCAACATCGGCGCGGGTGACTTCCCCCTGTTCGCCGCCGGCATCTCCCACCGCGGCCCCTACAAGGATGGCCCGGGCGAGATCAACGTCCCCATCGCCATCGACGGCATGGTCATCGAGCCGGGCGATCTGATCATCGGCGACGACGACGGCCTGCTCTGCGTGCCCTACGACCAGGTCGCCGAGGTCTATGACCGCGCCACCGCCAAGCACGCGGCGGAAGAAAAGCAGATGCGGCAGATCGCCGAAGGCACCAACGACCGTAGCTGGGTGCTGGAATCGCTCAAGAAGAAGGGTTGCGCCCTCCCCTAGTCCGTATCCCGAATGAAGAAAGGCAGCCTGGTGCTGCCTTTTTTATTGTGCTTCAGCCCAACGGGTATCCCGTTGACCTCAACCTGTCTCCCTGACCGAGCACGACAGGTCCGCAGGAACCAGGAACCAGGAACCAGGAACCAGGAACCAGGAAAGCATGGTCGCGGTTCGAAGGCTTGAGCCAACCAGCCTTGCGACGCGTCAGGAGGACATGACAAGACAGCCGGGTAAACCCCTTGCTGCGAAGAGGCGCGTCATAGATCGACGACGCCAGCTGCCGGCATCCCGCCAGCGTCTCCTGCCCGGTCCTATCCGGAGCGCTGGCCTCTCGCCCAAGAGCAGCCAGCCACAAAAGCAGAAGGCGGCTCATCGCCGCCCCCTTCCTGGCTCGCCCCTGAATCAGGTGCGACCCGCAGGCTCTAACCCGGTCCCACCAACTGGCTTCACCGGCGCCCGGCGACTCGGGTCGCCCAGCCAGAGCATCATGACGACACCCAGCGCCAGTACCGAGGCCACCACATAGAAGGGACCGGAGTAACTCTGGGTCGCATCCTTGACCAGGCCGATGGCGAAGGGCCCGACGAAGCCGCCGAGGTTGCCGATGGAGACGATCAGCGCCAAGCCGCCCGCTGCCGCCCTACCGGTCAGGAAGCTGGAGGGAATGGCCCAGAAGGTCGCCTGGAAGGACAGGATGCTGGCCACCGTCACGCTCAGACAACTCATGCGCAACAGCGGATCGGCCGAGAGCGCAGCGCCCACCAGACCGCAGGCGGCCAGCCCCAGCGCGCCGGCCACATAGGGCAGTCGGTGCGCACTCAGGTTGGCCTGCCGCGCCCAGAGGGTCATGGCGACGGCGCCGAGGATATAGGGGATGGTCGCCACCAGTCCCACGGTGGTGTTCTGCATGCCCAGGCTCTTGATGATCTGCGGCATCCAGATCCCGATCCCCACGGAGCCGACGATGCCGCAAAAGTTGATGGCGGCCAGCACGAAGACCTTGGGATTGGTGAGGGCAGCGCGCAGGGTGGAGCCATGGGCCGCGCCTATCTCGCGCTGCTCGCGGGCCAGTCGTTCGGTCAGCCAGGTGCGCTCGCGAGTCGACAGCCAGCGCGCCTTGGCCGGCGAATCCACCAGCACGAAAAGACAGAGGATACCCAGCAGCACCGCCGGCAAGGCTTCCACCACCAACAGGAATTGCCAGTTCTTCAACCCCATGAAGTCATGGATGTCCAGCAGGAAGCCCGACAGCGGCGAGCCGATGATGTTGGCGGTGGGGATGCCCAGCAGGAAGGCGGCGGTCGCCTTGGCGCGCCACTTCCCCGGGAACCAGTAGGTGAAGTAGAGGTAGACCCCCGGGGTGAAGCCGGCCTCGGCCACCCCGAGCAGGAAGCGCAGGATGCTGAAGCTGACCGGGCCGGTGGCGAAGGCCGTGGCCATGGAGATCAGGCCCCAGCTGATCATGATCCGGGCGATCCAGATCCGCGCGCCAAAGCGCTGCATGAGCAGGTTGCTGGGAATCTCGAAGATGAAATAACCGAAGAAGAACAGACCCGCTGCCCAGCCGAACATGGTTGCCGTCAGGCCCAGGTCCTTGTTCATGCTGATGGCGGCGAAGCCGACGTTGGTGCGATCCAGGTAGCTGATCACATAGCAGGCGAAGATGAACGGCAGGATGCGCCACAGGGCGCGATGCAATACCTGTTCGCCTTCGGCATCGGTCAAGGGCGGCTGGCCGCCCAGCGGGGTCTGACTCATGGATAACCTCTGTTGTAATTATTGTGGTGCTGACAGGGGCGCCGGAGCGCTGTTTACAGATGAGAGAACAGGGGTAGGCCCCGCACGCTGGTTTCCACCCGCAGGATGCTGCCGGTCTCGGATTCGGTGATGAACAGGCTGCGCCCCTCGGGGCCGCCGAAGGCCAGGTTGGTGTTGCTGATGCCCGCGCAGGATTTCAACCGCGCCAGGGGCTCGGCCACCTGCGACAGCTGCCAGACCGAGCCGAAACCGGTATGGGCGATATAGAGGTTGCTCTCCTCATCCAGCGCCAGGCCGTCCGGACCACCGAGGCCACCGTGGAGCTGGGCGAAGACCCCGACCTTGCCGATCAGCGAGCCGTTGCCCAGGGGAATACGCCAGATCTGCTGCGCACGGGTCACCGCGATCAGCAGGTGGTTGAGCCGCGGATCGAAGACGATGCCATTGGGGCTGGGCACCGTGTTCAACAGACAGCTGAGCTGGCCGTCGGCGCTCAGGCGATAGATCCGGCCGCTGGCATCCTGCAGGCCGGTCTGGCCCTGGTCGGTGAAGTAGAGATCCCCGGCCGGCGAGAACACCAGGTCGTTGACCCCCTTGAAGCCTTCCGAGCCGGCGCTGCCCAGTAGCGTCTCCACCTCGCCGCGCAGCGGATCGAGCAGCAGGATGCCGCGCTTGTAGTCGGCGATGAAGATGCGCCCGTCACGATGGATCTTCAGGCCATTGGGCCAACCGTCGTACTCGCAGACCAGTTCCCACTCCCCTTGGGGATCGATGCGGAAGATGCGCCCATTGGGGATGTCGGTGACATAGAGATTGCCCTGTCGATCGAAGGAAGGCCCTTCGAGGAAGGAATCGATCGCCCTGCCCTGGCGGTTGGCATCCGCCCAGGCCGTGCGCTTCGGCTGGCGATAGCGATCGGGCAGGCGGGTGAAGACAGAGGTTTGGATAGTCGGCGGCGCAGCGAAAAAGCTCATGACCAGGCACCTGAGAGAGGCTGAAGCCCCTCGGCAAAAAGGGCTATGCAATTTTATTTTTAACGAAATGCCGTTGCAAAAATAAAACACTCAAGGCCAATTGCAAGCAAAAGTTTTCAGCTGACGAAGGCTGCATCCTCAAGGCTGCTTGACAGGCACGGCTTTTCTAAATACTCCTTAAAAGAAATGGCATTTCAAAAATAACAAGGAGAACGCCATGCTGCATTCGTCCGGCCGCTCATCCCGTCCCGCCCTGCGTCAGCTCGCCCGCGTCCTGGGTCTGGCCGCCAGCCTCACCTTGGCTACCGTCCTCCCGGCTCAGGCCCAGACCGAACAGAGCCAGGTCACCCTGGCCATCCAGTACGGCTACGCCTATCTGCCCGTGACCCTGGCGGACAAGCTGGGCTTCTTTCGCGAGCAGGCCAAGGCCGCCGGCCAGCCCGACACCCAATTCGAGATCAAGCGCATCAGCGGTTCGCCGGCCATCAACGACGCCCTGATCAGCGGCAACATCGACATCGGCGGCTACGGCCTGCCCGGTACCCTGGTGGCCTGGCAGAAGACACAGAAGTCACTCGATATCCGCGCGCTCTGCGCCCTTGTCGCCGGCGACAACGCCCTGTTCGTCAACGACCCTTCGATCAAATCACTCAAGGACTTCAAGGCCGACCAGAAGATCGCCGTGAGCTCTCCCACCGGCCAGCAGGCCCTGCTGCTGCAGATGGCCGCCGAGCGCACCTTCGGCCCGGGCCAGGCACACCGGCTGGACAACCTGATGGTGGCCCTGCCCCATCCCGACGCCACCGCCAGCCTGCTCAACAAGGCCGGGATCACCGGCTACATCGGCCCCAACCCCTACAGCTATCTGCTGGCCAAGGACGCCAAGGTCACCAAGCTCTTCGACTTTTCCAAGGAACTCGACCTGCGCATGACCAGCGGGGTGCTGACCACCACCGGCAAGTTCGTCAAGCGCAACCCGAAACTCAGCGCCGCCGTGGTCGCCGCCATCGGCCAGGCCCAGGACTTCATCAAGGCCGAGCCGCGCAAGGCTGCCGAACTCTTCCTGCAGTCGGAGCCCTCCAGCCTGAGTCTCGATCAGGTGGAAGAGATGCTGCGTGGCGTCAGTGGCGAATGGTCGGTGCAGCCTATCGGCGTCATGACTCTGGCCACCTTCATGGTCGGCAGCGGTGCTCTCAAGGAGGCACCGCAACGCTGGCAGCAGGTCTTCTTCGATCCCGTGGCCACCGGCGAGGGCAACTGACATGAACGCCGTACCGACCTCCGCACCCACCGCCGTACCGGATAGCCCTGCCTGCCTGCTGCAGGTCGACAACGTGACCCTGCAATACAAGACCCGCGAACAGCTGATCACCGCGACGCACCAGGTGTCCTTCGCGGTCCGCGAATACGACCGCTTCATCCTGCTCGGCCCCTCGGGCTGCGGCAAATCCAGCCTGCTCAAGAGCGTCGCGGGCTTTCTCGAACCGGCGGCGGGCCACATCCGCCTCCAGGGCCAGGACGTCCGCGAACCCGGTCCGGATCGCATGATGGTGTTCCAGGAATTCGACCAGTTGATGCCTTGGAAGACCGTACTCGGCAATATCCTCTTCCCGCTCCAGGAAACCCGCCGCTTCCCCGCCGGCGAATTGCGCGACCGCGCCCGGGCCGCCGCGGTCAAGGTGGGCCTGGAGAAATTCGTCGATGCCTATCCGCACCAGCTCTCCGGTGGCATGAAGCAACGCGTGGCCATCGCCCGCGCCCTGGCCATGGAGCCGGCCATCCTGCTGATGGACGAACCCTTCGCCGCCCTCGACGCCCTCACCCGGCGGCGCATGCAGGAGGAACTGCTCGGGCTCTGGGAGCAGTCGCCCTTCACCCTGATGTTCGTCACCCACTCCATCGAGGAGGCCATCCTGCTCGGCTCGCGCATCTTGGTGCTCAGCCCTCATCCCGGCCAGGTCCGTGCCGAGCTCGATGCCAGCCAGTACGGCTTCCGTCAGCAGGGCGCCGCCGGCTTCACCGCCTTCCACAATCGCATCAGCCAGATGCTGTTCGGCCCCAACGCCAGCGAGACCGCCCATGACTAAGCCCGCCGTCATCCTGCAACCGCGCCCGGACCTCGAATACACCCCCGTCGCCCCCGGCCAGGTCGGCGACATCGCCCGGCGCCTGGGCCTGGCCGAGCGCCTGTTCGCCCAGGCCGGCGTGCGCCGCACACTGGTGCTGATCGCCCTGGCGCTGATCTGGGAGGTCTATGCCCGCTATCTGGACAACCCGCTGATGTTCCCGACCTTCAGCGACACCGTCGTCGCGCTGTGGACCGATCTGGTCAATGGCGCCCTGCCCCTCGCCGTGCTCAGCTCGCTCAAGGTACTGATGGTGAGCTATGGCCTGGCCATCGCCCTGGCGATGCTGCTCACCACCCTGGCCGTGTCCACCCGGGTGGGCACCGATATCCTCGCCACCCTCACCGCCATGTTCAATCCGCTGCCGGCCATCGCCATCCTGCCGCTGGCCATGCTCTGGTTCGGCCTCGGCGTGCAGAGTCTGATGCTGGTCATCGTCCACTCGGTGCTCTGGGCGGTGGCGCTCAACACCTACTCGGGCTTCCTCTCGGTCAGCCAGACCCAACGCATGGCCGGGCGCAACTATGGGCTGCGCGGCATCCGCCTGGTAGCTAAGGTGCTGATCCCGGCGGCGGTTCCCTCGATCCTCGCCGGCCTGAAGATCGGCTGGGCCTTCGCCTGGCGTACCCTGATCGCCGCCGAGCTGGTGTTCGGCGTCTCCGGCAACTCGGGCGGCCTGGGCTGGTACGTCTTCCAGCACCGCAACGCCCTGGAGACCTCCAACGTCTTCGCCGGCCTGCTGATGGTCATCATCATCGGCCTGGTGGTGGAAGGCCTGGTGTTCCGCAGCATCGAGGTGCTCACGGTCCGTCGCTGGGGCATGCAGAATTGAGCCTTCGCTCAGCGTCCAAAGGAAGCTCCTGGAGCCGTCACCATGGCTGAGGCTCCGGCTTCCCCCCACGCCCCGGTACGCGAGGCCTGGCTGGCCCAGGTCCAGGAACCGATCCTGGAGCCCGAGCTGCCCATCATCGACGCCCATCACCACCTCTGGGACCGACCCGGCCAGCGCTACCTGCTGCCCGAGTACCTGGCGGACACCGGTAGCGGCCATCGCATCCTGGCCTCGGTCTATGTGCAGTGCCGGTCGATGTACGGCGCGGACCGGGCCGCGCCCTTCGACGCTGTGGGGGAAGTGGAATTCGCGGCCGGAATAGCGGCCCAGAGCGCCAGCGGTCTCTATGGCGAGAGCCGGCTCTGCGCCGCCATCGTCGCCGGCGCCGACCTCCGCCAGGGCGAGGGGATCGTCCCGGTTCTGGAAGAAATGCAGGCGCGCAGCGGCGGACGCCTGCGCGGCATCCGCAACGCCACTGCCTGGCATGGCGATCCGCGCCTGGTATCCAATCCGCGACCACCGCCGGCCAAGGTGCTCACGGACGAGCGCTTCCACGAAGGCGTGGCCTGTCTTGCCCGGCATGACCTCTCGCTCGACATCTGGGCGTACCACACCCAGCTCGACGAGGTCCTGGCCCTCGCCCGCAGATTCCCCGACCAGTTGATCGTCCTCGATCATTTCGGCGGCCCGCTTGGCGCCGGACCCTATGCGCACCAACGCCAGGAGGTGTTCCAGACCTGGTCCCTGGCCATCCGGGAACTGGCCAGGTGCAGCAACCTGCGCCTGAAGCTGGGCGGCCTGGGCATGAAGGTCGGCGGCTTCGCCTTCGACGAGAGAGCCACGCCGCCCAGCTCAGCGGAGCTGGCGGACCTGTGGCGGCCCTATGTGCTGACCTGCGTGGAAGCCTTTGGCGCCGAGCGCTGCCTGTTCGAAAGCAACTTTCCCGTGGACAAGGGCATGTTTTCCTACGGGGTGCTCTGGAACGCCTTCAAGCGCCTGACCCAGGGCTGGGACAAGGATGACCGGGCAGCGCTGTTCAGCGGCACGGCCAAGGATACCTACCGCCTATCATCAAATAGCAGATCGGCCGTGGTTACCGCACGATCCTGAGGCTGTCGCGACGGACCTCGCCGGGACTCTGGATCCCCAGCAGCGCCATGTTGCGCGACAGTTCGGTGGCCAGGATGCCGATCGCATGCTTGATGCCCGGCTGGCCGCCCACGGCACCGGCATAGTTCATCGGTCGACCGACGAAGACGAAGGTCGCCCCCAGCGCGAGCGCCATGAGGATGTCACCGCCGCGGCGGAAGCCGCTGTCGATCATCACCGGATAATCCGAACCGACCGCCTTGACCACCTGCGGCAGGATGGCGAGGGGCGCGACACTGCCATCCAGCTGGCGTCCGCCGTGGTTGGAAACGATGATGCCCTCCACGCCGACCTCCCGGGCGCGCACGGCATCCGCCGGATCGAGGATGCCCTTGACCACCAGGGTGCCCGGCCAGTGGCGGCGGATCAGCGCCAGATGCCGCCAGCTCAAATGATCGCGGGCGCCGAAATCGCGCATCACATTGGCCGACACGATGGGCGCGCCACGGCCGACGCCGGAATTCTCGAAGTGCGGCATGCCCCGCCGGAGCAGGGTGCGCAAGGCGGTACCCAGCAGCCAGCGCGGGTGGGTGATACCCTCCCAGGCCAGGTGCAAATCCGGCTTCAACGGCGTGGAAAAGCGTGCGCGAATCAGATTCTCCCGATTGGCCGACACCGGTACGTCGGCGGTGACCACCAGCGTCTTGAAACCGGCGCGCTGCACCCGCTCGAGGAGAGCGAGGATCCTGGCGTCTTCGCCCGGCACATAGGCCTGGAACCAGGCGCCTGGATTTTCCTGCACCACCGCCTCCATCGGCAGCAGGGAGGAGCCGCTCATGATCGCCGGAATATTGGCCTCCCTGGCCGCCCGGGTCTGGATGAGGTCACCCTCGAAGGCGGTGAGGGCGCTGATGCCCATGGGCGCGATGCCGAAGGGCGCGCTGTAGCGCTGCCCCAGGAGCGTCGTTTCGAGGCTGCGCGCCGAGGTATCGGTGAAGACGCGCGGGACCCAGGCATAGCGATCGAATCCCGAGCGGTTCCCGTGCAGCGACTTTTCCTCTTCCGCGCCACCGCTGACGTAGGCGAACAGCGGCTTGGGCAGGTGGCGGCGAGCGGCCGCCTCGAAATCATCGAGGGACAGAATCGCCTGCAGGCGTCGGGGTATCCGGTAGCCGCCGCTGCCCTTGGGCAGGGTGTGGGACGCCAAGGGATAGTCTTGCAGTCTGCTCGTCTGGTTCATGCCGCTGGCCTGGTCGTTTTGGCCATCTTAGGCACCCGACCCGCCAAGAAAAGTTATTCTTCGTCGATCCAAAAACAAGAAAAACTCATGAAGATCGAAGCCTTCCTGACCTTGCAGGCGGCAGTGGAGCGCGGCTCCTTCGCCGCCGCCGCGGAGGCGGTGAACCTGACCCCCAGCGCTGTCAGCCTGCAGATCAAGCAGCTCGAGGCCTACTTCGGCCAGTCACTGTTCGATCGCTCGGGTCGGGCGGTGCAAGCCACGGGGTTCGCCCGACAATTGATCGACACCATGGCCCGGCCGTTGGCCGATCTCGAGAAGTTGCGCAATCAGCGCGCCCAGCCGCTGACCGGTCGCGTCCGTCTCGGGGTGACGGGTTCGGTCCTGACCACCCTGCTCCCCAAGGCGGTCGCCGAACTGCAGCAACGCGCTCCCGGCATCACCCTGCAACTGGAGCGGCACAATACGCCCGAATTGATCGCCGCCCTGAAAGCGGATCGTCTGGATGCCGCCATCCTGATCAGACCACCAGGCGGCGGCTCGGCCCGGCTGCATTGGCATGACCTGCTCCGCGAGCCGCTGGTACTGGTGGTGCCAGCGCAGCTCGCACCCCTGGAGCCCGAGGCGTATCTGCGGCGCTATCCCTGGATCAGGCTGGATCGCAAGCTGGTGGTCGGTCGCCTGGCGGCGCGCTTCGTCGATGGCCTGGTGCCCCAGTGCGAGGCCCTGCTCGATGTCCCCAGCGCCGACGCCATCGTCGCCATGGTCGGCCTGGGTCTGGGCGTCTCGGTGCTGCCGCGACTGCGCCCGGAACACCTGGGGCCCTATGAGATAAGGGAGGTCTCCCTCGGCACCGCCGCGCCCACGCGCCAACTCGCCATGGCGCGCCGCAAGCAGGACTCCGAAAGCGCCTTGCTCGACACCATCGCCCAGGCCTTCGACGTCGCCTGTCGCTAGCACGCCGAGGGGGCGGCGAGCTCAGCCCGTCGCCCCCTCCCCGCTCAGGCCTCTTCCTCCTGGAAGGCCTCTTCCCGCTTCCGGCGAAACGCCGGCAACACCATCATCACCAGCAGGATGGCCGAGGCGGCGAACAGGGTGGCGCTGATCGGCCGCTGGACGAGCACGGACGGATCCCCCTGGGAAATCAGCAGGGCGCGTCTCAGGTTGGTCTCCAGCAAGGGGCCGAGGACGAAACCCAGCAGCAGCGGACCCGGCTCGCACTTGGCCTTGCGGAACAGATAGCCCAGCAGCCCGAAGATGATCACCAGGGCGACATCGAAGCCGCGGTTGTTGACGCTGTACACCCCGACGCAGCAGAACAGCAGGATGGCCGGGAACAGCAGCCGATACGGCACCTGCAGCAATCGCACCCAGACGCCGATGAGCGGCAGGTTGATGACCAGCAGCATCAGGTTGCCGATCCACATGCTGGCGATCAGGCCCCAGAACAGCGCGGGCTGGTTGGTGATCACCGAAGGCCCGGGAGTGATGCCGTGGATCATCATGGCGCCGAGCATCATGGCCATGATCGAGTTGGACGGGATGCCCAGGGTCAGCAGCGGGATGAAGGACGACTGGGCGCCGGCGTTGTTGGCCGACTCCGGCGCGGCGACGCCTTCCACCATCCCGGTGCCGAATTGCTCCGGCGTCTTGGAAACCTTCTTTTCCAGCGAATAGGCGCTGAAGGCGCTCAGGGTCGCACCGCCGCCCGGCAGGACGCCGAGGAAGGTCCCCAACGCCGTGCCCCTCAGGGTAGCCGGCCAGGCCCTGCGGAAGTCCTCGCGGGTGGGCCACAGCCGGGTGATCTTGCCGGCCAGGGTGCCGCGGGCTTCGCGGGATTCGAGGTTGACGGCGATCTCGGCGATGCCGAACAGGCCCACCGCGATCACCACGAAGTCGATGCCGTCGTAGAGATCGGTGGAACCGAAGGTCAGGCGCGTGGTGCCGCTGCTGACATCCATGCCCACCATGCCGAGCAGCAGTCCCAGGCAGACCATGCCGACCGCCTTGATCACCGATCCGCTGGCCAGGATGGTCGCCGCCAGCAGGCCGAAGACGGTGAGCGCCACGTATTCCGCCGGCCCGAAGGACAGGGCGAAGCGCGACAGCACCGGGCCGGCCACCGCCAGGGCCACGGTGGCGACGGTCCCGGCGAAGAAGGACGCCAGGGCGGCGGTGGCAAGCGCTGCTCCCGCCCGCCCCCGCTTGGCCATGGCATGGCCGTCCAGCGCCGTGACCACCGCCGAGGCCTCGCCCGGCAGATTGACCAGGATCGCCGTGGTCGAGCCACCGTACTGGGCCCCGTAGAAGATGCCCGCCAGCATGATCAGGGCCGCTAAGGGTGGCAGGAAATAGGTGATCGGCAGCAGGATCGCCACCGTCGCCGTGGGCCCGATGCCGGGCAGCACGCCGATCAGGGTTCCGAGCAGGGCGCCGATCAGGCAGAACGCCAGGTTGGTCGGGCTCATGGCTTCGGAGAAGCCCAGGTAGAGCGCGTCGAAGATCTCCATCAGAAAGGCCCCACACGCATTTGGACATCCAGTCCATAGATGAAGACCAGCACGCCGAACAGGGTCAGCACCACGCTGGAGATCAGCACCTCGCGCAGCCGCCACTCGCGGTCGGCCATGCTGCCGAAGATCACCAGCCCGGCCGCCGCGACGATGAAGCCGGCATACTCGGCCGCCAGGGCGAAGCCGCCGACGGAAGCCAACAGGATCAATAAAGGCCTGAGCTGTACGGCGCCGATGGATTCCGCGTGCTGCCACAGGCCCAGCAGACCGATGACGACGCCGAGGATGATCACCAGCGAGCCGACCAACACCGGCAGATAGCCCGGCCCCATCATGGCCGCGCTGCCGAACGGCAGATCCTTCGACGACCAGAGCACCAGCGCCCCCAGGCCGATGAAGATGGCACTGGCGAGCAGGTCGGGGCGGCTACCGCGCGCCGCGCGTGTCACTGCACCCATGGCGAGACGCTCCACAGCTTCTGGTAACCCGCGAGCTGCGCCGGCATCTGGGCGGCCCAATCCTCGCCGGACAGATAGGCCAGCGGCAGCGACAGGTCCCCGGCCTGCTTGACGAAGGCCGGATCCTCGATGACCTCTTTCACCGCCTGCGCCATCCGCTGCTCGATGGCCTCGGGCACCCCGGACGGGGCGGCGATGCCCCGTTCGGAGGTCATGACCAGGTCGACGCCCTGCTCCCTGGCAGTGGGTAGATTGGGCTGCTGCGGCATACGCTCGGCGGAGAATTGCGCCAGCACGCGGAAGTCGTCGTCCGCGTTCATCTCGCTGATGTTCTGCCCGGCCGCGCTGATATGGCCGCCCATCAGCGCCGTGCGCGACTCGGACGCGCCGCTGAAGGGCACGTGGGTGAGCTTGATGTCGGTCAGCTGCTGCAGCTCCACCATCATCAGGTGGTCATCCGTCCCCACGCCGGAGGTACCGACCGAGAACTTGCCGGGCGCTGCCTTGGCGGCCGCGGTGAAGTCGGCCAGGGTCTTGTAGGAGGAATCCTTGGGGACCGCCAGCACGGTGGGGTCGTCGACGATGCGTGCCACCGGGCGAATCTTCGCCGGGTCGTAGCCGACCTTGCGCTGGACCCGGGTACTGAGGAAGCCGGGGGTATTGATGAAGGCGAAGGTGTAGCCATCGGGTTTCGCCTTGCTCAGCATGGTGTAGGCGATCTCGCCCGCCGCGCCGGGGCGGTTGACGATGACGATCTTCGCGCCCAGGCGCTTCTCCAGATAGGGCTGCATCGCACGCGCCATGACATCGGTGCTGCCACCGGGGGCATAGGCGACCAGGAATTCGATCGGCCGGTCTTCCGGCCAGGCGGCCTGCGCACTGAAGGAGCTGAGGGACAGCGCCAGGAAAGAGGCAAGCACAGCACTCGCGGTCTTGGTCATGGATAGCTCTCTATTGTTTTTGTTGGATTTGACGTGGCCAGGCGTCACGCGCGGCAGCGGCGTCCAGGGCGACGCTGCCGGCGTTGACTGATCACGGAATAGCGTTTCCGGCCGCAAGGAAGATCTCTCGGCCGGCACCCGTTGAAGCAAGATAATGGAATGCCATTTCGTAAACGAGACAGGGCATTGGCTACGCTGCTGAAAATTCGTAACCAAAAAAGTCCTATCAAGCTTTTTACGGCCTAACGATCAGCGTGAGCCAGGCTCCTGAAGCCGCCAAAAAATATTATTTGAAATGACATTTCTTTTTCAAAGGATCGCTCATGACTTCCCACAGCTTCACTCGCTAGCCCGGAACGCCCTTCCCACTTCAAAAAGGAATACAGGACCCATGATGAGGGCCGCCGGCCTGGTCATTCGTTGCCTGGAAACGAGGGTGGAATACCTCTTCGGCATTCCCGGGGGAGAAAGCCTGGACTACTTCGAGAACGACCGGCTCCTGCGCCAGGAGATCCAGGAACGCAGCGCGGCGATCTGAGCGGCGGCGCAAGCAAAGCAATGCTCTGACGGCATGATCGGGGCATTGGTGGACGCTCACCTCGGGGCGGGTGGGCCATTGCCATTGAAATGTCTAGCTATCAATAAAGGTGGATAGCAGCGCCTGGACAGCTGACCGGTGTGAGTGACTCACTAGGCGCACACCGGGCGCTCGCGGATAATGGGGCGATAGCTGCCCTTTAGGAACACTCGCTTGAACACCAACCGTCCTCGCCCAGGCGTTTCCGGCGTTGCCTCTGCTGATCGCGTCTTGACCGTTCTCACCGCCTTTCGCATCGGCGATGCCGCCCTGAGTCTCGCCGAGCTGGCCAATCGCACCGGTCTGATCAAGAGCACCATCATGCGCCTGGTGGTGTCCCTGGAAAAATACGGCCTGGTGACCCGGCTCGCCGATGGCAACTATATCCTGGCCAGCGAGGTCGTGCGCCTCAATGCCGTCTACCAGGACTCCCACGATGTCGGCCGCCACATCATGCCGCGGCTGCATCAGCTCACCGAAGAGAGTGGCGAAACCGCCTCCTTCTATGTACGACACGGCGCCTACCGACTCTGTCAGTACCGGGTGAATTCCCCGCATCGCCTGCGTCTGCACCTCCAACCCGGCGACATGCGTCCCATGGACCAGGCGGCCGGTGCCCAGGCCCTGCAGACGCCCTACGCGGTGGCCAAGGCGGGGATCATCCCCTTCTACTCCTGCGGTGCCACCGATCCGCACGCCTCTTCCGTCGCCCTGCCCATCTATGACGCCCAGGAAGAGCTGCTGGGTGCTCTGGTGATCTCGGGGCCGGCCAATCGCCTCAGCCTGGAACGCGCCCAGACCCTGTACGAGGTCCTGCGCGAAGCCGCGGATGAACTCACCCGCAGCCTGGGCGGCAAGCCCCTGTACGGCACGGATCAGGCGAAGCGCAAGCCACGCAAGGATGAGTGATCGGGCATAAGGGCCGGCGGCCCCTGGCGCCAGTCTCCGCCGCCCTCGCGTAACGCCCCTCTCCCACGGAAGAGGCTGGGATGAGGGATGTCGTCAGCCCCCCTTGTAGGGCTTCCCTACGCTCAACCGCAACCTACGAACGTCGCGCAGTGGCACTGAACGCTCCTTCTCCCTCTGGGAGAGGGCTGGGGTGAGGGATGTCGTCAGCCACTCACCCCCTTGTGGGGCTTCGCTACGCTCAACCGCAACCTACGAAAATCGCGCAGTGGCACTGAACGCCCCCTCTCCCTCTGGGAGAGGGCTGGGGTGAGGGCAACCCCAGCCGCCGAATTACGCCCTGATCAACAGCGGCGCCGTTCCCCGGTAGCAGGCGTCCAGCCGCTCGGCGCGATGGGTCAGGACGCTGCGCTGGTTGAGCGAGCCCTTGTCGGTGATCTCGCCGCGGTCGGCGGATGGTGGCTCTTCCTGCAGGGCGATCCATTCCAGGCGGCTGGCGTTGCCCGAGGCCTCGCGATTGAGGCGCCCCAGCCAGGCGGCGAACCAGTCCTGCACGGGGGCGCTGGCCAGCACCGTGGCGGCATCGACCCCATCGTCCAGCCCGGCCAGTTGTCGGCAGTCCGCCAGGCGCGGAAAGACCAGCAGCCCCAGGCACTCGCGATCCGGCGCCGCCACCACCACGTCCTGCACCAGCGGCGTCCCCTCCAGCACCGCGCGATTGCGCAGGGGACCGACGCTGACGAAGACCCCGGACGAGAGCTTGAAGTCCTCGGCGATGCGACCGTCGAACATCAGGCCCAGTTGCGGATTGGCCGGATCGACCAGCTTGAGCGCATCGCCCGAGCAGTAGAAGCCTTCCTCGTCGAAGCAGGCGGTGGTCTGGGCGGCATCGCGCCAGTAGCCGGGCATGATGTGCGGACCGCGGAAGCGCCCTTCCAGCTTGCCGTCCACCGGTACCAGCTTGAGTTCGCAGCCCGGTGCCGGCACCCCGACATAGCCGGCCACCGACAGCGGGCCGGTGGTGAAGGTGCAACTGGGCGAGGCCTCGGTCATGCCCAGGCCGGCCATCATGCGGATGCGTTCGCCGCAGTGGGCCTCGGCGATGCGATCCAGGCGATCCCAGACGCTTTGCGACAGCCCCGCCGCGGCAAAGAAGAACAGTCGCATGCGGGCGAAGAAGCGCTCGCGCAACCTGGCGTCGCGCTCCAGGGCATTGGCCAGTTCTTCCCAGCCGCGCGGCACCGTGAGGTAGGCGGTGGGCGACACCTCCTGCAGGTTGCGCAAGGTCTCGCCAAAGCCCTGGGGCGTCGGCTTGCCCTCGTCCAGGTAGAAGGTGCCACCGTTGTAGAGCACGATCCCCAGGTTGTGGCTGCCGCCGAAGGTGTGGTTCCAGGGCAGCCAGTCCACCAGCACCGGCGGCTCTTCGCCGAACACCGGAAAGGTCTGCAACAGCATCTGCTGGTTGGCGCAGAGCATGCGCTGGGTGGTGGTCACCGCCTTGGGCAGCTTGGTGGAACCGGAAGTGAAGAGAAACTTGGCGATGCTGTCCGGCCCGGTGGCGGCGAAGGCGCGCTCGGCGGCGGCCAGCTCACCGCGGGCGAGCAGCGCCGCGAAGGCCAGGGTGCTGCGACCCTGCACCTGGCCGCGGGTCGCGATCACCGGTACGTCGGCGGGCAGTACGGCATCCAGCGCCTTCTGGAAGGCCGGGCCGTCGCTGACGAACACCAGCCCCGGCTGCAGCAGACCGCAGACATGGCGCAGCTTGGCGTGGTCCTGGGACAGCAGCGCATAGCCGGGTGACACCGGGCAGAAGGGAATGCCGGCATAGAGCGCCGCCATGGCCAGCTGCAGGTGCTCGGGGTCGTTGCCGGAGAGAATCGCCAGCGGACGCTCGGCGCAGAGGCCGAACTCCAGCAGCGCGGCGGCCAGCTGGCGCACCCGCTGCAGCATCTCGCCATAGGAAAATTCGCGCCAGGCGCCGCCGGCCTCCCGTGCGGCGAAGAAGGTGCGGTCCGGTGCCACCGCGGCCCAGTGCAGCAGGCGATCCAGCAGCCGCGGCGGCGGTGGGGTCAGGGCTTCCTGGGAGGCCATGTAGAGCAGTCCCCCGCGCTCTTCCACCGTGACCCCGGGGTGGCCCAGGGTCACCGGGCGATAGCGCAGCGGCTGATCGGCGGGCGCGCGGGTTTGCGTGACGTGACTCACCTTGAATTCTCCTCTGGGCTGGCGCCCGGAGGCGCCTCTTATTGTTGTTGCAACAGGAGCTAGGGACTGCGGACGCTAGATCGGGTAGTGACGTGGCCCCGTCTGCAGCGTCACCCAGCGCAACTGGGTGAAGTGGTCGATGGAGGCGCGCGAACCGAAGCTGCCGTAGCCGCTGGACTTGACGCCGCCGAAGGGCATCTGCGCCTCGTCGTGCACCGTGGGGCCATTGATGTGGCAGATGCCGCTCTCCACCCGCTGGGCCAGCGCCAGGGCGCTGGTGGTGTCGCGGCTGAAGATGGCGGACGAGAGACCGAATTCGGAATCGTTGGCCAGGCGCAGCAGGGCTTCGTCGCCCTCGGCACGGATCACCACCGCGACCGGTCCGAAGGATTCCTCGGCATAGAGCTGCATCTCGGCGGTGACGCCATCCAGCAGGGTCGGCTGGAGGATGCTGCCGTCGAGCTGGCCACCACAGACCAGCCGGGCGCCCTTGCCCACGGCGTCGTCGATCATGGCCTTGATGCGGGTGCCGGCGCTGGCGTCGATCAACGAGCCCAGCACCGAGTCGGCTGCACTGGGATCACCCGCCTTGAGGGTGCGCACCTTGGCCGCCAGGCGCTCGACGAAGGCGTCGGCGATGCGGCTGTCGACCAGCAGGCGCTCGGTGGACATACAGATCTGCCCCTGGTTGAAGTAGGCGCCAAAGGCTGCCGCGGCGACCGCGGCATCCAGGTCGGCGTCTTCCAGCACCAGCAGCGGCGCCTTGCCGCCCAGTTCCAGCACGGCGGGCTTCAGATGGCGCGCCGACAGCTCGCCAACGATGCGACCGACCCGGGTGGAGCCGGTGAAGTTGACCCGCCGCACCGCCGGGTTGGCGATCAGCCGTTCGACGATGGCCGGGGCATCCTCCGGGGCGTTGGTGACGACGTTGACCACGCCGTCGCCCAGCCCGGCGTCCTGCAGCACCTGGCCGATCAGCCGGTGCACGCCCGGACTCTGTTCGGAGGCCTTGAGCACCACGGTGTTGCCGCAGGCCAGCGGCATGGCCAGGGCGCGGGTCCCCAGGATCACCGGCGCGTTCCAGGGCGCGATACCCAGCACCACGCCACAGGGCTGGCGCAAGGCCATGGCGAAGCTGCCGGGAACGTCGGAAGGGATGACTTCGCCCTGGATCTGGGTGGTCATGGCCGCCGCCTCGCGCAGCATGTTGGCGGCCAGGTGGACGTTGAAGCCGTACCAGTTGGCCATGGCTCCGGTCTCCCCGGCCAGGGCGACGAATTCGCCACTGCGCGCCGCCAGGCCATCGGCTGCCGCCAGCAAACGGCGGCGGCGCTCGCCCGGCGGCAACGCGGCCCAGGCGGGAAAGGCGGCCTGGGCCGCGGCCACCGCGGCGTCGGCATCGTCCAGGGTGGCGGCGGCCACCGTGGAGACCACCGCGCCAGTCACCGGATGGCAACGCTGATAGCTGCGACCGTCGCCGGCCGGGCGGCTGGCGCCGCCGATGAGCAGGGATACCTCGACCATGACGCTACCTCTTGTTGTTGTATGTGGGGCGGTGGCGATCTAGCGCTTGTAGGTCTGCAGACCGGGCTTGATGCTCTTGTCGTCGAGGAATTGCTTCATCCCCTGCTCCCGCCCGCCTTCCGGATCCTGCAGGCGCGACTGGTCGAGCTTGGCATAGAGGTAGTCCTCGTTCTGCTCCCAGGTCAGTTCGCGGCAGCGCTTGAAGCCGACCTTGGCGGCACGCAGCACCACCGGATTCTTGTCCAGCAGCTCGCGGGCCAGGGCGGTGGTCACCTCGCGCAACTGGTCGCGCGGCACGCTCTGGTTGACCAGGCCCATGGCCGCGGCCTCGGGACCACTGAAGGTCTTGCCGGTCATCACATAGTAGAGGGCGGTGCGATGGCCCACGGTATCGGCCAGGGCCTTGCTCACCAGGTTGCCCGGCGGGATGCCCCAGTTGATCTCGGACAGGCCGAAGGTGGCCTCGTTGGCGGTAATGGCCAGGTCGCAGGCCACCAGCGGACTGAAGCCGCCGCCAAAGCACCAGCCGTTGACCATGGCGATGGTCGGCTTGGCGTACATGCGCAACAGCTTCCACTGCCACTGGGAGGCTTCGCGGCGAATCTTTTCCTGGAGGATCTCGGGGCCGGCATCGGTCTCGCGGAAGTATTCCTTGAGGTCCATGCCCGCGGTCCAGGCCTCGCCGGCACCGGTCAGCACCAGCACGCCGGCACTGGCGTCCTGCTCCAGGGTCTCCAGCACCTCGACCATCTCGCGGTTGAGGGTGGGGCTCATGGCATTGCGTTTTTCCGGACGATTGAGCGTCACCCAGGCGATACCGTCCTCGATGTCCACTTTGACCGTCTGCCAGCGTCCGTCGTAACTGCCCATGGCGTGTGCCTCTTGTTGTTGGGTGGGTATGGCACTGAAGCTACGCCAGGGAATTAGTTAAGTCAATTAACTATTTTTGGCAAAACGATGATCCTGGCAAAAGCGGCTAGCCCAGCGCCTTGCCCGCGGACACGCTCAAACCCGCTGACGTCGGCCGTCCTTCGGGGCGGGTCAGCAGGAGCAGCAGCCCCGCCGCGACGAAGACGCCAGCAAAGACCAGGTACAGCCGCAGCGGCGGCCACCCGTTATCGAGGAGCAGTCCTGCCACCACCGGCGAGAGAATGGCGCCCAGGCGACCAATCCCGATGCCCCAGCCCACCCCGGTGGCGCGCACCTCGGCGGCATAGGCCAGTGCCGGCAGCGCATAGAGCCCGGCGACGCAGCCATTGGCGAAGAGCCCGATCAGCAGCCCCATGGCCAGGGCGCCCAGGTAGGAACTGTCCATATGGGCGAAGGCCACCAGCAGCAGCGCGGTGGTCAGCATGAAGCCGCCCAGCGCCCGGGACAGCGGCAGGCGAGCGAACAGCAGACCCACCAGGGCGGCGCCAAAGATGCCGCCCACGCTCAGCAGCACGCCACCGGCCACCCCCTGCTGCTCGGAAAGCCCCAGGGTGGTCAGCAGCTTCGGCGTCCAGCTCATGATGAAGTAGAAGCCGAACATGGCCAGAAAGAACAGCGTCCACACCAGCAGGGTGGTCCGCCGCAAGGCCGGAGCCAGCAGCCGGCCAACGGTGCCGGCGGCGCCGGGGCTTGCCACCTGCGGTGGCAGCGCGGCGAGCTCAGGCTGGCCAAGTCGCCGCGCCAGGCGATTGACCTGTACCAGGGCCCCGAACGGCCGCCGCGTGAGCAGAAAATCCAGCGATTCCGGCAGACCAAGGAGCACCAGTGGCATGGCGCCCAGGGTGATGAGGCCACCCGCGCAGAAGACCGCGCGCCAGCCCCAGTGCGACAGCAGCCAGACCGCCAGCAAGCCACCCAGGGTCGCTCCCAGCGCATAGCCCATGCCCTGCAGGCTGACCGCCAGGCCCCGCCAGCGGCGCGCCGAATATTCGCTAGCGATCACGTTGCTGCTGGCCAGCACTCCACCCACGCCCAAGCCGGTGAGGCCGCGTAGCAGTGCCAGTTGCAGCGGCGACCCCGCCAGCGCCGAGAGCAACATGCCGCTCCCCGAGAGCAGCAGGCAGACCAGGATCAGCCGGCGGCGCCCCCAGCGATCGGCCAGCGGCGCCAGCAGCAGCGAACCGGCCGCCATGCCGACCAGGCCGGCGCTGAGCAGCAGCCCGACCTGAGCACCGGAGAGTCCCCACTCGCGGGATACCGAGGCCGCGGTAAAGGCCATCACCAGCACATCGAAGCCATCGATCATGTTGAGCAGGATGCACACCAGGACGGCCAGGTACTGGAAGCCGCGCATGGGCCCCCGGTCGACGATCTCGCGCAGGTCGGTCATAGCCCACCTCGCGCAACGAGCAGGTGACGGCGACCGCGCGGGACGCGCCCGGGATTGGACGGAAAGAGAGCGAGGCGTACTGACATGGCGAGCATCCTTGGGTTCTTGTTGTTGGAATCTCAGCCCGCTAACGCTGGCAAATATGGATCCAATCCACAAGATGCCGCTGCCCAATCGAATCCAGGCGCCAACCTCTGTCCTGCCCGGAAAGCGATGGCCGATCAAGGCTATTCCGTCTTATAAGAGCCCGTATCTTTGACCAATTAGCGGGCGATTATCGAGCAGCAATCGCCCTCGACGACCTGGCAGCCGCATTGACACCCCCAAAGACATCAATCGATTATTGGATCCAATATACAACAACAAGAGGTCTCGTTTATGTACCCGAAGAACGCCTGGTACGTCGCCTGCACCCCCGACGAAGTGCAGGACAAACCCCTGGGCCGCCAGATCTGCGGCGAACCCCTGGTCTTCTATCGCGATGCCAACGGCCAAGTGGTGGCCCTGGAAGATTTCTGTCCGCACCGCGGCGCGCCGCTGTCCCTGGGCTTCGTCCGCGACGGCACCCTGGTCTGCGGCTATCACGGCCTGGAGATGGGCTGCGGCGGCAAGACCCTGGGCATGCCGGGGCAGCGGGTCGGCGTCTTTCCTGCGGTACGCCCCTATGCCGCCGTCGAGCGGCACGGCTTCGTCTGGGTCTGGCCGGGCGACCAGGCCAAGGCCGATCCTGCGCTGATCCCCCACCTGGAATGGGCCGAGAGCCCGGACTGGGCCTATGGTGGCGGCCTCTATCACATCCAGTGCGACTACCGCCTGATGATCGACAATCTCATGGATCTCACCCACGAGACCTATGTCCACGCCTCCAGCATCGGCCAGAAGGAGATCGACGAGGCGCCGCCGGCCACCCGCGTCGAAGGCGACGAGGTCATCACCAGCCGGCACATGGAAAACATCTCCGCCCCGCCCTTCTGGCGCATGGCCCTGCGCGGCAACGGCCTGGCCGATGACGTCCCGGTGGATCGCTGGCAGATCTGCCGCTTCACCCCGCCCAGCCACGTCATGATCGAGGTAGGCGTGGCCCATGCCGGTCATGGCGGCTACGACGCCCCGGCGGCGGTCAAGGCCGCCAGCGTGGTGGTGGACTTCATCACCCCCGAGACCGAGACCTCCATCTGGTACTTCTGGGGCATGGCGCGCAACTTCAAGCCGGACGATGCCGAGCTCACCGCCAGCATCCGCGAGGGCCAGGGCAAGATCTTCGGCGAAGACCTAGAGATGCTCGAACGCCAGCAGCAGAACCTCCTGCGCTATCCCGAGCGCGGCCTGCTCAAGCTCAACATCGACGCCGGCGGCGTGCAGTCGCGGCA
Source organism: Pseudomonas sp. MOIL14HWK12:I1 (assembly GCF_000510705.1). Taxonomy (NCBI): domain Bacteria; kingdom Pseudomonadati; phylum Pseudomonadota; class Gammaproteobacteria; order Pseudomonadales; family Pseudomonadaceae; genus Pseudomonas; species Pseudomonas sp. MOIL14HWK12:I1. The sequence continues at coordinate 607,281 of NZ_KI783308.1, read as the reverse complement.
GATCATCGACCGCCTGCTGGCCGCCGAACAGGCCGCCACCGGCATCCCGGTCCGGCAGATCGCCTAGGAGACCTCCCATGCTCGACCTGATCGTCACCGCCGTGCAGCGCGAGGCGCCCACCATCCTGGCCTTCGACCTGGCCCGCGCCGACGGCGGCCCCCTGTCCGGCTTCGCCGCCGGCGCCCATCTGGAGATCGCCCTGGGCGACGGCCTGCTGCGCCACTATTCGCTGTGCGCCACGCCCGAACCCGCCCCGACCCGCTATCGCATCGCCGTGCTGCTCGTCCCCGACTCCCGCGGCGGCTCCCAGGCCATGCATCGCCTGCAAGTGGGCGATCGGCTGCAGGTCAGCGAGCCACGCAATCTGTTCGCCCTGGTGCCGAGCGCGCGCCGCACCCAGCTGCTGGCCGGCGGCATCGGCATCACCCCCCTCCTGGCCATGGCCGAACAGCTCTATCGGCAGGGCGCGCGTTTCACCCTGCGCTACCTGGTGCGCGACCGCGAACACGCGGCCTTCATCCCCTGGCTCAAGGCGCGGCCCTATGCCGAGCAGGTCAGGGTGCATTTCGACCAGCACGATCCGGCGCTGCGCCCCAACTTCCAGCACCTGCTCGGCCCGGCGGCGCCGGACGACCATCTCTATGTCTGCGGTCCGGCCGGCTTCATGGCCGCGGTGGTGGACGCCGCCCAGGCCCAGGGCTGGCAACCCGGACAGATCCATCGCGAATTCTTCGCCGCCGATCCCGCCGCCCAGGGCGAGCAGCGGCCCTTCGAGGTGGAGCTGGCGCGCAGCGGGCGCCGTGTGCAGGTACCGGCCGAGCGCAGCGTGGTCGAGGTCCTGGCCGATATGGGGGTCGTCCTGCCGGTGTCCTGTGGTCAGGGCCTCTGCGGCACCTGCCTGACCCCGGTGCTTGACGGCGAACCCGAGCACCGCGACCTCTTTCTCTCCGCGGCCGAGCACGCCGCCAACGACCGCTTCACCCCCTGCTGCTCCCGCGCCAAGGGCGAGCGACTGGTGCTGGATCTCTAACGACCCGAGCCCTCCTAGCCTCCCCCTCTCCCCCTGGGAGAGGGCCGGGGTGAGGGAACCGGCCTACACCAACACCCGCACCGACCCCGCCTCCCCCTCTTCCCCACCGAACCAGCGTGCATAGCCCAGGGTCGCCTGGGCGTGCTCGCGCATGATGCCCTCGGCACGCGCGCCCTGGCCGCGCACCAGGGCATCGAAGACCGCATGGTGCTGCAGATGGGCGAAGTTGAAGCGGCGGTATTCGCGCTCGAGATTGTCGGCATCCACCGCCAAGGCGCTCACCGAGGCGAAGGGCAGATGCTCGTGGCGGCCCAGGGCCAGACCGATGGCCGGATTGCCGCTGGCCGCGACGATGGCCTGGTGAAAGGCCCGGTTGAGATCGTGGTACTCCTCCAGATCCTCCAGCAGCACATGCCCCTTGGCGAACAGCAGATCGCCCCGGCGCAGGCAGTCTTCCAGCCGGGCGCGCGTCGGCGCGTCCAGGCCACGCTCGGCGGCCTGGCGCGCGGCCAGGCCCTCCAGCACCCCGCGCACCTCCACGGCGCCTTCCAGATCGGCACCGGTCAGCGCCCGCACCTGATAGCCGCGGGCACCGCTACGCTCCAGCAGGCCTTCCTCGGCCAGGGTGCGCAGGGCCAGGCGCACCGGCATGCGCGACACGGCGAAGCGCTCGGCGGTGGGAATCTCCGCCAGGCGTTCGCCCGCGCCCAGTTCGCCGGACAGGATCATCTGCCGCAGCGCCGCCAGCACCCGCTGTCCCGGCTTGCTCATGGCTGTCCCTCTCCTTCATTGATCTCGGCCAGCAGCCACTGCCGAAAGGCCTGCAGCGATGGCAGCCCCTCGTTGCGTGGCGGATAGACCAGGTAATAGCTGCGGCGACTGACCAGCGCCGGCCCACAGGCCAGCAACTCGCCCTGGGCCAGTTCGTCTTCCACCAGCACCCGCGGCACCAGGCCGATGCCGATGCCGGCGCGCACCGCCTGGATCAGGTGCGAGGTCAGCTCGAAACTCGGCCCCGGGCGCATCGCCCGATGCGGCAGCTCGTGATGCCGGAACCACTCGCCCCAGGCCTGGGGATTGTTGGCCACGCCCAGCAGCAGCTGGTCGGCCAGGGTGGCAGGCGTGGCGTCCGGCAATTCCGCCAGGGTCGCCGGGCTGGCGATCACCACCAGGTGCTCGGCTTGCAGCGGATGGGCACGCAGCCCCGGCCAGTCCCCGCTGCCGACGCTGATGGCGGCGTCGATCTCGCTGGCGGCGAAGTCCACCGCCTGGATGCGCGAATGCAGGTGCACCAGCATGCCGGGGTGGGCGGCATAGAAGTCGCCTAGGCGCGGCAGCAGCCACTTGGAACCAAAGGTCGGCAGCACCGCCAGGCGCAGGGTGCCCTGGCCGGAGGCGAAGGCCATGGCCTGCAAGGTGGCGCTGCGGATCTGCCCGAGGGCCAGGCCCAGTTCGCGACTGTAGGCGCGACCGACATCGGTGAGGACGATCTGCCGCCCCTCGCGGCGAAACAGCGTCAATCCCAGCAACTGTTCCAGGGCCTGCACCTGGCGACCGACGGCGCTCTGGGTCAGCGACAGCTCCTCGGCCGCCCGGGTATAGCTCTCATGGCGCGCCGCCGCCTCGAAAGCCAGCAGCAGCGACATGGAGGGCGTCAGGCGACGGTGATTCATTCAGGATCTTCCGGCATAGGCGGCGGAATCTTCGGTTGTGGCGCCGCCGCGCTGTGGTGAGAATGCCTACTATAGCCAGAAAAGGTCGACGCCATTCCTTCGCTCGCTGAAGGAGACGGCCGTCCGCCGCCAGAGAGCCCGCCTGATGAACATGATCGCCCGCCTGCCGGCCCCGGCGCCCCTCGCCGCCGCCTACACCGACTTCCTGACCACCCTGGCCGCCAGCGGCTTCCAGGGCGAGATCGCGCTGGACCATGCCAGCCGCACGGTCATGGCCACCGACAACTCCATCTATCAGCGCCTGCCCCAGGCGGCGGTCTTTCCCAAGGACAGCGCCGACGTCCAGCGCCTGGCCCGGCTGATGGGCGAGCCGCGCTTCCAGGGCGTGGTCCTGACCCCGCGCGGCGGCGGCACCGGCACCAACGGCCAGTCCCTGACCGATGGCATCGTGGTCGACCTCTCCCGCCACCTGAACCAGATCCTCGAGATCAACGTCGCCGAGGGCTGGGTGCGGGTGCAAGCAGGCGTGGTCAAGGACCAGCTCAACGCCGCGCTCCGGCCCCACGGCCTGTTCTTCGCCCCGGAGCTGTCCACCTCCAACCGCGCCACCATCGGCGGCATGATCAACACCGACGCCAGCGGCCAGGGCAGCGTGACCTACGGCAAGACCCGCAACCACGTGCTGGAGCTGGATGCCTACCTGATCGGCGGCGAGCGCCTGCAGAGTCGCCCGGTGGACAGCGCCGAGCTGGACGCCCTCTGTGCTCGCGACGACCGCACCGGCGCCGTCTATCGCTGCGCACGGGACATCGCCGAGCAGCAGGCCGACCTGATCGAGGCGCGCTTTCCCAAGCTCAATCGCTGCCTGACCGGCTACGACCTGGCGCACCTGATCGAGGCAGACGGCCGCTTCAACCTCAACAGCGTGCTCTGCGGCGCCGAGGGCTCCCTGGCCTTTATCGCCGAGGCCAAACTCAACGTCTTGCCGATTCCCAAGTATTCGGTGCTGGTCAACGTTCGCTACGCCAGCTTCATGGATGCCCTGCGCGACGCACGCGCCCTGATCGAACTCAAGCCGCTGTCCATCGAGACGGTGGATTCCAAGGTGCTCCTGCTGGCCATGCAGGACATCGTCTGGCACAGCGTGGCGGAGTATTTCCCCGAAGACGTCGCGCGTCCCACCCTGGGCATCAACCTGGTGGAATTCAGCGGCGACGATCCCGAGGAAGTGGATGCCCGCGTCCAGGGCTTCCTCGAGCACCTGCGCCAGGATCCTACCGTCGAGCGCCTCGGCCACACCCTGGCCGTCGGCCGCAATGCCGTGACCCGGGTCTACACCATGCGCAAGCGCGCGGTGGGCCTGCTCGGCAACGTCCAGGGCGAGATCCGCCCGCAGCCCTTCGTCGAAGACACCGCGGTACCGCCCGAGCGGCTGGCCGACTTCATCGCCGAATTCCGCGCCCTGCTCGATGGCCACAACCTGCAATACGGCATGTTCGGCCACGTCGACGCCGGGGTGTTGCACGTGCGTCCGGCGCTGGATCTCAAGGACCCGCGCCAGGCGGCGCTGGTCCGGCCGATCTCCGACCAGGTGGCCGCCCTGACGCAGAAATACGGCGGCCTGCTCTGGGGCGAACACGGCAAGGGCGTGCGCTCGGAATACGCGCCGGCCTTCTTCGGTGACCTCTACCCGGCCCTGCAGGCGCTCAAGGGCGCCTTCGATCCGCACAACCAGCTCAATCCGGGCAAGATCGCCACCCCGCTCGCCAGCGGCGCAGAGTTGCTCAAGGTCGATGGCGTGACCCTCCGCGGCGAACTGGACCGCACCCTCGACGAGCGCGTCTGGCAGAGCTACGGCACCGCCATGCACTGCAACGGCAACGGCGCCTGCTACAACTACGATCCCGACGACGCCATGTGCCCGTCCTGGAAGGCCACCCGCCAGCGCATCCATTCGCCCAAGGGCCGCGCCGCCCTGATCCGCGAATGGCTGCGCCTGCAGGGCCAGGCCGGCATCGATGTCCTGGCCCCGGCGCCGCGTGGCGCGCTGAACTGGCTCAAGGCCCTGCCGCAGCGCTGGCGCAATGGCCGCCAGGCCGAGGCGGACTTCTCCCACGAGGTCTATGACGCCATGGCCGGCTGCCTGGCGTGCAAGTCCTGCGCGGGCCAGTGCCCGATCAAGGTCAATGTGCCGGAATTCCGCTCGCGCTTTCTCGAACTCTATCACCGTCGCTATCTGCGCCCCGTCCGCGACTACCTGATCGGCTCCCTGGAATTCAGCCTGCCGCTGTTCGCCCGCGCCCCGGGCCTCTACAACGCGGTGATGGGTGCGACGCCGATCCAGCGGCTGTTCGCCGAGCGCATCGGCATGGTCGACAGTCCCCTGCTCAGCCGCTTCGACCTGGTGCCGGTCATGCATCGGTGGCAGGTGCAGATCGCCACGCCGGAGCGGCTGCTGGCGTTGAGCGAGGAAGAGCGCGCCAGGACCGTAGTGGTGGTACAGGATGCCTTCACCCGCTACTTCGAGACGCCGCTCACCGCCGCCTTCCTCGAACTGGCGGCCCGGCTGGGCCAGCGGGTGTTCCTCGCGCCCTATCGCGCCAACGGCAAGCCGCTGCAGGTGCAGGGTTTTCTCGGCGCCTTCGAGCGCACCGCACGGCGCAACGCGGCCCAGCTCGCCAGCCTGGCCGGCTTCGGCGTCAAGCTGGTTGGCCTCGATCCGGCCATGACCCTGGTCTATCGCCAGGAATACCCCAAGGTCCCCGGCATCGCCAGGATGCCCGAGGTCCTGCTGCCCCAGGAATGGCTGCTGCAGGTGTTGCCGAAAGAGCAGAAGGTGGTCGGCGACAAGGTCTATCGCCTGCTCGGCCATTGCACCGAGAAGACCAACGCCCCGGCCAGCGTCAGCCAGTGGCAGCAGGTGTTCGAACGCCTAGGTCTGGGCCTCAAGCCGGAAAGCACCGGCTGCTGCGGCATGTCCGGCACCTACGGCCACGAGGCACGCAACCTGGCGACCTCCAAGGTGATCTACGACCAGTCCTGGGCCCGCGCCCTGGCCGTCCCGGCGGACCAGGGCGAAGCCCTGGCCACCGGCTATTCCTGCCGCAGCCAGGTCAAGCGCATCGATGACCGCCGCCTGCGCCATCCGCTGGAAGCAGTGCTGGATGCGGTGCGGGGCTGAACGCTCCTGCCCTACCCCTGATCGCGGCCATGGGCCGCTCCTACAGCGGTATCCGTGCCTGTAGGAGCGGCCCATGGCCGCGATCAGAACCCTAATGCAGAAGCAGCCATATCGGCGGAGCACCGCGGCCATGATTAATCAGTAGCGAGGAAAACCGCGCAGCGTTTTCCACGGGCATGCGAACAGGCCGAAGGGCAAGAACCCTCGACCCAAGCAAGCTACATAGAGAAGGAAAAACCCGAGAAAGCCCGACCAGAAAAATCGCGCCCAAACGAAAAAGCGGCCACTAGGGCCGCTTCTCGATGGTTGCTGGCGTTCAGGACCAGACAACCTTTGAATGGCGCAGCGGACGGGACTCGAACCCGCGACCCCCGGCGTGACAGGCCGGTATTCTAACCGACTGAACTACCGCTGCGCATTACCTCGAGTGGTGGGTGATGACGGGATCGAACCGCCGACCCTCTGCTTGTAAGGCAGATGCTCTCCCAGCTGAGCTAATCACCCGTTTGCTCTCGAAGTGGGGCGCATTCTACGGAGGGGTTTACGACCTGGCAACCCCTTTTTCAAAAAAATTTTCCCAGCACTTCCAAAGGCTTAGCGCTGCCCCTGCGCGCACCTAAGAAAGCGCGCATTCCCGACGACCATCGCGATCCGGGGTTGGCCTCCGGGGCGGGCGACGCGGATAATGCGCGCTTCGTTTTTGGGAGTGACACCATGTGGTTCCGTAATCTGCTCGTCTACCGTCTCACCCAGGAAGTCGCCTTCGAGACCGAAGCCCTCGAAGCCGCCCTCGCCGCCAAGCCGGCTCGTCCCTGCGCCAGCCAGGAATTGTCCACCTATGGATTCGTCGCCCCCTTCGGCAAGGGCCCGGACCTGCCGTTGGTGCACGAAAGCCAGGGCTTCTTCCTGATCGCCGCGCGCAAGGAAGAACGCATCCTGCCCAGCAGCGTGGTCAAGGAAGCCGTGCAGGAAAAGGTCGACGAGATCGAAAACCAGCAGATGCGCAAGGTCTACAAGAAGGAGAAGGAGCAGATCAAGGACGAGATCGTCCAGGCCTTCCTGCCGCGCGCCTTCATCCGGCGCCAGACCACCTATGCCGCCATCGATCCCAAGCAGGGCTGGATCCTGGTCGACGCCTCCAGCGCCAAGCGCGCCGAGGACCTGCTCTCCACCCTGCGCGATGCCCTGGGCTCGCTGCCGGTCCGCCCGCTGGGCGTCAAGCAGGCCCCCATGGCCACCTTCACAGACTGGGTCAAGGCCGGTGACGCCACCCATGGCCTCTACATCCTCGACGAGTGCGAACTGCGCGATGCCGGCGAAGACGGCGGCGTGGTGCGCTGCAAGGGTCAGGACCTGACCAGCGAAGAGATCCAGAACCACCTGGGCGCCGGCAAGCTGGTCACCAAGCTGGCCCTGGCCTGGCAGGACAAGCTGGCCCTGCTGCTGGACGACAAGGTCACCATCAAGCGCCTGAAGTTCGAGGACCTGCTGCAGGACCAGGCCGAACAGGACGGCGGCGAAGACGCCCTCGGCCAGCAGGACGCCAGCTTCGTGCTGATGATGATGACCCTGGCGGAATTCCTGCCACAGCTGATCGAAGCCCTGGGTGGTGAAGAATTGCCACAGGGGCTCTAAGCTCACCTCAAGGCCGGCGCAGACCGGCCTTTTTTCTGCCTATTGAAAAAGGAGTTTGCCATGCGTGCCCTGGCCGCCTTCAGCCGCTTCGTCGGCAATACCTTCGCCTTCTGGGTGCTGCTCGCCGCCCTGCTGGCGTTCTTCGCCCCCGCAGTATTCAAGCCGCTGAGCGTGGCCATCGTGCCGCTGCTGGGGGTGATCATGTTCGGCATGGGCCTGACGCTCAAGGTCGAGGATTTCGCCGCCGTCGGCCGTCACCCCTGGCGGGTGCTGCTGGGGGTGGTGGCGCACTTCGTCATCATGCCGGGGGTGGCCTGGGCGCTCTGTCAGCTGTTCCACCTGCCGCCGGAGATCGCCGTCGGCGTCATCCTGGTCGGCTGCTGCCCCAGCGGCACGGCGTCCAATGTCATGACCTGGCTGGCCAAGGGCGACCTGGCGCTGTCAGTCGCCATCGCCGCGGTGACCACCCTGCTCGCGCCCCTGCTGACCCCGGCGCTGATCTGGCTGCTGGCCTCCACCTGGCTGCCGATCTCCTTTGGCGGGCTGTTCTGGTCGATCCTGCAGGTGGTGCTGCTGCCCATCGCCCTGGGTCTGGTCGCCCAGCGTCTGCTCGGCCAGCGCGTCGGCGCCCTGGTCGAGGTGCTGCCGCTGGCTTCGGTGGTGAGCATCGTGGTGATCGTTGCCGCGGTGGTGGCCGCCAGCCAGGCGCGCATCGCGGAATCCGGGCTGCTGATCATGGCGGTGGTGATCCTGCACAACGGTTTCGGCTTCCTGCTCGGCTATCTCACCGGCAAGTTCTGCAAGCTTCCGGTGGCCCAGCGCAAATCCCTGGCACTGGAAGTCGGCATGCAGAATTCCGGGCTCGGCGCCGCCCTGGCCACGGCGCATTTCTCGCCGCTGGCCGCGGTCCCCAGCGCCCTGTTCAGCGTCTGGCACAACATCTCCGGGGCGCTACTGGCCACCCTCTTCCGCCGCTTCAAGGACGACGACGCGCGTCCCTGAAGTCTCGTGCCACACCTGCCGGAGCAGCGCCTGGCAGGTGTCCTCGGTGAAGGGCTGCGGCCGGGCGATGCCGTAGCCCTGGGCATAGTCGACCCCCAGGGCAGTCAGCGCCGCCACCACCGCCGGGTTCTCGGCGAACTCGGCGATGGTCTTCTTGCCGGTGAGATGGCCCAGCTGATTGATCGCCTCGACCATGGCGCTGTCCACGGCGTCTTCCAGCAGGTGGCGGACAAAGCTGCCGTCGATCTTCAGGTAGTCCACCGGCAGGTGCTTGAGGTAGGTGAAGGACGACATCCCGGCGCCGAAGTCGTCCAGCGAGAATCTCACCCCCAGGCCACGCAATTCGTCCATGAACAACCGCGCCGCATCCAGATTGGCCACGGCGCTGGTCTCGGTGATCTCGAAGCAGATGCGCGCCGGCGCGATCTGCCAGCGCTGCAGCTGCTGCCTGACGAAATCGGCCAGACCCGCCTCGCCTAGCGAATGCCCGGACAGGTTGATGGCCAGAGTGTCGAGCAACCCGTCGGGCAGCTCGGCGAAGCGCGCCAGGGCCGCGGCGATCACCCAGCGATCCAGGTCCGGCATCAGGCCATAGCGCTCCGCGGCCGGGATGAAGGCGCCCGGCGCGATCAGCCGCTCGCCCTCTTCCAGTCGCATCAGCACCTCCACGTGGCGATCCGCGACGGTCTCCTGGCCCAGCCCCAGGATCGGCTGGACATATAGCCGAAACCTGTCCTCGGCCAGCGCCCGGTGCAGGCGCTGCACCCAGGCCATCTCGCCATGGCGCTGATCCAGCTCCACATCGCCCGGGGCAAAGACCTGGATGCGATTGCGCCCCTTGTCCTTGGCCGCGTAGCAGGCCAGATCGGCCAGGCGCAGCGCCTCCTCGGGCGCCAGGGCCTGGCCTCCCAGGTGCACCACGCCGATGCTCAGACCGACGCGAAAGCCCTGCCCGGCCGCTTCGAATTGCAGGCTACCGACGCAGCAGCGCAGGCGCTCGGCCACGGCCTCGACCTGCGCCGGCGTACGGTTTTCCAGCAGGACGCCGAATTCGTCGCCGCCCAGCCGTGCCAGGCAATCCTCTTCGCCCAGTTGCTGAGCGAGCAATTCGCACAGCTGGCGCAGCAGGCGATCGCCATGGAAATGCCCGGAGGTATCGTTGACGATCTTGAACTGATCCAGATCGATGAACAGCAGCGAGGCACAGGCCAGGTCCTCGCGGGCCAGCAGGCGCTCCAGCCGGGTCTCGAACTCGCGGCGATTGAGCAGCCCGGTCAGGGCATCGTGACTGGCCTGCCAGGCCAGATCATGCAGAAAGGCGCGCTCGCGGGTCTGGTCGTGCATCACCAGCACCACCCCGGTGCCGGACTCGCCCCGCGGCAGGGGGGTCACCGTCAGGGCCACCGGCACCCGGGTGCCGTCGATGCGCACCAGCTGATGCGCCAGAGGCTCGTTGCCCGCCAGCCAGTCCTGGCTGCGCAGGCGTTCGGCCAGCGGCTGGGTCGACGCCGGCTGGTCCTCGGTCTGGATGTCGAACAGGTGGGTGACGGGCGTACCCGCCGCCAGCCCCGGCCACGCCAGCAGGCGCTCCGCGGCCGGGTTGTGATAGAGCAGCCGACCCTGGGCATTCAGCGCCAGCACGGCATCGCCCAGGGACGCCAGGATGACCTGGATATGTTCTTTTTCGGCCTGCAGCGCCTGCTCGGAGCGCCAGCGCTGCTGCACCAGGCTGTGCATGCGCCAGATGGCCAGGAGCACCAGCAAGGCGCCGACCAGGACGTTGGCGATGAACAGGGCCGCCACCAGCTGCCGCGACGCCACCCCCAGGCGCTCCGAGAAGGCCACCGTTTCCGGCATCATCCGGTCGTGCAGGTCCAGCAGCTGGCGTTTCAGCGGAATCAGCGCCGGTCCCGGTCCCCGCAGCTTGATCAACTCGAAGCCGGTGCGCGCCAGGGCCTGGAATTCGTCCATGTAGGGATCGGTGATCTGCCAGCGGGCGATCACCCCTTCGAAGGGTTCCACATGGCGAGCCATCTGGAAGAGCGCGATGAGGCCGTCGATGTCGTCCGGACTGTTGCCGGCCAGGCGCAGCAGCCGCGCCGCTTCGGCGCGGTCGCCGCCGCTATCGAGTTCCTGCCGCGCCGCCCGGTCGAGGTCGTTGACGCTGATGGACGCGAGGTAGGCGTGATAGAACTCGGGCCGTCCTTCGTCCAGGTAGGCGCCGAGCGCCAGCATGGCGTTGCCGAGGCTCTTGCTCCACAGGCTTTCCGCGGACACATAGGCGCGCACCGTCGACAGCAGTTGCAGGCTGACGATGGCGACCAGCGCCTGGCAGGACAGGATGATGACGAAGGGCCAGACGACCCGCAGCGTGCGCAGCGCAGAGGAAGGCGACAGTGAAGACATACAGCGATCCGCAAAAGGAGACGGGCGAATTCTTGCCATTGAGCAGGCATGTCGGCCGTTTCGCGGAAAACTGTTGGCTCGTAAAGACAGCTACGTTGGATTACCGGCGCCAGACAAGCGACGCAGAGGGGGGTGCCGCCCTACCGCTGCCGGCGGCTGCCGACGAACGGTAGTCGAGGAGCCACCGCTAGTTGAAGGACGCCTCCAGGCGCGCCTTCACCTCGGGCCATTCGCGATCGGTGATGCTGTACATCACGGTGTCGTCCAGACGCCCGTCGGCCAGGCGCCGGTGATGGCGCAGCAGGCCTTCGCGGACCGCCCCCAGCTTCTCGATGGCGGCCTGGGATCGGAGATTGGTCGCGGCGGTCTTGAGCTGCACCCGCACCAGCTGCCAGTGCTCGAAGGCATGGCGCAGCATCAGGTACTTGATGTTGCCGTTGAGTCCGCTGCCATGCTGCTCACTGTCGAGCCAGGTCCAGCCAATCTCGGCGGCGGGCAGCGCCGGCAGGAAGTCGGCGAAACGGGTGGTGCCCACCAGCCGGTCGGCGATGCGCACGGCAAAGGGCAAAGCGCGTCCTTCGCGCTGCTCGGCCAGGGCCTGGCGATACCAGTCCGGACGCAGGGGCCCGCTCAGGTAGTGCAGCGCTTCGCGATTGCGCTCGGCCAGACTGACCAGCTCCAGCACGTCGCCTTCCGCCAGGGGGTCCAGGCGCAGCGCACCACGTTGCAGGGAAATGGGCTGCGCTTGGAACATGACGGTCTCTCGCTCTTGAATCAGCCCGCCAACCTAACAGGGCCGGCCGCCCGGCTCAACCCACTGGCATCCCCCAACGCACCAGAACTGACGTCTGGCACCCCAAGGTGCGACACTTTGTCCGGGCGCGATGGGCGCCTGGAATGTCTGGAGTCGCCATGTCCCTGCCCAGCGGACTGATCATCACCGTTACCCTCGGCTATCTGGCCCTGCTGTTCGCCATCGCCTTCTATGGCGATCGCCGGCCCCCGCTCAGGCCGCGCCTGCGGGCCTGGGTCTACAGCCTGTCGCTGGCCGTCTACTGCACCAGCTGGACCTTCTTCGGCGCGGTCGGCCAGGCCGCCGACCAGCTCTGGTCCTTCCTGCCCATCTACCTGGGGCCCATCCTTTTCCTGCTGCTGGCGCCGCAACTGGTGAAAAAGATGGTGCTGATCAGCAAGAAGGAAAACATCACCTCCATCGCCGACTTCATCGCCTCCCGCTATGGCAAGTCGCAGACGCTGGCCATCGTCGTCGCGCTGATCTGCCTGGTCGGCGTCCTGCCCTACCTGGCGCTGCAGCTCAAGGGCATCGTCATCGGCGTCAACCTGCTGACCGGCATCAATGCCGAGTCCCTGAGCACCCGCGCCCAGGACACCGCGCTGTTCGTCTCCCTGGTGCTGGCGGTCTTCGCCATCCTGTTCGGCACCCGCAACCTGGACGTCACCGAGCACCACCGCGGCATGATGCTGGCGATCGCCTTCGAATCCCTGGTCAAGCTCGCCGCCTTCATCGCCGTCGGCCTCTGGGTCACCTATGGCCTGCACGACGGCTTCACCGATCTGCTCACCCGCTCGCAGCAGGCGCCGCAACTGCAGGAATACTGGCGCGAAACCCTGGACTGGCCGGGGCTGCTGATCCAGACCGGCGTGGCCTTCATCGCCGTGATGTGCCTGCCGCGCCAGTTCCACGTCACCGTGGTGGAAAACACCGACACCCGGGACGTCAACCTGGCGCGCTGGGTGTTTCCGCTCTATCTGGCGCTGGCCGCGCTGTTCGTCATCCCCATCGCCCTGGCCGGCCAGTTGCACCTGCCCGGCGGTGTGCTGCCGGACTCCTTCGTCATCAGCCTGCCGCTGGCCCAAGAGCGTCCCTGGCTGGCCCTGCTGGCCTTTCTGGGCGGCGCCTCGGCGGCCACCGGCATGGTGATCGTCGCCTGCGTCGCCCTCTCCACCATGATCTCCAACGACATCGTGCTGCCCTGGCTGCTCAAGCGCCGCGGTCAGGTCGAGAGTCCCCATGCGGTGTTCAGCCACTGGATGCTCACGGTGCGCCGCGCCAGCATCGTGGTCATTCTGGTCCTGGCCTATTGCAGCTATCGCCTGCTGGGCTCCAACGCCAGCCTGGCCACCATCGGCCAGATCGCCTTCGCCGCCATCGCCCAGCTCGGACCGGCCATGGTCGGGGCGCTGTTCTGGAAGGCCGCCAATCGCCGCGGCGTCTTTGCCGGTCTCACCGCCGGAGCCCTGCTCTGGGGCTATCTGATGGTGCTGCCAGTGGTGGCCACCAGTCTGCAATGGTCGCTGGAGGCCTTTCCCGGCCTCGCCTGGTTCGAGCAGCCCGCGGGGGAGCGGACGCTGCAACCGACCACCGTCGGCGCCCTGGTCTCCCTGGCCGGCAACTTCCTGCTGTTCGCCCTGGTGTCGCTGCTCTCGCGCACCCGGGTCTCGGAATACTGGCAGGCCGGGCGCTTCATCGCCCAGTACGCCCTGCCCCGACCGCGCAATCGCGCCCTGCTGGCGGTCAAGCTGGAAGACCTGCGGCTGCTCGCGGCGCGTTTCGTCGGCGACGAGCGCGCCCGCCTGAGCTTCAGCCGCTTCGCCGAGCAGAGCGGCCTGACCTATCACCCCGGGATGAACGCCAACAGCGAATGGATCGCCCAGACCGAGCGGCTGCTAGCCGGGGTGATCGGTGCCTCTTCCGCCCGCGCGGTGGTCAAGGCCGCCATCGAAGGCCGCGACATGCAGGTCGACGACGTGGTGCGCATCGCCGACGAAGCCTCGGAGGTGCTGGAATTCAACCGGGCGCTCCTGCAGGGCGCCATCGAGAACATCTCCCAGGGCCTCAGCGTGGTCGACCAGTCGCTGCGCCTGGTGGCCTGGAATCAGCGCTACCTGGAGCTGTTCGACTATCCCGACGGCATGATCCAGGTCGGTCGCCCCATCGCCGAGATCATCCGCTACAACGCCCTGCGCGGGCTCTGTGGCCCGGGCGATCCCGACGAGCACGTGGCGCGCCGGGTGGAGCGGATGCGCCAGGGCATTCCCCACACCTCGGAGCGGACCTTTCCCAATGGCCGGGTGATCGAGCTGATCGGCAGCCCCATGCCCGGCCGCGGCTTCGTGATGAGCTTTACCGACATCACCGCCTTCCGCGAGGCCGAACGCGCCCTGCGCGAAGCCAACGAGGGCCTGGAGCAGCGTGTCGAGGAACGCACCCGCGAACTGTCCCAGCTCAACCAGGCCCTGGAGGAAGCCAAGGCTCACGCCGAAGCGGCCAACCAGTCCAAGAGTCGTTTTCTCACCGCGGTCAGCCATGACCTGATGCAACCCCTGAGCGCCGCGCGGCTGTTCACCGCCGCCCTCGCCCACCAGGACGGCCTGGCCCAGGAAGCCCAGGAGCTGGTGCGCAACATGGACAGTGCCCTCAGATCCAGCGAAGACCTGATCGCCGATCTGCTGGATATCTCGCGGCTGGAGAACGGGCGCATCCTGGCGGCCCCGGCGCCTTTCTCCCTGGCCACCCTGTTCGAAGCCCTGGGCGTCGAATTCAAGGCCCTGGCGCAGAATCAGGGCACCAGCCTGCGCATCCGCAGCAGTCGGCTGGTGGTCAACAGCGACAGCAAGCTGCTGCGCCGGGTGCTGCAGAATTTCCTCACCAACGCCCTGAGATACGCCCATGGCCGGGTATTGCTCGGCGTGCGCCGTCAGGGCCAGCACGTGAGCCTGGAAGTCTGGGACAGCGGCCCTGGCATCCCGGCGGACAAACTCGAGCTGATCTTCGAGGAATTCAAGCGGCTGGACAGCCACCAGACCCGCGCGGAAAAGGGCCTTGGGCTGGGCCTGGCGATCGCCGACCGCCTCTGCCGGGTGCTCGGCCATGAACTCTCGGTACGCTCCTGGCCGGGTCATGGCAGCGTCTTCAGCGTCAAGGTGCCCCTGGCGCCCGCCCTGGCGATCCAGGCCGCAGCCGCCAGCGAGGCGGCCCAGCCCCTGGCCGGCGATCCGGTGCTGTGCATCGACAACGAAGACAGCATCCTGCTCGGCCTGCGTAGCCTGCTGGGCCGCTGGGGTTGCCAGGTCTGGACCGCACGCAGCCGCGAGGAGTGCGCGGCCCTGCTCGCCCAGGGCGTGGTGCCGCGGCTGCTCATCGTCGACTACCACCTGAGCGATGCCGACACCGGCCCGGATGTCGCCGAATGGATTCGCCAGACCCTGGGCCAGGACATCCCGGGCATCGTCATCAGTGCCGATGGCCGCCCGGAATGCCTGGACAAGGTGCGCCAGGCGCGCCTGGACTTCCTGCCCAAGCCGGTGAAGCCGGCTTCGCTGCGCGCCCTGCTGAGCCGTCAACTGGCCTTGTCCGGTTGAGCGAAACCGGGGCGGCTGACCACGCTGCCGACCGGTCTTTCGTTCAGCGTCGATTAAGGTTGCCGAGGCCCAGCGAGACGGAACAATCCACAGCTTCTGTTGATAACTTTGTTGAAAACATGGTGGAAAAGAACCCGGAGCCTTGCTCTGCGGGCCCCTCAAACAAGTTGATCATTTTTTAATCACTTTAATAAGTTCAACATAATCAATAACTTAATTTAAAAGCAGGATTTCCGGCAGACAAAACTCCGGGCGAAAGAGGGCTTGACAAGCGCTAGCACAACTTGTGCACAACTCCGGATGAAAATGACCAACGGAGACCTGTCAGCCGTCGCACAATTGTCAAGTATTCGTGAAACAAATTTTTGCGCCACCTTGCCGAGGGCGGTAGCCAGAGGCAGCCCGCAGGCTAGAGCCGACAGCCAGGACAGAGGGCAGGCCAAAGGCTAGCCTTGTCCTCTGCCGGTCATCGGGTAGACTGCCTGCTTTTGCTCAGGGCTGTCGTGGCGACGCCCACCCTGTCAATCAGGCATGGACGCGCCAGCCCTTCTGGAATCAGCTCAGTCACATGAACGTCTTCATCGCCGGTCAACACGGCCAACTCTCTCAGGCGCTGCAAAAACTGCTGGCCACCAAGGCCCAGGTAACCGTCATCGGCCGGGCCCAGGTGGATTTCACCCAGCTAGACGCGCTCCATGACCGCGTCCTGGCCGCAAAGCCCGATGTCATCATCAATGCCGCCGCCTATACCGCCGTGGACGCCGCGGAGAGCGACGCCGAGACCGCGACCCTGATCAACGAGCGGGTGCCCCAGGTCTTCGCCCGGGCGGCGCAGCAGCTGGGCATCCCCATGGTCCACTACTCCACCGACTACGTCTTCGATGGCACCAGGGAAGGCCGGTATCGGGAAGAGGATCCGACCTGTCCGCTCAATGTCTATGGCCGGACCAAACTGGCTGGCGAGAACGCCGTGCGCGAACACGCCGAACGCCACCTGATCCTGCGCACCAGCTGGGTCTATTCCTGGCAGGGCAACAACTTCCTGCGCACCATGGTGCGGCTGCTCAGCGAGCGCGACGAACTGAACATCGTCGATGACCAGATCGGTGCGCCCACCTGGACCCGGACCATCGCCGACGCCACCGAGCGCCTGCTGGCCTATAGCAACCAGGACGATGGCCTCTGGGGCACCTATCACCTGACGGCCAACGGTACCACCTCCTGGTTCGGCTTCGCCGAGCAGATCGCCCAGCGCCTGCGCGAGACCGGTCAACTGAAGGCTCGTCTCAATCCGATCCCCAGCAGTTCCTACCCCACCCCGGCGCATCGCCCCATCAATTCGCGGCTATCCACCGAAAAGCTGGCAGCGGTGCTGGGGCAGCCACTACCCGACTGGCAAGCGGCTTTCGCCCAGTGCTGGAGCGAGCGCGAACTTCAGGTGAGCGGCTGAAACGGGCCGTCGGTCATACTTCTGGGATCTCCTCCAGAACTACCCCCGCCCCTGGAAGTCAATGGCACTGACCCCGCTCACGCCAGTCAGGTACGTCATGGACAACCCTTTCCAACTCATCGCCGCGGCTTTCGAGCAAGACTTTCGGGTCAATTTCCGCATCGAACGCCTCGACGGCAGCGTCAGCCTGACGCTGTCCGACGACAGTGGCGTCAAGGTCAAGCGGTTGATCAGCAAGCAGCAATTGCATGACCACACCCGCCTCGCGCGCCTGATCGACAGCATCCGACTGGGTATCGCCATCGACGAGGGCCATGGCGTCACGGCCCTGCTGGCCGGTGGCACTGGCGGTGCGCCCCGTCTGACCGTCGCGAACTGAGCAGGGATCCGCGCTATGCATACCATGGAAGGCTCCACCCCTCGTCTCATGCAGGCGGCGAACGCCGCTCCGCTGCTCGACAGTCTGGAAACGGCGGCGCCCGAGCGGCAGCCGGCGCCCACCTCGCTGTATCAGCTGACCTGCGCCCGTCTCGACGAA
Source organism: Pseudomonas sp. MOIL14HWK12:I1 (assembly GCF_000510705.1). Taxonomy (NCBI): domain Bacteria; kingdom Pseudomonadati; phylum Pseudomonadota; class Gammaproteobacteria; order Pseudomonadales; family Pseudomonadaceae; genus Pseudomonas; species Pseudomonas sp. MOIL14HWK12:I1. Next base: position 589,982 of record NZ_KI783308.1, on the reverse strand, counting down.
CAGCTGGCACCGCTCAAGGTCTGGCCGACCCTGCCGGATCGTACCGGACGGTTTTCCTTTACCCTGCTGGACAGGTGCGGACGCATCCTCTATCGCTCGCCGACCTTGCGCCAGGCGCTGTATCGGGAAGAAGAGCTGCTCAATGGTGTGATCGCCAATGCGCGGCTGGCTGCCGTACAGGCCGGACAGGGCTTTCCGTCCTGGGGAGTGGTGGACGTCGCCTGCCCCATGTACCAGCTGCCTGCGACTCAACTTCCCTGCGCGGGATGCCGTCTGCTGAAGTGCAAGAGCTGACGAAGGCGTTGCGGGATTAACGCTAACTACTTGATTGCCATCTTTTAATCTTCAACGTTCGAGACCAACGAATGCCGAGGGCATCCGTACTGCAAGTCTCGCGCTGAAGCTTTGAAGCCGTGGTGTTACTCGGAATATCTCAGCATGTTGGCGCCCGTGGCCCGCAGCACCGCCATGGATTGCGGCGCCAGCGCACCGGCCCGCAGCGACACGTCCTTGCGCACCTCGTCGATCACCGTTTTCAACAGCTGGCTCTCGCCCAGTTGCCGGGCGCTGACCACCCGGTTCACTCGCGCATCGTCACACTGCTGATCCTGCACCGTCAGCACAATACTGCCGTCAGGGCGAGGCGCCGTAACCGAGCATTTATAAGTACTGAAAGCGGCAGTCAGTCTATCTATGGCGTTTTCCATTCTTCCCCCTCTTATTTGTCTAGAAGTGCATGGACGATCAAATACGACGCAACTGACAGTGATAGAAACAGCAAAGTTCTTGCGTCTTACTTGAATAAGACGAGCAATGGCGCTAGCGCCTGATTTTGTGAGCCAGCTCTTCTAATCCGTATTCGGTATGGAACTTTTGGCGAGGCTGAATCGAAAAGGTATGACCATTCGTCCGCCTTGGGCTGCGTTTCGGGTGCCATGCCTGGCCACCTTATAGAGGCGCCTAGCTCGTGCCGGGATGGCTCTGGCCGGTGGAACCTTTGCTCCAGGCGCTCACTCGAAAGGGCTGAAACGGATACCCATCGCCTACCAGGAGCGCGCCATGACCGACAAAACCCCTCCCGTGATCAAAGACGAGCTTGCCGCTGACATCGATGAGCAGGCACACAAGCAGAACGCTGACCGGGTCCGTCGTCATCTGGGCGAGGCCGAGCAGGCACTGACCGACGAATTTCACACCCTGCTGGCAGACGCCGAGCAACTGCTCAAACACACCGCGAGCATGGCCGGTGAGCAGGCGGACGAACTGCGCGCCAAGTTGAGTTCCAGCCTCGAACGCTCCCGCGACGTCCTCAAGACCAAGCAGGACGATCTCTATCGCCAGGGCGTCGCGGCCAAGGAGACCACCGAGGAGTACGTGGTCGACAATCCCTTCAAGGCCCTGGGCATCGCTGCCGGCGTCGGCTTCCTGATCGGTCTGCTGGCCTCGCGCCGCTAAACCTGGGGGACTGCCATGGACACCTCCTCTCCTCCACGGGAGCTGCCTGACGAGGCGCCCAAGCCATCGGTCAAGCGTCTCGCCGGCGCGGTGGTAGGGCTACTGCAGAGCCATCTGGAACTGCTGGGCATCGAGGTTCAGGAAGAGAAGGTCCGGACCTTCCAGCTGTTCCTCTTTACCGGCCTGAGCCTGATCTTCGGCTTGCTGGTGCTGGTCGGCGTCTCGGCGGCGGTCATCATCGCCTTCTGGGATACCTATCGCATGGCCGCGACTCTGGGCCTGTGCGCCTTCTATGCCGTGGCGCTGGCGATCTGCATCCTGCGGGCCCTGAGCCTGGTCAAGGGCGCCGCGCCCTTCCATGCCACCCTGGAAGAACTCAACCGCAACCGGGAGCGCCTACTGCCATGAACCAGCCGCTTACCTCTGCCACCAGCCAGGCCAAGCGCAAGGAACTGGTCCGGCTGCGCATGGAGATGTATCGCCAGCAGCTGATCTACAACGCCCAGCCCCTGCACAACCCCATCAGCCTCATCGGCGATCTGGTGCGGCCGAATCGGGACAAGGTCGCCAGCTCGGCGAAGAAGCCGCTGATGCTCGGCGCCACGGTATTCCTGTCGTTGTTCGGCAAACGCCTGGGCGCGGTGGGCCGTCTGGCCCGCATCGGTCTGGCCCTCTACCCGATCGTCAACCGATTGCAGGCTCACCATCGTGAACAACGGCAGGCGGAACACCCGCTGCCACCGCCGCGCTAGGTAGAGAATGGCTCCCTCGGGAGCCATTCTGTCATCTGGCACCCTTATCGCATGGTCAAGCCGAACGCTACTCAAAAGATAAGGATGCCCTGTGTTTTCCGGCCACCCCACCGCCTTCTTCCAACCCTTCATCGACACCGCGACCGGGCGCATCGCCGGCGTCGAAGCCCTGGGGCGCCTGCGCCAGGATGACGGCAGCCACACCTCCGTCGGCCCCCTGTTCGCCGATCCCGGCACCCCAACCCTGGACCTGCTCCACCTCGACCGCACGCTGCGGGACGATGCGCTGCGGCGCTTTGCCAGCGCACCGGATGACTGGTTTCTCAGCCTCAATCTCTCGCCGCGCTGGATCAGCCAGCTGGAAAGGGGCGCCGAATTGCCCAGCCTGGCGCAGCTGGAGCGCTCCGGCATCGCCCCGAGCCGAATCGTCTACGAGATCACCGAGGCCGCTGGCGATCTGCCCAGCCTGACCCAGGCCGTCGCCCGCTATCGCGAACTCGGCATCCGCATCGCCATCGACGATTTCGGTTCCGGCTATTCGCAACTGGATCGGGTGCTGGATCTGCAGCCGGACATCCTCAAGCTGGACATGCGCCTGTTCCAGGCCGCGGCCCGGGGTGGTACCCGCGGCGATGCGGTCAAGGCGCTGGCGCAAATGGCCGAGAAGACCGGCTGCTGGCTGATCGCCGAGGGCGTGGAGACCGAAACCGAACTCGACTTCGCCCTGGAGTGCGGTGCGCGCTACGTCCAGGGCTTCCTCTTCGCCGAGGCCACCGCCGAGCTGGGCGCCAGCGACAGCCATCAGCAGCGCTTCGCCGCCCTGCGCAGCCGCTTCGTCGATGGCAAGCTGGATCAGCAGACCCGGCTGCTGGAGCTGCGCCAGCAACTGGCCGACTTCGTCACCCAGCTCAGGCCCTGGGCGGAACACGGCGGCCCCCTGAGCGCCCTGCCCGATCCCCAGGCGTTTCCCGGGCTGCTGCGCATCTACCAGTGCGACCGCACCGGCACCCAGATCACCCCCAACCTGGAATGGAACGGCATGTTCTGGCGCGAGAATCGCCGCTACCTCAACCACAACTGGTCTTGGCGACCCTACTTCTATGCCCTGCTGGCCGAAGGCTGGAACGAGCGACGCCTGGCGCTTTCGACGGTCTATCGCGATGCCACCACCAACCAGTACTGTCTGACCGCCAGCCAGTTCCTGGAGAGCGGCCAGCGCCTGCTGCTGATCGACCTGGACGCCAGCCAGTTGCCGGGCTTTGCCAACTGAGCGGTGATGATCGTATGTTGCCGAGGTCAGAACGCAGAAGCGCCGAACGGCTACCGCCGGCGCTCCCCTTATCGGTGATAGCTCGAGGACGGCCTTGGACTGGCAGACACTTCTTATCCGCGAACGGCTGGGCAAACCCCTGCACAGCCCGGATGAACTGGGGCGTAGCCCCTTTCACAAGGACCACGATCGCATCATCTTCTCCGGCGCCTTCCGCCGGCTGGGGCGCAAGACCCAGGTTCACCCCGTCACCAGCAACGACCACATCCACACCCGCCTGACCCATAGCCTGGAGGTCAGCTGCGTCGGCCGCTCCCTGGGCATGCGCGTGGGCGAGAGTCTGAGGGGCGCCCTGCCCGAGTGGTGCGATCCGAGCGATCTCGGCATGGTGGTGCAATCCGCCTGCCTGGCCCACGACATCGGCAATCCGCCCTTCGGCCACTCCGGCGAAGACGCCATCCGCTACTGGTTCACCCAGGCCGCCGGCCGCGGCTGGCTGGACGACATGAGCGAGGCGGAACGCCAGGACTTCCTGCACTTCGAAGGCAATGCCCAGGGCTTCCGGGTACTGACCCAGCTCGAATACCACCAGTTCGACGGCGGCACCCGCCTGACCTACGCCACCCTCGGCACCTATCTCAAGTATCCCTGGACCTCGCGCTATGCCGCGGCGCCTGGCTACAAGAAGCACAAGTTCGGCTGCTACCAGAGCGAGCTGCCGCTGCTGGAACAGATCGCCGAGAAACTCGAGCTGCCGCTGCTGGGTCCGGAGCGCTGGGCCCGGCATCCGCTGGTCTACCTCATGGAAGCCGCCGACGACATCTGCTACGGCCTGATCGATCTGGAAGACGGCCTGGAGATGGAGTTGCTGGACTATGCCGAGGTCGAGGCCCTGCTGCTGGGCCTGGTCGGCGACGACCTGCCGGAAACCTATCGCCAGCTCGGCCCCAAGGATTCGCGGCGGCGCAAGCTGGCCATCCTGCGCGGCAAGGCCATCGAGCACCTGACCAACGCCACCGCCCGCGCCTTCGTCGACCAGCAGGACGCCCTGCTCGCCGGCACCCTGGGCGATGACCTGGTCGAGCACATGGCCGGTCCGGCCAAGCTCTGCGTGCAGCGCGCCAAGGCCCTGGCCCGGGAAAAGATCTTCCACGACAAGCGCAAGACCCTGCACGAGATCGGCGCCTACACCACCCTGGAAATCCTGCTCAATGCCTTTTGCGGCGCCGCCCTGGAACAGCACCGCGGACGCGAGCCCTCGTTCAAGAGCCGCCGCATCCTCGACCTGCTGGGCAACAGCGCGCCCGATCCATCCTGGACCCTGCACCAGGCCTTCATGCGGGTGATCGATTTCATCGCCGGCATGACCGACAGCTACGCTACCGCCATGGCGGCCGAGATGACCGGGCGTTCGAACCCGGTCTAAGGAGCGCCACGATGGCCACCGCATCCCGCACGCGCAAGGGCCCAGGCAGTCGCTGGCTGGCCGCCCAGGGCTGGAAGGCCTTTCCCTTTCAGCGCGAGGTGGCCAAGGCCATCGCCGCAGGCGAATCCGGCCTGCTGCACGCCACCACGGGTTCGGGCAAGACCTACGCCGTCTGGCTGGCCGCCCTGGATGCCTTCGTCGCCCCCAAGCCGATCACCGCCAAGGGCCTGCCCAGCAAGCGCAAGCAGGCACCACCGCCGCTCACCGTGCTCTGGCTGACGCCCATGCGCGCCCTGGCGGCGGACACCCTGCGCGCCCTGGAGCGCCCGGTACTCGACGAAGAACTGGAGTGGACCCTGGGCCTGCGCACCGGCGACACCGGCAGCAGCGAGCGTGCGCGACAGAATCGGCGCCTGCCGACGGCGCTGGTCACCACCCCCGAAAGCCTGTCGCTGCTGCTGTCCCGCGAAGACGCCCAGGAGGCCCTGGGCCAGGTTCGGCTGGTGGTCATCGATGAGTGGCACGAATTGCTGGGCAACAAGCGTGGCACCCAGACGCAACTGGCCCTGGCCCGCCTGCGCCGCTGGAATTCCGGATTGCAGACCTGGGGCCTGTCGGCCACCCTCGGCAACCAGGCCCATGCGCTGGATGTGCTGCTGGCCGGCGCCCCGGGCCATCTCGTCCAGGGGCGCCAGGACAAGCGCCTGCAGGTGGATACGCTGCTGCCCGAAGGCGGCGTCGAGCGCTTCGCCTGGGCCGGGCACCTGGGCATGCGCCTGCTGCAGCAGGTGATCCGCGAACTGGAGGATAGCCCCACCACCCTGGTCTTCACCAACACCCGCGCCCAGACCGAACTCTGGTACCAGGCCCTGCTGCAGGCGCGCCCGGACTGGGCCGGCCTGATCGCCCTGCACCATGGCTCCATCGAGAAACAGGCCCGCGAGTGGGTGGAAGGCGGTCTCAAGAATGGCCAGCTCAAGGCGGTGATCTGCACCTCCAGCCTCGACCTCGGGGTGGACTTCCTGCCGGTAGAGCGGGTACTGCAGATCGGCTCGCCCAAGAGCATCGCCCGCCTGCTGCAGCGCGCCGGCCGCAGCGGCCATGCCCCGGGCCGTGCCTCGCGTGCCACCCTGGTACCCACCTACAGCCTCGACCTACTGGATGCGGCGGCCACCCGCCGCGCCATCACCGCGGGCGAGATCGAAGCGCGCACCGCCCCGGTCAAGCCCCTGGATGTCCTGGTGCAGCACCTGGTGACCGTCGCCCTGGGCGGCGGCTTCGAGCCGGATGACCTGCTGCCGGAGATCCGCAGCGCCTGGGCCTATCGCGACCTCAGCGAGGGCGAGTGGATCTGGGCCCTGGCCTTCGTGCGCAACGGCGGCGCCTCGCTGTCGGCCTACCCGGACTATCGCCGCGCCGAGCCCGACGCCGAGGGCATCTGGCGCGTCCCCGATAAGCAGCTGGCCAAGCGGCATCGACTGGGCATTGGCACCATCGTCAGCGAGACCAGCCTCAATGTGCAGTTCTGGTCCAAGGGCGGCGGTGGCAATCGGCTGGGCAACATCGAAGAAGGTTTCATCGCCCGCCTGCGGCCCGGCGATCACTTTCTCTTCGCCGGGCGCACCCTGGAACTGGTGCGGGTGGAGAACATGACGGTGTATGTGCGCCGCGCCACGGGGCGCAAGGCCGCCATCCCGCGCTGGAGCGGCAGTCGCATGCCGCTTTCGGACACCCTGGCCAAGCACGTCCTGGCGCTGCTGGAAGACGCCGAGGCGCAGCGCTACGAGAGTCCGGAGTTGCGCCTGCTGCAACCGCTGCTGGACGTGCAGCGGCAGTGGTCGGCGCTACCGAGCGCCCACTACCTACTCGCCGAGACGCTGGAATCCCGCGAAGGCTCGCACCTGTTCCTCTATCCCTTCGCCGGCCGTCACGCCCATCTGGGGCTGGCCAGCCTGCTGGCCTGGCGGCTGGCGCAGCGGCGCCCCTGCACCTTTTCCATCGCCGTCAACGACTACGGCCTGGAGCTGGTCTCGCCGGTCAGCCTGGACTGGCAGGAACTGCTCGATGCCAGTCTCTTCACCACCGACGACCTGGTCAGCGACACCCTGGCCAGCCTCAACGCCGCCGAACTCGCCCAGCGCCGCTTTCGCGAGATCGCGCGCATCTCCGGGCTGATATTTTCCGGCTATCCGGGGGCGCACAAGAGCAATCGCCAGCTGCAGGCCAGCAGCAGCCTCTTCTACCAGGTGTTTCGCCAATACGATCCGGACAACCTGCTGCTCGGCCAGGCCCAGACCGAGGTCCTGCGTCAGGAGCTCGATGCCGATCGCCTGCAGCAGACGCTGATCCGCACCGGCGCCCTGCCGCTGCGCCTGGTGGTCCTGGACCATCCCTCACCCTTCGCCCTGCCGCTCATGGTCGAGCGGTTGCGCGAGAGTCTGAGTTCCGAAAAGCTGGCCGACCGCATAACCCGCCTGGTCGGCGATCTGGAGCGCGAAGCCGGGCCGGACGAGCGGGCGCGCGCCTTCGACCCCGAGTCCCTGGTGCAGCCCAGCCACGACAGCGATCTGACCCCGCGGCGCGGCGCTAGCCAGCGGCGTCCTCGCGTACAGAAATCCGGTCGTCCTCGATAACGATCCGCCCCTGGCGATAGAGATGGCCGATGGCCTTCTTGAAGTTGCCCTTGCTGACACCAAACAGCTGATGGATCAGCGCCGGCGGACTGCTGTCGCTGAGTTCCAGAACCCCACCGCGTGCCTTGGCCAGGCCGATGATCTGTTCGGCGAGATCGCTTCCGGCGGCAGCTCCCTGAGGCTGCAGGGTCAGGCTGATCTTGCCGTCCGCCCGCACCTCGCGAATGAAGCCCCGCTCCCGCTGCCCCAGGCGCAGTGGCTTGAAGGCCTCGTTGCGATGCACCAGGCCCCAGTGCTTGTTGTCGACGATCACCTTGTAGCCCAGGTCGGTCCGCTCGACCACCAGCAGGGGTACCGGCTGACCCACCTTGTAGCGTGGCGGTTCACGATCCAGGTAGCGATCCAGGCGCGCGGTGGCAACGATCCGCCGGGTCCGCGCGTCCAGGTGCACATGCACCACGCAATGATCGCCCACCTGCAGCGGACGCTTCTCCTCCGAATGCGGCAGCAGCAGGTCCTTGGGCAGGCCCCAGTCGAGGAAGATCCCCACCCGGCCGACCTCCACCACGCGCAGACTGGCGAAACCGCCGACCTGCACCTTCGGCTTTTCGGTGGTGGCGATCAGGCGGTCTTCGCTGTCCAGGTAGAGGAAGACGTTGAGCCAGTCGCCCTCGGCGCAGGGTTCGTCGCGAGGCGCATAGCGGCGCGGCAGCAGCACCTCGCCGTCATTGCCGGCATCCAGGAACAGACCGATGGGGGTGTTGCGCAAAATCTGCAAGCTGTTGAAGCGACCCAGCAAGGCCATGAGTGGAGACTCCTGTAGAAAGCGGTGCATTTTACCGCGATCAGCAGAGTCACCGCTTGGTCGCGACCCTTCGTCGCTGAACGGTCGCGAGGCGTGGCTGGCAGCCGGGTGGGTACGAATCTCGACCCGATCGGCCTTGCCCCCACCGCTCGGCACGCTGCCGTGCGGGAGACCTGACCAAGATGTTTGAGGAGGAACGCCTCACGGCAGGTGGAGGCGGCGGGCGTCTTGAAGGCGATGCCTGGAGATCGCTTTGGCTCGCCTCAGGCGAGCGTCCGACTCAGGCGGTAAGGCAGTCGTCTGCGAGGGGAATCTCGATGAACAGACCCACGGTGTCAGCCTCGACCCGCATGGCGGCCACCACCGCATTCAGCAAGAACGGATTGGTCGCCTGTTCATTGGTCACGATACGCTGGGTCAGCTTGATCGACTGGTGGGCGTGGTAGACGGCTACGAGTATTTCATTGAGGTTCAGGCGACGGAGCTCGACCCGGTATCCGGCGAGTCCGTGGCCCAAGGCGCGTCCTGCGCTTTCAAGCCCATTTTTCACGGTAAGTCCTTGGACCGTTGCGGTCCGGGGTAATGATTCGAACGGAATAATAGCACCAGGCCATTATCCTTATTGCGCAGGCCATCACCGTTTCGATACCACTGGCCGAAGAGACTGAACGCGCCCATGAACGTGCGCCTGCCGGGTGCTGCCCAGCGCTTCGCGCGGCGCCCCTTTCGTGCCCGGGAAACGATTCAGCACGGTGCCTTTGCCACGATCGACCGGTCCCGGTGCCAGAGCGCGCCACGCCTCCCCCCTTCAACCGCCGTTCGCCCGCTTCAGCCCGCACTTCGACCATGGTCGGTAAAGTCAACATCGAGCTGCTCAAAGGTCTTGTTTTGCGCAAGCCAGTCTGAGACCATCCTTCGCTGTCAGGTGAGGCTGTCTCCACGGAGCGGCTGACCTGTCGAGAACCTGGAGTACATCAGGGCCAGCTTTCGCGGCATGGGTTTCTCCTCGTTTCAAAACTGTCGTCCTTCGCGGACAACAACGTCATCTTATTCAAGGAGAAATCCATGTCTACTCGCCAAACTGGCACCGTCAAGTGGTTCAACGACGAGAAAGGCTTCGGCTTCATCACCCCCCAGAGCGGCCCGGACGTATTCGTTCACTACCGTTCCATTCAGGGCAACGGCTTCAAGAGCCTGCAAGAAGGCCAGGCTGTTTCCTTCCTGGTCGTGCAAGGCCAGAAAGGCCTGCAGGCCGATGAGGTGCAGGTGATCTAATCACCCGCCTTCTCGAAAAAGCCCAACCCCCGGTTGGGCTTTTTTTTGCGCGGACGTTGGCCTCGCCAGCCTCTGCTATCGCCACTTAGGGATGAGGTGCGTCTCGTGAAAACCTTCGCTGCCCTGCTCTGCCTGCTCCTGCTCGCCGGTTGCGCCGCCTTTCCCGGCGATGAACTCTCTTCCCAGCCGTTCCGCGTGCCCCTGAGCGAGCAACCGCAGCGGCCCAAGGTGCTGGTGGAATTCAACTTCTATCGCGGCACTGTCGAGGACGCCAAGGACGCGACGTCGATCGCCGTCGCCCGCGAAGGCCTGAAGCCCCGGCTGCGCGAGGTCCTGGAACGCTCCAATCTGTTCGACCGCATCACCCTGGTGCCGGAGCCCGGCAGGCCCGACGACGCCCTGCTGCGCCTCAAGCTCTACAACAGCACCTCCTACGCCGCCGCCATCGCCAGTGGCCTGATTACCGGGGCCACCTTCTTTCTCGTCCCGGGTACCGCCAAGGACGACTATGTGCTGACCGCCGAATGGATCGCACCCGGTAGCGGTCCGTCCACCCGGGTGCGCAATGCCAGTTCGGTACGCACCTGGATGGGGGTCTGGTTCCTGCCCCTGGCCGCCAGCCATCAGGCCGGGACCGCCATCGAGGAAACCTTCGCCCGCCAGGTCAACGACGCCCTGCGCCAGCTGCAGAGCGCCGGCGCCTTCGCCGACCGCTCCTCGCCCCAGGGGAACGGCGAAACGCCTGCACCGGTCACACCTTGACCGGCAATCACGTAGACGAGGATCCCATGGCCGAAGAAAAGCGCAAAGCCGACGAACGCGAACTGCCCAAGGACGAAAAGCCCCTGCGCACCGAACACGCCAAGACCGACGACGGGCGCAATCCCCCTTCGCCCAACAGTCCGGACCGCACCAAGGACGCCACGGGCTACAACTGATCCCGACCTTTCCGGAAACGACCGCCACGGCGGTCGTTTCTTTATCTGCGCCCTGCCCCGCGGGGTTGGCTCGCCCCTCCCTCCTTACTGCATAATGCCCACACTCCGACGTCTATCGGCCCCTTTTCTCTTCAACTAGGCCGGTACCCTGCCAAGGTGTGTGTCCCGATGCGAAAGACCTTCCGATCTCTGGGCCTGCTGCTGAGCTGCTGCGCCCTGGGCTTTTCCCTGCCCGTCAGTGCCGATACCTCCTACCTGCCGCCGCGAATCGAAAAGGCGATGCAGACCAACAAGATCCCCGGCAGCGACCTGTCGCTGGTGATGCTGCCCCTCGATGGCCCGGGCGAGAACGACTACTACAACGCCGACGTCTCGGTGAATCCGGCGTCGACCATGAAGCTGATCACCACCTTTGCCGCCCTGGAACTGCTGGGTCCCACCTACCAGTGGAAGACCGAGTTCTATACCGACGGCACCCTCAAGGACGGCATCCTCAACGGCAACCTCTATCTCAAGGGCGGTGGCGATCCCAAGCTGAACATGGAGCGGCTGTGGCTGCTCATGCGTGACCTGCGCGCCAACGGCGTCCTGGAAGTCACCGGTGACCTGGTGCTGGATCGCGGTCGTTTCGTGAAGCCCAATCTGCCGGCCTTCAACGACGACGGCGAAGACGAGAACAAGACCTTCCTGGTCGGTCCGGATTCGCTGCTGGTCAATCTCAAGTCGGTGCGCATGGTGGTGCGCTCGGCCGATGGCCGGGTCAGCGTCTCCATGGATCCGCCGCTGACCAACGTCAGCATCGACAACCAGATGCGCGCCACCGGCAAGAGCGGTTGCCCGGCCTGGCCGGAGGTGCGCTTCAATCCGGTGCCCCAGGCCGATGGCAGTACCAGCCTGGTGGTCAGTGGCCAGTTGCCGGACGGCTGCAACGCCCAGAGCTATCTGTCGCTGCTCGACCACCCGGCCTATACCGCCGGCGCGGTGCGGGCCATCTGGCAGGAACTGGGCGGCAGCATCAAGGGCCGTACCCGCGAGGGCAGCGTGCCGCGCAATGCCGAGGTGCTGGCGCGGGCCTTCTCGCCCGATGTGGTCGAGATCATTCGCGACATCAACAAGTACAGCAACAACACCATGGCCCAGCAGCTGTTCCTCTCCATCGGGGCGCAATTCCGCACCTCGGCGGATGCGGACGACAGCAAGGCGGCGCTGCGGGTCATCCGCTCGTGGCTGGCGCGCAAGGGCATCAATGCCAGTCACCTGATCATGGAGAACGGCTCGGGGCTGTCGCGCACCGAACGGGTCAGTGCCCGGGAGATGGCCGAGATCCTGCGCGCCGCCTGGCAGAGTCCCTACGGCCCGGAGTTCATCTCTTCGCTGCCGTTGGCGGGCATGGACGGCACCCTGCGCAAGCGCATGAAGAATTCGCCGCTCACCGGTCAGGCGCACATGAAGACCGGCACCCTGAACAACGTACGGGCCCTGGCGGGCTTCGTCCGGGATGCCAATGCGCGCAACTGGGTGGTGGTCGCCATCCTCAACAGCAGCCGCCCCTGGGGCGCTTCGTCGATCCTCGACGAGGTGGTGCTGGACCTCTATCTGCGCAGCCGCCAGGACGGCGCGGTCGCCAACTGACGCGCAAAACAAAACCGGCGTCTGCTCACGCAGACGCCGGTTTTGTTTACAGCACTCGGCAAGGCAGGCCGGAAAGCCGACGTTACCGCGCTGCACCGCATTGGGCAAGAACTTTGTCCAACGCACCTTTGTGGGGCATTTTCAGGCGACCGTCAGGGTCTAGATCATGCCCAGCAGCAGCAGTACCAGCAGGACGACCAGAATGGCGCCCACGATGCCGGACGGGCCATAGCCCCAGCTGCGCGAATGCGGAAATACCGGAAGTCCGCCGATGAGCAGGACCAGAAGCACCAGAACCAGGATGGTCGAGAGAGTCATCTGCCATTCTCCATGAAGGCCAAGGGTCGACCGCCGCCGTAACAGGATGATACGAAGCGACGGGCTTATTCCATGGACCTGCGCCAGCGGCGGAAAATCCCGACGTCGTCAGCTAACCCTGCCCGCCCTCGCCGCCTCCCAGGTGCCAGCGCACAAAAAAGCCCGGATCAGAGATCCGGGCTTGGTCTTGTCGCAGCTGGCTGTCAGTGGGCCACAGCGCCACTGGCACCCAGGCCGGTCTGGGATCTCACGAACTGCGGATAGAAGCGTGCCCGCTCCTCTTCGGCAGCCGCCGACTTGTCGGTGATGGAGAAGAACCAGATGCCGATGAAGGCCACGGCGATGGAGAACAGCGCCGGGTATTCATAGGGGTAGATCGGCTTGGCATGACCGAGGATGGTCACCCAGATGGTCGGGCCAAGCACCATCAGGGCCACCGCGGTGATCAGGCCGAGCCAGCCACCGATCATGGCGCCCCGGGTGGTCAGACGCTTCCAGTACATCGAGAGCAGCAGGATGGGGAAGTTGCAGCTGGCCGCGATGGAGAAGGCCAGGCCCACCATGAAGGCGATGTTCTGCTTCTCGAAGAGGATGCCCAAGGCGATGGCGACCACACCCAGCGCCACGGTGGTCATCTTGGAAACGCGGATTTCGTCCTTCTCGTTGGCTTTGCCCTTCTTGATCACGCTGGCGTAGAGGTCGTGGGAGACCGCCGAGGCACCGGCCAGGGTCAGACCGGCGACCACCGCCAGGATGGTGGCGAAGGCCACCGCCGAGATGAAGCCGAGGAAGATGCTGCCGCCCACGGCGTTGGCCAGGTGCACCGCCGCCATGTTGTTGCCGCCCAGCAGGGCGCCGGCGGCGTCCTTGAAGGCCGGATTGGTGCTGACCAGCAGGATGGCGCCAAAGCCGATGATGAAGGTCAGGATGTAGAAGTAGCCGATGAAGCCGGTGGCGTAGAACACGCTCTTGCGCGCTTCCTTGGCGTCACTGACGGTGAAGAAGCGCATCAGGATGTGCGGCAGGCCGGCGGTGCCGAACATCAGCGCCAGACCCAGGGAGAAGGCCGAGATCGGATCCTTCACCAAGCCACCGGGGCTCATGATGGCTTCACCCTTGGGATGCACGGCGATGGCTTCGGCGAACAGGCGGTTAAAGTCGAAGCCGACGTGCTTCATCACCATGAAGGCCATGAAGCTGGCACCGGACAGCAGCAGCACGGCCTTGATGATCTGTACCCAGGTGGTGGCCAGCATGCCGCCGAAGAGGACGTAGAGCACCATGAGGATACCCACCAGCACCACGGCCAGGGTGTAGTCCAGGCCGAACAGCAGCTGGATCAGCTTGCCGGCACCGACCATCTGGGCGATCAGATAGAGGGCGACCACCACCAGCGAGCCGCAGGCGGACAGGGTCCGGATGTCCTTCTGCTTGAGGCGATAGGAGGCCACGTCGGCGAAGGTGTACTTGCCGAGGTTGCGCAGGCGCTCGGCGATCAGGAACAGGATGATCGGCCAGCCCACCAGGAAGCCGATGGAGTAGATCAGGCCGTCGTAGCCCGAGGTGAACACCAGCGCGGAAATACCCAGGAAGGAGGCGGCCGACATGTAGTCGCCGGCGATGGCCAGGCCGTTCTGGAACCCGGTGATGCGGCCACCGGCGGCGTAGTAGTCGGCGGCGGAGCGGTTACGCTTGGAAGCCCAGTAGGTGATGCCCAGGGTGGCGCCGACGAAGGCGACGAACATCAGGATGGCGGAGATGTTCAGCGGCTGGCGCTGGACCGCGCCGCTGATGGCATCGGCTGCCCACAGCGAAGGCGAGAGCGCCAGCAGCCCGGCCGCGAGGGAAAGACGTCTCATGGCTGCACCTCCCGGAGAATTTCCGCGTTGAGCCGATCGAACTCGCCATTGGCCCGGCGCACATAGATGCCGGTCAGGACGAAGGCCGAAAGGATCAGACCGACGCCCAGGGGGATGCCCCAGGTCATGGCGGTTTCCGCATGGATACGGGTCGCGAGAACCTTGGGAGCGAAGGCGATCAGGAGGATGAAGGCGGAATAGAGTCCGAGCATGATGGCGGAAAGCGTCCAGGCGAAGCGCCCGCGCTTGGTCACCAGTTCTTGGAAACGCGGACTGGCTTCAATCCGCCGGTAGGTGCTGTCATTCATTATTGTTGTTCCTTACAGCATGACGGGAGCGTCGAGCTCTACTCTAGGCCCGCCCGGTAAGGCTTCCAGACGACTTTAGTCGTACCCCTCCAGACCTCAGTAACCCCAGAGCCGACGCCAGCCCTGCAGCGGGTGGTGACCCTCGCCATCGAGCACCGAAACGCTTGCCGTCATCCCCGCGCTGAGGTGGATATCCGCGGGGACGTCCAGCAGTTCGATGCGTACCGGGATGCGCTGCGCCAGGCGCACCCAGTTGAACGTCGGCTCGACGTTGGCCAGCAGCTGGGTATCGCTGGCCGCGTTGCGATCGGTGATGCCGCTGCTGATGCTCGCCACCCGCCCCTGCAGGGGCGCCGCCTGGTTCATCAGGCGCACCCGTACCGCATCGCCGGGGTGGATGTGGGGAATCTTGGTCTCTTCGAAATAGGCCATGACGTAGAAGGAGCGGGTATCCACCAGGGCCATCACCGCCTGGCCGGTCTGCACATAGTTGCCCTCGGCGAATCTGAGGTTGGTGATCCGCCCTTCCCGCGGCGCCAGCACCCGGCTGCGATCCAGGTTGATCTGGGCCAGGTTCACATCGCTCAGGGCTTCCTGGTACTGGCTGCGGGCGACCGCCACGTTGACCTGGGCGGTCTCGCGATCCTCGGCGCTGATGGCGCTGGTGCCCAGCCGTTGGCGCCGGGCGGCCTCGCTCTCACGCAGGCGCAGCTGCTGCTGGCGCGTCTCGGCCACCGCCTTGGCATGGGCGAGGTTGGCCTGGTAGCGCTGCTGATCGATCTGCAGGAGCAGATCGCCGGGCTTGACCAGCTGGTTGTCCACCACCGCTAGGCGCGTCACCCAGCCCGATACGTCGGGCGCGACCACCACCACATCGGCGCGCACCCGCGCATCGCGCGTCCAGGGCGTATAGAGATAGAAGTGCCACAGCCAGGTGCCGGCCAGGATGGCGAGCAGTACCACGATCAGGGTTATCGCCACACGCAGGGTCTTGTGCATCGCCTTGTCGATCCTCTTGTTATGGGGCTCAGGTGGCCAGCACGGCCACGAGGGCGGCCAGCCACAGCACGAACAGCGCGCAACCGAACAGGGCGCTGTGCCAGAGATGGCGGCCCAGGCCACTGCGCTGCAGCAGCCACAGCGACAGCGCCGTCAGCAGCAGCGCCAGGACGCCATAGACGAACAGCGGCCCCAGGTAGACCCCGCCGATGGCCCATTCATGCAGATTCATCCGCACCCTCCTCCGCTACCGCCTCTAGACAACAGCTGCGCCAGGTCTGCTGGAGCTGGCCGATGGCGCCGCGCGCCAACCGATGCGGCTCATCGTCTGGCGCCTGGTGCAGCGCCTGTCGCAGACGCTCTGCCGCCGCGTCCAGCGCGCCCGGCTGCAGGTTACCGAAGCCCACCTCCAGCTGTTCGGCG
This sequence comes from Pseudomonas sp. MOIL14HWK12:I1, assembly GCF_000510705.1. Classification (NCBI taxonomy): domain Bacteria; kingdom Pseudomonadati; phylum Pseudomonadota; class Gammaproteobacteria; order Pseudomonadales; family Pseudomonadaceae; genus Pseudomonas; species Pseudomonas sp. MOIL14HWK12:I1. The sequence continues at coordinate 573,889 of NZ_KI783308.1, read as the reverse complement.
AAGCGGCCGAGAAAGGCATCCCGCGCCCGGGCCACCTCGCCCTGGGCACCTGCCAGGCAGGCGCGCAGATGCAGTAACTCATTGCCCAAGTCCAGCGCCAGCAGCCCCTGCTCCCAGCGCCCGCGTTCGCTGGCCGACAGCTGCTCGATATGTCGCGCCAGCAGTAGCAGGCGATCCGCCATGCGCCCGCCGAACCAGGTCTCGGCGTTGGCTAGGGGGACCGTGGTCAGGCGCTGCAGGTCGTAGGTGGTGGCCTCGAGGATGCGGCGGCTGGTGCGCCGCGGCGTGCGTAGACTGATCAGCCGGAACATCAGCACGGCCGAACCGACGCCGATCAATAGACTCTGCAACTGGTTGAGCAAGGCGCCCATCTCCACCTGGCCGTGGTTGCTGGGCGAGACCAGCACCAGCAGATGGATGGCGAAGGCCGTCGCCGTCCCCACCACGCCCGGCGGTCCGGCCATCCCCAGGGCGGCAAAGAACAGTGGCACCCCCAGCACCAGGCACAGCAGCGGATAGCCGCTGATCTGCGGCAGCAGCACCTGGCTGACCAGGATGGCGACTGGCGCGGCATAGAGGATGCCCCGCAGGAAGCCGACGCCGATGGTGGCGGCGTTGTCGCGATTGGCGAACAGGCTGCAGATGACCCCGGCCATGAGCATGGCACCCGGCGCCGAGGGCCAGGCGCTGGCCAGCCAGAAGACGCCCACGACCAGCAGCGCACAGGCGCTGCGCAGGCCGTAGAGCAGCGCCGTCTGCACATCGCGATGACGCGCCAGTGCCGAGGGCGCCACGGCGCTGAGCTGGGCCGTGTGGACGCTGTCCAGGGCGCGACCGGCCAGCAGGATCTTGTCCAGCAGGATGGCGAAACGGGCCAGCAGGTAGCGCTGATCGTTGTCCAGCTCCGGGGCGGTGCCCGCAGCCTCTCTCAGACGCTGCAGGAGGGCCTCCAGGGCAGACGCCTGGGGGTCGGCCAGGGTCGTGAGCAGTTCGTCGCGCCAGGGCTGCAGAGCGGCCCTTCTCGGCTCGTCCAGACCACGCCACTGCCGCATGGCACCACGGGCGGTGCGCAGCAGGCTGAGCAGATCCCGCGAGAGCAGGCGCAACGCCCTGGCGCGTTGCCGGCCGCGCTGGCCTTCGAACCAGGCGTGGTCGCGCTGGGCATCCACCGCCACCACCTGGCCAAGCATGGCCAGCAGACCCTGGGTGGCATCCTGGGCCTCGGCCAGCTCCGCCCGCGCCGCAGCCACGCCCTGCTCCCAGGTGCGCCGCGCCTGGGCGGCCAGGTTCTGCTCCACGCGCTGCGGCCAGAACAGCGCGCTGACCGCCGAGGCCACGACGATACCCAGGCAGATCTCGGTGCAGCGGGCCACCGCCTGGTCGAACACGGTCAGCGGATGGGCAATGGCGGGCAGGCCGATGATGGCGACGGTATAGCCGGCCAGCACGAAGCCATAGGCGACATGGTTGCGCAGCAGGGTCGAGGCTGCCGTGCAGAGGGCCATCCAGCCGGCCAGGGCCAGGAGGAACAGCCAGGGCGTCTGGGCGAAGAAGCCCATGAGCACCACCGCCATGCAGGTGCCGGCAATGGTGCCGAGCAGGCGGAACAGGCCCTTGGCCAGCACCATGCCGGACAGCGGCTGGGAGACGATCATCACCGTCATGCAGGCCCAGACCGGTTGTTCGAGGCTGAAACGGAAGGCCAGCCAGAGCGCCAGTCCGGCGGCGAACAGGGTCTTGCCGGCAAAGAGGAGTGCCGCAGGCGTGGGTGCGAGAAAGACCGTCCAGGGTAGGCGCACGTCGGCTCTTGGTGTGCAGGGGGTCCAGCATAGGCCGCGTGGCCCAGGCGAAGTTCCAGGCGGGCGCCCAGACGAAAAAAAGGCGACCCGGGGTCGCCTGAAGTGCCTTGCGTGCTCGAGCGACGACGCTCCGTCGTCACCACTCCCCAGAGACTAGACGAGTTGCGGCCGGCGTTCTTGATCGAGATCAAGTTCGGCTGGATTGTGCCCGGCCATGCCGAGCAGGCGGTCGATCAGGGCGCAATCGGATTCGCGCCGCACCTCGGCGAACAGGGCCGCGGCCTCGGGATAGCTGCGGGTCAGCATGCCCAGCCACTGCTTGAGGCGACCGGGGGCGTAGCGCGGCGCCAGCTTGCGCTGCGCCATGACCCAGAAGCGTTGCACCCGCGGCAGGATCTCGGCCCAGCCCTGCGCCGCGGTCTCCTCTCCGCGTACCGCCGCGGCGATCTGCAGCGCCAGGTCCGGTCGCGAGACCAGGCCGCGCCCCAGCATCACCGAGGCCTGGCCGCTGACGCTGCGGCAACGCCAGTAGTCGTCCAGGGTCCAGATCTCGCCGTTGGCCAGCACCGGCACGGATACCCGGTCGGCCACCCGCGCCACCCATTCCCAGTGCGCCGGCGGCTTGTAGCCCTCGACCTTGGTCCGCGCATGGACCACCAGTTGCGCCGCGCCACCCTCGGCCAGGGCCTCGGCGCAGGCCAGGGCGGCGTTCGGACTGTCGTAGCCCAGGCGCATCTTGGCGGTGACCGGAATGTGCGCCGGCACGGCCTGGCGCACGCTCTCGACGATCCGGTTGAGCAGCTCCGGCTCCTTGAGCAGCACCGCCCCGCCGCGGGACTTGTTGACGGTCTTGGCCGGGCAGCCGAAGTTGAGATCGATCACCGGGGCGCCCAGGGTGCAGGCGAAGGCCGCGTTGTCGGCCAGGCAGGCCGGATCCGAACCCAGCAGCTGCACCCGCATGGGCGTACCCGACGGCGTACGCGCGCCCTGCTCCAGCTCAGGTGCCAGCTTGGCGAAGGCCGCCGCCGGCAGCAGGCGATCGCAGACACGGATGAATTCGCTCACGCACCAGTCGAGTCCACCGACCTCGGTCAGCAATTCCCGCAGGATGTCGTCGACGAGGCCCTCCATGGGCGCCAGGGCGATCTCCATGCTCAGACGTCCTCGCCAGGTAGTGCCTGGCCATAACCGGCCAGGAATTCGGGTGGCATGCGCCTGGGCTTGCCGGAAGACAGCTCGATGCAGACGAAGGTCGTCCGGGCGCGCAGCAGGGTCACGCCATCGGCGGGACGCTGCAGCTGGAATTGCCGGGTCATGCGCAGACGACGATCCCAGTCGACCAGCCAGGTACCGAGCACCAGCTCATCGTCCTGGTAACCACTGCTGAGATAGTCGATCTCGTGGCGCACCACGGCCATGGCGCGGTCCAGCCGCTGGAAGGTGGCGAGGTCCAGGCCCAGGGCCGCCGAATGCTGCCAGGCGCACTGTTCGAGCCAGCTGACGTACACGGCGTTGTTGGCATGGCCCAGGCCGTCGATGTGCTCGGCACCGATGCGCAGCGGCAGGAGGTGGGGAGTCGGTCTGTCCCACTGCATGAAGAGACCCTCTCGCGGGCAAGGTCGAAAGACGCACGGCCTGACCGGACGGAATCCTGGCCAGGCCAACGGTCGCGGATACTGGCACGAATCCGCAGACAATAAAAAAGGGCCTGCATCGCTGCAGGCCCTTCTTCATATTTGGCGCACTCGGGAGGATTCGAACCTCCGACCGCTCGGTTCGTAGCCGAGTACTCTATCCAGCTGAGCTACGAGTGCGTTTCGGTGCGTTTAGCCAGAACACCGCTGGTACTGCTGAAGCCAGAGGCTTCGTCGATTTGGCGCACTCGGGAGGATTCGAACCTCCGACCGCTCGGTTCGTAGCCGAGTACTCTATCCAGCTGAGCTACGAGTGCGTTGAAGCTGCGTATTCTAGCTTCCGTTTCTGACCTGTCAAGCAAATTTGCTTGTTTATCAGGTACTTACCAATCGGTCAGTACAGCGGAGCCAGTTTGAAGCAAATGGCGGTGAGGGAGGGATTCGAACCCTCGACACCCTTTTGAGGTGTACTCCCTTAGCAGGGGAGCGCCTTCGGCCACTCGGCCACCTCACCGCAACGGGGCGAAACTATATCGAAGGTTTGCCCGTTTGCAAAGAGAAAAATTCAAAAAAAATCAGTGGTTTGGTTCTTGGTCCTTTTCCTTCTGGATGCGCTGGTAGATTTCCTCGCGATGAACCGCGACTTCCTTGGGCGCATTGACGCCAATGCGGACCTGGTTGCCCTTGACTCCCAGTACCGTCACGGTGACTTCATCACCCACCATCAGGGTCTCACCAACCCGACGAGTCAAAATAAGCATTCCATTCTCCTTAAGCTTTAACTCAGTCTGCACGTATGAACCGAAACGATCCCTGAATGGACCCTCTAGTCGCTATTGACCTCTGTCCATGCAAGTAAAGTTCCGCAGAACCCGTGTCGGATGAGGTCCCTGTGGCAGGAACCTCATCTGGCGGGTCACTCGGCGCCGCGTGCGGGGGCGTCGAGTTCGAAGGCGGTGTGCAGGGCGCGGACGGCGAGTTCGAGGTATTTCTCCTCGATGACCACCGACACCTTGATTTCGGAAGTGGAGATCATCTGGATGTTGATGCTCTCCTTGGCCAAGGCTTCGAACATCTGGCTGGCCACGCCGGCATGGGATCTCATGCCGACGCCAACGATGGAAACCTTGGCGATCTTGGTGTCGCCGACGGACTCCCGAGCGCCGATCTCGACGCCGGTGCGCTTGAGGATCTCCAGGGCGCTCTGGTAGTCGTTGCGGTGCACGGTGAAGGTGAAGTCGGTGGTGTTATCGTGCGCGACGTTCTGCACGATCATGTCGACTTCGATGTTGGCCGCGCTGATCGGGCCGAGGATCTTGAAGGCCACGCCGGGGGTATCCGGCACACCGCGAATGGTCAGCTTGGCTTCGTCACGGTTGAAGGCGATGCCGGAGATGATCGGCTGTTCCATGGATTCCTCTTCATCAAGGGTAATGAGGGTGCCCGGACCCTCCTGAAAGCTGTGCAGCACGCGCAGCGGCACGTTGTACTTGCCGGCGAACTCCACCGAACGGATCTGCAGCACCTTCGAGCCGAGGCTGGCCATTTCCAGCATTTCCTCGAAGGTGATCTTGTCCAGGCGCTGGGCCTGGGGCACCACGCGCGGATCGGTGGTGTAGACGCCGTCGACGTCGGTATAGATCTGGCACTCGTCGGCCTTCAGCGCGGCCGCCAGGGCCACGCCGGTGGTGTCGGAGCCACCACGGCCCAGGGTGGTGATGTTGCCCTGCTCGTCAACGCCCTGGAAGCCGGCCACGACCACCACCTTGCCGGCCTTGAGCTCGGCTCGGATGCGGGCATCGTCGATCTGCTGGATGCGCGCCTTGGTGTGGGCGCTGTCGGTGAGGATGCGCACCTGGTTGCCGGTATAGGACACCGCCTGGACGCCACGCTTGAGCAGCGCCATGGCCAGCAGGCCGATGGTGACCTGCTCGCCGGTGGAGACCATGACATCCAGCTCGCGCGGATCGGGTTGCTCCATGATCTGCTTGGCGAGGCCGATCAGGCGATTGGTCTCGCCACTCATGGCCGATACCACCACCACGATCTGGTCGCCCGCCTCATGGAAGCGTTTCACCTTCTCGGCGACCTGCTCGATACGCTCCACCGTACCCACCGAGGTACCGCCGAATTTCTGTACGATCAATGCCATTGCTTGCTGCCCGTCCGCAGAAAAATCTGATTCAAGTTGTTGAGGGAGGAAGCGGGCCGCCCTCCCCGGCGACCCGCAGCGCTCTTAGAGGCTTTCCTCGGCGTACTGCGCGGCGCAGGCCAGGGCCGCCTCGAGCTGGCTGGCATCGGTGCCGCCGCCCTGGGCCATGTCCGGACGACCGCCGCCCTTGCCACCGACCACGGCCGCGGCGCGCTTCATCAGCTCGCCGGCCTTGAGCCTGGCGGTCAGGTCGGCGGTGACGCCGGCCACCAGCACCACCTTGCCGTCGGCTACGCCACCGAGCAGGATCATGCCGCTGCCGAGCTTGTTCTTGAGCTGGTCGACCAGCGCCAGCAATGCCTTGCCGTCGAGACCGTCGAGGCGCGCGGTGAGCACCTTGGCGCCCTTGACGTCCTGCGCCTGGTCGACCAGGTCACCGGCCGAGGCACTGGCGGCCTTGGCCTTGAGCTGCTCGATTTCCTTTTCCAGCTGGCGATTGCGCTCGACGAGCGCGGCCAGCTTGTCCAGCACGTTGTCGCGACTGCCCTTGAGCAGGCTGGCGGCTTCGCGCAGCTGCTCTTCGGCGCTGTTGAGGTAGGCCAGGGCCGCGGTGCCGGTGATGGCTTCCACACGGCGCACGCCGGAGGCCACGCCGCCTTCGCTGACCAGCTTGAGCAGGCCGATGTCGCCGGTCTGGGCGACGTGGGTACCACCGCACAGCTCGACGGAGAATTCACCGCCCATGCCGACCACGCGCACTACGTCGCCGTACTTCTCGCCGAACAGCGCCATGGCGCCGCGGGCCTTGGCCTCGTCGATGGCCATGACCTCGGTGGTCACCGCGCTGTTCTTGCGGATCTCTTCGTTGACGATGGTCTCGATGCGCTTGAGCTCCTCGGGCTTGATGGCCTCGAAGTGGCTGAAGTCGAATCTCAGGCGCTGGTCGTTGACCAGGGAGCCCTTCTGGTGGACATGGTCGCCCAGCACCTGGCGCAGGGCGGCGTGCAGCAAATGGGTACCGGAGTGGTTCAGGGCGATGCCCTGGCGGCGCCCGGCATCGACCTGGGCCATCAGCGCGGTGCCGACATTGAGGCTGCCCTTGGTCACCACGCCGTGGTGCAGGAAGGCCCCCTGGGTCTTGGTGGTGTCGCGCACGGCAAAGCCGACACCGGCGCTTTCCAGGGTACCGGTATCGCCGACCTGGCCACCGGATTCACCATAGAACGGCGTCTGGTCGAGGATGACCACGCCCTCCTCGCCTTCGGCGAGGCTGTCCACCGGCTGGCCGGCGCGGTACAGGGCGACGATGGTGCCCGAGGCGCTGGTGGTGTCGTAGCCGAGGAAGCGGGTCTCGCCCTCGACCTTGACCAGGCTGTTGTAGTCCACGCCGAAGGCGCTGGCGGAGCGGGCGCGCTCGCGCTGGGCTTCCATCTCGCGCTCGAAACCAGCCTCGTCGAGGTTGAGGTTGCGCTCGCGGGCGATGTCGTTGGTCAGGTCGACCGGGAAGCCGTAGGTGTCATAGAGCTTGAACACCACGTCACCGGGAATGGTGTCGCCCTGCAGCTGCGCCAGATCCTGTTCGAGGATCTTCAGGCCCTGCTCCAGGGTCTTGGCGAACTGCTCTTCCTCGGTGCGCAGCACGCGCTCGATGTGCGCCTGCTGCTGGACCAGCTCGGGATAGGCCTGGCCCATCTCGGCCACCAGGGCGGCGACGATCTTGTGGAAGAAGGTGCCCTTGGCGCCCAGCTTGTTGCCGTGGCGGCAGGCGCGACGAATGATGCGACGCAGCACGTAGCCACGGCCTTCGTTGGACGGCAGCACGCCATCGGCGATCAGGAAGCTGCAGGAACGGATGTGGTCGGCCACCACCTTGAGCGAGGGGGCGTCGTCGTTGGCGCAACCGATGGCCTCGGCCGAGGCCGCCAGCAGCTGCTGGAACAGATCGATCTCGTAGTTCGAGTGCACGTGCTGCAGCACGGCGCTCACCCGCTCCAGGCCCATGCCGGTGTCGACGCTGGGCGCCGGCAGCGGATGCAGGACGCCATCGGCGGTGCGGTTGAACTGCATGAAGACGTTGTTCCAGATCTCGATGTAGCGATCGCCGTCTTCTTCCGGCGAGCCGGGCGGGCCGCCCCAGATCTCGGGACCGTGGTCGAAGAAGATCTCGGTGCAGGGGCCGCAGGGACCGGTATCACCCATGGTCCAGAAGTTGTCCGAGGCATAGGGCGCGCCCTTGTTGTCGCCGATGCGCACCATCTGCGCCTCGGGCACCCCGACTTCCTTGGTCCAGATGTCGTAGGCCTCGTCATCGGTGGCGTAGACGGTGACCCAGAGCTTTTCCCGGGGCAGACCCAGCCACTGCGGCGAGGTGAGGAATTCCCAGGCGAAGGTGATGGCGTCGCGCTTGAAGTAGTCGCCGAAGCTGAAGTTGCCCAGCATCTCGAAGAAGGTGTGGTGACGCGCCGTGTAGCCGACGTTCTCCAGGTCGTTGTGCTTGCCGCCCGCGCGCACGCACTTCTGGCTGGTGGCGGCGCGGGTGTAGCTGCGCTTTTCCATGCCGAGGAAGCAGTCCTTGAACTGGTTCATCCCGGCGTTGGTGAACAGCAGGGTCGGATCGTTCGCGGGGATCAGCGAACTGGAGGCGACCCGGGTGTGCCCCTTCTCTTCGAAGAAGCGGAGGAAGGCTTCACGGATTTCGGCGCTTTTCATATTCATTCCAGACAATGGGCTTTTCGACGCGCGTGACGGGCATCCGACTGGATCGCAGACGAGACGAACGGAGCGGGCGCCGCAGACGCGGCACGTGCGGAAAACGGACACGCATGTCTGGGAGTATATCGACGCCTGCGCCCCGGTGTCGCCCCGGTTGCGCAGGAAAAACGTCGTCGGAAGACTTAGCGGCGGCGGTAGGTGGCGAAAGCGGCGATGACCGCCTCGATATCGGCGGCGCTGACGTCCAGATGGGTGACCAGTCGCAGGCGCGGCGCAGGACTGATGCGGATGCCGCGTTCGGCCAGGAAGGCCTGCAGGGCGGGCGCCCCGTCGCCCAGGGCGAGGTAGACCATGTTGGTCTGCACCGGCTCCACCTGATAGCCGAGTTCGGCCAGGGCGGTGCCGAGCTGCGCCGCGTGGGCATGGTCCTCGGCCAGGCGCTCGACCTGGTGGTCGAGGGCATGCAGACCGGCCGCTGCCAGCATGCCGGCCTGGCGCATGCCGCCGCCGACCACCTTGCGCCAGCGGCGCGCCTTGGCGATCAGGGCGGCATCGCCGCAGAGCACCGACCCCACCGGCGCGCCGAGGCCCTTGGACAGGCAGACCGATACCGAATCGAAATGCTGGCTGATCTCGCGCGCCGGTACCCCGAGCTTGACCGCGGCGTTGTACAGCCGCGCGCCGTCCAGATGCAGAGCCAGGCCGTGCTCCCGGGTGAAGGCGCGTGCCGCGGCCAGATAGGTCAGCGGCAGCACCTTGCCGTGCATGGTGTTTTCCAGGGCCAGCAGCCGGGTGCGAGCGAAGTGGAAGTCATCGGCCTTGATGTAGCTGCGCACCAGATCGAGGTCGAGGCTGCCATCGGCGGCCATCTCTATGGGTTGCGGCTGGATGGAGCCCAGCACCGCGGCGCCGCCCCCTTCGTACTTGTATGTGTGGGCCTGCTGGCCGACCAGGTATTCGTCGCCCCGCTCGCAGTGCGCCAGCAGTCCGAGCAGATTGCTCATTGTGCCGCTGGGCACGAAGAGTCCGGCTTCCAGGCCCAGATCGCCCGCCAGACGCTGTTCCAGGCGGGTGACGGTGGGGTCTTCGCCATAGACGTCATCGCCCAGCTCGGCGGCCAGCATGGCCTGACGCATGGCCGAGGTGGGCTGGGTGACGGTATCGCTGCGCAGATCGATCATGAGGTCGCTCCTTAAGCCGGGACAACGATGAGTCCGGCCCGCAGGCCGACGGCGACCTTGGGATTGGGAAAGATGATGCGCGCCTCGGCTTCGTCGACGATCCAGCGCTCGCTGCCGTCTTCGGCCAGCAGCGAACCCTGGCGCAGCGGCGAGAAGTTGGCCACGTCGTCGGCCAGGTGCAACTGGAAGCGCGGACTGGACTTGTACACCTGGCGCGCCACGCGGAATCTCAGCAACGAGGAATCCGGCGGCGGCAGCTCGGCTTCGCGGCCTTCGATCAGCGCCTCGAGCAGCAGCCGCAGGCGACTCAGGTCGAGTTCGCTGTTCTCGCCGAAGGGCCGCGCCTGGCCCAGCTCCAGGGTCAGGGCCTCGGCCTGGCACTCGGCATAGGTATAGGCGCTGAAGGTAATGCCCGGCTTGTCGTAGAGCAGCACGGCTTCGATACCGGCGGCTTCGAGACGCTGCAACTCGGCTTCCGAATGCTCGCGCCCGGCGCTCCAGGGATAGAGGGCGAAACGCGGCAGCGCCGAGGCGCGCAGCGCGGTGTGCAGGTCGTAGTGCAGGCGCGCCCGATCCGGCTTGCTGAAGAATTGCGCGGACAGGCGTTCCAGGTCGTTGGCGCGTTGCGCCTCGGGACCTTCGGCCTGAGCATGGCGGCCGTTGAACAGGCGATTCAGGTCCTGCTCGACATAGCGGGTGCCGCGGCGCATGGCGTCGGGATTGCCGAACATGAACAACAGGCGGCAGGCGGGACGCAGGGCGCCGCTGGCGATGCCGCCGAGCAACTCGTCGAGCAGCTCCATGGGCGCCGTCTCGTTGCCATGGATGCCCGCCGAGAGCAGCAGGTCCATGCGGTTGTCGCGCGCCACCGGCGGGGTGACTTCCAGCACGCCTTCGGTCAGCCAGTGGAGACGGGTGCCGTCGGCAGTCAGTTGAATCTTCTCGGTCGGCTCGCGGCCGGCCAGGGTCAGGTCCAGCAGGCGGCCAAGCGCCAACCGATAACGTTCAGATGCAGCCATGCTCTACTCCGCTGAGCGACGTGTCGGAGCTAGATACTCAATGATCGTGGCCGCAACCGCAATCGGCGTCATGCACATGATTCTCATCGCCGTCGTCGGCGAAGGTCTCCAGGGCGATGGACAGGCCCAGGGCATTGAGGGCCTGAGGGCGCAGCACCAGGACCGGGGTCTGCTCTTCGTCATCCTGGGAGTCGGCGAAGATATTGAGGCCACCGGCGCCATCGGCTTCCAGCCAGAGGTCGCGACCGGCCAGGCGGATGGCCAGGCGCTGGACCTGCAGCGTCTGCTGCTCGTCGGCGGTGGGTTCGAGGATGAGATCGAGACGGTTGCTCATGGGGGCTCCGGACGTCAGGGCAATTGAAAGGGATAGACCGAGCCGAGGCCCAGCAACTGGGTCAGCTCGTCGAGGGCAGTGCGGACCTCGCCCAGCAACTGGGGATCGGCGAGATCCGCCGGTGCCAGGCGGTCGCGGTAGTGCCGATCCACCCAGTCGAGCAACTGGGCATGCAGCGCCGGGGTGAAGCGCACCCCCGGATTCACCGCGGCCAGCTCCTCAGGGGCGAGCGCCACCCGCAGGCGCAGGCAGGCGGGGCCGCCGCCGTTCTGCATGCTCTGCTTGAGATCGAAGACCTTGACCTCGCCCAGCGGGCCCGCGCCGCTGACCTGGGCCTGCAGATAGTCCCAGACCGCCGGATTCTGCCGGCACTCGTCGGGCACCACCAGCAAGGCGCCCTGCCCCGGTTGATCCAGCAGCTGGCTGTTGAACAGATAGGAGCGCACGGCGTCGCCGACGCTGATCTCGCTGCGACGCACGCAGAGGCGCTGCAACGTGGCGCCGCGTCGGGCGAGCTTGGTTTGCAATTCGTCCAGCACCCGGTCGCTGTCGAGGAAGGCATCTTCATGGTGGAACAGCACCTGGGCGTTGCCCACCGAGATGACGTCGTTGTGGAAGACGCCCTGGTCCACCACCGCCGGATTCTGCTGGGCGAAGACCACGCCCTCCTCGCTCAGGCCATGCAGCCGGGCGATGGCCTGGGAGGCTTCCAGGGTCTGCCGCGCCGGATAGCGATGAGGCTCTGGATAGCGCGGATCGAAGGCGCTGCGACCGAAGACGAAGAATTCCACGCCCGGAGCGCCATGGTCGCGACTGAAGCGGGTGTGGTTGGCCGCGCCCTCGTCGCCGAACTGGGCCACCGAGGGCAGCGGCGCATGGTGCTGGAAATGCGCGGAATCGCGAAACATCGCCTGGAGGATGCGCGCCGTGGTGCTGGGTTCGAGGCTGCGGTGGAACTTGCAGGCCAGGTTGGCCGGGGTGAAGTGCACGCGGCCATCGCGGGTGTCGGCGCTGGGGCTGACGGTGGCGGCGTTGGCCGTCCACATGGCCGAGGCGGAACTGGCGGACAGGAGCAGCGGCAAGGCTTCGCGTGCGGCGCTTTCCAGCACCTGGGCATCGCTGCCGGCGAATCCCAGGCGCCGCAGCGAGGCGATGTCGGGTCTTTCGTGGGGGGCCAGCACGCCCTGTTCAAAGCCCAGTTCCATCAGCGCCTGCATCTTGGCCAGGCCCTGGCGCGCGGCCTCGCGCGGATTCGAGCACTGCTGCTTGCTGGCCTGGGAGGCCACGTTGCCATAGGACAGGCCGGCATAGTTGTGGGTCGGACCGACCAGGCCGTCGAAATTGACCTCTCGAGCAGCAGGGGCGAGTTGACTCATAGCGGTAATCCTGGAGGCAATTGGCTAGGCAGGGTCAGGGCGTCGCTTTCCAGCGAGGCGACCGGGAAGGCGCAGTAGTCCGCGGCGTAGTAGGCGCTGGGGCGGTGATTGCCCGAGGCACCGACGCCACCGAAGGGTGCCGCGCTGGCCGCCCCGGTCAGGGGCCGATTCCAGTTGACGATGCCGGCGCGCACGCCCTGCCAGAAACATTTGTAGAGGGCCGGATCGTCGGCCAGCAGACCGGCTGCCAGCCCGAAGCGGGTGGCATTGGCGAGGGCCAGGGCCTGGTCGAAGTCGTCATAGCGCTGGACCTGCAACAGCGGCCCGAAGACCTCCTCGTCGGGCAGGTCGGCGATGTCCGACACCTCGATGATCCCCGGCGTGAGCAGCGCCCGCTGGACGTCCGGCTGGCGCTGCTCCAGCAGTGCCCGACCGCCCTGCGCCAGACGCTGGGCCTGGGTCCGCAGCAGGGCCTGGGCAGCGGCGAGGGAGATAACGGTGCCCATGAAGGGCGGCGGATCGGCGTCGAAGCGACCGATGCCGAGACCGGCGCTGACGGCCACCAGGCGTGCCAGCAGGGCATCGCCCCAGGCACCCTGGGGCACGAGCAGGCGGCGGGCGCAGGTGCAGCGCTGCCCGGCGGAGAGAAAGGCCGACTGGACGATGGTCACCACGGCGGCGTCCAGATCGGCCACCGGCGCCACCACCAGCGGATTGTTGCCGCCCATCTCCAGGGCCAGCAGTCGCTGCGGACGCTCCGCATTGAGCCGATGCAGCGCCGCTCCGGTGGCGCTGGAGCCGGTGAAGAGGATGCCGTCCAGGCCCGGATGCGCGGCCAGGGCCTCACCGGTGGTCCGACCGCCCTGCACCAGATTGAGTACCCCGGCCGGCAGTCCGGCGGCGATCCAGCACTCCAGGGTCAGAGCGGCAAAACGCGGCGTCAGCTCGCTGGGCTTGAACACCACCGTGTTGCCGGCCAGCAGCGCAGGCACGATATGGCCGTTGGGCAAATGGCCGGGAAAGTTGTAGGGACCGAAGACCGCCAGGACACCATGCGGCCGATGACGGGTGACGCTACGGGCATCCGCCACGCTGGCCGAGCGCTCGCCACTACGGGCCGCCTCGGCCTGGGCGGAGATGGCCACCTTGGCGATCATGCTGCCGAGTTCGGTATCGGCTTCCCACAGCGGCTTGCCGGTTTCCTCGGCGAGGGCCCGGGTCAGCGCGGAGCGGCGTTGCTGCAGCGCCTGGGCGAAGGCCTGCAGGATCTCCAGGCGCGCGGCCTGGCCGCGTCTTTCCCAGGCGGGAAAGGCCTGGCGCGCTGCGGCGATCGCCTGGTCGACGTCCGCTGCATCCGCGGCGGCGCCCTGCCAGAGCTCGGTACCGGCGTAGGGGTCGAGCGAGGTGAAGGTCTCGCCGCGCCCGGGGCGCCATTGACCAGCGATATAGAGGCTATCCATGAGCTCTCCTCAGGGCATCAGGCGCACGGCGCGCACCTGGGCGCCGGCCATCAGCCGCAATTCGCGGGCGGTGGCCAGATCGACCACCAGGGTGCCCGAAGCCAGGCGCGCGCGGGCGCTGGTGATGCGGCAGTCCTGGCACTTGCGGTTGTGGATCAGATAGACCTCGGCGTCATCGCCCGGCGTGCCCACTGCCAGCACCAGGCGCTGGCTGTCGCGGATCGCGCGTACCTTGGCGGTCTCGGCTTCCAGGGTCGGACCGGCATCGAAGATGTCGACGTAGCCCTGGTAATTGAAGCCCTCGGCCTCCAGCAGGCGGCGAGCGGCTTCGGTGTCCGGGTGTACCTTGCCGATCACCTGGCGCGCTTCCGCCGACAGGAAGCAGGTATAGAGCGGGAAGCGCGGCATCAGCTCGGCGATGAAGCCGCGATTGCCGATGCCGGTGAGATAATCCGCCTGGGAGAATTCCATCTTGAAGAAGTGGCGGCCCAGGCCCTCCCAGAACGGCGACTGCCCCTGGTCGTCGGACATGCCGCGCAACTCGGCGATGATGCGCTCGGCGAACAGCTCGCGGAATTCGGCGATGAACAGGAAGCGCGACTTGGACAGCAGGCGCCCGGCCGCGCCGCCGCGGCGATCCGCGCGCAGGAACAGCGAGCAGAGCTCGGAGCTGCCGGTCATGTCGTTGGCCAGGAACAGCGTGGGGATCTGCCGGTGGATGTCCAGTTCGCGCGAGGCGCTCACCGTCAGCCCGACCCGGTAGTTGTACCAGGGCTCGCGCAGGCCCAGGGCGGCGGCGATCCCGGCGATGCCGATGACCTCGCCGTCTTCTTCCAGGGCGAAGAGATAGTCCGCATCGGCGGATTCGGCCTGGCGCAGAAAGCTGCGCTCGGCATTTTCCACCCGCTGCGCCAGGCGTTCTTCGCTGGCCGGCAGGGTGGTGAGACCGGCGCCGGCCGCCTGCGCCAGTTGCAGCAGCGCGGGCACATCGGCACGGGTGACGGGACGGACGATCATCGGACCTCCAAAGACGCTAGGGTCGGCTACAGCGCTACCAGACGAACCCGGTCGCCTTCGGCGATCTCCAGGGTGGCGATCTGCTCGGGGGAAAGGACGACGGGATCGCCAGGCGCCCAGCGCAGCGGCGTGGCCAGTGCCCGGAAGTTTTCCAGGCCGTCGTTGGCGATCAGGAACCAGGGCGCCTCCTCGCCGGCCGGGGCCCCTTCGCTCACCGGCGCTAGGCGGCTCTCGGCGATGGAGCGGATGGCCGTGGTGCGGGCGTGCAGGGTCGGACCGCCATCGAAGATGTCGATGTAGTTGTCGGTCTCGAAGCCCTCGCGGCTGAGGATGTCGAAGGTGATCTGGGCGCGGGGATGCACCTGACCCATGGCCTCCTGGGCGCTGTCGGGCAGCAGGGGTACATAGAGCGGATAGGTGGGCATCAGTTCGGCGAGAAAGGTGCGGCTCTTCTGCCCGGACAGGCGCTCGGCGGCGGCGTAGTCCATATCGAAGAAGTTGCGCCCTACCCCGTTCCAGAACGGCGATTCGCCGTCATCATCCGCCAGCCCGACGATTTCCACCACCACCGTTTCGGCGAAGCGCGCCGGGTGGGCGGCCATGAACAGCAGGCGGGCACGGGAGTTGAGTTCGGCGTGGGGGGTGTCGAGCAGCGGGCGCTGGACATAGAAGCTGCTCAGCACACTGTTGCCGGTCAGGTCGTGACAGAGCGACAGCACATGCACCTTGTTGTGGATCTTCAACTCGCGCGAGGCGTGGATGAAGGTCTCGTTGCGAAAGCTGTAGAAGGGCTCGGAGAAACCGGCCGAGGCGACGATGGCCGAACAGCCCAGCAGCTCGCCGCTGGTGGTGTCTTCGAGCACGAAGAAATAGCTCTCCTCGCCATGAAAGCCCACCTCCGCCGCCAGCGACGACTCCGAGGTGCGGATCTTGTCGCGCAACCGCTCGGGGTTGTCGGGCAGCGAGGTGACGCCAACCGGGCTATCCGCGGCGAGCCGCTGGACCAGGGGCAGATCCGCCGCGCGCGCAGGGCGCATTACCAGCATGAGAACTCCTTGTGTACGGATCCATCCCTGGATGCCAGCGGTACGCGTCCCGCGTCCGGAGATTAGCCTTGGGTGAGACGCGCCAGGGCGCGATCCAGGCGGGCCAGGCCTTCGTCGATATCGGTCTCGGAGATGATCAGGCTCGGCGCCATGCGCAGCACGTCGGGACCGGCCTGCAGGATCATCAGACCCTCTTCGTTGGCGGCGGTGACGATGTCCTTGGCGCGCCCCTTCCAGCTGTCGTTGAGCACGGCGCCGATCAGCAGGCCCAGCCCGCGGATCTGCTGGAACAGGCCATAGCGGGCATTGAGCTGCTCCAGACCGGCGACGAAGCGCTGATGACGGGCAGCGACACCGGCCAGGGTTTCCGGGGTGGCGACGATGTCCAGCAGCGCGGCGCCCACGGCGCAGCCCAGCGGGTTGCCGCCATAGGTGCTGCCGTGCACGCCGGCGCTGAAATGCTGGGCGACCTTCTCGGTGGTCAGCATGGCCGCCAGCGGAAAGCCGCCGCCGATGCTCTTGGCGGTGGTGAGGATGTCCGGTACCACGCCATAGTGCTGGTAGGCGTAGAGATGACCGCTGCGACCGACCCCGCTCTGCACCTCGTCGAAGATCAGCAGGGCGCCATGGGCGTCGCACAGGCGACGCGCGCCCTCCAGGTAGGCCTGGTCGGCCGGCAGCACGCCGCCCTCGCCCTGGATGGGTTCGAGGATGACCGCGCAGGTCTTGTCCGAGACCACGGCTTCGAGAGCGGCCAGGTCGTTGTAGGGCACGTGGCGGATGCCTTCGATCTTGGGACCGAAGCCATCGGAATACTTGGGCTGACCGCCGACGCTGACCGTGAACAGGGTCCGGCCGTGGAAGCTGTTGGTGGCGGCGACGATCTCGTAACGGCTGCCGCCGCTGACGTCATGGCCATAGCGACGGGCCAGCTTGCAGGCCGCCTCGTTGGCTTCGGCGCCGGAGTTGGCGAAGAACACCCGGTCGGCGAAGGTGTGGTCCACCAGCTTACGCGCCAGGCGCAGGGCAGGCTCGTTGGTGTAGATGTTGGAGACGTGCCAGAGCTTGCCGGCCTGCTCGGTCAGGGCGTTGATCAGCGCGGGATGGCCATGGCCCAGGGCGCTGACGGCGATGCCGCCGGCAAAATCGACGTATTCGCGATCGGCCTGGTCCCAGACACGGGAGCCCTCTCCTCGCACCGGAATGAACGCGGCGGGGGCGTAGGTCGGGACCATCACCTCATCGAAGGCGGCGCGTTGCACGTTGGGTTGAGAAGCGGACATCGGGGTTCTCCTGCCGATCACGGCGGTGACTGAGGGGGATTGTAGGACGGCCTCCAGGCGCGGCATTGCGCCCAGGCGACAACTATTTACGGGCGAAAACGCAAACGGGCATCCGATTCGCAGTCTAGCGATTCGGACGCCCGTTCTGGAAGGGCATGGACGTACCTTCGGGTACGTCCGGCAGATCAGTTGGGCGCGACGCGGCTGGTGCCATTGACGGTCAGGATGCGCACCCGCTCGCCCACGCGGAAGATCTCGCCCTTGTTGACCGCCTGCACATAGGCGCGGGAGCCGCCGTCGTCTTCCTTCACGGTGATCTCGACCCCGTTGGCCTTGGTGAAGCCTTCTTCGGTGGCGGCACCCAGCAGGCCACCAGCCACTGCACCGATGATGGCGGTGACGAAGCTGCCACGACCGCCGCCGATGGCGCTACCGCCAATGCCACCGACCACGGCACCGGCCCCGGCGCCCACCGGCGACTTGGTGCCCTCGATGGTGACCGGGCGCAGGGCGGTGATGGTACCGGTACGGACCGTCTGCACCTGCCGCGCCTCATCGCGCGAATAGACGTCGCCGGACTGATCGGAGGCGCAGCCGGCCAGCAGGGCGACGGCGGTCAGGGAGGCGGCGAGCTGAAGGACTCTGTTCATGGGGCAACTCCAAGGGCAGTTGAAAGACACTGGCCGTACCGGGCAGCGGTATGGGCGCAGATCGCTATTATCCTTGACCCAGGGCGTCCGGGGAGGTTTCCGGCGACTGTAACGCCGGTACCTTGCGAACGCCTTAAGGTGCCAGGCGCTGGCGCTGCCACTCGCCTTCCATGCGCCGGTAGTCCAGCCGGTCATGGAGACGGCTGGAGCGGCCCTGCCAGAATTCGATGCGTTGGGGCCTCAGACGATAACCACCCCAGAACGGCGGGCGGCTCGGCTCCCCGTCGGCGAAGCGCTGCTGCACGGCGGCCAGGCGCTGCTCCAGCTCGTGACGATCGGCGATGACCTGGCTTTGCGGCGAGGCCCAGGCACCCAGGCGACTGCCCAGCGGGCGAACCCGGTAGTAGGCGTCGGACTCCTCGGTAGAGACCTGCTCCACCTGCCCCTCGATGCGCACCTGGCGCTCCAGCGCCGGCCAGAAGAAGGTCATGGCCGCCCGGGGTTGCCTGGCCAGCTGCTGGCCCTTGGCGCTGTCGTAGTTGGTGTAGAAGACGAAGCCCTGGGCATCGACGCCCTTGAGCAGCAACACGCGGCAATGCGGCTGACCCTCATCATCGACGGTTGCCAGCCAGCAGGCGTTGGCTTCGACGGGTGGCTGCTCGGTGCGCACCGCCTCTTCGAACCACTGCCCGAACAGGGCATAGGGATCCGCGGGCGCCTGGGCTTCGGTCAGGCCGTCGCGGGTGTAGTCGCGACGCATATCGGCGAGGGACGGTGACATGGAGGTCTCCTGCTAGGTCGTTGTCGACCTAGCTTAACCAAGTCCCGCCCCGCTCGCCTGCTTCAGGACAAGCTTTGCAGCTAGCGCGCGGCCAGGGATTGCAGGCTGGCCAGCACGGTGGCGCGCGGCTGGATCAGCACCTCGACGCGGCGGTTGGCGGCGCGGCCGGCGGCGGTGGTGTTGTCGGCACGCGGATGGGCGGCCGCCAGACCCCGCACGATCAGGCGATTGCCGCTGTAGCCACTGAGACGGAAGATCGCCGCCACGGCCTGGGCGCGCTGCAGACTGATCTTGTCGTTGAGCGCGGCGGCACCGGTGCTGTCGCTGAAGCCGAGCACGATGACGGCGCTGTCTTCATCCACGCTCACCGACTTGGCCGAACGCGACAGCGGGCCGAGCATCACCGGCAGCAGCATCTCGGCGCGATCCGGGTTGAAGGAGCCGTCCACCGGGGTCACCAGCACCAGGGCATCGTCGCGACGCTCGACCCTGACGTTGCTGCCGGCCACGGCGACGCGCAGCTTCTGCTCGTGCTCGTCCAGCCAGGCCTTGCTGACCTTGACCGGTACCGGCTTGAGGACTTCCGCCTTGGCGACGGGCTTCACGTCTTCGCTGCCGAAGGGCCACCACCAGTGACTGCCCTTCTCGCCGGCCGCAGCGGCCTGCTCCGGCTTGGCCGCCGGCGCCTTCGCCGCGACCTTGGCTTCGGCCTTGGGCTCGGCGGCCTTGGCCACCGGCTTGACCGGCTCGACCGCCTTGTCGCTGCCGCCGAACGGCCACCACCAGTGGCTGCCACTGGCGGCAGTGCTGGCCTGGGCATTGCCCGGCTTGGCGGGGGCGGCGGCCTGGTCGCCAGTGCCCTGGAAGGAGCTGCAGGCGGATACGCCCATGCAGAGAATGAGGGTGGTGGATTTGATCAGCTTCATGCAAAGTTTCCCATCGGCGAGCCGGAGGACAGAGTGAATCAATGCCCCGGCCAGAGCCGGCGGCACGAATTAACTTAAAGTAGTTTCGAGATTGTGGCCGCAAACCTACGCCGGGCAAAGCGGTGGAGTCACGAAATTTGCGTATCCGCCGACCAGTGGCGTGTCTTGAGCCACGCCTCGACCAGATCCATACAGGTCAGGCGACAATCGAGATCCGTGGGCGCAAGGTCGCCCGACGAGCAGGAGGCTTGGGCATGGAAGACTTCATCGATGTCGCGACCCTGAAGGAACTGGCCGCCACCGCTGCAGCCATCACCCAGGCCTGCCATTGCCAGCAGCGGGATCTGTCGGGATGGACAGCCTGGCCAGTGGGCTATCGGGAAGCGGATTTCGCCCGAGTCGGCACCCTGGCGCGCCACGCGCCCGAGGAGTCGACCCTTGAGGAGTATCACCCCGCAGGCACTCACTACTGGGCGAGCGCCGCCCCGATCGCACCGCGCTTCTATCCCTGCAACCAGAGCACACTGTGGCGGTGCCTGGGCTGCCAGCGGCTCTACCTGCGACATAACGATGACGGTGCTTACCACGTAGCACCGCGAATCCGGCTGCTGCAGCCGACGCTGATCGTCGATGCCGCCCACGCCAGCGACGGGCGCGACAGCACGGCGATCTGACTACGCCAGTGCCAGCCGGCCTCTGCGCTGAAGCTGCTGCCAGCGGCCTGGTACGACGCTCGTACCGAACTGGTGGTCGCCTCGCCCGTCGCCTGGAGCGACGCCTTCACCCTCGCGGGCGCTCTAGCATGCACCCCCTGGAATTCCTTCGCGTTACCTGAGGCGCAAACCGGGAATTAAGCCCACAATAGGCACCGCGTATCCCGCGTGCGGGTGTGCGCCCATCAACGGTAGAAAACCTGGTCCCAGCAATACGATGGCTACTACAACTCGAACGGGCGTCGCTTGGTTTGTCGACGGCGCCTACGCCCTGAGCGCCTGGAACGGGTCGGTATACGGCGCCAAATTCGACTATCTCAAACTGCGGCTTTTCATCGAGCAGGATGCGGGCGAACCCATCGGCGACGCCTACTACTTCAACTGCGACAGCGATCCGCCCACCGTCGCCCAGACCAACTTCAACAAGTTTCTCAGCTCGGCCCCGCCCAAGGGCGCCGGTCTCAGGGTCAAGCTCTACTGGCTGCAGAGCAAGGCCCACGAATGGCCGGCCTCGGCAGGCGGCGGCCCGATCCTGCATCCGGTGACCGGCGAGCAGTACACCACCAAGAGCCAGAAGGGCGTCGATGTCGGCCTGGCCTTTAACCTGATGCGCTCCCATGCCAAGCGCGGCTGGAAGAAGCTGTACCTGGTCGCGGGCGACGGCGATTTTCACGAGGTGGTGCAGTACCTGGTGGAAAACGAAGGGGTCGAAGTCACGGTGATAGGCGCGCACTTCTCCATCAGCGGCGAGATCGCGCCCTATGTCCGGGTGATCGAATTCAAGGACATCGAGGCGGCCATCGCCCGCTAGCCGCCCGTCGCGAGGCCCTTACAGGCACTCCCCCACCGCGCGCGCCAGGGCCTGGGCGCGCGGATCCATCAGCACATAGGGGCCGAGGGTGTTGGTGACGAAGCCAAAGGCCACCTCGCGCTCCGGATCGGCGAAGCCGGTCGAACCGCCCGCCCCCGGATGGCCAAAGGCCTGGGGGCCTAAGCCGTAGGTGGCATTGGCCTGGTCGGGCTGGTCGAGCATGAAGCCAAGGCCGAAGCGGGTCGGCGTGAGTAGGGTGCGGTCCTCGCCCTGGCTGTGCTCCACCAGGGCCTCGCTAAGCGTCTCCCATTCCAGCAGATCGCCGGCCAGCAGACCGGCATAGAAGCCCGCCAGGCTACGCGCATGGCCATGGCCGTTGGCGGCCGGCTGCTGGAAGCGGCGCCACTCCGCCTTGTTGGTGCTGGTGAGCACCCCGGACGGATTGCCAAAGGCCAGGGTCGGCAGCGCCGCCGGATCGCTCATGGTCGTCTTGAGCAGGAGCTGCGCCGCGGCGTCGCCCAGCACGCCTTTTCCACGCACGATATGGGCGACGCGTTCGTCTTCGCTGGCCGGCAGGCCGATATGGAAATCCAGGTCCAGGCGCCCGGCGGTACGGCCGACGATGGCCTCGCCCGGGCTACGGCCATCAGCGCGCCGGATCAGCTCGCCGAGCAGCCAGCCAAAGGTGATGGGCGCATAGCCATGGGCGGTGCCAGGCGTCCACCAGGGAGCCTCGGCGGCGACCGCGGCGGTCATGGTGTCCCAGTCGTACAGGGCATCCCCCGCCAGGCGTTCGCGCAAGGCGGAAACGCCGGATCTGTGGCTGAGCAACTGCCGCAGGGTGATGTCGGCCTTGCCGGCAGCAGCGAATTCGGGCCAGCGTTCGGCGACCGGGGCATCGAGGGCCAGCTTGCCCTCCTCCACCAGTTGCAGCGCCGCCACCGTGGTGAAGGCCTTGGTGCAGGAGAACAGATTGAGCAGGGTATCGGTGTGCCAGGGCGTCTGGCCGTCCTTGTCGGCCATCCCGCCCCAGAGATCCAGCACCGTTTCACCGCCGACCTGGACGCACAGCGCCGCACCGCGGGTCTGACCGGCTGTGAGCAATTCGGCGAAGGCTTCGCGGACGGATTCGAATCTCAGGTCGTGATAGCCGTGGACGGTCATGGGGGCTCCTGGGGGTATTAGGTGTTTACCGATAGCGCTGACAGGGAGTTTGGATAGGATCGCGGCCATGGGCCGCTCCTACGGTTAGGGTTACCTGTAGGAGCGGCCGCACCGGCGGACCGCCATGGCCACGAATTACTGGATCTCCCGCCGGAACGGCGGCAGCGCATTGAGGATGGCCTTGCCGTAGCGCTGGGTCACCAGGCGGCGATCCAGCAGCGAGATGGTGCCGCTGTCCTGCTCGGTGCGCAGCAGCCGGCCGCAGGCCTGGATCAGGCGCAGCGAGGCGTCGGGCACGGCGATCTCCATGAAGGGATTGCCACCGCGCGCCTCGATCCACTCGGCGAGGGCGGCTTCCACCGGATCGTCGGGCACGGCGAAGGGAATCTTGGCGATGACCACGTGCTCGCAATAGGCGCCGGGCAGGTCGACCCCCTCGGCAAAGCTGGCCAGGCCGAACAGTACGCTGGCCTCGCCGTCGTCGACGCGCTTCCTGTGCTTGTTCAGGGTCTCCTGCTTGGACAGGTTGCCCTGGATCAGCACCCGCTTGCGCCAGTCGCGCTCCAGGCCATCGAAGACGTCCTGCATCTGCCGCCGCGAAGAAAACAGCACCAGGGCGCCACGCGCGCCGTCGAGCATGGCCGGCAATTCGCGAACGATGGCCGCGGTGTGCTCGGCGGCGTTGCGCGGATCGGCCTTGAGATCCGGCACCCGCAGCACCCCGGCCTCGGCATGGCGGAACGGACTGGGCACCACCGCGGTGGCTGCCGACCGCGGCAGCCCGGATCTCATGCGAAAGCGGTCGAAGGTGCCCAGGGCGGTCAGGGTCGCCGAGGTCACCAGGGCGCCATAGGCGACGTTCCACAGGTGGCGGCGCAGCATCTCCGCGGCGAGGATGGGGCTGGCGTTGACCTCGATGTCGTACAGCGAACCCGTTTCGGCGAGGGTCATCCAGCGCGCCATGGGCGGGCTGTCTTCCGGATCCTCGCAGGTAAAGGCCGTCCACAACTCCCAATTGCCCTGGGAACGCGCCAGCAGACTGCCGAACAGCGGATACCACTCCTCGGCCTGGTAGCTGGCCAGGCCGATGCTGGATTCGCCATCCATGGCCTGCTTGAGCATCTCGGTCAGGCGGGTGAAGAGATCGGTGAGCTTGGCGAAGCCTTTCTTCAGCTCGATGCCCATCTCGCGCAGGTCTTCGGGAATTACCCCGCCGACGAATCTATGCCGCGGCCGCTCGCGGCCTTCCATGTCCTCGCCCGCGCGAAAATCCGCCAGGGCCTCGCAGGCGGTAAACATGAATTGCTGCTGGGTGCGGATCTCCCGCGCCAGTTCCGGCACCTGCTCCACCAGCCTGCCGAGATCGCCCGGCAGAGGGTGCTGGGCAAGAAGCTTGGTGAGGTTCTTGGCGATCTGCTCCAGCCACTCGGCGGTGGATCTCAGCCGGGTAAAATGGGCGAAGTGGCCGATTGCCTTGTCCGGCAGGTGGTGGCCTTCGTCGAACACATAGAGGGTGTCGCGCGGATCGGGCAGGATGGCGCCACCGCCCAGGGCCAGGTCGGCCAGCACCAGGTCATGGTTGGTGACGATGACATCGACCTTGGTCATGCCTTCGCGGGCCCGATAGAAGGCGCACTGCTGGAAATTCGGGCAATGGCGATTGGTGCACTGGCTATGATCGGTGGTGATGCGCGACCACTGGACGTCCTCGATGGCTTCCGGCCAGCTGTCGCGATCGCCGTCCCAGCGATTGCCGGCCAGGCGCTCGATCATCTTGCCGAACAGTTCGTTGGACGCCTCGTCCACATCGATCTTGAAGCCATCCTCGGCGAACAGCTGGGCCGTGGCGTTCTGCGCCTGGCCCTCCTGTAGCAGCATGTCCAGCTTGGACAGGCACAGATAGCGCCCCCGCCCCTTGGCCAGGGCGAAGCTGAAGGACAGGCCGCTGTTGCGCAGGATGTCCGGCAGATCCTTGTGCACGATCTGCTCCTGCAGCGCCACCGTCGCCGTGGCGATCACCAGGCGCTTGCCGGCCGCCTTGGCCGCGGGAATGGCGGCCAGGGCATAGGCCACGGTCTTGCCGGTCCCGGTGCCCGCCTCCACCGCCACCACGGCGGGCTCGCCTTCGCGATGCCCCTCCTCGTCCTGGGCGATGGCACCCAGGCCCTTGGCGGTCTCCGCGATCATCAGCCGCTGGCCATAGCGTGGCTTGAGCGACTTGGCTTCGAGGAAACGCGTGTAGGCGCCCTGGATCTGGGTCTTGAGTTCGGTGCTGAGCATGCCTGGTTCCGAGCGATGGCAAAGCAGCGCCACGTCCGGCGGACGAGCGCTGTATGCATCTACAGTAATGGATCTTGGGCGCTATGATAACGCGCCTGTCGTCAGGATGCGCCCGACGTTGAGGTCGCAGGCCGCTCAGGCCACCGGCAGCTGCGGCGGCAGCCGATGAAAGGCGCCAAAGATCAGCAGGCTCAGGCGGTCGAGCCAGGGATGGCGACGCAGGCGCAGGGCACGACGACTGGCGAAGACTTCACCCAGGTGCAGGAGCAGCAGGGCCAGGGCCACCAGGGCGAGCAATTGGGGGAAAGGACGAGCGAGAGGCAGAGCGATGGCGGCGGCTGCGGCGAGCCAGAACAGCAGGAGAAGAACTTTGCCGGTAAGGGACAGGGTTTTCATGGATTCCAGCAGGAGGACGAGATGGATCGGACCATAACGCCTGGAGCCGGAAAAAGTAAAGGCGGCGGACCAGGGTCCGCCGCCGATGCATCACTCGCGGTCGATCTGGATTTCGACGCGGCGGTTGGTGGCGCGGCCTTCAGCGGTCTCGTTGGTGGCGATCGGCTGACGCTCGCCCATGCCTTTCACGGAGACGATGCTGGCTGCCGGCACACCGGCCTGGATCAGGTAGTTGCTGACCGACTTGGCGCGACGCTCGGACAGACGCTGGTTGTAGGCGTCGGTACCCTTGCTGTCGGTGTGGCCGGTGATCGACAGACGGGTGCTGGCGGCTTCGCCACGCAGACGACCGGCGATGCCGTCCAGCTGAGCCCGGTCTTGAGCATCGATGGCGGCGGAGTCGAAGGCGAAGTGCAGATCACGGGCGGTGATCACTTCCTGCTTCGGCAGCGGGGCCGGTGCGGGAGCCGGTGCGGGCGCCGGAGCCGGGGCCGGAGCGGGCTCCATGCGGGCGACCTGTTCGTTGCCCTTGCCATGCACCCAGCAATAGGCGCCGGCGGTGGTACCTATGCCCAGGGCCGCCATGCCGGCGACGTTACCGCTCTGGGTAGCGCCGGCCGCACCGCCGACCAGCGCGCCGACCGCAGCGCAGACCGGCCAATCGGATTTCTGTACGCCGCCCGCACAACCAGCCAGCACGGTGCTTGCCAGGATGAGGGGTAAAGCTGTCCTTGCGATGCTCTTGCTCATGAAGGGGTCTCCTATAGACCAGGTACCGCGAGTTGTGCTCGTCTTTCGTTTTATGGCGCTGTCAGACTAATGGTGGCGTACACATCTTGACAACGCTGGTTGCTTAGTCAATCGCGATTTGATTAGGGTTCCCTTAATGGCAAACATATTCTCGTCCCGTACCCCGCAACAGGCTCTGGCAAGCCTGCTCGAGCATCATCAGCCCAGGCGCCTGCTCTGTGTGGCGCGCGAACCGCTGCCGGCGCTCGCGGCCTATGCCGAGGCCCATCCGCACTGCCAGCTGGTGCAAGCGACGGTGCCTCTGGATGATCCCAGCCTACTGGCCGAACGCTACGATCTGGTGATCGTCGCCGACTGCCTGGAACATCTGCCGCTGCGCCAGGGGCGCGAGTTGCTCGGCGGCTTGCGCAACTTCAACACCTCGCGCCTGGCGGTGCTGGTGGACCTGGCCGCCAGCGAATGGCAGCTGACGGATTTCTACGCCCTGGCCCTGCAGGCCAGCGAGCGCTTCGCCCGCGATGGCCAGGTGGTCACCCTGTTCAGCTATGATCTGCACGACTACAAACAGGTCCCGGACTGGCTCAATGCCAAGTTCTGGGCCAATCCGCAGAATTTCGGCAAGTACTGGTGGTGAGATGCAACCCATGGCCCCCTGCCCCTGTGGCTCGGATCGTCCGCTCAGCGACTGTTGCGGCGTCTTTCATACCGGCACCCCGGCGCCCGATGCCGAGCGCCTGATGCGTTCGCGCTACAGCGCCTATGTGCTGGGCTTGATCGACTATCTGGTGGCCACCACGGTGCCTGCGCAGCAGGGGCAGCTGGACAGGGAAGCCCTGACGGCCTGGAGTCTGGGCAGTCGCTGGCAGGGGTTGCAGGTGCTGGAGCATCGCCCCGAGCCAGGCGATCCTGACCATGCAAGGGTCAGCTTCGTGGCGCGCTGGGAGGATGGCCGCGGCGCCCATCGCCATGAAGAGCGCTCGGGCTTCGTCCAGCGCGAGGGGCGCTGGTACTTTCTCGATCCGACCGTACGCCCGCTGCCGGGTCGCAACGACGCCTGCCTGTGCGGCAGCGGCGCCAAGTTCAAGAAGTGCTGCGCCGGCTTCCTGTAACGCCGGCCGTGCTCACTCCCTGACCAGCGTCAGGTGATCGGTATCCGGGACCGCCACGGGTAGCGGCTCGGAGGCCGGGCCCAGGTCGCTGCCCACCGGCGCCAGACTCAGGTGCGACAGATCGACCCGCGGCGGCGCCACCGGTGCGGCCTCGTCCTGGAGATCGGCGCCCACCGGTGCCAGGCCGAAATCCGGTGCCTGGACATCGACGAAGGCCGCCATCACGGCATCGCGCGGGGCGACCGACAGGGATCCGCGCTCCGCGGACGGTGGCGAGGCGGTCGCCGTGGTGGCCGGGGTCGGTTCCCGCGGCTCTACGGGTGCGGCAGCCGGCTCGATCGTCTCGGCCATGGGCGCCACCTCGACCCGCGCCCCGGCCTGGGCCAGGGTGGCGCGATAGCGCTCGGCGGTGGCGGCATCGAGGCGATTCTTGATGATCATGCGGCGCCCGGAAAAGAGCACGGCGATGCGCTGTTCATCCGCCTGAAACAGACGCATCAGATTCTGTCGGGTCTGCTGCGCATCGGCGCCAGCGACCAGCTCGCCCTGGAAGGCGATTTCATAGAGCACGGCGGACATGACGACCTCCTCGGTCACGGCAAGAGCTGCAGGATGCAACGTCGCGCCGGAGGGGTCCAGTCCGCATGGTCGCCTGGCCCAGGCGTTTTTTTGTTAGCCTGTGCCGAAGCGGCCCCGACTTGTGCAGCAATCGGTGCTTGTTAAACTGCGCAGAAAACGGGAGTGCCGCATGCTTCGCCAGGCCTTGTTCATCACCCTGCTCGGCGTTTTGCTGAGCAGCCTTGGCGGTTGTACCTACATCGGGCGCAACTATGAGGAGCCCCAGGTCGAACTGACCGGCGTGGAGCTGATCCGCGCCCGGCTGTGGAGCCAGGACTTCGTGCTGCACTTCCGCGTCCAGAATCCCAACGACAGCGCCCTGCCCGTGCGCAGCCTGGCCTATACCGTCTACCTGAACGATCTGCTGCTGTCCCAGGGGACCGCCAACCTGCATTCGTCGGTGCCGGCCAATGGTCAGCGCAGCTTCTCGGTGCCGGTGCAGACCAATCTGTGGCGCTACGTGAAGGACGTCGGTCGCATGCTGGAAGACCCCAACCAGCCGATCAACTATCGGCTGCGCGGTCGGGTGAAGACCGGCTGGCTGTTCGGGCGCAGCGTCCATTTTTCTCGCCAGGGGCAGTTCGTGCCTGGCGCCTACATCCCGGAGTTATGAGATGAACCAACACGTCCACGGTCCCGATTGCAATCACGACCATGACCACGATCACGGCCATGCCCACCATGTGCACGGCCCGCACTGCAACCATGGCCCGGCCCAGGAGCCGGTGCGCAATCCGCTGAAGGAAGTGGGTCGCAACGATCCCTGCCCGTGCGGCAGCGAGAAGAAATTCAAGAAGTGCCACGGCGCCTGATCGCGCTTTGAGCGACGGGTGAGGCCCTGCCCTCACCCGCTCCGCGACCCTGGCGCGTTACCAGGGCTGTCCGCCGCGCTGCGACTCCAGCCGCCGAATGAATTCCTCCAGCACCAGGGCGTAGAGATCGTCCTTGAGCACCAGGTCCTCCACCCCGCAATCGATGTTGGGGTTGTCATTGACCTCGATCACCGCCAGCTTGTCGCCCGCCTGCTTCAGATCCACGCCATAGAGACCATCGCCGATCAGGTTGGCGGTGCGTACCGCCAGCTCGACCACCGCATGGGGCGCGTCCTGTACCGCCAGGGTGCGGAAATCGCCACTGACCTCGGTGGCGCTGGCGCTGTGGTCGTAGATCTGCCAGTGCCCCTTGGACATGAAGTACTGGCAGGCAAAGATCGGCTCCTGGTTGAGCACGCCGATGCGCCAGTCGTATTCGGTGTAGAAGAACTCCTGGGCCAAAAGCAGCACCGAGCGCTCGAACAACTCGGCGCTGGCCTTGCGCAGTTGCGCGGCATCCTCGACCTTGATGACGCCACGGGAAAAGGAGCCATCGGGAATCTTCAGCACCAGCGGAAAGCCCAGGCGTTCGCCGAGGCCTTCGAGCTGGCCGGGATTGTCCTTGTAGAGGATCTCGGTCGCCGGCATGTCCAGCTTGTGGGCGCGCAGCAGGTCGGCCAGATAGACCTTGTTGGTGCATCTCAGGATCGAGCGTGGATCGTCCATCACCACTAGCCCCTCGCTTTCAGCCTTTTTGGCGAAGCGATAGGTGTGGTGGTCGATGGCGGTGGTCTCGCGGATGAACAGGGCATCGAATTCGCCCAGCCGCGCGTAATCCTTCTTTTCGATCAGCTCCACGTCCAGCCCCAGGTGCTTGCCGACGCGCACGAAGTTCTTCAGTGCCTTGGCATCGGAGGGCGGAAAGGCTTCCTTGGGGTCGTGCAGGATGGCCAGGTCGAAGCGGTACTTCTCACGGCGCCCCGGCTTGAGCCAGACGCGGCGACTGAAGCCGTCGAGGGCGTTGGCGAAGAGGTCTTCCTGCTGCTCGTGGAGCTTGTGGATGCTGCCCAGCTTGAGGCCGCCGATGTGCCAGCCGGCGCGGTCGCGGCGGAATTCCACCAGCAGCAGCGGGCAGGGAAAGGCCTCGAACACCTGGCGCGCCAGGTCCTGCAGGGGGGCGATGTCGGTGTTGCCGAAATAGAGCGTGAGGGTGAAGCCGTCGGCGCTGCCATAGGGATGACCGGCCAGCGCTTTGGTCAGCAGCTTGTCCAGGTCCTCCAGGGCCAGGCCGTAGAGCGACTTGCGCGCCAATTCGCTGATGGTGCGCACCGAGGGGATGACCTTGTGCCCGCGGGCTTCGGCGAGCAGCGAGCAGTAGTAACCGTGGCCGAGGTACTTCTGGCTGCGGCACAGGTTGATCACCTGCACGCGCTTGCCATTGTCCTGTTCGTTGGATTGCTCCAGGTATTCCTGCGCGGTGATGACGTCTTCGCTGGGATAGTAGGACGACCAGTCTTCCTTGCGTTCCACGACGATATACAGCTTGCTCACTGGACCTCCTGGTTGCGGGGCGTGGTCCCGGCGGAAACCCGGATGCCGCCGGACCACTCCAACTGTTGTAACGCGGGTGCTATTAACCGTTGCTTAACCATGCCAGGCTGCCCGATCTGCTCCAGGAGAATCCTTCGCGATGAGTTTCATGCTCAGGCCCGCCGGGCTGGACGATCTGGCGGCGCTGGTCGATCTGGAAGCCCGCTGCTTCAGCTATGACCGCCTTTCCCGGCGCAATTTCCACTACATGCTCACCCGTGCGAACGCGGTCCTGATCCTGGCGGAAAATGACCTCCAGGTGGCGGGCTACGCCCTGGTGCTGTTCCACCAGAACACCTCGCTGGCGCGGCTCTATTCCATCGCCGTCGATCCCGAGGCCCGCGGTCATCGCCTGGGCCAGCGCCTGCTGGAGGCTGCCGAAGCCGAGGCGGTGGAGCGCGACTGCGCCTACCTGCGCCTGGAGGTCCGGCCGGACAACGCCGCCGCCATCGCCCTTTACGAGCGCAACGGCTATCTGCCCTTCGCCACGGTGGAGGACTATTACGAAGACCACAGTCAGGCGCTGCGCTTCGAGAAGCGCATCCGTCAGCCGCGCGAAGGCCAGGCCCGCCCGGTGCCCTTCTATCGCCAGACCACCGATTTCACCTGTGGCCCGGCCAGTCTGCTGATGGCCATGGGCGCCCTGCAGCCGGGCCGCCCGCTGGAACGGCGCGAGGAACTGCGGCTGTGGCGCGAAGCCACCACCATCTACATGACCGCCGGCCACGGCGGCTGCGGCCCCCATGGCCTGGCCCTGGCCGCGCTGCGCCGGGGCTTCAAGGTCACGCTGCAGGTCAATACCCGGGGGCCCCTGTTTCTCGACGGCGTGCGCAGCGAGGAAAAGAAGGAGGTGATGCGTCTGGTGCACGAGGACTTCAGCGCCGAGGTCAAGCAGTCGCCCATCGAGCGCCTCTACCGGACGCGCCTGGACATCGCCCACTGGGTCGACCAGGGCGCCTTTCCGCTGGTGCTGATCAGCTCCTTCCGCCTGACCAAGGCCAAGGGGCCGCACTGGGTGCTGGTCACCGACTGCGACGAGGATTTCGTCTACCTGCACGATCCCGATGTCGACCACAGCCAGCATCGCCGCGAACTGGATTGCCAGCACATCCCCGTGTCCCACGCCGAGTTCGACAAGATGAGCCGCTTCGGCCGCGGCAAGCTGCGCGCGGCGGTGATCCTGCGCACCGGCTGAACCCGGGGTTGTACTGGGCGTCGAACAGGGCCACGATCAAGGCCAACAAGAACGACGGGGCGGTCCATGAGTCAGTCCTTGCGCAAGCGCAATCCCTCCTACGAATTGATGGAGGACCTGAGCGGTCACTCGGTGATCTACCGGGAGCATGGTTTTCCCTGCCCGCTGGTGCGCTGGCATTTCCACAAGGAATACGAGCTGCACCTGATCGTGGCCAGTTCGGGGACCGCCTTCATCGGCGACTACATCGGCAACTTCTATCCGGGCAGCCTGTTCCTTACCGGGCCGCACCTGCCGCACAACTGGATCAGCCGCGTCGCCGAGGGCGAGGTGGTGGCCAAGCGCGACATGCTGGTCAACTTCACCAACGAGACGGTGGACAACGCCACGGCGGTGTTTCCCGAACTCAGCGGCCTGGCGCCGCTGCTGGAACGCGCCCGCTACGGCATCGAATTCCAGGATCCGCAGCTGATCGCTCGCGCCGAGGCCTTGCTGCAACAGATCTCCGAGAGCGGCGGCGCCACCCGTCTCGGTCATTTCCTGGTACTGATGGAGGCACTGGCCACCTCGGAGCGCTACCAGCTGCTGTCCGGCAGCGTCGAGCCGGCCACGGCCAGCGAACAGGCGGTGGATCGCACCAACCGAGCGCTGAATTTCATCTTCGATCACTACCAGCGTGACTTCACCCAGGAGGAAGTGGCCGAACACCTGGGCATGACGCCCACCTATTTCTCGCGCTTCTTCCGCCAGGCCACCGGTCGCACCTTCGTCGAATTCGTCAACAGCCTGCGCATCAGCAAGGCCTGCGAGATGCTCTCCCACAGCAGCATGCCGGTCACCGACATCTGCTTCGAGGCCGGCTTCAACAACATCTCCAACTTCAATCGACGCTTCCACCAACTCAAGGGCATGACCCCACGTCAGTACCGCACCCTGACGGTACAGCGGCTGACCGAGCAGAACGCCTGAACGACCTGTCGCGTCTCGGTCCTGCGGCGTCGAGCGGGTCTGTGATCAGCAACCGTCCTTGAGCCCTGCTGTCGTGTGAATGCGCGACAGTGTTTATCGCCAGCTTGCGAGCCATTGAACAGACCGGACGCAAAGTTCGGTTATGATCGAACTACCAACCCTTGCCGACTGAGGCCAGTGCCACCATGACCGAATCCTATACCCCCCCACGCGTCTGGACCCCCACCACCTCCGGCGGCAACTTCGCCAGCATCAACCGTCCCATTGCCGGCCCGACCCACGACAAGGAACTGCCGGTCGGCGAGCATCCCTTCCAGCTGTATTCCCTGGGCACGCCCAACGGCATGAAGGTGACCATCCTGCTGGAGGAATTGCTGGCGGCCGGACATGCCGACGCCGAATACGACGCCTGGCTGATCCGCATCAGCGAAGGCGAGCAGTTTTCCAGCGGCTTCGTCGAGATCAATCCGAATTCCAAGATCCCGGCCCTGGTGGATCGCCGCGGCGCCGAGCCGCTACGCGTCTTCGAGTCCGGTGCCATCCTGCTCTATCTCGCCGACAGCTTTGGCGCCTTCATCCCGAAGGATCACGCCGGTCGCACCGAAACCCTGAACTGGCTGTTCTGGCAGATGGGCTCGGCGCCCTTCCTGGGCGGCGGCTTCGGCCATTTCTACGCCTATGCGCCGGAAAAGCTCGAGTACCCCATCAACCGCTATGCCATGGAAGCCAAGCGCCAACTCGATGTGCTCGATCGCCTGCTGGCCGAGCGCACCTATGTGGCCGGCGAGGAGTACGGCATCGCCGACATCGCCATCTGGAGCTGGTACGGCAACCTGGTGCTGGGGCAGCTGTACAACGCCGCGGAGTTTCTCTCCGTGCAGGAGTACAGCCACGTCCAGCGCTGGGCCCAGGCCATCGCCGCCCGGCCGGCGGTGCAGCGCGGCCGGCGGGTCAATCGCACCTGGGGCGAGCCGGGCGAGCAACTGGCCGAGCGGCATTCGGCCAGCGATTTCACCTGATCCGGCAGAGCGGACGGCGGCGGCATCTCTCCGTCGCCGCTAGCGACTCCAGTCCGCGGTGGCGGAGCCGAGTCGTGTCGCGGGGCGTTGCCACTGCAGCTCGACCCCGCCGATCCTCAGCGGCGACCGCAAGCGCAGCGCCGGCCCCCAGGCGGTCGGCTCTTGCGTCTCGCCATAGTCGCCCTCCTCCGGCCCTCCATACGCCGGACCACCACTCGCGCCCGGTCGCTCGGTCAGTAGTACGGCGGTACGGGCAAGGGACAGTCGCGCCGTCATAGCTCGCCGCTCCCGCTGACGCAGCGCCAGCCCGCGAAGGGCGGCGGCCGCCATGAGGTAGCCGGTAGCATGATCGAGCGCCTGCACCGGCAAGGGCACCGGCTGCTCACCGCCCTGCCACTCACGACCCGCTGCGGCGATACCACAGGACATCTGCACCAGGCTGTCGTAGCCCCGACGGAGCGCCCAGGGACCGCTCCAGCCATAGGCGCAGAGCGAAATATCGATCAGCCCGGGATTCGCCGCGCGACGTGCAGCGACGCCGTAGCCCAGTCGCTCCAGCGCATCGGCGCGATAGCCGTGGACCAGGATGTCTGCCAAGGTCAGCAGCGCCTCGAATCGCTGGCGATCGGCGGGCCGCCTGAGGTCCAGTCGCGCGCAGCGCTTGCCCAGGGTCACCTCGGGTGCCTGGGCCGGTTCGTCCCAGTCGGGCGGATCGATCCGCAGCACCTCGGCGCCCAGCCCGGCCAGCAGGCGGGTGGCGATCGGCCCGGCGAGGATGCGGGTCAGGTCGAGGACGCGGATGCCCTGCAACGGACGCTGTGGATCGGGCCGCCAATTGCTGGCGATATCCGCGACTGTCCATTCCTGAGCGATCAGGGGTTCGGCGCCAACGGCCTGCCCCTGGGGATGCGCCTGCCACTCCGCCTGGGTGCGCAGCTTCGCCGCGCAGCCGCCCGCCGCGACGATGGCCGTCTCCAGGTCTTCGCCGGACCCGCCCGCCATGGCCTGAGCCACGGCGTCATGGCTATTGGCGCAGCCCAGCACGGCCAGGGCGCGCTCCCGGTGATGAGGTGCATTGGCGTGCAACCGTAGCCAGCCGTCGCGGGTACGGTAGTCGCCGGTGATGGGGTCCCAGACGGCGGGCAATTCCCAGCCCAGGGGACGCAGGGATGTCTTGAACCAGGCCCCGGCCAGGTGCCGGTCCACCTGCACCGGCAATCCGAGGGCTCCTTCGGCCAGCAGGTCGGCGGCGGCCAGGCCGGCGACCCCGATCGCCGCCGTGGCGAGGTCGCTGACCGGAAAGCCGGAGGCCAGGCTGTCGTTGCCCCGGACCTGCAGGTTTGCCGCCTGGGCGGCAGACAGATCCAGGGCGGTGACGAGTTCGCCGAGCAGGGATTGAAAGACGGCAGGCGTACGGGACGGATGGGTCAAGGCGCGGTCCTCCGCGGCAGTAGGCAGTGCTCTCACAGTAGCCCTGCTTGCGCGAGCAGGACACCGACTTTCGTCCACCTACCGTCCAGCCCGACACGGGGACAAATCGCCCTCTGCCTGGGTCTCCCCTCCATCAGCCCACCCACGCTATCGGGAGACCCCATGACCGAACGACAGCTACTCATCGCCGGCGCCAGCGGCATCATCGGCCAGGCCGTGCTGGAAGCCTTCGCCAACGCCGGCTGGTCCATCACCACCGTCGGCCGCTCGCGACAGGCACCCAGTCGCTTTCCGCACCTGACCGCCGACCTGCTGGACCCGGCCAGCCTGGCCGCGGCCAAGGCCCATCTCGCCGGTGTGACCCATCTCTTCTACAGCGCCCTCAAGCCCAACCCTGACCCGGGCGTCGAGGCGGACGAAAACGCCGCCATGCTGGAGAACCTGGTCGCCGCAGTGCGTAGCGCTGGCGCGCCTCTGGCCCGCATCACCTTCGTCCAGGGCGGCAAGATCTATGGCGCCCACCTGGGGGTGTACAAGACCCCAGCCCGCGAGGATGACAGCCGCCACTTCCCGCCCAACCTCTATTTCCGCCATGAAGACTTCGTGCGCAGCCTGGAGGCCGACGGCATCCGGTGGACCGCCCTGCGCCCCGACATCGTTATCGGCCACTCGCTGGGCTCGGCCATGAACCTGGGCAACCTGATCGGTCTCTACGGTGCCCTGTGCAAGGCGACCGGTACCGCCATGCAATTCCCCGGAACGGAGCAGGCCTATCGCGGCGCTTTGGTCAACGTCACGGCCGCGCCGCTGCTGGGTGAAGCCGCGGTCTGGGCCGCCGAAGAGCAGCGCGATGGCGCCTTCAATCTCACCAACGGCGATGTCTTTCGCTGGAGTCACGTCTGGCCACAGCTGGCCGACTGGTTCGGGCTGGACGTCGGCGAGCCGCAACCCATCTCCCTGGCTCAGCGCCTGACCGCCCTGAAGCCGGTCTGGCAGGCGCTGGCGCAAGGGGAAGGACTGGCCGAGGCCGATCCCGAGCGGATCGCGCCCGGGGCCTTCGGCGACTTCATCTTTCATGTCGAGAAGGATGCCATCTTCGATGTGACCAAGGCGCGGCAGGCCGGCTTCGGGCGGATGATGCTGAGATCGGACGAAGTCCTGCTCGCGCACCTGGAGGACATGCGTCGGCGGCGACTGATTCCCTGAGGCATCCCGCTTCGTCCCGGGTGCGGGAAAACGCCCGGGACGACGTGCGGTCTCAACCCCAACGTCTCGCCATTGGAGTTCTACCTTGTACGCCGACACCCTCACATGGGGCCATGGCCCCCGCACCTTCGAAGTCTTTCTCGAGCCCACCTGCCCCTTTTCGGTCAAAGCCTTCAACAAGCTGGACGACCTGCTGGCCCAGGCCGGACCGGACCGCATCACCCTGAAGATCCGCCTGCAATCCCAGCCCTGGCACCTGTTCTCCGGCGTCGTGGTGCGCTGCGTGCTGGCCGCCGCCACCCTCGATGGCGGCAAGGAGAGCGCCAAGGCGGTGCTGGCAGCGGTCGCCGCCCATCGCGAGGAATTCGAGTTCAAGGATCACGCCACGGGACCCAATCGCGACGCCACGCCCAATGACATCATTGCGCGGCTGGAAGGCTACAGCGGCCTGGCCCTGGCCGATGCCTTCGCCAATCCGGACCTGCAGCACGCCGTCAAGTGGCACTGCAAGTACGCCCGGCAGAACGGCATCCACGTCTCGCCGACCTTCATGATCGATGGCCTGGTGCAGCCTGATATCAGTAGCGGGGATTCGGTCGCGGACTGGCTCGCGCGGCTGGAGTGAGCGCCGGGGCTCAGGATCGCGAGGAGGCATAGTCCGGTCCCTCGCGCTATGCTCCGCGGCGTCCCCTCGACCCGAGACAGCCTCCTCATGGCCTGCCCTGCTGGAGCTCCATCCTGGAAGCCCTGAGCGTCTACCTGGGCCTGGCCGCCCTCGCCTTTGGCGCGGCCACCCTGTTGCCCCTGCAATCGGAAGCGGCCCTCGCCGGGCTGCTGCTCACCGAGCGCTATGCCACGCCCCTCCTGCTGCTGGCCGCGACACTGGGCAATGTCGCCGGCTCGACGCTGAACTGGTGGCTGGGTACCCATCTCGAACGCTTTCGCCAACGCCGCTGGTTTCCAGTGTCGGCGGAGCGCCTGGCGCGTATCCAGGCGGCCTATCAGCGCTGGGGCTGGTGGTCACTGCTGCTCAGCTGGACACCCGTGATCGGCGATCCCCTGACCCTGGTGGCCGGGGTGATGCGCGAACCCCTGTGGCGCTTTCTAGTGGTGGTGACCCTGGCCAAGGCCACGCGCTACGCCGTGGTCTGGGGTCTTACCCTGGGCTGGCAGTGATCGAGCGCAGCAGCCAAAGGTCCGGCGGTCCCTGCCATCCAGACCTTTCGATGCGCTACCGAAACATCGAGCGCGCTCAACCGGCCTGACGGGTGCGCTGGCCCAACCAGCCCGCCTCGACGGCGGCCAGGTCGGCGCGTGGGATGAGTTGCGCAGGAATACAGCTGCAGCGCGACAGATTGAAGACCTGACGGCCCGCGGCGGTCATGACGTCCTGCATGACCTTGAGCCCCGGCAGGATACGGTTGTGCAGATGCTCGTCCAGACCACAGGGCGATCTCGCGTCCGCGCCGCCTTCGTAGAAGCGTGGAGCTCGGGCATTGAGGTCGACACCGGCCAGATAGATCCGGGTAAAGCCCAGGTGATAGGCCAGCTGCAGCGCGATGAAGGCAACGGTCCGGACATCGAAGATGCCGTAGTCCATGTCCCGGCTGAAGCCGATGTCGCGCGCTCGGCGACTGAGCAGG
Organism: Pseudomonas sp. MOIL14HWK12:I1; assembly: GCF_000510705.1. Classification (NCBI taxonomy): domain Bacteria; kingdom Pseudomonadati; phylum Pseudomonadota; class Gammaproteobacteria; order Pseudomonadales; family Pseudomonadaceae; genus Pseudomonas; species Pseudomonas sp. MOIL14HWK12:I1. The sequence continues at coordinate 536,813 of NZ_KI783308.1, read as the reverse complement.
GTGAGGGTACGTTCGGCCTGGTCGCGCTCGAGTCCGAGGTAGTGTTCCAGCCGGGTACTGGGCGCTCGTTTCAACGCGTGAGCCTTGGCCTGCCGGCTTTCCGCCAGGCTTTCGATCGCCGTCGGCCACAATGCCAGCCGCTGCGCCTGCTCGAGCCCGTATTCATAGAGCTCAGGTTGCTGCTCGGCAAAGCTCAGGTCGCTGCAGACGTAAAAGAGCGGACGGATGCCGCTCCCGCTCAGCTTGGCGATGGCACCGTTCATGGTGATGATCGGCACATCCTGCCAGACGTCCAGGTTGAGTTCGGCAGCCGAAGGTCCGGAGGCCAGCAGGAGCACCGGGCCCCGTTGACTGTTACGCAGGGGCGCGAAGTCCTGGCTCACAGCGGCGAGCCACCTGGACGCGCGTCATCAAGGACCTTGGACAGGCGGTTTGAAAGCTGCTCGAGTGGCATACCACCAGCTCCCTATACGGCAATGACGAAGGTTATTAGTCATACATATTCAACGGCGCCGATAAAAAAGTAACCGGGCACCCTCATGAATGACGCCATCAACGCTACGTTTTGCCGCTTAGGACTCACTTAAGGGGCCCGTACCGAATGAGGCACTCATAGCAATTAGAAGACTTGTCCGTGAGCCAGCAGGAGTCGAGGCGGCCCAGGGCCTGGAACGATCCGAAGATCCGCCCTACCCCCACCGACATCGCGGACGACCTATTACCCCTTAGCGGAGATGCCGCTCCTATGCTCAGGAATACCGCGCGGAGGGGCGCCATTCCTGCAGAGCCTCGACCGCTCGCGAATGGCCCTCACCAAGCATGGCAGGGTCACAGGGCTGGAATTTGCCGCCAACCGCACTGTGCCTGCACGAGCGCGGTGGACAGGCGCGCGGACTGACGCCTCGCCGGCGAACTAGGAGCCGCGGTAGGTGCTGAAGCCATAGGGGCTGAGCAACAGCGGGATATGGTAGTGCTGCTCCGGCTGGGTGACGTCGAACACCACTGGGATCTCGGGGAAGAAGGCGCTGCGGCCCTGCTGGCGATAGTAGTCGCCGGTCTTGAAGACCACGCGGTATTCCCCCTTCTCGAAGGTCTTTTCCTTGGGAAACAGCGCGGGCACCCGGCCCTGCTCGTTGGTGACCTCTTCCGCCAGCGGCTGCCAGCCCTGCCCCACCTGACGTTCCAGGGTCACATGTACGCCGGCCGACGGCTTGCCGTCTTCCAGGTTGAGCACATGGACACTCAGGGGATTGGGTGCGGCGACCGCGAAGCCGGACAGGGCCAGGCCAGACAACAGAACGAACGTCTTCATGAAAATCTCCTTCAAGGATGGGAGGTGAGGTTGAGGTGTTCAGCGGCCGCCAGCGCACAGCGCTCATCCGCCCCGCCACCGCCGGCACCGGCGATGCCCAGGGCGCCGACCAGCTGGTCGCCTTCGTAGAGGGGGATGCCACCGCCCAGCAGCAGCAATTCGGGCAGGGTGACGAGATTGGCCGCGTCCGGGTTCTGCCGGGCACGCTCGGCCAGCGCCTGCGAGGGGGTACGGGTGGACAGCGCGGTGAACGCCTTGCGCCGCGCCGCCTCGGCGTTGTGCGGCCCGACGCGGGTATCGCGTTGCAGGAGGATCAGTTGACCGCTGCGGTCGAGCACCGCCAGCGCGGCGCTGCAGGGCGCGGCCTGTGCCAGTCGCTGCGCGGCAGCAAGGTCGAGATCGGGATGCTGCGGCAGCGCCGCCTGCGCCTGACCGAGCAAGGCAGCGCCCAGCAGCGTGACGGTTAGGGAAGAAAGAAAGCGCGACATGATTGGAGGTCCAGGAGATGACCTCGCCAAATTATCCTGATCGTTCGGTCAGGAACGGGTACTGCGGGATGACAATTTTGTCAGAGGGATCAGCGGGATAGCTGTGCTTACAGTGCTACCTCACCTCTAACCTTCTGCCCACCGCGCCTCTCACGCCAGAGGCGCCGCATTGCGATATTTACGCATGACTCAGAGGGTGGCCCGCGGCTCAGGCAGCTCACCGGCAGCCCTTTCATAGGCACTGGTCATCCCAACGATTGTCACAACCTCTGCATACTTATGAGGAGACCACATGGCTATCAATGCAGAACTCAAAGCTGAAATCCTGCGCCGGCTGTATCACTCGCATCCAGAAGGCCTGGGTAACGAAATTCTCGATAATCATTACGGCGAAGAGGCCGTCATGGATGTGCTTCAGGACCTGCAACAGCATGGACTCATCCAGAAAGGCCATCTTTCGGTAGACACTCAAGGACAGCGCGCTCTGACGCTGCCCGTAAAGCTGACGTCCGCTGGAGCGGATGTAGCAAAGGACGTTGAGTGATCAGAAGGGCCCAACGCTATCGTTGGGCCCTTCGCCATAAGGCGTGCTGATTCAGCAAGAGCGACTTATCAAAAATGACCGGCTACCTGAACGCAGCACGGGTCCGGGGATACTTCCTAACTTGGCATCGACGGTAGTTAGGCTGCAGCAGAGAAAACAAGGTATCGGCAGACGCAGCAACACCAAGCCTCAAGAGTTTTTCTGCACTGTACGGACCGCGTCCAGATTTAGCAGAACTCGCTGCGTCCACAAGGTCGGCTTGGCTACCAGCCGCTAACTTTAACTCAGAACTGGATTCTGGTTGGGCTCAAGCGGGATCGTCATCTGATTTTGCTTGGATTTTGATTGGAGCCCAGAAACGAAAAAGGCCCAAGCCACTAAGTGCTTGAGCCTTCTCGTTAATTTGGTCGGGACGGAGTGATTCGAACACTCGACCCCTTGCACCCCATGCAAGTGCGCTACCAGGCTGCGCTACGCCCCGACTGTGTTCCTCTAGGGAACGGCGTGCATCTTACTGCAACACTTTGATTAATGGAAGCTTTTTTTCACTTCTTCAGTACGACGAGGACTTCTTCGAGTTCGCTGATCATCTGGCGGATGAGCTGGTGGTACTGCGAACCCTCATCGCGGGTCTCGTCGCCCTGGGTGAGGCGTTGGCGCGCCCCGCCGATGGTGAACCCTTCGTTGTACAGCAGCGAGCGGATCTGGCGGATCATCAGCACGTCATGGCGCTGGTAGTAGCGCCGGTTACCGCGGCGCTTCACCGGGTTCAGCTGGGGAAATTCCTGTTCCCAGTAGCGCAGCACGTGCGGTTTGACCAGGCAGAGATCGCTCACCTCACCGATGGTGAAGTAGCGCTTGCCCGGTATGACCGGCAGCTCGTCGTTATGACTTGGTTCCAGCATAGGCCTCGACCCTGGCTTTCAGTTTCTGCCCGGGGCGGAAGGTCACCACACGGCGCGCCGTGATGGGTATCTCCTCCCCTGTCTTGGGATTGCGTCCGGGGCGCTGGCGCTTGTCGCGCAGGTCGAAGTTGCCGAAACCGGACAACTTGACCTGCTCGTTGCTTTCGAGCGCATGACGAATTTCTTCGAAGAACAGTTCGACCAATTCCTTGGCTTCACGTTTGTTCAGACCGAGCTCTTCAAACAGACGTTCGGCCATCTCAGCTTTCGTCAGGGCCCCCATGCGCTATTTCCTTAAGGTGGCGTTGAACCTTCTTTCCAGAGAAACGAGGATTTTCTGCGTCGTTTCGTTGACTTCTTCATCGGTTAATGTGCGCGATGGATGTTGCAAGGTCAAGCCGATGGCGACGCTTTTTCTATGTGGATCAATGCCTTTGCCTTGGTAGACGTCGAACAGACGCAGCTCCTTCAGACCTTCTCCGGCGTTTTCACGGATGTCGGCCAGGAGGTCGCCTGCGGCTACGGTTTCGTCCACCACCAGCGCCAGGTCACGCCGCACTTCCGGGAAGCGCGACAGCTCGCCAAAGCGCGGCAGGCTGCCGGTGGTCAGGGCATCCAGCACCAGCTCGAAGAGGAACACCGGACGATCCACGTCCAGTTCGCGCGCCACTTCCGGATGCAGGGCGCCCAGGTAGCCGACTGGCTGCCCTGCCCTTTCGATCAGCGCGGTCTGCCCCGGGTGCAAGGCCGGATGCTCGCCTGCGACGAAGCGGAAGTCAGAACCCGCACCGGACTGGGCCAGCAGCGCCTCGACATCGGCCTTGACGTCGAAGAAGTCCACCGCCTCACGACCGGACGACCAGCTCTCCGGCAGACGCGAACCGCACACGGCGCCAGCCAGTACGTTTTCCTGTACCAGGCCTTCCAGCTGACCGACGAATCTCAGACCCGACTCGAACAGCCGAACGCGGTCCTGCTGGCGGTTGAGGTTGTATTGCACGGCCTTGACCAGACCGGGCCACAGCGACGAGCGCATGGCGGCCATGTCGGTGGAGATGGGATTGGCCAGCATCACCGGCTGCGCCTCAGGGGCGAACAGACGGAAGGTCTTTTCGTCGATGAAGCTGTAGGTGATGGCTTCTTGGTAGCCGCGGGCCACCAGCAGGCGACGCAGCTGGCTCAGCTCGCCCTTGCTCTCGGGTAGGGGCTGCGGGGCCAGGCGCGCCTGGGGGAAGCGGATCGGCAGCTGGTTGTAGCCATAGAGGCGCGCCAGCTCTTCGATCAGATCCACTTCGATGCTGATGTCGAAACGGTGGCTGGGCACGCCCACCTGCCAGCGACCGGCTTCCAGGCGCGCCACGGCCAGACCCAGGCCGCTGAGCAGCCGCTCGACCTGGGCATCGTCCAGGGTCAGACCCAGGACGCGCTCGATGCGCTCCGCGCGCAGCAGAATCGGCTCGACCTGCGGCAGGTGCTCGGCACTCACCGCCTCGATCACCGGACCCGGCTCACCGCCGACGATGTCCAGCAGCAGGCGGGTCGCGCGCTCCATGGCCTTGCGCGCCAGCTCGAAGTCCACGCCCCGCTCGAAGCGGTGGGATGAATCGGTGTGCAGGCCGTAGGAACGGGCCTTGCCGGCCACGGCGATGGTGTCGAAGAAGGCGCTTTCCAGGAACAGGTCACGGGTACCGGCAGCAACGCCGCTGTGCTCGCCACCCATGACGCCGGCGATGGCCAGGGCACGTTCGTGGTCGGCGATCACCAGGGTGTCGTTGCGCAGTTCGATGTCCTGGCCATCCAGCAGCACCAGGCGTTCGCCGGCATCGGCCAGGCGCACGCGGATGCCGCCCTTGATCTGGTCCAGATCGAAGGCATGCATGGGCTGACCCAGTTCGAGCATCACGTAGTTGGTGACGTCGACGGCGGCGTCGATGCTGCGCACGCCACTGCGGCGCAGACGCTCGACCATCCAGTCCGGGGTCGGGCGGGACAGGTCGACGTTCTTCACTACGCGACCCAGGTAGCGCGGGCAGGCCTGGGGAGCCAGCACCTCGACCGGACGGGTTTCCTGGTGCGTAGCCGCTACGGCCTCGACCTGCAGCGGCTCGACCGCGGCGTTGTACAGGGCACCCACTTCCCGCGCCAGACCGGCGATGGACAGGCAGTCGCCACGGTTGGGCGTCAGGTCGACGTCGATGATGGCGTCATCCAACTGCAGGTAGCTGCGGATGCTCTCGCCCACCGGCGCGCCGGCCGGCAGCTCCAGCAGGCCGCTGTCGTCGTCGCTGATCTGCAGTTCGCTGGCCGAGCAGAGCATGCCGTGGGATTCCACGCCGCGCAGCTTGGCCTTCTTGATGGTGAAGTCGCCGGGCAGCGTGGCGCCGACGGTGGCGAAAGGCACCTTAAGGCCCGCGCGCACGTTGGGCGCGCCGCAGACCACCTGGAAGGATTCCTGACCGTTGCTGACCTGGCAGACATTTAGCTTGTCGGCATCGGGATGGCGCTCGACGGAGACCACCTCACCGACGATGACGCCCCGGAAGCTGCCGGCCGCCGCTTCGACGCCGTCCACTTCCAGGCCGGCCATGGACAGCCGGGCAACCAGATCCTCGTGCGTAGCCGCAGGGTTCACCCAGCTACGCAGCCATTGTTCACTGAATTTCATAGGACTCCCGTCTGGCAGCTAGCGGAATTGCGCCAGGAAGCGCAGATCGTTGTCGAAGAAGAGGCGCAGGTCGTTGACCCCGTAGCGCAGCATGGCCAGGCGCTCGGCGCCCATGCCAAAGGCGAAGCCCTGGTACTTCTCCGGATCGATGCCGGCCATGCGCAGGACGTTGGGGTGGACCATGCCGCAGCCCAGCACCTCGAGCCAGCGCGAGGCCGGTTCGCCATCGCGACTCGGGCGGCGAATATCCACCTCGGCCGACGGCTCGGTGAAGGGGAAGTAGGAGGGACGGAAGCGGACTTCCAGCTCTTCCTCGAAGAATTCGCGCAGGAAGGTCACTAGGGTGCTCTTGAGATCGGCGAAGCTGACTTCCTCGTCGATCACCAGGCCTTCGACCTGATGGAACATCGGCGAGTGGGTCTGATCGCTGTCGCAGCGATAGACACGACCCGGGCAGATGATGCGGATCGGCGGCTGCTGGCTCTCCATGGTACGGATCTGCACCGGCGAAGTGTGGGTGCGCAGCAGCATGTTCGCATTGAAGTAGAAGGTGTCGTGCATCGCCCGCGCCGGGTGGTGGCCGGGGATGTTGAGCGCTTCGAAGTTATGGTAGTCGTCTTCGATCTCGGGACCGGTGGCGACGCCATAGCCGATGTTGGCGAACAGACGCTCGATCCGCTCCAGGGTGCGGGTGACCGGGTGCAGGCCACCGGAGGCCTGGCCCCGCCCGGGCAGGGTCACGTCGATGCGTTCTGCGGCAAGGCGAGCGGCCAATGCGGCCTGCTCCAGCGTCGCCTTGCGGCTGTTGATTGCGTCCTGGACACGTTCCTTGGCGGCGTTGATCAGCGCGCCAGCCTGGGGACGCTCCTCAGCGGTGAGGTGGCCCAGGGTCTTCATGATCTGGGTCAGCTCACCCTTCTTGCCCAGGTAATTGACCCGGAGCTGTTCCAGGGCATTGGTGTCTTCGGTGTGCCGCACGGCCTCCAGTGCTTGGGAGACCAGCGCATCCAGGTTTTCCATCTAGGGACTCCAGATACAAAATAGGGGAAGAGCTATGAGGCTCTTCCCCTATTGATAACGTTGCTTCGCGCCAGAGGCGCGAGATTGCCGGGGGGCTTAAGCCAGCGAAGCTTTAGCTTTCTCGACAATCGCAGCAAACGCCGCTTTTTCGTTCACGGCCAGATCGGCCAGTACCTTGCGGTCGATCTCGATGGCCGCTTTCTTCAAGCCGGCGATCAGACGGCTGTAGGACAGACCGTTGATACGAGCACCAGCGTTGATACGAGCGATCCACAGAGCGCGGAACTGACGCTTCTTCTGACGGCGGTCACGGTAGGCGTATTGGCCTGCCTTGATTACCGCTTGCTTAGCGACGCGGAAGACGCGCGAACGGGCACCGTAGTAGCCTTTGGCGAGCTTCAGGATTTTCTTGTGACGGCGACGAGCGATGACGCCACGCTTAACACGAGCCATGAGTAACTTCCTCTAGATTCTTGACCAGGATTAACGAAGGCGCAGCATGCGCTCGACCTTTTGGACGTCGGATGCATGCATCAGCGACGTACCGCGCAGCTGACGCTTACGCTTGGTGGTCATCTTGGTCAGAATGTGGCTCTTGAAAGCGTGCTTGTGCTTGATGCCACCAGCAGTTTTCACGAAGCGCTTTGCAGCGCCGCTTTTGGTTTTCATCTTTGGCATGTTCGGATACTCCGCATTGAGTGATTACGCATAACAGCAAGGCCTGCCAGTGCCCTGGTAGTTACTTTTTCTTCTTGGGGGCGATGACCATGATGAGTTGGCGTCCTTCCATCTTAGGATGCTGCTCAACGGCGCCATGTTCGGCGAGGTCAGCTTCGACCCGCTTCAACAGCTCCATGCCCAGCTCCTGGTGGGCCATCTCCCGACCACGGAATCTCAACGAGACCTTGGCCTTGTCCCCCTCGGTTAGGAAACGTACCAGGTTGCGTAGTTTTACCTGGTAATCCCCTTCTTCCGTCCCTGGACGAAACTTGATTTCTTTGACCTGAGCCTGCTTCTGGTTCTTCTTCGCCGCCGCGACTTGCTTCTTCTTCTCGAAGACGTGCTTGCCGTAGTCCATGATCCGGCAGACCGGGGGTACGGCGTCGGCGGTGATTTCCACCAGATCCAGCTTGGCGTCTTCAGCAGCCTGCAGGGCCTCCTGGATGGAGACGATGCCTACTTGCTGACCATCGGCGCCAATAAGGCGAACTTCCCGGGCGGTGATATTTTCGTTGATCGGTGCCCGGGGGGCGGCTCGCTTGTCTTGTCTCATGTCACGCTGCTTGATAGTGATTACTCCGAATCTTGCCGGCCACGCCGGGAAACCGCTTGCGTGAGCAGCTCGCGGAAACGCTCGATGGGCATGGAGCCCAGATCAACGCCTTCACGGGTACGCACGGCAACGGATCGTGTCTCAACCTCCCGGTCTCCAATGACCAGGAGATAGGGAACCTTGAGCAAAGTATGCTCGCGGATTTTAAAGCCGATCTTCTCGTTTCTCAAGTCGGCTTTGGCCCGGAAGCCCTCAGCGTTCAATTCGCCGACGACCTGCTGGGCAAAATCGGCCTGCTTGTCGGTGATATTGAGCACCACCGCCTGGGTCGGGGCGAGCCAGGCCGGGAACAGACCGGCATAGTGCTCGATGAGCATGCCGATGAAGCGCTCGAAGGAGCCGAGGATGGCGCGGTGCAGCATTACCGGACGCTGACGGCTGTTGTCCTCGGAGATGTAGCTGGCGTCGAGGCGCTCCGGCAGGTTCGGATCGTACTGCAGGGTACCGCACTGCCAGTTACGACCCAGGCAGTCCTTGAGGGTGAACTCGATCTTCGGCCCGTAGAAGGCGCCCTCGCCCGGCTGGTATTCCCACTCCAGACCCGAGGCATCCAGCGCATCGGCCAGAGCCTTCTCGGCGCGATCCCACAGCTCTTCGGAGCCGACGCGCTTGGCCGGGCGCGTGGAGAGCTTCATGATCACGTCGGTGAAACCGAAGTCGGCATAGACCTGCAGGGTCAGCTTGATGAAATCGGCCGCTTCCTTCTCCACCTGCTCTTCGGTACAGAAGATATGGGCGTCGTCCTGGGTGAAGCCACGCACGCGCATGATGCCGTGCAGGGCACCGGACGGCTCGTTGCGGTGGCAGGCACCGAATTCGGCCAGGCGCAGCGGCAGGTCGCGGTAGGACTTCAGCCCCTGGTTGAACACCTGCACGTGGCAGGGGCAGTTCATGGGCTTGACCGCGAAGTCGCGGTTTTCCGAGGCCGTGGTGAACATGTTCTCGGCGTAGTTGGACCAGTGCCCCGAACGTTCCCAGAGGATGCGATCGACCACCTGGGGCGTCTTGATCTCCTGGTAGCCGTGCTCGCGCTGGACCTTGCGCATGTACTGCTCGAGCACCTGGTAGACGGTCCAGCCGTTGGCGTGCCAGAACACCATGCCGGGCGCTTCTTCCTGCAGGTGGAAGAGATCGAGCTGCTTGCCGATGCGGCGGTGGTCGCGCTTCTCGGCTTCCTCGATGCGCTGGATATAGGCCGCCAGCTGCTTCTTGTCAGCCCAGGCGGTGCCATAGATGCGCTGCAGCTGCTCGTTCTTGGCGTCGCCACGCCAGTAGGCGCCGGACAGCTTAGTCAGCTTGAACGCCTTGAGGAAGCGGGTGTTGGGCACGTGCGGGCCCCGACACATGTCGACGTATTCCTCGTGGTAGTACAGGCCCATGGCCTGCTCCTCGGGCATGTCGTCGATCAGGCGCAGCTTGTATTCCTCACCCCGGGCCTTGAACACCTCGATGACCTCGGCGCGCGGCGTCATCTTCTTGATGACGTCGTAGTCCTTGTCGATCAGCTCGCGCATCCGCGTCTCGATGGCCGAGAGGTCATCCAGGGTAAAGGGACGCTCGAAGGAGATGTCGTAGTAGAAGCCTTCGTCGATCACCGGACCAATGACCATCTTGGCGGTCGGGAACAGCTGCTTGACCGCATGACCCACCAGGTGGGCGCAGGAGTGGCGGATGATCTCCAGGCCGTCCTCGTCCTTCGCGGTGATGATCTGCAGGTTGGCATCCTGCTCGATGAGATCGCTGGCATCGCGCAGCTGGCCATCGACGCGACCGGCGATGGTGGCCTTGGCGAGACCGGCACCAATGGACTGGGCGACTTCGGCTACGGTGACGGGCTTGTCGAATGGACGTTGGCTACCGTCGGGGAGAGTAATGACAGGCATGGCGCCTCCTCAACTCAGTGGTGACCCATACCAAGGGCCACATGGTGGGATTGGCCAGTAAGCAGCCGCACCGCTGGAAATCCCGCCGCACAGTGGCAGGGCCGCAAGGCATTCCGGGCGACGCGAAAGGATCACTGGAAAGTTTGGGACGGAAATCCTTTCAGAAACTGAGACCTGGCGCAACCTCGAGAGGAACAGTCGCCGGCTCAACGGGCCGCGTCGGGGTACTTCTTGAGGAACTGCTTCTGCATTTCCTGGCAATTTTCCATGAGCGCCTGGCGATCGGCCGGCGAGGTTTCCGGGGCATTGGCCCGCGCCAGGCACTGATCGATGGCCTGCTGCTCGTTGGCCCGATTGGCCGGCGTCGCATTGTGGCGATAGACATAGATGATGGAGCCGAAGACCACGACCGCGAACAGGATCGATAGCAGGATCAATCCCAGGCAGCCGCCTTTACCGATCTGCCGCCCTTCACCACCCTGCGTCATCACTCTCTCCTCGCGGTAACGGACCCCTGCTCGCGCCTTGGCGAAGCAACGAAGCCCCAAGAAAAATCGTCCGCCAGTCTACGTGAAAACCCATGGCATCACGACCGAGGCACGCGGTCACACCCTCCCGAGCAATCGGCAGAACCTTTATTCGCACTTCCGGAAAGTTCTAACGCGCAAACCAGACTCACGCCCGACCCGATCAATTCCGCCCTTCAATCAAGGCGCGGAAAGATCACGCGTAGTTAGCTGTGCCAACTTGTTCAGCGGCTATTCAAGAAAAGCCCCGCACCTATTAATCCAGTGTTAAGCGATACGGCGGAGTATCGATTCCAGGCACTGCAGAACCTGGTTCTGGTACCTGAGCGATAGCCTTACTTCAATTGCATATCCGCTGGAGGCAGCAAATGAACGTCAAGAATAAACTGGCAAAGAGCATGCTGGTCGTCGCCATCGTAGCCGCCTGCTCATCTGCGGCCATCGCCGCGAACCAAGCCCCCTCGGCAAACGAACTGGGTAGCTTCCAGGCCCTGTCCACCCAGGGACAACGGGCCTTTACCGACATCTCCGCCGCACGCCTGGAACTCTTCCAGGGGCAAACGAAGCAGGCGGTTTCCCATGTCAAGGACGCCCAGCAGGCACTCAAACTTGCGCAATCGGACAATACCGCGCTGAAAAAAGCCGCGAGCGAATTGCAGGTCAAGGATAATCAAGGCAAGGCCGATACCAGCACTACCATAACGTCCTGGCTACCCATCTGGGGCGATACCGTAGTACAGGACAGTTACATGGCCAGCCCGCAAAAAGTTAAGGCGGTGGCCGATGCCAATAACAAACTCAAGCATGGCGACGCCAAGGGTGCTGCAGAAACCCTGCGCCTGGCCGATGTGGATATCGACACGGCCATCGCCCTGGCACCGCTCAAGCAGACCATGACGGACGTCGACCAGGCGGCCAAGCAATTGGCCAGCGACAAGTTCTATGAGGCCAACCTGACGCTCAAGCAGGTTCAGGATGGCGTGCGCTACGCCTCGACGGCCCTGGACTTCACGGCGAACAAGCATGGGCTGCAGCCGGCAGGCTCCTTCACCGAAACCGTTAGCCCGAGCAGCTGATGGTTTGGCAGGGGCAACAGGGCGATCGCAGGGTCGCCCTGTTAAACGACCCGACACCTAGCAAGTCCGCCTGGACCCCAGCGCGGAGCAGGCAAACACGAAAGGGGCGGTCTCTCGGATCGCCCCTTTCCATTACCCGCCACCGATGCGGATGTTGTTACCTGGTCCAGCTGACCCAAACCCTACCCCTCCCGCACGGGCCTCGGCGAGACCTGTCCACAGCCGCTGACGCATGAACTTCAAGGTGCCGGACATAGACTGCCGCTGCAGGAGAGGCCGTCGGCGTGCGACTGCACCTGAGCCTGTCGCCATGCTGAGACTCCGCCCGCCCACGGATTCGCACAGGCTTCCACCCCCTCCCCGCAGGCAGAGCTACCCGGTCCTGCCGAGATACCTCGATGCCAGCCAGTTTTTAACCCACCCGGATCAGGCACGGCCTTCGCGCGCCGCAGATACAGCCGCGATATGCACGATTGTGCGCATTCTTGCTTAATCATGCATGATCAGCTAACACTGGTATGAGGTGTGATCACCCCTACCGTCATTTTTCTCCGGAGCCTCTCCAATGCAACATGTGCAACTCGCCGCCCAAGAGCCTTCGGGAGCGATCGAGCAATGGGCGACCCGCGCTGGCTTCCTCATTGCGGGTTCTGCCATGGCCGCGTGGGCACCCCTGGTGCCCGTCGCCAAGGCGAGGATCGGCGCCGATGATTCGACGCTTGGCCTTCTCCTGCTTTGCCTGGGCCTGGGATCCATTGTCGCGATGCCCATCGTCGGCATTCTCGCCAGCCGCTTCGGATGCCGCGCGGTGATCGCGACCAGCTCGGTAGCACTCGCCTTGGTGCTGCCGCTGCTTGCCGTCGCCGATTCGATCTTCGGCATGGCCATCGCCCTGGCCTTGTTCGGGGCAAGCGTTGGCGCGCTGGACGTCGCGATCAACATTCAGGCCGTGATTGTCGAGAAGGACAGTGGTCGCAACATGATGTCCGGCTTCCACGGCCTGTTCAGTGTCGGCGGGATCGTCGGCGCCGGCGGCATGAGCGTTCTGCTGGGGGCTGGAATCCAACCGCTGGTGGCGACCCTGGTGTTCAGCGCGCTGCTGATCGTGCTACTCGCGGTCTCGATCAAGGGTCTGCTGCCCTACGGCAATCATGACGCCGGACATACCCCGTTGTTTACACTGCCGCGCGGGATCGTCGCCTTCATCGGCTTGCTCTGTTTTCTGATCTTTCTCGGCGAAGGCGCGATCCTGGACTGGAGCGCCCTGTTTTTGATCGATGCGCATGGCGTCGACCCGGCGCAGGCCGGCTTCGGTTACACGGTATTTGCCTTGGCGATGACCATTGGCCGCCTGACCGGCGACTGGATCGTTAAGACGTTGGGCGGCCTGAAAGTGGTCGTAGGCGGCGGCCTGCTTGCCGCGGCAGGCTTCCTGATGGCGGTCCTGGCACCCACCCAGCCCTTTGCCTTCGCAGGCTTTCTGCTGGTTGGCCTCGGGGCTTCCAACATCGTCCCCGTGCTCTTCAGTGCCGCCGGACGGCAGACCCGGATGCCTGCAAGCCATGCCATTGCAGCGATCACCACCATCGGGTATGCCGGCATTCTCATCGGTCCGGCCGCGATCGGCTTCGTCGCGCAGCACTGGAGCCTGAGTGCAGCGCTGCTGCTGGTGGGTGGCGGAATGGCCTTCGTTGCGCTCACGTGGCCGATGACCGCCCGGCAGCGAGACGCCTAGCGCCTCGCCTTCGCCGAGGCAAAGACCAGGGCCGAGCAGTACGTCGCCGGGACCCATCTGAAGCCCTCACCGCTGGGACCCCAAATCAAATCCAAAACGAAAAAAGGCGACCCTTTCGGATCGCCTTTTTTCTTACCCGCCAGCAGTGCGGGTTTTGTTTGGTAGGCACGATTGGATTCGAACCAACGACCCCCACCATGTCAAGGTGGTGCTCTAACCAACTGAGCTACGTGCCTGCTGTGGGTGCGCATTCTACAGCGCGGGACTTTAGCGTCAAGCCCTTTTTTCAGCTAAACGCCTGAAAACGTGAAATTTTTTTTGAAGGCTAGGAAACCCGCCGGGCTGGACGCCGCGGATAGAGCAGGATTGAAAGCCAGAGCGCGAGGGTTTCCACCGTTATCGCCAGGGCCAAGCCCAGCCCTATCCCCCAGCCGATGGCTTCGGGGGTAAGCACTACCTGATAGCGATACTGCTGCAGGGTCTCGTCGCGCAGTTCGCTGTTGGGCCGTACCAGGATGTGCCAGGCCCGCTGGTACCAGGGACCCTGCAGCGCCTGCCACTCTTCGTTGAACAGCGCATTACGGCGCAGCAGTACGCCGAGGCTGTCGGCGTCGCTGCGAAAGACCGGATCCTCGCTGGCCCGGTAATGCGCCAGCAAGCCGTCGAGATTGCCTTCGAAGTACTGCTGCGCGGTCCGTCTGAAACCGCTCAGGGCCTGATCGGATTCGAGGCGATGGGCATCCACGCGCTGCTCGTAGTCGAGCATGAAGCCGGGGATCTGCACCCCTACCAGCAAGGCCAGGGTGAACAACAGCAGACGAATATAACTGCGCAGCATCGTGAAGTGGCTTCCTGTCTAGACGCGACCCTGGGAGACGATCTCGCCATCCCACCAGAGATGCCATTCCCCGGGCTGGTGCAGGGTCCAGACCTCGTCGGAGGTCAGCGGCTCGGTAGCGATGATGGTGACGACGTCATTGGGCGTGGTCTCGGCCTTGAAATCGATATGGACTTCCGCATCACGCAACTGGGCCGGACCGAAGGGGGCGCGGCGGGTGATATGGGCCAGCTTGGTGGTGCAGAAGCTGAACAGCCAGTCGCCGTCGCTGAGCAGGCAATTGAAGACGCCCTTCTTGCGAAAGCCGTCGCAGGCATTCACCAGCTGCGGCAACAGCATCTCCACCGGGACGGGTTCGGGAAAGCGCTCGCGGACCTGGTCCAGCAGGCTGCAAAAGGCCGTCTCGCTGTCGGTATCACCCACCGGCCGGTAGAAACGCGGCTCGGGATGGAAATCCTGCAGCTGGCCGTTATGGGCAAAGCTCCAATAGCGGCCGCCCAGTTCCCGTACGAAGGGGTGGGTATTGGCCAGATTGACCGACCCGACGTTGGCGTGACGGATATGGCCGATCACCGTGTGGCTCTTGATCGGGTAGCCCTGGACCAGCTTGGCCACCTCGGAATCGGCGCCTGGCAGGGCATCCTTGAACAGGTGCAGGCCCCTGCCCTCGTAGAAGGCCACGCCCCAACCGTCCCGATGCGGACCGGTACGTCCGCCCCGCTGCATGAGGCCCTGGAGACTGAAGACCAGATCCGTGGGCACGTTGGCACTCATGCCCAGCAATTCGCACATGTCCGTCCCTCCGGGGTGGCTGCCTGGTTCAACGGCGGCTGCAGCCGCTGCCCTTCGCAATCATGCTGAAGGGGTCACGTCCTGGGCGCAAGCCTGGATTACAGACGGGGTTCGACGCGCTCGCTGCGACCCCGGGGTTCGCGGCGTTCGACTGGGGTTGCCGGGGTCCGTGGGGTCATCGGCGATTCCGGTTGCGGATCATCCGTCGGCCCTTCGGCGACGACCGGCGCGGGACGCGGATGAGAGCGGCGGTACAGCCAGCGACAGAGGACGAAGATCAGGTAGAGCACCACGCCGATGGTGCCGGCAGCCGCCAGGTTGGCCACCGCCGACCAGGCACTGTTGCCCACCTTGAACACCAAGTCCAGCACCGTCACGGCGATGGCCGGGGCATAGAGGCCATGCTCGGCGTCCACCAGGGCCGGCGTCACCAGCAGCACGGCCACCACCAGCCGGATGGGTTCGCGCAGCCAGCGCCAGAGCCAGCCGGTGGCCTTGAAAGACACCACCAACAACAGCAGCGCGGCGATGGCGTAGACGGCCCAGGCGATCAGGTACTCTTGCTCGGTCATTGCGATCCATGGCGATAGCGGAAAGGAGAAGCCTATGATAGCGGTTTTGCCCCGCCCGCGTGTCTTTGCGCGGCACCCAAGGAGCCCGCATGACCCAAGCCCCCATTGCCCGCCGCGCCCCTGGCGACGATCCCTACGTCTGGCTGGAAAACCGTGACGCCCCCGAGGTGCTGGCGCACCTGGAGGCCGAGAACGCCTACCTGGAAGCCCAACTGGCACCCGAGGCCGCCCTCCGCGAGCAGCTGTTCGAGGAGATCCGCGCGCGCATTCGCGAGACGGATCTATCTCTGCCCGTCCCCCGCGGCGACTATCTCTACTATCAGCGTACCCAGGCCGGTGACGAATACGGCCGCAACTATCGCTGCCGCCGCCCGGCCAATGGCGACCTGACGCCCGATCCCGTGACCGAGGAATTGCTGTTCGACGGCAACGCCATCGCCGACGGCGGCTTTCTCTCCGTGGGCCGCTTCACCATCAGCCCGGACCAGACCCGCCTTGCCTACAGCCTAGATCAGGTGGGCGATGAGACCTACCGGCTCTATGTGAAGGAGCTGGCCACCGGCATGGTGACCGAACTGCCCTTCGAGGAATGCGACGGCAGCCTGACCTGGGCCAACGACAGCCGTACCCTGTTCTTTGGCGAGCGCGACGAATCCCATCGTCCGCACAAGCTCTATCGCTATCACCTGGGCGATGCCGAGCCGCAACTGGTCTTTCACGAGACCGATGGGCGCTTCTTTCTCGGCTGCTATCGTTCGAGCTCCGAGCGCAAGCTGCTGTTGCTGTCCCACAGCAAGACCACCAGCGAAGCCTGGGTGCTGGACGCGGACCGGCCGGACGAGGCCTTCGTCTGCCTGGCGCCACGCGAGGAAGGTCACGAGTACTTTCCCGATCATGGCGTCGATGGCTGGTACATCCGCAGCAACCAGGACGGCATCAACTTCGCCCTCTACCAGGCCGCCGAGAGCAGTCCCACCCGCGCGCACTGGCAACTGCTGGTGCCCCACGACCCCGAGGTGATGCTGGAGGATGCCAGCCTCGGCGCCAACGCCCTGGTGCTCAGCCTGCGTACCGCCGGACTGCCGATTCTGGAAGTCCGCCCCTACGGCCAGGCGCCCTATCGCGTCGACCTGCCGGACGAGGTCTACAGCCTGGATGCCATGGACGTGCTGGAATTCGCCAGTCCGGTCATGCGCCTGCGCTACGAGGCGCTCAATCGCCCCGCCGAGATCCGCGAACTGGACCTGGCCAGTGGCGCCCAGCACGTGCTCAAGCAGGTCCCGGTGGAAGGCCCGTTCGATGCCGACGCCTACGAGAGCCGCCGCCTGTGGGCCACCGCCGCCGATGGCACCCGCATCCCCATCAGCCTGGTCGGTCGTCGCGACCTGCCGCAGAGCGCGCCGCTCTATCTCTACGGCTACGGCGCCTATGGCCACAGCCTCGATCCCTGGTTCTCCCACGCCCGGCTGAGCCTGCTGGATCGCGGCGTGCGCTTCGCCATCGCCCATGTCCGCGGCGGCGGCGAACTGGGTGAAGCCTGGTATCGCAGCGGCAAGCTGGAACACAAGCAGAACACCTTCGACGACTTCATCGCCTGCACCGAGCATCTGCTGGCACAGGGCCTGACGACGCCGCAACAGGTGGTCATCAGCGGTGGCAGCGCCGGGGGTCTGCTGATCGGCGCGGTCGTCAACCAGCGGCCCGAGCTCTATGCCGCCGCCATCGCCGAGGTGCCCTTCGTCGATGTGCTCAACACCATGCTCAAGCCGGATCTGCCGCTGACCGTGACCGAGTACGACGAATGGGGCGATCCGAACGAGCCGGAGGTACGCGCACGCATCGCCGGGTACGCGCCCTATGAAAACGTGAAGGCCCAGGCCTATCCGGCCATCCTGGCGGTGGCGGGCTATCACGACACCCGGGTGCAGTACTGGGAAGCCGCCAAGTGGGTGGCGCGGCTGCGCGAGCGGCGGACCGATCAGGCGCCCCTGCTCCTGCTCAAGACCGAATTCGGCGCCGGCCACGGCGGCATGAGCGGGCGTTACCAGGCCTTGCGCGACGTGGCCCTGGAATACGCCTTCGTCTTCCGGGTACTGGGCCTGACCGGCTAGGGAACGGCGGGGGCTCTGGGCAGGTCTTTTCCACAGCTAAAGGAGAATCTGCCATGCACCTAGATGCCCCCACTCCCCCTCTCGCTCCTCCGCCTCGCGACGCCGCTGCTATCAAGGGCGTCGAACGCCTGGCCTCCGTGGCCGGCGGTGGTCTGCTGATCAGCCGCGGCCTGGCGCGTGGCGGTCTGCTCGGCCTGCTGACCGGCGCCACCGGTGCCTGGCTGCTGAAACGTGGCTTGCGCGGACACTGCTCGATCAAGAGTACCCTGACCAAGGTGCGTTTCGAACGCGACGTCCGCCGTTCGCTGGCCTGGCATTCGGCGGCCTCCCAGACCCGCCGGGTCGTCATCGCCCGCCCCCGCGATGAGCTCTATCGCTTCTGGCGCGACTTCTCCAACCTGCCGATCTTCATGCGCCATATCGAACGCGTGGACGTGCTCAACGACCGCTACTCCCACTGGGTGGTCAAGGCACCCATGGGGCGTTTCGAATGGGACGCCGAAGTCACCGACGACATCCCCGGCCAGTTGATCGGCTGGCGCTCGTGCGGTTACGCCGGCCTGAACAACCTGGGCTGGGTCAGCTTCGCCGACGTGCCCGGCGGTACCGAGGTGACGGCGGTCATGGCCTACGAGCCGCCAGCCGGTCGCCTCGGCCATCTGTTCGCCCGACTTTTGCGCCGCGACCCTGGCACCCGCATCGCCCAGGACCTGGCCGAGCTGAAGATCCTGCTGGAACGCGCCCATGCGGTCGGCGATCGCTACGGCGCCGTCGAGCGCACCTCGCGCATGGAGTCGCCGCTGGGTTGACCTCCGGCTGTGCGGCGGCGTCTCGCTCGGGATGCCGCCACCCTCCTCCCGAGCCGTTGAGCCGCTACTGGCTTATCTCCTAACGACCCCAAATCCCGCTTTGCGACACTTGGGTGACAACCGGCGTGTCGCCGCTTGCGACGCCTGGAAAACCGATGTTAGCTTTCGAACAACGGAGCGATTAATGACAGCTCGATAACATCGCAGGCTATCTGGTGTGACCAAGCCACTTTTCTTCCAAGCCCTCGAAGGCGCCTTTGCCAACCTCACCCCCACGGGCAAACGCGTCGCCGGCTACCTGTTGGCCAATCCGGAGAAGTTGCCCTTCGAGACCGCCGACAGCATTGCCCAGCGCACCAACACCACCGGCATCTCCGTGGGTCGGCTGCTGCGCTCGCTGGGCTATCGCAACCTCGACGACGTCAAGCAGAGCCTGAGAGACGAAGGCCTGGAAGCCTGGCGCATCACCGACCGCTTCAGTGCCTTTCGCCAGCAGAGCGGACGCAGCGATGCGCTGGACCGTTCCCTGGCCGCCGAGCTCGCCGCCATTGAGGACGTCTACCAGTTGGCCCGCGGCCCGGTGTTCGAACAGGTGGTCCAGCAGCTGACCGGCGCGGACGCCGTCTTCATCGCCGGCATCCAGACCACCCGCGGGGTGCTCGGCAGTTTCCACAGCCTGCTGGAATACATCCGTCCCAAGGCCTTCTACGTCGATGGCCTGTCGGGCACCTACGCCGACATCTTCAACAGCGGCTTCGCCCGTCCCTACCTGGTGGTGGCCGACTTCCGCGCCTATTCCAGCGTGACCCGCAAGCTCTGCGAAGCCGCACGTGATGCTCAGCTGCCCATGGCGCTGATCACCGACTACCACTGCCCCTGGGCCCGGGATTACCCCGCCGACCTGCTGCAGCTGCGCCTGGATGTCGACCAGTTCTGGGACTCCCTGGCCCCCCTCGCCTGCTTGCTCAACCTGCTGGTGTCAGCGGTGGCGGATCGCTCGGGTGATGCCCTGGAACAACGGCTGGCCAGTAACCGCGCCCTGCAGCAGCGCTTCGGACAATTCGAATGAGCCCTGGCCCTCTTCTTCACCCCAAGGAAGCACCCCGTACCGTGAACCATCCAGAACTCGTCGAGATCGACGCCCACCACTACGGCGTGGACATCCACCTGGTCTATGCGACCGCCGACAACCTGGCCGGCAAGGTGCTCTACCAGGACGCCCACTGCCTGCTGCACCGGGATGCTGCCGCCCGCCTGCACCGCGCCAGCGCGCTGGCGCAACAGGCCGGTCTGCGCCTCCAGGTGCTGGATGCCTACCGCCCGCCCTATGCCCAGCAACTGCTGTGGCGGGTGCTGCCCGATGCCCAGTACGTGAGCGATCCGGCGCAGGGCTCGCACCACAGCCGCGGCGTGGCCGTGGACGTGACCCTGCTCGACGAGACCGGTGAAGCCCTGGACATGGGTACCGGCTTCGACGACATGCGCGAGCTGTCGCACCTGTTCAATCCGGCGCTGCCCGCCGCCGCCCAGCGCAACCGCCTGCTCTTGCTGGGCATCATGCAGAGCGCCGGCTTCACCTTCATCCCCAGCGAGTGGTGGCACTTCGAACTGCCCGACGCCCGCCGTTATGCGCTGATCGACTACCACCATCTCAGCCCGGAGGAACTCGCCGCCCTGCTGAACTGATCCTGCCGGTGACCGGGTCATTCGAATCCGGCGCCGCGAGCCCTTCGCTCGACCACCTTGCCCACTGCCGAAACACCCATAAACCCAAACAATCCGAGGTACCGGCATGTTCTCGTCTTCGCGCACCTGCGTTTCATCGGCGTCCCGCGTGCTCGCCCTGGTTTCCCTGCTGGGCCTCGGCGCCTGGCAACCGGCCAGTGCCGCCACCGCGACCGACACCCTGGTCATCGGCAAGCCTGCGGATCTGCAGACCGTCGACCCGGGTGTGACCTTCGACAACAACGACTGGACCGTGACCTATCCGGCCTACCAGCGCCTGATGCGCTACAAGGTGGAAGACGGCAAGGGCAGCACCGACGTCGAGGGCGACCTGGCCAGCGGCTGGGCCGTCTCCCCCGACAACCTGGTGTGGACCTTCACCCTCAAGCCCGGCAACAAATTCGACGATGGCAGCGAGGTCACCGCCGAGGCGGTCAAGTTCTCGGTCGAGCGCCTGATGAAGCTCAAGCAGGGCCCGTCCAGCATCTTCCCGGCGGACATGACGGTGACCGTGGTGGATCCGCAGACGATCAGATTCACCCTGCAGAAGCCCTTCGCGCCCTTCCTCTTCGCCCTGGCCCACGACGGCGCCAGCGTGATCAACCCCAAGGTGGCCAGCACCCACGGCAAGGACGTGGACGCCTGGCTGGCCGGCCATACCGCCGGCTCCGGCGCCTATCGCCTGGCGGCCTGGCAGAAGGGCCAGTCGCTGACCCTGGAGCCCAACCCGCATTACGCCGGCAAGGCACCCACGCTCAAGCAGGTGGTGATCCGCATCATCGCCGAGCCTTCGGTACGCCGCCTGCAACTGGAACAGGGCGATCTGGACATCATCGAGGACCTGCCCGAAGACCAGGTCAAGGCCCTGGCGCAGAAGTCCGGTTTCGTCACCACCGCCTACCCCTCGCTGCGGGTGACCTACCTCTACCTCAACAACAGGCGCGCGCCCATGAACGATGTGAATGCGCGCAAGGCGGTGGTCGATTCCCTCGACTACCAGGGCATCGTCGAAGGCATCGCCATGGGCAAGGCCAAGCTCATGAACGGCCCGATCCCGGACGGCATGTGGGGGCATGACCCGAGTCTGCCAATGCCCAGGCAGGACTTGGAAGCGGCCCAGGCCGCCCTGGGCAAGGCGCCCAAGGTGCGGGAGCTGCAATTCCTCTACTCGGACAAGGACCCTGCCTGGGAGCCCATCGGCCTGACCCTGCAAGCCGGCCTGAGCACCCTCGGCGTCAACCTGAAGATGGAGAAGCTGGCCAACGCCACCTTCCGCGAACGCCTGGGCAAGGGCGATTTCGACGTCGCCATCGGCAACTGGAGTCCGGACTTCGCCGATCCCTACATGTTCATGAACTTCTGGTTCGACAGCACCAATGCGGGGCTGGCGGGCAACCGCGCCTTCTACAGCAATCCCAAGGTGGACCAGCTGCTGCGCGACGCCGCCAGCGTCAGTGACGTGGCCCAGCGCAAGGCGCTGTACCAGGAAGCCCAGAAGATCGTGGTGGGCGACGCCGCCTACGCCTACCTCTACCAGAAGGCCTACACGGTGCCGATGCGCGCCGCGGTGAAGGGGTACGTGTTCAACCCCATGCTCGAGCAGGTCTTCGATTTCGCTGCGATGTCCAAGTAAGGGCGACGGGTGCCGGCGCGTTCCGGCACCCGCCTCGCGAGGTATGCCATGGCCTTCTTCCATCTGCTGCGCAAGCAGCTGACCGATATCCTCATCGTGGTGATCGGGGTGTCCCTGATCACCTTCGTCATCTCCCACCTGATCCCGGGCGATCCGGCGCGGCTGATCGCCGGCGAGCGTGCCAGTGACGAAATCGTCGCCGGTATCCGTCAGCAGCTGGGTCTGGACCTGCCGCTCTACCAGCAATACTTCCGCTACATGGGGGACCTGCTGCAGGGCGATCTGGGCCAGTCGATCCGCACCCATCGGCCGGTGCTGGAAGACCTGCAGCTGTTCTTTCCGGCCACCCTGGAGCTGGCCCTGGCGGCGCTGCTGCTGTCGATCCTGACCGGCGTGCCGCTGGGCGTGCTCTCGGCGGTCTACAACAACCGCTGGATCGATCACATCAGCCGTACCCTGGCGGTGGCCGGCATCTCCACCCCGGCCTTCTGGCTGGGCCTGGGGCTGATCGTGCTGTTCTATGGGCACCTCGGCTGGCTGCCCGGCGGCGGGCGCCTGGACCAGGGGCTGACGCCACCGCCCACGGTGACTGGCTTCTATCTGATCGACACCCTGCTGGCGGGCGATCTCACCGGCTTCGTCAGCGCGGCCAGGCACCTGCTGCTGCCGGCGGTGACCCTGGCCTTCGTCAACCTGGGCGTCATCACCCGGCAGATCCGTGGCGCCATGCTCGAACAGCTGGGCGAGGACTATATCCGTACCGCCCGCGCCTATGGCCTGTCGCAGACCACCGTGGTGCTGCGCCACGCGCTGCCCAATGCCCTGATTCCCTCCATCACGGTAATCGGCCTAGCCCTGGGCGACCTGCTCTATGGCGCGGTGCTCACCGAGACCGTATTCGCCTGGCCGGGCATGGGCGCCTATGTGGTCAAGTCGATCCAGGCGCTGGATTTCCCGGCGGTCATGGGCTTTGCCATCGTGGTGTCTTTCATCTACGTCCTGCTCAACCGCTTCATCGACCTGCTCTACCGGCTGGTCGATCCCCGCATCGGCAAGGTGAACTAGCATGACAACCCTGACCGCCTCGCGCCCCGGCTGGCGCGAGCAGACCGCCTGGCTGGCCTGGCGCATCCGCCGCAATCCGCTGATGCTCACGGGGCTGGCGATCACCCTGCTGGTGCTGCTGTGCATGGTCGCCGCGCCCTGGCTCGCGCCCTATCAGCCCAACGCGCTGAAACTCACCGCCCGCCTGCAGCCACCCAGTGCCCTGCACTGGTTCGGCACCGACGAGGTGGGTCGTGACCTGCTCAGCCGGGTGATCTACGGCAGCCGCCAGTCGGTGGGCGTCGGCCTCTTCGTGGCCTTTGCCGCCTGCGCCATCGGCGGGCTGCTCGGCTGCCTGTCGGGCATCGTCGGCGGCGCCTTCGATCGCCTGATGATGCGCCTGATGGACATCATCCTCTCGGTGCCTTCGCTGGTGCTGATCATGGCCCTGGCCGCCGCCCTCGGGCCGAGCCTGTTCAACGCCATGCTGGCCATCACCCTGGTGCGCATCCCCTTCTATGTGCGCCTGGCGCGCGGCCAGACCCTGAGCATCCGCCAGCTGGCCTACGTCCAGGCCGCACGCACCTTCGGCGCCGGCAAGTGGCACCTAGTGCACTGGCACGTGGCACGCAACGCCCTGCCGCCGCTGCTGGTGCAATTCAGCCTGGACATCGGCAACGCCATCCTCATGGCCTCGGCGCTGGGCTTCATCGGCCTGGGCGCCCAGCCACCCACCGCGGAATGGGGCGTGATGGTTGCCAGCGGCCGCAATTTCATCCTCGATCAGTGGTGGTACTCGACCTTCCCGGGCCTGGCGATCCTGGTCACCGCCATCGGTTTCAACCTGCTGGGCGATGGCATCCGCGATCTGCTCGATCCTCGCCAAAAGGGCAAATGACATGGGCCAGCCCGTTCTGCACATCGACCAGTTGAATCTGGAATTTCCCGGCTTTCGCAGCAGCGCCAAGGCGCTCAACGGCGTCAGCCTGAGTGTGGCCCCCGGCGAGATCGTCGGCGTGGTGGGCGAGTCCGGCTCGGGCAAGTCGGTCACCGCCATGCTCACCCTTGGCCTGTTGCCCTCAGGCAGCTACCGGGTCACCGGCGGCAGCGTCAACCTGGTGGGCCACGACATGCTCGCCTTGAGCGAGCGCCAGCTGATGGAAGTTCGCGGCCGCGAGGCGGCAATGATCTTCCAGGAGCCGATGACCGCGCTCAATCCGACGCGACGCATCGGTCGCCAGCTGCTGGACGTGATCCGTCGCCATACCGCGCTGGATGCCGCCCAGGCCCGCGCCAGGGCGATCGAGTTGCTCAAGGACATGCACATCGCCGACCCCGAGCAGATCCTCGATCGCTATCCCTTCGAACTGTCCGGCGGCATGCGCCAGCGCATCATGATCGCCCTGGCCTTCTCCTGCGATCCGCAGCTGCTGATCGCCGATGAGCCGACCACCGCGCTGGACGTCACGGTGCAGCGCCAGGTGCTGCTCCTGCTGCGCGAGAAGGCGCGGGCGCGGGGCACCGCCATCCTGCTGATCACCCATGACATGGCGCTGGTCTCGCAATTCTGCGACCGCGTCTATGTGATGTACGCCGGCGGCATCGTCGAACAGGGAGCCACCGCGGCGGTCATGCAGTCCCCCCGGCATCCCTATACCCAGGGGCTGCTGGCCTGCCTTCCGGAAAAGGCGGTGCCGGGCAGCGATCTGGCCAGCATCCCCGGACAGGTGCCCAACCTGGCCCAGCTGCCTGGTGGCTGCAGCTTTAAGGAGCGTTGCAGCCGGCGCCATGAGCGCTGCGAGACACGCCCTGCGCTGCTGCCAACGGACACCCCCGATCACCTGAGCGCCTGCTGGCTGCAGGCAGAGGACGCCCCGGCATGAACACCCTTTCTCCGCCCGCCGTACCCTTGCTGGAGCTCAAAGGCATCGAGGTTCGCTATCCGGTGGGCCGCGACTGGCTCGGGCGCACCAAGGGCCAGGCCCATGCCCTCAACGGCATCGACCTACGGCTCTTTTCCGGCGAAACGCTGGGCGTGCTCGGTGAATCCGGCTGCGGCAAGAGCACCCTGGCCCAGGTCCTGATGGGGCTGGTGGCGCCGGTGAGCGGCACCCTCGCCGGCGCCGCCCGTGGCGAACGCAACATCCAGATCGTCTTCCAGGACCCGCAGTCCTCGCTGGACCCGCGCCTGCCGGTATGGAAGCTGATCACCGAACCGCTGGTGGTGCGGGGTCGCAGCTCCTCTGCCGAATTGCGCGCCCTGGCCGAGCGCCTGGCGCTGCAGGTCGGTATCCGTCCCGAATACCTGGATCGCTACCCGCACCAGTTCTCCGGCGGTCAGCGCCAGCGCATCGCCATCGCCCGGGCGCTGTCGTCGGATCCGGACATCATCATTCTCGACGAACCCACCTCGGCACTGGACATCTCGGTGCAGGCACAGATCCTCAACCTGCTGGCCCAGCTGCAACGAGAACGCGGCCTGACCTTCGTGCTGATCTCCCACAACGTCTCGGTGGTACGCCATCTGGCCGACCGGGTAGCGGTGATGTACCTGGGGCAGATCGTCGAGCTGGGGGCGGCGGCTGAGGTGCTGGAACAACCGAGTCATCCCTATACCCGGCTCTTGCTGGAGGCGGTGCCGCGCCTAGATCAGCCGCTCACCGGCAATGCCGCCGCGCAGCGTACCGAGTTGCCGGGCAACCGGGTGCTGCCGAGCGGCTGCTTCTTTCGGGATCGCTGTCCCCAGGCGGGTACCGGTTGCGAGCACCCTCAGGCGCTGTTGCCAGGCAGGTTGGCGGAGGTCCGCTGCCATCGGGCGGCGGGTCTTACGACGCCGCTACGGAACAGCCCAGCGGTGGTCTGAGGCCGGGATCAGCCCGCGCGAAAGATCAGATAGTCTTCCCAGTCGTCTTCGGCGACCTGGGTCTCGCTCAGCATGCGGCCGGACTGGGAGATGCCGGCCTTGTGCACCGCCTCGGGGTCGTCGCAGATCAGCGGGTGCCATTCCGGCAGGTCCTTGCCTTCGGCCACCAGGCGATAGCCGCAGGTGGGCGGCAGCCAGGCGAACTGGTCGGCCTGGGCGGGAGTGAGCTGGATGCAGTCGGGGACGAAGCGGGTGCGCTCGGCGTAGCGGCTGCACTGGCAGGTCTTGAGATCCAGCAGCTTGCAGGCGATGCGCGTGTAATAGACGGCGCCGTCGTCCTCGTCTTCGAGTTTCTGCAGGCAGCACAGGCCACAGCCGTCGCACAGCGACTCCCATTCCTGGGCATCGAGCTGGTCGAGGGTCTTGCGCTTCCAGAACGGCTGGGTGATGGCGGCCATGGCGGGGATCGTGGCAAAGAGAGGGGGCGCGCAGTCTAGTGCCGCACGCCGCGAGCGCCAAGCACCGTTCGCGCCCTTGTCGACTCCGCCCGGCCGGATTACCGTGCCGGATTCCCTTTCCTCCGTGGTGAAGCCATGACCAGCACCAGCCGTACCCCGCAATACCCCGTCGACGCGCAATTCGTGCAGCGCTGGTCGCCGCGCGCCTTCGAACCGGTCGCCATCGAGGAGGAGACGCTGCTCGGCTTCATCGAGGCCGCACGCTGGGCGCCCTCCGCCTTCAATGCCCAGCCCTGGCGCTTTCTCTATGCACGGCGCGGCGATGCCCACTGGGAGCTGTTCCTGAGTCTGCTGGCCGAATTCAATCGTGGCTGGGCGCAACACGCCTCGGCCCTGGTGATCATCCTGTCGAAGACCACCCTGCTGCGCGCCAGCAGCGGTGAGGAGGTCCCCTTCCCCAGCCACAGTTTCGATGCAGGTGCGGCCTGGGCCTACCTCGCGCTGCAGGCGACCAATGCCGGCTGGCACGCCCACGGCATGGCCGGGATCGACCGCGAAGGCATCCAGCGCGAACTCAAGGTGCCGGCGGCGTTCAAGGTCGAGCTGGCGGTGGCCATTGGCAAGCTGGGCGACAAGGCCAGCCTGCCGGAGTCCCTGCAGGGGCGCGAGCTGCCCAGCCCGCGCCTGACCGTCGAGGAGCTGGCGGTGGCCGGCCCCTATACCTTCGGCTGAGCGGCGAGCTCGACGGCGCCGCGCAGGGGCTGCCCCTGTCGCAGGCGCTGGAGATTGTCGAGGAACAACCGGACGGCCGCCGCCGGTGGCGTGGGTCCGGCGACATGGGCGGTGAGGTGCAGATTGGGCGTCTGCCAGAAGGGATGCTCGATCGGCAGCGGCTCCTGACGGAACACGTCCAGCACTGCGCCAGCCAGGTGGCCGCTTTCCAGCGCGGCGATCAGATCGGCGTCCACCACGCTGGTGCCGCGTCCGGCATTGATGAACAAGGCGCCGGCAGGCACGGCGGCGAAGAAGGCCGCGTCGTAGAGATCGCGGGTGCTGGCGCTGTCCGGCAGCAGATTGACCACGAAATCGGCCTCCCGCGCCGCCTGGTGCAGCTCTGAGAGCGGCACCACCCGCGCAAAGCCGGGCAGGATCCGCGCACTGCGGGCGACGCCGGTGAGGCTCATGCCGAACGGCGCGAGCAGGCGGGCGATGTCCTGGCCTATGTCCCCTGCCCCGACCAGCAACAGGCGCCGTCCGGCGAGGGTGCCTGGCGCCCGGGTATCCCAGCGTCCTTCCCGCTGACTGAGCTGACGCGTCGCCACCTGGCGCTCATGCTGCAACAGATAGGTCAGGACGTATTCGCCGATGCTCTGACCGAACAGACCCACCGCCCGGCTGAAGCGATAGTCGCATGGCAGCTCCGCGGCCAGCAGCGGCGCATAGCCGGCCCAGGTGGATTGCAGCCAGAGCGGCTTTACGCCCTGGCGCAGCAGGGCCGCAGCGCGATCGGGTTGGCCGAGCCAGTAGCACGGTTGCTGCGCCAGACGCACGGCCGCAGCCGGGTCCGCCGGCACCTGCAGGTCTAGCTCCGGCGCCAGCTGGCGCCAGGCATCGACATAGCCGGCCGGCGCGTCTTCCAGCAGCAGGACGGCGGTCATAGCGGATCGTTGAGACGCAGCAGTTCTTCGGGCAGGTGCTCGATATAGTCGTCGCGCTCCAGCTCCGGCGGCGGCATCTGCAGGTGGTAGCCCTGCTTGGCGATGTTCTCGAGGACCTTGGCGACGTCTTCTCGTGCCAGCTTGCGCTCGGGGGTCAGCACGAATTCGAAGGCCAGTGCCGGCGGGCCGAAGGCCGTGAGCAGGCCCTCGGGGACAGGTGTCAGGCCCTTGAGCTTGTCGACGTACAGGTACATTTCCGGCTTGCGCGGGCTTCGGTAGATGGAGCACAGCAATTTCATGGGGTGTCTTCCAGGGGCGCCGGCGGGGTGCGCTGCGCCTGCAGGTGATCGAGAAGGGCCTGGCCGAAGCGCTCGCGACGCCAGCCCCGCAGGTTGTCGGGCAACTGATAGTCGCCATCGGGCCAGCCGGTGCGCAGCAGGGCTTCGAGCACTTTCTTGCGCAGCATCAGTTCCGGCGCCATGCCCAGAGCCTCGGCGTCCCGTTCGCCGATGGCGCGCAAGGCCTTGAGCAACGGCGAGGCCTCGTGGGGCAAGGGCTCGGACTGCAGCGCCGGCCATTGCTCGGCCGGGGTGGCCACGCCTTCGGCGATCAGCGCCAGCAGGGTATCGCCATCCTGGCGCACGGTACGCGGGTGCATGTCGTCGATGCGCGCCAGGGCCTGCTTGTCGGTGGGCTGGAAACGCGCCAGCGGCCACAGCGAGCGTTCACGCAGGACATGGTTGCGCGGCTGGTCGCGCTCGCGGGCCTGGACCTCGCGCCAGTGGCAGAGCACCCGCAGCACCGCCAGTTGCTGACGCGACAGGCGCCAGGCCAGCTTGACATCGCGATAGGCTTCCCAGGGATCGCTGACGCGGCGCAGATTGGCCACCAGCTCGGCGCCATCCTCCAGCAACCAGGCCCGCCGCTGGTCATCCAGCCGCGCATCGAGATAGAGGTAGACGTCGACCAGATAGGTCACGTCGGCCGCCGCATAACGCTCCTGCAGGGGCGTCAGGGGGCGTTGCAGCCAGTCGGAGCGGGTCTCGTCCTTGGGTATGTCGATCTTGAGCACTTCGGCGACCAGCCGCGAATACCCCATGGAATGCGCCAGGCCCAGATAGGCCGCCGCCAGTTGGGTGTCGTACAGCGGCTGGGGCAGGCTGCCGGTCAGGCGCAGCAACACTTCCAGGTCTTCGCTGCAGGCGTGCAGCACCTTGACCACGGCCGGGTCCTCCAGCAGCGCGGCGAAGGGTGTCCAGTCGCCGATGCACAGGGGATCGACCAGGTAGGCCTGTTCGCCGTCGCCGATCTGGATCAGGCCGGCCTTGGGATAGAAGGTGTCGACCCGCATGAATTCGGTGTCGAGGGCGATGAAGGGCAAGGTCTGGCAGCGCGCGCAGAGGGCGGCCAGCGCCGCGTCGTCGCGGATCCAGTGAGGGGCAGAAGTCAAGGGCGCACTCCGAACAGATGAGCCGACAGTATAAGCCACCCTGGCACGATCTTCGGTGCCGCTCGACCCGCCTTTCCGGTACCGGAACGCATGGCATTCAGCGCCTTTCCAGGCGGGTTCGTCGGATGAACGCCGGCTGACCGCCCCGAACCAAACGTGACCGAATAGTTTTTTTTGTATTCGCAAGCAGGGCCTGCTAAAAGCTGAGTGTGCGCAGGTACTCACTCGGACTTGGGAATCCGCGGAGGTAAGCGCTTCTCGCCTTTCAATGGAGCTGCAAGAGCATGAAAACAATAAAACTGACCCTACTTGCATTGGCCGTTTCGAGCGCTTCCGGCTATGCCCTGGCGAACGGTCTGGCTATCAACGAACAAAGTGTCAGCGGGATGGGTACTTCCTTCGCCGGACGCTCTTCCTCCGCGCAGGACGCCTCCACCATCTATGGCAACCCGGCCGGCATGTCGCGCCTGGGTCGCGAGGTGTCCCTGGGCGGTGCCTACATCCATGCCAAGATCGACATCAAGGATGCCAGCGGCCGCTATGCCAACGGCCAGGCCGTTCAGGGCAGCAACGACGGCGACATGGTGCCCAACTCGGTGGTGCCCTTCGGCTACTTCGTGACCCCGGTGGATGACCGCCTGCACTTCGGCCTGGGTGTGTATGTCCCCTATGCGCTGATCAGCAACTACGAGCACGCCTTCCAGGGTCGCTACCAGGGTCAGGCGAGCAAGGTGGAAGTCATCACCATCCAGCCCACCGTCAGCTACAAGATCACCGACAAGGTCTCCATCGGCTTCGGTCCGACCATCAACCGCATCGAAGGCAAGCTCAACAGCAACGTCAACTTCGGCAGCACCCAGGATGGCCAGGTCAAGATCGACGGCGACGACACCGCCTACGGCTTCAACGTCGGCCTGCTCGCGGACCTGACCGATGACCTGACCTTCGGCCTGACCTACCACTCCAAGGTCACCTACAAGCTCAAGGGCAACACCGAGGTCACCGGCGCCAACAGCCAGGCCAGCCCGATCACCAACGCCCTGGTCAGCCGGCTCAACGGCAAGTATGACGCCAGCCTCAACATCACCCTGCCGGAAAGCAGCGACGCCTCCTTCACCTACCGACTGAACAACGACTGGACGATGTACGCCGGTGCCACCTGGACCCGCTGGAGTCGCCTCAAGTCGATCGACGTGGAGAACGAGGGCACCCCCACCCTGCCGGTGCTGGGTTCGCCCCTGGCGACCGTGACGGAAGAGCTCAACTGGAAGGACACCTGGTCCTACGCCGTTGGCGCGGCCTATCAGCTGAATCCCCAGTGGGTGCTGCGCGCGGGCATGGCCATCGACCCCTCGCCGGCCGACAACGGCAACCGCAACGTGCGCATCCCGGTGGGCGATCGCAAGACCTTCTCGGTGGGCGCCGGCTGGTCGCCGACCAAGGACATGACCATCGACGTCGCCTATGCCTACCTCTGGGAAGACGACGTGTCGATCAATCGCCCCGCCACCTCCACCAAGGCTGGCTACAGCGCCAAGTACGACAACAGCGCCCACGGTCTGGGTGCCCAGCTGACCTACCGCTTCTAAGCATCAGGGTCCGCTAGCGAAGCCGCCGCCAGGCGGCTTCTTGCTGTCTGGGCCCTCAATCCATCCGCACCACCACCTTGCCAAAGGCGCCCTGCTCCAGATGGGCCAGCGCTGCCGGCAACTCGGCCAGCGCGTACTCGGCCGCCAGCGTCGGCGTGATGCCTGCTTGGTCGATCCAGCGCACCAGATCTTCCAGCGTCCTACGACTGCCGACAGCGATGCCCTGTATGCGCGCCCGTTTCGCGAACAGCGTGGCGCAGGGAATCTGCAACTTGAATCCTTCCAAGACCCCAACCACGGTGATCACGCCGCCTGGCGCCAGGGCCTCCAAGGTCCGTCCCAGGTCGCCACCCGCCACCTCCACGGCGATGTCCACGCCCCGTCCGCCCGTCGCCTGCCACGCCTGCTCGGCCCAATCCGGCTGGGTGCGATCTATCACCTGCTGAATGCCTAGGGCCCGCGCCCGCTCACGCTTGTCGGCACTGGCACTGGTGAGGATCACCTGGGCGCCCAGGCTGAGCGCCAGCTGCGCGGCGAACAGCGAGACGCCCCCGCTGCCCTGTACCAGCACCCACTGGCCGGCCTGTAGCCGACCTACCTCGACCAGGCTGTGCCAGGCCGTCAGGCCGGCGCACACCAGGGTACTGGCAGCACCGTCGTCCAGGGTCTGCGGCGCGGCGACGAGATTGTCCTCGTGCACCTCGACATGCTGGCTGAGTACCCCAGGCAGATCGGCGCTGCCGAATGCCGCGTCGGCTGACTGATAGGGCACGGGCTGATCGAGCCAGTCACGCCAGAAGGTGTTGATCACCCGTTGGCCGACGCCGACCCGGCTCACCCCTTCACCCACGGCCACGACCTGGCCGGCCAGATCCGATCCCGGCACCAGGGGAAACCGCAGCGGGCTGCCCATGCCGTTCTCCAGAATCAGGCGGTCGCGGTAATTGAGGGACACCGCCCCTACCCGCACCACGACCCGATGGGGGCCAGGTCGAGAGAGGGGCGCTTGGGCCAGCCGCAGATTGGATGAGCCGTAGTCGTGCAGTTGCCATTGCCAGGTGGTGAACGGAAGCATGGGAGGTCCTCAATGAATGATGTCCCCCAGCTTATTGAATAGCCAGCCACTCCAGTTGCGCGATAAATTCTCCACATTGCATAGTCAGGCGCGACAATCGAGATGATCAGAGCAGATTCCCTGGGCAGCATTGCGGCCTTTGTCCAGGCCGTGAAGTCCGGCAACTTCAGCAGCGCGGCTCAACGGCTGCACCTGTCGCGCTCGGCCGTTGGCAAGGCGGTCGCCCGCCTGGAAGAGCAATTGGGCGTCCCGCTGTTCCAGCGCACCACGCGCAGCCAGAAACTCACCCTGGAAGGCGAGCTGTTCTACCAGCGCTGCCTGCGCATTCTGGCGGAGCTGGAGGGCGCCGAGGACGACCTCGCCCCTGGGCGCCCTACCCCACGCGGCCGACTGCGCCTGAGCATGCCGGTCCTGCTCGGTCGCCGCTGCCTGGCGCCCATCCTGTTCGAGCTGGCTGAGCGCTGGCCGGATCTGCACTTCGAGTTGTCCTTCAACGATCGCAAGGTGGACCTGCTGGAAGAAGGCATCGACCTGGCGATCCGCAGCGGTCCGCTGGACGATACACCCGGCCTGCGCAGCCGGTGGCTGGGCGAGGATCTCATGGTGGTCTGTGCGGCTCCCGCGTGGCTGGCCCGCCATGGAACGCCGCGCACCCTGGATGAACTCGCCCGGCAGCCGGCCGTGCTCTACAGTCGCGGTGTCGAGGGCGCGGGCTGGGTGTTCGAGGATCCGGCGGGCCGGATGCTGGAGGTGCGACCGCCCGCCCGGATCCTGCTGGACGATCTGGACGCCATGCTGCTGGCGACCTGCCGCGGCCTCGGCGTCACGCGCCTGCCGAACTGGCTGGTGGCCCCGGCCTTGCGCGAGGGTCAGCTGGTGGCGCTGAGCTTTGCCGAACGCGCCCGCCCCATCGCCCTGCAGGCGGTCTGGGCCGACACGCGACAGTTGCCCGTTCGGGTACGCCTGGTGCTGGACACCTTGATCGAGCGGCTGCCGCCACTGCTCGCTGCACCGGGAATGGCAGGGCCTGCGCCCTCGCCTACGCCCTGAGCGCCCAGAGGCCCTGTTCCTGCTCGGCGTACCAGCGCTGGAAGTCGTCCAGCGACAGGGCGCCGGCCACCAGTTGGCCCTGGATCTGGTCGCAGCCCAGATCGGTGAGCACCTCCAGGGCCTGGCGGGTTTCCACGCCTTCGGCCACCACCCGCAACCCGCGCAACTGGCCCAGCTGGACCAGCAGCCTGATCACCTCCTGGTCCCCGGGCAGCTGGCAGTGCTCGATGAACTGGCGGTCGATCTTCAGCTCGTCGATGGGAAAGCTGCTCAGGCAGGCCAGCGAGGAATGCCCGGCGCCGAAGTCGTCCAGCGACAATTCGAAACCCATGGCCTTGAGCTGGCGCAGGCAGTCGAGCACCTGCACCGGATTGCTCATGGCGCGGGATTCGGTGATTTCCAGGCAGAAGCCGGCGGCCATGGCGCCGGTCTCGTCCAGCAGCCGGCCGATGCGGGCGATGAAGGCCGGGTGCTCGAGGTCCAGCAGCGACAGATTGACGTTGAGCTTGAGGGCGCCCAGCTGCCGCTCCCGTTGCAGGCGCATGCAGCGCTCCAGCACCCAGAGGGTGATGTCGCAGATCTTGCGACTCTGTTCGGCGATGCCGACGAAGGCGTCCGGCTTGAGCAGGCCCAGTTCCGGATGCTGCCAGCGGATCAGCACCTCGGCGCCCTCGACGCGGCCGTCGGGCAGCGCGATCTTGGGTTGCAGATAGAGCCGCAGCTGATCGTGGTCCACGGCCAGGTCCAGGGCGTCGAGCATGGCGATGCCGAGCTGCCGCTGACGTTCCTGGTCCGGGTCATGGAAGGCGAAGGGCAGCTGACGCCGGCGCGCGTCCTGCAGCGCGGTCTCGGCGTTGGCCAGCAGGGCTTCGGCGCTGCCGCCATGCTCGGGGTAGCAGGCGATGCCGAAGGTGATGCGCAGGGACACCCGCTGGTTGCCGCTGACGAAGGGTTTCTCCACCAGGTTGCGCAGCGACAGCAGCGCCGCCTCCGCCGAGGCGTCGTCGAACCAGGGCAGCAAGAGGACGAAGGTGTCGGCGCCGATCCGCGCCACGCCATTCTCTTCCGGCGCCGCGACCCTCAACCGGCGGGCCAGGTGGCGCAGGATCTTGTCGCCGCCTTCCTGGCCGAGCAATTCGTTGATGTTGCGGAAGTTGGCCACGTCCAGCAGCAGCACGGCGAAGCGTCCGGCCGCGGCGCGCTCGATGCGCTGGCGGATTTCCAGCACCAGCCGCACCTGATTGGGCAGGCGGGTGAGCATGTCGCGAAAGGCCAGCTGGCTGATGCGCCGCTCGCGAGCGGCCAGGGCGGCGCCCATCTGGTTCATGGCGCGGCCCAGCCGGCCGACCGGATCGCGGCCTTCCTTGAGACCCAGTTGATAGTCACCGTCGGCGATGCGTTCGGTGGCCTGCCCGAGACGGGCCAGATAGCGATTGAGCGCGCCAGCCAATATCCGGCTGACCAGGGCGCCCATCGCGAAGATGATCGCCCCTATGAGCAGCGAATCCAGCAGAGCCGACTGCTCCGCCGCTGCTATTCCTTCCATGAACATGTCTGCCCCTATGACGACTGCTTGCCCGTCCTGTCCTGGAATGGCCAGGAACAGGGAACGGAAACTGCCAAAGTTATCCTGATACTCCGCGAAACGCGGTTGATGATCGGCAAACACCGCACCGAGTTCCGGGGGGGCCTGATCGTAGAGCTGGCGATAGTCGCCAAAGTAGCCGACGCGGATTTCCTCCTCGTTGGCCGAATCCATGATGAAGCGAAAGTCTGACCCTTCCTTGACGAAGGCATAGAGCGAGGCCAGTCCGGCCTTGCGGGCATAGCGATCCAGGGTGATCAGGGTTCGCTGGTAGCGCTCCGGGTCCGCCTTGGCCGGGTCCTGCAACTGGGCGAGATAGTCTTCGCCGAGGATCTCCGGCAGCGCCAGGGCCGCGCTCATCAGGCGATAGTCGATGCTCTGGCTGCTGGCGTCGCGCGCCTGGCGATAGCTGTGCAGGGTGAACAGCAGGGTACCCAGGGCGTCCACCAGGATGAACGCCAGAAAGAACTTGGCGAACAGGCTGCGAGGCTTGAGGCGGAGCCGCGACGCGGGGGCGACTTCCCGGGGCGAGGCGACGCTGTGAGGCGCATCGGTCATTGGGGCTCCTTGTCCAGCTGACGACGACTCCCTCTGGATCCGCACGTGCCGAGGTGGCTTCGCTGGGCGCGCAACCAAGCGCCTTATTAACCCGTTAACCGGGGTCGTTCAAGGACGGAGATCGCAAAATCCCGGGTATCTCACGCTTGGGCCGATTTTTCAGCCCAGCGTCAGGGCCAGCGCGACCAGCACCCCGGCTTCGACGATCTCCAGCAGGGCGCCCGCGGTATCGCCCGTAGTACCGCCAAGCCGCCGGCGCAGGGCGCGACGCACCAGCAGCGCGATCCCGGCGGTCACCAGCAGCGCGGTCAGGCCCTGGGGTAGCAGGACCATGCCCAGAGCCCCCAGCAACAGCACCCGGACCAGGACCTTCCGCGGCAGGTGACGACTGAGCAGCTCGCCCAGACCGCCAGGGCGCACATAGGCGGTGGTCAGCAACAGCCAGGGCAATGTTAGGCGACCGGCCAGCGGCGCCAGCCACAGCGCGGCCGGCGCGTGGGGCAGAAGCACCACCAGGGCGCTCCACTTGAGCAGCAGGGTCAGCAGCAGCGCCAGCACGCCCATGGGGCCGCAGGCCGGATCCTTCATGATGGCCAGGGTCCGCTCGCGGTCACCGTAGCCGCCGATCCAGGCATCCGCCGTGTCGGCCAGGCCGTCCAGATGCAGCCCGCCGGTGAGGATCACCCAGCCGGCCAGCACCAGGGCCGCCTGCAGCAAGACGCCGCCCGACGCCCCCAGCCAGGCGATCAGACTGAGCAGCGCACCCAGCAGCAGGCCGACCGCCGGATACCAGAGCACCGAGCGGCCGACGGCCGCAGCGGGCGGCATGCCGGGCAGGCGCACCGGCAGACGGGTCAGAAACTGCACGGCGATCAGCAGCGGCAGCGGCATCAGCCCTCCTCCAGCGTCAGCGGCTGCAGGGTCGCGTAGGGCGCCTCGACCTGCAGCAGGTCCTTGGGTGGCAGCCCCCGCTGGCGGGCCAGCAGCAGGCGGATGACGCCGCCGTGGGTGACGATCAGACTGCGCCGGCCCTGCAGCCGTGGCCGCCAGCGGGCCACGGCGCCCAGGACCCGCGTGGCGAAAGCCGCCACGGGTTCGCCCCCGGGCGGGGTGTAGGCATAGGGATCGGCCCAGAAGCGGCCCAGGGCCTCTGCCTGGTCCTGCATGAGTTCGGCGGCGGTACGGCCTTCCCAGGCGCCGAAATCCAGTTCGCGCAGATCGGCTTCCACCGCCAGCTCGGCGCCCTGCTCCGCCGCCAGCCACTCGGCGAAGCGCGCGCAACGCTGCTGCGGCGACGTCAGGATCAGCTCGAAAGGCGGCTGCGGGGCGACGGCGGCGCGCAACTGCGCCCAGCCGTGTTCCGCCAGCGGCGGATCGAGGCGTCCGCGAAAGCCTTCGGGGCCTTCGGTGACGCCATGGCGCAGCAGCCAGCAGTCAGTCATGGGCGCGACTGGAGACGCTGGCTTCGGCGAAGGTCGCCATCTCGCTGTGCAGGCGGCAGGACAGCTGCAGCAGCGGCACGGCCAGGGCCGCGCCGCTGCCTTCGCCCAGGCGCAGGCCGAGATCCAGCAGGGGTTCGCCGCCCAGCGCCAGCAGCACCGCGGCGTGGCCGGGCTCGGCGCCACAGTGGGCGAACAGCAGCCAGTCGCGAGTATCGGGTTGCAGGTGCTGGGCGCAGAGGGCTGCTACCGAGCAGATGAAGCCGTCGACCAGGGTCGGCAGGCCCTGCTGGGCGCAGGCCATATAGGCACCGGTCAGGGCGGCCAGCTCGAAGCCGCCCAGGCGGCGCAGCAGTTCGTAGGGATCCTCCAGGGCGTCGCCATGGCGCAACAGGGCGCGCTGGATGACCGCCACCTTGCGCGCCACGCCATCGGCGTCCAGCCCGGTCCCGGGGCCGGCCAGGGCCAGCGGCGAGGTATCCAGCAGCACGCTGGCAATGGCGCTGGCGGCGGTGGTGTTGCCGATGCCCATCTCGCCACCGATAAAAAGGTCGGCGCCGCCGGCACAGGCGCGCAGGACGGCGTCGCGACCGGCCAGCAGCGCCGCCTGGCACTGGTCATGGGTCATGGCCGGGGTCAGGGTGAAGTTGGCGGTACCGCGCCCCAGGGGCAGGTCGATGACGCCGGGCAGCGCTTCCAGCGGCGTGACGGTGCCCAAGTTGATGACTTCCAGAGCAGCGTCCAGTTGCCGGGCGAGCACGCTAATGGCTGCCCCGCCGCAGACAAAGTTGCGCACCATCTCGGCGGTCACGGACTGCGGATAGGCCGAGACGCCCTCTTCCACCACCCCGTGATCACCGGCGAAGACCGCGATGGCGGTGCGCTGCAGCAGCGGCCGCGGCGTGCCCTGCAGGGCCGCCAGCTGGATGGCCAGCACTTCCAGATCACCGAGCGAACCGCTCGGCTTGGTCAATACCGTCTGCCGCTGGCGTGCGGCTTCGGCCGCAGCGGTATCGGGTTGGCGGCAGGGTCCTTGCCACCAGGGCATGCTCATAGCGGGGTTCCTTTGAGGGTCAGGGGGAGACCGGCGACGGTCAGCACCACGCGCTCGCAGCGCGCGGCCAGGGCCTGGTGCAATTCGCCGGCGGCATCGACATAACGGCGGGTCAGCTCGCCCAGCGGGACGACGCCCAGGCCGGTCTCGTTGCTGACGAAGATGAGGTGACCGGGCAACTGCGGCAGGAGCTCGAGCAGCTCCGCGCAGGCACGATCGAGGCGCTGGGGATCGTCGAGCAGGAGCAGATTGGTCAGCCAGAGGGTCAGGCAGTCCACCAGCAGGCAGCGCTCCGGCGCCGCCAGGGCCGCCAGGCGTTCGGCCAGCGCCAGGGGTTCTTCCACCAGCGCCCAGTGCGCCGGCCGGCGGGCGGCATGGCGCTCGATGCGCCGCGCCAGCTCGGCATCGCTGCCACCGGCAGTGGCGATATAGGTGACGGCAAGGCCGGACTCGGCGGCCAGGCGCTCGGCCAGGGCGCTCTTGCCGGAGCGCGCGCCACCGAGGATGAATTCACGCATCTAGAGCTCGCAGAGGGCGCGCAGGCGCCCGGTGTCCAGGTGGTGTTCGACCAGATCGGCCAGGCGCTCCAGATCCCGTTCGCGCAGGGCGTGGTAGTCCAGCTGCCGCGGCTCGGCCAGGCCGGCCCAGCGCAGCAGGGCGACGCTGGCGGCTGGCGACTCGAACAGGCCGTGCAGGTAGGTACCCAGCACCTGGCCGTCGGCGCTGAGGCTGCCGTCGACACGGCCATCGGCGAAGCGCAATACCGGGCGCTCCAGGGCCGGGCCCTGGCTGACGCCGGCATGGATCTCGTAGCCGGCCACCTCGGCATCGCCGTCGTTCAGCCAGCCCTCCACGTTGCGCAGCTGCTTTTCCGCCGCCAGTTCGGTGGTCATGGCCAACAGGCCCAGACCGGCGCTGTCACCCGGCGCGCCTTCCAGTCCGAGGGGATCGGCGATCCGCTCGCCAAGCATCTGGAAGCCGCCGCAGATGCCCAGTACCCGTCCCCCGTATCTCAGGTGACGGGCGATGGTCGTGTCCCAGCCCTGGGCGCGCAGGAAGGCCAGGTCGCTGCGCACGCTCTTGGAGCCGCCGAGGATGATCAGGTCGGCGGCGGGCAATTCCTCGCCCTGGCGGACGAACAGCAATTCCACCTGGGGATGCAGGCGCAGGGGATCGAAATCGGTGTGGTTGCTCAGCCGCGGCATCACCGGCACCGCCACCCGCAGGCGCGGTCCCTGCTTGGCGACCTGGCCGGTGGCCAGGCGATCCTCGGCTTCCAGGTGCAGGTCGTGCAGATAGGGCAGCACGCCGAGCACCGGCTTGCCGGTACGGGCTTCGAGCCAGTCCAGCCCGGGTTGCAGCAGGGCCAGGTCGCCGCGGAAGCGATTGATGATGAAGCCGGCGACGCGCGCCTGTTCGCTGGGTTCGAGCAGGTCCAGGGTGCCGACCAGATGGGCGAAGACGCCGCCGCGGTCGATGTCCGCCACCAGCAGCACCGGGCAGTCCACCGCCTCGGCGAAGCCCATGTTGGCGATGTCGCCCTGGCGCAGGTTGATCTCGGCCGGCGAACCGGCGCCTTCAACCAGCACTACCTGATAGCGCTCGGCCAATCGCGCATGGGAGGCCAGCACCGCTTCCCGCGCCACCGGCTTGTAGGCGTGATAGGCCTTGGCATCCATGCTGGTGACGGCGCGACCATGGATGATCACCTGGGCGCCGACATCGGTATTGGGCTTGAGCAGCACCGGATTCATGTCGGTATGGGGCGCCAGGCCACAGGCCTGGGCCTGGACCGCCTGGGCGCGGCCGATCTCGCCGCCATCGGCGGTCACGGCGCTGTTGAGCGCCATGTTCTGCGGTTTGAAGGGCGCCACGGCCACGCCCTGGCGATAGAGCCAGCGGCACAGCGCGGCCACCAGGGTGCTCTTGCCGGCGTCGGAGGTGGTGCCCTGCACCATCAGCGTACTCATAGGGGACTCCGGTAGCTGGCGAGGCCCTGGTCCAGGCGCTGCCAGCCGGCCTCGTCGCCGGGCAGACCGAATCTCAGAGCGCCAAGCGCGGGAAACAGACGGGTCAGGATGGCCTGGCGGGCCAGGTGTTCGTGCAGATCCGCAACATCCGGGCGCTGCAGCAATTGAAACAGGGCACAGCCGCCGCTGGGCAGCAGATCATGGCTAGCGAGCACCGCGGCCAGCCGCTCGCTGGCCTCGAGCAACGCCTCGCGCTGACGCTGCTGGCCCGACTGATCGGCCAGCAGCTGCCGGGCGAGATAACGACTGGGGCCGTTCACCGTCCAGGGACCCAGCTGCTCGTCCAGGCGCGCCAGCAGGCTCGGCGCCGCCAGCACGAAGCCCAGGCGCATCCCGGCCAGTCCGAAGAACTTGCCAAAGGAGCGCAGCACGATCAGTCCGGGCAGATCGCTGAAGGGCGCAAGACTCGCTGCCGGGGTGGCATCCATGAAGGCCTCGTCCACCACCAGCCAGCCACCCCGGCGTTCGAGCCGGGCGTGCCAGTCCAGCAGCCGGGCGGGCGACAGGCGCTCGCCGGTGGGGTTGTTGGGATTGACCACCACCACCACGTCCAGCTGGTCGAGATGGGCCGCGATGCCTGTCTCGTCCCATTCCAGCACCTCGTGCCCGGCGCGACGCCAGGCCAGGGCATGCTCGGCATAACAGGGCGCCAGCACCGCGACCCGCGCGGCTGGACGCAGGGTCGGCAGCGCCTGGATGGCGGCCTGGGAGCCGGCCACCGGCAGTGCCGCGCTGGCCCGGTAGCAGGCGCAGGCGGCTTCCACCAGGCCGTCGTCGGGCTCGGGCAGCCGTGCCCAGGCGTTAGCGGGAATCTCCGGCAGCGGCCAGGGCCAGGGAGCCAGGCCGGTGGACAGGTCCAGCCAGTCGCCCAGGGGAATGTCGTAGGTGCGCGCCGCGCGCCTCAGGCGACCGCCGTGCTCAAGCAAGCAGCAGTCCTCCCAGGGCGATCAGTGCGGTCCACAACCAGGCGCCACGGCGGACCAGTTTCAGGGCGCGGGTGATGGCCAGGAAGGTCGGCGCCGGACCACGGCCCAGCACCGGGCGCTCGTGCCACTCGCCGTGGTAGCGGGCCGGACCGCCCAGGCTCACGCCCAGGGCACCGGCACCGGCCGCCATCACCGGGCCGGCGTTGGGGCTGTCCCACAGCGGCGCCTGGGTCCGCCAGCTTTCGATGGCGCTCCAGAAACGGCCGAGGCCGGCATAGGTCAGGGCCACCAGGCGCGCAGGGATATAGTTGAGGACATCGTCCAGCCGCGCCGCGGCCCAGCCGAAACGCTCCAGGCGCGGCGTGCGATAGCCCCACATGGCGTCCAGGGTATTGGCCAGGCGATAGAGCACCACGCCGGGTGCGCCGAGCAGGGCGAACCAGAACAGCGCGGCGAAGACCGCATCGCTGCCATTCTCCAGCACCGATTCGGTGGCGGCGCGGGCCACGGCGGTCTCGTCCAGCTCGCTGGTTTCGCGACTGACCAGATAGCCGACCCGACGCCGCGCCTCGGGCAGGTTGTTGCGTTGCAGGGCGCGCGCCACCGGCTCGGCGTGCTCGCCCAGGCTGCGCAGTCCCACGGCCAGATACAGCGCCAGGGGCTGGATGATCCAGGCCAGCCAGCCGATCTGGCAGAGCAAGGCGGTGATCAGCACCCAGGGCAGCACGGCCAGGCTCCAGGCCATCACGCCATGGCTGCGCCAGCCGCGCCCGCCGGGATTGAAGCGGGCCTCCAGGCTATCGGCCAGGCGCCCGAACAGGACCAGGGGATGGGCGCGGCGGGGTTCGCCGAGCAGCAGGTCGAGCAGCATGCCGCCGACGACCGCGAAGGCCAGCATCATGGCTTCTGGCCCCAGCGGTTCTCGAAGACCAGCTCCTCCAGTGGCCGCCCCTGGCGCCAGCCCTCCTCTTCCAGCATGGGCCGCGGGTAGAAGGCTTCCACCGGCCCCAGGCAGAGGATAGCCGCCGGCTGGGCGCCTTCCGGCATCTCCAGCAGGCTGCGCACGGCTTCCGGCTCGAACAGCGACACCCAGCCCATGCCCAGGCCTTCGCAGCGGGCGGCCAGCCAGAGATTCTGGATGGCGCAGGACAGCGAGGCGAGGTCCATCTCCGGCAGGGTACGGCGGCCGAAGACGTGGGCTTCGCGGCCGTCCATGAGCGCCGCCACCAGCACCTCGGCGCAGTCGAGGATGCCCTGCACCTTGAGCTTCATGAAGTCGTCGCTGCGCTCGCCAAGGGCCTCGGCGGTGGCGCAGCGCTCTTCTTCCACCAGTTCGTGCAGGCGCTGGCGCAGGGCCGGATCGCTGATGCGCAGGAAGCGCCAGGGCTGCATCAGCCCGACGCTGGGCGCCTGGTGCGCAGCGCCCAGCAGACGGGCCAGTTGTTCGGGAGGCACCTCGCCACCGCAGAAATGGCGCATGTCGCGGCGCTCGGCGATGGCTCGGTAGACGGCGGCTTGTTCGGCGGGGGTATAGGGGGTCGTGGTCACGGCTTGAGCATCGCGGCGGCCGCGGCGGGTGCCGACGGCATGTAGAAGTGAATATAGCTGGCGGTGAGGCGACCGTCTCGGTAGACCGCCTCGGCCACCGCCTTGCCGTTGGGGCACAGCCCGCGCGCCCAGGGCGTCTCGGGTGACTCCAGGGCGGAGTGGTGATAGGTGTGGCCGCGCAGGGTGCCCTGCGCGAAATCCACCGACTGCAGGGCCAAGGCGGTGAGTCGCGCCTGCATCCGCGCGCTGCCCGGCAGCAGTCCGAGCAGGCTGGCGGATTCGCCGGCCTTGTCGGTCAGTTCGTCGAGCAGATAGAGCATGCCGCCGCACTCGGCGAGGATCGGCTTGCCCGCTGCGTGGTGGGCGCGGATGGCCGCGCGCATGCCCAGGTTGTTGGACAGCGTCTGCAGGTGCAGTTCGGGGTAGCCGCCCGGCAGATAAAGGCTGTCCACCGCCGGCAGCGTCGTGTCGGCCAGCACGGAAAAGAACTGCAGCTCGGCGCCCAGGGCGCGCAAGAGATCCAGGTTGGCCTGGTAGATGAAGGCTAGCGCCGCATCCCGGGCCACGCCAATCCGCACTCCGGCTAGCAGTGGCTCGACCGCGGTCGGCTCCGGCGCGGCGAAGGCCACGGGCGGCGGCAATTCGATGTCGGAACTGGCGCCCAGGGCATCGGCCGCCATGTCCAGACGGCGATCCAGGTCGGTGACCTCGTCGGCCTGGATCAGCCCCAGGTGACGACTCGGCAATTCGATGCCGGCATCGCGCGGCAGGCTGCCAAAGAAGGTCATGCCCGCCGGCAGGCTGCCGCGGATCAGTTGGGTCTGCCGCGGACTGCCGCTGCGATTGGCCAGCACCCCGGCGAAGGGCAGACTCGGCCGGTAATGGGCGAGGCCATAGGCCAGGGCGCCAAAGGTCTGCGCCAGGCCGGCGGCGTCGATCACGCCCAGCACCGGTACGCCAAAGCGCTCGGCCAGGTCGGCGGCCGAGGGCTGGCCGTCGAACAGCCCCATGACGCCCTCGATGAGGATGAGATCCGCCTCCCCCGCCGCTTCCCACAGCAGGCGCCGGCTCTCGGCCTCGCCGATCATCCACAGATCGAGCTGGTAGACCGGCGCGCCGCTGGCGCGGGCCAGGATCATCGGATCGAGAAAGTCCGGGCCGCACTTGAACACCCTTACCCGCCGCCCCTGACGGGCGTGCAGCCGGGCCAGGGCGGCGGTGACGCTGGTCTTGCCCTGACCGGAGGCCGGGGCGGCGATCAGCAGCGCCGGGCAATGCCGCGTCTCGCCTACCATTCGATACCCTGCTGGGCGCGGACGCCGGCCTGGAAGGCGTGCTTGACCAGACTCATGTCGGTCACGGTGTCGGCGGCCTCGACCAGCGCCGGCGGCGCACCGCGGCCGGTCACCACCACGTGCTGATGGGCCGGACGCCCGGCCAGGTCGGCCAGCACCTGGTCGACATCCAGATAGCCATGCTTGAAGGCGATGTTGAGTTCGTCCAGCAGCACCAGGCCGATGGCCGGATCGCGCAGGAGCTCCACCGCCACCGCCCAGGCCGCGGCCGCCGACTGCAGGTCGCGGGCGCGGTCCTGGGTGTCCCAGGTGAAGCCCTCGCCCATGACGTGGTAGCGCACCTCGTCCGGAAAGCGCTTGAAGAAGAGTTGCTCGCCGGTGTCGCGGCGGCCCTTGATGAACTGCACCACCCCCACCTTCATGCCGTGGCCGAGGGCGCGCGCCGCCATGCCAAAGGCGGAGCTGCTCTTGCCCTTGCCGATGCCGGTATGCACCAGCAGCAGGCCGCGTTCGTCCTGGGCTTCGGCGATGCGGGCGTCGATCACCGCCTTCTTGCGCACCATGCGCGCGCGGTGGCGCTCGTCGCGCTCGGGGCTGGTCGAATCGGGGGTGTCGGTCATGGATGGTTCTCCGGGTGCGGGCGCGGCGGAGAAACGGGCAGAGACGCCGCCCGCGCAAGGCAGGTGGCGACGCCGCGCGACGCCCTCCGCATCGCCGAGATGAACGCAAGCGTGGCCGGTCTCCGGGCTGGTGAGCCGATGCCCTGAGGGCATCCGCTGCGCCCCTTCCCGGCCAGGGCCAGTGGGCATCGCGCAGCTACTGCTCAACTACCGTTGCGGGGGCAGCGCCGGCTCGACCGGCTTCCCTGTTTCACCCCGCTCCAGGCGGGGCACCACGTGCAAGGGCGCAGGGTACGGACTAGCCGGGAGAGCGTCAATCGATGGCGCCGCCCGAACTCGGCGTCGCGCGGACGGGTCCACCCTAGACACCCACCGCCAGGAGCTACCGGATGAACGATGCCACCCTCGCCGCCTGCATCAAGGCCTGCCTCGATTGCGCCGCCGCCTGCGAAACCTGCGCCAGCGCCTGCCTGGGCGAAGCCAATC
This sequence comes from Pseudomonas sp. MOIL14HWK12:I1, assembly GCF_000510705.1. Classification (NCBI taxonomy): domain Bacteria; kingdom Pseudomonadati; phylum Pseudomonadota; class Gammaproteobacteria; order Pseudomonadales; family Pseudomonadaceae; genus Pseudomonas; species Pseudomonas sp. MOIL14HWK12:I1. The sequence continues at coordinate 492,117 of NZ_KI783308.1, read as the reverse complement.
TGGACATGATGCGTGACTGCGTCCGTCTGGATCGCGATTGCGCCGACGCCTGCCGCCTGGCCGCCACCTTCATGCAGCGCGGCAGCGACCGCATCGCCGAAGCCTGCGCCCTGTGCCTGGCCACCTGCCGCGCCTGCGCCGCCGAATGCGGCAAGCACAAGGCCGAACACTGCCAGGCCTGCGCCCGGGCCTGCGCAGCCTGCGCCGACGCCTGCGCGGCCATGGCCGCCTGAGGCGGCTGCCGATAACCGCATCCGCTGAGCGCCGGCTGCCGTGCTGCGCGCTCTGGTCGCAGCCGAATCCCGCACAGGAAGCCGCCGCTCGGGCGTTCGGCATTGGCATTACCCGGCGACGCCAGGGATAATGCCCGCCCTTTCATCGATATCCAGGCCTTCGCCATGACCGATACCAACCAAGATCCCCGTTTGAGCCGCATGAAGCGTCGCCTGCGCAAGAAGCAGTACCTGGGCGAATTCCAGGAACTGGCCTTTGAAATCAAGGTGAGCTTCAAGAACGAACTCAGCGAAGACGATCTGGACACCTTCCTGGGCGACTTCATCGACTACGTCGAAGAGCGCAAGCTGGACTACATCGGCGGCTTCGACAACGCCTGGGTCGAAGGCACCATCATGGCCAACAAGCGCTACACCTCGCCCACCGCGGAAGACCGTACCGCGCTGCTGGACTGGCTCAAGGCCCGCGCCGAAGTCGGCGAAGCCAACGCCTCCGATCTGCATGACGCCTGGCACCACGACGGCGAAGTCTAACTAGCCTTCGCCGGATAGCTTGGCGTCCGTTGCGGTCGTAAAGGGGAATCCGTTGGAAACCAGGTCCTCATGACGACCCTCCTGCAAATCTCCGATACCCACTTCGGCACCGAGCAACCCGCCGTGGTCGCGGCCCTGGAAGCCCATGTCCGCGAACACGGCGCCGATGTCCTCATCCTTTCCGGGGACATCACCCAGCGTGCCCGCCGCGAGCAATTCGCCGCCGCCAAGACCTTCGTCGAACGCCTGGAAAGCTACGGCATTCCCCGCACCCTGGTGATCCCGGGCAATCACGACCTGCCGCTGTACAATGTCTTCGCTCGTTTCCTGACGCCCTATGGCAACTATCGCCGCCATTTCGGCCAGGACCTTGAGCCCAGTTTCGAGAACGACGAGCTCCTGCTGGTCGGACTCAACACCACCGCCCCGCAACGCCACAAGGATGGTGCGGTGAGCACCGAGCAGATTGAGCGCGTCGCCGAACGCCTGCGCCGCGCAGGCCCGGGCAAGTTGCGCATCGTCATCGCCCACCAGCCCTTCGGCGCCCTCGAACTCAGCGACCTGAGCAATCTGCAGCACAATGCCTATCACGCCCTGGCCACCTGGGCCGATGCCGGCCTGGATCTGGTGATGGGCGGCCATATCCACCTGCCCTATGTGCTGCCGCTGAGTCGCCAGTACCCCACCCTCCCCCGCGAGGTCTGGATCGTGCAGGCCGGCACCGCCCTCTCATCGCGCGTGCGCGGCACCTCGCCCAACTCCTTCAATCGCCTGCTGGTCGGCGAAGGAACGGAGAAGACCGTGGACGTGGAGCGCTGGGACTTCCAGGGCGATCGTTTCGTCGTCGGCGAGCGTCACGCACTGCGCTGGCAGGCTGCGCAGGACGCCCTCGCGGAAGGCTGAGGCGTCCGACCGGGACGCCTATGCGCGCTCCTGCGCACTTCCAGCAATGGAAATTGATTCAAGCTGTTGAAACGGCTGGCAGGCCACGGGCGCCGCGTAGTCTTAGGACTTTCGGCAAGAGTGGCCTCCCATGGAATCCCTGACGCAATCGCTGCTTGGCTTTATCGAAACCCACCAGGCCTGGGCACCGCTGCTCGTCGGCCTGCTCGCCTTTGGCGAGTCCCTGGTGCTGCTGGGCGTCTTCATTCCGGCCACGGCGCTGCTGCTGGTGGTCGGCGGCCTGGCCGGCTCCGGGGTGCTCTCGCCGGTGCCGCTGGTGCTGGCCGCCATCGTCGGCGCCATCCTCGGCGACATCTGCTCCTATATCATCGGCCGCTGGCTCGGTCCCAGCATCGTCCACCGCCCGCCCTTTCGCCGCTATCGCAAGCAGGTGGCCCGGACCCGGCTGTTCTTCCGCCGCTATGGCTTCTTCGCGGTCTTCGGTGGGCGCTTCCTGACCATGATCCGCAACACCGTGCCCCTGGTGGCCGGGATGATGGCGATGAACCAGCTGCGCTTCCAGTCGGCCAACGTGCTCTCGGCCATCGTCTGGGCGCCACTGATGATGGGCCCGGGTTATCTGGCCGCCAAGGGCGCCAACCACTTCAGCTTCGCCGGCAACGAGTCGCTGTGGATCGGCGCGGCGGTAATCGCCGTGCTGGGCGCCGGCGCCGCGCTGTTCTTCAAGCAGCGGCTGAAACGCGCCTAGCGGCGGGCGGCCAGCGCCTCGCGCAGACGCTGGCGATTCAGCGGTACCTCGCGCAGGCGCAGACCGGTCGCCGCCGCCACGGCATTGGCGATGGCCGCTGGGATGGCGGCGGTGGTGGCCTCCCCGGCCCCCACCGCCGGCTCTTCCGGCCGATCGATCAGCTCCAGTTCCAGCTCGGGCAATTCGTTGAAGGTCAGCGGCGGATAGGCGCCCCACTCCAGACTGGTCACCCCCTGCTGATCGAAGCGCACCGTCTGCTTGAGGGTCCGGGCGATGCCCTGTACCACGCAGCCTTCCAGCTGGTTGCGCAGGCCATCCGGATTGACGATCAGCCCGCAGTCATGGGCCACCACCACCCGGGTGACGCGGATCCCCGCCGCCTCGCTCACCGCCACCTCGACCACCGCAGCCACATAGGCGTTCTCATTTTCATAGCGCAGGAAGGCCAGGCCCTGACCTTTCGCCAGGGCGCCGTCCCAGGTCTTTTCCTGCCGGGCCGACGGTCGCCAACCGGCCTTGGCCGTGGCGGCCTGCAGCACCGCCCGGGCGCGGGGGTCCTGCAGATAGCGCAGGCGGAATTCCAGGGGATCGACCCCGGCCGCCAGGGCCAGCTCGTCCATGAAGGATTCGTTGGCGAAGGTATTGCCGACCGCCCCCAGGGCGCGCAGGGCCGAGGGTCGCAGCGGCGAATCCCCGGCTTCCAGCCAGTGGGTCGCTACCTGGACATTGAGCAGGTCGTAGTCCAGCGGCGCATTGCGATTGCCACCGCCCCGCCCACCCTTGAGCGGCAGGTTGTAGGCCAGTTGCCCGGCGAGCAGCGCCGCCTTGCCGGTCTGGCCATTGGGGCGGGTCAGATGCGTGGGCGTCCAGTTGGCGAAGCGCCAGGCCAGCAGATCGCCGGCCGCGCTCAGGCCGCCGGCCAGGCGCATCAGCATGGCCGGTCCCTTGGGATTCCAGCCGTGTTCGTCGGCGCGACTCCATTGTACCCGGACCGCGCGGCCGCACAGCTTGGAGAGCAGCGCCGCATCGGCCGCCGCGTCATCGGCGCCGTTATGGCCATAGCAACCCGAGGCCTGCTGGTAGATGACATGGATGCTATCTTCCGGTAGCGCCAGCAGATCCGCCAGCGCCGCCCGGAGCTGATAGACGCCCTGGGTACCGCTCCAGACGGTGGCGCCGTCGGCACGCACCTCTGCCACCGCGCAGGACGGACCGATGGAGTCGTGATTCTGATACGGCCAGCGATACTCGGCGTCCAGGCGCTGGGCGGCGTTGGCCAGCTCCCCCGCGACATCGCCGGCCTCCTGCTGAAGGTCGGCCGGTCCGGCCTTGGCTTCCAGCCGGGCATAGAGTTCGCCTGGCAGGGGCAGGTCCGGTACCAGGCTCCAGTCCACCCGCAGCGCCGCCGCGCCCTGGCGCGCCAGCCAGGGCTGCTCGGCCACCACCGCGACGAAGGCGCCCTCGTACACCAGCTGAGCGCCCGCCGGCAGCGCGCTGGCATCGATACCGCGAACGCTCACCCCCGCCAACCGCGCCGAACCGATGCAGGGAGGCCGCACCACGCAACCGTGCAGCATGCCGGGAAGGCGCAGGTCGTGGACGTAAGCGAAGCTGCCGAACAGCTTGGCCGGGATGTCTTCCCGCGGCACCGAGGTCCCGACCAGGCGATAGTCCTTGACGGCGCGGGTCCGCACCGCCTGATTGACCAGCCGCCCCAGCGGCCGTCCGCCGACCAGCTCGCCATAGCTGACGAAACGCCCGGTGGGATCGCCACGATAGACCACCCGGCCATCCACCGTGTCCACCACCGCCAGATCCAGCCCCAGGCGCCGCGCTCCTTCCAGAAACAGGAATTGCCGCGCGCTGGCGGCGGCCTTGCGCAACTGGGCGCCGCCCACCTGCAGGCTCTTGCTGCCGGCGGTGATGCCCTGGTCGGGCGTCAGCCGGGTATCGCCCTGGATCAGCCGGGTGGCGGCAAACGCCACGCAGAGCTCCTCGGCCACGATCTGCCGCAGCGCCGTGCTGACCCCGGTACCCAGTTCCACCTTGCCGCTGTAGACGATGACCTGGCCCTGGGCATCCACTGCCAGCCAGGCGTCCAGTTGCCGTTGATCGAGGGTCTTGGCCAGACTCGCAGTGTCAGCAGGTGCGGGCAATACCTGGGCGGCGACCGGTCGCTGCAGGCTGAAGCCCAGCAGCAGCACCGCGCTGCCGCCGAGAAAGGTGCGGCGGGACAGCGTCATGCCGGGGCCTGCCCGTCGCGCAAGAGCACCGCCGCCCGCTTGACCGCGCGCAGGATGCGATAGTGGGTCCCGCAGCCACAGAAATTGGCCGCCAGCGCCTGGCGGATCTGCGCATCGCTGGGATCGGGCACGCGTTCGAGCAGTGCGCGGGCGGTCATCACCATGCCAGGGATGCAATAGCCGCACTGCGCTGCCTGCTCCTCGATGAAGGCCCGTTGCAGCGCGTGCGGCGCCGCTGGCGTGCCCAGGCCTTCCAGGGTCAGCAGCTCGCGACCGGCAAAGGACGCCGCCGGCAGCAGACAGGCACGCACCGGCTTGCCATCCGCCAGCACCGTACAGGCACCACACTCGCCCAGGCCGCAGCCGAATTTCGGCCCCTTGAGGCCCAGCTCGTCGCGCAGGGCGTCCAGCAGAGGCATGCGTGGATCGACGTCGAGCTGTCGCGACTCGCCATTGACCTTGAGTTCGAGGACCGCCACCGCTAGTGCTCCCGTTCGCGCGCCGCCGCCACGTCCTCGGGACGAATATCAGCGGCGTGACCACCAAAGCGGCGGCCGATGTAGGTGGCCAGATCGGCCAGTTGCTGATCACTGAGCAACGCCCGATAGGCTGGCATGAAGGCGTGCTCGGTGCGTCCCTGGCGGTCGAGCCCGTCGAGCAGCACGCGCACCAGGTTGGTCCCTGCCGGATCGCGCACCGCCGAATAGTTGCTGAAGGAGCGCGGATAGGGACCGGCCGGCCCCTGGTCGTCCGGCGCATGACAGCTGGCGCAGGCGGATTGCAGCAAGGCCGCACTTTCCGCCTCGGCGGCAGTGAGCGGCCCGGTTTCACCGAGTGGCTGCACCTCGGCACGCGCCGGAACCGCTCCGGGCTGCGCTGGTAGGGTCCGCAGATAGGCGATCAGGGCACCGAGATCCGCATCGTTCAGATGGCGGGTACCGCCGCTCACCACCTCGGCCATGGGGCCCGCCGCCACGGCCTCGCCGCGCTGATGACCTTCGCGTAGATAGCCGGCGAGCTTGGCATCGCTCCAACCACCGAGGCCGCGCGGATCCGCGGTGAGATTCCAGGCGGTCCAACCCTGCTGGGTTGCCCCGGCATAGGCCCGGCCGCTGTCGAGACCCTGACTCCAGGTCCGCGGCGTATGGCATTCCTGGCAGTGTCCCACCGCCTCGGCCAGGTAGGCGCCCCGAGCCACCTGCGCCTCGGCAGTAACCGGTAACGGACCCGGCGTGAAGTTGAGCCATTTCCAACCGCGGATCAGCGCGCGCTGATCGAAGGGAAAGCGAAGGGCGTTGGCGGGCGGCGCATAGGGCACCGGTCGCTGGATCTGCAGATAGGCGAAGATGGCGGCGACGTCCTCGTCGCTCAAGCGGGTAAAGGCCGTATAGGGAAAGGCGGGATAGAGCTGTTCGCCCTCCCGCCCCAGCCCGTCGTGCAAGGCGCGGCGAAACTCCTCCGCCGTCCAGTCGCCCAGGCCGTGCTCGCGATCCGGCGTGATATTGCTTGAGTAAAGACGGCCAAAAGGCGTATCGAAGGCGACACCACCGGCGAAGGGTGCACCGTCGGGACGGGTATGACAGCCCTGGCAGTTGCCCAACCGGGTCAGGTATTCGCCCCGCGTCAGGGTCGCCTCGTCGGCGCGCACCGGCGCGGCCTTGGACAGGAGCAGCATCCCCGCCAACAGGGGCAGGGCCAGGGATCTCATCAGCGCTCCTCTTGAGGTCGAACCGGACGGGCGGATTCCGCCGTGGCGTTGCCGTCATCCTAATCGCAGCGGCAAGCGCCCGTGGCGTTCGCCCCTGGAGGTGAGATGCAGGCGACAGTTTCGGCCCGCACGTCAACGGCGGCCTTTACATTCCTGCTCCACTCCGGCTGCGCTCTTGCGCGAGAGCTGTGAGTCGCCAGCAACCACCGATTCTGATTACCCGCACTCAGGACGGGAAGGAAGACCTCCCACGCCCAAGCACTATAGGGGTGGTATTACTCAACGCTTGGGCACGAAGCCATCGGGCTTGGCCGCCAGCCAGTCGACGAACTGGCGAATGCGTGCATCGCTGAGCAGCAACTCGCGGCTGTTGTATTCCAGCGCCAGGGTCTTTTCGTCGAAGGTCTGGTGGATATGGTTGTGGCAGGGTCGGCAGACCCAGAGGGTGGCGGTGATCCGGCTGACGCGGTCGAATCTCTTGCGCACGTATGCCTTGTCGTGCAGCGAGCGAGGGATCAGGTGATGGCGGGTGAGCGGCGCCGCCCTACCACACAGCTCGCAACGAGCCGGCTGGGGCGGCAGACGTATCGCCTGGGGCATGATGGGCTCCGCACGGGCTGGATGCCTATTCGAGCGGCCCGGGCGGAACGGGGTTCAATAGCCGCCGGCGAGACTCGGCGTGACCAGCACGCGCTTGGCCTGCAGATAGCTGTTCTGCCAATAGGGCTTGGCCAGGCTGTCCAGGCGCACCGTCCCGCCAGTGCGCGGTGCATGGACGAAGCGCCCTTCCCCGACGTAGATGCCGGCATGGCTGACCTGACGGCCACCGGCGGTGGCGAAGAAGATCAGATCACCGGGCTGCAGGGCATTGCGCGCCACATTAGGCGAGCCGAGGGTGATCATCTCGCGGGTCGAACGCGGCAGGGTCACCCCGGCCGCATCGCGATAGACGTAGCCGATCAGCCCGCTGCAATCGAAGCCACCCGCCGGGGTATTGCCGCCGTAGCGATAGGGAGTGCCGACCAGGCCAATGGCCCGAAAGAGCACATCGTTGGCGGCCTGGGCCTGGCTTTCCAGCAGGGGGCGGGAGACGACCGGGGCGACCGGTGCGGGTGCCTGGGGCGGCCTGCCGGCACAGGCGGCCAGCAGCACGAAGGCGCAATACAATCCGAGGCGAGCCGCATGCGGCATTGGAGACATCCTTAGTTATCCATCGATTACCGTCGGCCTGCCACGCAGCCTCGACGGGTCCTCGAAGCGCACCGGCGGAGATCGCGGCGATACGCCTCAGCGCAATACGCGCTTGCCTTCCAGGAAACTCACCTTCCAGTACTGGTCGTCCAGGCTGTCCACCCGCACCCCGCCGCTGCGGCGACTGGAGGAATGGATGAACTTGCCCTCGCCCATGTAGATACCGGTGTGACTGACCCGGCCACGGCCGTTGCTATTGAACAGCAACAGATCGCCAGGTTCCAGATCGTTCTTGCTGACTACCGGTACTTCGAGATCGATGATCTCGCGGGTGGAGCGCGGCAGGGTCATGCCGGCCCGCTCGCGAAAGACGTAATTGACGAAACCGCTGCAATCGAAACCGGCCAGGGTGCTGCCGCCGCGGCGATAGGGCGTGCCCACCAGCTGGGTGGCGCGATTGAGGATCTGGTCCGCCAGATTCGGCAGCGCCTGGCGCGGACCGACCTCGCGATCCCAATCCAGTTGATGCGGCGACTGGGTATGGGGGAAGACCGGACGTTGCTGAGCGCTCTCGGTCTCCACCGCGGCGGAACCGTTGCCAGCACCACCCAGACCATGCAGCGAGGCGGTCTGGAAGGTCCGGGAGGTAGAGGACTGATCAGGGGCAACGGCGGTGTCGGGACTTTGCGGCGCACTCGCACAGGCGGCGAGCAGACAGACAAAAGACAGGGGCACGAGGGGTGCGAAGCGTTTCCTTGGCATGGGCACGACCGTGTCGTTTTCTCAAAGTTTCGACACCTTGCCGACCTGGATCACAGATGGCAAGTTTTTTTAGCCTCCGATGTGACTCAAAAGCCGAGGAAGGACGTCTACGGCCCTTTTTTTGATCTGAACGGTCGCCAAGCCACTCAGCGACGAGCGGTCCGGGTTGATTTCGATGAGGTCACCACCCTGCGCCAGGGTCTGGCCAATCGGCGCCTGGATATAGCCGAAGGCGGCCGTGGTGCCGACGGCGATCACCAGGTCGAAGCCCTCCTCCATCGCCTCCTGCAGACGTTGCAGCTCGATGGCCGGCAGCGCTTCCTCGAACAGCACCACCGGTGGCCGCAGGATGCCGCCGCATGCGGGACAGCGCGGCGGCAGCGGACCGGCCAGGTGATCTTGGGCATCCGCGACCGTCTGCGCGCAACTCATGCAGGCGAGCGGCTCCAGTTGTCCATGGATCTCGATCAGCCGCTCTGGCGGAAAGCCTGCCTGCCGATGAAAGCCGTCGATGTTCTGCGTCAGCACCCAGCTGCCGGGGTGACAGACGCCGAAGTCGGTGATCGACTGGTGCGCCGCATTGGGCCTGGCCGCAGCGCAGGCCCGGCCGAGTTGCGCCAGGTAGCGCCAGCAGAGCTCCGGACGCTGCCGGAGCATGCTGCCCGAGAGCGCCGCCTCGATGGGGATGCCCTCTTCGGTGAGGCCGTTGTACAGCCCGCCCAGGCCGCGATAGGTCGGCAGTCCCGAATCGGCGGACAGCCCCGCCCCGGTGATGAACAGCACCCGCGCGGCCCGCTGCAGCAGGCCTTGGGCACGCACCAGGGCGTCGGTCAATGATTCACCGTCAGGGCCAGCATCACCGACAGCTGGCAGAGCGGGCGGCCGCTCTGTTCCTGCCAGAGGTTGAAGGCCTCCTGCATCTTCTGCCGATCGCGCTTGGCGGTGGGCGCCTTGTCGAGGATGTTCTGCGCCTTGAGCGCCGTCACCACGTCGTCTGTCGCCAGAAAGGTGTCCTTGCCGGCCATGCGCAGGAAGCGCTGCGCCGACAGGCCACCCAGCTGATTGCCACGCTTGGTCAGCAGCTCCCAGAGGCCAACGATGTCCTGGGTCGGCCATTCGGCCAGCAACTGGCCGAAGCTGCCGTGACTGCGCTGGAAGTCCAGCACCATCTGGGCGTTGATCGGCACGCTGCGCAACTTGCCCAGGTGGCGGATCAGACGGGCGTCCTGCATCAGCCGCTCCAGACGCTCGCCGCCCATGAGCACCACCTTCTCCGGATCGAAGCCGAAGAAGACCTCCTCGAAGGCCGGCCACTTGGCGTCCACCAGGCTGTGCTTGAGTCCGGCGCGAAAGATGCGCCGGGTCAGCAGCGACAGATAGCGGTCATCGCCCACGGACGCCAGGGTGGCGGCGTCCACGGGTTGCGGCAGCCGCGCCTCCAGGGCCGCTCGGGAGCCGCAGCGATTGAGGGCGTATTCGAGCAGCCAGGCGTAGTCCCGCATCAGAGATTCATCACCTGGACGAAGCGCGGCGTGGCGCTGTCATCGATCCTGAGACTGGCGAAGTCGAACAGCTCGCGATCGGCCAGTTGCGAGGGCACCACGTTCTGCAGGGCGCGGAACATGATCTCGGTACGCCCCGGCGTCTTGCGCTCCCACTCCAGCAGCATCTCCTTGACCACCTTGCGCTGCAGATTTTCCTGGGAGCCGCAGAGGTTGCAGGGAATGATGGGAAATTCGCGCAAGACGGCGTAGGCCTCGATGTCCTTCTCGTTGCAATAGGCCAGCGGACGGATCACCACGTTGCGCCCGTCGTCGGCGCGCAGCTTGGGTGGCATGGCCTTGAGCGTGCCGCCATGGAACAAATTGAGGAAGAAGGTTTCTACCATGTCGTCGCGATGATGGCCGAGCGCCATCTTCGTCGCGCCGATCTCGTCGGCGAAGGTATAGAGGATGCCCCGCCGCAGGCGCGAGCACAGCGAACAGGTGGTCTTGCCCTCGGGAATCTTTTCCTTCACCACGGAATAGGTATCACGTTCCAGAATGTGGTACTCGACCCCCAGTTCCTTCAGGTACTGAGGTAAAACGTGTTCAGGAAAGCCCGGCTGCTTCTGGTCGAGGTTGACCGCCACGATCTCGAAGCGAATCGGTGCGACCTTCTGCAAGTAGAGCAGCATGTCGAGCAGGGTGTAGCTGTCCTTGCCACCGGACAGGCAGACCATGACCTTGTCGCCGTCCTCGATCATGTTGTAGTCGGCGATGGCTTCGCCGGTAAGACGGCGCAGGCGTTTCTGCAGCTTGTTCTGGTTGACCGAAAGGGTGCCCATGGATGAATCCGCGAAAGGAAAAAACGAAAGGCCGGCATTTTACGCGCAAAGCGTCCGCCGCCCTACCCCGAACGTCAGTCCATGGCGACCGGCAGCCATGAGCGAAGCCCAGGCGCTCATGACGGCGCTCCACCAGGAACTGCTCAGGGCCCAGTCCAGCCTGTCGGAGTACGAGTTGCTGCAGGCCTTGCGCCGGGCGGGATCACCGCTGATCCCGCCGCGCCCGGTGACCGACAACTACGAACTCTTCCGCCTGCACTTCCGCGTCTTCAACGCCCTCTATCGACTGCGCGATCAACTCCGCGCCGAGCAGCGCGCCGAACTGGTCATCAGCGCCCTGCGCATCGAATTGCGCCCCTATCTGCGCGCCCGTGCCGGGCTGGTGGTGGCCGATCCGCTACGCGCCTACTACCTCGATGTCACCCAGCTGGAGACCACCACCCCGGAAGACGTGGCCAACCTGCTCAATCACTTCTGGGCACTGGTCAACGGTGAGTCCGAACTGCTGGAGGCCTTGCGCCTGCTGGGACTCGATCGCTCGGCGGACTATGGCCAGATCCGCCGCCGCTATCGCCAGCTCGCCAGCCGTCATCACCCCGATCACGGTGGCAGCACCGGCCGACTGCAGGCCATCAATGCCGCCATGGATACGCTGAGGCGGCACTACGGCCACCAGCCGACCGCGGACGCTAGGGCGCAGGCACGGGCTTCGGCATAATCACCCGCCTCGCCAGAGGTTGCCCATGCCTGAACAACTCACAGCCCGGGTCGAAGACTGCTATCGGCAGGCCGAGGCCTTCTTCAAACGCCGCTTCCCTCGCCCCGAGGTCAGCCTGGCCCTGCGTGGCCAGCGCGCCGGCGTCGCCCATCTCACCGAGAATCGGCTGAGATTCAACCGGCAGCTCTATCAGGAAAATCGCGCCCACTTCCTCGAGCAGACCGTCGCCCACGAGGTGGCGCATCTGGTGGCGCATCAGCTGTTCGGTGGCGGCATCCGCCCCCATGGCGAGGAGTGGCAGCTGATCATGCGCGGGGTCTATGGCCTGCCGCCGGATCGCTGCCATACCTACGAATTGCCGCAACGGGCACGCACCCTGTACCTGTATCGCTGCAACTGCCCCGACGGCCGCTTCGAATTCACCGCCCAGCGTCACGCGCTGGTGCGCAAGGGACGGCGCTATCTATGCCGGCGCTGCCGCGGTCCGCTGGACTTCACCCAGGAAGTCATCCGCGGCTGATCCTGCCGGTCCCGATCCGGGTTCCGGCAGGCAGGTCGCGAAAGCCCTCAACCCTGGGCGAAGACTTCGTCGAACAGGTTGTGCATCGCCAGGAAGGCGCGCTTGGCCACCACCGGGTGGTACTGCTGCTTGCCCGGATTGTTGGCTTCGGGATCGGTGAAGGAATGCACCGCGCCACCATAGCTCAGCAGTTGCCAGTCCACCTGGGCGGCATCCATCTCCTGGCGGAAACCGGTGAGTTGCTCGTCCGGCACCAGCGGATCGGAGGCGCCATGCAGCACCAGCACCGGGCCGGTGATCCGGGCGGCATCGGCCGGGTTGGGCGTATCCAGATTGGCGTGGAAGGTCACCACGGCGCTCAGCGCCGCGCCGTCACGGGCCAGTTCAAGCGCCGCGCAGCCACCAAAGCAGAAGCCGATGGCGGCGATCTGATGGACATCCACCGCCGCCGTCTCGGCCTGGGCGACCAGGGCCGCATAGGCCGCCTGCATGCGCTGGCGCAGCAGCGCGCGATCGCCGCGGATCGGCGTCATGGCCGCCAGGGCTTCGTCGGCGTTTTGCGGACGCACGTTGCGACCATAGAAATCCACCACCAGGTAGGCCAGGCCGTCGGCCTCGGCCAGGCCCTTGGCCTGCTCGACGGCGCCATGGGACACCCCCATCCAGTTGGGCGCCAGGAGCACGCCCGGGCGGGTGGGATTGCCGCTGGTGGCATACACCAGCTGGCTCTCGAACGGCTGGCCATCGATTTCGTAGGCGACGGGTTTTACAGTGACTTCGACCATGGGGTCCTCCAGAAGGTGGATAGAAAGAAGCCCGCCGAGGCGGGCTTCTTCGTTGTTAAGCGGACAATTCCACCAGCAGTTTGTTTAACCGGCGGACATAGGCGGCGGGATCCTTGAGGCTGTCGCCCGCGGCCAGCGCTGCCTGATCGAACAGGATGTGCGACAGGTCGGAGAAGCGGTCCTCGTCAGGCTCGCCATCGAGTTTCTCGATCAGCGGGTGCTGCGGATTGATCTCGAAGATCGGCTTGGAATCCGGGGCCTTCTGGCCGCTGGCTTCCAGGATCCGGCGCATCTGCAAGCCGAGGTCCTGCTCGCCGATGGCCAGGATCGCCGGCGAATCGGTCAGGCGATGGGAAACGCGGACTTCGCTGACCTGGGCCTCTAAGGCCTGCTTGAGGCGCTCGACCAGGCCTTCCTTGGTCTTGGCGACCTCTTCCTGGGCCTGCTTGTCTTCTTCGCTGTCCAGCTTGCCGAGATCCAGATCGCCACGGGCGACGTCGACGAAATGCTTGCCGTCGAATTCGGTGAGATAGCTCATCAGCCACTCGTCGATGCGATCGGTCAGCAGCAGCACCTCGACACCCTTCTTGCGGAAGACTTCCAGGTGCGGGCTGTTCTTGATCTGCGCGTGGCTCTCGCCGGTCAGGTAGTAGATCTTGTCCTGACCGTCCTTCATCCGGCCGATGTAGTCGGCCAGGGACACGTTCTGGGCATCGTCGCCGTTGTGGGTCGAGGCGAAACGCAGCAGACCGGCGATCTTCTCGCGATTGGCGAAGTCTTCCGCCGGACCTTCCTTGAGCACCTGGCCGAAGTGGCCCCAGAACGACTGGTACTTCTCCGGCTCGCTCTTGGCCAGCTTCTCCAGCATGTCCAGCACGCGCTTGGTCAGCGCCGACTTCATGGAGTCGATCACCGGATCCTTCTGCAGGATCTCGCGGGACACGTTGAGCGACAGGTCGTTGGAATCCACCACACCCTTGATGAATCTCAGGTACAGCGGCAGGAACTGGTCGGCCTGATCCATGATAAAGACGCGCTGCACATAGAGCTTGAGGCCCTTGGGCGCTTCGCGCTGGTAGAGATCGAAGGGCGCGCGGGCCGGCACGTACAGCAGCGAGGTGTATTCGAGCTTGCCCTCGACCTTGTTGTGGCTCCAGGTCAGGGGATTCTCGAAATCATGGCCGACGTGCTTGTAGAACTCCTGGTAGTCCTCGTCCTTGAGTTCGGTACGCGGACGGGTCCAGAGCGCGCTGGCGCGGTTGACGGTTTCCCACTCGGCTGCGGCCGGCTGCTCGTCCTCGCCACCCTGCTGCTCCTTGGGCAGCTCGATGGGCAGGCCGATGTGGTCGGAATACTTCTTGACCACGTTGCGCAGGCGCCAGCCATCGGCGAATTCGATTTCCTCGGGCTTGAGGTGCAGCACGATGCGGGTACCGCGCTCGGGCTTGTCGATGGTCGCGACCTCGAACTCCCCTTCCCCCTTGGACGACCAATGCACGCCCTCGGCGGCCGGCTGGCCGGCGCGACGGGTGTAGACATCTACCTGGTCGGCGACGATGAAGGCCGAATAGAAGCCCACGCCGAATTGACCGATGAGGTTGGAATCCTTCTTCTGGTCACCGCTGAGATTCTTCAGGAAATCGGCGGTGCCGGACTTGGCGATGGTGCCGAGGTGAGCGATCACCTCTTCGCGGCTCATGCCGATGCCGTTGTCTTCGAGGGTGACCGTGCCGGCCTCCTTGTCGAAGCTCAGGCGAATCTTCAGCGTATCCCCGCCTTCGAGCAGTTCGGGCTTGGACAGAGCCTCGAATCTGAGCTTGTCGGCCGCGTCGGAGGCGTTGGAAATCAATTCGCGCAGGAAGATTTCCTTGTTGGAATACAGCGAGTGAATCATCAGGTGAAGCAGCTGCTTCACCTCGGTCTGGAAGCCTAGGGTTTCCTTTTGAGTCTCCACACTCATGCTACGAACTCCGCTATCGATAGGTACGCACCAGATGCCTGGCGATGTCGCGGAGATGGGGGCGCGCGGTGACATTTCAACCTTGGCGCGCTCGGTTCGCGATGCAGGTAGGAATTTGCGCGATGCTGGAGCTAGACGCGGAACTTAACTTTTAGCGGTGCGCTCGAACGGCTGTCGTGTAGTTCATAAGGAGAAAACACATGAAAAAGCCCTTTGCCATCGCCCTGCTCTTCACTGCCGCCTTCGGCCTCGCCGCCTGTGACAAGCCTTCCGAAAACAAGGCTCAGGATGCTGCCAAGACCGAACAGAAAGCCCAGGAAAACCTGAACAAAGCCGCTGAGCAGAGCAACAAGGCTGCTGAGCAGCGCAACGAAGCTGCCAACGAAGCTGCCAAGGAGCAATCCAAAGGCGAAGCCACCTCGGTGAGCCCGGCTACCGGGACCACCAACGGCACCGCGCCGGCTACCCAGCCCAAGCCGTAAGCCGATCGGATATGAAAAAAGCCCGCTGCTGCGGGCTTTTTTGTGGGCGACCGATTCAGGAGCGCGAAGGATCCGGCTCGGCTTCACTCTCGGGCGCGCGCCCGCCACGTCTCAGACTTTCCAGGACGAGGGCGGCAAGACCCACCACCACGGCCGGCAACAGCCAGCCCAGGCCCGAGTCGGCCAGCGGCAGCCACTGCACGGCACCACTCAGATAGGGCACCGTCAGGTGCGCGGCCTGCAGGCCATCGAGGATACCGAAGGCCAGGGCCACCAGTAGCACCGGGCCGAGGATGCGCCCGGGCGCCGCCCAGCGGGCGGTAAAGAAGCTCAGCACCACCAGGGCGATGCAGGGCGGATAGATGGCGGTGAGGATCGGCACCGAGATCTGGATCAGCTGCGTCAGCCCCAGGTTGGATACCAGCAGCGAGAAGGCCGCCAGCAGGACCACCAGACTGCGATAGCTGAACGGCAGGAATTCGCTGAAGAACTCCGCGCAGGCGCAGGTAAGGCCCACCGCCGTGACCAGACAGGCTAGGGTGATCAGCACCGCCAGGAAGTCGCTGCCGACGCTGCCGAAGGTATGCTGCACATAGGCATGCAGCACCTCGGCGCCATTGCTGGCATGGGGCACCAGCACCCCGCTGCCGGCGCCGAGCTGGAACAGACTCAGGTAGACCAGCACCAGCCCGACGCCGGCGATCAGACCGGCGATGATGGTGTAGCGCGTCAGCAGCTGCGGCGCGGTCACGCCCCGGGCACGAATGGCGTTGACGATGACGATGCCGAACACCAGGGCGCCCAGGGTATCCATGGTCAGGTAGCCGTTGACGAAGCCCTGGGACAGCGCCCGCGAGGCGTAGTCCGGCGCCGCCGTGACAGGTCCGCCCGCCGGCCAGAATAGCGCCGCACCGCCCAGTACCGCCAGCGCCAGGATCTTCAGCGGACCGAGAAAGCGCCCCACGGTGTCGAGCAGGCGTCCCGGATAGAGCGAGACCACCAGCACCACCAGGAAGTAGGCCAGGCTGTAGAGGAACAGCGGGATCGGACCATTGCCCAGCAGCGGCGCAACGCCGACCTCGAAGGACACCGTGGCGGTGCGCGGCGTGGCGAACAGCGGACCCACCGACAGGTAGCAGACGATGGCCAGGGTGCGGGCGGCGGTCTGGCCGAGCGGCTTGCTCAGGGCGTCCATGCCACCGCCGACTCGCGCCAGGGCGATCAGCGTCAGCACCGGCAGGCCGACCGCGGTCAGCAGAAAGCCCAGGGCGGCGCTCCAGACGTGCTCGCCCGCCTGCAGGCCGACGATCGGGGGAAAGATGATGTTGCCCGCGCCGACGAACAACGCGAACGTCATGAATCCAAGGGCCAGGACATCCCGGCTTTGCAAAGCTTTCATGGAAGGCAGTACCAGCAATGAGGAAAACGAGGCAGCCCGCCCTCATGGGAGCAGGTCTTGGTGGGGCCACGGTGTGGCCGTTGGAGCGGAAGGTTGCCATCCTAACGAATTACCGGCGAAAAGGCAGCCGGCAGCTGATGAGGCGTCATCGCAGCGCCCATGAAAAAGGCCGCCCGAAGGCGGCCTTTTTACAGTCGGTCAGGCTCAGGCCTTCTTGACTTCCCAACCGGTCAGCTCGGCCAGGGCCTTGCCGATGTCGGCCAGGGAACGCACGGTCTTCACACCGGCGTCCTGCAGGGCGGCGAACTTCTCGTCCGCAGTGCCCTTGCCGCCGGAGATGATGGCGCCGGCGTGGCCCATGCGCTTGCCGGGCGGTGCGGTGACACCAGCGATGTAGGACACCACCGGCTTGGTCACGTTGGCCTTGATGTAGGCCGCGGCCTCTTCTTCAGCGCTGCCGCCGATCTCGCCGATCATCACGATGGCTTCGGTCTGCGGATCTTCCTGGAACAGCTTCAGGATATCGATGAAGTTCGAGCCCGGGATGGGGTCGCCGCCGATGCCCACGCAGGTGGACTGGCCGAAGCCGGCGTCGGTGGTCTGCTTCACGGCTTCATAGGTCAGGGTGCCGGAACGCGACACGATACCGACCTTGCCCGGCAGGTGAATGTGACCGGGCATGATGCCGATCTTGCACTCGCCGGGGGTGATGACGCCGGGGCAGTTCGGGCCGATCAGGCGTACGCCCAGCTCGTCGCACTTCACCTTGGCATCCAGCATGTCGAGGGTGGGGATACCCTCGGTGATGCAGACGATCAGCTTGATGCCGCCGAAGGCCGCTTCCAGGATGGAGTCCTTGCAGAAGGGAGCCGGAACGTAGATCACCGAAGCATCGGCGCCGGTGGCTTCCACGGCTTCCTTGACGGTGTTGAACACCGGCAGGCCGAGGTGGGTGGAGCCGCCCTTGCCGGGGGTCACGCCGCCGACCATCTGGGTGCCGTAGGCGATGGCCTGTTCGGAGTGGAAGGTACCCTGGCTACCGGTGAAGCCCTGGCAGATGACCTTGGTGTCTTTGTTGATCAGGACGCTCATTACTTACCCTCCGCGGCCTTGACGACCTGCTGGGCAGCGTCGGTCAGGCTGGTTGCCGCGATGATGTTCAGGCCGCTTTCGGCCAGGACCTTGGCACCGAGTTCGGCGTTGTTGCCTTCCAGGCGAACCACGACCGGCACCTTCACGCCGACTTCCTTCACGGCACCGATGATGCCTTCGGCGATCATGTCGCAGCGCACGATGCCGCCGAAGATGTTCACTAGAACGGCCTTCACGTTGCTGTCGGACAGGATGATCTTGAACGCTTCGGTCACGCGCTCTTTGGTCGCGCCGCCGCCAACGTCCAGGAAGTTGGCCGGCTTGCCGCCGTGCAGGTTGACGATGTCCATGGTACCCATGGCCAGACCGGCACCGTTGACCATGCAGCCGATGCTGCCTTCCAGGGCCACGTAGTTCAGTTCCCACTTCTGCGCATGGGCTTCACGGGCGTCGTCCTGCGACGGGTCGTGGAAGGCGCGCAGCTTGGGCTGACGGTAGATGGCGTTGCTGTCGATGTTGATCTTGGCATCCAGGCAGTGCAGGTTGCCGTCCTTCTTGATCACCAGCGGGTTCACTTCCAGCAGAGCCAGATCGTAGTCCTGGAACAGCTTGGCCAGACCGACGAAGATCTGGGTGAACTGCTTGATCTGGTCACCTTTCAGGCCCAGCTGGAAGGCCAGGTCGCGACCCTGGTAGGGCTGAGCGCCCACCAGCGGATCGATGGTGGCCTTGAGAATCTTTTCCGGAGTGTCGTGAGCGACCTTCTCGATGTCCACGCCACCTTCGGTGGACGCCATGAACACGATGCGGCGGCTGGAACGATCAACCACGGCGCCCAGATAGAGCTCCTTGTCGATGTCGGTGCAGGATTCGACCAGGATCTTGCTGACCGGCTGACCGTTGGCGTCGGTCTGGTAGGTCACCAGACGCTGGCCCAGCCACTTGGCGGCGAATTCCTTGGCTTCTTCCTTGCTCTTGACCAGCTTCACGCCACCGGCCTTGCCACGGCCACCGGCATGTACCTGGGCCTTGACGACCCACTCGTCGCCGCCGATACGGCCGCAAGCCTCGTAGGCCTCCTGGGGGGTGTCGACAGCGTAGCCTTTGGAAACGGGCAGGCCGTATTCAGCGAACAGCTGCTTACCCTGATACTCGTGGAGATTCATGCTTGTCTACCGTCTTCGTTGGGTATTGCGCATTAGACGCTGTGCGTTATCCGTGCCGTCCTCCGGACGGTCGCGGGCACCGCGCCACCTGTGACCCCTGCCCTCGCAAGGGTCCGAGGCGCCTTCCTGCGGTGGAGCCCTCAGGGCCCCACGGCGGTCGGCGACCCCGTGGTTCCGTAAATCTCTTACCGCTTCTTGCGATTCACTGCGTGGATCGCATGACCGTTCACCGCCAGGGCCGCTTCGTGCAGCGCCTCGGACAGCGTCGGGTGCGAGAACACCATCATGCCCAGGTCTTCGGCGCTGGTGCCGAATTCCATGGCGATGGCGCCTTGCTGCACCAGCTCTGCCGCGCTCGGGCCGACCACATGGACGCCCAGGACGCGATCGGTCTTGGCATCGGCCACGACCTTGACGAAGCCGGCGGTGTCGTTGGCCGCCAGGGCACGACCGCTGACCGCGAAGGGGAAGGTGCCGACGTTGACTTCGACGCCTTCGGCCTTCAGGGCCTGTTCGGTCTTGCCGACCCACGCGATTTCCGGATGGGTGTAGATCACCGAGGGGACCAGATCGTAGTTCATCTGGGCCTTGTGACCGGCGATGCGCTCGGCGACCATCACGCCCTCTTCCGAGGCCTTGTGGGCCAGCATCAGACCGCGAACGCAGTCACCGATGGCGAACACGCCCGGCACGCTGGTGGCGCAATGGTCGTCGACGTAGATGTAGCCACGCTCGTCGCTTTCCACGCCGCTGTCGGAGGCCAGCAGGTCGGTGGTGACCGGACGACGGCCCACGGCGACGATCAGACGATCGAAGGTGATCTGCTTTTCTTCACCGGCTTCGGTGTAGTGCACGGTGACTTCTTCGCCGTTGACCTGGGAACCGGTCACGCGCGCACCCATGCGGATGTTCAGACCCTGCTTGGAGAGGATCTTGTAGGCTTCCTTGGACACCTGCTCATCGGCGGCGACCAGGAACTTGTCCAGGGCTTCCAGCACGGTGACTTCGGCGCCCAGGCGGGCCCAGACCGAACCCAGTTCCAGACCGATGACGCCGGCACCGATCACGCCCAGACGCTTGGGCACGCTCTGGAATTCCAAGGCGCCGGTGGAATCGACGATGACCTTCTGGTCCACCGGAGCCGGCGGGATGTCGATGGGACGCGAGCCGGACGCCAGGATGACGTTCTCGGCCTCGACCACCTGGACGTTGCCGTCCAGACCGGTGACTTCGACCTTCTTGCCGGACAGCAGCTTGCCGTTGCCTTCCAGCAGGGTCACGCCGTTCGCCTTGAACAGGGTGGCCACGCCGCCGGTGAGGTTCTTCACGATCTGGTCCTTGCGGCCGATCATGGTGGGCACGTCGATGGTGACGTTCGGCGCGTCGATGCCGTGGACCTTAAAGCCCTCATGGGCCTCATGGTACTTGTAGGAGCTGTCCAGCAGCGCCTTGGAGGGAATGCAACCCACGTTCAGGCAGGTGCCGCCCAGGGCGACCTTGCCTTCCTTGCCCTTGTAGCGCTCGACACAGGCCGTCTTCAGACCGAGCTGCGCGGCGCGGATGGCGGCCACGTAGCCACCAGGGCCGGCGCCGATCACCACTACGTCGAATTTGTCGCTCATACACTAATCCCCTTGGAGCAGCTTCAGGCAGGAAAACTTGAAGCGGTGCGCGGCCCCTGCCCCGCACCGCGAGAGCCGGATCAGATGTCCAGCAGCAGACGAGCCGGGTCTTCCAGCAGGTCCTTCATGGTGACCAGGAAGGTCACGGCTTCCTTGCCATCGATCAGGCGATGGTCGTAGGACAGCGCAAGATACATCATCGGCAGGATCACTACCTGGCCGTTCACCGCCATGGGGCGTTCCTGGATCTTGTGCATGCCCAGGATCGCGGTCTGCGGCGGGTTGACGATGGGGGTGGACAGCAGCGAACCGAAGACACCACCGTTGGAGATGGTGAAGGTACCGCCCTGCATGTCTTCCATGGTCAGCTTGCCGGCCTTGGCCTTCTTGCCGAAGTCGGCGATGGTGCCTTCCACTTCCGCCAGGCTCATGAACTCGGCGTTGCGCAGCACCGGAACCACCAGGCCACGGTCGCTGGATACGGCCACGCCGATGTCCTGATAGCCGTGGTAGACGATGTCGTTGCCGTCGATGGAGGCGTTGACGCCCGGCTGACGCTTGAGCGCCTCGGTGGCGGCCTTGACGAAGAAGGACATGAAGCCCAGGCGCACGCCGTTGTGCTTCTTCTCGAACATGTCCTTGTACTTGGAGCGCAGGTCCATGATCGGCTTCATGTTGACCTCGTTGAAGGTCGTCAGCATGGCCATGCTGGACTGGGCTTCGACCAGGCGCTCGGCGACCTTGGCCCGCAGGCGGGTCATGGGCACGCGCTTCTCGGTACGGTCGCCAGCGGCGGTCACCACCGGAGCGGCAGCGGCAGCGGGCTTGGCAGCCGGAGCGGCGGCGCCGGACTTCTTGGCCTCGACGGCGGCAACGGCGTCTTCCTTGGTGATGCGACCGCCCTTGCCGGTGCCGACCAGGGTAGCCGGGTCGATCCCGTTCTCTTCGGCGATCTTGCGCGCGGCGGGGGCCAGGATCGGATCCTCTTCACCACCGGCAGCCGGGGCGGCGGCCGGAGCGCTGGCAGCGGCCGGCTGGGCAGCCGGAGCGGCGGCGGCAGCGGCGCCCTCTTCCACGCGAGCGATGACTTCTTCGCTCAGGACGGTATCGCCTTCGTTCTTCAGGATTTCGGCCAGCACGCCATCGGCAGGTGCCACGACTTCCAGCACGACCTTGTCGGTCTCGATGTCGACCAGCAGTTCGTCACGCTTGACCGCTTCGCCGGGCTTCTTGTGCCAGGTGGCGACGGTGCCGTCAGCGACCGATTCCGGGAAGGTAGGGGCTTTGATCTCGATAGCCATTCTATGAATTTCCTTAGTGATCTCTAGTAGTCGCGTGGCGAATCAAACGGAGAAAGCATCTTGCAGCAGTTTTTCCTGCTGCTCGGCGTGCATGGAGGCATAGCCGCAGGCCGGCGCGGCGGACGCATCGCGACCGGCGTATTCCAGACCCAGGCCCTGCTTGTAACCGGACACGGCGCGGCGCATGTGATGCTGGCTGCAGTACCAGGCGCCCTGGTTCATCGGCTCTTCCTGGCACCAGACCACGCGCTCCAGGTTCGGATAGCCGGCCAGTACCTCGGCCAGGTCGTCCTCCGGGAACGGATAGAGCTGCTCCAGACGCACGATGGCGATGTCCTGGCGATTCTCGCTGCGGCGCTTTTCCAGCAGGTCGTAGTAGACCTTGCCGCTGCACAGCACCAGGCGCTTCACCTGCTGGGCATCGAGCTGATCCAGTTCGTTGATCACGGTCTGGAAGGAGCCATGGGCAAGGTCTTCCAGAGTCGAAATGGCCAGCTTGTGGCGCAGCAGCGACTTGGGCGTGAGCACCACCAGCGGCTTGCGCAGCGGGCGGATCACCTGGCGACGCAGCAGGTGGTAGATCTGTGCCGGCGTGGTGGGTACGCAGACCTGGATGTTCTGCTCGGCGCACAGCTGCAGGTAACGCTCCAGACGGGCCGAGGAGTGCTCCGGACCCTGGCCTTCGTAGCCATGGGGCAGCAGCATGGTCAGGCCGCAGAGACGACCCCACTTGATCTCACCGCTGGTGATGAACTGGTCGATGACGACCTGGGCACCGTTGGCGAAGTCACCGAACTGGGCTTCCCAGACCACCAGCGCATTGGGCGTGGTGGTGGCATAGCCGTATTCGAAGCCCAGCACCGCTTCCTCGGAAAGGAAGGAATCGTAGATCTCGAACGACGGCTGATCCTCGGCCAGGTGCTGCAGGGGCACGTAGGGAACGGCGTCCTTCTGGTTGTGCAGCACCGCGTGACGGTGCGAGAAAGTGCCACGACCGACGTCCTGACCGGTGATGCGGATCGGATGGCCTTCGTGTAGCAGGGTGGCATAGGCCATGGTCTCGGCGAAGCCCCAGTTCAGCGGCAGGCCGCCGGCGGTCATCTTCTGCCGATCCTCGAGGATCTTGCCGACCTGACGCTGGACCACGACCCCTTCCGGAATCTGCAGCAGCTTGTTGGCCAGGTCCTGCAAGGTCTTGAGATCGAAGCCGGTGTCGTGACGCGCGGTCCAGGCATGGCCCAGGTAGGGCTTCCAGTCGACGAACAGGTCGCGATTGGGTTCCTTGACCAGGCTGGCCACCACGTGGCGACCCTCGTCGAGGGCGCCGCGATAGGCTTCGAACTGCGCCTGGACCTGCTCGGCGGTAACGACGCCGGCCTGGGTCAGGGCATCCGCATAGAGATCGCGGGTGGTGCGCTGCTTGGCGATCTGCTGGTACATCAGCGGCTGGGTGCCACTCGGCTCGTCGGCCTCGTTGTGGCCGCGACGGCGGTAGCAGACCAGGTCGATGACGATGTCACGCTTGAACTGCATGCGGTAGTCGACCGCCAGCTGGGTGACGAACAGCACCGCCTCGGGATCGTCGCCGTTCACGTGGAAGATCGGCGCCTGGATCATCTTGGCGACGTCGGTGGCGTACTCGGTGGAGCGCGCATCTTCCTGGCGGTTGGTGGTGAAGCCCACCTGGTTGTTGATGACGATGTGCAGGGTACCGCCGGTCTTGTAGGCCCGGGTCTGCGACATCTGGAAGGTTTCCATGACCACGCCCTGGCCGGCGAAGGCGGCGTCGCCGTGGATGGCCACGGGTACGACCTTGTCGCCGGTGCGATCGCCGCGGCGATCCTGGCGTGCACGCACCGAACCTTCCACCACCGGAGAGACGATCTCCAGGTGCGAGGGGTTGAACGCCAGCGCCAGGTGGACTTCGCCGCCCTGGGTCATGACGTTGGAGGAAAAGCCCTGGTGGTACTTGACGTCACCGGAGCCCAGCTCGACGAGCTTCTTGCCTTCGAACTCGTCGAACAGATCGCGCGGGTTCTTGCCCAGGGTGTTGACCAGCACGTTCAGGCGGCCACGGTGGGCCATGCCGATCACCAGCTCCTTGACGCCATAGGAACCGGAACGCTGGATGATCTCGTCGATCAGCGGAATCAGGCTCTCGCCCCCTTCCAGACCAAAACGCTTGGTGCCCGGGTACTTGGTGCCCAGGTACTTTTCCAGACCCTCGGCGGCGGTCAGGCGCTCCAGCAGATGGGTGCGGACTTCCGGCGAATATTGCGGGCGGCCACGGACGCTTTCCAGGCGCTGCAGGAACCAGCGGCGCTCCTCGGAATCGACGATGTGCATGAACTCCGCACCAACCGTGCGGCAATATGTCTCTTGCAGCGCATCCCTGATTTCGCGGAGAGTTGCCTCCTCTTTGCCGATGAACAATTCACCGGTACGGAAGGTGGTATCCAGATCGGCGTCGGTCAACCCATAGTGGTTGAGCAGCAGATCGGCAGGTGGCTGACGCTTCCACAGACCCAGGGGGTCGAGCTGGGCAGCCTGATGGCCCTGCAGACGGAACGCCTGGATCAGACGCAGGACTTCGACCTGCTTCTTCTCGTGTTCGGAACTGACGGTACCGGCCGAGACCGGTTGAGCTCGCCGCTGGTTCTTGCCCAACAGCACGAAATGGTCGCGGATCGCGGAATGCGCGACGTCCGGCGAATTGCCAGTGACCGCAGGCAGCTTCTGGAAGTAGGTGCGCCACTCTTCCGGCACAGCGTTGGCATCGTGCAGAAACAGCTCATAGAGCTCTTCCACATAGGCAGCGTTACTGCCGGACAGGTGAGCGCTGTCCCACAGTTGCTGCATCTGACTTTCGTGCATCTAGTTCACCCCTTCGGCAGAGATAGCATCAGCCGATGACCCGTCTCGACGCGAGACCTGGCCTCACTACGGCTGCGCCAATGCCCGGATCGTGTTCCGGGTATCCCTGAATGGACATTGGTTGAATCAAGCTATCAAGGTCGCTAACGAACCCGCCCGGCACAACAGGCCGGGCGGGACGTGGATCAGGTACCGCTCTGCAGCAGCATCGCCCGCACATGGCCGATGGCCTTGGTCGGGTTCAGCCCCTTGGGACAGACCGCCACGCAGTTCATGATCGACCGGCAGCGGAACACGCTGAAAGGATCGTCCATGGCGGCGAGGCGCTCCTGGGTCTTGGTGTCACGGCTGTCGGCCAGGAAGCGATAGGCCTGCAGCAGCGCAGCGGGGCCGAGGAACTTGTCGGGGTTCCACCAGAAGGACGGGCAGGACGTCGAGCAGCAGGCGCAGAGAATGCACTCGTACAGACCGTCGATCTTCTCGCGGTCTTCCGGGCTCTGCAGGCGCTCGATGGCCGGGGCCGGGGTCTCGTTCTGCAGGAACGGCTTCACCTTCTCGTACTGCTTGTAGAAGATGCTCATGTCAACGACCAGGTCACGGATGACCGGCAGGCCGGGCAGCGGACGCACGACCAGCTTGTCGTTCTTGACCACGGCCGACAGCGGCGTGATGCACGCCAGGCCGTTCTTGCCGTTGATGTTCATGCCGTCGGAACCGCACACGCCTTCGCGGCAGGAACGACGGTAGGAGAAGCCTTCATCCTGCTCTTTGATCAGAGCCAGGACGTCCAGCACCATGAGGTCCTTCCCACCGGTATCGACCTGGAACTCCTGCATGGACGGCAGGCCGTCCTGATCCGGGTTGTAACGATAAACGCTGACTTTCAACATGGTGGTCACCTTTAGTAAGTCCGAACCTTGGGTTCGAACATCGGTACGGTCTTGGGCGCGAAGTTGACTCCACGCTTACTGACCCGCTTTTCACCGGGGAAATAGAGGGTGTGGCACAGCCAGTTCTCGTCGTCACGCTCTTCGAAGTCTTCACGGGCGTGAGCACCACGCGACTCCTTGCGGTTTTCGGCGGCGATGGCGGTCGCTTCGGCCACTTCCAGCAGGTTCTGCAACTCGAGCGCTTCGATACGGGCGGTGTTGAAGCCCTGGCTCTTGTCGTTGATCTTGACCTTGGCGATGCGCTCGCGCAGGTCGGCGAGCTCGGCGATGCCCTTCTGCATGTACTCGCCGGTGCGGAACACCCCGAAGTAGTTCTGCATGCAGGTCTGCAGTTGCTTGCGCAGGCTGGCGACGTCGTCACCGGTGGTGCGCTCGTTGACGCCGGACAGGCGCTGCAGCGAGGCTTCCAGGTCGCTTTCCGAAGCACCGCGGTGCTCGATGCCTTCCTTGAGCGCCTTCTCCAGGTGGAGACCGGCCGCACGCCCGAAGACCACCAGGTCCAGCAGCGAGTTGCCACCCAGACGGTTGGCACCGTGCACGGACACGCAGGCCACTTCGCCCACGGCGAACAGGCCTTCGATGATCTTGTCGTTGCCGTTGGCGTCCTGAGTGATGGCCTGGCCATGAATGTTGGTGGCGATGCCGCCCATCATATAGTGGCAGGTGGGGATCACAGGCACCGGTGCGACGACCGGATCGACGTGGGCGAAGGTCTTCGACAGTTCGCAGATGCCAGGCAGACGGCTGTGCAGCACGTCTTCACCCAGGTGGTCCAGCTTCAGCAGCACGTGGTCGCCGTCCGGACCGCAACCGTTGCCGGCCAGCACTTCCTTGACCATGGAACGGGCGACCACGTCGCGGCCGGCCAGGTCTTTGGCGTTGGGCGCATAGCGCTCCATGAAGCGTTCGCCGTGCTTGTTGATCAGATAGCCACCCTCACCACGGCAACCCTCGGTGACCAGTACCCCGGCGCCAGCGATGCCGGTGGGGTGGAACTGCCACATCTCGATGTCCTGCACCGGCACGCCGGCGCGCAGCGCCATGCCGACACCGTCACCGGTGTTGATCAGGGCGTTGGTGGTGGAGGCATAGATACGACCCGCACCGCCGGTGGCCAGCACGGTGGCCTTGGACTTGACGTAGACGGTCTCGCCGGTCTCGATGCAGATGGCGATGACGCCAACCACGACGCCGTCCTGGTTCTTCACCAGATCCACGGCGTACCACTCGTTGAGGAATACCGTGTTGTTCTTCAGGTTGCCCTGATAGAGGGTGTGCAGCAGGGCGTGACCGGTACGGTCGGCCGCGGCGCAGGTACGCGCGGCCTGGCCGCCCTTGCCGTAGTCCTTGGACTGACCGCCGAAGGGACGCTGATAGATGCGGCCCTGCTCGGTGCGGGAGAACGGCAGACCCATGTGCTCGAGTTCGAAGACCGCTTCCGGGCCTACGGAGCACATGTATTCGATGGCGTCCTGGTCACCGATGTAGTCCGATCCCTTGACGGTGTCGTACATGTGCCAGCGCCAGTCGTCGTTCGGGTCGGCCGAGGCGATGGCGCAGGTGATGCCGCCCTGGGCGGACACGGTGTGGGAACGGGTCGGGAAGACCTTGGTGATCACCGCGGTCTTGTGACCGGACTGGGCCAGTTGCAGCGCAGCGCGCATACCGGCGCCGCCGCCACCTACGATGATGGCATCAAACGAAATATGACGAATTGTGGACATAGATCAAACACCCCAGAAGATCTGCACGCCCCAGACGAAGAACGCGAACATCGCGAACCCGCATACCGCCTGGAAGAGGAAACGCACGGCGGTAGCACCCTTGCCGATCGCCATGGTGGTCAGGTAGTCGGTGGAGATGGTCCACATACCAACCCAGGCATGAACGCAGATGGACACCAGCGCCAGCAGGCTGAAGATGCGCATCAGGGTGTGGGAGAACAGGCCGTGCCATTGCTCGAAGGTGAGCCCTGGGTGAAGGATCAGGTAGCCGATGATAAAGAGGAAGTAGACCGCGAGGACGACTGCCGAGACCCGTTGAGCCATCCAGTCATAGAGACCGGAACGCGAAAGATTGGTGACGTTGGTTACCATACCCAAACCCCTGCCAGAATGATCAGAACTGCGGAAATGACCAGCACGAGCTGCGCACCCAGCTTGCCGCCCTGCAGGGTTTCGCCGGCGCCACCATCCATGATCAGGTGCCGAATGCCGGCGACCAGGTGGTAGAGCAATGCAGACAGCAGACCCCAGATCACGAGCTTGACCAGCGGATAGGCCAGAAAAGCTTTCACTTGGCCGAAGCCTTCCGGGCTACCCAGCGACAGGTGCAGGCCATAGAGCATGACTGCGATGCCGAGGAACAGGATGACGCCGGAGATACGGTGAAGAATCGAGGTATAAGCTGTGATAGGTAGTTTGATGGTCCTGAGATCTAGGTTTACAGGTCGTTTGCTATTCACGGCTTCTTTCACACTGAGGGCCCAATTGCGGTCGGGCTAGTTATAGGAGATTCCACATCTGCTACACGCTTCCTGTCGGAGGCGTCTCGACCGCTCGGCATCAGCTCGCCGACCCGGTACGGTCGGGCGAGAATTATAGACAGTTAGCCTACTCATGACAAACGCGGATGCCCGATTCCGACGTCGCCAGCTGATATTCAGAAGCCTGCGTGTTAATGTCTTTTCGCCGCACAATCCGCCCAGAAAGAGCCTTTAGGGTGATATTTTCGTAAATTGACTTTCAAATTTATCCCTCTATAGTGGGCGAGGCCCTGAGTGGAGGGTTTATTGATGATTTCAAAGCAAAATAAGGAGGCCTAATGGCTGACAAGAAAGCGCAGTTGATCATCTCGGGAGCGGATCCGGTTGACCTGCCCGTTATGTCCGGCACCCTTGGCCCGGACGTGATCGATGTTCGCAACCTCACCTCCACTGGTGTGTTCACCTTCGACCCGGGCTTCATGTCCACCGCCTCGTGCGAGTCCAAGATCACCTATATCGATGGTGACAAGGGCATCCTCCTGCACCGCGGCTACCCGATCGAGCAATTGGCGGAGAAATCCGACTACCTCGAGACCTGTTACCTGCTGCTCAAGGGTGAATTGCCGAACGCGCAAGAGAAGGCGCAGTTCGTGGACACCATCAAGAACCACACCATGGTTCACGAGCAATTGAAGAACTTCTTCAACGGCTTCCGTCGCGATGCGCACCCCATGGCCATCATGTGCGGCGTGGTCGGCGCCCTGTCGGCCTTCTACCACGACTCCCTGGACATCACCGATCCGCAGCACCGCGAGATTTCGGCGATGCGCCTGATCGCCAAGATGCCGACCCTGGCAGCCATGGTGCACAAGTACTCCATGGGTCAGCCGATGATGTATCCCCGCAACAACCTGGGATACTCGGAAAACTTCCTGCACATGATGTTCAACACCCCGTGCGAGGAGAAACCCATCAGCCCGGTGCTGGCCCGCGCCATGGATCGCATCTTCATCCTGCATGCCGACCATGAGCAGAACGCCTCCACCTCCACCGTCCGCCTGGCCGGCTCTTCCGGTGCCAACCCCTTCGCCTGTATCGCCGCCGGCATCGCCGCCCTCTGGGGTCCGGCGCACGGGGGTGCCAACGAAGCCGTACTGAAGATGCTGGACGAGATCGGCGATGTCGCCAACATCGACAAGTTCGTGGCCAAGGCCAAGGACAAGAACGATCCGTTCAAGCTGATGGGCTTCGGCCATCGCGTCTACAAGAACTTCGATCCGCGCGCCACGGTGATGAAGCAGACCTGCGACGAAGTCCTGGCCGAACTGGGCATCAACGATCCGCAACTGGAACTGGCCATGCGCCTGGAAGAACTGGCCCGCAAGGACCCCTACTTCGTCGAGCGCAACCTCTATCCGAACGTGGACTTCTATTCCGGCATCATCCTCAAGGCGATCGGCATTCCGACCAGCATGTTCACCGTGATCTTCGCCATGGCGCGGACCGTCGGCTGGATCTCGCACTGGCAGGAAATGCTGTCCGGTCCCTACAAGATCGGCCGGCCGCGTCAGCTGTACACCGGCGTCGCCCAGCGCGACATCCCGGACGATCGCGGCTGATCGATCCGCCAGGAAGAACCCCGCCTCGGCGGGGTTTTTTTATGCCTGCAGCACCCGGCTGGAGTCGGGCACAAGAAATGCCAAGCATGAAAAAGCCCGCACTAGGCGGGCTTTTTTGGAGTCTGGATCAGGCGGATTACTTGGCCTGAGCTTCGACTTCGGCTTCTACGCGACGGTTGACGGCGCGACCGGCTTCGGTGGCGTTGTCAGCAACCGGGCGGGACTCACCGTAACCGACAGCGTTCACGCGGCTGCCCTGCACGCCGTACTGGTTGACCAGGACGTTACGCACGGCATTGGCACGACGCTCGGACAGCTTCTGGTTGTAGGCGTCGGTGCCGACGGAGTCGGTGTGGCCTTCAACGGTGGTAGAGGTCTGCGGGTACTGCTGCATGAAGTCAGCCAGGTTCTTGATGTCGGCGTAGCTGTTGGGCTTGACCACGGCCTTGTCGAAATCGAACTTCACGTCCAGCTCGACGCGAACGGTTTCGGCGGCAGCCGGGCAGCCGGTAGCGTCAACGGTGACGTTGGCCGGGGTGTTCGGGCACTTGTCGACGTTGTCGCAAACGCCGTCGTTGTCGGAATCGGTGCAGACGTCAGCAACGGGGGCCGGAGCCGGAGCCGGAGCGACTTCTTTCTTGGTGGAACCACCGAAGTTCAGACCAACACCTACAGCAGCGCTCCACTCGGTGTCGCCGTAGTCGATGTTGTAGTTGGCTTGTACGCCGGTACGGGCATACAGGTTCTCGGTGAAGTAGTACTTCAGGCCGGCACCCAGGTTGGCGTAGGTGGAGTGATCACGACCACCTTCGTTGATGTCGCGGTTGCTGATGGACTGGTGAGCGAAGCCACCGGATACGTACGGACGCAGGCCGACGCCGGGCTGACCGAAGTGGTAGTAGGCGTCCAGAGCGGCCAGGCTGCCCTTGATGTTCTTGTGGCCCAGGTCGTGGTCGCCACGGGCGTTGTGGTACTCGCCGTAGGACAACGCCAGCTCAACGTCGTCGGTCAGGAAGTAGCCAACGGAACCGCCGTACAGGTCAGCGTTGGTCATGTTGCGCTGGCTGTCGGTGAACAGACGGCTGCCGAACAGCTCGGTCTCGACGGCGCCTTGACCTTGTGCCAGGGCGCTCAGCGAGGCGCTTGCCAGCAGGGAGCCGATCACGACGCCCAAGGTGCTCTTCAGTTTCATCCTTTGTATCCCCATTTTAGTGGTACTAATTCCGGCAATCTCCGGAGGCTTCGACAACAAGTTTTCGTGAAGTTCAAAAACTTACGGCTGACACATCCGGTCAGCCCTCAACTTCAGCTGCGAACTTGTCACGCAGTTTGTCGAGTGCCCGCTTGTACCGCATCTTGGTGGCGCTGAGGCCCATGTGCATGATGTCGGCGATCTCCTGGAACTCCAGCTCTGCGACGAAGCGCAGCACCAGGATCTCCCGATCGACCTGACCCACATGGACCAGCCAGCGATCCATCCCTCCCTTTTCTTCCAGCTTCGGCGCCCTTTCCTCGGAGGCTTCCTCCATCGGATCCAGACTTAATGCCTCCACTAGCCGCCGCTTGCGGCGTTCCTTGCGGTACTGAGTGATGCACTCGTTGTAGGTGATGCTGTACAGCCAGGTCTTGAATTTCGATTTCCCCTCGAAATTCTTCAAACCGTAAAGCACCTTCAGCATGATCTCCTGGCAGACATCGTCTGCGTCCCGGTCGTTCCCCAGGTAGCGGGCACAGACGTTGAACAGGGTGCGCTGGTAACGGCGCATCAGTTCTTCGTAGGCTCGCGTCACGTGGAAGAGTTCACCATGCGCGCGCTGGACCAGCTCTTCGTCACTGAGCGTGGTCGGGTCGTAGGCATGAGGGGCAGGCTTGTTCAAGACGGAGTTGGCTACCAAAAAGTGGCGGGCATGATAGCCATCTCCGCGTCGCCTGTCAGCGGCTGCGCACCTGGGCCTCCAGCAATAGACGGTTCGGAACCGAAACGATATCGCCCTCTTCGGTCATGATGAGAGTCTTGGCAGTGCCGATCTCCTCGATCTCGCCTTCGACGTCCGCCAGGGTCACCCACTGGCCGACTTCATAGAGTTCGCGCACATAGATGCCGGCCAGGATCTGCGACACCAGCCCACGGCTGCCGAGCCCCAGGGCCAGGGCCGCCGCCAGGGCGAAGGCGGTGAGCACGATGGCGATGACCAGGTTCAGCAGTTCGGTCTTGATCTCCAGCTGACCGACCGCGACCGAGATCGAAATGATGATGACCAGTCCCTGGGCCAGGCGCCCCAGGCCGGCCGCGTAATCCAGGCCGACGCCTTCGGCGGCGCCATGCACCAGACCGCTGACCAGTTGCGCCAGCAGCACGCCAACGATGAGCACCAGGGCGGCGCCAAAGATCTTGGGCACATAGAGCGCCATGACGTCCAGGGTCGAGGACACGCGCTGCAGACCCAGGGACTCGGCGGCCGAGACCAGGAACACCAGCAGGACGAACCAGTAGACGATCCGGCCGATCAGGGTGGTGACCGGCATGCGGATGCCGATCTTGGCCAGTTGCTTGGTCACCCCGGCTCCGGCGAGGACGCGATCCAGGCCGAGCTTGGCGAGTACCTTCGACAGCACGGTGTCGAGAATCTTGGCGACGGCGAAGCCGGCGAGGATCACCACAAGGGCGCCGAAGACGTTGGGAATGAAGCCTGCCACCTTGCTCCACAGGGTGGTCATGGCGGACAGCAGACTCTGGGTCCAGATATCGAATTCCATCTACTTCAGGATCTCCGGGAGAGATTCGCGACGCGCGGTACGGCGCGTGCGCGGCTTCAGGTGAGGGGCACCGTTGCCCAGTGCCAGCAGCAGCGCCGAGGCCCAGTGCCGCCCGATCAGATCGAACAGTGCACCTGCGCCAACCTGACGGTTGGCGGTCTTGAGCACGCGATGCAAGCGGGCCTGGTCGTCGCCCTCCTCGTCCTGAGCATTGGCCGGGGTATTGAGGAGCGCCTTGAGGGACGCTTCGAAGGGATCGTGCATAAGCACCTCGCTGGTCGTTTCCTCTTGACGCAGCGAGGTGGGGACGGGTCACAGCCAGCGCAGTCGACGGAACAGCCAGACCTGGAAGACCGCCACCGCGCCGATCACCAGGCAGGCGGCCACGAAGCCGAAGGCGGATGACGAACCCGGCATGCCGCCCATGTTCATCCCGAGCAGACCGGTGATGAAGCTGATGGGCAGGAAGAAGCCGGTGATGATGGCCAACAGATAGAGGGTGCGATTGGTCTTGTCGGTGGTCGCCCGCTGCTCGGCGTCCTGCAGCAGCGCGACCCGCTCGCGCATCACCTCGAGTTCTTCCAGGTTGCGCACCAGGCTGTTGTGCAATTCGCTCCAGTAGCCCTGGCTGGCCGCCTCGACGAACCAGGCGGGCTTGCCGCGGGCGAGATCGCCATAGATGTCACGCTGCGGAGCCAGGTACCGGCGCAGCCCGGTCGCGCGGCGCCGGAGGGTCAGCACCTGGGCGTGATCGGGCAGGCTGCCCTCGTCCTGGTCGACCTGTTCCTCGAGGCCGTCGAGCTGATCGGAGAGACCACGTACCAGGTCGTCGACCCGACTGGTCATGTAGCTGGCGAGGTAGAGCACCAGGTCTTCGGCACTCTGGGCACCGATGCCCGCCTCCAGGTCCTCCTGGACCTCGGCGGCGGCCTTCATGGGTCTCATGCGCAGGGAGATCACCCGGCGTTTGTCGACGAAGACCCGCAGCGACACCATGTCCTCGGGCACGGCGCCGGGATTCAGATTCACCCCGCGCAGGAACAGCAGCAGGCTGTCGTCGGGCTGATTGACCAGGCGCGGGCGGGTCGCCTCTTCCAGCAGCAGGTCACAGGCGAATTCGCTCAGGCCGCTGGATTGGCGGAGCCAGGCCTGAGCTTCGGGGACGCTACGGTCCCAGTGCAGCCAGAGCACCTCGCTCGGGCTCGGCTCCACCTCCGCCAGCTCGCGACGACTCAGGCGTCGTCCGCCACCGCGACCATCGAGGAGATAGCCATAGATGAGGCCTTGTTCCACATCGCTGTCGTACTGCTGCATCTGGGGTCTCTTGCAGGGATCGCGACCACGGTGGCCAGGCGATCCGGCGAAGGTGGCCCGAGACAGGGCGCAGGCGCTACCTTCGTGGGGAATGAGAGGGATTAATCCTGGAAAGGACCACCCCGCCGCTGGCCGGCGGGGCGATCCCTGGCCTCAGGCGTTGCCTTCGGCCAGGAAGAACCAGGTGTCGAGCACGGAGTCGGGGTTGAGCGAGACGCTCTCGATGCCCTGTTCCATCAGCCACTTGGCCAGATCCGGATGATCCGAAGGACCCTGGCCGCAGATGCCGATGTACTTGCCGGCCCGGTTGCAGGCGGCGATGGCATTGGCCAGCAGCTTCTTGACCGCCGGATTACGCTCGTCGAACAGGTGGGCGATGATGCCGGAGTCGCGATCCAGGCCCAGGGTGAGCTGGGTCAGGTCGTTGGAGCCGATGGAGAAGCCGTCGAAGTGCTCGAGGAATTCGTCCGCCAGCAGGGCGTTGGAGGGCAGTTCGCACATCATGATCACGCGCAGGTCGTTCTCGCCGCGCTTGAGACCGTTCTCGCCAAGCAGCTCGACCACCCGCGCCGCCTCGTCCAGGGTGCGCACGAAGGGCACCATGAGCTCGACGTTGGTCAGGCCCATCTCCTCGCGCACCTTTTTCATGGCGCGGCATTCCAGCTCGAAGCAATCGCGGAAGTTCTCGCTGATGTAGCGGGAAGCGCCGCGGAAGCCCAGCATGGGGTTCTCTTCCTCGGGTTCGTAAAGCTTGCCGCCGATGAGGTTGGCGTATTCGTTGGACT
This sequence comes from Pseudomonas sp. MOIL14HWK12:I1, assembly GCF_000510705.1. Lineage (NCBI taxonomy): Bacteria > Pseudomonadati > Pseudomonadota > Gammaproteobacteria > Pseudomonadales > Pseudomonadaceae > Pseudomonas > Pseudomonas sp. MOIL14HWK12:I1. The sequence continues at coordinate 457,640 of NZ_KI783308.1, read as the reverse complement.
TGAAGTCCGACAGGCGCACGATGACCTTTTTCGGCCAGAAGGCGGCGGCCAGGGTGGAGACCCCCTCCACCAGCTTCTCGACATAGAAGCCGACCGGATCCGAGTAGCCGGCGATGCGCTTGTCGACGCTCTCCTTAACCTCGAAGGGCAGGCTGTCGTAGTTGAGCAGCGCCTTGGGGTGCACGCCGATCATGCGGTTGATGATGAATTCCAGGCGCGCCAGACCCACGCCGGCGTTGGGCAGCTGGGCGAAGTCGAAGGCACGGTCGGGGTTGCCGACGTTCATCATGATCTTGAACGGCAGCTCGGGCATGGCATCCACCGAGCTCTGGCGGATGTCGAAGTCCAGCTCGCCTTCGTAGATCAGGCCGGTGTCGCCCTCGGCGCAGGAAACGGTGACGGTCTGGCCATCCTTGAGCAGGCTGGTGGCGTTGCCGCAGCCGACCACCGCCGGAATGCCCAGCTCGCGGGCGATGATGGCGGCGTGGCAGGTACGACCGCCGCGGTTGGTGACGATTGCGCTGGCGCGCTTCATCACCGGCTCCCAGTCGGGATCGGTCATGTCGGAGACCAGGACGTCACCGGGCTGGACGCGATCCATCTCGCTGACGTCGCGGATGATCTTGACCTTGCCGGCGCCGATGCGCTGGCCGATGGCGCGGCCTTCCACCAGCACCTGGCCCTTGTCCTTGAGCAGGTAGCGCTCCATGACGGTGGCGCTGGCGCGGCTCTTCACGGTCTCGGGACGGGCCTGGACGATGTAGAGCTTGCCGTCGTCACCGTCCTTGGCCCACTCGATGTCCATCGGGCGACCATAGTGGCGCTCGATGATCAGCGCCTGCTTGGCCAGTTCGGTGACCTCGGCGTCGGTGATGGAGAAACGCGCGCGATCCGCCGGCTCGACATCGACGGTGCGCACGGAGCGACCGGCCTTGGCTTCTTCGCCATAGACCATCTTGATGGCCTTGCTGCCCAGGTTGCGCCTGAGGATGGCCGGGCGACCGGCTTCCAGGGTGGGCTTGTGGACATAGAATTCGTCCGGGTTGACCGCGCCCTGCACCACGGTCTCGCCGAGACCGTAGGCGGCGGTGACGAAGACCGCGTCGCGGAAGCCGGATTCGGTGTCCAGGGTAAAGAGCACGCCGGCGGCGCCGGTTTCGGAACGCACCATGCGCTGCACGCCGGCGGACAGGGCGACCAGCTTGTGATCGAAGCCCTGGTGGACGCGGTAGGCGATGGCGCGGTCATTGAAGAGGGAGGCGAAGACTTCCTTGGCCGCGCGAATGACGTTGTCGACGCCGCGGATGTTGAGGAAGGTTTCCTGCTGGCCGGCAAAGGAGGCATCCGGCAGGTCTTCGGCGGTCGCCGAGGAGCGCACGGCCACGGCGAGATTGGGGTTGCCCGCCGAGATCTCGGCGAAGGCCCGGCGGATCTCGGCGTCCAGGCGCTCGGGGAAAGGCGCGTCCATGACCCACTGGCGGATCTGGGCGCCGGTCTTGGCCAGGGCGACGACGTCGTCGACATCCAGCGCGTCGAGGGCCGCGTGAATGCGATCGTTCAGGCCGCTCTGCTCGAGGAAGTCGCGATAGGCCTGGGCCGTAGTGGCGAACCCGCCGGGTACGGAGACGCCCGCGCCGGCCAGGTTGGCGATCATCTCGCCGAGGGATGCGTTCTTGCCGCCCACGCGCTCGACGTCGTGCACGCCAAGCTGTTCCAGTGAAATTACATACTCGTCCAAGGTCTTCTCTCCATCTTGTGTCTTTGTGGGAAAGCAGTACGCCTCGGCGCTCGCCCCATGGACAGTGGACGGCGGTAGGTTACAGTGCAGCGATCCCTGCCCCGTACGCCACCAGGACGTCCCTCCATGCAACGAACCGCCTTTTTCATTTCCGACGGTACCGGCATCACGGCCGAAACCCTCGGTCAGAGCCTCCTGGCCCAGTTCGGGGACATCACCTTCAGAAAGGTCACCCGCCCCTACGTGGATACGCTGGACAAGGCCAGGGCGATGGTACAGCAGATCAATGCCGCCGCCGTCCAGGACGGTGCGCGACCCATCATCTTCGATACCATCGTCAACCGTGACATCCGGGCCATTCTGGACCAGTCGAACGGGTTCATGATCGACATCTTCTCCACGTTTTTATCCCCGCTCGAAAGGGAACTTTCCGCCGAATCTTCGTATTCGGTAGGGAAGTCACATTCGATCATGCACAATAGTCACTACATGGAGCGGATCGAGGCCGTCAATTTCGCACTCGAAAACGACGACGGCGCCCGCACGACCCACTATGCGCAGGCCGATCTGATCCTGGTCGGGGTCTCGCGCTGCGGCAAGACGCCCACCTGCCTCTACATGGCGCTGCAATACGGCATCCGCGCGGCGAACTATCCGCTGACCGAAGAGGACATGGAGCGCCTGCAGCTGCCCGCCTCGCTGAAGACCTACAAGGACAAGCTGTTCGGCCTGACCATCGATGCCGAGCGCCTGGCGGCGATCCGTCACGAGCGTCGGCCCAACAGTCGCTATGCGAGCTTTGCCCAGTGCGAATTCGAACTGCGCGAGGTGGAGAGTCTGTTCCGTCGCGAGAACATCTCCTTCATCAACACCACGCATTTTTCCGTGGAGGAAATCTCGGCGAAGATTCTGGTGGAGAAAGGCGTGGAAAGACGGTTTAAATAGTCGACCACCCCTCCTCTTCGGCGCCCGTGCGGCGCACCAGGCGACCGCCATGAACCTCGTCGATGCCCTGCTGTTCTTTCCGGTCGCCCTGCTCATCGCCCTGACCCCCGGCCCCAACAACTTCTGCTCGCTCGGCAACGGCATCCGCCATGGCGCGGTGACGGCGGGACTGGCGGCCCTGGGGCGCGACGTGGCCTTCGTGATCTTCCTGGTGATTTCGGCGGTGGGCCTGGGCGCCATGCTGCTGGCTTCGGAGACGGCCTTTACCGTCATCAAGTGGGTCGGCGCGCTCTACCTGCTCTACCTGGGCGTGAAGAGCTGGCGCAGCCGGGCCTTCGACGGCCTGGACCTGGCCGAGAGCGGTGCGGCGCAACCGCGGGCGCTGCACCGGCTGATGCTGCAGGAATTCCTCATCGGCATCAGCAATCCCAAGGCGATCCTGCTGTTCGCCGCGGTCTTTCCGCAGTTCATCGATCCCACTCAGCCGACGACCCAGCAATTCGTCTACCTGGGTGGCACCCATCTGTTCGCGGAGCTGGTCGCGGCCGTGATCTATGGCCTGTTCGGCCGCCAGATCCGCCGCTTCATCCGCGGACCCCGTGGGGTGCGCCGGCTCAATCAGGCCACCGGGGCCTTCTTTGCCGGCGCAGGCGGTCTGTTGCTGACCGCCCACCGCTGATTCAGGACGACACCAGACCGGACTGGGCGGCGCCCAGCTTGGCCAGGGCCGCCTCGATCGCCGACCAGGGCTGTTCGCTGGGCGCTAGCGACGTGTCCACCCCGGCCTGGCGTGCGGTTCGCACCAGGGTGTTGAATTCGGCAGTCAGTGCCGCGGCCTGGATCGTGTCGACAGCTCCGGAAAAGGCCGCGGGCGACAGCCAGAGGCGTTCCTGCAAGCGCTCGCCGACCTGACGGGCGAATTGCAGCCGCCGCTGCTGGCCGATCGGCCGGGCTTCGGCGTCTTCCACCAGACCCAGCGACAGCGTCTTGTAGGCCGGCAGCCGATCGAGCAGCCCCTGCTGGGCCTGAACCGACCGCGGCCAGTCGACATGCAGCCCCTCCACCGGCAGACCGGCAGCCAGCCCCAGGTTGTCGAGCAACTCGCCCTGACGCACACCCAGCAGCTTCTTCAGCGGTTCGCGTTGCAGCAGGTTGTAGGCCCTCTCGAAGGCGGTGCGCCAGGCCAGCGGCAGTTCCAGCGTCAGCAGAGGCTCATCGAGCTGGACCCATTCCACGCCCTGGGCGGCCAACCGCGCGAATATCTCGCCATAGACCGGTAGCAGCGCTTCCAGCAATTCGAGGCGGTCGAAGGCCGGATCGAGCGAGCGACCGAGCCATAGATAGCTCAGGGGTCCGAGGATCACCGGCTTGGCCACCAGACCGAGCGCCTGGGCCTCGGCGACCTCGTCGAACAGCTGCTCCCAGCCGATGGCAAAGGACTGGTCCGAGGTGAATACCGGGACCTGACAGGGACCGGCGAATAGATGATCGTCTTCCGCCTCGGTGCGAGCGGCGGCGCCGACCAGATACGAATGCGCCAGAACCCGATCGCCCCAGCCGAAGTCGCCTACCGCGAGCCACTCACAACCCGCGGCCTGCTGGGCGCGCCAAGCCTGCTGACGCTGCTGGCGCCCCTGGGCGATCAGGGCGGTCCGGTCGCAATCGTCGAGAGACGCCAGCGTCGCCAGGGACGCGTCACCCTGTTGCGCGCGCCGCGCGGAACCCTGGGAATGAATCTTGACCATTGCACACCTCCACCTGACAGGGTGGAGATTGTCGTCGCGCATGAACCATGAAACAAACTCAGGTTTCTTGTGATGAACTCAAGTTTCTCTCATACACCGCGATCAGGGTTTGAAGCGCGCCATGCTGTAGGCGTCGACGAACACCCCATCGCGCAGGGCATAGCGACGCAGCAGCCCTTCCTCTTCGAAACCCAGCTTGCGATAGAGCGCCAGGGCCGGCTCGTTGTCGCTGAAGACGGTCAACTCGACCCTTTGCAGATTCATCCAGTTGTCGGCGAGGTCGAGCAGGGCCGTCAGCAGCTGGGTGCCTATGCCCTGCCCCTGGCAATCCCGGGCCACGCCCATGCCGAGGGCGCCACAGTGCTGGCGGCGAATGCGTTGCTGCTGTTCGAGACTGGCGCTGCCCACCACCCGCCCCTGCTGCAGGGCGACCAGTCCTATCCGCCCTTCGCGTTCGCCGCTCAGACGCTGCCGCCATTGTTCGGCGCTCTGATAGGGTAGCTGCAGCACCTGCCGCGCCACGGCCGGATCGCCATAGAGGGCAGCGAGGCCCTCGGCATGGCGGTCGGCATAGCGTTCCAGGTGGACGGTGGAACTGGACATGGGCGGCACTCCTTGGCGGAAGTCCGCAGCTTCGCCCAGGTCCGGGGGTCCGGACAAGGGCGAAGCGCAGGCGTCACGCGCCGGTTACAGCGTCCACTTCAGGCTGAGCATGACGTTGCGGGGATCGCCGTAGGTGCCACTCCCGGTACCTGTCGGGATGCCCTGCCAGTATTTCTCATCGAAGATGTTGTTGAAGTTGACCCGGCCATCCCAATGCTCGTTGAAGCGGTAGCCGGCCATCAGCCCCACCAGGGCATAGCTATCCTGCTTGGCTTCGCCGGTACCGACGCGCTGGAAGGTCTCGCTTTGGGCCTGCAGATCGCCACCGATACGCCAGTTGCTCAGGCTACCCGTGAGTTGATAACTGGTGGCGGCCTTGAACAGGTGCTTGGGCTGCTCGGGCGCGAAGCGGCGATCCTCGTAGGTGACATCCTTGGTGTATTGGCTAAGCACCAGGGTATAGGCCGCAGACGCCTGCCAGTTTGGCGTCAGTTGGCCGGAGATTTCCGCGTCGATACCGCGACTGCGGACCTCGCCCGCCGCGCTGTAGCAGCTCTGCGCGGGATAGCCAGGGCAGAAGGTGGCCTGGTTGGCTGGCAGGTAGGCACGATTCTCCTGAATGGTGTCGAACAGCGCCACGGACGCGTTCAGCGCGCCATCGAAATAGGCGCCCTTGAGACCGATCTCGTAGCTTTTGCCAGTCATGGGCTCCAGGACCGAACCTCCGGAGTTCTGCTCGCTTTGCGGCTTGAAGATCTCGGTATAGCTGGCATAGACCGAATAGGTGTCGTTCAGGTCGTAGATGATGCCGGCATAGGGCGTGACTTCGCGGGTGGCCTTGTAGTCGTTGTCGCTGTAAAGGTTGTCGAAGTCATACCAGCTGACTCGTCCCCCGACGATGACGTGCAGCGGATCTATGGGGTTGAAGCGCGCCGCCGCGTAGATCGCCTCTTCGGTCGTGGTGTTCTTGCTGGCATAGGGCGTCAGCGTGTCCTTGGCCGGTTTGGGGATGCTGCTGGGACGGAAGTTGTAGATGTCCACCGGAGTGGCACCGGAATAGCCGCCACGCTGATAGAACTTATCCTGCCGCCGACTGATCCCGGCCATCAGTTCGTGCTCGCGACCCATCAACTGGAAGGGACCACTGACCGAGGCATCGATGTTGAGCTGATCGGAATCGGTGCGATAGGCGCCGGAAGCGGTACCAAAGTCACTGACCGAACTGTAGCTGAAGTCCGCGGCCGTCGACGTCAGGTAGTTGGAATAGGTATCCGAATTCGCCCAGACCTGCTGCGCCGCCAGCTTGGCTTTCCAGCCGTTGTCGAAGGTGTGGGTGATGTCGGAGAACAGGGTGTAGTTGTCCTGATCCCAGTAGGCCCAGTCGCCGCTCAGGAAGGTGGAACGCGACAGGTGCAGGTTCTCGCCGTTGGGGCCGCTGGGCAGGCTGCCCCAGTCGGAGGTCTTGTCTTCACGCTGCTTGGACGCGCCGATGGTCCAGGTGGTGGCGTCGCTGAGATCCGCTTCGAGGACGCCATAGAAGGTCTGGCGCTTGCGCTCGCGCACGTCCTGGAAGCTGTTGCCGTCTTCGTAGGCGGCCACGGCGCGACCGCGCAGGGTGCCGGCTTCGTTGAGCTTGTTGGAGGCGTCGACCTCGGTACGGTAGCGGTCCCAGCTGCCGGCGCTGGTGGTGACGCTGACCTGGGGGAAGGCGGTCGGGCGCTTGCGCACCAGATTGAGGGTGGCCGAAGGATCGCCGGCGCCGGTCATCAGGCCGGTGGCGCCACGCACCACTTCCACCCGGTCGTAGATGGACAGGTCGGCCGAGGACAAGGTGTCGAGGGTGAAGGTCCCGGCCGTGGTGGGTAGGCCGTCGTACATGATATTGTCGATGCGGAAGCCGCGGGAGAGGAATTCCTGGCGGTCGCCGCCGAACTTGTTCAGCGTCACGCCCGGGGCGTAGCGGACCACATCGTTGAGATCGGTCATGCCCTGGTCTTCCATGCGCTGCCGGGTGATGACGCTCACCGACTGGGGCGTTTCGCGGATGGACAGCGGCAGGCCGGTGGAGGTGCTCATGGCGCCGGTGGTGTAGGAGCGGGTCCCTTCGGTGGTCGTCCGACCCGTCAGGGAGCCATCGTCCGCGCTGATGGTGGTGGCATCCAGGGCCACGCTGCCGGCAGCGGCCTGGGTGGCCACCGGGGCGACGGTCGCGACCGAGCCGCTGACCGAGGCCGCCAGGCCGCTGCCCGCCAGCAGGCGCTGCAAGGCGACATCCGGCTCCATCCGCCCCGCCAGTGCCGGTGCCCGCTTGCCCACCAGGGCGGCGGGATCGTAGTTCACCTGGAGGCCACTGGCGCGCGCGAAGCTCTGCAAGGCATCGGCCAGCGGCTGCGCCGGTTGCGACAACGCCACGGGAGCGGCCTGGGCGAGGGTCGCCACGCCCATGGAGACGGAAAGCGCGATGAGGCGAAGGGAGAAGAGCTGCATGTCGTTGGTCGTCCTCTAGGGAAACACCGACCCGTCCGTACCCCACGTAAGGACTCGCTGGAGATTTTCCAGGGACCGGTATCCGATGCCGTCTTGCGCGGCGGAACGCAGGCTATGCAACCTGGATGCATCTGTAAATGCAAATTAATATCATAAGCGACCGCAAACTTATGCTTTGCCCGCGCGAAGCCGTCAAGGACGGAGCTTTCCAGACGTCAGCCTTCCATCGCTCTGATTCGGCGATTTTCTCGGGAATGTTTCAAGAAATGAGCGGCTGCCCTCTCCGCCTTGTGCAGCGGTAGGCAAACCAGCCGGATGACGAGCTGGATGCCGGCGAGAGGGAGAAGGCACCAGGAATCGAGGAGCGAGGCGGCAGGAAGGGGGACGGATTCAAACCAGACGCCGGGTCCCTCCCACCCCTTCATCGTGAAAGCGCTGGGCGATGGCGCAGATCTGCGGTTCGATGGCCAGGAAGGCATCGAGCACCAGGGGATCGAAGGTGCTGCCGCGCATCTCGCGCATCATCTGCAGCGAGTCTTCGTGGCTGAACGGCTCCTTGTAGCAGCGCCGGCTGATCAGGGCGTCGTAGATATCGGCCACCGCCATGATCCGCCCCGCCAGCGGGATATCGGTACCGGACAGTCCGTTGGGATAGCCGCTGCCATCCCACTTCTCGTGGTGGGTGCTGGCGATCTCGGCGGCCAGGGCGAGGAAGTTGTCATCCTCCAGGTGGCTGGCGGTGCTGAGGATGATTTGCCGACCGAATTCGGCATGCCGCTGCATCACCTGCATCTCCTCCGGCGTCAGCCGTCCAGGCTTGAGCAGGATGGCATCCGGCACCCCGACCTTGCCGATATCGTGCAGGGGCGCGGACAGGAACAGCAGCTTGATGTAGTCCGGCGTGAGCAATTCCGGCGCCTGGCCGGCACGGCGCAGCTCCTCGGCGATGGCGCGAACATAGTGCTGGGTGCGCTTGATATGGGCGCCGGTCTCGGGATCCCGGGTTTCGGCCACCGCCGCCATGGACTCGATGGTGACCTGGCGCGAGCGTTCCAGTTGCCGGCGCCAGCGCTCTTCGTGCTGGCGCGCCAGCACGATCCGCGTGACCAGCGCCAGGGCCGTGAGCAGCCCTACCAGCACCAGGGGTGCGGCCAGCGGCAGGAAGACGTCATGGCGAACGAACAGCCAGGCGCCCAGCAGCTGCGGCAGGACGATCGACGCCGCCGCCAGGAGGACGAAGCGCCGCTGGCTGCGGTTGAAGAAGAAGCCGGCGGACAGCAGCAGACCGCCAAGCAGGCACAACGCCAGTTGCAGCACGCCGGCGAATTGCGGGATTCGGACCAGGGCATCGTCCAGCAGGTCCTGGGTCAGGGCCGCCTGCAGCCTGACGCCGGAAAAGGTCTGTCCCAGCGCCGTGGCGTGCAGGTCGTTGAAGCCTGCGGCCGAGACGCCGACGAAGACGACCTTGCCCTTGAGCGTGGCCGGTGTCACCGCGCCGCTGAGCACCGCCAGGGCCGAGACTTCCGGGTAGTGTTCGGCGGCGCCGTGCAGCCGCAGCAGCGCCTGGCCTTCGCGATCGAGCGGTAGGCGGCGGTCGCCAAGCCGCAGCACCGGACCCGCCAGGCCGGTCTCCACCACGCCCTCGTTCAGCCCCAGGGCGCGCAGGGTGGCGGCCAGCGCCAGACTCGGATGGATGATGCCCTGATAGCTGAGCAGCAGCGGCACGCGTCGCAGGATGCCGTCGCTGTCGCGCTGGCTGTTGATGAAGCCGCTGAAGCGCGTCTGGCTGGCGATGGGGGCCACACTGTCCAGCGCGCCGCTGGCCTTGGGCAGCCTGAGGGCGTCGAGGGCGCCGCTGAAGCCCACCCCTGGCCGCAGCGCGGCAGCGACGGGTTGCTGCAGATCGAGGAAAAAGAAATGGGCGCCGACGGCGCCCGTCTGCCCCATGACGTAACCGAGATAGCCGTCGTTGTCCTGCAACTCCGGCGGCACACCGGAAAAGCTCAGGTGCATGCCGAAGTCGTCCTGGAAACTCTGTTGCAGGGCCTTGAGCGAGGTACGGTCCGGCTCACTGAACAGGACGTCCACGGCGATCGCCGCCGGCTCGGCCTCGGCGATCCGGGAAAGCAACTGGGCAACCCGATAGCGCGGCCAGGGCCACTGCCCCAGCGCCGCCAGGCTGGCCTCGTCGATGCTGACTACCTGGACGTCGCGGGCGTCCTCGTTGCTGGCCGCCAGGCGGCTGAGCTGGTCGTAGGCCAGGCGATCCAGGTACTGCAGTGGCGTCCATTGCAACAGCGCGGCGAGGCCGAAGGCCAGCGACAGGCCAAGGCTGACCAAGAACATCCAGGGCGCGCGCCGGCGCAGCAGGGTCGCAACGGAGTTCATGCCCGCGACCCTAGAGAATCAGGATTTCGACACGCCGATTGCGCGGCTCGGATTTACCGGGACGCGTCGGTACCAGGGGCACGGTATCGCCGAAGAATTCGACGTTGATGCGCAACTTGGGATCGAGTCGCTGCAGCAGACCGGCCACCTTGCGGGCACGCTGCCCCGAGAGGTCGAGGTTGTAGGAAGGCGCACCCGAGCCGTCCGCATGGCCGAATACCGAAATCTCGGTGGGGATGCGCTGCCGTGCCGTTTCCAGCACCTCGGGCAGCAGCGCCTTGGACTGCGGCGTGAGCTCCATGCTGTCGGAGAGGAAATTGAGGATGAAGGTCTTGGGCGGCGACGGCTGCGCCGCCAGCACCTGACGATGCTGCTGTTCGAAGAGGGGTTGGGCCACCGCCTGGGCCGCGGTCGGCGCCTGACCCGGGCCGGCCACCGTGACCTCGGCGAACCCCTGGTCGATGGCCTGGCGGCCCGCCGGGCTGGTCACCGAGACGGCGCCGACATGCCCATCGGCGTCGGGCATCAGGATCACCCGCGTCTGCGGTGGTGGAGGGCTGGCACAGCCGCCCAGCAGCAGCGTGGACAGCAGCACGCTCAGCAGCAGACGACCAGGGGACGCGACAGCGATCAGGGCAGTCATTGGGCCTGGACCAGGAAGCGGGTGCCGCGCACGCCTATGGTGGCGGTCGGCGTCTCGATCTTGACCGTGTCGGGTGCGACCTTGCCAATCTTGCCGGACGAATAGATGGCGGAGCCCTTGGTCAGGTACAGCGAGAAACCGTACCGACTGCTCTTGGGTTCGAAGAGATAGTCACGCAATTGCACATCGGCGCCGTTGCCCAGGGTGAGCAGGGTACCGTCGAGAAAGACGATGGCCGCGGTGGCATCCGGGCCGGCCTGAAGGCGATCGGCGACCTGCAGGGTGGTACCGGCCTGGGCGTCCAGGCTGGCGGTCTGGCGCAGCACCTTGACGCTGCCGGAGACGCTCTTGATCAGGGCCACGTGCTCCTCTTCCGCAGCCGTGGCCTGCGGGGATCCCAGCAGCTGCAGCCCGAGCAGCGCCAATGCGAACAGTGTTGTCTTCATGCTTTCCTGGTCCCTGGATGGAAAGGCGTGGCCGTCGCTGGGGCGACGGATTGCCGGCAGGACCTCGGATGGCATCTTGAAGCGGCCTGCTGCGCAGCGGTCAGGGCTCCAGACTCGTGAACCCAATCACCTTCTACCAGATAAACAAGCCAAGCGGCACGCAAAGTAGTACGAATGGCACCTGGCCACTACCCATGCCATCACGACCCGGCGAGACGAACGGCACGGGCAGTGGTCTAGTGAGCATCTTTCCCAGGTAACCTTTTCATGCAGATCATTCTGGTGCGTCACGGCAAACCCGATCTTTCCAGCAAGGCTCGCTGCACCCCGCGGGAGATGAAGGACTGGGTCGCGCGCTACCAGAAAGCCCCGGTGCCCGCCGGCCTGGAGCCCGCGGAGACGCGGCGACTGGCCCAGGAAGCGGGCTATGTGGTGAGCAGCCCCCTGGGCCGCTGCGTGCGCTCGCTGGAGTACCTGATGGGGCGTTCCGGCAGCCCGGTCGATGACCGCTATGCCGAAGCCCATCTGCCCTATCTGGAACTGGATGCGCCGCGGCTGCCGGTCAAGGCCTGGCGCCTGCTCTTCAGATCCGCCTGGTTCCTGGGTTTCGCCGCCCACACCGAATCCATCGGCAGCTCCTCGGTGCGTGCCGGCCAGGCGGCCGATCGCCTCATCGAACTGGCCGAACGCCATGGTTCGGTGCTGCTGCTGGGGCACGGCATCATGAACGTGCTGATCGCCTGGCAGTTGCGCAAGCGTGGCTGGCGCGGGCCGCTGCATCTGCTACTCAAGGACTACTGGAAGCCGAGTATCTATCGCAAGGAAAGGCGCTGAGTTCGATCAACGGCTCGCCTTGGCGCGGGCCTCTTCCAGCTCACGGCGGGCCTCGGCCAGCTTTCTGCTCCGCACCCGGATCTTGTCGGCGTCGCCCTTGGCCTGGGCGTCGCGCAGATCCCGTTCGCGTTCGGCCACCTCGCGACTGCGGGCCTGGATGACCTCCAGCCGCTGCTGACGCAGGCCGGCATCGGTGCAGTGCGCCTGCACCGCGTCGAATGCTCGCCGCAATCCCGCCAGCCGTCCGGCATCGCCTTGCGCCTGAGCCTGGGCGATCTGCCGTTCCAGCGTCAGGCGTTTCGCCGCGCAACCCCCGTCGGCTGCAACTGCCACGCCGGGCAGCAGCAGGCTAGCCGCCACCAGCACTGCCTTGGCTCGGTTTGTCATAGGTCTTCCTCCGGGTGTTGAAATCCGCGAGCGCCTGACTCTTCCCGTTCAACCGTCCAGCGACGGTCCGACCAGGGCGGCGAGCTGGTCGTAGACCCCGGGCGCCGCCACCAGCAGCGGATTGCCATTGACCAGGCCATCGTTGCGCAGGAAGGCGTTGTGACGACCGCCCGCCTCCCGGATCAGGACCAGGCCCGCCAGGCAGTCCCAGCCATGGATCAGGGTCTCGTAGTAGCCGATCAGCCGGCCGGCGGCGACGTAGGCGGTCATCAGCGCGCCCGAGCCATTGCGGAAGAACTGCCCCCCCTCGGCCAGCAGGCCGGTCACGAACGGCAGGAAGTGTTCCTTGCCGCGTCTGTGGGTGGTGCCCAGTCCGGTCAGGCCCTGGCGGATCTCGGTGGCCGCATGGACGCGCAGCGGCTGGTCGTTGACGAAGGCGCCGTGCCCGCGCAGGCCATGGAAGAGTTCGTCGTGATTCGGATCCATGATGGCGCCGAGCAAGGGCTCGCCCTCGTGCATCAGGCCGATGGACACGCACCAGTTGTGCAGGCCGTTGAGAAAGGGCGCGGTGCCGTCGATGGGATCTATGACCCAGAGGTAGGGCGCGGAGAGGTCGGTGGCACCGCCCTCCTCGCCCAGCAGGCCATCTTCCGGAAAGCGTTCGCTCAGGCGTTGGCGGATAAGGTCCTCCAGCGTCTTGTCGGCGATGCTCACCACGTCCTGCAGGTCGCTGCCCTTGTGGTCCACCTGCAGCGCCGCGCGCCGACGATAGAAGTCGAGGCCGAGCTGCGCCGCCTCCCGGGCGATGTCCTGGACAGCGCGGTAGCGTTCAGCGATGGCGGGGGCGATGGCGGTCATGGACACTCCTGGAACGAGGAAAAGGCGCCAGGGTGCCAGTTCCGCCTGAGGAAAAGAATAGTCGCGAGCCTGGCGCACACCAGGGTTGCAGCGGACCGTTGTCAGGCCGCGGCGGCACCCCGGCCACTTTTGGCCGATGTCGGCAAAGGTCCGACTAGAGGCCCCTGGTAATGGCCGTGTCATCTCGGGAGCGCAGGCTGTCGGGTATTGGCAGTCAGGACGGCGAAATGCAGCGGCGGACCGCACCAAATCCGCGCGCGGCCGTCAGAACTAGTGAGAGCTCGTTGTACCGGGAGGACGCCATGACCGCACAAACTTCGCTATTCCACGGCAATGGTCAGCTGCAGCAATTGCGGCGACTGATACCCAGACAGCATTTCGAATGTCTGGAACGCCACCTCGAGTTGCTGTCGCGCGAATTTCCGCTGTTCGATCATCCGCCGCTGAGCATCGACTGCGCCGTCGCCGAAACCCTGGAAAACCTTGGTATCCGCGCCTTTCAGTGGCAGGGTGTCTGCGAGCTGCCGCAGCGGATGGCCCTGGGCAGTGCGCTGATGGGCGAGGGATTCATCGCCCAATCCAGCACCCCCGAATACACCCTCTATCTTAATGCCCGGCGTGAAAAGGTGCTGTTACGGCAAGAGCCCGCCGCCGGCCAGACCCTGGTCAGCCTGGTGTCGGATTGCCCGCCGCTGTTCGCCTATCTGGCGGCCAAGCACCGCGACGCGGTACCCGTCGCCTAAGTGACGCGCCATCGCCTTGTCAGTCGTGTGATCCGCTCGAAAACAGAATGACGAACAGGATCACAACTGCGCTTTAACGTCGGATTAACCGGGAACCAAATAGGCAGTGGAATGGTAGATTCGCGCTTCGGATCTACCAGGAGACCCAAGGAATGGGAATTCGTATTCTGGCCAGTGTCGTCGTGACCTTTGCCGCCCTCAATGGCGAAGCAGCCTCCCTCCCCGCGATACCCCCGCTCAAGCTGGCGGACCTCACCCTTCAGGTCCCCCTCTTGAGTACCGATGCCATCCCTACCAAAGTTGACGCCCAGCTGCGTGACAGTCGGCAGCCAGTCAATAGCGCCCGCTGGCTTAACGACCATCAGACCTTTGCTCAAGAGCAACGCTGGGTATTCTAGTCCGTTGGATTGATGTCGACGGATGGCTTCCCTTTCGTATGCTTTTTGATACCGCGCGGGGAATGAATCGCGTTTTTGCAGGTCCGTCTGGTTCTACGGGCAGCTCAACTCCTCTGCCCTTTCAACCTGCATGCGGAGCCGTCATGAAACGCCTGTCCTTTCTCCTGTTCGCCGCCCTATCGGCCTGCAGCTCGGCTCCCACCCCGCCCCCGGCCGATCCGTCGCAATTCGGCGGCCGTACCCAGGAACAGCTCCGGCAGAGTTTCGGCGCACCCCAGCGGGTCGCGCAGCTCGATCGTCTGATGGTCTACGAATACCGCAACCTGCGCGCGCCGGGCAGCGCGACGCCGGTCTATTCCTTTCTCATCGAAAACGAGCGGGTGATCGAATCCACGCCCGGAACCTTGCAGCTTTATCGCGAAGACGGCATCACCAAGGTCAAGGCGGAAAGCCTCTAGGCAGAGCCCCTGGCCGTGGCGGCGGTCCCGCGCAGCCCTGCAGGGATGTGCAAAAAAATACCGATTTTGGTGTCTTCCAGCATTTGTTTCCCGGGCGGCAACGGGCTGTAATCGGTCCGTGGCTTCCGCTGCAAAGGCCGTCACAGCCGGCCGCGTGGTGGGTTACAACAACAAGAAAAGCGTCTGCTGCAGTTGCACAGGACGCGGAGTGCAAGATGAAAACAACACCAAAAGCGCTTTTATTGTCCGCTGTTACCCTCTCTGCAGGCCTGACCTTCTCGCTGGCCCTCCAGGCCGCCGAAACGGTCACCATCGCCACCGTCAACAACAGCGACATGATCCGCATGCAGCGGCTGTCCAAAACCTTCGAAGACCAGCATCCCGACATCAAGCTCAACTGGGTGGTGCTCGAAGAAAACGTGCTGCGTCAGCGGCTGACGACCGACATCGCCACCCAGGGTGGCCAGTTCGACGTCCTCACCATCGGCATGTACGAGACCGGCCTCTGGGGCGCCCAGAACTGGCTGGAGCCCATGAAGGACCTGCCCGCTAACTACGACCTGGACGACCTCTTCCCGTCGGTTCGCGAAGGCCTGTCGGTCAAGGGCACCCTCTATGCGCTGCCCTTCTATGCCGAAAGCTCCATCACCTACTACCGCAAGGATCTGTTCCAGCAGGCCGGCCTGACCATGCCCGCCCAGCCCACCTGGACCCAGATCGCCGAATTCGCCGGCAAGCTGCACCAGCCGGACAAGGACCAGTACGGTCTGTGCCTGAGAGGCAAGGCCGGCTGGGGCGAGAACATGGCCCTGGTCACCACCATGGCCAACGCCTTCGGCGCGCGCTGGTTCGACGAGAAGTGGCAACCGGAATTCACCGGTCCGGAATGGACCGCGGCGGCCAACTACTACGTCACCAACATGAAGAAGTACGGCCCGCCCGGCGCCTCCAGCAACGGCTTCAACGAAAACCTGGCGCTGTTCAACAGCGGCAAGTGCGCCATCTGGGTCGATGCCAGCGTCGCCGGCTCCTTCACCATGGACAAGAGCCAGAGCAAGGTCGCCGACAGCGTCGGCTTCGCCGGCTCGCCGCGCGAGGTCACCGACAAGGGCTCGTCCTGGCTGTATGCCTGGTCGCTGGGTATCCCCACCTCCTCCAAGCACAAGGACGCCGCCAAGACCTTCGTGACCTGGGCCACCTCCAAGGACTACGCCAAGCTGGTCGCGGACACCGACGGTATCGCCAACGTGCCGCCGGGCACCCGCAAGTCCACCTACAGCCAGGCCTACATGGACGCGGCGCCCTTCGCCAAGGTCTCGCTGGACATGCTGCAGCACGCCGACCCGGCCCATCCCTCGGCCAAGCCGGTGCCCTACGTGGGCATCCAGTACGTGACCATTCCCGAGTTCCAGGCCATCGGCACCTCGGTGGGCAAGCTGTTCGCCGCGGCCCTCACCGGGCAGATGTCGGTCGAGCAGGCCCTGCAGGCGGCGCAGCAGTCCACCGCCCGGGAAATGAAGCGCGCCGGCTATCCCAAATAGCGCTGGAGCCCGGGGTCCGCACCATGCGGCCCCCGGCCTAGCGGCTTTCCCTGCCTGATCCGTCGCTGGCGTCGCGAGACGCCAGCGCCTCGTCACGGCCCACTGCCTTGCGGAGCATCGCCATGCAGACCTCCACCCTCAAGACGCCCGTCGTCGAATCCCCTGCCGCTCCCGCCCGTCGTCAACGCCGTCGCGCCGGTCCCGGCTGGTTCCTGATCAGTCCTTCGGTGGCCCTGCTGCTGGTGTGGATGCTGGTGCCCCTGGGCATGACCATCTGGTTCTCGCTGATCCGCTACAACCTGCTCTACCCCGGCGAGCACGCCTTCGTCGGCCTGGAAAACTTCGAATACTTCGTCACCGATGCCGGCTTCTGGCCCGGCATGACCAACACCCTGCTGCTGGTGGGCAGCGTGCTGCTGATCAGCGTGGTCTTCGGCGTGCTGATCTCGGCGCTGCTGGAGGCCAGCGAATTCTTCGGTCGCGGCATCGTCCGCGTCCTGCTGATCTCGCCCTTCTTCATCATGCCCACGGTCAGCGCCCTGATCTGGAAGAACCTGATCTTCCATCCGGTCTCCGGCATCCTCGCCGCGATCTGGAAACTGTTCGGCGCCACCCCGGTGGACTGGCTGGCCACCCACCCGCTGCTGTCGATCATCCTGATCGTGTCCTGGCAGTGGCTGCCCTTCGCCATCCTCATCCTGATGACCGCCATGCAGTCGCTGGATCAGGAGCAGAAGGAAGCGGCCCGCCTGGACGGCGCCGGTCCGGTCGCCATCTTCTGGCACCTGACCCTGCCGCACCTGGCACGGCCCATCGCCGTGGTGGTGATGATCGAGACGATCTTCCTGCTGTCGGTGTTCGCCGAGATCTACACCACCACCAGTGGCGGTCCGGGCTTCGCCTCCACCAACCTCGCCTACCTGATCTACAACCAGGCCCTGCTGCAGTTCGACGTCGGCCTGGCCTCCGCCGGCGGCCTGATCGCCGTGCTCATCGCCAACATCGCCGCCATCATCCTGGTGCGGATGCTTGGCAAGAACCTGACCCAACAGTGAGGACCCTGACATGCTGACGCTCAAGCAATCCCGGCGCCTGCAGAGCCTGCTGCTGGGCCTGCTCGCCTGGCTGGTGGCCCTGGTGCTGTTCTTCCCGATCTTCTGGATGGTGCTGACCAGCTTCAAGACCGAGATCGACGCCTTCGCCACCCCGCCGCAATTCTTCTTCATGCCCACGCTGGAGAACTACCTGACCATCCAGGCGCGCAGCGACTACTTCCACTTCGCGCTGAATTCGGTGGTGATCTCCTTTGGCGCCACCCTGCTCAGTCTGTTGCTGGCGCTGCCGGCGGCCTACTCGATGGCCTTCCACGAGACCCGCAACACCCAGCGTCTGCTGCTGTGGATGCTGTCCACCAAGATGCTGCCGGCGGTCGGGGTGCTGGTGCCCATCTACCTGCTGGCCAAGCAGTTCGAACTGCTCGACAGCCGACTGCTGCTGATCGCCGTCTACACCCTGATCAACCTGCCGATCGTGGTCTGGATGGTCTACACCTACTTCAAGGACATCCCCAAGGACATCCTCGAGGCGGCGCGCCTGGATGGCGCCACCACCTACCAGGAAATCGTCCGGGTGCTCTTGCCGATCAGCAAGGGCGGCATCGCCTCGACCATGCTGCTGTCGCTGATCCTCTGCTGGAACGAGGCCTTCTGGTCGCTGAACCTGACCTCGTCCAACGCCGCCCCGCTGACCGCGCTGATCGCCTCCTACTCCAGTCCCCAGGGACTGTTCTGGGCCAAGCTGTCGGCCGTCTCGACGCTGGCCTGCGCACCCATCCTGATCTTTGGCTGGATCAGCCAGAAACAACTCGTCCGCGGCCTGTCGTTCGGCGCGGTGAAATAAGAACAAGAGGACTCCTGTCATGGCCAATCTGAAAATCCGCAGCCTGCGCAAGGGCTTCGACTCGCTGGAAATCATCAAGGGCGTCGACCTCGACATCAACGACCGCGAATTCGTGGTCTTCGTCGGCCCGTCCGGGTGCGGCAAATCCACCCTGCTGCGGCTCATCGCCGGCCTGGAAGAGGTCACCAGCGGCACCCTGGAACTGGACGGTCGCGACATCACCGAGGTGTCGCCGGCCAAGCGCGACTTGGCCATGGTGTTCCAGACCTATGCCCTCTATCCGCACATGAGCGTGCGCAAGAATCTCTCCTTCGCCCTGGACCTGGCCAAGATCGACAAGCAGGAAGTGGAGCGCAAGGTCACCGACGCCGCCCGCATCCTCGAGCTGACGCCGCTGCTGGAGCGCAAGCCGCGCCAGCTCTCCGGTGGCCAGCGCCAGCGGGTGGCCATCGGCCGCGCCATCGTCCGCCAGCCGAAGATCTTCCTGTTCGACGAACCCCTGTCCAACCTGGACGCCGCCCTGCGTGTGCAGATGCGCCTGGAACTGGCGCGCCTGCACCAGGAATTGCAGGCCACCATGATCTACGTGACCCACGACCAGGTGGAAGCCATGACCCTGGCGACCAAGGTGGTGGTGCTCAACGGCGGCCGCGTCGAGCAGGTCGGCTCGCCCCTGGAGCTCTATCACCATCCGGCCAACCTCTTCGTCGCCGGCTTCCTGGGTACGCCGAAGATGGCCTTCCTCAAGGGCAAGGTGGCGGCTACCGACGCCCAGGGCGTCGAGGTGGAGCTGGCGGCCGGTCCGCGCCTGCACCTGCCGCGCCGCGGCGACGACCTGGCGGTCGGCAGCCCGGTGACCCTGGGCATTCGTCCGGAACACCTGCGCCTGGCCGCCGACGGCCAGTTGCCGGTGATCAGCGATGTGGCCGAGCGCCTGGGCAGCGACACCTACTGCCACATGGTCACCGAGGCCGAGGAGCCGCTGACCGTGCGCGTGCCGGGTGATTGTGCCGTTGCCTACGGCGAACGCCAGCGCCTGGCCCTGGACGTCGACTTCTGCCACCTGTTCGACGAGCAGGGCCGCGCCGTGGCGCCGCTGCTGCGCAAAGCCGCCTGACCCCTCTCCCCTTTCCTGCCCCGTCGGCGCCCTACGCGCGCCCGGGGCACCGCCTTGCAGGATCGCCATCGTGAAACTCAATCGCCAGCACCTCGAACAACTGCCCGACTACATCGCCAAGCCCGGCTACGCCGCCTGCCAGCTGCGCCAGGGTATCGTCCACATCGGCGTCGGCGGCTTCCACCGCGCGCACCAGGCTATCTACACCGAGGCCCTGCTGAACCAGGGGCGCGATCTGGACTGGAGCATCTGTGGCGTCGGCCTGCGCGCCGAAGACCGCGCCATGCGCGATGCCCTGGCCGGCCAGGACTATCTCTATACCCAGGTGGTGCTGGCCGACGAGCCGGACACCGAGGTGCGCGTCGTCGGTGCCATCAGCGGCATGCTGCTGGCCGAGGACGGCACCCAGACGCTGATCGACAAGCTGGCCCATCCCAGCACCCGCATCGTCTCGCTCACCATCACCGAGGGCGGCTACTGCATGGACGACAGCACCGGCGAATTCAACTTCAAGCTGCCGCTGATCCAGCACGACCTGCAGCATCCGGGCGATCCGCGCAGCGTCTTCGGCTTCCTGCTGGCGGCCCTGGCCAAGCGCCGCGCCGAGGGCACCGGGCCCTTCACCGTGATGTCCTGCGACAACCTCCCCCACAATGGCCAGGTCACCCGCAAGGCCCTGCTGGCCTACGCCGCCCTGGTGGACGAAGAGCTGCACGGCTGGATCGCCGAGCACGTCAGCTTTCCCAACGCCATGGTCGATCGCATCACCCCCATGACCAGCACCGCCCATCGCGCGGCGCTGCTGGCCGAACACGGCGTCGAGGACGCCTGGCCGGTGGTCTGCGAGCCCTTCCTGCAGTGGGTGCTGGAAGACAAGTTCGTCGCCGGCCGTCCGGCCTGGGAGGACGTCGGCGTCCAGTTCACCGATGACGTCACCCCCTACGAGGAAATGAAGATCAAGCTGCTCAACGGCAGCCACCTGGCGCTGACCTACCTGGGCTTCCTCAAGGGCTACCGCTTCGTCCACGAGACCATGGCCGATCCGTTGTTCGTGCGCTACATCCGTACCTACATGGACAAGGACGTGACGCCGCAGCTGGCCCCGGTGCCCGGCATCGATCTCGACCAGTACAAGGACACCCTGATCGAGCGCTTCTCCAATCGCGCCATCGCCGACCAGCTGGAGCGGGTCTGCTCGGACGGTTCATCGAAGTTTCCCAAATTCACCGTGCCGACCATCAACCGGCTGATCGAGGACGGCAAGGACCTGGATCGCGCCGCCCTGGTGGTGGCCGCCTGGGCGGTCTATCTGCGGGGCGTGGACGAGACCGGGGCGACCTATCGCATTCCCGATCCGCGCGCCAACTACTGCGAAGAGCTGGTGCAGGATCAGAAGAATCTCACCGAGCGCCTGCTGGGCGCCGAGGAAATCTTCGGTAAGCACATCCCGAAATCCGCGGCCTTCGTTGCCGCCTTCGAGCGGCAGCTGTACAACTTGCGTACCCATGGGGTCAGCGCCACCTTGCAGACCCTGCTCGGCGACTAGCCTTGGCAAAAAGCTGCCTGGGCAGCGTCGATGATCAATACGAGCCCAAACAACAACAAGGAGCGGCCAGGCATGAAGTTTCTCGGGATAGACTGCGGCACCCAGGGCACCAAGGCGGTGATCCTGGATGTCGAGCGCGGCGTGGTACTGGGGGAAGGCAGTGCGCCTCACCCCCTGACCGAGGGCGCCAATGGCCGCCGCGAGCAGAATCCGGCAGACTGGATCCGGGCCCTGGTGGCGGCCACCCGCGCCGCCCTGGCGCAGGCCGGCAGCGATGGCCAGGACATCCTCGGCGTCGGCGTCTCCGGCCAGCAGCATGGTCTTGTATTGCTCGACGACAGCGGCAAGGTCCTGCGGCCGGCCAAGCTCTGGTGCGACACCGAATCCACCCCGGAAAACCAGCGCCTGCTGGAACACCTGGGTGGCGTGGAAGGCGCCATCGAGCGCCTGGGCCTGGCCATCGCGCCGGGCTACACCGTCTCCAAGCTGCTCTGGACCAAGGAACAGCACCCGGAGGTGTTCGACCAGATCGCCCAGGTGCTGCTGCCCCACGATTACCTTAATTTCTGGCTGACCGGACACGCCGTGGCCGAATACGGCGACGCCTCGGGCACCGGCTATTTCAATGTGCGGACGCGCCAGTACGATCTGGAGTTGCTGCGCCATATCGATCCCAGTGGGCGCCTGGAGCGCGCCCTGCCGACGCTGATCGAAGCCGATCAGCCGGTCGGACGGCTGCGGCCGGAGGTCGCCAGCCAACTGGGCATCAATCCCCAGGCGCTGGTCTCCAGCGGCGGCGGCGACAACATGATGGGCGCCCTGGGCACCGGCAATAGCCGCGCCGGCCAGATCACCCTGAGCCTGGGCACCTCGGGCACCCTCTATGGGTATTCCGACGAACCTCGCATCAGCGACCATCCCGCCGTGGCGGGCTTCTGCTCGTCCAACGGCGGCTGGCTGCCGCTGATCTGCACCATGAACCTGACCAACGCCAGCGGCCAGATCCGCGAGTTGCTCGGCCTGGACCTGGTCGAATTCACCCGTCTGGTGGCGGAGTCGCCCATCGGCGCCGAGGGGGTGCTGATGCTGCCCTTCCTCAATGGCGAACGGGTCCCGGCGCTGCCGACCGCTACCGCCAGCCTGCATGGCCTCACCGCCACCAACCTGACCCGCGCCAACCTGTGCCGAGCGGTGGTCGAGGGAGTGAGCTTCGCCCTGAGATATGGCTTCGATCTGCTGCGTGACCTGGGCATGCCCGGCGACACCCTTAGACTCATCGGCGGCGGCGCCAGGAGCCCGGTGTGGCGGCAGCTGATCGCCGATCTGATGAACACCCCGGTGGTCTGCCCGGTGCACGGCGAAGCCGCGGCCCTGGGGGGCGCCTTGCAGGCCGCCTGGTGCTGGAGTCGCGAACAGGGCCGCCCGGAGTCGCTCGACAGCCTCACCGAGCGCTGCGTGCACCTCGACCCGGCCAGCCGCGCCGAACCGGACCCGGCGCGGGTCGCCGAGTACGAGGCGGCCTACCAGCGCTATCGGCAGCAACTGCGCGAGAGCTACGGGATCGCCTAGCGGGCGGATGGGGTGGAAAACGCCAGGCGGGTTTCCACCCTGCTGAATTTCGGCAACCAACCCGTCGTAGGGTGGACAACGGCGCAGCCTTGTCCACCACTAGCCTGATGGCGCGTGGAAAACGCTACGCGGCTTTCCACCCTACCCGATAGGCAGGCGCTCAGCCCTTGCCGATAGGCACGAAGGGCGCGTCCAGCAAGCGGGCGAGGTCCGCCGGTGCCAGGGCGACTTCCAGCCCCCGGCGCCCGGCACTGACATGGATGCTCGGCAACGCCGCCGCGGAGTCGTCGATGAAGGTGCGCAGCCGCTTCTTCTGCCCCAGGGGGCTGATGCCGCCCACCAGGTAGCCGGTGCTGCGCTGGGCCTGGTCGGGTTTGGCCATCTCCAGTTTCTTCACCCCGGCCGCCTGGGCCAGGGCCTTGAGATCCAGGGTGCCGGCGACGGGCACGATGGCCACCAGCAATTCCTGTTTCTCGCTTGCCGCCAGCAGGGTCTTGAACACCGTCTCCGCTGCCAGACCGAGTTTCTCGGCGGCCTCCAGGCCGTAGGAGGCGGCCTTGGGGTCATGGTGGTAGCTCAGCACCTCGTGGGGCACCTGGCTCTTCTTGAGCAATTCTATCGCCGGGGTCATGCCAGCACTCCTTGGGGATCGGCCACCTCGGCCCGCCCGCGGCCCTGCGCCTTGGCGCGGTAAAGGGCGAAGTCGGCCGCCTGCAGCCAGTGGGCGACGTCATCGTAGGCGCGGTCGAAACCGGCGATGCCGCAGCTCAGGCCGACACGTACGTTCTGACGGTCGCCGGGGCCGCCTGCCTGCATGTCGTGCAGACGCTCCTGCAGCCGCCGGATCAGGTCCAGGGCCCGCTCGGGCGAGGTGTCGGGCAAGAGGATACCGAATTCATCGCCGCCAAAACGACCGGCGAGATCGCTGGTGCGGATGGTGCGCGCCAGCAGACCGGAAAACTGGCGCAGCATCTCGTCGCCGGCCTGATGGCCGAAGCGGTCGTTGATGAGCTTGAAGTTGTCCAGGTCGATCATCACCAGGCTGGCCGCGGCGCCGCTGCGTTTGCAGAGGGCGAATTCCCGCTGCACCAACTGATCCCAGTGGGTTCTGTTGTGCAGCCCGGTCATGCCATCCTGCTTGCTGATCAGCTCCAGCTCCTGCTGGCGCCGCGACAACTGCTGCGCCAGGCGAAAGCTCACCAGGCCCAGCGCCCAGGGATAGGCGACGATCATCGGTAGGCAGGCATAGATCTGTGCGGTGGAGGTCTCGATGGCGACCGGATGGCGCAGCACCACGAGGCCGACCAGGATGCCCAGCAGTTGGGCGAGCAGCCCGCGGCGCCAGAAGGCCAGGCCACCGGCGCCGAGCATGTTGAGACCGGTCATGGCGAGCAGCGTCGCGCTGGGCAGGAGGTTGAAGCCCATGCTCGCCGCCCAGAAGCCGGCCGAGCCGCAGTCCAGTAGCAGATTGCCCAGTTCGGTGCGATAGGGATCGCGCGCACGGACGGCGCGCCAGTAGGCCAGCGGCGACCAGCACAGGGCATTGGCCAAGAGCAGGATCCACAGCCAGAGAGACACCGGCTGGGTGAGCTGCACCGAGACGATGCAACTCAGGCTGAGCAACAGACCAATCGCACGGGGTAGCCAGAGCCGCCGGGCAAAATTGCGGCCACGGGTGAGCACATCTGGCATTGACGATCCCCACTGCGACGGACGATGAAAGGTCGCGCATTATCAGTGGACAAGGGCAAAACGCCAGCGACCGCGACCTGAACGTCGTGTTCCGAACCTTACGACGCCCCTAGACACTGCCAGAAGGAAACATCGGGTGACACGCACACCGGACGAACAGCCTTGAACCTCGGCCTGACCGGCCTCATCCAATGGTCAGGCCCGTCAAAAAGAGGAAGCCGCATGCAAGTCCAAGTCAACAGTGACCACAACATCGAAGGCAGCGCCGGTTTGCAGAATTGGGTGGCGTCCGTGGTGGAAGACCGCCTGGATCGCTTCGACGAACTCCTGACCCGCGTCGAGGTGCACCTCAACGACGAGAACGCTGGCAAATCGGGCGCCCAGGACAAGCGGTGCCAGATGGAGGCCCGCATCAAGGGCCATCAGCCGCTTTCGGTGACGCACAAGGCCGAATCCCTGGAACAGGCGGTGGATGGCGCAGCCGACAAGCTGCACCGGGCCATCAACAACCTCTCCGGCAAGCTGGAAAAGAAGCGGCTGTCGGGCGGTGAACTCAACGACCCCCTGGCCCTGGAAGATTCCGAAGAATTCCAGGACTCGCTGCGGCAGGACGAATTCCTCGAACGGGAGCAACTGGCTCACGATCACCAGTTGAAGTGATGCGCCGTTAGACGCTAGCGTTCAACCGAGGCCGCTCCCTGAGCGGCCTCGCTGTTTTCCACCCCGGCACAAGGAAGCCCCATGCCCTCCCCCTCTCGCGTCGCCCTGATCGGTTACGGCTTCGTCGGTCAGACTTTTCATGGCCCCCTGCTGAGCTCCATCCCCGGGCTCTCCCTGGATCTGGTGGCCTCACGAGATGCCGCGCGTGTGCAGGCCGATCTGCCCAAGGTGCGCGTCACCGCGGATTACCTGGCGGCCGTGAGGGATCCGGCCATCGACCTGGTGGTGATCGCCTCACCCAACCAGACCCATGCGCCTCTCGCCAGCGCCGCCCTGGCCGCTGGCAAGCACGTGGTGGTCGACAAGCCTTTTACCGTGACCCTGGCCGAAGCCCGGCAACTGGCCGCGGAAGCCGAACAGGCCGGCCGGTTGCTGTCGGTGTTCCAGAATCGTCGCTGGGACAGCGATTTTCTCGGCTTGCAGGCAGTCCTGGCCAGCGGCGCCCTGGGTGAATTGACCAGCCTGGAATCCCGTATCGAGCGCTTTCGCCCCGAGGTGCGGACGCGCTGGCGCGAAGCCGCGCTACCCGGCAGTGGCCTCTGGTTCGATCTCGGTCCCCATCTGCTGGATCAGGCGCTCTGCCTGTTCGGCCTGCCCGAGCGCCTGCAGGCGCAGTTGGTGCGGCAACGACCCGGCGCCCTCACTGACGACTGGTTCCAGGTGCAGCTGGACTACGGCGCTCGCCAGGTGACCCTGAGAGCCGGGATGCTGGCTGCCGGCGGTGTGCCACGCTTTCTTGCCCAGGGCACCGCGGCCAGCTGGATCAAGCAAGGCGCGGATCGTCAGGAGGACGCGCTCAAGGCCGGCGTGCGCCCCGGTGGTCCCGACTGGGGCCAGGATCCGGATCCTGGCTGGCTGATCGACGCCAGCGGCGAGCGCCAGGCCCTGCCGACGCCGGCGGGCGATCACCGTCGCTACTACCTCGCCTTGGTCGAAGCCCTCGCCGGTCGCGCCGGCAATCCCGTCAGCCCGGCCCAGGCTTGCGCCCTCATGGCCCTGCTGGAAGCGGCGCAGCGTTCCTCGGCGGAAGGTCGGGCGCTGATGCCCGAACTCAGCGCGGCGGAACGCGCGGCCTACTGACCGGCCACCCACTGCGGGCGCCGTCCGGCCAGGCGCTCGCCCAGCTGGCGCAGGGTGCGCGACAGGCGGCGCTCGATCCACTCGTAGCTGGCCCAGGCCAGCAGCAGGATCACCGGCAGGCAGACCGCCAGGGTCTGGTAGGGACTGAATCCCCACTGCTGGTGCAGCCAGTAGTCGCCCAGCCAGAGCACGATCACGTGCACCAGATAGACCGAATAGGACCAGTCCCCCAGCGCCTTGCACAGCCGCGAGCCGGCGAACCAGGGTTCGAGGATCACGCAGGCGCCGACCAGTACCGCACTGGGCACGCCCCAGGTCAGCAGGCGCCAGGGATGATCGGCGGGAAAAGCCACCAGGCAGGTCAGTGCCACCAGGGCCGCCACCAGGGCCAGGGGTTTGGGTCCGCGCAGGGCGCCACGGCGATAGAGCGCCGCCAGGCTCACGCCTAGCAGGAATTCGAAGATGATCGGATTGCGATAGAAGCTGCTGACAAAGGACTCGCGGGCCAGCACCAGGCTGACCAGGATCACCAGCAGGCTGACCATCCCGATGCGCCAGCGCTCGGCCACGCCGAAGGACAGGGCGAACAGCAGGTAGAACAGCATCTCGAAGTTGAGCGTCCAGCCCACCGGCAGGATCGGATAGTGGCCGAAGCCCGCCGGATTCTCGCTGGGAATGAAGAACAGCGAGAGCAGCAATTCGCGCGCGGCGACGCCATAGATGGGCATCACGTCGCTGGCGAGATAGAGGATCAGCGCCGTCACCGCGGTGTACAGCCAATAGGCCGGGACGATGCGGGCGATGCGATGCCAGAGGAAGGTACTGCGCCTGAGCGGTCGGCCCGCGGTGGACAGGTGGATCACGAAGCCGCTGAGCACGAAGAAGATGTCGACCCCGACCTGTCCCCGGGTGGAGAGCAGATGGCCACCAAGGCTGTCGGCGTGGAAATCGAAGAACACCTGCATGAAGTGATGAAAGACCACCAGCCAGGCGGCCAGGGCCCTGAGAGCCTGCAGTGAAACCAGCATCGTAGAACCTTTCCCTCCTCATCCCGCCAGGCACGACCCAGCGTAGCGCCGCCATTGTGGACGGCATGGGCTGCTGGGGCGTTCGTGGGAAAAGGCTGGATTGCGCCGGTTCACAGGCTGAACGGCTCGATGCCCGACCCGTTCAGCGGCAGTTCAGGCGGCTGACCTCATTGCAGGCTGAACCGCCAGGCGCGGTGGATCTTGGGATTGCGCGCGAAATCCGGATCCAGGGTGCTGGCGCTGATCTCTTCGACGCGATAGCGCTCGGCGAGACTCGCATCCAGTTCGAACTTGCGGAAGTTGTTGGAGAAATACAGCACGCCGTTGCGACTCAGGTGGGCCATGGCCGAATCGAGCAGGGCGACATGATCGCGCTGGACGTCGAACACCCCTTCCAGGCGCTTGGAGTTGGAGAAGGTCGGCGGGTCGACGAAGATCAGATCGTATTCGCCGCGATCGTTTTCCAGCCAGTGCAGGACATCGCCCTGTTCCAGGCGGTGCCGCTCGGAAAAGCCGTTGAGCGCCAGGTTGCGCCGGGCCCAGTCCAGGTAGGTGCGCGAGAGGTCGACGCTGGTGGTGCTGCGTGCCCCGCCCACTGCCGCCTGCACCGTGGCGGCGCCGGTGTAGCAGAACAGATTGAGGAAACGCTTGCCCTGGGCTTCCTGGCGCAGCCGCAGACGCAGCGGACGGTGATCGAGGAACAGCCCGGTATCCAGGTAGTCGGTGAGGTTGACCAGCAGCTTGGCGCCCGCTTCCTCCACCTGCAGGAATTCACCCTGGGCGGCCTGGCGTTCGTACTGCTTGGTGCCGCTCTGCCGCTCACGGCGCTTGACCACCACCAGTGACGGATCGATGTTCAACGCCTGGGGAATGGCGGCCAGGGCGTCGAGCAGGCGCGCCTGGGCCTTGTCCGGGTCGATGGAGCGCGGCGGTGCGTATTCCTGCACGTGCACGCGATCGCCATAGAGATCCACCGCCACCGCGTACTCGGGCATGTCGGCGTCATACAGGCGATAGCACTGCACGCCCTGGCTGCGGGCCCACTTGCCGAGCTGCTTGAGATTCTTCTGCAGCCGATTGGCGAACATCTGCCCGCCTTCGCTGAGCTTGGCCGGCTCCGCCGCCTGGGCATTGGCCGGGCGTTCGCCACTGCGACTGCCGGTGACGAACTGGCGGGTCTCCACCTCGAACATCAGCAGCTTGCAGGGCAAGGCGCCATTCCAGAAGGCGTATTGCTTGTGACTGCGGATGCCCATGCGCTTGCCCAGCTCGGGCGCGCCGGTAAAGACCCCTGCACGCCAGCCCAGGCAGGCCTGGCGCAGGCGCTCGCCAAGATTCTGGTAGAGGTACAGCAGGCTGGCTTCGTCACCCAGGCGCTCGCCATAGGGCGGGTTGCAGATCACCAGGCCGGTCTGGCCCTTGTCCGGACGCGGCTCGAAGCTGGCGACCTCGCCCTGGTAGACCTTGATCCACTCGGACAGCCCGGCCCGCTCGATATTGTTGCGCGCCGGCTGGATCAGCCGCGGATCGGCTTCGTAGCCGCGAATCCAGGCCGGCGTCCTGGCCAGGCCCGCAGTGGCTCGCGCTTCAGCCTCCTGGTGCAGTTGCTGCCAGAGGGCGGGCACATGGCCCAGCCAGCCGGAAAAGCCCCAGCGCTCGCGGCGCAGGTTGGGGGCGATGTCCGCCGCCATCAAGCCGGCCTCGACCAGGAAGGTGCCCACCCCGCACATGGGGTCGGCCAGGGCGCCACCGGTCGCGGCCAGGGCCGGCCAGCCCGCACGGATCAGCACCGCGGCCGCCAGGTTTTCCTTGAGCGGCGCCGCGCCCTGCTGCAGGCGATAACCGCGCTGGTGCAGGCTCTGACCGGAGAGATCCAGCGAGAGGATGGCCTGGCCGCGCTCCAGGTGCAGGTGGACGCGCAGATCCGGAGCAACCTTGTCCACCGTGGGCCGCTGCCCGGTGCGCTCGCGCAGGCGGTCGACGATGGCGTCCTTGACCTTGAGCGCGCCGAAGTGGGTGTTGTCGATGCCCGCGCCCTGGCCGCTGAAGCCCACCGCCAGGGTGCCGGTGGGCGCCAGGTGCTCTTCCCATTCCACGCCATGCACGCCCAGGTACAGGCCCTGAGGGTCTTCCACCGGGAAGCGCGCCAGCACCAGCAGCACCCGGTTGGCCAGGCGCGACCAGAGGCACAGGCGGTAGGCATCCGCGAGACTGGCTTCGCCGCGCACCGCCGCGGTCTGGCTGCGGGCCTCCTGCAAGCCGAGGCCCTGGGCCTCTTCCAGCAGCAGGGTCTCGAGTCCCTTGGGACAGGTGAGGATGAGTTGTTGCATCGCGGACATCGTTGAATCCATAGGTTAGCGCAAGGAACTTTCTGCCTTTGGTCGGATTGACCGATGAGGACAGCCCCTTGCGTGAAAGTTTGACTGCGTCTCAACAAGCCGCAGTGACGGCATTCCAGCGGCGGTTTATCGCCATTTCATTTCGAACTGATTACGGCTTATAGCTAAAAGGTCGTTCCCAGCCAGAGCGCCATTGGTTAGTAATTGACCACCCGCAGCGCGAAGGTGCGGGGCGGATGTCAGGACGCCGGCTCTGGCATCCAGGCCTGCAACGGGCCATGGACAATCTGCAAGTCAACCTACGAGGGCACTACCCTATGAGAAGACTCAAGCGTGATCCAATGGAACGAGCTTTCCAGCGTGGTTATCAGCACGGCATCGTGGGCAAATCGCGGGACCTCTGCCCCTTCACCCAGGACGCCGTCCGGCAGGCCTGGCTCAATGGCTGGCGTGAGGGCCGTAGCGACCAATGGGACGGCTACGTAGGCACCGCCGGTCTTCAACGTATGAATCAACTTCAAGCCGTAGGCTAATTCGATTTCACTAGCGGAAGCCCAGGGCTTCCCATAGCGTTCTGGTTGTTTTCCAGTCAGATCCTCTCCCAGGATCAGGGACCCGGTCCCACGGGGGCTCCCAGCGAGCCCCCTCCCCCTCAGGGGCGCGCTGCTGCAATGGCATCCACGGCTTCGCGGATCAAGGCCGGTCCGCGATAGATGAAGCCGCTGTAGAGCTGCACCAGACTGGCACCCGCCGCGATCTTCTCCGCCGCATCCTCGCCCGACAGGATCCCGCCCGCCGCGATGATCGGCAGCCGACCACCCAGCTCGCCGGCCAGCACCCGCACCACATGGGTGCTCTTCTCGCGTACCGGGGCGCCCGACAGACCGCCGGCCTCGGCGGCATAGGGCAGATTCTCCACCCCTTCGCGACCCAGGGTGGTGTTGGTGGCGATGATGGCGTCCATCCCGGCATCGCGGATCGCCTGGGCGGTCAGCACGATCTCTTCATCGGTCAGGTCCGGGGCGATCTTGATGGCGATAGGCACGCGGCGGCCATGCTGGACCGCCAGGTCTTCCTGGCGCTGGCGCAGGGCTTCCAGCAGGCTCTTGAGCGCGTCGCCGAATTGCAGGCTGCGCAGGCCGGGCGTATTGGGCGAGCTGACGTTCACCGTGATGTAGCTGGCATGGGCATAGACCCGGTCCAGGCCAATCAGGTAGTCGTCCACCGCCCGCTCCACCGGAGTAGTGGCATTCTTGCCGATGTTGATCCCCAATACGCCCCGGAAGCGTGCGGCCTTGACCCGCTCGATCAGCGCATCCACGCCCGCATTGTTGAAACCCATGCGGTTGATGATGGCGTCGGCCTGCTCCAGGCGGAACAGCCGCGGCTTGGGATTGCCCGGCTGCGGCCGCGGCGTCACGGTACCGATCTCGATGAAGCCGAAACCCAGGCCGGCGAAGCCGTCGATGGCGGCGCCGTTCTTGTCGAGTCCGGCGGCCAGGCCCACCGGATTGGGAAACTCCAGGCCCATGACCTGGACCGGTAGCCGACCCGGCCGCCAGCCGAGCCCGGTCAGGCCCAGACGACCCGCAGCACCGATCAGGTCCAGCGCCAGATCGTGCGATCCTTCGGGAGACATTTTGAAGAGCAGAGGACGGAGCGCGTCGTACATGGCGGACTCACAGGCGATTCGGAAAGCGCGCATTATACAGGCTTGCCACCGGCCATACGTCGCTCGCTCCCGAGGCGAACGGTCACTCGCACAAAAGATCCTACCTTTCGGGAATCATTTGACGATAGCGCGGTCTTTGCCACGCTAGACTCGGTCGTGCAGTTCCTATCCGCCCTGGAGACCTCATGAGCAACAGTGCCAACCTCCTGGGCAGCCCCTGGTCTTCGCTGGCCTTGCATCTGCATCCCTCCCTGGCCAGCCGCCGGATCCAGCGTTGCCTGGAACGCCTGGCCGACGCCTTCGTCCCCTTGCCCGCGCCTACCGACAGCCTTTGGTGGGATGAAGGCCATCCGCTGCACCTGTTGCTCGGCCTGCCCCGCGCCGCCCTGTCCGGACCGACCCAGGAGATCAAGGGCCACGCCCATGCCCTGCTCAGTCAGCTGGTGGTCGCCGATACGCTGCAGGCCGCCGCCCTCGACCTGCGTGCCATCGATGGCCTCTGCCAGCGCCTTGGCGACAGCACGCTCGATACGGCGATACAGCTGGAGGAACTGGCCGCCCTGCCCGCAGCGCGCGAGCAGGTGCGGATCATCGGCTATCGGGATTTCCAGGCGGCGCTCTACCGCACCTTGCCGAACCTGTCTGCGGAACAGCCCCTGCGTCTGCGCCAGGCCAGCTGGCGGGGTCCCCGACTGTTCCTGGAAAACGATACGACCACCACCCTCGCCTTCGCCAGCATCATCGCCTACGCCCGCATCCGCGGGATCGCCGTGGAGGTGCCGGCGCAGATCCAGTGCCTGCGCCTGGATCCGGCGGCCATCAACCGCCTGCAGGAAGCTTTCGCAGTCTATGCCCTGCCCAATGCGGTCTGGAACCACCCCGATTTCATCCAGGTGCTGCTGGGGCTGAAGCTCGACTATGCGCGCCTGCCACTGCCCGCCCCGGGCCAGGATCTGGAGTGGTTGCTGCTACCCAGCGAGGTGGCGAGTACCCGGGTCCTCAGCGAGATTCTCGAACGCCTGGGCGCTGCCGAGGTGATCGGCTACCTGCAGGCGCTCTAGAGACCGCTCAGGGGGCGGCTACCGCCGGCGCATGTCGCTGCCCCGCCGCCAGAAAGACCTCGAAGGCCAGCCGCTGGCCGGCCAGCATCGCCGGATGCAGGCGCGCATCGCTGCCCGCCTCGTCCAGACGCTGCAGAAAGCCTGGCCAGGCGCCCTTGGGCGGCACGTGGCCCAGATAGGCCCGGGCGTCGCGCACCGCCTCGTCGGGACTCTCGCCGGCATGGCGATCCAGCATTCGCGACCCCAGCCGAGACCCTTCGAGGACATAGGC
This sequence comes from Pseudomonas sp. MOIL14HWK12:I1, assembly GCF_000510705.1. Classification (NCBI taxonomy): domain Bacteria; kingdom Pseudomonadati; phylum Pseudomonadota; class Gammaproteobacteria; order Pseudomonadales; family Pseudomonadaceae; genus Pseudomonas; species Pseudomonas sp. MOIL14HWK12:I1. Next base: position 425,432 of record NZ_KI783308.1, on the reverse strand, counting down.
CACCCCCCAGCACTCGCCTTCGTCGAGCAGGCGCTCGAGGACGACGGGTTCGGGCTGCTTGGCGTCCAGGCGCTGCAGATCCTCTGCCAGCACCCCGGTGCGGCGGCGCTCCGCCCAGTCGGGCAGCAGGCGCTGGATGCCGGAGCGCTCCAGCAGGTCTTCCAGACCGATCAGGGCCTGGGCATGGGCCTGTAGAAAGGCGGTGTAATGCAGCCGGGTCTGCAGCGCATAGCGGCCAAAGGTCGCATCGACCTGCTCGTGCAGGGCACCGCCCTCGGCGCGCAACATTTCACGGATGGAGGACACGCAAATACCTCAAGTTGGCGCCGGCCTTCAGAGCGGCGAAGGCTGGGGCTTCTCGCCGCGCAGGGCGGCCTGCAGCCGGGCTGCCAGGTCGGCCTCGCGAAAGGGCTTGGGAACGATGAAGGATTGTTCGGGATCGAGTTCGCCCAGTTCGGCATAGCCGGTGATGAAGACCACCGGCAACTGCGGCAGCCGCTTGCGCACCTGGCGGGCCAGTTCGGCACCGTTCATGCCGGGCATGGCGAAATCCGCCAGCAGCAGATCGATCTGGGGATCGCGCTCAAGTGCACTCAGGGCGGCGAAGCCATTGCTGGCCTCCACCACCTGATAGCCGAGATCGGCCAGCAGCGCGGCGGTCACGTTGCGTACCGCGTGGTCGTCGTCGACCAGCAGGATGCGGCGCTCGGCGGCCTGCTCGTCGCGCCCCAGGGCCGGTAGCCCGATCGGATCCTGGGCATCCTCCGCCTCGGTACGCGGCAGATAGACCAGCACCGTGGTGCCACTGCCCATCTGCGTCTCGATGCGGACCCCGCCACCGGACTGCTTGGCGAAGCCGAACACCTGGGCCAGGCCCAGACCGGAGCCCTTGCCCACCTCCTTGGTGGTGAAGAAGGGTTCGAAGGCCTTGGCCAGCACCTCTTCGCTCATCCCGGTACCGGAATCCTGCACCGCCAGCAGCACGTATTCGCCCGGTTCGGGTTCCTCGGGACGCTGCGGCGGCTCGCTGATGGTCTGGTTGGAGGTGCTCAGGCGCAGGGTGCCGCCGACCGCCATGGCATCCCGGGCATTGATCGCCAGGTTGAGGATGATGAGTTCGATCTGGGTCGGATCGACCAGGGCGTGCCAGCAATCGGCACGCAGGTGGGTCTCGATCCAGACACTGCCGCCCATGGTACTGCGCAGCAGCTCAAGCATGCCCTCGACGGTTTCGTTGAGCTTGACCGGCTTGGGCGCCAGTCGCTGGCGACGGGAAAAGGCCAGCAGCTGGGCGGTGAGCTTAGCGCCCCGCTCGCCCGCTTCGCGGATGTTCTGCACCCGTCCCTGGGTCTTGTCGCTGGCCGCCAGGCGCGTCAGGTCGCGCTCGAGGAAGCTAGCGCTGCTGAGCACCACGGTGAGCAGGTTGTTGAAGTCATGGGCCACGCCCGCCGTGAGCTGACCCACGGCTTCCAGTCGCTGCATCTGCTGCAGGGTCGCCTCGACCCGCTCGCGCTCGTCGATCTGCTCGCGCAGCTGGCGGTTCGCTGCCGCCAGCTCTTCCATCGCCAGGACTTCCGAGGAGATGTCGCGCCCGGAGCAATAGGTCATGCCGGCATCCGGTACCGCCGTCCAGGAAATCCAGCGATAGCTGCCGTCACGATGGCGGATGCGGTTGACGAAGCGCTGGCTGGTCGCGCCGGTGGCGAGCTGCTTGAGTTCGTTGTCGGTGATGAAGCGCTCGTCGGGATGCACCAGCGCCAGCAGCGAGGAGTCCAGCAACTCCACCCGCGACCAGCCCAGGTTTTCTTCCCAGGCCGGGTTGAGCGCCACCAGGGTGCCATCGGGCTTGCACACCAGCAGCAGATCGCGAGTGAGGTCCCAGGTCCGATCGCGCTCCCGGGTACGCTCTTCGACGCGCTCGCCAAGACTGACATTGAGCCGCTCGAGCTTTTCCGCGGCATCGCGCTGCTGGGTGATGTCGAGCATCACGCCCAGAAAGCGGGTGCAGACGCCGGCGTCGAAGAAGGGCTGGCCGCGGGTCTCGACCCAGCGCTGGGCGCCATTGTCCAGACGAATGCGGTATTCGCTGCGGTAGTCGTCGTCGCGCTCATCGGCGCTCGCCTGGCGGACCGTATGCAGAAAGCGCTCGAGGCCATCGCTGCCGCACAGCCGTTCGAAGACCTCGAGATCGACCACCGCATCGGCCGGCAGCCCGAACATGGCCTTGCAGCGCTCATCCCAGACCAGGGTACGACTGGCCGGCAAATACTCCCACATGCCCAGGCGGGAGGCGTCCATCGCCAGGCGGGACCTGACCTCCAGGCTGTGCAGGGCTTCTTCGGCGCGGCGCCGCTCGCGGCGCTCGTGCACCACCAGCAATGCCCGCTCGACGGCCTTGGCCAGGAGCTCCATGCTCTGCTTGAGCACATAGTCGTTGGCACCCAGGCGCATCATCTCCACGGCGTGCACCTCACCAAAGATGCCCGAGACGAAGATGAAGGGCGTTTCCGGTGCCAGCGCCCGCGCCACGCGCAGCGCCTCGGCGCCGGAGAAGCCCGGCAGGATGATGTCGGAAAGGATGATGTCGTAGGTCTGCTGGCTCAGGGCCAGGGTGAGACCGGTACGCTCGTAGACGATCTTGGATTGCAGCTCGAAGCCGTGCCTTTCCAGCTCGATCAGGATCAGCTCGGCGTCGAGCTTGCTGTCCTCTACCAGGAGGATCTTGATCTGTTTCGAGAGGGGCATAAACGGACGTCGGCCTTGGATCTGTTCGCTCAGGGGAGCCGGGTCGCGCATATCTGCCGGTCGCGGATGACTGGATACGGATGCACTTATCTTCACTCGCTAACGGCCAATGCGCCTGGCGACACGGCGCGATCCTGGCGGCGGCTCGTTGAGTACGGCCCAGAACACGCCGAGGTCACTGATCGCGGCAACGAAATCACGGAATTCGACCGGCTTGACCACGTAGGCGTTCACGCCCAGTTCGTAGGCCTTTTCCAGATCGGGCTCCTCCCGCGACGACGTCAGCATGACCACGGGGATGCTGCACAGCTCCGGGGTACCACGCACCAGGTCCAGCACCTCGAGGCCATCGACCTTGGGCAGCTTGAGATCCAGCAGCATCACGGCGGGATTGCCCGGCTCGCGATCGGCATAGGGCTCGCGGCGCAACAGGTAATCGACCGCTTCGGCGCCGTCACGCAGAACCACGACATCGTTGGCCAACTGGCTGCGCTCCAGAGCCACCAGGGTGAGCTCCAGATCGTGCGGATTGTCTTCGACCAGCACAATGGGTTTGAGCATGAATAGAACTACCTTTTGTGTACCGGCGACGGTCGTTGTTTGGGAAGGGCGAAATAGAAGGTCGCGCCCTCGCCGATGGCACCCTCGGCCCAGACGCGACCGTCATGGCGCTCGATGATGCGTCTGACACTGGCCAGACCGATGCCGACCCCTTCGAACTCATCGGCATGGTGCAGGCGCTGGAAGACGCCGAACAGCTTGCCTACGTAATCCATGTTGAAACCGACGCCGTTGTCCCGGACAAAGATGATGTCCTCGGAATCGCTCGGCAAGGTGCCGATCTCGATCACCGCCGGCTCTTCGTAGCGACTGTATTTGATGGCATTGGCCAGCAGATTGCGCAAGGCGAGATGGACGAAGGCGGCATCGGCGATGACGACAGGCAGGGGGCCGATGTGCCACTCCACCTGCCGCTCGGCATAGTCCGGCGCCATCTCTTCGCGGATGGCTTCCACCAGGGCGGTGAGATTGACGTCGGAATAGCGGATCGCGGCCCGCCCCATCTGCGAGAAGCTCAGCAGGTTGTCCACCAGGCTGCCGGCGAAGCGCGCCGACGAACCGATGTTCTCCAGGAAACGCCGCCCCCGGTCCGACAGCTTGCCACCCTCGATGTCGCCCAGCAGCTCGGCATAGCCGGCGATGTGGCGCAGCGGCGCCCGCAGGTCGTGGGACACGCTGTAGGAAAAGGCCGCCAGTTCCTTGTTGCTGCGCTGCAGCTCCTCGGCCAGCTCGGCCATCTCCTCGGCCTTGCGCAGGACGATCCCGCGCACCGCGTTGCGCAATTCGATGGCGCTTTCCAGCTCCAGCGGCGACCAGGGTAGCGACAGCCCCCGTACCGTCTCCTGCCAGAGCACGAAGCTCTGTCGGGGCGACAGACGCCCGTCGCTGCCTTCCTGCTTGGTCGGCCGGCCGGCCCAGTTGACCACCTGCACCAGCTCGCTGCGGAACCAGATCAGGTAGTGTGAATGCAATTCGGAAATGGGGACGGCGAGCACCCCGGCCGCATGCTGGGCCAGTTGGGGGAGCTCGGCGATATCCTTGGCCAGGTTGTCGGTGACGAAGTGGTCCTTGACGTTGACCGACAGCCACTCGACCAGGCTGTCCACCACCTCGCGCGGCGGTACCTGGCCGATCAGCTCGGTCCCGTCGGAGGAGATGATGGCGGCGCCCTGCGCCCGGGCGAAATCCAGGAAGACCTGCGGCAGCTCCAATAGTCCCTGGCAGACGCTGTCGCGGTCGGCCATGGTCGAAAGCATCTGCACCATGGATTGGCGCAGCGCCAGCCGGCGATCGGATTCCGCATGGGTCTCGGCGGCATCGATCTGCAGCGACAGCACCCGGCCGAACAGCTCGCAGGCGGTACGCGTCTGGAAGGACACCCGCTGGGGTTGACGGTCGTGGCAGAGCACCAGGCCCCAGAGGCGATCACCGACCACGATGGAGATGGACATGGACGCCAGGGTGCCCATGTTCCTCATGTACTGCAGGTGCACCGGCGACACGCTGCGCAGCTGCGCGAAGCTGAGATCCAGCGGCTGCCCGGTCAGCGGATTGGTCTGCGGCTGCAACGGCGAGGGCTGGTAGTAGGCGTTGCCGATCACCCGGATGCGGTTGGCCAGGTACAGGCGACGCGCCTGGGCCGGAATGTCCGAAGCGGGAAATCTCAGGCCCAGATAGCTGGGTACGCCGGGATCGCACTCCTCGGCCAGCACCTGCCCATGACCGTCCTCGTCGAAGCGATAGATCATGGTGTGGTCGAAACCGGAAATACGCTTGGCTTCGCGCACCGCGAGCTTGGCGATGGCGTCGACGGTTTCGGCCTGATGCAGCTGTTCGATGAACACCCGCACCATGGGATAGAGGGTATTGAGACCGAGACGGCTGTCCACTGGCGCCTCGAATTCGACGATCAGCACCCCGCCGAAGCGGTGCATGAACAGCGCGAAGGTCTGCTGCCGCGGTCCCAGGGTCACATCGCCCTGAAAGATGGGGTTCTGCTCTTCCTGGGTCAGGGCACCGAGCATGGCCGGCAGATCCCGTTCCGGCAGCAATTCGCCGAGGGTGCGACCCAACACCTCCTCCACGGCGACCCCAAGGTACTCGCGGACGTTGGCACTGGCCTGGACGATGCGCAGATCCGGCTCTTCCACGGCGAACAGGAAGCCATGTTCCTGGATACTGCCGGGAATATGGATCGGCTCGTTGGCGCAATCGGCTAGAGCGTCGGGCTGCGTCTTGGAGGGTGACTCGAGCGCCAAACCGGGAACCTCATGTGATCGGAAAGAAGCGCAGGGAAAGCGGTGCGCCGAAACGGAAACAAAGGTCATTCAGACTATCAGACCCTGGGCAGGAGGCGAAGCGAAACGGCGCGCAGCCTGGAGAGCGACATGCGCGGCGACACTCTCTCGCCGCGGGTTGGAATCTTCTCCGTCGGCCTTCGGTCGGAGCTGGTTTAGCCCCAGGATCCTGCCCATGTCCTTGCGCCGCGCCCTCCCCCTGGCCGCCCTGCTACTGAGTCCGCTCAGTCAGGCCGAGCCCCTCTACGGCGAACGTCTCGAAGGCTTCGACTACGACTATCCGGTCAAGACCTTCAGCTTCGACTCCCAGCGCCAACCGTTGGAAATGGCCTATCTCGACGTCGCGCCGAGCGGAAAACCGAACGGCCGGACCCTGGTGCTGTTGCACGGCAAGAACTTCTGCGCCGGCACCTGGGCGCAGAGCATCCAGGTGCTGAGCGCTGCCGGCTATCGGATCGTGGCCCCGGACCAGATCGGTTTCTGCAAATCCAGCAAGCCAGCCCACTACCAGTACAGCTTCCAGCAACTGGCCGCCAATACCCGGGCGCTGCTCGACCACCTGGGCATCGCCCGGGCGACCCTGATCGGCCATTCGACCGGCGGCATGCTCGCCACCCGCTACGCTCTGCTCTATCCGGAGGCCACCGAACAGCTGGTGCTGGTCAACCCCATTGGCCTCGAGGACTGGAAGGCCCTGGGCGTACCCTATCGCAGCGTCGACCAGTGGTACGCCCGGGAACTGAAGACCTCCGCCGACGGCATCCGCGACTACGAGCGCAGCACCTACTACGCCGGCCAGTGGTCCCCGGCCTACGAACGCTGGGTGACGATGCTCGCCGGTCTCAACAACGGCCCCGGCAAGGAAAGGGTCGCCTGGAACTCGGCCCTGATCTACGACATGATCTACAGCCAACCGGTGGTCTACGAATTCGCCCGACTGCGCATGCCCACCCTGCTCATGATCGGCCAGCGAGATACCACCGCCATCGGCAAGGACGCCGCGCCGGCCGCCATCAAGGCGCAGCTGGGTCACTATCCCGAACTGGGCAAGGCGGCGGCGCGACGCGTCCCCCGGGCGACCCTGGTGGAATTCGAGGACCTGGGCCACGCGCCCCAGATGCAGGCGCCGGAGCGCTTTCACCAGGCCCTGCTGCAGGGGCTGAGCGCCCTCAAGGCACCCTCGACGCAGCCCCAGCCCTGATCGAATCCGGACGATGGAAAAAAAGGCGGCGCACCCTCGAGTACGCCGCCTTTTTTTATGCCCTGTCAGACGACGCTGCCCACGAACGCCATTCGTGGGCAGCGCCTGCTTCAGGCGCTGCTGCTGGCCAGATCCGCCAGTTCACGACTGGCGACGCTGTACATCGCATAGTCCTGACCGCTGGCATTGCGCAGATCCACCAGCAGACCCCGCCAGCGCTCTACGGCTGACCGATGGCGCTCCAGCCACAGCGAGAGCCGCGCTTCCGGATCGCTCGGCGCCTCGCTCAGGTTGAGCATGGCGATGGTGATGGTGCGCTGCTGCACATCCACCTCGTCGCGGAAGGCTTCGCGCGCCAGGGCCTGCCAGGCATTGGCCACCGGCAGCTGGTTGAGCTGCTGCTGGTACCAGGCCAGGTCCAGCACATCGCCCGCGGCGAACCAGGTGGCCGCCACTTCCAGCGGATCCTGGGCGGTGACCTCCGCCGCCTGGATCACCGGCAGCAGGGTATAGATGTGGTTGGTCCCGGCGACGACCCGCGCCAGCAGCTCGGGTACGCCCGCCTCGGTATAGGCGCGGAAGCGCTCTTCCCAGTCCTGGCGCGGCTCGCCCTGCAGCAGTTCGTCCAGACGCACCCCCAGGGCGGCGATGCGCGGCCCGAAGAAGGCCGCCACGGCGCCGGCATCCAGGCCGCTGCGATGGCTGCGCAGGAACCAGCGGGTCGCCCGCCGGCCCAGTCGCATCAACTCGCTCATCAGGCGCAGCTGCAACTCCGCCGGCACCTGATGATCCAGGGCTTCCACCTGACGCCACCAGTGCGGCAGGTGCAGGACGTCGCGCATCACCACATAGGCGCGGGCGACATCGGCCGCGCTCATGCCGGTGGATTCGCACAGGCGCTGCACGAAGGTGATGCCCATGTGGTTGATCAGGTCGTTGGCGATCTGGTTGGCGACGATCTCGCGTTTCAGGCGATGGCGCGCCATGGCCTCGGGGAACTGCTCGGTCAGGCGCTGCGGGAAGGCGCCCTGCATGTCCCGGGCGAGGTATTCGTCGTCCGGCACCGAAGAGGCCAGCAGTTGCTCCTTGAGGTCGATCTTGCTGTAGGAGATCAGCACCGATAGCTCGGCCCGGGTCAGTCCCTGTTCCTTGGCGGCGCGCTCGGCGAGCACCTCGTCGCTGGGCAGGAACTCCAGGGTGCGATCCAGCTTGCCGCGCCCTTCGAGATCCACGATCAGCCGCTGGTATTCGGCCAGATGGGTGCGCGCCCGGTATTCCGCCAGGGACAGGGCACCGGTCTGCATGTAGTTGTTGGCGACCACCAGCTCGCCGACCTCGTCGGTCATCTCACCCATCAGCGTGTTGCGCTGCTTGACGGTCATGTCGCCGGCGGAGACCACGTCGCCCAAGAGGATTTTGATGTTGACCTCGTGGTCGGAGCAGTCCACGCCGCCGGCGTTGTCGATGAAGTCGGTGTTGCAGGCGCCGCCGTGCAGGCCGAACTCCACCCGCGCCAGCTGACTCATGCCCAGGTTGCCACCCTCGCCAATGACCTTGGCGCGCAGGTCGCAGCCGTCCACGCGCAGCGCGTCGTTGGCCTTGTCGCCGATGTCGGCGTGGCTTTCGAAGCTGGCCTTGACGTAGGTGCCGATGCCGCCGTTCCAGATCAGATCCACCGGCGCCTTGAGCAGGGCGTTGATCAGCTCGTTGGGCGTCAGGTGATCGGCCTGGAGATCGAAGCGCGCCTTCATCTCGGGACTGATGGCGATGCGCTTGGCACTGCGCGGGAAGATGCCACCACCCTGGGAGATCAGGCTGGCGTCATAGTCGGTCCAGCTCGACCGCGGCAGGTTGAACAGCCGTTCGCGCTCGACATAGCTGCGCTCGGCGTCCGGATTGGGATCGATGAAGATGTGCAGGTGGTTGAAGGCCGCCACCAGCTCCAGGCTGCGCGAACGCAGCAGGCCGTTGCCGAAGACGTCGCCGGCCATGTCGCCGATGCCCACCACGGTGACCGGATCGGTCTGGACGTCGATGCCGCGCTCCCGGAAGTGGCGCTGCACGCTGACCCAGGCGCCCCGCGAGGTGATGCCCATCTTCTTATGGTCGTAACCCGCCGAACCACCGGAGGCGAAGGCGTCGTCGAGCCAGAAGCCATAGTCCTGGGCAATGCCGTTGGCGATGTCGGAGAAGGTCGCGGTGCCCTTGTCGGCGGCCACCACCAGATAGGGGTCGTCGCCGTCGTAGCGCACCACGGCAGCCGGCGGGACCACTTCACCGTCTTTCAGGTTGTCGGTGATGTCCAGCAGACCGCTGATGAAGATGCGGTAGCAGGCGATGGCCTCGGCCTGGATGTCGTCGCGGGAGCCGCCGGTGGGCAGACGCCGTGGTACGAAGCCACCCTTGGCGCCCACGGGGACGATCACCGAGTTTTTGACCTGCTGCGCCTTGACCAGGCCCAGCACCTCGGTGCGGTAGTCTTCCTCGCGATCCGACCAGCGCAGGCCGCCGCGGGCGACGTTGCCGAATCTCAGGTGCACCCCTTCCACGCGCGGGCTGTAGACGAAGATCTCGTAGCGCGGCACCGGGCGCGGCAGCTCGGGAATGGCCTTGGGATCGAGCTTGAAGCTGAAATAGGCCTTGGGCTTGCCAGCGGCGTCGGTCTGGAAGACGTTGGTTCTCAGGGTCGCCTTGATCAGGTCCAGGTAGCGCCGCAGGATGCGGTCCTCGTTGAGCACCGCGACATCGTCGAGGGCACTGAGGATGGCCTGCTCCAGGCGCTGCTGCTTGTCGTCCAGGTCTTCGCTGGTCATACGCCGCGCCAGGTAGAACTTCATGCGGAACAGCCGCACCAGTTCCCGGGCGATGTCGACGTGGGCGTTGAGGGTGGCGGCGATGTAGCCGATGTCGAAGCCGATGCGGATCTGCTTGAGGTAGCGCGCATAGGCGCGCAGCACCGCGACGTCCCGCCAGGGGAGCCCGGCGGTCAGCACCAGGCGGTTGAAGCTGTCGTTTTCCGCCTGCCCATCCACCACCTGGACAAAGGCGTCCTGGAAGGTGTCATTGAGTTGCTGCAGATCCAGCTCCAGGCCGGCCACGGTGGTGAAGGCGAAGTCATGGATCCAGTAGCGGCGGCCATTGCGATGGCGCAGCTCGTAGGGAAATTCGCCGAGCACGCGCAGCCCGAGGTTTTCCAGGATCGGCAGGACGTCCGACAGCGCCAGGGGCGTATCGGCGTGATAGAGCTTGCAGTGCAGGATGTTGTCGCCGGTCTGGGTCAGCGGCTGGTAGAAGCCCATGGCCAGGCGGCGCTCGTCGCTGAGCGCCAGCAGGTGGCGCATGTCTACCACGGCCAGGTGCGGCGCGAAGCGCTCGCGATAGCCGGCCGGGAAGCCCAGCGGATAGTCGGCGAGGATGGAGGTGCCCTGGGCTTCGCCGAAGCTGTCCACCATCAGGCTGGCGAAGTCGTCCTTCCAGCTGCGGCAGGCCTGCACCATTTCCTGTTCCAGGCGCGCCGGATCGACATCCTGCGGCTGCAGGGGATCGACGCGCAGGATGAACTGCACCCGCGCCAGCACGGATTCGGAGAAGAAGGTCCAGAATTCGCAGTCGGTGCCATGCAGGCGATCCATGAGGATCTGCTGCATGCGCTGGCGCACTTCGGTGGAATAGATGTCGCGCGGCACATAGGCCAGGCAATAGAAGAACTGACCATAGGGATCGCGGCGCAGGAAGACGCGCACCTTGCTGCGCTCCTGGATCTGCACGATGGCCATGGCGGTGCTGAACAGATCGTCCACCGGGGTCTGGAACAGATCGTCCCGCGGCAACCCTTCGAGGACCTGGGCCAGTTCCTTGCCCAGGTGGGCGCTGCTGTCGAAATCGGCGCGGCGACGCACCTCGTCGACCTTGCGGCGGATATAGGGAATCTCGCGCACGCTGTCGTTGTAGACGCTGGAGGTGTAGAGGCCCATGAAGCGGTGCTCGCGCACCACCCGGCCACTGGCGTCCACTTCGCGCAGGGAAACGAAATCGGGATAGGCCGGGCGATGCACCCGGCTCGGGTCGGCCGCCTTGGCGAAGGACAGCAGCACCGGTTCGCGCAGATAGCGCAGCGGCTCACCGGACAGGGTGATCTCGGCGGTCTCGGGGCGACCGCGCAGGCGCCGCGACAGGCCGAGCAGGGAGTCGGGCACATAGCGTTGCACCGCGGTCTCGCCGTCGCCTTCGACGGTGAATTCCTCGTAGCCGAGGAAGGTGAATCTGTCGTCGCGCAGCCAGTCGAGGAAGGCCTTGACCTCGGCCAGTTCGCCGTCCTCCACGCCGGCCGGACGCCGATCCAGCCAGCTCAGCAGGTCGGCGACCTTGGTCTTCATGGCGGCATAGTCGCCGACGGTCAGGCGCACTTCACCGAGGATCTCCTGCAGCGCCGCCTCCAGGGTGCGCAACTCGCTGGTTGCGGCACAGCGGTCGATCTCGAGGAACATCAGGGCTTCGCGGGTCACCCCTTCGCCCTGCTGGCCCTTGGGCAGCAACTCGAGCAGACGACCCTGGGCATCCCGGCGCACGCTGAGGACGCTGTTCTGCAGGGTATGGACACTGTAGCCCTGGCGATTGAGCTCCATGCGCACCGAGTCGACCAGGAACGGCGAATCGGCGTGCAGCACCTCCACCACGGTGTGGCTCGATTGCCAGCCGTGTCGTTCGTAGTCCGGATTGAAGACCTGGACCCGCGGCTCGGACGGATCGAAGACATCCAGCAGACGCCAGGCCGACAGTACGCAGCCGACCAGATCGGAGAGCCGACGCTGAGTGAGTTCTTCCAGCGGGACGATGCCGAAGAACTGGGCGGTGAAGCGCTCCAGCTGTTCGAGGGTATCCCCTTCGACATGGGCCGCGAGGGCATTCTTGAGTTGTTGTTGGAAATCCGCTTGGCTGGCAGCGGTGAAAAACGCCATAACCGTACTCCGTCCTGAAGGTGCTGTGGGCTTCGCTCCGCAGAGGACAGGCCTCTCCCGGAGCGAGTTCCACAGGGGACGAGGCCGGACTGCACCAAAAAAGTGCAAAGATGCAGTGCGGCTAGAGTAGCCAACAAAGACAGCTATGCACGTACGTCAGGGCGACAACAAGATTCAGCTGCGGAACGGATCTCAATAGTGCGGTGGCGGCGCCTCGTCCGGCAGACCACCGCCACCCGAACTCTGCAGCTCGGCCTGGCGCTCGGCCAGGACGCGAATCTGGGCCGCGCAGCGATCCAGCGCCCGCTGCTGCTCGACGATGATGTCGTTGAGGGTCTGAATGGTGTCGTCCTGGAAGGCCTGGCGCATTTCCAGGTCGGCGATACGGTCTTCAAGGGTCATGCCTGTGTCTCCTCTTCGAGCAGCACCCGCCAGCGTTCCGCTGCGGCATGGCCGGCTTCCGCGGTATGGGGCTCGCGTGGCGAGTGCCCCCATACCGGGCCGGGCCAGGCCGGATCGCCCTCCTGCCGCAACAGGACGTGCAGGTGCAATTGCCTGACGACGTTGCCCAGAGCACCGATGTTCAATTTTAGATCCGGCTGCGCGTGGCGCAACACCTGGGCAACAAGTGTCACCTCTCGCCACAGTTGTGCCTGATCCTGGGGTGACAGGTCGAGGATCTCGGTAACACTTTCGCGCCGGGGTACCAGCACCAGCCAGTCATAGCGCCTGTCGTTCAGCAGCAATACCTGACACAGCGTCAAGGACGCCACTTCCAGGGTATCTCCGGCCAGCCGTGGGTCTATTTGGAACATCTCATCTCCTGCCAACACCTGTCGGCACTAAAAGTGTGCACAGCTTTGTGCAAGTGAAACCTTTGGTGTCACAAAGGTGCAACCAACCCTTCCGAAACTGCCCATTGCTCGGGAAGCGGAGCAGCGATAGACAGGCGGGCTCAGGGATTGAGCGTTTGTGCACGCTTTTTGCTATCACGATCCGGGTACGACGATCGGACGGGAACTCTTAAAGAGCTTTCTTAAGAGTCACGGTTAATCCGCTCATCACACGCAAAATTTTGATGAAGCCTATCGCCCCTCCGAGAGAGGTGCTATATGTGCCGCCATTAGAACAAACAGCCACGGCTGACACGATGGCTGACTTTCAACCCAAAGGAGCATTTCTGATGCAAGCGATGAAGTGGAGCATTCTCGCCCTGGCCGTAGCCGCAGGGACCACTCAACTGGCTTTCGCCGACCAGCAGTCCGAGTCCAAGGGCTTTGTCGAAGACAGCAAGCTGACCCTGCTGAACCGTAACTACTACTTCAACCGGGATCTCAAGAACGGCGCCAACGATCGTAAAGATTGGAGCCATGGCTTCCTGATGAACTACGCATCGGGCTTCACTCAGGGCACCGTGGGTGTCGGTGTGGACGCCTTCGGCTACCTGGGCCTGAAACTGGACGGCGGCCGCGGCCACGTCGGTTCCGGCAACCTGCAGATCGACAGCGACGGTCGCAACAAGGACGAGTACTCCACTGCTGGCGCCGCCGTCAAACTGCGCGTCTCCAATACCGTCCTGAAGTACGGCAACGTGCAGCCCACCTCCCCGGTCTTCGCCGTGGGTGGCAGCCGTCTGTTCCCGCAGACCGCTACCGGCTTCATGCTGACCAGCGAAGAAATCGCGAACCTGTTCCTGGAAGCCGGCCACATCACCGCTGCACGTGACCGCACCAACACCTACCACGACGGCAACATGGGTTCTGCCTACACCGGCATCACCTCCAGCTCCGCCGATTACCTGGGTGGCAAGTACAAGATCAACGATCAGCTGAATGCGTCGCTGTACTACGGCCGCATGGAAGATCTGTGGAACCAGTACTACGCCAACGTCAACTTCGTGCAGCCGTTGGCAGCCAACCAGGCGCTGACCTTCGACTTCAACTACTACTACACCAAGGACGCTGGCAGCGCCAAGCTGGGTGACTTCACCAACAACGCCTACTCGCTGGCCGCCGCTTACAGCATCGATGCCCACACCTTCACCCTGGCCTACCAGGGCGTGAGCAGCGACTCGCCGTTCGACTACGTCGGCGTCGGTGGCAAAGGTGCTACCACCGGCAACGGTGGCGACAGTATCTTCCTGGCCAACTCCATCCAGTACTCCGACTTCAACGCCTCCGGCGAGAAGTCCTGGCAGGCGCGCTACGACCTGAACATGGCGACCCTGGGCGTACCCGGCCTGAGCTTCATGGCCCGCTACATCTACGGTCACGACATCGACGCGCCCAAGGGCAGCACCGCCTACGCCGGCCTGTATCAGGATGGCGACAAAGAGCGCGAGACCAACGTCGAAGCCAAGTACGTCCTGCAGAGCGGCCCGGCCAAGGACCTGTCCTTCCGCGTCCGTCAAGCCTGGCACCGTGGCGACGCCAGCACCGGCGGCACCGTCAACGAGTTCCGTCTGATCACCGAGTACCCGCTGAACATCCTCTAATAGAGGCCAGCGTCACTCGCACGATCCAGCAGCCCGGCATACGCCGGGCTGTTCTTTTCCGGCCTCCGGTCGGCGCCACCCGCGTCCCTGTACGCCCTGCCCCACCCCGCCGTACAATGCCGGTCCCGTCTCGATGCCGACAGACCGCCTAGCCATGCGTACCAGCCAGTTCCTGCTGTCCACCCTCAAAGAAACCCCTTCCGATGCCGTGGTGATCAGCCACCAGCTGTTGCTGCGTGCCGGCATGATCCGCAAGCTGGCCTCGGGTCTCTATACCTGGCTGCCGCTGGGCCTGCGCGTGCTGCGCAAGGTGGAAGCCGTGGTGCGTGAGGAAATGAACGCCACCGGCGCCCTGGAGGTGCTGATGCCGGCGATCCAGCCCGCCGAGCTGTGGCAGGAATCCGGTCGCTGGGAGCAGTACGGCCCCGAGCTGCTGCGCCTGAAGGACCGTCATCAGCGCGATTTCTGCGTGGGCCCGACCCACGAGGAAGTCATCACCGACCTGATGCGCAACGAGTTGAACAGCTACAAGCAGCTGCCGATCAACCTGTACCAGATCCAGACCAAGTTCCGCGACGAGATCCGCCCGCGTTTCGGCCTGATGCGCGGCCGCGAGTTCGTGATGAAGGATGCCTATTCCTTCCACCTGAACCAGGCGTCGCTGCAGGAAACCTACGACGCCATGTACCAGGCGTACTGCAACGTCTTCAGTCGCCTGGGTCTGAATTTCCGTCCGGTGCAGGCCGACAACGGCTCCATCGGCGGCAGCGGTTCCCACGAATTCCATGTGCTGGCCGGCTCCGGTGAAGACGACATCGCCTTCAGCGACAGCTCCGACTACGCCGCTAACATCGAGAAGGCCGAGGCCCTGCCGCGGGAGACCGCGCGGGGTGCCGCCACCGAGGAATTGCGTCTGGTCGACACCCCCGACACCAAGACCATCGCCGATCTGGTGGAGAAATTCGGTCTGGCCATCGAAAAGACCGTGAAGACCCTGGTCGTGCGTGGCGCCGAGGAAGGCACCCTGGTCGCCCTGGTGGTGCGTGGCGATCACGAACTCAACGAGATCAAGGCGGCCAACCTGCCGGAAGTCGCCAGCCCCCTGGTGTTCGCCACCGAGCCGGAGATCCGCGCGGCCATCGGCGCCAGCCCCGGTTCCCTGGGCCCGATGAATCTGTCGATTCCCTGCATCGTCGATCGCTCGGTCGCCCTGATGAGCGATTTCGGCATCGGCGCCAACCAGGAAGACAAGCACTACTTCGGCGTGAACTGGGAGCGTGATCTGCCGCTACCCCAGGTCGCCGATCTGCGCAACGTGGTGGCCGGCGATCCGAGCCCCGATGGCCAGGGCACCCTGGTGATCAAGCGCGGCATCGAAGTGGGCCATATCTTCCAGCTGGGCACCAAGTACAGCGAGGCGATGAAGCTGTCGGTACTGGGCGAGGAAGGCAAACCCACCACCCTGACCATGGGCTGCTACGGCATCGGGGTGTCCCGCGTGGTCGCCGCCGCCATCGAGCAGAACCATGACGAGCGCGGTATCCGCTGGCCGGCTGCCCTGGCGCCCTTCCAGATCGCCCTGGTGCCGATGAAGTACGAGAACGCCGCGGTGAAGGAAGCGACCGATCGCCTCTACGGCGAGCTGAAGGCCGCCGGCTTCGATGTGCTGCTGGACGACCGTGACAAGAAGACCAGCCCTGGCGTGAAGTTCGCCGACATGGAGCTGATCGGCATTCCCCATCGCCTGGTGGTGGGTGAGCGCGGTCTCAACGAAGGCCTGGTCGAATACAAGGGCCGTACCGACAGCGACAGCCAGAACGTCGCCCTGGCCGAGATCGTCGGCTTCCTCAAGGCCCGCTGAGGGCTACCGCTCCAGGTCAGGCGTCCGTGCGCCTGACCTGGAAATCGGTCAGGCCTGCGCAGTCCACCTCCTCCAGCTCCACCCCGGTCACCTCGGCCGCTGCCGGTCCCTGCCAGAGCCAGAGCTCCAGCTGGGCCAGGGCTTCGATCGAACCTTCCAGGTGGCATTCCACCCGGCCATCCGCCAGATTCCGCACCCAGCCGGTAACGCCCAGTCGCTGCGCCTCCTGCCGCGTGCTCTCGCGGTAGTAGACGCTCTGGACGCGGCCACTGATCAGGCCGTGACGTGCCGATTTTGCGATCATCGCGGGGCTCCTCGTTCTTCCAGCACCGGCGCGACCTTGAGCCACTGGGCCACGCTTCCGGCGAGCAGTTCATGACGCTGTGCCTGCAGCCGCGCGAAGGCCTCCTGCAGCTGTGGATACCAGTCACCGGGAAAGCGCTCGGCAGGCGGCCAGCAATCCGGCGCCGGCGGTGCCCAGGGTGCGCGATCCAGCAGATCCAGCAGCGCATAGCCATGCAGGTCGCGGCAGAGCACCCAGTGGCCGCTGTCGTTCTGGCACACCAGGCGTTCCTGCTGCAGGAACGCCAGCACCGCATGCCATTCATGCTCCGGCAGCTTCCAGCCCGCCTGGTGCAGCCGCCCCAGATGCAGACTGGAACCGCTCTGCTGCCTTTCCAGAAAGGCCCGTAGCACGGCGAGCAGGATGAAGAAGGCCGGCAGCGGCGCGCGGCGCCAGTGATGGGTGGTGGACAGGCTGCAGACCACCTCCGCGCCCAGCAGCACGATCAGCCAGCAGACATAGATCCACACCAGGAACAGCGGCACCGTAGCGAAGGCACCATAGATCAGCTGGTAGCCGGGGAAATAGAAGACATAGAGGCCGAACAGACTCTTGGCCGCCTCGAACAGCACCCCGGTCAGGGCTCCGCCGATCAGCGCATGGCGCAGCGGGACCCGGGTGTTGGGCACGGCGGCGTACATCAGGGTGAAGGCGGCGATGCTGAACAGCAGCGGCGTGACCTTGAGCAGCGCCTGGGCGCCGGACATGCCGTAGGAGCCGAACACCAGGGCCACCGAGGCCAGGTAGGTACTCATGGCGAAGCCGGCGCCCAGCAGCAGGGGCCCCAGGCTGAGCACCGCCCAGTAGAGCAGGAAGCTGGAGACCCCGCGCCGCGGAATGCGTACCCGCCAGATGTCGTTGAAGGTCTTTTCCACCGTCACCAGCATGAAGAAGGACGTCACCGCCAGGAGGGCCACGCCCAGCCAGGTCAGATGCCGCGCCTGCTCGATGAAGTTGCGCAGGTACTCTTCCAGGGTCGCCCCGGTGGAGGGCACGAAATTGCGGAAGATGAAGGCCTGGATCTGCACTTCCGTGCCCTGGAAGGCGGGTATCGCCGAGAGCATGGCGAAGGTGACGGTCATCACCGGGACCACCGCGAACAGGGTGGTATAGGTGAGAGCCGCGGCATTGTTGGGGGCGCGGTCTTCGATGAAGCGGTCGGCGAGGTAGCGAACGAAGGACAGCAGTTCACGCAAGCGGGCCGGCATTGGCGGTTCCTCGAAAGGCACGGTCAAGGGCTGGCGCGGCAGTCCTCGCCAACCCGCTACAATGGGCATCTTACCTTCTATGGATCAGCCCATGAGTGAAATCGTCCTCTATCACAATCCGCGCTGCTCGAAATCGCGGGCGGCCCTGGAGCTGCTGCAAAGCCGCGAGCTAGCCGTGTCCGTTGTGCCCTACCTGGAAACGCCGCCGGATGCCGCCACCCTGCGCGCGCTGCTCGCCAAGCTGGGCCTGAGGGCGCGCCAGTTGCTGCGCACTGGCGAGGACGCCTATCGCGAATTGAACCTCGCCGATCCGGCGCTGGACGACGATGCCCTGATCGCGGCCATGGCCGCCCATCCCAAGCTGATCGAAAGACCCATCGCCGTGCGCGGCGAACGCGCCGTCGTCGGTCGTCCCCCCGAGCGTGTCCTGGAGATCCTGCAATGACCCCCGAAGCCTATGTCCTGGTGCTCTACTACAGCCGCCATGGCGCTACCGCCGAGATGGCCCGCCAGGTCGCCCGCGGGGTGGAGATGGGCGGCATGGCCGCGCGCCTGCGCACCGTGCCGGCAGTCTCCGCCGAGTGCGCCGCCGTCGCTCCGGCGGTGCCCGACCAGGGCGCGGTCTATGCCACCCTCGACGACCTGCGCGACTGTGCAGCGCTGGCCCTGGGCAGCCCGACCCGCTACGGCAACATGGCCGCCGCCATGAAGTACTTCCTGGATGGCACCAACAGCCTCTGGCTGACCGGGGCGCTGGTGGACAAGCCCGCCGGGGTCTTCACCTCCACCGCCAGCCTGCACGGTGGCCAGGAGAGCACCCTGCTGTCCATGGCCCTGCCGCTGCTGCACCACGGCATGCTCATCACCGGCCTGCCCTACAGCGAGAGCGCCCTGCTGGAAACCAAGGGGGGCGGTACGCCCTATGGGCCGAGTCATTTCGCCGGGGCGGATGGCAAGCGCGCGCTGGACGAGCAGGAGACGGCGCTGTGCCGGGCCCTGGGCAAGCGCCTGGCGACCCTGGCGGGTCGCCTGCAGCAATAGCGGTAGCCGGCGCGGCTACCAGCCCATGATTTCCTTGACGAAGGGAATGGTGAGCTTGCGTCGCGCCTGCAGCGACGCCTGATCCAGGCGTTCGAGCATGTCGAACAGGGCGTCCATGCTGCGGGTGTTGCGCGAGAGGATGAAGCGACCGACCTCGTCGGTCAGGTGCAGGCCGCGGCGGGAGGCCCGCAGTTGCAGGGCGCGCAGCTTGTCTTCGTCGGACAGCGGGCGCAACTGGAAGACCAGCGCCAGGGTCAGGCGCGACTTGAGATCGGCCAGCTGCACCGGTAATTGCCGCGGCGAGGCGGTACTGGAGATCAGCAGTCGCTTGCCGGCATCGCGCAGGCGATTGAACAGATGGAAGAGCGCCTCTTCCCAGCGCCGCTGCCCGGCCAGGGCGTCTAGATCGTCGAGGCAGACCAGCTCGCACTGTTCGAGGTTGTCGAACAGCTCGACGCCGTAGTCGGCCAGTTCGCCCATGGGCAGGTAGATGGCGCGCTCGCCCAGTTCTTCCAGGCGGTGACAGGCGGCCTGCATCAGGTGGCTGCGACCGGCACCCGCGCCGCCCCAGAGATAGATCAGGCTTTCCGTCCAGCCGGCATCGGCATCGCAGAGACGCTCGACATAGCCGAGCGCCGCGGCATTGGCGCCAGGGTAGTAGTTGACGAAGGTGGCGTCGTCACGCAGACGAATGCCCAGGGGCAGCTGTAAAGGCATCATGCCGGCTCGAACGGCTCTTGGCAGTTTCGCGAGGGCGCCAAGTCTAACCAAATCCCGGGCCCCTCGCAGCAGCCGCTTCAGTCTTGGGTGCCAACCCTCATGGCCAGCGGAAATACAGGGTGGTCCGCGCCGGTTGCGCGGCCGGCGCCGGCTGGGCCGCGGGCGGGGTCGGAGCAGCCGTGGCATCCACGGGTGCAGCCGGGGTCGCCGGTGCCGGAGCGGCCGGCGCCGTAGCGGGCTGCAGACCGGCAAGACCGAGTTGCGCCTGCAACTGGTCCGGATTGGCGGTGAGGTCGTAGGTCAGCTGGGTGCCGTCGACCTTGACCAGCCGGCTCGACAGGGGCTCCAGCACCTTCTGCAGCTGGGCATAGCGTTCGAAGTTGGAATTGTCGGCCACCAAGGTCAGCGGCTGGGTCGTGCCCGGGCGGGAGACGAATTTCTTCGACAGGCGCGCGGCGACATCCTGCAGCACCGCAGCGGCCAGGGCATCCTGATCGGCGGCCTGACTGCTGCCCTGCTCGGCGGCACCGTTGTTCCACAGGCGCCACTGGGCCTGCCAGCCATTGCCCTGGGGTTTGGCGTGGACGGCCAGCAGGGCATTGGCGCCGTAGCGCTCGGAGGCCTGGCGCAGGGCGGTCGGATCGCTGGCGTCGATGTTGGCGGCGGTGCCGGCGAGTTGTTCGTTGAGGTCGGCCAGCGGCAGACGGATCGGCAGACCGGCGCGCTGGGCGCCGCGCTGGACCCCGGTGCTGGCGGGCTGGCCGTCACCGACCAGGGTCGCCCCGCTGTCGGCGTCGTTGAGCCACCAGATCATCACCACCGGACGATTGGCGCCCCATACCGAGAGACCCGCCTGACCCAGGGCCCGCTCGGTGGCGGCCGGATCGAAGTTGACCACCAGCACCTCTGGCGGACCGGCGTCGTAGCCGTACTGGCTGATCAGGGATTCGGGCGCCGCCAGGGCGCTGGCCAGCGCCGGGGTCTGGCCGGCCTGGGGGTTGCCGGTCAGGCGCCCGGCCAGGACCTGCAGGGCGCGCTTGAGGGCGGCATTGCGCTCGTCCGGCTGTTGCGAGGTCACCGGCTCGCGGACCTGGTAGAGGTTGTCCACCACCTCGGCGCGGGCGAGCGGACTCAGGACCAGCAGCGAAGCGAGCAACGGAAGGACGAGACGGCGCATGGCGATTCCATAGAAGGGGCAAGGGGCATACCTTAAAAGCCGCCTGACCCGCGAGCAAGGGCACTGGGTCGCGGGCCGCGCAGAAGGTAGCGGCGGAGACTGCCCGCCCGGCGAACGGGCAGGCGATCTGGCTCAGACCACGGCAAGCTGGCCGGGTGCCATCGCCGCCCGGACCGGAGGCCGCGGCGGGCCGCGTGCTTTGGCACGGCTTCTGGTAAAATCGCCCGCCTCATTGCCGGCTGGCGCCAGCCGGCTCGTTTCGCCATTAGCCAAAGGCCAGGATTCATGAGCAAACAACCCCAGCTGAGCTACAAGGACGCCGGTGTAGACATCGACGCCGGTGAGGCTCTGGTAGAACGCATCAAGGGCGTCGCCAAGCGCACCGCCCGCCCGGAAGTCATGGGCGGCCTGGGGGGCTTCGGTGCCCTGTGCGAGATCCCGGCAGGCTATCGCCAGCCGGTACTGGTCTCCGGCACCGACGGTGTCGGTACCAAGCTGCGCCTGGCCATGAACCTGGCCAAGCACGACAGCATCGGCATCGACCTGGTCGCCATGTGCGTCAACGACCTGGTGGTCTGCGGCGCCGAGCCGCTGTTCTTCCTCGACTACTACGCCACCGGCAAGCTCAACGTCGACGTCGCCGCCCAGGTGGTGACCGGCATCGGCACCGGCTGCGAACAGGCCGGCTGCTCCCTGGTGGGCGGCGAGACCGCCGAGATGCCCGGCATGTACGAAGGCGAAGACTACGACCTGGCCGGCTTCTGCGTCGGCGTGGTGGAGAAGTCCCAGATCATCGACGGTTCCAAAGTGGCTACCGGCGACGCCCTGATCGCCCTGCCCTCCTCCGGTCCGCACTCCAACGGCTATTCGCTGATCCGCAAGATCATCGAGGTGGCCGGTGCCGACATCGAGAACATCCAGCTCGACGGCCAGCCGCTGACCGAGTTGCTGATGGCGCCCACCCGCATCTACGTCAAGCCGCTGCTCAAGCTGATCAAGGACACCGGCGCGGTCAAGGCCATGGCCCACATCACCGGCGGCGGTCTGCTGGACAACATCCCGCGCGTGCTGCCCGAAGGCGCCCAGGCGGTGCTCGACGTGGCCAGCTGGCAGCGTCCGGCGGTGTTCGACTGGCTGCAGCAGCAGGGCAACGTCGACGAGACCGAGATGCACCGCGTGCTGAACTGCGGCGTGGGCATGGTCATCTGCGTGGCCCAGGAGCAGGTCGAAGCCGCCCTGCAGGTGCTGCGTGCCGAGGGTGAGCAACCCTGGGTCATCGGCCGCATCGAACAGGCCGCCGCCGGCGCCGACCAGGTCGTGCTGAACAATCTGAAACAGCACGGATGAGTCAAGCCGACTGCGCCGTGGTGGTGCTCATCTCCGGCCACGGCAGCAACCTGCAAGCCCTGATCGACGCCGCGACACCACCCGTGCGGATCGCGGCGGTGATCGCCAACCGCGCCGAGGCCTATGGCCTGGAGCGGGCCCGGCAGGCCGGGATCGCCACCCAGGTGATCGATCACCGCGAGCATGCCGATCGCGAAGGCTTCGATGCGGCCCTGGCGGCCGCCATCGACGCCCGGGGCGCCGATCTGGTGGTGCTGGCCGGCTTCATGCGCATCCTCACGCCGGGCTTCGTGCGGCGCTACCAGGGTCGCCTGCTCAATATCCATCCTTCGCTGCTGCCCCTCTACAAGGGCTTGCACACCCACCAGCGCGCCCTCGATGCCGGCGATGCCTGGCACGGGTGCAGCGTGCACTTCGTCACCGAAGAGCTGGATGGCGGTCCGGTCGTGCTGCAGTCGCGGGTGCCGGTACGTTCAGAAGATACGGCGGAGAGCCTGGCGACACGGGTACACGCCGCCGAGCACCTCCTTTATCCTGTGGCCGTGCGGTTGTTCGCCGAAGGCCGTCTGCGGCTGGGTACCCTGGGTGCCGAGCTCGACGGCGAGGCGCTGCCGCCTACCGGGGCCGAGTTGCCGTCGCTGACGGCCGCGGCCTCCCCTTCCTGATCCAAGGAGAAACTGATGCGACGTCTGTTGTTCCTATTGGCCACCCTCTGCAGCGCCTCGGCCTTTGCCTTCGACCTGCAGCCGTTCACGGCCAGCTACACCGCCGACTGGAAGCAGATGCCGGTCAGCGGCTCGGCCGAGCGCTCGCTCGAGAAGGAAGCCGATGGCCGCTGGGAGCTGAAGTTCGAAGCCTCCATGCTGGTCGCCGGCCTCAACGAATCCAGCACCTTCCGCCGCGAAGGCGAGGCCTTTCTGCCGGATACCTACCAGTACAAGCGCAGCGGCCTGGGCAAGAGCCGCGAAAGCGAGCTGACCTTCGACTGGGCCGGCAAGAAGGTCACCGGCAAGGACAAGGATGATCCGGTCAGCCTGACCCTGGATCGCGGTCTGCTGGACAAGTCCACCTACCAGCTCAAGCTGCAGCAGGACGTGGCCGACGGCAAGAAGAGCATGAGCTACCAGATCGTCGACGGCGACAGCATCGACACCTATGACTTCCGCGTCATCGGCCCGGAGCGCATCCGCACCCCGCTGGGTCTGCTCGACACCATCAAGGTCGAGCGCGTGCGCGACCCCACCAAGAGCAGCCGCAAGACCGAGCTGTGGTTCGCCAAGGACTGGGACTATCTGCTGGTGCGTCTCTACCAGCAGGAGAGCGACGGCAAGGAATACCAGACCAGCCTCAAGGAAGGCACGGTCAACGGGCGCACGGTGAAGGGCGCCAACTGATCCAGGCACTGGCAAAGACGCCCTCTTCGGAGGGCGTTTTCTTTTATGCGCCCACGCAGGTGTGATGGCTGCCCCTGGTGACAGGCGAGTAGGTATCCAGCAGCCTTCTTCAGGCAGTGTGCCTCTTCTCCTATCGCGGCCATGGGCCGCTCCTACAAAATCCATAAAGGTGTAGGAGCGGCCCATGACCGCGATACCAACGCCGCGAGACGACAACCGCAAGCGCGACAGATTGTCGCAGAAGTTGTAACGACTTGTTGCCGAGATATGCCTTGGTCCGGAAGCGAAACGCTCTAGTATGGGTTTTCAAGCCCTGCCGTAGCGCGGGCTCGACCAAGGAGATTCAGCATGACCATTACCGTAACCGAACGTGACGAAGACCATATGTCCCGCGAAGCCCGTGGCCTGGGCATGCATCTGTGGGACGTGAAGCAGGAAGGGGAACTGGTCGGCGTCTACCAGAGCGAAGCCGCTGCCCTGGAATACAAGGAGCAGATCGAACACGAAGGCGCGTCGCACGCCGAGTGAGTCGAAGGATCTTTTTACCGACTGCCTGAAAAAGGCCCGCCTCTTGGAGGCGGGCCTTTTTCGTTTCAGGGAGTAGCGACGGGTTGGGGTAGGTTGGGTTGAGCGGAGTGAAGTCCAGCGTCACCGGGGGCAATGGTGTGCCTGGCATCCCTCACCCCAGCCCTCTCCCAGGGGGAGAGGGGGTGGTTCAGCGCGGGGAGCTTCATCGTCGGAGCCCAACATGGCCCCAACCTCGTCCTAGTGCACCAACTCGTCGGCGAATACCTTGTCCAGGGTGATGGGCAGATCGCGGACCCGCTTGCCGGTGGCGTGGAAGATGGCGTTGGCAATGGCTGCCGCCACCCCGACGATGCCGATTTCGCCGATGCCCTTGGCGCCGAGCGGATTGACGATCTCGTCGTGTTCCTCGACGAAGATCACCTCCAGCTGCTGGATGTCGGCCTGCACCGGGAAGTGGTACTCCGCCAGGCTGTGGTTCATCCAGCGCCCCTCGGAAGTGTCCATCATCCCCTCTTCCTGCAGGCCCATGCCGATGCCCCAGACGATGCCGCCGGCCACCTGGTTCTCGCCGGTCTTGAGGTTGAGGATGCGACCCGCGGCCACCGCGGTGACCACGCGACTGATTTGGACGCTGCCGAAGTCTTCGTCGACCTTGACCTCGACGAACACCGCCGAGTGGGTACCGGTGGCGTAGTCGTCGCGCCCCTCCGCCGGTTCGGCGCTGGCCAGGGTTTCCATGGACGGCGAACCCGAGGCCTTGAGGATGGCGGTGAAGTCGACGCGCTGGGCCGGGTCGGTCTTGAGGCTGATGCCGCCATCGGCGAACACCACCTGGTCCAGTTCGGCCTTGGCCAGCGGCGAGTCGTCCATCTCCTTGGCCGCATCCAGTAGTTGCTGGCGCAGCTGGTCGCAGGCCAGTTTCACCGCGGTGCCCACCGAGGAGACGGTGAAGGAACCACCTTCCAGCGGCGCTTTGGGCAGGGTGGAATCGCCCAGCTTGAAGGTGACCTTGTCCAGCGGCAGGCCGAGGTTCTCGGCGGCAATCTGGGTCATCACCGTATAGGTACCGGTGCCGATGTCGGAGGTGGCACTGGCCACCACCAGGCTGCCGTCGATGTTCATCACCGCCTTGGCGGTGGCGGGTTGCTGCATGGCTTCCCAGACCCCGGTGGCCATGCCCCAGCCCACCAGCTGGTTGCCGTCGCGCATGGAGCGTGGCGCCATGCTGCGTCGCTCCCAGCCAAACCGCTCGGCGGCCTGGCGATAGCACGCCAGCAGTTCCTTGCTGGAATAGGGCTTGCCCTTGGCCGGATCGGTGTCGGTGAAATTGCGGATGCGCAACTCCAGCGGATCGATGTCGGCCGCATAGGCCAGTTCGTCCATGGCGCTTTCCAGGGCATAGACGCCCAGCACGGCGCCGGGGGCGCGCATGTCCAGCGGGGTGTAGACATCCAGAGCGGCCAGTTGATAGGCCAGCTTGACGTTGGGGCAGGCATAGAGCGACGCCGACCAGACCAGCACCATTTCGGTGAAGTCCTCGAAGCGCGAGGTGATGCCCAGGGCGCTGTGATCGATGGCCTGCAGCTTGCCGTCGCTGTCGCAGGCCAGCTTGAGCTGCTGGTAGGTCTCGGGGCGATAGCCGAAGGTGAACATCTGCTGGCGCGTCAGGGTCACCCGCACCGAGCGCTTGAGCTGCAGCGCGGCCATGGTCGCCAGCACCAGCTGGTACTGGGGACGCAGACCGGAGCCGAAGGCCCCACCAACGAAGGGCGAGATGACCTTCACGTCGCCCTCGCCCAGGCCGAAGATGTTGCTGACGAACTGGGCGCTGTTCTGCACGCCCTGGGTCTTGTCATGCACCGTCAGCTTGCCGTCCTTGTGGTAGATGACGGTGGAGGCATGCATCTCCATGGGATTGTGGAATTCCGCCGCGGAATGGTATTCGGCCTCGATCCGCACGGGCGCCGCGGCCCAGGCCGCCGGGGCGTCGCCGCGGTTGTCCGGCAATTCCATGGGCGCTTCGTGGGCCTGGTCGCGGGCCTGGGCCAGGTCGGTGGCGTGGTCTTCCTCGCTGTACTGGGCACGGATCAGCGAGGCGGCGTGGCGCGCGGCCTCGAAGGTCTCGGCCACCACCAGGGCGATGGGCTGGCCGCTGTAGAGGATGCGATCGTTGTACAGCGGCCGGAAGGGCTTGCCGTCGGCCGCGTCCATGTCGGTGTAGCTCTCGTCGTAGCTGGCCATCTTCGGTCGGTTGAGATGGCTGAGCACCTCGAGCACACCCGGCTGGGCCAGGGCTTCGCTGACGTCCAGGCCAAGCAGGCGGCCCTTGGTGATGGTGGCGTTGACCACGAAGCCGAAGGCCAGATCAGGAACGCTGAATTCGCCGGCATAGAGCGCCTGACCGGTGACCTTGAGCGGACCGTCGACGCGGGGAACGGCTTTTTGCAGATGGACGACGGTCATTGCAGGGTACCTCCGGCGGCTTCGGTAAGGGCACGCACGATGGCGCGCCGGGCCAGTTCGATCTTGAAGGCGTTGTGGGCGAAGCCCTGGGCGCCCTGCAGCAGGCGATCGGCCAACTGGCCGAAGGTGGCCTTGTCCGCCACCTGGCCGATGACGGCCTGCTCGACCTCGGGCAGGCGCCAGGGTTTGTGGGCCACGCCGCCCAGGGCGACACGGACCTGCTTGATGCGCTCGCCGTCCAGTTCCAGCGCGGCTGCCACCGAGACCAGGGCGAAGGCATAGGAGGCGCGGTCGCGGATCTTCAGGTAGGCGCTGTTGGCCGCCAGGCTGTCGGCCGGCAGGGTCACGGCGGTGATGAGTTCATCGGCGGCGAGGTTGGTATCGCGCTCGGGGGTGTCGCCGGGCAGTCGATGGAAGTCGGCGAAGTCGATGACGCGCTCGCCGTTCGGACCGCTTACCTCGACCCGGGCTTCCAGCGCGGCCAGGGCAACGCACATGTCCGAGGGATGGGTGGCGATGCACTGCTCGCTGTGGCCGAGGATGGCGTGGATGCGATTCTGCCCTTCGCGCGCGCCGCAGCCGGAGCCGGGCTCACGCTTGTTGCAGGGGGTGCCCACGTCGTAGAAGTAGTAGCAGCGGGTACGCTGCAGCAGGTTGCCGCCGGTGGAGGCCATGTTGCGCAGTTGCGGCGAGGCGCCGGCGAGGATGGCCTTGGCCAGCAGCGGATAGCGCCGCTGTACCTCGGGGTGATAGGCGACCTCGGCGTTCTTGACCAGGGCACCGATGCGCAGACCGCCTTCGCCGGTGGTCTCGACTTCGCGCAGGGGTAGGCCGTTGACGTCGATCAGCTGCTCGGGGCGCTCGACGTTTTCCTTCATCAGATCCAGCAGGTTGGTGCCACCGGCGATGAAGTGGGTCTGGGGGCCATGCTGGCGGATGGCGTCGGGCACGGCGTTGGGCTTGGCATAACCGAAGCGGTTCATTCGCGGCCCTCCCCTTGCTGGCAATCCGGACGCGCCCGCTCGATGGCGGCGCGGATGTTGCGATAGGCGCCGCAGCGGCAGAGGTTGCCGCTCATCTGCTCGGCCACCTCGGCCTCGCTGTGGGCATGGCCCTCCTTGAGCATGCCGATCGCCGAGCAGATCTGCCCCGGGGTGCAATAGCCGCACTGGAAGGCGTCTTCGGCGACGAAGGCGGCCTGCATGGGGTGCAGCTGGTCGCCCTGGGCCAGGCCCTCGACGGTGGTGACCTCGGCGCCGTCCTGCATGACCGCCAGGGCCAGGCAGCTGTTGATGCGGGTGCCGTTGACCAGCACGGTGCAGGCGCCGCACTGCCCGTGATCGCAGCCCTTCTTGGTACCGGTCAGATCGAGGTGGTCGCGCAAGAGATCGAGCAGCGTGGTCCAGGGCTCCACGGCCAGCTGCAGCTGCTTGCCGTTGAGGGTCAGGGCGATGGTATGGGACTCGGGTTCGGCCAGGGGCTGGAGCTGGCGCGCGGGGGTGGCGTTCATGGCGGACCTCACGGTTAAAGCCGCGGGGTGCAGATTGCCCCCGTGGTCGGAATCAGGCGGTGACAGCGAAAGGCCACCTCAGGTAAGGGACTGCGCCCGACCGGAAGCGGTTCAGCACCCCTGCCCAGCGGTATTCAACGTCACGTTGAAGGTTGTTCAGCGAAGCGTTGGAAAGCCCGTGTCAGAGGGTTTCGCCCTGGTCAGGACACATCTGGTATGGCGCTTCGCTACGCCAGCGGCTCAGTGGCCTGAACCCCATAGGTTCTGGGGCAGTCATCAGAACTCCCGTGATGTGTCCCCAACGATGAGAATCCGACCATGGCTTCCGACTCCGATGCACGCTGGCGCCTGTCCCGGCGTCAGTTCCTCGGCACCTCCGCGGTGCTGGTAGCGACCAGCGCCATACCCGGCTATGGCTTCGCCCAGGCCAGCGGTGGCGCGCCCCTGACGCCCCAGGCCATCGCCGCCCGCCTGCCGCAACTGCTGCCGCTGACCCTGCAGATCAATGGCGAGGCGCGCCGGCTCCGGGTCGACAGCCGCACTACCCTGCTCGATGCGCTGCGCGAGAACCTGCACCTCACCGGCACCAAGAAAGGCTGCGACCATGGCCAGTGCGGCGCCTGCACGGTGCTGGTGAACGGCCAGCGCATCAACAGCTGCCTGAGCCTGGCGGCCATGCACGAAGGCGACACCATCACCACCATCGAGGGCCTGGGCAACGCCGAGCGCCTGCATCCCATGCAGGCGGCCTTCCTGGCCAAGGACGGTTTTCAGTGCGGCTATTGCACCCCGGGGCAGATCTGCTCGGCGGTGGCCCTGCTGGACGAGGTCAAGGCCGGCATGCCCAGTCACGTCTCGAAGCGCCTCGACGGACCGATGCGGCTGAGCGAGGAAGAGATCCGCGAGCGCATGAGCGGCAATCTCTGCCGCTGCAGTGCCTATCCCAACATCGTCGCGGCCATCCAGATGGCGGGGGGCCAGGCATGAGAGTCTTCGACTATCAGCGCGTGCAGACCGAAGCCGATGCCAGCCGCCAGGGTGCGCGGGCCGGCAGTCGCTTCATCGCCGGCGGTACCAATCTACTGGACCTGATGAAGCTGGAGATCGAGACCCCCAGCCAGGTGCTGGACATCAATCGCCTGCAGCTGGACCAGATCAGCGCCACCGCGGACGGCGGCCTGCGCATCGGTACCCTGGTGCGCAACTCCACCCTGGCCGCCGACGCCCGGGTGCGCGAGCGCTACCCGGTGCTCTCCCGCGCGCTGCTGGCCGGTGCCTCGGCGCAGTTGCGTAACAAGGCCACCACCGGCGGCAATCTCCTGCAGCGCACCCGCTGCTCCTACTTCTACAACACCGCCATGCCCTGCAACAAACGCCAGCCCGGCAGTGGTTGCGCGGCCCTGGGCGGCTTCAATCGCATGAACGCGGTGATCGGCGCCAGCGATCAGTGCATCGCCGTGCACCCCTCCGACATGGCGGTGGCCATGCGGGTGCTGGACGCCACGGTGGAGACCCGCGAAGCCAATGGCCGCACCCGGCGCATCCCCCTTGCCGATTTCCATCGCCTGCCCGGGGACACCCCACAGATCGAGACGGTGCTGCAACCCGGCGAACTCATCACCGCCGTGACCCTGCCGCCACCACCGCCCGGCATCCAGGTCTATCGCAAGGTGCGTGACCGTGCCTCCTATGCCTTCGCCCTGGTGTCCATGGCCGCCATCGTCGAGCTGGACGGCCCGCGCATCCGCAGCGGTCGGGCGGCCTTCGGCGGCCTGGCGCACAAGCCCTGGCGGGTGGCGGCGGCCGACCAGGCCTTTGCCGGCCAGGCCGTGGACAGCGATCTGGCGGCCGTGGGCGATGCCCTGCTCGCCGGTGCCCGTGGCTATGGCCACAACGACTTCAAGCTCGAGCTGACCCGCCGCATCCTGCGCGCCGGAGTGGCCGACGCTCGCCAACAGGCCTGAGGACAGCAGCATGGAAATGAATGAACCCGCCGGCCGCAACCTGATCGACGAAAATCGCGGCGGCCTGATCGGCAAGCCCATCGACCGCGTCGACGGCCTGCTCAAGGTCACCGGCCAGGCGCCCTACAGCTTCGAATTCCGCAACGATCGCGTGGCCTACGGCTTCATCGTCGGGGCCACCATCGCCAAGGGCCGCATCAGCCGGCTGGACACCTCGGCCGCGGAGGGCGCGCCGGGCGTGCTCGGCGTGCTGACCTATCGCAACGCGCCACGCCAGGCCGCCCGCGAGCCGGAGAACAGCGGTCGCTTCACCCGGCCCAAGCCATACCTCGACAGCGACCAGGTGCGCTATTTCGGCGAGCCGGTGGCCTTCGTGGTGGCCGAGACCTTCGAGGAGGCGCGCCTGGCGGCGGCCTTGGTGGAGATCGACTACGCGGCCGAACCGGGCGTCTTCGACCTCGCCGCCAACCTCGGCCAGGCGGTCAAGCCGCCGGATGCCGATCAGCCCACCGATACCGCCTCGGGCGATGTCGACGCCGCCTTTGCCCGGGCGCCGATCAAGCTCGACGAGCGCTATACCACGCCCTACCACATCCATGCGCAGATGGAGCCCCACGCCAGCCTCGCCCAGTGGGACGGCGACCGGGTGACCATCTATTGCTCCACCCAGTTCGTCGAGCAGGCGCAGAGTTGCGTGGCCAATACCCTGCAGCTGCCCAAGGAAAACGTGCGCATCGTGGCGCGCTATATCGGTGGTGGCTTCGGTGGCAAGTTGCCGATCTATGCCGACGCCCTGATCGGCGCCATGGCCGCTCGCGCCATCGGCCGGCCGGTCAAGGTCACCCTCACCCGCCAGCAGATGTTCCAGATCACCGACCATCGCTCGGCCACCATCCAGCGCATCCGCCTGGGCGCCGACCGCGAGGGCCGTATCCAGGCGATGGCCCACGAAGGCTGGTCCCATTCCGCCCGCGGCCTCACCTACTACGAACCCACCGGCCTGTCTTCGCGCACCCTCTATGCTGGCGACGACCGCCTGGTGGCGCACCGCATGGTCGAGCTGGATCTGCCCGAGTCCGGCTCCTGCCGGGCGCCCGGCGAAGCCGTGGGCATGCTCGCCAGCGAAAGCGCCATGGACGAGCTGGCGGTCATGCTCGGTCTCGATCCCATCGAGCTGCGCATCCGCAACGAGCCCAGCCAGGATCCGGAAAAGCACATCCCCTTCTCTTCCCGCAAACTGGTGGAGTGCATGCAGGACGGCGCCCGCCGCTTTGGCTGGAGCCAGCGCAAGGCCACGCCCGGCCAGGTGCGCGAGGGCGACTGGCTGATCGGCATGGGTATGGCGGCAGCCAGTCGCGCCAACATGCTCAGGCCGTCCCAGGCCGGGGTGCGTCTGGAAGCCGATGGCTCGGCCACGGTCAAGACCTCCATGACCGACATCGGCACCGGGACCTACACCATCCTGGCGCAGATCGCCGGCGAGTCGCTCGGCTTGCCGGTGGAGCGGGTCAAGGTGCTGCTGGGCGACAGCGACGACCCGGCCGGGGCCGGCTCCGGCGGTTCCTTTGGCGCCGCCAGTTCCGGTTCCTCGGTCTATGTCGCCTGCGAGAATCTGCGGCTGAAGGCGGCAGAGGCGGCAGGTCTGGATCCGGCCAGTGCCCGTTTCGTCGGCGGCCGGCTGATCGCCGACAACGGCAGTCGCGACCTCGCCGAACTGGCGCGCCAGCACGATCTCCAGGCCATCGGCGAGATCAAGCCGGGCCAGACGCTCAAGGACTATTCCCAGCAGGGCTATGGCGCCTTCTTCGCCGAGGTGGGGGTGCACGCCCTCACCGGCGAGATCCGCCTTAGACGCATGCTCGGGGTGTTCGCCGCCGGGCGTATTCTCAACGAGAAGACCGCCCATTCGCAGATGCTTGGCGGGATGATCTGGGGCGTGGGCAGCGCCCTGCACGAAGACGGGGTGATCGACACTCGCCATGGCCATTTCGTGAACCACGACCTGGCCGACTACCACTACCCCTGCCACCTGGACATTCCCGCCATCGAAGCCCATTTCTTGCCGGAAGTGGACGACAAGGCCAATCCGCTGAAGATCAAAGGCGTCGGCGAACTGGGGATCTGCGGCGCCGGGGCCGCGCTCACCAACGCCGTCTACAACGCCTGCGGGGTGCGCATCCGCGATTATCCGCTGACGGTGGACAAGGTGCTGGCCGGACTGAAGACGGCCTGACGGCGGGCGGCGCGGTTCAGCGCGCCGCCTTGCCCCCGGCCCGTGTCGCCAGCAGCACCCCACCGATGGCGATCACCATGGCCACCCAGGCCAGCGGCGGCAGGGTCTCGCCCAGCAGTAGCCAGGCGCTCAGGGCGGCGCCCGGCGGCACGCAAAAGAACAGCGCACTGACCCGCGCCGCCTCGCCGGCGCGGATCATCCACACCAGCAGGCTGATGGCCAGGAGCGAGTTGGCCAGTACCAGGTAGGCCAGGGCGCCGATGAAGGCCGGCGCCCAGTGCACCGGATTATGCTCGAACAGCAGCGCCACCGGCGCGCAGCAGACCAGGCCGACGCTGTACTGCACCAGGTTGTTGGTGACCGGATGCTGGGCCACGCCCAGGCGCTTTTCGTAGAGCACGGCGCTGGTCATGCCCAGCAGCGCGCCGACCGCCAGGAAGATGCCCGGGACGGACTCCACGGCGACGCTGGCCCGGGCCAGGATCACCCCGATGGCGCCGAGCAGCCCCAGGGCCAGCCCCAGCCACTGCAGCGGCGTCACCCGCTCGCCCACCAGCAGGGGTGCGCCCAGGGCCACCAGGATCGGCTGCAACGAAGCAACCATGGCCACCACGTTGGCCGAGGCGCCCAGCACCAGGGCGCCATAGCTCATGCCGAAATAGACGCCCTGGATCAGAAAGCCCACCACGGCGAGATTCGCCCATTCCCGCCGCGTTCGTGGCAGCGGCGGACGCAGGACCAGAAAAGCCACCAGCAGCACGCTGAAGGCCAGCGCATAGCGCATCGCCAGCAGGGTGAAGGGCGGCGCATAGGCCAGACCCACCTTGGACACGGCGAAGCCGGCGGACCACAGGGCCAGGAACACCAGGGGAATGAGGCGCAGCAACCAGGGATTCAGCGAGGTGGACGACATCGGATGCTCAGGGCCAGGCGAGTCAGCGGGACGCGACTCGCGAGCGGGAAGGATAGCTGACGATCAGCAGCCCGCTGAGCACCAGGGCCGCGCCGGCGAGAAATCCCGGTCCCGGGGTCTCGCCCAGCAGCCAGACGCCCATCAGCACACCGAACAGCGGCGTCAGCAGGGTCAACACGCCCAGGGGCGCCGCGCGATAGCGACTGAGCAGCACGAACCAGCCCAGCAGGCTGATGCCGGCGACGATGAACACCTGAAAGGCCAGGCTCGACCAGGCCAGGGAATCCAGCCCGGCCAGATCCAGGCGCTTGCCGAGCGGCAGGGCCAGCGCCAGCAGCACCACGCCGGTCACCCCGAGTTGATAGAACAGGGTGCGCAGCGGCGGCGCCTCGGCCAGGGCACTGCGGCGGATCAGCACCGTGGTGGCGCCCCAGGCGGCGCCGCCAGCCAGACCGATCAGATCGCCCAGCCAGCTGGTGCCGCCGCTCGGCTTGCCGATCAGAAAGGCGCAGACCACCCCAGTGGCCGCCAGCAGCATGCCCAGCCACTGCCGCCCCGACAGCCGCTCCCCGGGCACCAGCCAGTGCAGGCCGCAGGCGGCGAACAGCGGCGCCGTGTAGATGAACACCACCATGTGCGCGGCGCTGGTGTATTTCAGGCCGACCGCCATGCAGAGGAATTCCAGGGCGAACAGCGACCCGGCGAGCAGCCCGGGAATCAGCGTCTGGTCGCGGCCCAGGCAATGGATGCCGCGCCAGCGCGCCAGGCCATAGAGCAGCCCGGCCGCCAGCAGCGAGCGCCAGCCGATCTGCAGCAGGGGATCCACCTGCTCGGCGATGGCCTTGATCGCCGTCTGCTGCAGGCCCCAGACCAGGCAGAGCACCAGCATGACCAGCACGGCGGGGAGATCCAGCTCCTTGCGCATGAGCGTCGCTCCAGGAAAAAGTGAGCCTGCATGGTGAAGGTGGCTGAACAGGTCAGACAAACGATGTTTAATGGGCGTCAGGCTCAGGAAAAGTAAGGCTCAGTGTGACCACCGCCCTCCCCCTCAACGCCCTGCGCGCCTTTGCCGCCGCCGCGCGACACCAGCACTTCGCCAAGGCCGCGGACGAGCTGCACGTCACCGCGGGCGCCATCAGCCGGCAGATCCGCCTGCTCGAGGAAGAGCTGGGGCAGCCGCTGTTCGAGCGCCTGGCCCAGGGCGTGCGCCTCACCGTCCAGGGGCGCGCCCTGGCGGCGGAGATCGCGCCGCACCTCGACGGCCTGACCCGCGCCGTCGCCCGGGCGCGGGTCAAGAGCAGCGTCCTGACCGTCAGCGCGCCGCCCACCTTTGGCCAGGAATGGCTGCTGCCGCGCCTGGAAGACTTCCAGCGCCAGCATCCGGATATCGAGGTCTTTCTCGATGCCTCCTCCGCCATCGTGCCGCTGGGTACCGAGGGCGGTGCCCAGGCGGCGATCCGCTATGGCCGGGGCGACTGGCAGGACGGCGAGACGCGCCTGCTGCTGCGCGAATGGATCTTTCCGGTGTGCAGCCCGACGCTGATCCCGACGCCACTGACAGAACCCGCCGCCTTGCTGGCCTATCCGCTGCTGCATGCCGAATGGCCCGGCGGCTGGCGTTCGGGCCGGCCCAGCAGCCGTTTCAACGCCTGGCAGGACTGGTTCGCCAGCCAGCAGGTACCCCTGGGCGAAAGTCTGCGCGGTCCGCGCTATTCGCTGAGTGGCATGGCCCTGCAACAGGCCGCGGCCGGCAAGGGCGTGGCCCTCGGCGGCTGCGTGCTGGCCCAGCGCCTGCTGGCCAGCGGCGCCCTGGTCCGCCCGCTGCCGGATCGGTTCAACCAGCTGTCGACCCAGGCCTACTTCCTGGTCTTGCCCAAGGGCCCGGTGGACGCGCCGGTACAGCGCTGGATCGACTGGCTGCTGGTGCAGATCCGCCAATTCCGCGAGACCCAGGGCGAGCCGCAGGAGACCGGCGGCGCCTGGTGAGAGCCGCGCTTTTACGGCAGTCTAGGCGGTCCGCCCCTGCAATAGTCAGCCTGCATGAACACCTGTCGCCTGTCCGCCCTGCTCGCCCTGCTGCTCTCGACCGCCGCCCTGGCCGCCGAGCAGCCCCCGGCCGACTGCGATCGCCAGGGCAGCGAGGCGCAGCTGGCGGCCTGCGCCGCCGGGGATCTGGCCCTGGCCGAAGCCCGGCTGGCCGACGTCTACGGCCGCCGCCTGGCCGCGCTCTCCGCTGCGCAACGACCCGCCTTCGAACAGCTGCAGCAGCTCTGGCAAAGCGACCGCGCCCCCCGCTGCGCTGACGCGACGCGCGGATTCCAGGGCGCCATGCAGCAGCTGCAGTATCTGAGTTGTCTGAAGTCGGTGACCCTGCTGCGGCTGGACGATCTGCAACGGCAACTCCCGCGGCGCGACTGACACTTCGTCGCCACCGCTGCTGTCCGGCGCCGGAACTCACTATCATGGCGCCCCGCTGTTGGAGTTCGAGATGTACGAGCGTTACCTGCCCCTGCTGGTTTCGGCCGGACTGCTGTTTCTGGGGGCTTTGTGGTGGTGGCAGCGCCGGCGCCAGGCCGCCTTTCCCTATCGCCAGGTCGAAGCCCTCTTCACCCCCGCCGAACAGGCCTTTCTCGCGGTGCTCGACGAAGCCGTGGGCGACGACTACCGGGTGTTCGGCAAGGTGCGCATCGCCGATGTGGTCCAGACCCTGCCGCTGCGCGATCGCCGCCGCTATCTGATCGCGCAGAATCGCATCAACTGCAAGCACTTCGACTTCGCCATCTGCCGCCGCGACGACCTCGCCGTGCACGCCGTGGTCGAACTCAACGACAGATCGCACCTGCAGCGCCATCGCCAGCAGCGCGACCGCTTCGTTCGCGCAGTGTGCGAGGCCGCCCAGTTGCGCCTGGTGGAGATCCCGGCGGCGGCGCGCTATTCCGCCACCGCCGTGCGCGACGCCGTGTTCGGCGGGCGCCGTCCGCGCCAGCGAACCGCAGCGCCCAGCCAGCCCCTGGCGCCGGAATGCCCGGAATGCCAGGCGCCCATGGTCCGCCGCCGCGCGCGCAGCGGTCGCCACCAGGGCCGGGAATTCTGGGCCTGCTCGAACTATCCGGATTGCCGCGGCCTGCTCGACATCGACGACTGACCAAGGGGCCCTTGCCATGCGCTATCCCACCACCCCGGACGGACGCTACTTCGTGGTCAGGGGCCGACTCTGGCGCTGCACCGACCCCAGTCTGCCCGCCGACCGCCGCGACCTGCTGACCCATGAACTGATGGATGCCCGCCGTCAGGTGGGCGTGGCCAAGCGTCAGGGTGACGAAGCCGCCCTGCGCAGCGCACGCGCCGCGGTGGACGCCGCCAAGCACGCCCTGGGCGAGCGCGGACCGGTCTGGTGGACCGATGGCGCGCCCGACTACAACCGGCGGATGGCCAGGAACACCCCCTATGCCGACTGGTACCAGCAGCTGGATGCCAAGGCTTCCTGACCCGCGCAGCGCGGCGTAAGGTGAACGGCCGACTCCTCTTGCGAGCACCGCTCTTGCGTATCCGTCCCGCCTTCGTCACCGATCTCGCCGCCGTCTGCCGGCTGGCCGAGCAACTCGCCGAGCAGCATCACCGGCAGGCCCCGGCGACCTTCGCCGAGCCCTCCGGCGGCTGGCGCGACCAGGACTACTGGGCCGCCCAGCTGGAGCCGGAAGACGGGGTGCTGTTCGTCGCCGAGGCCGGTGACGAAATGGTCGGCTTCGTTACCGCGCGCCTGTCCGACACCCGCTCGATTTCCTTTCTGCAGCCGCTGATCCTCTGCCGGATCGGCACCCTGGTGGTGTCGGCCTGCCACCGACGGCTGGGCGTGGGTGCCCGGCTGCTGGACGCAGTGGAAGCCTGGGCGCGGGACAACGACGTCGACGAATTGCGCCTGGAGGTCATGGAATTCAACGAGGACGCCCAGGCCTTCTATGCCCGCCAGGATTTCCGGGGGCAGTCGCGGATATTGGCCAAGGCGTTGCGGTAAGACCTGCTGCACCGCGATCGCGGTTATGACGGTCCGCGGAGCTGATGGATGCCAGAAGATGGATTATTCGTTGTCGGAGCAAAACCTTATCGCGGCCATGGGCCGCTCCTACAGAAGCGTCAAGCCCGGTAGGAGCGGCCCATGGCCGCGATAAGCAAAGTCATACCGTTCTGGCTGCATCGACGGACCGCCGTGGTCACGATCGACCCAAGCCAAAGCCCTACACACTCTCCCGACTCACCAACTCGAATCCCAGGTCTACGCAGGTCGGTTGGCGGCGGCCGTCGAGCAGCCCCAGCAGGAGGGTCGCGGCCTGGCGCCCTACCGCGGCGCGGGGGGTCTGGATGGAGGTCAGCCGGGGGACCGTGTGCGCCGAGCCGGGCAGGTCGTTGAAGCCCAGCACCGAGATCCGTTCGGGGATGGCGATGCCCAGCCGCTGCGCCTCGAACAGCGCGCCTTGCGCCAGGTCGTCGTTGCAGAAGAACAGGCCGTCGACATCCGGGCGGCGGGCCAGCAGTTCGCGAAACTGTCGGGCGCCCAGGCCCACGGACGACGGCTGCGGATCCAGTACATCCAGACTCGGGTCATAGCAGCCCGCCTCGCGCAGCACCTCGCGAAAGCCCTCCCCTCGGGCCAGTGCCCGCGGGTCGAGCTGGGCGGCCACATAGCCCAGGCGCTTGCGTCCGGCCGCCAGCAGATGCCGCGCCGCGGCGGCCCCGGCGGCGCGCTGGGAAAAGCCGACGCTGGGCACCGCCCCCGCCGGGTCCAGCTCCATCATGTGCACCCGCGGCACCCCGCTGGCCGCCAGCAGCTGGCGCGCGGCGTCGGTGCGGTCGAAGCCGGTCAGCAGCAGTCCCCGGGGCTGATAGGCCAGGTAGTTGCGGATCAGCTTTTCCTCTTCCTCGGGATCGTAGTGGTAGTTGCCGATCAGCACCTCCAGGCCACGGGGACGCAGGACCTCGTGGATGGCCTCGAGGGGCTCGATGAACAGGTGGTTGGACAGCGAGGGCACCAGCACCACCACCGAATGCCCCTGGGCCGAGGCCAGGGCACGAGCGGCCGGATTGGTGACATAGCCAAGGCGCGCGGCGGCCTCCTGCACGCGGGTGACCAGCTCCGGTGCCACGCTGGCGACACCGCGCAGGGCACGCGAGGCCGTGATGGGGGAAACACCGGCCTGCAGCGCCACCTCGGTGAGGGTGGGCCGACCGGAACTACGAGAACCCGTTCGATTCATTGTTATGGTTTCAGGCTTGTCAGAGACGGAGAACGCGCCTAAGGTAGCGCTGTCTCAGCAGACACTACAAGCCTGACGTGGCCTTCCGCACCGCGTCGGCATTCGGCCTAACAAGATCGACAAGAACTGGAAGCCGCTGCCTTTTCCGCTTTTCGGGGTAGCGCTGTCTCCAGACCGGAGGTGACGATGAACACTCCCATTCCCGCGCTGGTGGTCATGGGCGTCGCAGGCTGCGGCAAGAGCAGCGTCGGCGCGGCCATCGCCGAGCAGGACGGTGGCCGCCTGATCGAAGGCGACGCCTTCCACCCCGCCGCCAACATCGCCAAGATGAGCGCCGGCATCCCCCTCGACGACGGGGATCGCGCCGGCTGGCTGACCCGCCTCGGTGAAGAAATGGCCGCTGCCGTGGCCGCGGGCGAACGCCCGGTGCTCACCTGTTCCGCACTCAAGCGCCGCTATCGCGACCAGCTGCGCCAGGCCGTGCCCGGTCTCGGCTTCGTCTTTCTCGAACTGACCCGCGAGACCGCCGCCCAGCGCGTGGCCAATCGCCCGGGGCACTTCATGCCCGCCAGCCTGATCGACAGTCAGTTCGCCACCCTCGAAGCACCCCACGGTGAACCGGCTACGCTGGTAGTGGACGCACGCGACAGCCTGCCCGCCATCGGCACCCAGGTGTCGGCCTGGTGGAACACCTCGATTCGCCTGGCCCAGCCGGCCTGACGAGACAGCGCTACCCAATCCAACCACCCGCAACGCCCACAACAACAATAGGAGAGGCGCCATGTTCGGCATGGACCACAACAGCTTCCTTCTGCTCGACGCCGCGGTCACCATCGTCGGCCTGGTGCTCCTGATCACCAAGTTCAAGGTCCATCCCTTCATCGCCCTGACCATCGCCTCGGGCTTTCTCGGCCTGACCTCCGGCATGCCGGTGGAAAAGGTCATGAAATCCTTCCAGGACGGCTTCGGCGGCGTGCTCGGCTTCGTCGGCATCCTGCTGGGCCTCGGCACCATGCTCGGCAAGCTGATGGCCGATTCCGGCGGCGCCGACCAGATCGCCCAGACGCTGATCCGCGCCTTCGGCATCAAGCGCGTGCACTGGGCGATGATGTTCGCCGCCTTCCTGGTGGGCATCCCGCTGTTCTTCGAGATCGGCTTCGTGCTGCTGGCGCCCCTGGTGTTCATCGTCGCCCGCCGTACCGGCTTGTCGCTGGTCAAGCTGGGCATCCCGCTGCTGGCCGGCCTGTCCGCCGTGCACGGCCTGGTGCCGCCGCACCCGGGTCCGCTGCTGGCGGTCGGGGTGTTCGGTGCCGACATCGGCAAGACCATCTTCTACGGCCTGATCGTCGGCCTGCCCACCGCCATGATCGCCGGTCCCATCTTCGGCGCCTGGATCTCCAAGCGCATCCCCGGCTCGGCCAATCCCGAGCTGGTCGCCCAGATCGCCCAGGAAACCGACAACCGCAACCTGCCGGGCTTCGGCATCACCGTCTTCACCGTGCTGCTGCCGGTGATCCTGATGCTGCTCAAGGCCTTCGCCGATATCTTCTTTGCCGCCGACAACCATTTCCGCATCTGGATGGACTTCATCGGCCACCCCATCACCGCCCTGCTCGCCGCCCTGCTGCTGAGCTTCTACAGCTTCGGCACCGCCTGCGGCTTCTCCCGCGAGAAGATCGTCAAGCTGCTCGACCAGAGCCTGGCGCCGGTGGCGGCCATCGTGCTGATCGTTGGCGCTGGCGGTGGCTTCAAGCAGATGCTGGTGGCCAGCGGCGTGGGTGAGGTGATCGGCAACCTGGCGGTGCAGACGCAGATCTCGCCGATCCTGCTGACCTGGCTGGTGGCAGCGGTGATCCGCGTGGCCACCGGTTCCGCCACCGTGGCGACCATCACCGGCGCCGGCATCGTCGCCCCCGTGGTGGCGCTGATCCCCGGGGTGAACAAGGAGTTGCTGGTGCTGGCCGCCGGCGCCGGTTCGGTGATCCTCTCCCACGTCAACGACGCCGGCTTCTGGCTGGTGAAGCAGTACTTCAACATGACCGTGGCCGAGACCTTCAAGACCTGGTCGATGATGGAAACCATCCTCTCGGTGGTGGCCCTGGCCTTCATCATGCTGCTGTCGCTGTTCGTCTGATCCGCTAGACCGGGACGGCCCCTGGCCGTCCCGCCTCCACCACGAAGCTCGCCCGGGTGCCGCGCCTGGCATCCGGGCGCGTTCGGTCACTGATGGTGCGCAGATCCACCTGCAGCCGCTCCCGCGTCAGCTCCAGGGCCAGATAGCCACGCTCCCGGCTGTCGAAGAAACGCACCTGGGGATTCTCCGGCAACAGCGCCTGGAAGCGTCGGTAATCCGGTCCGTCCGAGGTGATGGAAGTGCCGACGAACTCGCTCGCCACCACCGGGCTCCGCTCGTCCTCCGGATCGCGGTGCAGATCCGTCACCCAGAAGGAATGGATGTCCCCGCCCAGGGTCACCGGATTGGCCAGGCGACTCGCGGCCATGGCCGCCAGCAGGCGCTCGCGGGTGGCCGGATAGCCGTCCCAGCCATCGGTCCAGCGCGCCGGATCGCCATCCGGCAGGCGCTGCCGCAGGGGTGCGAGCAGGAGATCCTGGGCAATGAGGTTCCACTGCGTACCGTTATGGCGAAAGCCGTCCAGCAGCCAATCCTCCTGCGCCCGCCCCAACATGCTGCGCGTGGTATCACGCAGGCCCGGGCAATCCGGCGCGACCAGATGGCCACCGCGGGTCCTGGTCGTCGCGCAGGCCGGTTCGCTGCGGTATTGCCGGCCATCGAGCAGGTGGATCTCCGCCAGGTCGCCAAAGCGCCACCGGTCATAGAGGCGCAGCGCGCTGCCCTGGGTGCGCCAGGCGCGCAGCGGGGCGTGTTCGCGAAAGGCCTGGTAGGCCGCCTGCCGTCGCGCGGCGAAGGCGGCCAGACTGACCCGGGGATCCGCCGACCAGGGACCGGAATAGTCGTTCTGCACCTCGTGGTCGTCCCAGGTCAGCAGGCTGGTGACATTGGCATGCAGGTACTGCAGATCGGGATCGGTGCGGTAAAGGGCATGGCGCCGCCGATAGCTGGCCAGGTCGCGGGCCTCCGGCAGGCCGTGGCGGCGGATCGCTGGCAGCAGCAGCGGCACATTGGACTCATAGATGTAGTCGCCGAGGAACAGCGCCAGGTCCGGCTGCTCGTCGGCCATGTGCCGATAGGCACTGAAGAAGCCCTTCTCATAGTGGGAGCAGGAGGCCGCCACCAGCTTGAGTCGCTGCGGCGCGCTGGCCGGCGGCGGCAGCGTGAGGGCGCGACCGATGCGACTCTGATGCCCCAGGGCGGTGAAGCGGTACCAATAGGGTCGCCCCGGCAGCAGACCTACCAGGGTGATGGACACGCTGAAGGCCGCCCGGGGCTGCGCCTGGACCGTACCGCTCTGCACCACCTGGCGCAGCCCCGGATCCAGGGCGACTTCCCACCGCACCTCGACCGGGGCATGCAGACCTCCCAGGCCATCCTCGGCCAGGGGATCCGGCGCCAGGCGGGTCCAGATGACGAAGCCATCGGCAGCGGGATCGCCACTGGCGACGCCCAGGGTGAAGGGATCCAGTTGCGGTTCACGCGCGCTGCACCCGGCGAACCAGGGCGCGCTCAGACCCAGACCGAGCAGACCTAGCGCTTGACGTCGAGAGGGGTTCATCCAAGCCTCCACGAAAAGAGGCCAGGGTGACTCAGGCAAATGACAGCGCTATGTCGCCCGACTCAGGCCAGCGGCAATTCTTCCAGGATCATCACCTGGGGCGCCTCGGTGAGCAGGCCATCGAGATCGCTCAGCAGCTGCTTGAAGTGCGCGGTCTCCTCGTGCTCGGCCAGGGCCTCGCGGCTGGCCCAGCGCTCGATGAAGACATAGCGACCCTCGTGGCTCGGATCACGGTGCGGAGTATAGAAATGGCAGGCGGCCTCGGCGCGGGAAGGGGCGACGATGGCGCGTAGGGCGTTCTCGACGGCTGCGGCCTGGCCGGGCTTGGCCTGCAGGATGGCGACGACGCGAATTTCACTGGTCATGCAAAAAACTCCGAAAAGGGTGCCTCAGCATGCCGCCTGGACACCCCGAATACCACCGGGGTCGAGAATCGGCCCCGGCCATGGTGGATCACTGCTTGGCTTTGACGATCTTGTCGATCACCGCATTGCTGCGCTTGATCAGTACATAGTCGGAGCCGATCTTGACCCACTGGCTGTCTTCGCCCGGTTGCTCCAAGCCGTGCTTCTTGAAGTCCTTGATCACGTACTCGTCGCGGATGTACTTGCGCGGCGCCCGGCCACCCTCTTCGAGTTCAAAGGTAGGATGATCAGGGTCATGAGTGACGGCATCATCGCTCTGATTGGCATCCTTCTTGTTGACCTTGTTCTGGTACTGCGAGCTGGTGGGCTCCGAAGCCGCCTTGTCGGCAGCGGGCTTGACCGGGGTCATGGCCTCGGGCGCGGCCTGGGCCTGCAGGGCGCCGGTCAGGACGACGGTACCCAGGGCCAGAGAGAGCAGCGATTGCTTGATCATGGGGGTGTTTCTCCTCTGCATTCGAGGTTTTGACCCCGGGGTCAGCGGAAAAGCTCCACGAATACCTACGGCTACGCCTTTGGCCTTACTGGCATTCGTCCCGGTCTGCCTTTACCAGGGTCAGCACCGGGGGCAACTGGCGTGAGCGCTGGGTGGAAAAGGCGTCCAGCGAGCAACTCAGACGATAGGACTGCTGGCTGAGGAGTGAGGCCTCCTGACGCAGGGTCAGGAAGTTGAGGAAATAGCGCTGATGCTGGCGCTTGGCCTGGCTACCCCGTTCGAGCAGCCGCCGGGCTTCCGCCATGGCCATGATGTGGCTATCGATCACGTCCTTCATGCAACGGCTTCCTCATGGCGATGACGATTAGCGAACCTGTCTCCTCTGGACTTTAGCAGCCTGTTCGAGAGACGGTGGCAAATCCTTTGACTTTTTATCGGCAAGCCAGGGCTGGCGCGCCTTGCAGCACCTCAGGCAGAGTAGCCCACCCCTTGGCCTGAGGCGCTGACCCATGGAACGCTGGAAGATTCTCGCCGGCCTGGTGAGCTTTACCTTTTTCATGGAAAACCTCGACGCCACCGTGATCGCCACGGCCCTGCCGCAGATGGCGGCGTCTTTCGGC
This sequence comes from Pseudomonas sp. MOIL14HWK12:I1, assembly GCF_000510705.1. Lineage (NCBI taxonomy): Bacteria > Pseudomonadati > Pseudomonadota > Gammaproteobacteria > Pseudomonadales > Pseudomonadaceae > Pseudomonas > Pseudomonas sp. MOIL14HWK12:I1. The sequence continues at coordinate 382,052 of NZ_KI783308.1, read as the reverse complement.
CGTGATCCGGTGGACCTCAACCTGGGCATCAGCGCCTATCTGCTGGCCATTGCCGTAGGCATCCCGGTCAGCGGCTGGATCGCCGAGCGCTTCGGTCCACGACCGGTCTTTACCCTGGCTATTGGCGTCTTCACCCTGGCCTCGCTGCTGTGTGGGATGGCCCTCTCCCTCGAGCAATTCATCGCCGCGCGCATCCTCCAGGGGCTCGGCGGCGCGCTGATGGTTCCGGTCGGGCGGCTGGTGGTGCTGCAGGTCACCGAAAAGCACGAACTGGTGCGCGCCATCGCCCTCATCACCTGGCCGGGCCTGGTGGCCCCCGTGCTGGGCCCGCCCCTGGGCGGCCTGATCACCACCTATGCCGACTGGCGCTGGATCTTCTATCTCAATCTGCCGCTGGGATCGATCGCCCTGCTGCTGGCCTGGCGCCTGGTGCCCGCCGACCTGCCGACCCAGCGCCATCCGCTGGACTGGCGCGGCTTCCTGTTGCTGGGCGGGGCCTGCGTCGCCTTCATGTGGGGCGTCGAACGGCTCGGCCAGAACCACGGCAGTCTGGGCAGCAACCTGGCCTGGATGGGGATAGGGCTGATCCTCGGCACCAAGGCGGTGCGTCACATGACGAAGATCGAACGTCCGCTGATCGATTTTGGCACACTGCGGATTCCCACCTACCGCGCCGCCATCCTCGGTGGCGGCCTGTTCCGCGTCACCATCGCCACCGCACCCTTCCTGCTCCCCCTGATGTTCCAGCTGGCCTTTGGCCTGGACGCCTTCCAGGCCGGCCTGCTGCTCCTGGCGCTGTTCGCTGGCAACCTGGCGGCCAAGCCCTTCACCACCGCCGCCATGCGCCGCTTCGGCCTGCGCGCCATCCTGACCATGAACGGCGTGCTCAGCGCGCTCAGCCTGCTGGCATGTGGCCTGCTCACCCCGGACTGGCCGCTGCCGCTGATCGTGCTGCTGCTGTTCGCCAGCGGCGTGTCCCGCTCGCTGCAATTCACCGCCAGCAATGCCCTGGCCTTCGCCGACATTCCGAAACCCCAGCTGAGCCATGCGTCCACTCTGTTCAGCACCAATTTCCAGCTGGCCATGGGCTTGGGCGTGGCCATCGCCGCCCTGCTGCTGCGCGCCTCGATGGAGTGGCACGGCCACCTCGATCCGCAGTTGTCGGACTTCCGGCTAGCCTTTTGCATAGTGGCCGTGCTCGGCATCCTGAGCACCCTGGATGCCTTCCGCCTGGCCCGCAACGCAGGCGATTCGGTCAGCGGCCACACCGCGAAAAGCTGACCGACCGGACAGTGCTCGACCCGATGCCGATTTGGGGGTAAGTCTTAGTGCCTTACCCGTGTTAACCGACCTGTTATGATGCGCGCCGTTTTTTCCGATCAGACCGGCGCGCACGAGGCATCCCATGCTGGAAAGACTCTTCCAACTCAAGGCCCACAACACCTCTGTCCGCACCGAACTGCTGGCTGGGGTGACCACCTTCCTGGCCATGGCCTACATCCTGTTCGTCAACCCGAGCATCCTCGGCGCGACCGGCATGGACAAGGGCGCGATCTTCGTCGCCACCTGCCTGGCCGCCGCCATCGGCTCGGCGCTCATGGGACTCATCGCCAACTACCCCATCGCCCTCGCCCCCGGCATGGGCCTCAACGCCTTCTTCACCTACACCGTGGTCCTGCACCTGGGCCATACCTGGCAGGTGGCCCTGGGCGCGGTGTTCCTCTCGGCGCTGATGTTCTTCCTGCTGTCGATCTTTCGCATCCGCGAATGGATCATCAACAGCATCCCGCTCCCGCTGCGCTCGGGTATCGCCGCCGGCATCGGCCTGTTCCTGGCGCTGATCGCCCTGCAGACCGCCGGCATCGTGGTGGGTAATCCGGCGACCCTGGTGGGCCTGGGCGACCTGTCCAAACCCGGTCCGCTGCTGGCCATCCTCGGCTTCTTCCTGATCGTCGTGCTCGAGGCGCGCAAGGTCACCGGCGCGGTGCTGATCGGCATCCTGGTGGTCACCGTGATCGCCATCGCCCTGGGCGTCAGCGCCTTCGGCGGCCTGGTCTCCATGCCGCCGTCGCTGGCACCGACCTTCCTGCAGCTGGACATCCGGGGGGCCCTGGACGTCGGCCTGATCAGCGTCATCTTCGCCTTCCTGTTCGTCGACCTGTTCGACAACTCCGGCACCCTGATCGGCGTGGCCAAGCGCGCCGGCCTGATGGGCAAGGACGGCCATCTGCCGAAGATGGGCCGCGCCCTGATCGCCGACAGCTCCGCCGCCATGTTCGGCTCGCTGCTGGGCACCTCCACCACCACCAGCTACATCGAATCGGCCGCGGGCGTTTCCGCCGGCGGCCGGACCGGCCTCACCGCCGTGGTGGTCGCGGTACTGTTCCTGCTGGCGCTGTTCTTCGCTCCCCTGGCCGGCAGCGTGCCGGCCTTCGCCACCGCCCCGGCGCTGTTCTTCATCGCCGTGCTGATGACCTCGGGCCTGGCCGAGATTGAGTGGGACGACCTGACCACCGCCGCCCCGGTGCTGGTCACCGCCCTGGCCATGCCGCTGACCTATTCCATCGCCAACGGCATCGCCTTCGGCTTCATCACCTGGACGGTCATCAAGCTGCTGTCCGGCCGTACCCGCGAGCTGAATTCGGCGCTGATCGTGCTGTCGATCCTGTTCGTCATCAAGCTGGGCTGGTTCAACGCCTGACCCTTCACCCTCGGGGCCCTGGTCCCGAGGGTTTCCCCGCCTTATCGTCTCTCCGGATCTACCATGTCCCAGCCTTCCTTCGCCCCCGCCGACTACCAGACCCAACTCGATGCCAAGGCCGGTCGCCTGCGCGACCTGCTGGCGCCCTTCCAGGCGCCCGAGCCGGAGGTCTTCGCCTCGCCGCTGCAGCACTACCGGCTGCGCGCCGAATTCCGCCTGTGGCGGGAGAACGAAGAGCGCCACTACGCGATGTTCGCCCCGGGCGACAAGCACACGCCGATCCTCATCGAGGACTTCCCCATCGCCAGCCAGCGCATCAACGACCTGATGCCCCGGCTCAAGGCCGGCTGGCAGGCGGACGTGGCGCTGTCGTTCAAGCTGTTCCAGGTGGAATTCCTCACCACCCTGAGCGGCGATGCGCTGATCACCCTGGCCTACCACCGCCCGCTGGACGCCGCCTGGCAGGCCGCCGCCGAGCGCCTGGCCGCCGACCTCGGTGTCAGTCTGATCGGTCGCTCCCGCGGTCAGCGCCTGGTGATCGGGCGTGACCATGTGCTCGAAGAACTGGAGGTGGCCGGGAAGACCTATAGCTATCTGCAACCCGAGGGCGGCTTCACCCAGCCCAATGGCACCGTCAACCAGAAGATGCTGACCTGGGCCCATACCGCCCTGGGCGAGCGCGAGGACGATCTGCTGGAGCTCTATTGCGGCAACGGCAACTTCACCCTGCCGCTGGCCAGCCGGGTCCGCAAGGTACTGGCCACCGAGGTGAGCAAGACCTCGGTCAACGCCGCCCTGCACAACCTGGCCAGCAATGGCGTGGACAACGTCAGCCTGGTGCGCCTCTCCGCCGAGGAACTGACTCAGGCGCTCAACGAGGTCCGTCCCTTCCGGCGCCTGGCCGGCGTGGATCTCAAGAGCTACGACTTCGGCACCGTGTTCGTCGATCCGCCGCGCGCCGGCATGGATCCGGACACCTGCGAACTGACCCGCCGCTTCGAGCGCATCCTCTACATCTCCTGCAACCCGGAGACCCTGGCCGAGAACATCGCCCAGCTGCAGGACACCCACCGCATCACCCGCTGCGCCCTGTTCGACCAGTTTCCCTGGACGCACCACATGGAGAGTGGGGTGTTGCTGGAGCGGCGTTGAGCATCGAGCCAGCCCGCGTGGAAAAGGCTACGCCGTTTTCCACCCTACGCCGGGGCTGAGCGCGTCTTTCCCTTGTGAAGAGGGTTGGGGTGAGGGAAGCCAACAAGCCAAGCCACCCTTGTTGAGCTTCGCTACGCTCAACCCAACCTACACGAGCCCGAGGTGGCGCCCCCTCTCCCTTTGGGAGAGGGCTGGGGTGAGGGAAGCCACCGAGCCGTAGATTGGGTTGAGACAGCTCCATCATCGAAACCCAACAAGCCAAGCCACCCTTGTTGGGCTTCGCTGCGCTCAACCCAACCTACACGAGCCCGAGGTGGCGCCCCCTCTCCCTCCGGGAGAGGGCTGGGGTGAGGGAGGCCCTACTCGTGAAACTCCGCCACCGTCTCGCGTCGGCCATAGAGGAAGGCGTCGGCCACATGCCGTAGCGGCGCCACGTCCACGTCGGAGCGGTTCTGCGCCACCAGCTCGGCGAAGCGCGCATAGAGACCGGCGTATTCCTGGTCCGGGCCCTGGTGGCTCAGTTGGCCGTCCAGGTACAGCTCGCTGCCGCCCTTGCTCAGGGTCAGGCGACCCGCATCGGTGTCGACGTGGATGTCCCAGGTCTGGGGCCCGGTCTGCAGGAAGTCGAAGTCGGCGGCGATGGGCACCCCGGCGCTGTCGACGAAGGCCAGCTGCGCCGCCACCGGGGTCTGGCAGTTGCCGGGCACCTGCAGCGTCGCCTCCTTGAGAAAGAACGGCCGCGGCAGGATGGCGGTGACAATGGACAGGGCATTGATGCCCGGATCGAAGACGCCCATGCCGCCCGGTTCCCAGATCCAGGCCTGACCCGGATGCCAGACGCGCACGTCTTCCTTCCACTCGATCCGCACCGCCTGGATGCGCTTGCCTTCCAGCCACTCGCGCGCCGGCTGCACGCCCTGGGCATGGCGGGAGTGCCAGGTGGCGAACAGCGAAAGGCGGGCCGCCTCGGCCTGGCGCGCCAGGGCGTCCACCTCGCTCAGGGTCGCCCCCGGCGGTTTCTCCAGCATCACGTGCTTGCCCGCCGCCAGGGCCTCGCGGGCCTGTTCGTAGCGCACCGCCGCGGGCGCGCAAAGCGACACGGCGTCGATCGCCGGACCGTCTTCGAGCAGCGCGCTCAGGCTGGGATAGTGGGCGACGCCGTCGAGCTGGGCATTGCGGCTGGCCACGGCGACCAGCTCGTAGTCGGGATTGGCGGCGAGCGCCGGCAGGTGCTGGTCACGGGCGATCTTGCCCAAACCGACGATGGCTATTCTTATCATGATCGTCCTCGGTAGACGGTAGGAAACCGCCGCCTAGGATCGGGTAATCATCACACCAAAGCAACAGCTTCGCGGTCGGTCTGCAGGCTCTCGCGCAACTCCAGCCAACTGCGCAGATTGGCCCCCTCGCGGCCCTTGCGCCACATCAGCCAGGTGGTGGCCCGGGCGAAGCGTGCCTGGATTTCGTGACGCTGCACCCGCTCGCGACCGGGCAGGCTGTCGAGCATGGATTCCGGCATCAGCGCCACTCCGCCGGTGATCACGCAGGCCAGCATGCTGTGGTAGGACTCGATCTCCATCACCGGTCCGCTGGGCACCCCGGCGGCGGCGTACCAGGTGTCCAGGTAGCGACGATAGGAGCAGCCGGCGCGAAAACCGAACACCGGGCGCCCCGCCACGTCGGCGGGCGAACGCACCGGACCGAGTTCCAGTCCGGTGATCAGCACCAGGCGCTCCTCGAACCAGGGCTGGCCTTCCAGCGCCGCGTCGGGCGCCGGGCCGTCCACCAGGGCGGCGTCCAGGCGACCGGCCAGCAGGCCCTCGACCAGTTCGCCACTGGGGCCGCTGTGCACCTGCAGATTCACCTTGGGATAGCGCTGGTGATAGCGCGCCAGCAGCCCCGGCAGGTGGATGGCCGCGGTGCTGAACATGGAGCCCAGCACGAAGGTACCGGCCGGCTCGCCGCCCTGCACCGCGCTGCGCGCCTCGTCGGCCAGGGCGAACAGGCGATGGGCGTAGTCCAGCAGCCGATGGCCGGCGGCGGTCAGGTGCAGCCGCTGGCGTTCGCGCAGGAACAGCTCTACCCCCAGTTTGTCTTCCAGCTGGCGCAGGCGCGTGGAGAGATTGGATGGCACCCGGTTGAGCCGCTCGGCGGCCTTCACCAGGGAACCTTCCTCGGCCACCGCCTGGAAAATGCGTAGCTCTGCGAATTCCATGGATCACCACCTTTCTCTTTAGCTGAACATCTATTTCTCTATTATTCGTTTTTATTGATTAACTTCAAGGCCTAGGCTGTACCCATCCGCTCGCTACTGGAGTCCTGCGATGACCGCCACCACCCGCCTGCTGGCCTGCCTGCTCGCCCTGGCCACCGCCATGGGCATCGGCCGCTTCGCCCTCACCCCCGCCCTGCCGCACCTGATCGCCGAAGGCCAGATCGACCTCACCGGCGCCAGCCTGCTGGCCGCGGCCAACTACCTGGGCTATCTGCTGGGCGCCCTGGATGCGCTCTTCGCCCGCCGGACCCATGCGCGGCTGGTCGGCGGCCTCTGGCTCTGCGCCGGCCTGACCCTGGCGTCGCTGCTGGCCGATGGCCTGGCCGCCCAGGCGCTGCTGCGCTTCGGCACCGGCCTGGCCAGCGCCTGGGTGCTGGTGATGGTGACCGGTCTCAGCCAGCCCCTGGCCGCCGAAGCCGGCCGGCCGCGCCTGGGCGCCCTGGTCTTTACCGGTCCCGGGGTGGGCATCCTCATCAGCGGGTTGATGGCCCTCGTCAGCAATCGCCTGGGCGGTGGCTCCAATCAGCTGTGGCTGAGCTACGGCCTGCTCGCCAGCGTGGCGACCCTGGCGCTGCTGCCCCTGCTGCCACGGCGCGGTCCGGCCACCCTGCTACCCACCGCCGCAGCGCCGGCCAAGCGTTCCCCGGCCTTCAACCGCCTGATCCTGGCCTATGGCCTGGTGGGCGTCGGCTACATCCTGCCGGCGACCTTTCTTTCGCAGATGGCCGCCAGCCGCTTCCATGGCCAGTGGCAGGCCGACCTCTTCTGGCCCGGCTACGGCCTGGCCGCAGCCCTGGGCGTGGTGCTGGTCAGCCTGAGACGCCCGGGCACCGACACCCGGCGCTGGCTGATCGCGACCCTTTGGCTACAGGCCGCGGGCGTACTGCTCTGCCTCCTGCCGGGCAGCCTGGCGCTGTTCCTCGGCGTGCTGCTCTGCGGCGGTCCCTTCCTCGCCTGCATGCAGTTGGTGATGCAATACGGTCGCGAGCTGGCACCGGCCACGCCGCAACGCAACGCCGGGGTGCTCACCGCCAGCTTCGCCAGCGGCCAGTTGCTCGGTCCGCTGCTCGGCGCGGCGAGCAGCCATTTCGCCGGCGACCTGCAACCGGCCCTGGTGATCGCCGCGCTGGGCCTGCTGTTCGCCGGTCTGCAACTGCGCCGCGCCCGGGCGTCGCTACAGCGCTGCATCGCCTGAATCGTTTCCGCTGCGGCCATTCGTCACAGAAGTAAAACTGGGTGGTTCCTTGTTTTGAAATGTTTCGCCGTTCCTGAGTACAGTGATCGCCGCGCCTCATAGAGGAGGCGCCTCAGGCGCTCGCCATCCACCCTACAAGGAATACAACACTCATGATGAAGGCCTCCGATCTGGTCGTTCGCTGCTTGGAGAACGAGGGTGTGGAATACATCTTCGGCATTCCCGGCGAAGAGAACCTGGACCTGCTGGAATCCCTGCGTCGCTCCTCGCAGATCAAGCTGATCCTGACTCGCCACGAGCAGTCCGCCGGCTTCATGGCCGCCACCTACGGCCGCTTCACCGGCAAGACCGGTGTCTGCCTTTCCACCCTCGGTCCAGGTGCCACCAACCTGGTCACCGCCGGCGCCTACGCCTACCTGGGCGGCATGCCGATGCTGATGCTGACCGGCCAGAAGCCGATCAAGAAATCCAAGCAGGGGCGTTTCCAGATTCTCGACGTGTGCCGCATGATGGCGCCGCTCACCAAGTACACCCATCAGTTCGCCTCCGCCGACAACATCCCGTCGCGCATCCGCGAGGCCTTCCGCCTCGCCGAGGAAGAAAAGCCCGGCTCCGTGCACCTGGAATTGCCGGAAGACATCGCCGACGAGCACACCGAGAGCCTGCCGGTCCCGCCGAGCCTGAGCCGTCGTCCGGTCGCCGAAGCCAAGGCCATCGCCGCCGCCGTCTCCAAGCTGGAAAACGCCCGCAGCCCGGTGCTGGTGCTGGGCGCCGGCACCAACCGCAAGATGACCGCGCGGGTACTGCGTCAGCTGATCGAGAAGACCGGCATCCCCTTCGTCACCACCCAGCTCGGCAAGGGCGTGGTCGACGAGCGCCATCCGCGCTTCCTGGGCAACGCCGCCCTCTCCGCCGGTGACTTCGTGCACCGTGCCCTGGAGTCCGCCGACCTCATCGTCAACATCGGCCACGACGTGATCGAGAAGCCGCCGTTCTTCATGACCCGTGGCGGCACCGAGGTCATCCACATCAACTTCCGCTCCGCCGAAGTCGATCCGGTGTACTTCCCGCAGGTCGAGGTGGTCGGCGACATCGCCAACGCCATCTGGGAGATCAAGGAGCGCATCGAGGTCCAGCCCACCTGGGACTTCGACCGCCTCCTGACCATCCGCGAAGCCAACGAGGCCCATGTCGCCGAAGGCGCCACCGACGACCGCTTCCCGGTCTATCCCCAGCGCCTGGTGGCCGATCTGCGCCACGTGCTGCCGTCCGACGGCATCGTCGCCCTGGACAACGGCATCTACAAGATCTGGTTCGCCCGCAACTACAAGGCCTACATGCCCAACACGGTGCTGCTGGACAACGCCCTGGCCACCATGGGCGCCGGTCTGCCGTCGGCCATGGCCGCGCGCCTGGTGCACCCCAACACCCCCATCGTGGCGGTGTGCGGTGACGGCGGCTTCATGATGAACAGCCAGGAGCTGGAAACCGCGGTGCGTCTGAAGATGAACCTGGTGGTCATCATCCTGCGCGACGACGGCTACGGCATGATCCGCTGGAAGCAGGCGCAGATGGGCTTCGAGGACTTCGGCCTGGACTACGGCAACCCGGACTTCGTCCGCTACGCCGAAAGCTACGGCGCCCACGGCCATCGCGTGGAAAGCGCGGCGGCCTTCGCGCCGCTGGTGCAGCACTGCCTAGACACCCCCGGCGTCCACGTCATCGACTGCCCGGTGGACTACTCCGAGAACGACCGCATCCTGCACCAGGACATCAAGGAGCGCAGCGCGGCGGTCTGATCGCTTAGCCCCGGCGATCCCTACGACGCCCCGGCCTCCAGGTCGGGGCGTTTTTCATGGCGCCCGAAGCAGCCAGCCAGTCCTCTCCGCCATCCAAGCTGGCGCCATATCGTCAAACTAATAGGCAGGAAAAGCCTGAAAAAACAAACAGATACGATGTGGGACCACACAAGACCCTGCCGGCTATCCGGGTAATCACACAGCCTATCGTCCGGACTCGAATATCGCGGCGATTCGCGTTCTATTAAGCAACCCTTAAGCACCGCGGTGGATGAGTTCTCGCCGTCCTTGAGCCGTCCTGACGAGCGCCCTGCCCTCGCCGAGGTCGCGGATCGGGACCCGACGGCAGATGGCTCGGTACCCGCAAAGAGTCCTTGGGGTCAATCCGTGGTTACCCGCACAAGCTGCCAAGCGCCCCCTTCGCGCCGTCCGGTCCTGCCGGCTGGCTGACGAATCGACAGAGGCCGCCGTAACCGCGAAGCACGAGGCGTGAGGCCCCCAGGCCCGCATCATCCAACGCTCCGCTATCCAGGTAGTCCACATGCAGCAAGTTGGCTGGAATCCACTAAGCAATATAAGCGTCAGGGCCAAGCTGGGCCTTGGCTTCGCCCTGCTCATCGGCATGATCCTGCTGGTGGCCTACACCGGCTGGTCGGCCACCGATACCCTGCGCGATCGCAGCGAGCGCATGAACGATATCGCCGGCTACAGCACCCTGGCCCGCGACATGCGCATCGAGCGACTGGTGTATTTCACCAAGGCCGATGACGCCCAGGCGGCCAAGTGGCTCGCCGCCCTGGACAAGACAGAAGGCCAGTTGCAGGCCATCGTCCCGCACTTCAACTCCCCGGCGAACAAGGCCCTGCTCGACGAGGCCGGGGCCGCGCTCAAACGCTATCGCGACTTCTACAACCAGACGATCACCGCCACCCGCGAGCGGGAATCCATCCGCAAGATCGCCAGCAATGCGGCAGAGGCGGCCAATGCCCAGCTGCTGGCACTGGCCGAAGAGGCGAATGGCGAGACCGGCCGCCAGGCCGATCGCCAGCAGCTGGCGGCGCTGTTCATCGGTGTACAGCGGATGAGGGTCGATTTCCGCGGCTACGCCAGCTTACCCGGGAAGGACACTGAGCAGACGGCACGCACCTCCGTCAATGCCACCCTCACCCAGGCCAAGGCGCTCGGCACCACGGCGTTGCCGACCGAGACCGTGCAAAAGCTGGTCGGTGAAATCACCGCCTACGGGCAGCGTCTCGACCAGCTGGTGGCCGCGCAGGCGCAGGTGGATCAGGCGCAGGGCGGTATCACCACCACCATCACCACCCTGCTCGGCATCGCCGACAAGCTCACCGCCATCCAGCAGGAATTCCGCGCGGCCGACGTGGCCGGTGCCCGTCAGCTGCTGTTGATCTGGCTGGCCGTCGCCATCGCCCTGTGCCTGACCTGTGCCTGGCTGATCACCCGCTCCATCGTCAAGCCCTTGCAGGACACCGTGACCCTGGCCAAGCAGGTTGCCAACGGTGACTTCACCCATCAGCAGCAGGTCACGCGCAAGGATGAACTCGGCGCCCTGCAGACCAGCATGCAAGGCATGACCGGCAACCTGCGGCGCCTGATCGGCGAGGTGCGCGACGGGGTGGTTCAGGTGGCCAGTGCCGCCGAGCAGCTGTCGGCGGTCACCGAGCAGACCAGTGCTGGCGTGCAATCGCAAAAGGTCGAGACCGACCAGATCGCCACCGCCATGCAGGAAATGACCGCCACCACCCACGAGGTGGCGCGCAACGCCGGGAATGCTGCCAAGTCCGCACTGGAAGCGAGTCGGCAGGCCCAGCAAGGGGAGCAGTCGGTGAGCAAGGCGGTCGACCAGATCGAGGTGCTGGCCCGGGAAATGGAATCGACCAAGGCCGCCATGGCCACCCTGCGCGGCCATGCCGACAGCATCGGCGGCGTGCTCGACGTGATCAAGGCCGTCTCCGAACAGACCAACCTGCTGGCGCTCAATGCCGCCATCGAAGCCGCCCGCGCCGGCGAGGCGGGCCGCGGCTTTGCCGTGGTCGCGGACGAGGTCCGCGGCCTGGCCCAGCGCACCCGCTCCTCGACCGACGAGATCGCCCAGCTCATCACCGGGCTGCACCAGAGCACCGATCGCATGGCGACGGTGCTCGACCACAACGTGCAGCTGACCGACAGCAGCGTCGGCCTGTCGCGCGAGGCGGGCGAGATGCTCAAGCGCATCACCCAGTCGGTCAAGGACATCGAATCGATGAACGAACAGATCGCCTGCGCCGCCGAGCAGCAGAGTTCGGCCGGCGAGGAGATCAGCCGCAATGTCACCAACGTCCGCGACATCTCCGACCAGACCGCGGCCGCCAGCGAGGAGACGGCTTCCTCGAGCATGGAGCTGGCCCGCATCGGCGTGCGCCTGCAGGAGATGACGGCGCGCTTCAAGGTGTAGGTCTGGCGCCGGGGCTTCCCTCACCCCGACCCTCTCCCCCAGGGAGAGGAGGCGCACCCGGTGTGGCCCGCGTAGGGTGGAAAACGGCGCAGCCTTTTCCACGCGAAAGAGCCCGCTGCGATAGCGGCTTCGCTGCAAACCAGCCTGCAGATCCCTTACCGCGCCCCCAGGGAGAGGGGGCGTACCCGCTATACCCCAGCGCAGGGTGGAAAACGGCGCAGCCTTATCCACCCTCGGGTAGCGACTCCCCTACTCCAGGCTGGCCTCTTCCAGCAACCACCGCTCGAAAAGCGCCAGCGTCGGATCGACGGCCTCCGCGGGACGGGTCACCAGCACATAGCGCTCGCGCAATTCCGGCATGGCCGGCCAGGGCGCCTGGAGGCGGCCGGTGGCCAGGTCTTCCTCGATGTAGCGCTGGGGCACCAGAGCCATGCCGAAACCGGCCTTGGCGGCCTCGATCAGCAGCGAATAGCGATCATAGGTAGGGCCGGTCGCCTGGGCACCCAAGGGCAGTCCGGTGAGCGCGGCATAACGACGCCAGCTGTGCGGACTCTCCCGCTTGTGCAACAACGGCAGACTGGCTGGCGGCTGCTCGGCCAGCTGCGGATGACAGACCGCGACCAGTTGCGCCTCGAACAGCCGTTGCACCCTCAGGCTCTGCCAGGCCGGATGCTCGTAGTTGATCGCGGCATGCAGGCCGCTGTCCTCCAGGGCGAAGGGCTGCGTCCGCTCGCGCAGGTTGACCTGGATCTCCGGATGGCGCTCGTGGAAACGCGCCAGGAGGGGGATCAGCCAGCGACCGGCCAGGGTCGGGATGACGCCGATCTCCAGCGTCGTGGCGCCGCGGGCCTGGGCGATCAGTTGCTGGGTATGGCGCTCGATGTCGGCGAGCGCCGTGCGCATCTGCGCAGCATAGCCGGCACCGGCGGCGGAGAGCTCGACGCGATTGCCGATCCGATTGAACAGCCGGACACCCACCGCAGCCTCCAGCTTGGCGATCTGCCGGCTGATGGCGCCCTCACTCAGCGCCAGTTCCTGCGCGGCCCTGGCGAAGCTGAGATGGCGGGCAGCCGCTTCCAGGGCCACCAGCGCCGTGGTGCTGGGCAGGCGTCTAGTCATCGGCGGTCATCCTTGGCGGCGGGGCGGCACAGGATGACGCCTGGGCAAGCTGCCTTGCAAAAAAATCCGTAACGCTCGCCGGCCAGCGCCTCCTAGCATGAGCGGACCTGAAGACCAAGGAAGCGCGAGCCATGATGACGAGGACGTCCACCTTGAACAGGGTCGACCGGGTTCTGCTGGGCATGGGCCTGGTGATTCCTGTCTGGTTGACGATCGGTGTAGGACTGACCGCCCTGGCCTATCCCGGCTATAGCCATGTCGACCACGCCCTGAGTCGGTTGGGCGCCATCGATGCGCCCACCCAGGGCTTTTCCGCCTGGATCAACAACCTGCCGCTCGGCGTGCTCTTCGTGCTGGTGGCCCTGGGCCTGGCCCGGCGCTTTCGCGGTTCGCGCCTGGCCCGCCTGAGTGCGGTCCTGATCCTGCTGCATGGTCTGGCGAGCTTCGCCACCGGCGTCTTTCCCTGCGATCAGGGCTGCGCCCCAGTGCAGCCCTCGCGCTCGCAAACGCTGCACAACCTGGCGGGCCTGGTGATGTTCCTGTCGCTAACCCTGGCCAGCGCACTCTGGGGCTGGCTTGGCAGGCGCCTGCTGGCCTCGCCGGGCTTTGCCTGCTTCTCGATCCTCTGTACCGCGCTGGCGCTAATCACCGCGGCCCTGATGGCGGGAGCGGTCACCGACGGCCAGGGCTTCGGACTCTACCAGCGCCTCAACTACGCCACGGGCGTCTGCTGGCTCGCGGTCCTGGCCTGGCTGGCCCGGCACGAACGCGGGTAACCGGCGGCCAGCAGCACGCAGACGAACGCCGCAGGCATCGCCACCTGATATCGCCGAACGTTCGGCGCTGACCGGCAAGGTGCGCGCCTTCATCGACTTTCTCGAAGAGGCGTTGCAGACCCGCGACGGGACGGTGCCCGCTCACTGAACAGGCCTGCGTCGGCAGCGCTGCGGTCAGTGCCCCCCGCCGTCGGTGACGAAGTAGGTAGCCCGGTCCAGGCCGCGTGGCAACTGCTCAGGGGTTCGGTTGATCAGGCCGATGTCCTTGGCGGCATCGTAGCCCAGGCGCCGTCTATTGCTCTCGGAGGACAGCAGGGTGGTGAGCTCCTCCGGCGCCAGCTTGAGGCAGCCCTTGTAGATCTCACTGAACTTGAGGTTCGCCCGTTCCGCATCCTCGAAGGCCTGCCTGGCCTGGTCGGGCTTCATGTAGCCGTTGACGGCGATGGACGTCGCGGCCGGATGCAGGAGAAAGGTGGACAACGGCGCGGCATAGCGATCCTCGGTCGCGCAGTAGATCAGCGTGGCGGAAGAGTCCGTCGCGGCGGCATTGATGGTGTTTAGATGCAGCGGATAGTGCCGGATGAATTCGTAGGCCACATAGCCCGCCTCCATGTTGCCACCATGGCTGTTGAGATAGAGATTGACGTTCTTGACGGCGGGGTATTTGAAAGCGATGTCGCTCAGGGCGGCCAGCAGGGAGCTGACCGCTCGATCGCTGATGCCGCTGTTGAAGTACACCGAGGCGGTGTCGGCAGTGGCCGCACCGCCCTCCCCGCGGATGACGGTCATGTCGGCCGCAGCCTCCGTCAGCCAGCTCGCGGCCAGCAGCGCCAGGACGACCCTGGACAGCCGTGGCGCACGCGTCGAACGTCTCATCCCTGCTCGCTCCCTTCTCGGCATCAGGCCTGAAAAGGTAGATAGCGAGCCTTAAGGTCGGCTTAACCCATCGGGGTGCGCAGGTTCGCGCTGGCCTCAGTCCTTTTTCAGCAGCCCGGCCAGTCCGGCGAAGGGATTGTGGGTGGCCTGGGCCACCTTGGGCGAGCTCAGGGAGCTGTCGCTGAAATACTGCTGATCGGTGTAGCGGCTGTGCTCGTTGTCGTGGCAGTACAGGCACAGCAACTCCCAGTTGGAGCCGTCCTGGGGATTGTTGTCGTGGTTGTGGTCACGGTGGTGCACGGTCAGCTCGCTCAGGCGCTTGCCGGAGAATTCGCGGGCACAGCGACCGCAGACGTGGGGATACATCTTCAGCGCCTTGTCGCGGTAACCGCGTTCGCGCTCGCGCTGGGTCTCGGCGAGGATTCGATCCAGCTTCGAGGTATCGGTGGCCATGCTGCGTCCTGAGGGGTCGTGTCGGGAGGCTCAGTATAGCCCGCGCCTGGCCCCGCGGGTGATCAGGCACGAGTCCACTCAGGGCTTCGGCTGGGCGCCTCCCTCCTCCCCCTCGAATTCGGCGAAATACTGCTCCGCCATGGCCCGCAACGAGCGGCCGATGTTGGCGTACTCGTATTCGTTGAGGTTGGCGAGGGACACCCGGGCAGCCGGTTGCTGGGTGCCGAAGCCCTTGCCGGGGAGGAGCACGATGCCGGTCTCCCTGGCGATGCGGAACAGCAGGTCGCCACTGCTGAATTTGGCCTTCACCCAGGTGGCGAAGGCGTCGCCATGGAGCTTGCGCGCCAGGTCTTCCAGATCCAGCAGGGTGTAATAGTCGACGGCGTTGGGATCGTTCTCCGGGGCGACGCCCAGTTCGCGATAGAGAGCGGCTTCACGGCGCCGCACCAGCTTTTTCAGCTCGGTCTTGTAGCCGTCGCTTTCGTCCATCAGGGCGAACAGCGCGAACAGCACCATCTGCACCTGCTGCGGCGTGGAGAGCCCGGCCGTGTGGTTGAGCGCCACGGTGCGGCTGTCGGCGACGAGCCGATCGAGGAATTTGAGGCCGCGCACGTCCGGCAGCAGGCTGCCGTAGCGGCGGTCCAGGGCGGCCTTGGTCGCCTCGGGCAGTTCGGCCAGGGCCTGGTCGAAGATGCTGTCCTTGTGCGCGCCTATCACCCCCAGACGCCAGCCGGTGGCACCGAAGTACTTGGAGAAGGAATACACCAGCAGGGTGTTGCGCGGGCAGGTGGCGAACAGCGAACGGAAGTCGTCGGCGAAGGTGCCGTAGACATCGTCGGTGAGGATGAAGAGGTCCGGACGCGCCTCGGCGACGAGGCGGGCGACGGTGGCCAGGCTGCGGTCGTCCATCTTCACCGAGGCCGGATTGCTGGGGTTGATGCAGAAGAAGATCTTGATCGTCGGATCGCGCAGCTTATCGAGTTCGCTGTCCGGATACTGCCAGTTCGCCTGGGGATCGGCGTGGATGTGCACCTGCTCCAGCCCGAATTCTTCCAGCTCCGGGATCTCGATGTAGGGGGTGAAGGCCGGCATGCCGATGGCTACCTTGTCGCCCCGCTTGACCAGGCCGTTCTGCTGCAGCGAATGGAAGATGTAGGTCATGGCGGCCGTGCCGCCCTCCACGGCGAAGAGGTCGACCGAGCCGGCGGGCACGTAGCCGCCGATCATCTCCTTGACGATGTAGTGGCTGACCACCTGCTCGGAGATCTTGAGCATGCGCGGCGGCACCGGGTAGTTGGCACCGAGGATGCCCTCCACCATCTCGTGGAGAAAGGCCGAGGCCGACAGGCCCAGCTGGTCGCGCACATAGCTCAGGCTCTTGGCCAGGAACAGCACGCCGGGCTGGTCGCGGTGTTCGGCGGTATAGCGCTCGAAGCGCGCCTCGATGCCATCGATCTGCGGCAGGCCGCCGACCCCGTGGGGCATGTAGGAATAGGACAGTTCCGCCTCACTGGTGGCGAACAGGCCGAGGCGGAAGAAGGCCCGCCGCGGCAGGGTCGCCAGGAAGTTGGGATTGCCGCGACCGGCGTTGAGCATCAGGCAGTTCTCGCTGCCCGAGGCGAGCTTGATCAGTTCGTCCTTGAGTTCGAACGGACTCAGTTTGGCGTACTGGGCGTAATCGTCTTGAACTTCGCTCATGACTTGTTTCCTTCGGTTAGGCGAAGGCCACGACCAGTGGCCCGAGCAGGGTGAGAAACACGTTGGCCAGGGCGTAGGTGACCGCGAAGGGCACCGTGGGGATCGAGTTGCCGGCCTTGTCCAGCACCTCGCCGAAGGCGGGGTTGGCGCTGCGCGCACCGGCGACGGCCCCGGCGAACAGCGCCAGGTTGCGGTAGCGCAGCACATAGCGACCGACCAGGATGGTGATGACGATGGGCACCACGCAGACCACCACCCCGATGAGGAAGATGGAGAGGCCCTGGGTGGCGATGGTCTCCACCGCCTGGCGCCCGGACTGCAGCCCCACCACCGCCACGAAGCCGGCCAGGCCAAGGTCGCGCAACAGGGTCGAGGCCGGCAACGGCAGGTTGCCGCGGGTCAGGTGGCGACTGCGATACCAGCCAAAGACCAGGCCGGCGATCAGCGCCCCGCCGCCGCTGCCCAGGGTCAGGGGGATGGCGCCCAGCCGGATCACGACCAGGCCGATGAGCAGCCCGACGGCCAGACCGAAGCCATGGAAGACGAAGTCGGTCTTGTCGCTGGGGACGATGATGGAGCCGACCTGCTGGGCGACTCTCTGGATGTCGTCCGGGGTGCCATAGAGGGTGACCAGGTCACCTGCCTCGATGACGGTATCGGGCTCCAGCGCCAGGGGCCGCCCGGCGCGTTTCACGCCAACCACGTAGACGCCGTGGCGCAGGGCCTGGCTGGCGGCCTGGCGGATCTCGGCCACGCGGCGACCGACGAAGGCCGGGTTGTCGAGGCTGACGTCGCGCTGCACCACCACCACGTCCATGTCGGGCGAGGACTGCAACTCGGCGCCCAGGCGCCCGGCGATGGCCACCACCCCGGCGCGCCGCCCCACCACCAGCACCACGTCGCCGGCTTCCAGCACCGTCGTCGGGGTCACCCCGACCAGGGCGCCGCCGCGCTTGATGCGCTCGATGGTGAGGGCCGCCTGGGGATCGCCCTGGTCGCTGACCTCCAGCTGTGCCACGGTCTGGCCGGCCGCCTGGTCGATGCGATAGAGCCGTCCCACCAGCGGCGGGATGGCGGGCAATTCCCCCGGACCATAGACCTTGGCCCCGGCCAGCAACTCGGCCTCGGCCTGGGTCGCATCGTCGCGGATGCTGCGCCGCATGAACCAGGGCAGCACATTGACGCAGAGGATGATGGCGCCAAAGGAGCCGAAGATGTAGGTCACCGCATAGCCCACGGCGACGTTGCCCTGCAGTGCCTGGATCTGCTCCAGCGGCAAGTCGAGCTTGGCGATGGCGGCGCTGGCGGTGCCGATGATGGCGGACTGAGTCATGGAGCCCGCGGCGATCCCCGCGGCGATGCCCTTATCGAGGCCGAACAGCCGGGCGCAGGCGATGACGGTCAGCAGGCCGCTGAGCGCCATCACCGCGGCCAGGACGATCTCGCGCAACGATTGCCGACCCAGGGAGCGAAAGAACTGCGGTCCGCTCTCGAAGCCTACGGCGTAGATGAACAGCGCGAAGAGCACCGACTTGATGCCGTTGTCGATGCTGATGCCGATCTGGCTGATGACCACCGCCACCAGCAGCGAGCCGGCGACCCCACCCAGCTGGAATTTGCCGAACTGGATGCTGCCGACCCAGTAACCGATGGCCAGGGACAGGAACAGGGCCAGTTCCGGTGCCTGATTCAAGATCTGCCGCAGGTATTCCATGGGAGCCGCCTTCGACCAGGGATTCGAGAGCGGAACGAAGTGAAGGGGGTTCGGGCTGGCCTTCGAACGGCCCGGCGAGCCACGGCTCCACCTGCTACGCCACCTTGCCCTGCAGGAAACTCCTGACAGCGAGGGCGCCCCGCCGACGTTAGTCTGGTCATATGAAGACCTATGGCGGCATGGCCCAAAGAACCTAAGCACAGCATTCTAGAGCTGTCAAAAGCGCAGCCACCGCGAATCGGCGCCGCGAAGACAGACTTCGCGGGCGTGAAATCCGCTCCCCATGGCGGGGCTCGGCAGGCCACCGGCAGCCCGCCGACACTGGCCTGGCAGGAAGGTCGAGCGCGCCAGCGCCTGGCGTTCTTCGGGTGGAACTCACCTGGCACCCCTACCTGCCATTCATCGGGTACTTCGGCGCGGTTCATCCGGGTTTCGGGTGATCCTTTCGCCCTCGGCCGCGCCCCTTGGCCGCGTCACCGGCTAGAGCTTCATGCCCACCGCGAGCCGGTTGAAGGCGTTCATCAGCGCCACGACAAAGGTGAGGTCGGAGATTTCGGCATCGCTGAAATGCGTCCTCAGCGATTCATAGACGGCATCGGGCGCGCCCTTGTCGGCGACGGCGGTCAGGGTCTCGGCCCATTCCAGGGCCGCGCGCTCGCGAGCGTCGAACAGCTCGCTGATGCGCCAGCCGGCCAGGCGATCCAGCTTGGCCTGGCTGACGCCCTGCCCACGCAGGGTCTCGGCGTGCTTGCCCAGGCAGAAGGCGCAGCCGTTGATCTGGGAGATGCGCAGGTAGATCAGCTCCACCATTTCCAGGCCGAGGGCGCTCTGCGCCAGGGCCTGGCCCGTGGCGATCAGCCCCTGATAGGCGGCGGGCGAGAGGGTGGAAAACGGCAGTCGTAGTTGGCTCATGGCTTACTCCAGGGTCGTGGTCACAGGGTGGGCGAGATGGCGGAAGGGCACCTCGCGGGAGAGTTGTTCACGGGCGCTCGCCAGGGTGTCGGCCACCTCAGCCGGGTCGCCGACCAGGCCCTCCAGATAGCTGAAGTGCAGGTCCAACAGCCCGAGCGTGCCCAGGGCATGGCGCACGTAGGAGGTCAGGAAATCCGGCTGCCGTGCGCGTGGCCCGCGGTGATGACCGCCCGAACTGACCAGCAGATAGACCGGCCGGTCGGCCAGCAGGCCGCGCTTGCCCTCGGCGGTGGACTCGAAGGTGCGGCCGATGCGCAGTACGAAGTCCAGCCACAGCTTGAGCGCCGCCGGCAGGGTGAAGTTGTGCAACGGCGTATTGATCAGCAGCAGGTCACTGGCCTCCAGCTCGCCGATGAGGGTTTCGGACAGGGCGAATACCGGTGCCTCCGGTGGCGTCCGCCGGGTCAGGGCCCCGGCATAGTCGGCGCTCAGCGGTGGCAGCGGCGCGGTAGCCAGATCCCGCTCCAGTACCTGCAGGCGGGGATAGCCCTGGCGCAGGGCAGCCAGGAGTTCGCCGGCCAGCCGATGCCCGTGGGAGGCGGCCGGGCGCGGACTGGCGTTGAGGTAGAGGACGGTCTTCATGCCGGCACCTCTCCGCTCAGGCGCTCGGCGAAATGCAGGCCACGGGCGAGCAGGCCCTGACGGAAATAGAAACGCTGGGCCAGGGGCATATGCAGCCCGGTATCCAGGATCAGATGGGAGCAGCCGCGCTCCAGGGCCTCGCTACGGACCGCTGCCAGCAGGCGGGCCCCCAGGCCATCGCGCTGGCGAGCCGGCGCCACCACCAGATCGTCCACATAGAGGAAACGACCGTAGAGCAGATTTTCCAGTTCGCGGTAACCGGCCAGGCCGACCACCCCGCCCTCCAGGGCGGCCAGCAGCCGATAACCCTGAGCCGCCTGGCGCTGAAGTTGCGCCTGGTAGCGCTCGGCGTCGGCGAGATGGGGGCGCAGAACCTGCATCAGCGGCAGACTGGCCTGGCACAGGGGATGATCGGGCAGCAGTGGCTGGAAGGTCAGGGCCATGGTGAGGGTCTCCAGGAAAGATGCCGCCACTCTAGGCCGCCAATGGCCTAGGCTATAGAGCCAAGAAAGCTACAAACGACCAGGCCATGACCCTGAACGGCGCCCTCGACAGCCGCCTTGCCCTGCCGCTCTATCGCCAGCTCTACCAGCGCTTTCGCCAGGCGCTGGACGAGGGCCAGCTGCGACCCGGTGACCGGGTCCCGGCGGTGCGCGCCCTGGCGGCGGAGTTGAACGTGGCCCGGGGCACGGTGGAAATGGCCTACCAGCAGCTGATCGCCGAAGGCTTTCTACTGCCGCGCGGTCCGGCCGGGACCATCGTCTCGCCGCAGTGGAGTCGCCCGACCGCTCCACCAGCGGCCGTACCCTCCTCACCGACGGCCTCGGCAACCCATGCCGGCGGCGCGCCGTTGCCGCTGCAGCTGGGTCTGCCGGCGCTGGACGCCTTCCCGCGCAAGCTCTGGACGCGCCTGGCCGCGCGGCAACTGCGCAGCCAGGGACTGGAGGGTCTGGTCTATCCCGATGCCCGGGGTCACGCCGGCTTGCGCGCCGCCCTCGCCACCTACCTCGGCCTGTCCCGCGGGATCGCCTGTCGTCCGGAGCAGGTGTTCGTCTGCGCGGGCTATCGCGCCTGCCTGGATCTGATCGTGCAGACGCTGCTGGCGCCGGGTGCTGCCTGCTGGTTCGAGGAGCCCGGCTATTTCATCGCCCGCCGGGCATTGCAGGACGCCGGCCTGGAACTGGTGCCGGTTCCCGTGGACGCAGCGGGACTGGATGTCGCCGCCGGCCTCGCCCGGGCACCGACCGCCCGTTGCGCCCTGGTCACCCCCAGTCACCAGAGCCCGCTGGGCGTGTCTCTCGCCCTGCCCCGGCGGCTGGCACTGCTGGACTGGGCGGGGCGGCAGAACGCCTGGATCATCGAGGACGACTACGACAGCGAATACCGCTATCAGGGCAAGCCGCTGCCCGCGCTCAAGAGTCTGGATGACGGAGGACGGGTGCTCTACACCGGTACCTTCAGCAAGGTGCTGTTTCCCGGCCTGCGCCTCGCCTACCTAGTGGTGCCGCCCGGTCAGGTCGCCGCCTTCGGTCGCAGCGCCGACCGCTTGCACAACCACGCGCCCCTGCTGCTGCAGGGCACGGTGGCGAGCTTTCTCGAAGAAGGGCATTTCGCCCGCCATCTCAATCGCATGCGCACCCTCTACCGACAGCGCCGCCTGTGGCTGGCCGAGGCGCTGACGAGCGCGCTGGGCGACGCGATGCGGATCGACCTGCAGGCCGGCGGCCTGCACCTGCTGGCACGCCTGACCCAGGGCGACGATCGCCGCTGGGCGGAGGCCGCCCAGGCCGACGGCCTGGCGGTCCAGGCCCTGTCTCGCTGGTATCTGGAGACGCCCAGTGCCCAGGGCCTGCTGCTGGGCTTCACCAATGTCGTCAGCGCGGCGGAAGCCGTCGCCCTGGCCCGGCGGCTGGCTCAGCTGGCGCCCTGACCGCTCGCTGTTCGTCTCGGCCCTTCGCCCGTCCCGTCATCAGGGGCTGCACCGAAGCGCAAAAATGTTTATTGCGTCACATAAAACTTTTTCAGGTGCGACCGTTCAAAGACCAGGTTCGGAGGCTCTAGCCTGCCACTCTTGATTGGAAACAAAGCCTTTTTTGGCACCCACTCCGCAGGGAGCGGCGCGAGCGGAGTCACCCGCGATACCTGCACTACCAGGAGCCACGCTTCCCTGCCGTCCACGCAAGACACGGATCAGTCGCGTTTCCCTCCGCTCGTTCGCTGTACTCCCAAAACGTTGCCCTCTGGGCGTGAGTCGACAACCTGGCGCGTGAGGCCTTCCCATGCTGCAACAGCTGACCATCGCGAACAAACTCAGACTCGGCTTCGGTGCCATTCTGGTCATCATCCTGGCGCTGATCCTGGCGGCCCGGCAGGGCTTCAACCAGGTCAATCTGGCGGTTCAGCAGAACATTCATTCCTACCATGTCCTGCAGGATTCGGACGCGGCCCTGCTGGCGCTGGTCAACATGGAAACCGGCATGCGCGGTTTCGCCCTGACCGGCAAGGAAGAGTTTCTCGAACCCCTGAACAGGGGTGAGCAGCGCTTCGCCGAGCAGTTGCAGGAGCTGACTCAGCTCACTCGCGACAACCCCGCCCAGCAGGCCGATCTGGCCCAGCTGGGCCAGGCCAAGCAGCAGTGGAATAGCGAGTCCGTCCAGCAGATCCTGGCGTTGCGCCGGCAGGTCAATGCCGGTACCCAGCCGCTGGATGCCCTGACCGCCCGCATCGCCACCGCCCAGGACAAGGGCAGGATGGATGGCATGCGCGAGTTGCTGGCGCAGATCAAGACCCGTGAGAACGCCTTGCTGGACGGCCGGACCCAGTCGATGGCCGACGCCAAGCAGCAGGCCATGGCGATCCTCATCAGTGGTGGCATCCTCGCCGCCCTGCTGGCGCTGGGCATCGCCTGGTCGCTGACCCGTACCATCGTTGGGCGGCTCAACCAGACCGTCGCCATCGCCCGCACCATCGCCGCCGGCCAGCTGGATTCGCCGATTCCCACTGGCGGACGCGACGAACTGGGCCAGCTGCTGACCGCCTTCGGCCAGATGCAGGACAAGCTGCGCGGCATGATCCAGGGGATCAAGCAGGGCACCGACCAGTTGGTGGCCGCCTCCCACAGCATCTCGGCCAATTCCCAGCAGCTGTCCGCCGCTGCCCAGGAACAGTCCAGCGCCGCCTCCAGCATGGCGGCTACCGTGGAAGAGCTGACCGTGAGCATCAACCACGTTTCCGACAACGCCGGGGAAGCCCACGACCTCTCCAGCCAGTCGGGCCGACTGGCCCAGGACGGTGGCCAGACCATCCAGGCCTCGGTGGACAGCATGAGATCCATCGCCGGCACGGTGCAGTCCTCGGCCGCCCGCATCGGCGAACTGGGCGAGCATTCCGAGCGGGTCTCCTCCATCGTCAGCGTGATCAAGGGCATCGCCGACCAGACCAACCTGCTGGCGTTGAATGCCGCCATCGAGGCGGCGCGGGCCGGCGAACAGGGACGCGGTTTCGCCGTGGTGGCCGACGAGGTGCGCCAGCTGGCGCAACGCACCACCAATTCCACCCAGGAGATCGCCGCCATGATCGAGAAGATCCAGGCGGCGACCCAGGCCGCCATGAGCGACATGGAAGTGGGCGTGCGCCAGGTCAACGGTGGGGTCGACCTGGCCAACCAGGCGGGTGAGGCGGTGGTCAGTATCAACACCGCCTCGGACAAGGTGGTGCGGGTGGTCAACCAGATCTCCCTGGCCCTGCGCGAGCAGACCGCCGCCAGCCACGACGTGGCCCGTACCGTGGAGCGCCTGGCGCAGATGGCCCAGCAGAACAGCGAAGCCATCGGCGAGACGGTGCAGACCGCAGTGTCCCTCGACGCCCTGGCCAACGACCTGAATCGCCAGATCGGGCAGTTCCGCTGCTAGCGCCAGAGGCGGGGCGTTCGCGCGAGAACCTTGAGCAGCCTCCCCCGGCGTCTGGCCGGGAGAGGCCCACCGAAACACCCTGCAACATTTGCCAGGCGCAACGGTCACAAAGGCGTCTCCCTCAAGGCCTGCGCCCTGCATGAAAACCCCGCGTCCCGTCGATCGTCTGCCCCGCCTCAACCAGCTGCGCAATCTGAAAATGGCTCGCTCCGCCCACGCCTACGTCCGCGGCAGCACGGTGCAGTTCTACGAGTGGCTGCACAGCCAGCCCGGCCGCAACCTGCCCAATGGGCCGGCGGTATGGATCTGTGGCGACTGCCATGCCGGCAACCTGGGCCCCACCGGCGATCTGCACGGCTCCACCGACGTCAACATCCGCGACCTGGATCAGACCGTGGTCGGCAATCCGGCCCATGACCTGGTGCGTCTGGCGCTGTCGCTGGCCACGGCGGCGCGTGGCTCCGACCTCCCGGGGGTGACCACGGCGCGGATGCTCGAAGAGATGATGCGCGGCTACGAGGTGGCCTTCGAAGACGACCTCGAACGCGAGGTCCCGCGCCCCGCTCAGGTCAAGGCCGGGATGCGCAGCGCGGTGCAGCGTACCTGGAAGCACCTGGCCAGGGAGCGCATGGAAAACACCCGCCCCAAGCTGCCGCTGGGCAAGCACTTCTGGCAGCTGAGCAAGGACGAGCGCAAGGCCATCGCCGAGTTGTGCGAGACGCCCGGGATCCATGCCCTGGTGACCTCGCTCAAGGGCCGCAGCCACGACAGCCGCGTCGAACTGCTGGACAGCGCCTACTGGGTCAAGGGCTGCAGCTCCCTGGGGCTGCGCCGCTACGCCGTGCTGCTGGGCGTGGACGACGGCGACGACCAGGACTACTGCCTGATCGACGTCAAGCAGGCGGTGGCCGCCGCCGCTCCGCGCGTGGCCCATGCCACCATGCCCCGCGACAACGGCAAGCGCGTGGTGGAAGGCGCCCGCCAGCTTTCCCCGGCCCTGGGCAATCGCATGCTGGCGGTGCGCATGCTGGATCACTCCTTCTTCATCCGCGAATTGCTGCCTCAGGATCTCAAGCTGGAGCTGGACGAACTCAGCGCCCGCGAAGCCATGAGCGCCGCCGCCTACCTGGCCCGCGTGGTCGGCCGCGCCCACGCCCGGCAGATGGACCTGGCCACCCGCGTCGAGTGGATGAGCGACCTGCAGCGCAATCGCACCCGCACCCTGGATGCCCCTTCCTGGCTGTGGAGCAGCGTGGTGCAACTGGTAGGCGCCCACGAAATGGGTTACCTCGCCCACTGCCGCGCCTATGCGCTGGAGCATGCGCAGGACTGATCAGGTAGGGGCCAAATCTCCAGACTGGCACGTCACGTGGCCACTTGCGGAGCACGACTTGCGGTCCTTGTACCGTAAGCGATCCAAGAGAGTGGTAGTGAGACCTCTGGCAATCGCTACCACTCTTCCCCTCCTTTTGCCCGTCCTGCCAGTTTCTACGGCAGACAATGTCATGCCGCACTTAAACTTCCATTTTTTACAAGGAGGTTTCAGTGAAAAGGACGGTCATTCTCTTTGCTGCTTTGCTTAGCGGCTGCAGCATAAAACAGCAGGTGGCTCCGGCCGAGCTGTCCGGGGCGAGCTCTTCTGAGATCTGTACCATCCCTGCGGCAGGGCTAAGATCGGGCTTCAATACGACCTATGTCGATGCCCTGGAACGGAAAGGATTCAAGGTCAGGCCACTACCTGCTGGTTCGAACCCCGCCGAGTGCGACCTTTCCACCACCTATACCGGAACGTGGGGTTGGGATCTGGCGCTGTACATGAAGTTCGCGGATATCCGCGTGTTTCAGAATGGACGTCAAATTGGCCAGGCTATATACGACTCACGCTGGGGCTCGGGTCGACCGGACAAGTTCATCAACGCCGAAAACAAAATCAACCAGCTTGCAAACGAGTTGTTTCCCCGCGGTGCCGGCGAGCTCGTCCGCAAGTACCAGGCACCCGCTTCCATATCGGCGCCTAGCCTCTCGTCCAAGGAGGCCCGGATCCAGGCTCTTCAAGGTCAAGGGTTGTCTTATGAGGAATACTCGAGACGTTATCGGGAAATCATGGCCCAGTGATACTTCGTACTTTGTCATTGCTCATTCAGAAGGGCACCTTGAGTAGATGTCGGGCGGGCCGAAGGTAGTAACCATGAAACGCTGCTTTCGCTCGCCCATTCCCGCGCTCTTCGATGTCGCACGTTATCTGGACGCTGCGGTATCCGCACACCACGCGGGCTATGCAATGGACGCAGCAAGATTGTTCACGCTCGCTGACTGTCAGCTTTCGCGGCAATGGCTGGAGTCCATCTGGGGCCGAGCCAGCCCCTACGTGACGGTGACCAAGTTGCCGCCCTTACCTATCACGATGCCTGTCAAAGCCAGGATGCCCACCAACGCCCAGATCCGCAGCCTTCATGCGCGCGACGGCTTTCATTGCCGTTTCTGTGGACTACCCGTGATTCGCGCGGAAATTCGGAAGAAGGCGGTCGCGCTGTATCCCGAGGCCGTCAGCTGGGGCAGGACCAATGCCTCCCAGCATGCGGGCTTCCAGGCGTTATGGGCTCAGTACGATCATGTCGTGCCCCATTCCGCAGGCGGTACCAACGAGCTGGATAACCTAATCGTGACCTGTGCCGCCTGCAACTTCGGCAAGATGTCCTATCGTCTGGAGGAAATTGGCCTGCTGGACCCCAGAGAGTTTCCCATCGTGGTCAGCCATTGGGACGGACTGGAGCGATTCGAGGCTTTCCCGGACCATAAATTCGAGCTGAACGGAGACTCTTACTAACTCGCAAGGTCCGATTCTGCACGTTCCTGAACAAGGCTGTACTTCGCCCATGCCCTCCTCCCCCCGTCCCGGTTTCGTCTCCGTCCGCGGTGCCCGCGAGCACAATCTGAAGAACGTCGACGTGGACATCCCTCGCGATGCCCTGGTGGTCTTTACCGGGGTGTCCGGCTCGGGCAAGTCGTCGCTGGCCTTCGGCACCCTCTACGCCGAGGCCCAGCGCCGCTACTTCGAATCCGTGGCGCCCTATGCGCGGCGACTGATCGACCAGGTCGGGGTACCCCAGGTGGAAGCCATCGAGGGTCTGCCGCCGGCGGTGGCCCTGCAGCAGCAGCGCGGCCAGCCCAGCAGTCGGTCGTCCATGGGCAGCGTGACCGGACTGTCCAGCCTGGTGCGAATGCTCTACTCCCGCGCCGGGCGCTATCCCGCCGACCAGCCGATGCTCTATGCCGAGGACTTCTCGCCCAACACGCCCCAGGGCGCCTGCCCGGAGTGCCACGGCCTGGGCCGGGTCTACGAGGTGACCGAGGCCTCCATGGTGCCGGACCCCGCGCTGACCATCCGCCAGCGCGCCATCGCCGCCTGGCCCACCGCCTGGGGCGGGCAGAATCTGCGAGACATCCTGGTCACCCTGGGCTATGACGTCGACATCCCCTGGCGCGACCTGCCGCAAGAGCAGCGCGACTGGATCCTCTTCACCGAGGAGCAGCCCACCGTCCCGGTCTATGCCGGCCTCACCCCCGAGCAGACCCGCGCCGCGCTCAAGCGCAAGGCCGAGCCCAGCTACCAGGGCACCTATACCGGTGCACGGCGCCATGTGCTGCACACCTTCGCCAATTCCCAGAGCGCCAAGATGAAGCAGCGCGCGGCGCGCTTCATGATCGGCCAGACCTGCCCGCTGTGCCATGGCAAGCGGCTGACCCGGGCGGCGCTCTCGGTGACCTTTGCCGGCCTGGACATCGGCGAGCTGTCGCGGCTACCGCTGGATGATCTCACCGTACTGCTGCGCCGGGTCGCGGCCGGCGATTTCGACGAGGCGAAGGACGCCCGCGTGCTGGACGCCAAGGCCGGCCAGCAGGATCGCGCCCGGCGCAAGGCTGCCGGTGGCAGCGACCACGCCGGCGCGCCGGACGTGCGCCGCACCCCCGATCTGTCCCCGGAAAAACGCCTGGCCGCCCAGCGCATGGCCAGCGAATTGCTGGAACGGCTGCAGACCCTCACCCGCCTCGGCCTCGGCTACCTGGCACTGGAACGCAGCACCACCACCCTCTCCTCCGGCGAGTTGCAGCGGCTGCGCCTGGCGACCCAGCTGGTGTCCCAGCTGTTCGGCGTGGTCTATGTGCTGGACGAACCCTCTGCCGGTCTGCATCCGGCCGATGGCGAATCCCTCCTGGAAGCCCTCGACGGCCTCAAGGCCCAGGGCAATTCGCTGTTCGTGGTGGAGCACGACCTGGCCACCATGAAGCGTGCCGACTGGCTGGTGGATGTCGGTCCCGCCGCTGGCGAAGGCGGTGGCCGGGTGCTCTACAGCGGTCCGCCCGCCGGCCTGGCCGACATCGAGGAATCGGTGACGGCGCGCTATCTGTTCGCCGCGCCGCAACGCGAGACCCGGCCACCGCGCGAGCCCCAGGGCTGGCTGCGGCTGGCCGGGGTCACCCGCAACAACCTGCAAGGCCTGGACGCCGCCTTTCCGCTGGGCTGCCTGACCGCGGTGACCGGTGTCTCCGGTTCGGGCAAGTCCAGCCTGGTCAGCCAGGCGCTGCTGGAACTGGTGGGCGCCGAGCTGGGCCAGCGCGCCGCCGAGGACAGTGACGAGGCAACGGAGCTGGAGGCCGATGCCCTGCCCGCCACCGCCGGCCAGGTGGTCGAGGGTCTCGGCGGCATCCGCCGCCTGGTGCCGGTGGACCAGAAACCCATCGGTCGCACGCCACGCTCCAACCTCGCCACCTACACCGGCCTGTTCGACGGAGTACGCAAGCTGTTCGCCGCCACCCCCGAGGCCCGGGAAAGAGGCTTCGACGCCGGACGCTTCTCCTTCAACGTCGCCAAGGGCCGCTGCCCGACCTGCGAGGGCGAAGGCTTCGTCAGCGTCGAGCTGCTGTTCATGCCCAGCGTCTATGCCGCCTGCCCCACCTGCCAGGGTGCCCGCTACAACCCCGAGACCCTGGAGGTGCGCTGGCAGGGCAAGACCATCGCCGAGGTGCTCGGTCTGACGGTGGACGAGGCCCTGGCCTTCTTTGCCGAGGAAGCCCCGGTGGCGCGAGCGCTGCGGGTACTGGCCGACATCGGCCTGGGCTATCTGCGCCTGGGCCAGCCGGCCACCGAACTCTCCGGCGGCGAGGCCCAGCGCATCAAGCTGGCCACCGAGTTGCAGCGCACCAGCCGTGGCACCACCCTCTATGTGCTGGACGAACCCACCACCGGCCTGCACCCGGCCGACGTGGAGCGCCTGATGCGCCAGCTGCACGGCCTGGTCGACGAAGGCAATACCGTGGTGCTGGTGGAGCACAATCTGCAGGTGGTGGCCGGCAGCGACTGGCTGATCGACATCGGCCCCGGCGCCGGCACGGCCGGCGGTCGCATCGTCGCCAGCGGCACGCCCCGCGCGGTGGCGGACGATCCCGCCAGCCCCACGGCGCCCTATCTGCGCCCCCTGTTCGACTAGCTGGCCAGCGGTGCCACGCTGCGGCGACAGGCCGCCAGCACCAGCAGGGAAGCCACCGCCGCCAGGGCACCGAACTGGAAGGTGGCGGCGGAGCCGAGAAAGTGCCAGAGCGCACCGGCGATGCTGCTGGCTAGCAACAGGGCGATGCCACTGACCAGGTTGAACAGGCCGAAGGCGGTGCCGCGCAATTCGGCCGGGGCGGTGCGGGCGACCATCGCGGCGAGCAGCCCCTGGGTCATGCCCATGTGCAGGCCCCAGAGCACGATGCCCAGCGCCAGACCGCTCCAGCCGCTGCTGAAGGCCAGCGCCAGGTCAGCCAGGATCAGCAGCACCAGGCCCCAGGCCAGCAGCGCGCGGTGGCTGACCCGGTCGGATAGCGCCCCAAGCGGATAGGCCGACAGCGAGAACACCAGGTGCATGCCCACCATCACCAGCGGCACCAGCGCCAGGGGTACGCCCACCTGCTCGGCCTTGAGCACCAGGAAGGCTTCGCTGAAACGCGCCAGGGTGAAGACGCCGCCGAGCAGCGCCACCTGCCAGAAGGCCGCCGGCAGCTTGCGCAGCTGGCTGCGCGTCAGCGGATTGGTGCGCGCCTGGACGATGGCCGCCTTGGGCTCGTCCAGCCCGAAAACCAGCAGGGCCACGGCGATGAAGGCCGGGATCACCGCCACCCAGAACACCGCGCGGAAATCGTTGGCCCAGAGCAGCATCAGCCCCACCGCCAGCAGCGGGCCGAGAAAGGCGCCGAAGGTGTCCAGCGACTGGCGCAGGCCATAGGCGGCGCCACGGATCTCCGGCGGCGTCACGTCGGCCACCAGGGCGTCGCGCGGCGCGCCGCGGATGCCCTTGCCGATGCGATCCATGAAGCGCGCGCCGAATACCAGGCCGGCCCCGCTGGCCAGGGCGAACAGTGGCTTGCTCAGGGCGCCCAGGCCATAGCCCAGCACCGCCAGGCCCTTGCGCTTGCCCAGGTAGTCGCTGAGTACGCCGGAAAAGATCTTGGTGATGAGCGCGGTCGCCTCGGCCACCCCTTCGAGAATGCCGATATAGAGCACGCTCAGGCCCAGGCCGGTGGCCAGGAACAGCGGCAGCAGGCTGTGGATCATCTCCGAAGAGATGTCCATGAACATGCTCACTCCACCCAGAATCCAGACCCCTCGGGGTATCCGTCGCCAGCTCGCCGTCATCGTCACGCCCCTGTCCCCCTCGATCCCGTCCATCCCTGCCTTGCGCCAGGCAAACCGGTCGAAACTAGCATGACGATTGCCTGAGGCTCTACGGACGTGACATCCCCCGTTACACTGGGCGCCGCTCCTTTCCTCGAGGCCATCCCATGAAGACCCTGCTGGTCATCGGCATCGGCGCCGGCGATCCCGACTACCTCACCCTCCAGGCCATCGCCGCCCTCAATCGCGCCAGTACCTTCTTCCTGTTCGACAAGGGCACGGAAAAGGACAGCCTGATCCACCTGCGCGAAACCATCTGCGCCCGCCACATCCGCCAGGCGGACTATCGCTTCGTCACCGCGCCCATCCCCGAGCGTCGCCGCGAAGGCGACTACCGCCAGGCGGTGGACGACCTCAACGCCGCCAAGCAGGCGCTGATGGTGGAGATGATCGAGCAGGAACTGGTGGACGATGAATGCGGCGCCTTTCTGGTCTGGGGCGATCCGGCGCTGTACGACAGCACCCTGCGCATCCTGGCGGCGATCAAGCGCGAAGGCCGGCTGGACTTCGACTACGAGGTGATCCCCGGCATCTCCAGCGTCCAGGCCCTGGCCGCGCGCCACCGGGTGCCGCTCAATCGCATCGGCCAGGCCCTGGAGATCACCCCTGGTCGGCGCCTGGAGCGCTTCCCCGCGCACCTGGACAGCCTGGTGGTGATGCTCGATTCCCACGAAGCCTATCGCCGCCTGGACGAACCCGGCCTGTATATCTACTGGGGTGCCTATGTGGGTACGGCGGACGAGATCCTCATCGCCGGTCCGCTGCAGGAGGTGGCCGAGGAGATCCACCGGGTGCGCAGCGCCGCGCGTGAAGAGCACGGCTGGATCATGGACACCTATCTGCTCTGTCGGGGGCCGGCGGACGCCTGAGAGTTGTCCAGGCGTCGATCCAGGTGAAGGGTCTGCCAGGGCAAGACCGTCTCCCGCGCGACGACCTGAAACCCCTGGTCGAGCCAGAAGGCCTCGGCCCCGGGCAGGAAGGGATGGGTGTGCAGGTAGAGGCGCTCGACCGCGTCGCGCCGCGCCTGGGCCAGCAGCGCCGCGAACAGCCGTCGCGCCAGGCCCTCGCGCCGCTGCCGGGGCACCACGAATAGCCGCACCACTTCGACCACCCTTTCGCCGGGATAGGCCAGCTGGGGAAAGCGTCGGTCGTAGGGTCGATAGGCGATGCTGCCGATCGGCTCTCCGGCGGCGTCTCGGGCAAGCAGCAGGCAGCCACGATCCGCACCATAGTGGTCGGCGAAGCACCGTAGATCCTGGGGTACGGCCGTCGCCTCGACCCGGCTACCGAACAGCTCGCGATAGCTCGCCAGCAGAAAACCCAGCGTCTCGTCATCCGCCACGGTGAGCCGTTCGAGGGTGATGGGTGGCGCTTCGCTCATGGTCCTGTTCGTCTCTCCAGCAGCGGCAGGGGCGCGACATTTCGGCGCAGGTTCGCGCCGGCCGGGCTGTGCGTGGCCCGCGACGATGATACAGTC
The DNA here is from genome assembly GCF_000510705.1 of Pseudomonas sp. MOIL14HWK12:I1. Lineage (NCBI taxonomy): Bacteria > Pseudomonadati > Pseudomonadota > Gammaproteobacteria > Pseudomonadales > Pseudomonadaceae > Pseudomonas > Pseudomonas sp. MOIL14HWK12:I1. The sequence continues at coordinate 350,182 of NZ_KI783308.1, read as the reverse complement.
CCCCGCCATGATAACCGTCCGTTCCCCGCGCGCTTCGCTCGCCTGGATGCTGCTCGCCTGCATCCTGCTGAACGGACTCGTCTGCGCCCTGGGCCATGGCCAGATGCTGGCGCGACTTACCTTGCCGGTCTCGCCTCCGCTGGCCCAGACGCACGAGCATCACCACGGCCTGCACGCCCAGACCGCCCAGGACGACATGGCCGGCATGCATGCGGGCCTGCCGGGCGGCAGCGTGACCACCCTTTCCCCCACGGGTGACTGCGTCTTCGCCGCCACCCTGTTCCTCGCCACGCTGGCCGCCGTCGTACTGCAGTGGCTGCTGCGCCCCGGCGATCCTCATCGTCCTCGCTACCAGAGTGCCCTGCCGCCGCCACCCCGCGCACGGCGCTCCACGCTGCATCCCCAGGCGCCCTGACACCCCGGCGACGAAAGACGGCTGTCCTCCTTTCTCGTAATCCTGCGCGTGGCCCCTTGCTGGCCGCGCGTCGCTCCGTGGTGAACGCTATGACTTCGCACCCCTCCACTCCGGCCACCAAGACGCCGGGGCCGCTGCTGCAACTATTGGCGCGGCTGCATTTCCTCATCGGTCTGTTCGTCGGTCCCTTCCTGCTGGTGGCCGCCGCCAGCGGCCTGATCTATGCCCTCACGCCGCAAGTCGAGGCCCACCTCTATGCCGAGGCCCTGCACACCCCCAGTCGCGGCAAGCCCCTGCCGCTGGCCGAGCAGATCCATATCGCCCAGGCCGCGGTAGGCCCCACCCTGACCCTGGGCGCGGTGCGCCCGGCGCCGGCCGAGGGCGACACCACCCGGGTGATGTTCAACGATCCGTCGCTGGGCGAGTCGACCCACCGGGCGCTGTTCATCGACCCGGTCACCGGCGCCATCCGCGGCGATCTGGCGGTCTATGGCACCAGCGGCATCCTGCCGCTGCGCACCACCATCGACCAGTTCCACCGCAGCCTGCTGCTGGGCGAACCCGGTCGCCTCTACAGCGAACTGGCCGCCTCCTGGCTCTGGGTCGCGGCCCTCGGCGGCCTGACCCTGTGGCTGGTGCGCCGCCGCCAGCGCCGCCCGGCCCGCGGCCTGCGCGGCCTGCATGCCAGCACCGGGGTCTGGCTGCTGGGTGGCCTGCTGTTCCTCTCCGCCACCGGTCTGACCTGGTCGCGCTTCGCCGGCGACAACATCGGCGTGCTGCGCGCCCACTACGGCTGGTCCACGCCGGGCGTGAAAACCGCCCTGGGCACCGCACCCGCGCCGGCCATGGCCCATGACGAGCACGCCGATCACCATGGCGCCATGCACATGGCCAAGGCACCGGCTCTGGATCCGGCCACCTTCGACGGGGTGCTGGCCAGCGCCCGCGCCGCCGGCATCGACGCCGGCAAGCTGGAGATCCGTCCGGGGCGCAGCGCCGACAAGGCCTGGACGGTGAGCGAGATCGACCGCCGCTGGCCGACCCAGGTGGACGCCGTCGCCGTCGACCCGACCAGCTTCAAGGTGGTCGATCAGGTGCGTTTCGCCCAGTACTCGCTGCCGGCCAAGCTGACCCGCTGGGGCATCGATGCCCACATGGGCGTGCTGTTCGGCCTGGCCAACCAGCTGGTGCTGGCGGTCGTCGCCCTGGGCCTGCTGGTGATGACCGTCTGGGGCTATCTGCTCTGGTGGCGCCGCCGCCCCAGCCGCGATCCGGCGCAACCCGGCCTGATCGCCCTCTGGCGCCAGCTGTCGCCCCTGCCGCGTCTGCTGGTCCCGGCGACGGCCCTGCTGCTCGGCCTGTGCCTGCCGGTGCTGGGCGGCAGCCTGCTGCTGTTCCTGGTGGTGGACGCCCTGCTGGGTCTGCGCGGCCCGGCCCTGCGCACGGAGGCCGGTTCGGCCTGAGGTGGGGATGGGTAGTTGTTGGGCTTCGCCCTGACCTAGTCGAAGCGTGGAAAACCGCGCAGCGTTTTCCACCTGTGCCCATCCCGAACGCGTGGACAAGGCTGCGCCGTTGTCCACCCTACCCGCACGCCGCCTCCCGCCCACACCAACCACCCCAGCCCTCTCCCGCCGGGAGAGGGCTGGGGTGAGGGCCCGCCCCAAATCGCAACCGTAGCGTGGAAAACCGCGCAGCGTTTTCCACCTGTGCCCACCCCGAACGCGTGGACAAGGCTGCGCCGTTGTCCACCCTACCCGCACGTAGCCACCCGCCCACACCGAACCACCCCCTCTCCCTCCGGAGAGGGCTGGGGTGAGGGCCCGTCCCAAATCGCAGCCGTAGCGTGGAAAACCGCGCAGCGTTTTCCACCTGTGCCCACCCCGAAAGCGTGGACAAGGCTGCGCCGTTGTCCACCCTACACGCACGTAGCCACCCGCCCACACCAACCACCCCCTCTCCCTCCGGGAGAGGGCTGGGGTGAGGGCCCGCCCAACACCAGTCGTCACGCCAGGAACCGCCTCCCAGACCATCCATCGGCACACCCTATCTGACGCTGGCGCACCCCAGCGAGACGCTTATAGTTATCGCAATCCCCATCCTTCGAGGATCTGCCATGCCCCGTCTTTTGCACGTGATAGGTTCGCCCCGCCAGGATCGCTCCGCTTCGCTGGAAGTCGCCACTGCCTTCATCCAGGCCTGGCAGGACAAACACCCCGATGCCGAGGTCGATACCCTCGACGTCTGGCAGTGCGACCTGCCGGAATTCGACGGTCCCATCCTCGACGCCAAGTACGCCGGCATCCAGGGCGAGTCTCTCAGCAGCGAGCAGGAGCACGCCTGGAAGGTGGCCAAGGCACTGGCACAGCGCTTCAAGGCCGCCGATGTACTGGTATTCGGCGTGCCCTGCTGGAATTTCGGCATCCCCTACAAGCTCAAGCAGCTGTTCGACGTGGTCAGCCAGAAGGACCTGCTGTTCACCTTCGACGACCGCGGCCTCAACGGCCTGCTCGGCGGTCGCCAGGCGCTGGTGATCGCGGCCCGCGGCGCGGCCCTGGATCGTCAGGAGCACCAGGAATCCTATCTGCGCACCTGGTGCGAGATGGTCGGCATTGATCGGATGCACACCGTGGTGGTCGAAAAGACCCTGTTCGGGCCGGAAGTCGACCAGGCGTCGCGCGACCAGGCCAAACAGGACGCCGTGGCGCTGGTCAGCAAGCTCTGACCCCTGACTGCAGGGGCCACCCTCACCCAACCCTCTCCCCAAGGGAGAGGGGGTAGATCGGCGCGGGCGGACGGGCGCGTAGGTTGGGTTGAGCACCGCGAAGCCCTACCCCCTCCCCGCGCCAGGTCCCTCAGCGATGCCGGGTGGTCGAGCTCAGCTTGTACCTGTCGCCCGGATGCAGCAACCGCACATAGCTGACCAGGTGCTCGTCCGACCAGGTGCGGCGGATCATCGACAGGCAGGCCGCGCCCTCGGCGATGTCCAGCCAGCGTGCGGTCTGGGCGGTGGCCAGCACCGCCTCGACGATATGTTCCACATCGCTGATCGGACAGCTGGCCACCAGCACCTCGTTGGGCGTCTGGCGGCTGAAGTCGCTTTCCAGGTAGTGCGGTACCCAGCGCGGATTGACGTAGCGATCCTCCAGCTGGATGGGCAGGCCGTTCTCGCGGTGCACCAGGATGCTGTGAAACACCTGGCTGCCGATCCGCAGGCCCAGACGCAGGGCCACCTCGTCGTCGGCGGCGATGGCCTCGCTGCGCAGCACCTCGTTGGAATAGACATGCCCGCGGGCGCGCACCTCGGCGGCGATGTTCATCACCTCGTGCAGCGAGGACTCGGCCTTGCGCTCGATGACAAAGGTCCCGAGTCCTGCCTGGCGCGTCAGGTAGCCCTGCTGCACCAGGCGGGTGATGGCCTTGTTGGCGGTCATGCGGCTGACCGCGAAATCCCGCGCCAGCTGCTCCTCGGTGGGGATCTGGTGATGCACCGGGTAGGCGCCACCCTGGATGCGTTCGAGCAGAAAGTCCTCGATCACCTTGTAGCGCGGGGGTGTCGTGCTGCTCACGCGAACTCCAGGTCGGAAAATGGACAGCCGATGATAACGCGCGGTCCGGCCTTCTGGCTGCCGGACCGCGTCCGCCTCAGAGACTGGGCAGCAGCCGCGGCGTGACCAGCCCGTTCAGGCAACCGCTGGCCAGCAGTGCGCTGGCCGCCTCGATGTCCGGGGCGAAGAAGCGGTCTTCCTGGTAGTAGGGCACCCTCTCGCGCAAGAGGCTGCGCGCCCTTTCCAGGCGTTCCGAACTCTTCAGGCCATGCCGGAAGTCCAGGCCCTGGCAGGCGCCCAGCCACTCGATGGCGAGGATGCCGCGCACATTCTCGGCCATGGCCCACAGCCGCTTGCCGGCATTGGGCGCCATGGACACATGGTCTTCCTGGTTGGCCGAGGTGGGCAGGCTGTCGACGCTGGCCGGGTGCGCCAGGGCCTTGTTGTCGCTGGCCAGGGCCGCGGCGGTGACCTGGGCGATCATGAAGCCGGAATTGACCCCGCCGTTCTCCACCAGGAAGGGCGGCAGCTGGGACATGTGCCGATCCATCATCAGCGAGATGCGCCGCTCCGACAGGGCGCCGATCTCGGCCAGCGCCAGGGCCAGGTTGTCGGCGGCCATGGCCACCGGCTCCGCGTGGAAGTTGCCGCCGGAGATGACGTCGCCCTCTTCCGCGAACACCAGCGGGTTATCGGACACGGCGTTGGCCTCCACCTCCAGCACCTCGGCGGCCTGGCGCAACTGGGTCAGGCAGGCGCCCATCACCTGGGGCTGGCAGCGCAGCGAATAGGGATCCTGGACCTTGTCGCAATTGGCGTGGGAGCGGGACACCTCGCTGCTGTCAGTGAGCAGCTCGCGATAGGCCGCGGCCACGTCGATCTGGCCACGCTGGCCCCGCGCGGCATGGATACGCGCATCGAAGGGCGCCCGAGAACCGAGCATGGCCTCGACGCTCAGGCCGCCGCAGACCGTGGCCGCGGCGAACAGGTCTTCACCCTCGAACAGCCCGCGCAAGGCGTAGGCGGTGGACACCTGGGTGCCATTGAGCAGCGCCAGGCCCTCCTTGGCGGCCAGGGTCATGGGTTCGAGACCCGCCATCGCCAGCGCCTCGCGGGCCGGCAGCCACTGGCCCTGGTAGCGCGCCTTGCTCTCGCCGATCAGCACCAGCGACATGTGCGCCAGCGGCGCCAGGTCACCCGAGGCCCCCACAGAGCCCTTGAGCGGGATGTGCGGATAGACCTCGGCATTGATCAGGGCGATCAGCGCCTCGATGACCTGGCGGCGAATGGCGGAGAAACCGCGGGCCAGGCTGTTGACCTTGAGCAGCATGATCAGCCGCACCAGGTCATCATCCAGCGCCTCGCCCACGCCGGCGGCGTGGGACAGCACCAGGGAGCGCTGCAGCTTTTCCAGATCCGCCGGCGCGATCCGCGTCGAGGCCAGCAGGCCGAAGCCGGTGTTGATGCCATAGGCGGTCCGGCCTTCCGCGAGAATGCTTTCCACGCAGGCCACGCTGGCGTCGATGGCCACGTGGGCCGCCGGATCCAGCTCCATGCGTAGCGGCTGCTGGTAGGCCTGGCGCAGCTGGGCCAGGTGGAGGGTGCCGGGTTTCAGGATAAGGGTGTGCATCGATCAGACTCCTTTGCCGATCATGGGCAGATTCAGGCCCTGCTCGCGGGCGCAGTCGATGGCGATGTCATAGCCGGCGTCGGCGTGGCGCATCACCCCGGTGGCCGGGTCGTTGTGCAGCACCCGGGCGATACGGGCGGCGGCGGCGTCGGTGCCGTCGCAGACGATGACCATCCCGGAGTGCTGGGAGAAGCCCATCCCTACCCCGCCGCCGTGGTGCAGCGAGACCCAGGTGGCGCCGCTGGCGGTGTTGAGCAGGGCGTTCAGCAGCGGCCAGTCGGAGACGGCATCGGAGCCGTCCCGCATGGCCTCGGTCTCGCGGTTGGGGCTGGATACCGAGCCGCTGTCCAGGTGATCACGCCCGATGACGATGGGCGCCTTGAGTTCGCCGCTGCGCACCATCTCGTTGAAGGCCAGGCCCAGCTTGGCGCGCAGGCCCAGGCCGACCCAGCAGATGCGCGCCGGCAAGCCCTGGAAGGCGATGCGCTCGCGGGCCATGTCCAGCCAGCGGTGCAGGTGGGCGTCATCGGGGATCAGTTCCTTGACCTTGGCGTCGGTGCGATGGATGTCCCCGGCATCGCCCGACAATGCGGCCCAGCGGAACGGACCGATGCCGCGGCAGAACAGCGGACGGATATAGGCCGGCACGAAGCCCGGGAAGGCGAAGGCATCGGCGACGCCGGCTTCCTGGGCCATCTGGCGGATGTTGTTACCGTAGTCGAAGGTGGGGACGCCCATCTTCTGGAAGTCCAGCATGGCCTGGACGTGCACGGCCATCGACTGCTTGGCCGCGGCGACCACGGCAGCCGGATCGGTCTGGGCGCGATCACGATACTGCTCCCAGCTCCAACCGGCCGGCAGGTAGCCATTGAGCGGATCGTGGGCGCTGGTCTGGTCGGTGACCATATCCGGGCGCACGCCGCGGCGGACCAGTTCCGGCAGGATCTCGGCGGCGTTGCCCAGCAGGGCGACGGAAACCGCGGCGCCGGCGGCGGTGTGCCGGGCGATGCGTGCCAGGGCGTCGTCCAGGTCGCTGGCCTGTTCGTCCACATAGCGGGTCTTGAGGCGGAAATCGATACGGCTCTGCTGGCACTCGATGTTCAGCGAACAGGCACCGGCCAGGGTCGCGGCCAGGGGCTGGGCACCGCCCATGCCGCCGAGGCCAGCGGTCAGCACCCAGCGTCCGCGCAGGTCGCCCTGATAGTGCTGGCGCCCGGCCTCGACAAAGGTCTCGTAGGTGCCCTGGACGATGCCCTGGCTGCCGATGTAGATCCAGCTGCCGGCGGTCATCTGGCCGTACATGGCCAGGCCCTTGGCATCCAGTTCGTTGAAGTGCTCCCAGCTGGCCCAGTGCGGCACCAGGTTGGAGTTGGCGATCAGCACCCGCGGGGCATCGGCGTGAGTCTTGAACACCCCGACCGGCTTGCCCGATTGCACCAGCAGGGTTTCGTCGTCACCCAGCGCCTTGAGGCTCTCGACGATCCTGTCGTAACACTCCCAGTTGCGCGCCGCCCGGCCGATGCCGCCGTAGACCACCAGTTCCTCGGGATTTTCCGCGACCTCGGGATCGAGATTGTTCATCAGCATGCGCAGCGGCGCCTCGGTCAGCCAGCTCTTGGCATTGAGCTGGGTGCCGCGGGGGGCGCGAATCTCACCTTCACGAAAACGGGTCATGGGGTCTTCCTCTCTTGTTGTTCGCGGCAGGCCCTAGAGGTCCAGTGCCAGGGTATGGATCAGCCGCGCCGCGACCCGGGCGGTGCGGCCGTCTTGGTCGAGCGCGGGATTGAGTTCGGCCACGTCGGCCAGGCGCAACTTGCCGCTGGCCTTGAGCCGGCGGATCAGGGGTTCCAGAAGTGCGAGACTCACGCCATGAGCGGCAGGCGCGCTGACCCCGGGGGCGTCGGCCGCGGGCAGCACATCCAGGTCGAAGGTGAGATAGAGGGCATCGCAGCCGGCGGCGAAGGCGTCCAGCTCGGCGCCGATGCGCTCAAGGCTGCCCTCGCGAATCTCGTGGTCTTCGCGGATCAGCACGTCCAGCTCGGCGGCACGCCTGAGCAGCGTCCGGGTATTGGCCGCCAGGCTCAGACCCAGGCAGGCATAGCGAAAGGGCCAGTCGTGGTGGGCGCAGTGCGCGGCGATCTGGGCGAAGGGCGTACCTGAGGTGGGTCCCCGCGTCGGATCGCGCAGGTCCAGGTGGGCATCGAAATTGACGATGCCGATGCGCGGCTTGGGCAGCGTCTTGGCCAGGTGCAGCGCCAGGCCCGACCAGCTGGCCCAGGCCACCTCGTGACCGCCGCCCAGCACCAGCGGCAGATGACCGCCGTCCAGCAGACCGCGCACGGCCCCGGCCAGGCGCGTCTGAGCGCCTTCCAGATCACCGTCGGCGCAGCGGACATCACCGGCGTCATAGGCCGGGCCCTGCCGCTGCCAGGCGACATTGGCCAGGGCCCGCCGCAGGGCGACGGGACCCTCGGCAGCGCCGGTGCGCCCCTGATTGCGCCGCACCCCCTCGTCGCAGGCGAAACCCAGCAGCGCCATACCCGGCGCGCTGTCCACGGCCAGCGGCTGGATGCACAGGTGCCAGCGCAAGGCGTCGGCTTCCGGATCGGTACGACCGGTCCAGCATTCCAGGGTCTGGCGATCAGCGAACATGCTGCACCTCCCCGCCGAAGACGCGCTGACGCAGGCGGCCCGGACGCACCTCATAGGCCAGCTCCGCCGGCTGACCGACGTCCCACAGGCAGAGATCCGCCGGGGCGCCGACCTGGATGCGGCCCAGTTCCGGACGCCCCAGGGCCTGGGCTGCATGGGCGGTCATGCCGGCCAGGGCTTCGCGGGGGGTCAGGCGAAACAGGGTGCAGCCCAGGTGCGCGATCAGGGTCGGCAGATAGAGCGGCGAGGTGCCGGGATTGGCGTCACTGGCCAGGGCCATGGGCACCCCGTACCGACGGAGCAATTCCACCGGCGGATGCTGGGTTTCGCCCAGCATCAGGAAGGCGCCGGGCAAGAGCACGGCGACCGTACCGGCGGCGGCCAGGGCACGTACCCCGGCTTCGTCGAGATACTCCACGTGATCCGCCGACAACGCGCCCAGCCGCGCGGCCAGGGCGCTGCCACCCAGATTGGACAGCTGCTCGGCATGGGCCTTGATCGGCAGACCGTGCTCGCGCGCCGCCAGGAAGACCCGCTCACACTGGGCCGGCGAAAAGGCGATGCCCTCGCAGAAGACGTCCACCGCATCGGCCAGGCCCTCGGCCACCGCGGCCGGGATCATCTCCCGACAGACCAGATCGACGTAGCCGTCGGCATCGCCCTGGAATTCCGGGGGTACGGCATGGGCACCCAGCAGCGTGGTAATTACCCGTACCGGTAGCGCCTCGCCCAGACGCCGAGCGACCCGCAATAGCTTGAGTTCGTCGGCCACGGTCAGGCCATAGCCGGACTTGATCTCCACGGTGGTAACACCCCCGTCGATCAGCGCACGCAAGCGCGGTCGGGCAACGGCGAAGAGTTCTGCCTCGCTGGCCGCCCGCGTCGCACGCACCGTGCCGAGGATGCCACCACCGGCCCGGGCGATCTCAGCATAGCTCGTCCCTTCCAGTCGCTGCTCGAATTCCCCGGCACGCTGGCCGGCATGGACCAGATGGGTATGGCAATCCACCAGCCCGGGCGTCAGCACCCCGCCTTTCCCGGCCATTTCGGCCCCCTCGCCCTGCGCGGCCTGGAAGTCGGCTTCCGGCCAGAGTCCGACAATGCGGCCAGCCTCCACCCGCACGGCCATGGGCGTGGGCCAGGTCTGGAGGCCATCGAACAGGGTGACATGGCGCCAGAGCAGCGCTTGGGTAGCGACGGACATGGTGACCTCTCCGGTTAATGTATATACATTTAATCCAGAGTCGATCCCTCGTCAAGCATTCCCGATATAGCTATCATCTCAAAATAGCAGACAAGCGACTCCGTTCATGGGCGGCCAATGTTAGGTAAAGAGGTAGCCTATTTGTATAGACAATAGCTTCAGTGGATATCTGGAAACCAGATGCCCACCTGTTGCCATAGCCAGCTCGTAACTGGCCGCGACAACGGCTCAATCTTGAAAATCGCCACGATCAGTGCCGCTCTTGCCAGCAAGACCAGTAGAGGCGCGAAGCCGTAACGGCAGCGTCGGCTCCAGTCGTCCAGCCAATGAAGGCGCGTAAACACTGCCCAGGTCAGGGGAAGGCCGATCAGTAACAGATACATCCAGGCTTCCGGCGTCGCAGGTCGACCGATCCGGATGCCTAGGAGCAAGGCCAGGAGGACCGTTATGCAGAACAGGAAGGTATTGGGTCGTGCAGGGCCGAGCGGGATGTTCAGCCACTTGGGATCTTTCATCAATGGAGTCCTTTCCAAACCAGCACGCTACAGCGGCGTCACCGTCACCTCGACCACCGGATCGTGGTCGCCGCCGCCGAGAATCACCCCGCGTAGCGGCGAGACGTCGGTGAAGTCGCGCCCCCAGGCCAGGGTGATGTGCTCCAGGTCCGGCAGGACATCGTTGGTGGGATCGAAGTCGACCCAGCCCAGCAGCGGGCAATGCACGCTGACCCAGGCGTGGGAGGCGTCGGCACCGATCAGCCGCGGCTTGCCCGGCGGCGGCCGGGTCAGCAGATAGCCACTGACATAGCGCGCCACCAGCCCCAGGGCGCGCAGGCAGGCCAGCATCAGGTGGGCGAAGTCCTGGCAGACGCCATGGCGATGCTCCAGCACCTCGCGCAGCGGCGTCGCCACCTGGGTGGCGGTGGCGTCGAAGCGGAATTCGCGGTGGACTTTTTCCATCAGCGCCCGGCAGCCCAGCAGCAGGGGGCGGCCCGGTGGGAAGCAGTCCTCGGCAAAACGGGCGAAGATGCCATCCACGGGCACCGCCGGGGATTCGAAACGGAAGTGATGGACGTCCAGCGGCACCCGGTCCGCGGGATAGCGCAGGCCATCGCGCACCTGTTCCCAGGGGGGCGAATCCGCCAGCCCGAGACCGGCGCGGGAGTCCACTTCCACCTCCAGCTCGGTGCCGACATAGAGTTCGTCGTGGGGCCGCTCGAAGGACAGCCGGGTCAGCGGATTGCCGAAGGCGTCCCAGGCGTCCTGGCGCTGGGTCGGCTGCGGCAGGATCACCAGTTGCCGGGACAGGCAGCGCTGCCAGGCGCAGTCGCGCGGCAACAGGTGCAGCAGCTGCTGCGACAGCGACACCGGCGCCTCGTAGCGATAGTGGGTGTCGTGCTGGATGCGATAGCGAACCTGATTCATCACATGGACACCGTGCGCTGGCTGACGGCGTCGACATGGGCGAAGCAGCGATAGATGACCCGTTCGGACAGCTGGCTGCTGGCCTCGGCGATCTGTCGCAGCAGGCGCGCCAGGCCCTGCTGCACCTCGACCCGGCCAGCGTCGCCGAACAGGGTGTTCTCCAGGGTGCCGAGGTCAAAGCGGCGCAGGCGGTCGTAGGTATCGTGCAATGCCGGATCGCGGGGCAGGCCGTAATAGCGCTCCAGGTGCTCCACGGCGTTGATCAGCGCATGCAGCTGGAAGCGGATCGAATAGGGGTTGTGCTCGTGCAGCATCAGCAGGTCCAGCACCGGGATCAGCTGGGGCGCCGCCTGGTAGCGCGAGCGATAGGTGATGATGCTGTTGCCCAGCTCCAGCAGCCATTCCAGGCCCGCCGCATCCCAGGTGGCGCCGCCTTCGAGGAAGTGCGCCAGGCTGCCGGCGAGGAATTGCACCCGTTCGATGCGCCGGCCGATCATCAGAAAGCGCCAGCTCTCGTCGTGGGTCATGTCGTCGAAGGTGAAGCCGGCCACCGCCGCCAGCGCCATCACCAGGCGGTTGAGACTCTGCAGCGCCTCGCCCGGCTCGCTGCCGACCTGGCCCAGGCCATGGGCCTCGCGCTCCACCTCGCGGATGGCGCGCCAGTTCTCCGGCGACAGCCGGCCACGGACCTGGGCCGCGGCCCAGTGCAGCCGTTGCAGATTGGCGCCCAGGCCGCTGGGAAAGTCGCCCGGCCCCAGGGCGGCATGCAGCTGCTCCGCCAGCCGGCCACCCGTGGGCAGCAATTCCAGGGCCGTGGCCAGATCGATGGCCGACTGCACCGCCGGCCCGCCGTCATCGGCGTCCAGGTAGCGACTCAGGACGATCCGCAGCAGGCGCGCGGCATCCTCGCAGCGCTCGCTGTAGCGACCGTACCAGAACAGATTCTCGGCCGTGCGCGAGGGCAGGAAGGGGTCCTTGCGCACCAGGTCGCGCACCCCCAGCACCCGCGCCCCGGGCACCTCGGCGGCGCCGCGACTGCCGCCCAGCACCCAGGTGTCCTTGCTCGACCCGCCGCGCTGCATGGACACCACCGCGGCGCCTTCATGAGCGACCCGGGTCAGCCCCCCGGGCATCACCCAGTAGCCGTCTTCGCTGGCCACCGCATAGACGCGCATGCCGATGGCCCGCGACTGCAGACTGCTGCCCTGCCAGACCGGCGCTTGGGACAGCTGGATGCGTTCCTGGGCCACGAAGGCGTGGGGCGTGGCCAGGATGCGCGCGCGCAGTTCGGCCAGCCCCGCGGCATCCAGGGCCTTGCCGAACACCGGCTCGAAGCCCTGGGCCGGATAGGCCGGCTTGATCACCAGCTCCGCCAGCCGCGCCAGGGCCGCTTCGCGCACCGGCGTCTCGCCGCACCACCAGGTGGCGACGGAAGGCAATGCCAGGGTCTCACCCAGCAGGGCCTGGCAGACACCGGGCAGAAAACCCAGCAGACCGGGCGACTCCAGCAAGCCGCTGCCCAGGGCATTGGCCATGATGACGTTACCCTGGCGCACCGCTTCCAGCAGTCCGGGTACGCCCAGCGCCGAGTCGGTGCGCAATTCCAGCGGATCGCAGAAGTCGTCGTCCAGCCGGCGGAACACCGCATGGACGCGCCTCAGCCCGCTCAGGGTCTTGAGATAGAGGCAGGCGTCGCGCACCGTGAGGTCCTGGCCTTCCACCAGCGGAAAGCCCAGTTGCCGCGCCTGGTAGAGGTGCTCGAAGTAGGTCTCGTTGTAGCGCCCCGGCGTCAGCAGCACCGCCAGCGGCGCCTCCTCGCCGGTGTCCAGGCCCGTGCTCAGGGTGCGCTGCAGCGCCTGGAAGTAGCCATTGAGCGGCTGGACCTGCAGATCGCGGTGCAACTCGGGAAAGGCCCGCGCCACGATGTGGCGATTCTCCAGGGCATAGCCGGCGCCGGACGGCGCCTGGGTGCGATCGGCCAGCACCCACCAGCGGCCATCAGGCGCCCGCGCCAGATCCACCGCATAGACGTGCAGCCAGGTATCGCCCGGCGGACGCAACCCCTGGCAGGCCCAGAGAAAGTTGTTGTGGCCGAACACCAGCTCCGGCGGCAGCAGCCGCTCGTGCAACAGGCGCTGTTCGCCATAGAGATCGCCCAGTACCCGATTCAGCAAGCGGGCCCGCTGCGCCACGCCGGTCGCCAGGGGCGCCCACTCCTCCGCAGAGATCAGTTGCGGCAGCAGGTCCAGCGCCCAGGGCCGGTCGCTGCCCTTGGGATCGGCGTAGACATTGTAGGTCACGCCGTTTTCCTGGATCTGCCGGGCGATCAGGGCCTGGCGCTGGTCGAGCTGCGCGGGTCGCAGCCCGGCCAGATGGCCGTAGAAACGGCGCCAGGGCGGCCGCACGCCACCCCGCGGACTCCAGAGTTCGTGGTAGCTGCCGGTCATGTCGCTGGCATTGCGGGAAGCGTTCGGGGGCATGGTCAAGGGACGGCTGACAGGGTACGGAAGCGGATTCGGACGGCGCGTAGCGGCGGGGGCGCCGCAACGCCCGCGCCCGTCTCGATGGTCACTAGGGTAGTGGTGTGGCTCGGGATGCGCCACCGCAAACACGGGCCACCGCGGCCAGCGGAGCGTCAGCGGGTGCCGGGACCGATCCTAGAGCCCTTGCCAGTCATCCCAGGCGACGAACAACCCGGAACTCCAGGGTCTGGCCGCTCTACTAATTCGCTAGCAAGACGCCGGCGCTCCGCCGGCGTCCGACGCGGCCGCTCTCGCCAGGTATCAGCCCCATGCGCAATTTTCTCGGAAGCTACAGTTCCAATCGTCAGCAACGCAACGCCCTGCGCGCCCTGCCCGTCCAGCGCAAGGTCGCCAACTGCACCTGCGGCCAGGCCATCTTCTTTCCCAACAGCGAATGCCTGGCCTGTGGCAACGCCCTGGGCTACGCCCCGGACCAGGGCACGCCGACGGCGCTGCTGCCGGGCGAAGGCGGTCTATGGCAGTTGCCCGAGGCCAGCAGCGGCCTCTATCGCCGCTGCGCCAACCTGGACACGCCGGCCGCCTGCAACTGGCTGGTGCCGGCCGATTCCGGCAATGAATTCTGCGTGGCCTGCCAGCTCAACCACACCATTCCGGATCTGTCCTTCGAGGGCAACGGCGAGCGCTGGCGCAAGCTGGAGCTGGCCAAGCGGCAACTGGTCGCCCAGTTGCTGGGGCTGGGGCTGCAGGTGATCCCCCAGACCGTGGATGCCGAGCACGGACTCGCCTTCGACTTCCTCGCCCCCGACGCCACCGGCACCCCCACCACCGGGCATGCCAATGGCCTCATCACCCTGAACATCCTCGAGGCGGACGATGCCCACCGGGAAAAGGTCCGCGCCGACATGCACGAGCCCTATCGCACCCTGCTCGGCCATTTCCGCCACGAGGTCGGGCATTACTACTTCGATCGTCTGGTCGCCGGGACCGACTGGGAAGAGCCCTTCCGCGCCCTGTTCGGCGACGAGCGCGCCGACTATGGCGAAGCCCTGCAGCGCCACTATGAACAGGGCGCACCGGCCGGCTGGGAAAGCCAGTACGTCAGCGCCTACGCCACCATGCACCCCTGGGAAGACTGGGCGGAGACCTGGGCGCACTACCTGCACATGATGGACACCCTGGCCACCGCCGCCAGCCTGGGCATGAACGCCGGCAGCCTGCAGCTGGACTTCCAGCCCTTTACCCGCGAGGCGCTGTACGAGGCGGAAGACCGCAGCGACGACGAATTCCTCGGCTTCGCCAATGCCTGGATCGAACTGGCGGCCATGCTCAACGAATTGTCCCGCAGCATGGGCCAGCCGGACTTCTATCCCTTCGCCCTGCCCGCTCCGGTGATCGCCAAGCTGCACTTCATCCACAAGGTCATCCATTCGGCCCAGCCCAGCCTGCTGGAACAGGGCCTGGCCACGGACGACACGGCAGCCGGCGCCACCCTGGGCGCGACCCTGTGATCTTCGTCCTGCTCAGCCGAGCAGGACGATGCCCCAGACCACGGCGATGATGATCATGGCCACGAACTGCGCGGCACTGCCAAGATCCTTGGCATTCTTCGAAAGTTCGTGCCAGTCCAGGGAAATGCGATCCACCACCGCCTCGATGGCGGCGTTGAACAATTCGACCACCAGCGACAGCAGGCAGACCGCCACCAGCAGCGCCCGCTCGCCGCGACTCACATCCAGCCAGAAGGCCAGGGGCACCAGCACCACGTTGAGCAGCACCAGCGAACGAAAGGCCGCTTCCTGGCGAAAGGCCGTGCGCAGGCCGGCCAGGGAATAGCCGGTGGCGTTGATGACCCGGCGCAGACCGGTCTTGCCTTTGTAGGGAGAGATCACGAAAAAAGCTCCATCCAGCAGGGGCGAACCGCCGCCGCGCGTGGACGGCAGGTGCGGAAAAAGGGGAAAGCGGGCAGTCACGCCTACGCCGGGCGCCGCTGCCAGCGGACATCAGCCGGACGTGCTCTCCAGCTGCTGCAGCAGCAGGGCCGCCTGGGTGCGGGTGCGGACGCCGAGTTTACGAAAGATGGCCGTGGCATGGGCCTTGACCGTGGCTTCGGAGACATTCAGCTCGAAGGCGATCTGCTTGTTGAGCAGCCCCTCGCAGAGCATGGTGAGCACCCGGAATTGCTGCGGCGTGAGACTGGCGAGGCCGGCACTGGCGGCCTTGGCCTCCTCGCTCAGGGCGGCGGCGCCTTCCACCTGCGGTGGCCACCAGGTATCGCCATCCAGCACCTGACTGACCGCCTGTTGCAGGGTGCTCAGATCGCTGGACTTGGGAATGAAGCCACTGGCGCCGAATTCCCGGGCGCGCTGCACCACGGCGGGTTCTTCCTGGGCCGAGATCATCACCACCGGCACCTGGGGATACTGGCCGCGCAAGAGGACCAGTCCGGAAAAGCCATAGGCGCCGGGCATGTTGAGATCGAGCAGGACCAGATCCCAGTCGGTGCGCTCGGCCAGGCAGGCCTGGAGTTCGGCGATGTCGGCCACCTCGGTGAGCCGTGCCTGGGCGCCCAGGCCCAGGGTCAGGGCCTGCTGCAGCGCGCTGCGAAACAGCGGATGATCGTCGGCGATCAGGATCTGGTAGGCAGCCGCCATGGTGTAGCTTTCCTTGTTGTCGTGAGCGCCCCCATCGACCAGGAAGCTGGCGCACGGGCTGCACGCAAGCATGCCGAACGGCGCGGACGGGAGCAAGGCCGGGTGGCTCGCCGACGGTAGGCAAGGCCCTGCGGTTTGCGGCACAGTTGCCGTTTTGCCCAAGAGATGCCCCATGCCCAGCGCCGCCTTGCGTGCCGATCTGCTCATGCTGCTCACCGCCCTCATCTGGGGCAGCGCCTTCGTCGCCCAGACCGGCGGCATGGAGCACATCGGTCCCTTTCTCTATACCGGCCTGAGATTCGCCCTGGGCGCCCTCACCCTGGTCCCGCTGCTACTGTTCCTGCGCCGCCGCGGCCGTCAGCAGCGCCTGACCCGCGACACCCTCAAGGGCGGCCTGCTGATGGGCCTGGTGCTGACCCTGGGCATCAATCTGCAGCAGGTGGGGCTGCTGTTCACCAGCGTGACCAACTCCGGCTTCATCACCGGTCTCTATGTCATCGTGGTGCCGCTGCTGGGGCTGCTGCTCGGCCAGCGCAGCCACCTGGGCACCTGGATCGGCGCCAGCCTGGCGGTGGTGGGCATGGGGCTGCTGAGCATCGGCGACAACTTCCAGGTGGCCTCGGGCGATCTGCTGCAACTGGCCGGCGCCCTGGCCTGGGGTGTCCATGTCCTGCTGGTGGGCCACTATTCCAGTCGCCACGACGCCACGGTGCTGTCGATCCTGCAATTCGGCGTCTGCGCCGTGCTCAGCCTCGCGCTGGCGCTGGCCTTCGAGCCGATCCAGTCGGCCGGGGTCGTCCTGGCCCTGCCCGAGCTGCTCTATGGCGGGGTGATCGCCGCCGGCATCGGCTACACCCTGCAGGTCTTCGCCCAACGCGGCGCCATCGCCTCCCATGCGGCGGTGATCTTTTCCCTGGAGGCGGTGTTCGCCGCCTTCTTTGGTGCCTGGCTGCTGGGCGAGGCCCTCAGCGGCCGTGGCTACCTGGGTTGCGTCCTGATGTTCGCCGGCATGCTCGCCGCCCAGCTCTGGCCGCGCCAGGCGCCGGTCGAGGTCAAGCCGGTCAACTAGCGCGCAGGGTCTTCAGTTGCTGGCTGGCCGGGCTGTCCGCCGCCAGCGGCAGGTGATGCTTGGCATCCAGGTAGCGCTCGCTGAAGACATCCAGATAGGCCTCCAGCAGGCGTCCGGCCGGTGCCTCACCGGCCAGTTCCAGGCACAGGGCGGCGACCTCGGCGGTGCACAGGTGCTCGCCGCGAGTGGAGCGCCGCAACCGGTAGCGCGACAGCGCATTGGGCTGAAAGCTCAGCACCGGCAGGTGGTCCAGATAGGGACTCTTGCGAAACATCTTGCGCGCCTCGGTCCAGGTGGCATCCAGCAGCACGAACAGCGGGCGCTGACCGGGGGCCAGCGGCAGGCTCTCGACCACCCGCTCGGGCGCGGCGTATTCGCCGGGAAACACCAGCAGCGGTTGCCACTCGGGCTGCGCGAGCAAATCCGGCAGCGCCGGATCCACCGCCGTGCGACTCCAGCCGAAGGCGTGGGTGTCGGCCACCACGTCGGCGATCAGCCAGCCGGTGTTGCTCGGCTTGAGCGGCTCGACGTCGTGCATCAGCAGGCACATGCCGGCCTGGGTCTGGCGCAGGGGACGCAGGTCGCAGAGGCAGTGGCTGGGCGCCAGGCGGCAATTCGGGCAGCGCGCCATGCGCGAGCCACGAGCGATGAAGGGTTTGATGCTGCGCGCCAGGCGCTCCTGGCGCAAACGGGCCACGGCATGCAGAGGGGTGTCGCTGATCGGGGTCATGCCGGGCTCGCGGGCAAAAGCGCAGTTTACCAGAGCGATCGGGATGCCCGCGGCGGCCAGGCAGGTTACCCTGCGCAGACGCCTTGCGAACCCCCGCCCGCGACCACGGTCGAAACGGGCTCCTCTATGCTGGAGAACACGATGCCTCGTTTTGCTTTGCTCGCCCTGACCCTCGCCCTGCCCTTCACCGTCCAGGCGGCCGAGTCGCTCAAGGACCACGAGCTCAACCAGATGCTGCGCAAGGTGGCTACCGAAAGCAGCCAGGGCACGCCCCGCGCCATCAACGAAGACATCCTCGACCGCGGCTACACCGTGCAGGGCAAGCAGCTGATCAACAACCTCAGCGTCCGCCCGGCCCATGCCGCCCGCATGCGAGAGAATCCGGCCACGGTGCGGGTGCAGCTCGCCGAGAGCGTCTGCCAGAACAACGGCTATCGCCAGTTGCTGGCCCGCGGCGCCACCCTGGTCTATGACTTCACCGAATACCAGACCAACAAGCCGGTCATGGTCGAGCGCTTCCAGGCCGCCGACTGCGGCCTGGGCAAGTAAGCGGAGACCGCGGCCATGACCGAGGACAGCGACGACAGCTACCTGGCCCGCCATGTGGAGCCCAGCGCCGCCGACCTCGGTCAGCGCATCGACGAATTGCTGGCGCACGCCCTGCCGGGCGGCAGTCCTAATCTCGGCCTCTACCGCGAGATGCTGGTGACGGTGGTGCGCATGGCGCAGACCAATCCGGCGCGCTGGGACGCCAAGATCATGCTGCAGACGCTCAAGGAGCTGGAGCAGGCCTTCCGCACCCTGGAGCGCTTTCGCCGGCGGCGCAAGGTCACGGTGTTCGGCTCGGCGCGGACCCGCATCGATCACGGCCTCTATACCCTCGCCCGAGAGCTGGGCAGCGCCCTGGCCCGCCGCGACATGATGGTCATCACCGGCGGTGGCGCCGGCATCATGGGCGCTGCCCACGAGGGCGCGGGGCCGGAAGCCAGCCTCGGCTTCAACATCACCCTGCCCTTCGAACAGCGCGCCAATCCGACCATCGAAGGCACGGATCACCTGCTGTCCTTTCACTTCTTCTATGTGCGCAAGCTGTTCTTTTTGAAGGAGGCGGATGCCCTGGTGCTCTGCCCCGGCGGCTTCGGCACCCTGGACGAGACCTTCGAGGTGCTCACCCTGATCCAGACCGGCAAGAGCCCCCTGGTGCCGCTGGTCCTGCTGGACACCCCCGACGGCCATTTCTGGGACGACACCCTGGCCTATCTGCAGCGCAATCTGCTGGAAGAAGGCTACATCCTCCCCGCCGATCTCAAGCTGGTGCGCCTGGTGCGTTCGCCGGAAGCCGCGGCAGCCGAGATCGAGCACTTCTACGACAACTACCACTCCACCCGCCGGCGTGACGGCCTGCTGCATATCCGTCTCAAGCACGCCGTGACCCCTGCCTGCCTGGAGCAGCTGGCCGCGGATTTCGCCGACCTCTGCCGCACCCCGGGCTTCACCCTACTGGCCCCGGGCGAAGGCGAGGCCGACGAAGCCGAGTTCGCCCACCTGACACGCCTCACCTTCGACTTCCACGGCCGTCACTATGGCCGTCTGCGCGAACTGGTGGACGAACTCAATCGACCAGAGCATTGGGCAGCCACCTAGGTTGGGTTGAGCGCAGCGAAGCCCAACGCTCTCCAACACCAGAACCGATGTTGGGCTGCACTCTGCTCAGGGCAAACCTGCGCGACCGAGGTTGATTGCTGACATCGCGGCCATGGGCCGCTCCTACGGACGCTGAGTTGAGGGTAGGAGCGGCCCATGGCCGCGATGGCGCTGAGCTCGAGTCGTTCCAGGCAAAAGCACGGGAAATGGCGACTCCCTTTCCCTTCGGCATCACCGCGACGCGCGCCCTCACCCCAACCCTCTCCCTCAGGGAGAGGGGGTTAGCCGTTTTCCGCAATCAGTCGCTCACCGCGGGCGGAGTGGACCTGCAGGCTGGCGCTGAGCGCAGCGGAGCCCAACACCGCAAGCCACGCCCATTACCGCCGGCTCAGCACCCGATTGATCCCGTCCATGGCATAACCTCGGTAGGCCAGGAAGCGGCCCTGCTTGGCGCGCTCCTTGGCGTCGGCAGGCGGTGTACCGAATTTCCGGCGCCACACCTCTTCCAGCTGCGCCTGCCAGTCCACATCCGCTTCGCGCAGGGCCGTTTCCACCTGCTCTCTTTTCAGGCCACGCTGGCCCAGTTCTTCGCGGATCCGCATGGGGCCGTAACCGGAACGGGCACGGCTGGCGATATAGCTCTCCAGATAGCGACTTTCGTCGAGCAGGCCATCCTCGGCCAGGCGATCCAGCACCGGACCGAGCAGGCTTTCCTCGGCCCCGCGCCGCCGCAGTTTGCGCGACAGCTCTTCACGGCCATGCTCGCGACGCGCCAGGAGGTCCATGGCGGCGAAACGGATGGCAGCGGTGGTATCCAGTGGATTGCCCAAGGGTGATCCTCCTTATGCGAAAACCCCCGCACGGGGCGGGGGTCGTCTAGAGCACTGGCCGGCGATCAGAAATCGACGTCAGCGTCTTCTTCAGCGGCCACTTCGGCCTTCTGATTGGTCGGCTGGCTCAGCAGCTTCTCGCGGATCGCCTTGTCCACGGCGCCCTTGATCTCGGGGTTGTCTTCCAGGAACTTGGCGGCGTTGCCCTTGCCCTGGCCGATCTTGCTGCCCTGGTAGCTGTACCAGGCGCCCGACTTCTCGATCAGACCCAGTTGCACGCCCAGATCAATGATCTCGCCGTTCAGGTAGATACCCTTGCCGTAGAGGATCTGGAACTCGGCCTGGCGGAACGGCGGTGCCACCTTGTTCTTGACCACCTTGACACGGGTTTCGCTGCCGATCACCTCGTCGCCTTCCTTCACCGCGCCGATGCGGCGGATGTCGAGACGGACCGAGGAGTAGAACTTCAGGGCGTTACCGCCGGTGGTGGTCTCGGGGTTGCCGAACATCACACCGATCTTCATGCGGATCTGGTTGATGAAGATGACCAGGCAGTTGGCGTTCTTGATGTTGCCGGTGATCTTGCGCAGCGCCTGGGACATCAGACGCGCCTGCAGACCCACGTGCATGTCACCCATCTCGCCTTCGATCTCGGCCTTGGGCACCAGGGCGGCCACGGAGTCGACGATGATGACGTCAACCGCGTTGGAGCGCACCAGCATGTCGGTGATTTCCAGGGCCTGTTCGCCGGTATCCGGCTGGGACACCAGCAGGTCGTCGACGTTGACGCCCAGCTTGCCGGCGTAGTCCGGGTCCAGCGCGTGTTCGGCGTCGACGAAGGCGCAGGTGGCGCCCTGCTTCTGGGCCTGAGCGATGACCGACAGGGTCAGGGTGGTCTTGCCCGAGGACTCGGGACCGTAGATTTCGACGATACGGCCCTTGGGCAGACCGCCGATGCCGAGGGCGATGTCGAGACCCAGGGAGCCGGTGGAAATCGCCGGAATGGCCTGGCGATCGTGATCGCCCATGCGCATCACGGTGCCCTTGCCGAATTGCTTTTCAATCTGTCCCAAGGCCGCGGCCAGGGCACGCTTTTTGTTGTCGTCCATTAGATTCCTCTCGGAGAAAGAAGGGCCAGACGGCCGTGGATACCTGTATAAGTGAACAGTATTAAACCATAGTCGCCCCCTGGTTGCTACACCTGAGGGCCTTTTTCCTCGGTCAGAAACGCCAATAAAACCTCCAGCGCGCGGACCTGGGTCTGCTGGCGGACGGCGGCGCGATCGCCGGCAAAGACCTGCCGTTCAGTGCGCAATTTCTCGCCGTCGCGCCAGGCCAGCCAGACGGTGCCGACCGGCTTGCCCGGCACCGCGCCACCCGGCCCGGCGATCCCGCTCACCGCAACGGCGAAGCGCGCCCCGGCGCGCTGTTGCGCACCCAGCGCCATGGCCGTCACCACCTCTTCGCTGACCGCTCCGACCTGCTCGAACAGGGCCTCGGGCACGTCCAGCTGCAAGGTCTTCTGGCGGTTGGAATAGGTAACGAAGCCGGCCTCGAACCAGGCGGAGCTGCCGGCGATGCGGGTAATGGCTTCGGCGATACCGCCACCGGTGCAGGATTCGGCGGTGGTGACCTGGGCGCCGGCCGCCTGCAGGGCTTCACCCAGGCGTTGGGCCAGGCTGTCGAGGAGGTCCATCGAAAGCTTCCTGTGCAAAGAGACTTAGAAGGTGACCGCGGCAAGCGAGTGGCTGCGGCGACCACTGGTCGGCCTGCACCTTAGACCGGCTTGCCGCCGCGCGTGAGAAAAGATTTACTGAAACCGGTTTCAGGCACCTACAAAAACCTAACAGCGGTACGCCATGAACGATGTCTACCTCCCCGGTCCGCGCGCCACCCGTGCGACCATCGCCGAAGTGGCCGCCGCCGCCGGCGTGTCCAAGGCCAGCGTGTCCCGCTACATCAGCGGTGATCGCCGCCTGCTGTCCGACTCCCTCGCCGCGCGCATCGAGCAGGCCGTGGTCGCCCTCGATTTCCAGCCCAACCAGATGGCCCGCGGCCTCAAGCGCGGTCGCAGTCGCCTGATCGGCATGCTGGTGGCCGACCTGCTCAACCCCTACTCCACCGCGGTCATGCATGGCGTCGAAACCGCCTGCCGCCAGCAGGGCTATTCGCTGCTGATCTGCAATACGGATCAGGACGCCCGCCAGGAGCGCCAGCAACTGGCCGCGCTGCAGTCCTACAGCATCGAAGGCCTGATCGTGAACACCTTCGGCCAGCACGCCGCCGACCTGCGCCAGCTGGGCAGCCGTCTGCCGCTGGTGCTGCTGGACCGCGAACTGCCCGGCGTCGAGGCCGATCTGGTCGGCCTCGACAACCACCAGGCCATCGCCACCGGGGTCGCCCACCTGCAACGCCAGGGCTATCGCGACCTGCTGCTGGTCAGCGAACCCCTGGACGGCACCAGCTCCCGTCGCCAGCGCCTGACGGCCTTCGACACGGCACTGGCCGAACACCCCGGCTGCCGTGGTACCCATTGCGCCCAGGCTGACGATGCCCTGGCGCTGCAGACCGCCCTCGCCACCTTCCTCGCCGCTCCCGGTCCCGGTCCCAAGGCGCTGCTCACCGCCAACGGCGTGGCGACACTGGCCACCACCCTGGCGCTGCAGGCCCTGGGCGAGCCCCTGTTCGAGCGCTTCGGTCTGTTGGCCCTGGATGATCTGGATTGGTTTCCCCTGGTGGGCGGCGGTATCAGCGCCCTGGCCCAACCGACCCATGCCCTGGGCGTGGCCGCCTTCGAGCGCCTGCAGCGGCGTATCGACGGCGATCGCAGCGCTCCGGTGCAGCAGACCTTCGGCGCGGAGTTGCGTATCCGCCAGTCGACTCGCGCCAGAACCTAGGGGCACCTTTCGTCTTTTTGCCCGTCTTTCTTTGAAACCGGTTTCAGGAGAACAACAATGCCACCGGAGATCGCCATCACCACCTCGGCCTTTGGCGCCGACGGGGTCCGAGCCCAGGGTCAGGCCGCCTGGCTCGATCTGATCGCCGCTGCGGGAGCCTCCCATGTGGAGATCCGCGCCGAACTCTTTACCGAGGCCCCCGACTTCGCGGCCCTGGGCGCCGCCATCCGGGCCGCCGGCCTGGGCTGCGTCTATTCCGTCCCCCTGGAGCTCTGGCCCGAAACCGACGCCGCGCTCTCGCCGCGCCTCCCCGCCGCCCTCGCCGAGGCCCGCCTGCTGGGCGCCGACACGCTCAAGGTGTCCCTCGGGCACTATCGCGCCGCAGCCGATCTGGCGGCGCTCGCCCCCCTGCTGACCGACGCGGGCCCTCAACTGCTGGTGGAAAACGACCAGACCGCCCAGGGTGGTCGGATCGAACCGCTGCGCGCCTTCATCCAGGCGGCGCGGGCAGCGCAGCTGCCGGTGGGACTGACCTTCGATGTCGGCAACTGGCGCTGGCAGGACGAAGACCCGCTGCAGGCCGCCCGCCTGCTCGGCCCGGACGTCCGTTACCTGCATTGCAAGGCGGTGCGCCGGCGTGCCGGCGGCCTGCATGCGGTGCCGCCGGAGGCCGCGGACCTGCTGGCCTGGCAGGGGCTGATGACGCACTTCCCCAGCGGCCTGCGGCGGGCCATCGAATTTCCCCTGATGGGTGCGGATCTGCTGGCCGAGACCCGTCGCCAGGTGGCGGCGTTGCGCACCCTGGATGCCCAGGTTCAGGAGGCGCGCCGGCATGGCTGACATCGACATCCTCGCCTTTGGCGAAACCATGACCATGTTCGTCGCCGAGACGCCGGGCGAGCTGGCCACGGTCGGCCAGTTCGGCAAGCGCATCGCCGGCGCCGACAACAACGTGGCCATCGGCCTGAGCCGCCTGGGCTTCAAGGTCACCTGGCTGTCGCGGGTCGGCGATGACTCCTTTGGCCGCTTCGTGCGCGCCAGCCTCGAAGCCGAGGGGCTGGACTGCCGCCGCCTCAGGATCGATCCCCGGCACCCCACCGGCTTTCAGCTCAAGTCTCGCGCCACCGATGGCAGCGATCCGGTGGTCGAGTACTTCCGCCGCGGCTCGGCGGCCAGCCACCTCAACATCGAGGAAGACTTCGACCCCAGCCTGCTCCAGGCGCGTCACCTGCATGCCACCGGTATCCCGCCAGCGCTGTCGCCCAGCGCCCGCGCCTTCAGCCGGCACCTGCTGCAGGCCATGCGCGACGCCGGCCGCAGCATCTCCTTCGATCCCAATCTGCGGCCGTCGCTGTGGGACAGCGAAGACCAGATGCGCCGTGAACTTAACGACCTCGCCGCCCTGGCCGACTGGGTGCTGCCCGGCCTGGCCGAGGGCCGCCTGCTGACCGGCTACGACACCCCGGCGGACATCGCCGCCTTCTACCTCGACCGTGGCGCCAAGGCCGTGGCCATCAAGCTCGGCCCCGAGGGCGGCTACTGGCGCACGCCCGACGCCGAGGGCGAGGTCCCCGGTGTGCCCGTGGCCGAAGTGGTCGACACCGTCGGCGCCGGCGATGGCTTCGCCACCGGCTTCGTAAGCGCCCTGCTCGACGGTCTCGACGTCGCTACCGCCGTCGCCCGTGGCAACTGGATCGGCGCCCGCGCCGTGCAGGTGGTCGGCGACATGGAAGGACTGCCCTACCGTCACGAACTACCCTGATCTACACCCCTACAAGAACAATCAAGCAGGTGACCCCATGAACGCCTCTTCTCTCGCTCCACGCCGCTGGTGGTATCTGATGCCGGTGGTCTTCATCACCTACAGCCTGGCCTATCTCGATCGAGCCAACTATGGCTTCGCGGCCGCCTCGGGCATGGCCGACGACCTGGGCATCACTCCGGCGATGTCGTCGCTGCTCGGCGCACTGTTCTTTCTCGGCTACTTCTTCTTCCAGGTGCCTGGCGCCATCTACGCCGAGAAGCGCAGCGTCAAGCGGCTGATCTTCTGGAGCCTGATCGGCTGGGGCGGCCTGGCGACCCTGACCGGCATGGTGCCCAACGTCACCCTGCTGATCGCCATCCGCTTCCTGCTCGGTGTGGTGGAGGCGGCAGTGATGCCGGCGATGCTGGTCTATCTCTGCCACTGGTTCACCAAGCGCGAGCGCTCCCGGGCCAACACCTTTCTGATCCTAGGCAATCCGGTGACCATCCTCTGGATGTCGGTGGTCTCGGGTTATCTGATCCATGCCCTGGACTGGCGCTGGATGTTCATCATCGAAGGCCTGCCGGCGGTGATCTGGGCCTTTATCTGGTGGCGGATCGCCGACGAGCGGCCCAAGGACGCCAAGTGGCTCGATCAGGCCGAAAAGGCCCGCCTGGAAGAGGCCCTGAAGGCCGAGCAGCAGGGCATGAAGCCGGTCAAGAACTACGCCGAAGCCTTCCGCTCGCCCAAGGTCATCCTGCTGTCGCTGCAGTATTTCTGCTGGAGCATCGGCGTCTATGGCTTCGTCATCTGGCTGCCCTCGATCCTGCGCAAGGGTGCCCAACTGGACATCGTCCAGGCCGGCTGGCTGTCTTCGCTGCCCTACCTCGCCGCCGTGCTGGCCATGGTCGGCGTGTCCTGGGCGTCGGATCGCCTGCAGAATCGCAAGCTGTTCGTCTGGCCGCCGCTGCTGATCGCCGCCCTGGCCTTCCTCGGCTCCTTCGCCCTCGGCACCCAGCACTTCTGGTGGTCCTATGCCCTGCTGGTGGTGGCCGGTGCCTGCATGTACGCCCCCTATGGCCCCTTCTTCGCCATCGTCCCGGAAATCCTGCCCGGCAACGTCGCCGGTGGCGCCATGGCGCTGATCAACAGCATGGGTGCCCTGGGCTCCTTTGCCGGCTCCTACCTGGTGGGCTATCTCAATGGCGTGACCGGCGGTCCCGGGGCGTCTTTCGGCTTCATGGGCGGCGCCCTGCTGGTGGCCGTGGTCCTGACCCTGCTGCTGCGCCAGGAGCCGGTCACCCGCGCCGCGGCGCTCAAGCCCGCCGCCAGTCACTAGAGGAAACGCTGTCCATGAAAAAGAAGGTGATCCACTACAAGGCCCTGTCCCAGGCGCTCACCGCGCGCCTGGAAGAGGCCTTCGACCTGGAATACGTCGACGTCAAGGCGCCGGGCGGCGAAGCCCGGCTGCGCGAGCGTCTGCCCGAGGCCCAGGGCCTGCTCGGCTCCAGCTTCAAGCTGACGCCCGAGTTGCTGGACGTGGCGCCCCGGCTGGAAGCCATCGCCAGCGTCTCGGTCGGCTTCGACAGCTATGACCTGCCCTATCTGCAGCGGCGCGGCATCCTGCTCTGCAACACCCCGGATGTCCTGACCGAGAGCGTGGCCGACGCCGCCTTCGCCCTGCTGCTCGCCACCGCGCGGCGCATCGTCGAGCTGGCCGATTGGGTGCGCGCCGGCCAGTGGCGGGCCAGTCTGGGCGAGGCGCACTTCGGCTGCGACGTCCATGGCAAGACCCTGGGGCTGGTGGGCATGGGCCGCATCGGCCAGGCCATCGCCCGCCGCGCCCACCTGGGTTTCGGCATGCAGGTCAACTACACCGCCCACGCCGCCAAGCCCGAGGTGGACGAGCGCTTCGGCGCGCGCTTCCTGCCGCTGCCCGAGTTGCTGGCGAGCTGCGACTTCCTCTGCGTCACCGTGCCCCTGAGCGAGGAGACCCATCACCTGCTGGGCGCCGCCGAGCTCGCGCGGCTACCGGCCCACGCCATCCTGATCAACGTCTCGCGCGGACCGGTGATCGACGAGGCCGCGCTGATTACGGCCTTGCAGGAAGGCCGCCTGCGCGGCGCCGGCCTGGATGTCTTCGATCAGGAACCCGTGGCAGCGGACTCGCCCCTGCTGCAACTGCCCAACGTGGTGCCTACGCCGCACCTGGGCTCGGCGACCCGGGAGACGCGTGAAGCCATGGCCCGCTGCGCGGTGGACAATCTGCTGGCCGCCCTGGGCGGTCAACGACCGGCGAATCTGGTGAATCCCGAGGTCTGGCAGCGGCGCGAGTGAGCCTTGGCCGTCATTTGTGGTCAGACAAGTATCATCCCCACGGAGAACGCCCCATGACCGCCTTCGACGATCCCCAAGCCTTCGTCAACCGCGTGCGCGAGCAGGCCGCCGATGCCGAGCGCAGCGGCGACATCCCGCGCCTGCTGCAGCTGGTCAACGAACTGGCCACCGCCTTCGAGCGCCAGGCCCGCAGCACGGCGGCGGACAATGCCGAGGTAGCGCGTGCCGTCGAGGAATTCGAGCGACACGAGGGCACCTGATCGGCCTGCCGCTCGTGCAGCCTTTCGCTACCGTGACGGACCCGCGTCCCGAGGTCTAGCGCCAGTGCCCATCGCCCCTTACATCCTGCTCGGCCGGTTGCTCAAGCTGGCCCCGCGGGACGCCCCCGCCCCCTTGCGCTATCTGGGCGCGGCCCTGCTCATCGCCGTCGCGGCCGGCATTCGCCTGAGCCTGGGGATCGACAGCCTGCCCTATCTGCTGTTCATTCCCTTCATCATGGCCGGGGCCTTCTGGTTCGGCCTCGGTCCCGGGATCTTCGCCACCCTGCTGTCGGTACTGCTGGCCGAGACCCTCTTCGTCAAGGCCCCGGCCTATTTCGCGTTGTTCTCCGAACGCTGGGTGTCCCATGCGCTGTTCGTGCTGGTCAACGTCATCATGGCCATGGTCTGCGCGGCCCAGCGCCGTAGCCTGGAGTCCCTCCATCGCTTCGCCGGCAATCTCGGCGAAGAAGTGGCCCTGCGCACCCGGCAGCGTGACCTGAT
The DNA here is from genome assembly GCF_000510705.1 of Pseudomonas sp. MOIL14HWK12:I1. Taxonomy (NCBI): domain Bacteria; kingdom Pseudomonadati; phylum Pseudomonadota; class Gammaproteobacteria; order Pseudomonadales; family Pseudomonadaceae; genus Pseudomonas; species Pseudomonas sp. MOIL14HWK12:I1. The sequence continues at coordinate 322,166 of NZ_KI783308.1, read as the reverse complement.
CTGGCAGGCCAGCCCCGACCTGCTCTGCACGGCTACCCTAGAAGGCCAGCTGCTGGACCTCAATCCGGCCTGGACCAGCACCCTGGGCTGGAGTGCAGAGCAGCTGCGCCACGAACCCTTCATGGCCTTCGTCCACGTCGAGGATCGCGCCCGCACCGAGGCGGCGCTGGAACGCCTGACGCTTGGCGAACCGGTGTTCGGCTTCGAGAATCGCTATCGGCATCGCGAAGGCGGCTATCGCTGGCTGTCGTGGAATTCGGTCTTGCAGGATGGCCTCATCTATTCCGCGGTACGCGAGGTGACGGCCATCCGCGAGCAGCAGGAAGCCCTGCGCCAGACCGAGGAACAGTTGCGCCAGAGTCAGAAGATGGAGGCCGTGGGCCAGCTGACCGGCGGCATCGCCCATGACTTCAACAACCTGCTGACCGGCGTGATCGGCAGTCTCGACATGCTCAGCCTGAGACTCGCCCAGGGCCGCTACACCGATCTCGAACGCTATGCCACGGGCGCCAAGGGCGCCGCCGAACGCGCCGCGGCCCTGACTCACCGCCTGCTCGCCTTTTCCCGCCGCCAGGCGCTGGACCCCACCGCCACCCAGACCAACGCCCTGGTGCTGGGCATGGAAGAACTGATCCGCCGCTCGGTCGGTCCCCAGGTCGAGATCCACATCGAACTGGCCGAGGCCTTGAATCCCACCCTGTGCGATCCCCACCAGCTGGAGAACGCCCTGCTCAACCTGTGCATCAACGCTCTGGATGCCATGCCCGAGGGCGGGACGCTGCGCATCGTCACCGCCAATCGCCGGCTCAACGACGCCCAGGCTGCCGCCCTGGAATTGCCGCCTGGCGACTATGTGACCCTGGCGGTGCTCGATACCGGTACCGGCATGCCGCCCGAGGTTCTGGCGCGCGCCTTCGATCCCTTCTTCACCACCAAGCCGGTGGGCATGGGCACCGGCCTTGGTCTGTCGATGATCTATGGCTTCGCCAAACAGTCCGGCGGCGTCGCCCATATCGTCTCGGCACCCGAGCGGGGCACCACCGTCACCCTCTATCTGCCGCGCCTGGTGGACGCCCCGCCGCCGTCGATCGAGACGCTGCGCACCTCACCATTGCGCTATCCCACTGGCATGACGGTACTGGTGGTGGACGACGAACCCCTGGTGCGGACGCTCGTGGACGAGGCCCTGCGCGAACACCGTATCCGCACCCTGGAGGCGACCGATGCCGCCACCGCCCTGCAGGTGCTGGAATCGGATACGCCGCTGGATTTGCTGATCGCCGATGTCGGCCTGCCAGGCGGGCTGAGCGGCTGCCAGCTCGCCGCCCTGGCCCGTGAACGCCGCCCCGGCCTGATGACCCTGCTGATTACCGGCTACGCCGAGGCGGACCTGCCCGGTCAGCCCCTGCCGGTCCCCGGCGTCGAGGTGCTGGCCAAGCCCTTTACCCTGGAAAGGCTCATGACCCAGATCGATCTGCTGCTGGCTGCCCGCGAACAACGACCGCAGGCCTGATGCCGCTGCCCTGAGCCGAGCGGGGCCGACAAACGCCGCCAGTTGATGGACAATAAGCGGCTATCCACAGGCAACCGGATCGAAACACCCGCATGAGCGACCTCTCCGCGCACACGCCCATGATGCAGCAGTACCTCAAGATCAAGCATCAGCATCCCGAACAGCTGCTGTTCTATCGCATGGGCGATTTCTACGAGCTGTTCTATGACGACGCCCGGCGTGCCGCCAAGTTGCTCGACATCACCCTGACCGCTCGTGGCGCCTCGGCCGGCAAGTCCATCCCCATGGCCGGCATCCCCTTCCATTCCGCCGAAGGCTACCTGGCCAAGCTGGTCAAGCTCGGCGAATCCGTGGTGATCTGCGAGCAGATCGGCGACCCGGCCACCAGCAAGGGCCCGGTGGAACGCCAGGTGGTGCGCATCATCACCCCGGGTACGGTCAGCGACGAGGCGCTGCTCGACGAGCGCCGCGACAACCTGCTGACCGCCGTGCTGGGCGACGAACGCCTGTTCGGCCTGGCCGTACTGGACATCGCCAGCGGTCGCTTCACCGTGCAGGAACTGGCCGGCTGGGAAACCCTGCTGGCGGAGCTGGACCGTCTCAATCCCGCCGAGCTGCTGATCCCCGACGACTGGCCCGCCGGCCTGCCCGCCGAGAAGCGCCGCGGAGTACGTCGCCGGGCGCCCTGGGATTTCGACTGCGATTCGGCGCTCAAGAGCCTCTGCCAGCAATTCGGCACCGGTGACCTCAAGGGCTTCGGTTGCGACAAGCTGGGCCTGGCCCTCGGCGCCGCCGGCTGCCTGCTGGCCTACGCCAAGGAAACCCAGCGTACCGCCCTGCCGCACCTGCGCAGCCTCCGCCACGAGCGCCTGGACGACACGGTCATCCTCGACGGCGCCAGCCGCCGCAACCTGGAACTGGACGTCAACCTGGCCGGCGGTCGCGACAACACCCTGCAGTCGGTGGTGGACCGCTGCCAGACCGCCATGGGCAGTCGCCTGCTGACCCGCTGGCTGAATCGCCCGTTGCGCAATCGCGCCATCATCGAAGCCCGCCAGGACGCCATCACCTGCCTGCTGGAAGGCTATCGCTTCGAGACGCTGCAACCGCAGCTCAAGGACATCGGCGACCTGGAACGCATCCTCGCCCGCATCGGCCTGCGCAACGCCCGCCCGCGCGATCTCGCCCGCCTGCGCGATGCCCTGGCCGCGTTGCCAATGCTGCAGGACGGGCTGACGCAGATGATCGCCCCGCACCTGCTCGACCTGGCCCGGAGCATCCAGACCTATCCGGAGCTGGCCGCCACCCTGGCCCGCGCCATCATCGACAACCCGCCCGCGGTGATCCGCGATGGCGGCGTCATCAAGCGCGGCTACGACAGCGAGCTGGACGAGTTGCAGACCCTGAGCGAGAACGCCGGCCAGTTCCTCATGGACCTGGAGGCCCGGGAAAAGGCCCGCACCGGCCTGCAGGGCCTCAAGGTCGGCTACAACCGCGTCCACGGCTACTTCATCGAGATCCCCAGCCGCCAGGCCGAATCGGCCCCGGCCGACTACATCCGCCGCCAGACCCTCAAGGGCGCCGAGCGCTTCATCACCCCGGAGCTGAAGGCCTTCGAAGACAAGGCGCTGTCGGCGCAAAGCCGCGCCCTGGCCCGCGAGAAGGCGCTCTACGAAGCCCTGCTCGACGAGCTCATCGGCCACCTGGCGCCGTTGCAGGACAGCGCCGCCGCCCTGGCCGAACTGGACGTCCTGGCCAACTTCGCCGAGCGCGCTCTCAACCTGGACCTGAACAAGCCGCGCTTCGTCGAGGAGCCCTGCCTGAAGATCGGCCAGGGGCGCCACCCGGTGGTGGAACAGGTGCTGGAAACGCCCTTCGTCGCCAACGACGTCACCCTGGACAACGACACCCGCATGCTGGTGATCACCGGTCCGAACATGGGCGGCAAGTCCACCTACATGCGCCAGACCGCGCTGATCGTGCTCCTGGCCCATGTCGGCAGCTTCGTCCCGGCGGCCAGTTGCGAGCTGTCGCTGGTGGATCGCATCTTTACCCGCATCGGTTCCAGCGACGACCTGGCCGGCGGCCGTTCCACCTTCATGGTGGAGATGAGCGAGACCGCCAACATCCTGCACAACGCTAGCGAACACAGCCTGGTGCTGATGGACGAGGTCGGTCGCGGCACCAGCACCTTCGACGGCCTGTCGCTGGCCTGGGCCGCCGCCGAGCAACTGGCGCGACTGCGCGCCTGGACGCTGTTCGCCACCCACTACTTCGAGCTGACCGTGCTGCCGGACGGCCAGCCGAGCGTGGCCAACGTCCACCTCAACGCCACCGAGCACAATGACCGCATCGTCTTTCTGCACCATGTGCTGCCCGGCCCGGCCAGCCAGAGCTACGGCTTGGCCGTGGCGCAGCTGGCCGGAGTACCGGAAGACGTCATCCTGCGCGCGCGCGAGCATCTCGCCCGCCTGGAAGCGGCCAGTTTCAACGGTGAGGTGGGTACGCCGCTGCCGGTAAGCGCGCCAGCCAAGGATCGTCCGCTACAGGCCGATCTGTTCGCCAGCGCCGCCCATCCTCTCATCGAGGAACTGGAACGCCTGCAGCCGGACGACATCACACCCAGACGGGCCCTGGAGCTTATCTACGAATGGAAAAAGCGTATCTGAGTTAACGGATACGAGGGTTCCGGCAATGCTGCTAGAATCCGCCGCCTTAGCCTGAGGAGAACGAGCAGATGACCTTCGTCGTCACTGACAACTGCATCAAATGCAAATATACCGACTGCGTGGAAGTCTGCCCGGTGGACTGCTTCTACGAAGGCCCCAACTTCCTGGTGATCCACCCGGACGAGTGCATCGACTGCGCCCTGTGCGAACCCGAATGCCCAGCCCAGGCGATCTTCTCGGAAGACGAGGTGCCGGCCGGCCAGGAAGCCTTCATCGAACTCAACAGTGAACTGGCCAACATCTGGCCGAACATCACCGAGAAGAAGGACGCCCTGCCTGACGCCGCCGAGTGGGATGGTAAGCCCAACAAGCTCCCCCAGCTCGAACGCTAGGCCTTGCCTGGAATCTCCAGGCAATAAAAAAGGGGGCGGATCGCTCCGCCCCCTTCGTCCCTGTCCCTGTAATCCTGCCACCATCCTGGTGAACCTCGTCCTGAGGTGTTCCTGATCCGCATCCTGCCGATCCGTGTCGTCCCAGACACAGCGCCGATAGTACGCTTCTCCCGCAGGCTGGCAATCTGCCATAGTGCGCCTTTCGATCTCGCCTTGCGCTTAGAACAGAAACAGAAAAACGTTATGTAGCAGGCACTTGGCGTCTTCTCGCGCTGATCAAGCGATGCTTTCTGGCAGCTCCAAGCGATACAGGCTTACGCAGGCTGTAAGCCCTGGCTTACAAGAACACGCAGAAAAAAGCCCGGAAAAATCCGGGCTCCGTTTGGCTGACATTCAGCTAGGCGCGATCAGAACAGCGAATCACTGGACAGGCCGTTACGTTCGAAGATTTCCCGCAACCGCTTGAGCGCCTCGACCTGGATCTGCCGGACCCGCTCACGGGTAAGGCCTATCTCCTGCCCTACCTCTTCCAGGGTGCAGGCTTCATGACCGCGCAGCCCGAAGCGCCGGATCACCACTTCGCGCTGCTTTTCCGGCAACTCCAGCAGCCACTGGTCGATGCTCTGGTTGAGATCCGAATCCTGCAGCAGTTCGCAGGGATCGGTGGGACGGTCATCGGTCAGGGTATCGAGCAGGGTCTTGTCGGAGTCGGGGCCGAGGACCATGTCCACCGAGCTGATCCGCTCGTTAAGGCCCATCACCCGCTTCACGTCCGCCACCGGCTTTTCCAGCAGAGCGGCAATTTCCTCGGGAGAAGGCTCGTGATCGAGCTTCTGGGTCAGCTCCCGCGCGGCGCGCAGGTGCAGATTGAGCTCCTTGACCACATGGATCGGCAGGCGAATGGTGCGGGTCTGATTCATGATCGCCCGCTCGATGGTCTGCCGAATCCACCAGGTGGCATAGGTGGAAAATCTGAAGCCCCGCTCGGGATCGAATTTCTCCACCGCGCGGATCAAGCCCAGGTTGCCCTCTTCGATCAGATCGAGCAGCGACAGACCACGGTTGATGTAGCGCCGGGCGATCTTGACCACCAGACGCAGGTTGCTTTCGATCATGCGCTTACGACCGGCGGGATCGCCGCGCTGCGCGAGACGGGCGAAATGCACCTCTTCTGCCGGTGACAGCAGTGGCGAGAAGCCGATTTCGTTGAGATAGAGCTGAGTGGCGTCGAGTGCACGGCCATAGTCGGCCAGCTTGGCACCGCGCAAGACCTGGTTGCCGCGCCCGGACAGGGCCTTGGTCATGGCGGTATCGGCGGATTCCTCACCGAAGGGATTGGAATCGAGAAGCAGGACATCGTCGCCGAGATCGTACTCGGTTTCTTGTTTGTTCTGGATCATCTTGAGTAACCCTTGCTCGTCTGTGCTTCGAGCCAGGGCGTATCGATACGTTGCCGATGCGCCATGACTCGCCCCCAAAGAGCTGCGGGATCGAGTCGGCGCCTAGCGAATCAGCGATTGGGCAAAAACTGCAAGGGATCCACCGGCTTGCCCTGACGGCGAATCTCGAAATGGAGCTTGACGCGGTCGGTCCCGGTCGAACCCATCTCGGCAATCGTCTGCCCTATCTTGACACGCTCACCTTCCCGAACCAGCAACCTACGATTGTGACCGTAGGCACTGACGTAGGTTTCGCTGTGTTTGACGATAACCAGTTCACCATAACCCCGTAGACCATTTCCCGCATAGACCACGGTGCCATCGGCGGCGGCCATCACGGGCTGACCTTCCTGGCCGGCGATGTCTATTCCCTTGTTTAGGCTGCTGCTGGCCGAGAAGCGACTGATCAACGTACCTTTCGTCGGCCAGGCCCAACCGGCGGCGGATTGGGGGACGTCACGGGTCGGCGTCTGGGCCGGTGTCACCGGCGTCGGCGGCGGTGCGGCGGGCAGATTCGGAGTCACCACCGGCGTGGCGGCGGTGGGATTGGAGGTCACGGGCGGCGGAATGGGTACCGGGGTCGCCACCGGATTGCCGGGTGCCGGCGCGGAAGCGACAGGGGTGGCCGAGCCCGTGGCCGGCCGGCGAATGATGCGACTGGAACCCGTGGCGCTGCCGCCATTGCCGAAGCGGATCACCTGGCCGACATGGATGACATAGGGCGCAGCGAGGCCGTTCTGAGCCGCCAGGGCGCGCCATTCCCAGCCGTTGCGCGAGGCGATGGAAAACAGGGTGTCTCCGCGCTTGACGCGATACTGGCCGGAGGTGACCTGGGGCACGCTGCTGCGGCCATCGCCGCGGTCGACCACCGGCGCTCGCGAGCCGTTGCTCGAACAACCCGTCAGCAGCAGGGCCACGAGCAGTGTCGCCAGCCAGCCTGAACGCCCTCGTCCTGGAAATCCTTGCGCTCGGGCCTTCACCCGTTCCTCCCGCAGAGTCTGATCATCTACCGTCCGGCCATCCTGCCGGCCTCAAGCGGCCGCTGCCGTCAGGCAGCCTTGGAGCGCGGTACCGGGGTAACGTTCCCTGTCTCTCACTGGGCCAGAGGTCCGTTGAGCAGGGGCACGAAACGGACGGCGTTGAGTTCGTGGCGGACGAAGCCTTCGGCCTCGCGCACGATCAGCAGGAGCTTCTGCTCCTCGTCGACGCCTACCGGGATCACCAGGCGACCGCCAGGGGCCAGCTGGTCGAGCAGCGCCTGGGGCACTTCCCGCGCGGCGGCGGTGACGATGATGCCGTTGTAGGGTGCCAGTGCCGGCCAGCCTTCCCAGCCATCGCCCCAGCGGAACACCACGTTGCGCAGGTTGAGTTCGAGCAGACGCTCCTTGGCCCGATCCTGCAGCGACTGGATACGCTCCACGGAAAACACCCGCTCCACGGTCTGCGCCAGGATGGCGGTCTGGTAGCCGGAGCCGGTGCCGATCTCCATGACCTTGTCCAGCGGCCCGCCGGCGAGCAGCAGCTCGGTCATGCGCGCCACCATGAACGGCTGGGAGATGGTCTGGTTGTGGCCGATGGGCAACGCCGTGTCTTCGTAGGCGCGATGGGCCAGGGCCTCGTCGACGAACAGGTGGCGCGGCGTACGGCGGATCACCTCCAGCACCTGGGCGTTGGACAGCCCCTCTTCGTAGAGGCGCTGGATGAGCCGCTCCCGGGTGCGCTGGGAGGTCATGCCGATGCCGTGTCTTTGCATATGCTCTTGCCCCTGAGTCATGCCAGCAGCTCCGTCAGCGCCGACAGGCCGGCGAAGCCCTCGCGGAAGGTGCGATCGAACTGCAGCGGCGTCACCGAGACATAGCCTTCCAGCACGGCGTGGAAGTCGGTACCCGGTCCGCCATCCACCGCATCGCCGGCAACCGAGATCCAGTAACCGGCCTTGCCGCGCGGATTGATCTCGCGCACCGGCGGCTTGGCCTGGGCCCGGTGCCCCAGGCGGGTCAGCTGCAGGCCCTTGATCTGCTCGAGCGGCAGATCCGGGATGTTGACGTTGAGCACGGTGCGCGGCGGCAGATCGAAGCGTTCGTGCAGGGCCACGATGCGGGCGGCGATCTCGGCCGCCACCGCCATGTTGTCGGCACTGCGCGACACCAGCGAGAAGGCCAGCGCCGGCCGATCGAGGAACCGTCCTTCCATGGCCGCGGCCACGGTGCCGGAATAGAGGACGTCGTCGCCCAGGTTGGCACCCAGGTTGATGCCGGCCACCACCATGTCCGGCGTCTCTTCCAGCAGGCCATTGAGGCCGAGGTGAACGCAATCGGTAGGCGTGCCGTTGACGCCCAGGTAGCCATTGGGCAGGCGCTGCGGATGCAGGGGGCGGTCCAGCGTCAGGGCACTGCTCACACCGCTCATGTCATAGAGCGGCGCGACTACCTGGCACTCGTAGTCCGCACGGGCGGAGAGCGCGGCATGCAGCGCGGCGATACCGGGGGCCAGCACCCCATCGTCGTTGGCGATCAGAAGTCGCATGGATGTTCCGTCTGCCCTGCCTCGCCAAGCGTTACCAGCTCGCGAACCACTGCGGTGGCGAAACAGCCGGCCGGCAGGACGAATTCGAGTTGCAGAATGTCAGGAGCGGGATAATGCCACGTCAGGCCGCCAATGGGGAGGCGCAGGATGCGCCGTTCATGCGAGAGGCCGGCACCGGCCAGCCAGGCGGGCAGCTCTCCGGCGGCCTCTGCGACCTGCCGCTCCAGGTCTGCGGCCGGCCCCTGCACCGGCGACTCGCCGGCGCCCCACAGGGGGCCGGTGGGGTGCAGATCGAGCGCCGCCAGGCGCGGATCGGTCAGATCGGCGGCGGTGGCCGGAAAGTGGCTGCGGCTGTCGGTGAAGGCCAGCAGATCGCCCTCCTGCGCCCGCTTCCAGGAGCCGTCGGCGATGCGCCCGGCCAGCACCTGATTGAACAGCCAGCTGCGCGCGGCGGACAGGGTGCGCGAGCGCCGATTGCGTTGCTCGGGCAGGCGCTGCTCGCGGGCGCACTGCTGGGCGTCCGCCAGGTTGCCACCCTGATAGCCGAAGCGCTGCGGACCGAAATAATTGGGCACGCCAGCGGCGGCGATGGCCTGCAGCCGCGCCTCCAGCGCCACCGGATCGGCCTGGAGCCCAGTCAGCCGCAGGCGGAAGCCGTTGGCGGCATGGGCGCCGCGCTGCAGCTTGCGGCGGTGGCGACCCTGCTGGAGGATCACCAGCGTCTCGTCGCAGGCGGCCGCGAGATCCGGGTCGGCCTTGCCGGGCAGGTGCAGGCTGAACCACTGGCGGGTCAGGGCCTGGCGATCCTTGAGACCGGCATAGCTGATCGCCCGCTGCGGCACCCCGGCGGCGCGCGCCAGGCGGCGCACCGCTTCCTCGGTGTTGAGGCCGCGCTTCTCGACCCACAGCCAGAGGTGCTCGCCATCACCGCTGAGCGGGATGTCCAGCACCTCGTCCACCTGGAAGTCCTCGGCACTGGCCTTGAGGATCGCCTGGCCGCAGGACTCGCCATGGGCGCGCGGCCCGAGCAACTGGTCTTCGGTCATAGCGGCAGCAGCAGGGCCACGGCGTGCACGGCGATGCCCTCTTCGCGCCCGACGAAACCCAGGCGTTCGGTGGTGGTGGCCTTGACGTTGACCTGACCCAGCTCGACCTGCAGATCCTCGGCGATGGCCTGGCGCATGGCTTCGATGTGCGGCGCCATCTTGGGCGCCTGGGCGGCGATGGTGCCGTCGACGTTACCGACCTGCCAGCCCTGCTCGCGGACCAGGCCGACCACATGACGCAGCAGCACCCGACTGTCGGCGCCCTTGAAGCGTGGATCGGTATCGGGGAAATGCTTGCCGATGTCGCCCAGCGCGGCCGCGCCCAGCAGGGCATCGGCCAGGGCATGCAGCAGCACGTCGCCATCGGAGTGGGCGACCAGGCCATGGTGGTGGGGAATACGAATGCCACCGAGGGTGATGAAGTCGCCCTCGCCAAAGGCGTGAACGTCGAAACCGTGACCTATGCGCATGAAGAGAGACGCCCTTGAGACTGACAGGGCGTCGATTCTACCGGCTGGGGACAGCTCCCGTCGCCCTCAGGGGGCCGTGAGCGCCGCCGCGTGATGCCGCAGATGGTCGTCGATGAAGCTGGCGACGAAGAAATAGCTGTGGTCATACCCCGGTTGCAGACGCAGTTCCAGCGGATGGCCCACGGCTTCCGCCGCGCGCTGCAGCGCCTGGGGCTTGAGCTGTTCGGCGAGGAAGCTGTCCTGCTCGCCCTGGTCAATCAGCAGCGGCAGGCGCTCCTCGGCCTTCTCCAGCAGCGCACAGGCGTCCCACTCGGCCCAGGTGCTGCGGTCCTCGCCCAGGTAGTTGGAGAACGCCTTGTGCCCCCAGGGACAATCCAGCGGATTGACGATGGGGGAAAAGGCCGACACCGAGCGATAACGACCGGGATGCCGCAAGGCGCAGATCAGGGCACCGTGGCCGCCCATGGAGTGACCGCTGACGCCGCGACGATCCGAGACCGGGAAGTTGGCCTCGATCAACGCCGGCAATTCTTCCACCACATAGTCGTGCATGCGGTAGTGCCGAGCCCAGGGCTGCTGGGTGGCGTTGACGTAGAAACCCGCCCCCAGACCGAAATCCCAGGCTTTTTCGGGGTCGTCCGGCACCCCTTCGCCGCGCGGACTGGTGTCCGGCGCCACCAGCACCAGGCCCAGCTCGGCGGCCAGGCGCTGGGCACCGGCCTTCTGCATGAAGTTCTCGTCGGTGCAGGTCAGCCCCGACAGCCAGTAGAGCACCGGCAGGTCGCTGCGCGCCTCCGCCTGGGGCGGCAGGTAGACGGCGAAGGTCATGTCGCAGTCGAGACTGCGGGCGCGATGGCGATAGCGCTTGTGCCAGCCGCCGAAACTCTTGTTGCTGGAGAGCAGTTCGAGACTCATGGTCATCTCCCGGACAGGGGGCGCCCCTGGGCGCCCGCCTGGCGATCAGTAGTGGACGACGGTGCGGATGCTCTTGCCTTCGTGCATCAGCTCGAAGGCCTCGTTGATCTGCTCCAGGCCCATGGTGTGGGTGATGAAGGTGTCCAGCGGGATCTCGCCGCTCTGCGCCTTGCGCACATAGCCGGGCAGCTCGCTGCGGCCCTTGACGCCGCCGAAGGCGCTGCCGCGCCAGACGCGACCGGTCACCAGCTGGAACGGGCGGGTGCTGATTTCCTGGCCGGCCCCGGCCACCCCGATGATCACCGACTCACCCCAACCCTTGTGGCAGCACTCCAGCGCTGCACGCATCAGGTTGACGTTGCCGACGCACTCGAAGCTGTAGTCGACGCCGCCATCGGTCAGCTCGACGATGACCTCCTGGATCGGCTTCTGGTAATCCTTGGGATTGATGAAGTCGGTGGCACCCAGTTCACGGGCGATGTCGAACTTGGACGGATTGATGTCGATGGCGATGATGCGGCTGGCCTTGGCCATCTTGGCCCCGATGATGGCGGCCAGGCCGATGCCGCCCAGGCCGAAGACGGCGACGGTGGCGCCCTCTTCCACCTTGGCGGTGTTGAGCACGGCGCCGATGCCGGTGGTCACGCCGCAACCCAGCAGGCAGACCTTTTCCAGGGGCGCTTCCTCGGGAATCTTCGCCACCGAGACCTCCGGCAGCACCGTGTATTCGGAAAAGGTGGAGCAGCCCATGTAGTGGTAGATCGGCTCGCCGTTGTAGGAGAAACGGGAGGTGCCGTCGGGCATCAGGCCCTTGCCCTGGGTGGCGCGTACCGAGCTGCACAGGTTGGTCTTGCCGGATTTGCAGAATTTGCACTGACCGCATTCGGCGGTGTACAGCGGGATGACGTGATCGCCCACGGCGACCGAGGTCACGCCCTCGCCCACCGCCTCGACGATGCCACCGCCCTCGTGACCGAGGATGCAGGGAAAGACCCCTTCGGAATCCTGACCCGAGAGGGTGTAGGCATCGGTGTGGCAGACACCGGTGGCGACGATGCGGATGAGCACCTCACCGGCCTTGGGCGGCTCGACGTCCACTTCGACGATCTTGAGGGGCTCGTTGGGCGCGAAGGCTACGGCGGCGCGGGACTTGATCATGGTCGACTCCAGAGGGGCGAAAAAACGAGAGGACCAGTTTAGACGCCAGAATTCCTGGAACAATCGGGCATACTGGAATTCATTTTTGCCACTGGGAAACAATCATGGGCTGGGAGGGCATCGACGAATTCGTCGCCGTGGCGAGCACCCTGCACTTCGGCCAGGCCGCCGATCGCCTCGGCACCTCGACCTCGCACGTGAGCCGGCAGGTGGCCCGACTGGAAGAACGGCTGCAGGCGCGTCTGCTCTATCGCAGCACCCGCAGCGTCGCCCTCACCGAAGCCGGCCACACCTTTCTGCAGCACTGCCGCCGGCTGCAGGAGGCACGCGACGAAGCCCTGCGCGAGGTCAGCGATCTCTCCAGCCAGCCCAAGGGGCTGATCCGCATGACCTGCGCCGTGACCTATGGCGAGCGCTTCGTCGTGCCCCTGGTCAACGACTTCCTCGCCCGTTATCCCGAGGTCAGCCTGGAACTGGACCTGACCAACCGCACCGTCGATCTCCTGCACGAAGGCTACGACCTGGCCATCCGCCTGGGGCGCCTGGCCGATTCCCGCCTGGTAGCGACCCGTCTGGCGCCGCGGGAGCTCTATCTGTGTGCCGCGCCCAGCTACCTGGAGCGCTTCGGCGCACCCCATACCCTGTCGGAACTCGGGCGCCATCGCTGCCTGGTGGGCACCAGCGATATCTGGAGCTTTCGCGAAAACGATCGCGAGGTGCTGCACCGGGTCCAGGGTTCCTGGCGCTGCAACAGCGGTCAGGCGGTGCTGGACGCCGCCCTGCGCGGCTTCGGCCTGTGCCAGCTGCCGGACTACTATGTCCTGCCGCACCTGGCCCGCGGCGAGTTGCGCGCCCTGCTGGACAATCGCCAGCCGCCCAACAGCGCGGTCTGGGCGCTCTACCCACAGCGGCGCTTTCTCTCGCCGAAGATTCGCCTGCTGGTGGAACACCTCAAACAGGGCCTGAGCACCCCGCGCCCCGGCGCTCGCCACCCATCCGGAAGCTGAGCGCAGCGGAGGAACCGGGTCTTTCGAGCGGCCTTCGAAAGGGTGTCGGTCGTCCTGACCCCGCCCTGCCGGTGGCGTCACGGCGACTCCTGCAGCCGGAGGTCCCATGAACGACACCCTCGATCATCACGCACTCGCCACCTGGATGAAGGAGGCGACCCCACCATGCCTGTCTCTCTACATGCCCACCGAGCGCGCCTTTCCGCAGCGTGAGCAGAATGTCATCCGCTTCAAGAATCTGTTGCGGCAGCTGGAAGCGGATCTCGTCGAGCGCTTTCCCGAAGCCGATCACGTCGCGCTGCTGGCGCCGCTGCAGACCCTGGTGGACAACGCCGATTTCTGGCACTACCCGCGCGGCGGCCTGGCCATCCTGCGCGACCGCGATCAGTTCCGGGTGCTCAAGGTGCTGGACCCCCTGGAAGAGACCGCCCGGGTCAATCACCACTTCCAGCTGCAGCCGCTGCTGCGCCTGGCCCAGGCGCGGGATCGCTATCAGGTGCTGTGCCTGACCCGCAATCAGGCGCACCTGTTCGAAGGCAACCGCGACAACCTGGTGGAGGTGGAGCTGGGCGAAGGGGTGCCGCGCACCCTGGAAGACGCCCTTGGCACCGAGCTGACCGAAGGCAACCAGCGCGGCCTACCCCAGGGCTTCAGCCGGGCCGGCGAGCGTGGCGACTCCATGCAGCACAACGCCGGCGGCATCAGCAAGCATGACGAGCAGGACGCCGACCGCGAGCGCTACTTCCTGGCCCTGGACCGCGCCCTGACCCGGGTGCACAGCAACACCGCTCGCCTACCCCTGGTGCTGGCCGCGCTGCCGGAGCACCAGGCCGCCTTTCGCCGCCTGAGCCAGAACCCCCATCTCTTGCCGGAAGGCATCGCCGGTGATCCCGGCCCCCTGGACAACGACGCCCTGCGTGCCAGGGCCTGGGCGGTGATGGCGCCCCGCATGGAACAGCGACTCGACGACCTGCTGGATACCTACGCCCAGCGTCATGGCCAGGGGCTGGCCTCGGATCGCCTGGAAGACATCGGCGGCGCCCTGCTGGACGCCCGGGTCGACACCCTGCTGGTGGAAGCCGATCGCCATATCCCGGGCTATCTGGACCTGGAACGGCGCCTGCTGGTCCCCGCCAAGCCGGAGGGCGCCAATGCCGACGACCTGCTGGACGAACTCAGCTTCCAGGCCCTGCAGCAAGGTGGCGAGGTGCTGGTCCTGCCGCGCGAGCGGATGCCTGGCGGCACCGGCGTGGCGGCCATCTATCGCTACTAGCCGCTGCGCTGGACCGGATTGGCGCTTGAACTAGACTTCAGCGCCAATCCGCCCCTGCCAAGGTTGTCACCATGTCTGCCCTAGCCGCCTTTCGCGAGCGCTATCTGCTGCGCTTCTGGGCGCCCCTGCCCACGCTGATCGCCCTCGGCGTCGCCTCGGCCTACTACTTCGCCCTGACCGGAACCTTCTGGGCCGTGACTGGCGAATTCACCCGCTGGGGCGGCCATGTGCTGGCCTGGTTCGGCGTCCCGGTAAGGGACTGGAGCTATTTCCGGCTGATCGGCCTGCAGGGCACGCCCCTGGATCGCATCGATGGCGTCATGATCATCGGCATGCTGCTGGGCGCCCTGGCCTGCGCCCTCTGGGCCGGCAACGTCGGCCTGCGCTGGCCCACTAGTCGCCGCCGGCTGCTCCAGGGCCTGGTCGGCGGCATCATCGCGGGCTTCGGTGCCCGCCTGGCCATGGGTTGCAACCTGGCGGCCTTCTTTACCGGCATCCCCATGTTCTCGCTGCATGCCTGGGCCTTCATGCTGGCCACGGTGGCCGGCGCCTGGCTTGGCGTGAAGCTGACCCTGCTGCCCTGGCTGCGCATTCCGCTGAAGGTCACCGCCCACGCCGCCACCCTGCCCGATGCCGGGCAGCTGGCCCGGCGCGCGCGTCGCCAGGCGCGGCTGGGTCTCGCCGTGCTGGTGGTGGCGCTGCTCTTCGCCGCCTGGCGCTTCGAGGTCTCCCTGGTACTGGGTCTGGCTACCCTTTTCGGCCTGGTCTTCGGCGGCCTGATCGAGCGGGCGCAGATCTGCTTCACCAGCGCCGCCCGCGACCTCTGGACCACCGGCCGCACCCAGGCGGCGACCGGCATCCTGCTGGGCATGGCGGTGGCCTGCCTCGGCACCTTTGGCGCCATCCAGCTGGGCATGGCGCCAAAGATCTTCTGGATGGGCCCCAACGCCGTGATCGGTGGCCTGCTGTTTGGCGTCGGCATCGTCCTCGCCGGTGGCTGCGAGACCGGCTGGATGTACCGCGCGGTGGAAGGCCAGCTGCATTTCTGGGTGGTGGGCCTGGGCAACGTCATCGGCGGGACCCTGGTGGCGGTCTACTGGGACCGCCTGGGCAGCGCCCTCGCCCTGCCCTATCCCAGGATCAATCTGCTGCAGCAGGCAGGCCCCGGCAGCGGCCTGCTGCTGACCTTTGCCGGCCTGGCCCTCTGCCTGCTGCTGGTGCAACTCAACGCCCGCCGTTTCACTCGCTCCCGGAAGCCTGTCCATGACGCTCGCCAAGACGCCGACGCTGTCGCTTAATCTGCGGGGCGAACACTGCCCCTACAACGCCATCGCCACCCTGGAGACCTTGCAGACCCTGCAGCCTGGCGATCTCCTGGAGGTGATCACCGATTGCGCCCAGTCGATCCACGGCATTCCGGAAGATACCCGGCGCCAGGGCTACGATTGCCAGGCGGTGGAACAGCATGGCGCGCTGTTCCGCTTTCTCATCGAGGTTCCGCTGCGGGCCTGAGGGCTAGGCCTCGGCGAAGACACTTTGCAGTCGCTGCAGGTCTTCGGGGGTGGTGACCTTGATGTTGTCCGCCCGGCCTTCGACCAGGCGCGGCGCATGCCCCGCCCACTCCATGGCCGAGGCCTCGTCGGTGATGGCGGCGCCCGCGGCCAGACCGGCGCTCAGGGCGTCTCGCAGCGCACCGAGGCGGAACATCTGCGGCGTATAGGCCAGCCAGACCTGGCTGCGGTCGACGGTTTCGCTCACCCGGCCATCGCGGCCAACGCGCTTGAGGGTATCCCGCGCCGGCACGCCCAAGAGACCACCCACCGGGTCCTGGGCCAGTTCGGCCAGTAGCCGATCCAGATCGGCGCGGCAGAGATTGGGCCGGGCAGCATCGTGCACCAGCACCCAGTCGCCATCGTTGGCGCCCTGCTCGCTCAGCAGCAGCAGGCCACCCAGCACCGAGTCGGCGCGCTCACGACCGCCCGGGGCGCGCAGGATGCGGGCGTCGCGGGCACAGGCCAGCGTCGGCCACCAGGGATCTTCCGCCGCCAGGCTCACCGCCAGGCCGCGCAGGCGCGGATGGTCGAGAAAACAGTCGAGGGTGCGCTCCAGCAGGCTGCGGCCGCACAGGTCGAGGTATTGCTTGGGTCGGTCGGCACGCATCCGCGCACCCACGCCCGCGGCGGGAATGACCGCCCAGAAGGAAGGCAGAAGGGACATTATTTGGATTGCAGGAAAAGGGTTTCGCCTTGTTTGACCATGCCGAGTTCGTGGCGGGCACGCTCCTCGACGGTCTCCATGCCTTTCTTGAGCTCGACGACCTCGGCTTCGAGGATCTCGTTGCGCTCCAGCAGGCGCTTGTTCTCACCATTCTGGTCGGCGATCTGCTGCTTGAGTTCACGCACCTGGGCGAAGCTGCCATCACCGACCCACAGGCGATACTGAAGACCGCCAAGCAGCAGGAGCAGGAAGGGGAACAGCCAGTAGGGACTTCGCATGGGAGATAACGGATTCGCGGACGGCGGATGCCGCAAAGGCGGCGGCAGAGACGAAAACAGGATAGAAGCCCGGCTCTACGCTTGTAAACTGGGCATCTATCCTGTGGTCCGTCGGACGTGGCGGAAGGCGACGATCTCTGTCATCGCCTCCCCGGTCGCGCAACCCTTAGCTGCGGAACTCGGCACGACCGCGGTAAGGCGCCTTGGCACCCAGCTGCTCTTCGATGCGCAGCAGCTGGTTGTACTTGGAGACGCGATCGGAACGGCACAGCGAACCGGTCTTGATCTGACCGGCGGCGGTGCCCACGGCCAGGTCGGCGATGGTGGAGTCTTCGGTCTCGCCGCTGCGGTGGGAGATCACCGCGGTGTAGCCGGCGGCCTTGGCCATCTGGATGGCTTCCAGGGTCTCGGTCAGGGAGCCGATCTGGTTGAACTTGATCAGGATCGAGTTACCGATGCCCTTCTCGATGCCTTCCTTGAGGATCTTGGTGTTGGTGACGAACAGGTCGTCGCCCACCAGCTGCACCTTGCTGCCGATCTTGTCGGTCAGGGCCTTCCAACCGGCCCAGTCGGACTCGTCCATGCCGTCTTCGATGGAGATGATCGGGAACTGCTCGGTCAGCCCGGCCAGGTAGTCGGCGAAACCGTTGGCGTCGAAGGCCTTGCCCTCGCCGGACAGGTCGTACTGGCCGTCCTTGTAGAACTCGCTGGAGGCGCAGTCCAGAGCCAGGGTCACGTCGGTGCCCAGCTCGTAACCGGCATTCTTAACCGCTTCGGCGATGGCGGCCAGGGCGTCGGCGTTGGAGGCCAGGTTCGGCGCGAAGCCGCCTTCGTCACCCACGGAGGTGCTCAGGCCACGGGCCTTGAGCACGGCTTTGAGGTGATGGAAGATCTCAGCACCCACGCGCAGGGCGTCGGCAAAGCTCTTGGCGCCGACCGGCTGGACCATGAATTCCTGAATGTCGACGTTGTTGTCGGCATGCTCGCCGCCGTTGATGATGTTCATCATCGGCACCGGCATGGAGTACTGACCGGGGGTGCCGTTCAGGTTGGCGATGTGGGCGTAGAGCGGCAGGTCCTGGTCTTCGGCAGCGGCCTTGGCGGCCGCCAGGGACACGGCCAGGATGGCGTTGGCGCCCAGCTTGGCCTTGTTGTCGGTACCGTCCAGCTCGATCATCGCGCGGTCCAGGGCCTTCTGGTCGCTCGGATCCTTGCCCAGCAGCAGGTCACGGATCGGGCCGTTGATGTTGCCCACGGCCTTCAGGACGCCCTTGCCCAGGTAACGGCTCTTGTCGCCGTCGCGCAGCTCCAGTGCCTCGCGCGAACCGGTGGACGCGCCGGACGGCGCGGTGGCGCGACCGACGATACCATTGTCCAGGATCACGTCCGCTTCAACGGTGGGGTTGCCGCGGGAATCCAGGACCTCACGTCCCTTGATGTCGACGATGTTAGCCATTTTTGTATCGATCTCCATGTTACCGGTCATTGACGGATCAGCCTTCGGCTGCGCCTGGGCCTTTTGGTTCAGCCGCCGCTTAGGCAGTTTCGATCGGCGTGAACGACTTCACCAGCTCGTCCAGCGCCTTGAGCTGGGCCAGGAAGGGCTCCAGCTTGTCCAGGCGCAGGGCACAGGGGCCGTCGCACTTGGCATGTTCGGGATCCGGATGGGCTTCGAGGAACAGACCGGCCAGGCCCTGGCTCATGCCGGCCTTGGCCAGGTCGGTGACCTGGGCGCGGCGGCCGCCGGCGGAATCGGCACGCCCGCCCGGCATCTGCAGGGCATGGGTGACATCGAAGAACACCGGGTAGCCGAAGCTCTTCATGATGCCGAAGCCGAGCATGTCGACCACCAGGTTGTTGTAGCCGAAGGAGGAGCCCCGCTCGCAGAGGATCAGCTGGTCGTTGCCGGCTTCTTCGCACTTGGCGAGGATGTGCTTCATCTCCTGGGGCGCGAGGAATTGCGCCTTCTTGATGTTGATCACGGCGTCGGTCTTGGCCATGGCCACCACCAGATCGGTCTGCCGCGAGAGGAAGGCCGGCAGCTGGATGATGTCGCACACCGCCGCCACTGGCGCCGCTTGGTAGGGCTCGTGGACGTCGGTGATCACCGGCATGCCGAAGGTGGCCTTGAGCTCTTCGAAGATGCGCAGGCCGGCTTCCATGCCCGGACCGCGATAGCTGGTCACGGAGGAGCGGTTGGCCTTGTCGAAGCTGGCCTTGAAGACGTAGGGGATGCCCAGCTTCTCGGTCACCTTGACGTATTGCTCGCACACCTGCATGGCCAGGTCGCGAGATTCCAGCACGTTCATGCCGCCGAACAGCACGAAGGGCTTGTCGTTGGCGATCTCGATGCTGCCGACGCGGACGATCTTCTGAGCGGTCATGATCAATCCTTCTTGGCGTAACGCAGGGCGGCGTTGACGAAGCCGCTGAACAGCGGATGGCCGTCACGCGGGGTGGAGGTGAACTCCGGGTGGAACTGGCAGGCGACGAACCAGGGATGATCCGGGGCTTCCACCACTTCGACCAGGGCGCCGTCGCCCGAGCGACCGGAGATCTTCAGGCCGGCGGCCTCGATCTGCGGCAGGAGGTTGTTGTTGACCTCGTAGCGGTGACGGTGGCGCTCGACGATGACGTCCTGGCCATAGCAGTCGTGCACCTGGGTACCGCCGATCAGCTGGCACTCCTGGGCGCCCAGGCGCATGGTGCCGCCTAGGTCGGAGCCTTCGGTACGGATCTCGGTGGCGCCGGTGGAATCCTGCCATTCGGTGATCAGGCCGACCACCGGGTGGCCGCTGGCCTTGTCGAATTCGGTGGAGTTGGCGTCTTTCCAGCCCAGCACGTTACGGGCGAATTCGATGACCGCCACCTGCATGCCCAGGCAGATGCCCAGGTAGGGGATCTTGTTCTCGCGGGCGTACTGCACGGTGGCGATCTTGCCTTCCACGCCGCGCAGGCCGAAGCCGCCGGGCACCAGGATGGCATCGACGCCCTTGAGCAGATGGGTGCCCTGCTGCTCGATGTGCTCGGAGTCGATATAGCGCAGGTTGACCTTGGTGCGGCTCTGGATACCGGCGTGGGTCATGGCCTCGATCAGCGACTTGTAGGCGTCGAGCAGCTCCATGTACTTACCGACCATGGCGATGGTGACTTCCTGCTCGGGGTTGAGCTTGGCGTCCACCACGCGATCCCACTCGGACAGATCGGCCGGCTTGCACTCCAGGCCGAAGCGCTCGACGACGAATTCGTCAAGGCCCTGGGCGTGCAGCACGGAGGGAATGCGGTAGATGGTGTCGACGTCTTCCAGGGAGATGACCGCGCGCTCTTCGACGTTGGTGAAGAGCGCGATCTTGCGGCGGGAAGAGCTGTCGACGGTGTGGTCGGAACGGCAGATCAGCACATCGGGCTGCAGGCCGATGGAGCGCAGTTCCTTGACCGAATGCTGGGTCGGCTTGGTCTTGGTCTCGCCGGCGGTGGCGATGTAGGGGACCAGGGTCAGGTGCATCAGCATGGCACGGCGCGCGCCGATCTCCACCCGCAGCTGGCGGATGGCTTCGAGGAAGGGCTGCGACTCGATGTCACCGACGGTGCCGCCGATCTCCACCAGGGCTACGTCGGCATCGCCGGCGCCCTTGATGATGCGTCTCTTGATCTCGTCGGTGATGTGCGGGATCACCTGCACGGTGGCGCCCAGGTAGTCGCCACGACGCTCCTTGCGCAGGACGTCCATGTAGATGCGACCGGTGGTGAAGTTGTTGTTCTGGGTCACGGTGGTGCGGATGAAGCGCTCGTAGTGACCCAGGTCCAGATCGGTCTCGGCGCCGTCATGGGTGACGAACACCTCGCCGTGCTGGAAGGGGCTCATGGTGCCGGGATCCACGTTGATGTAGGGATCCAGCTTGAGCATGGTGACCTTCAGCCCTCTCGCTTCCAGAATGGCGCCCAGGGAGGCCGAGGCGATGCCTTTCCCCAAAGAAGAAACAACACCGCCCGTGACGAAAATAAAGCGCGTCATGAAAATTCCTAGAATCTGCGTTGAGGCGGAGAGCCGCCGATGAAAGCGAGAGCGGTCGGCCTGGCGCCGGACCAATGCACACCATCCACTCGGGGCGAGCGGAAAATGCGATATAAGACGGGAGCGTAGTCTAGCCTAAAGGTCATCCCAGCTCAAACCCGCCCATGCCGTCTGCGGGCTGCCACTCAAGCCGCCCTCCCCCCGGCAGCCCATCCAGACCGGGCAGGTTGGCCACCGCCAGCAGTTCGTCGCCGCGCCAGAGCAGCGGCAATCGGCCGCGCAGGAACGGCGGCACCCCCTGCTCGTTGAGCAAACGCTTGAGATCGCGGCTGCCGCGACCCGGTACGACCAGCCGCTCGCCACCCTGGCGATAGCCGATTCTCCAGCCGGATGCGACGACCGGTACGCTGAATCGCAGGCGACCATTCCCCTGGAGTTCCAGGGTGGTTTCCTGCCCGTTAATGGCCCGGGGTGACGGCGCGACCTGCCAGGCCGCGGGCACCCACCAGATCCGCCCTGCCCCCCGGCGCAGACTGCCACCTTCGAGACGCCAGACCGGATCGCCGGCCTCGCCCGCCTCGCGCAATGCCTGCCAACCGGCCCAGTGGGCGCTGTCGGGCTGGCGGGTGAAGCTGTCCAGCCAGAACCGCAGGGCATTGCGCTGGCGTGCCTCGCTCAGGGACTGCAAGGGCGCCAGGGCCAGACTGGGCAAGGGAATCCAGGGGAAAGGCTGTTCGGCCCGCCGGGCCTGCTGCAGATCCAGGCTGGCCAGTTCACCAAGCAATTCGTCGGCTTCGGCCAGATGCCGGGCACTGCGCGCCATGACCTGATCGACGCCCGGCCAGCGGTCGCGTAGCCGCGGCAGCACCTGGTGCCTCAGGTAATTGCGATCCAGCCGGGTATCGGCATTGCTGGGATCCTCGATCCAGTCCAGCCCCTCGGCTTCGGCATAGGCCAGCAGCGCGCGCCGCGGCTCGTCCAACAAGGGCCGCCAGAGCCGACCGTCGGCCAAGGAACGGGTCTCGGGCATGCCGGCCAGGCCCTTGACCCCCGCACCGCGCACCAGCCGCTGCAGCAGGGTCTCCAGCTGATCGTCGCGATGCTGGCCCAGCACCAGGCAGCCTTCCCTGGGCAGTACCCGGACGAAGGCGGCATAGCGTGCCTCGCGGGCAGCCCTTTCGAGACTGGCGGCGCCATCGATGTGGACGTGCAGGATATCGAGAGGAATGGCCAGCCTCTGGCAGACCCGGGCGCAGTGCGAGCCCCAGGCATCCGCCGCAGCTTGCAGACCATGGTGCACATGCACCGCCTGCAGATCGGCCAGCAACCCCTGTTCGCGCAGCTGCGCGAGGAGATGCAGGAGAACGGTGGAATCGAGTCCGCCGGAAAAGCCCACCCGCCAGTGACGGGTAGGCGGCTGCCGCTCCAGGCGGGCGCGCAGCCGATCCAGCAGACTCATAGGGGCGGGATCAGGCGATGCCGTAGCTCATCAGGCGCTCGTAGCGACGCTCCAGCAGCGCCGGCATGTCGTAGCCCTTGAGTTCGTCCAGCTGTTCCAGCAGCGCGGTGCGCAGGCTGTTGGCCATGGCCTGGGGATCGCGGTGCGCGCCACCCAGGGGCTCGTCGATCACCTGGTCGACGATGTTCAGGCTCTTCAGTCGCTCGGCGGTGATGCCCATGGCCTCGGCGGCATCGGGCGCCTTCTCGGCGGTCTTCCAGAGAATGGAGGCGCAACCTTCCGGCGAGATCACCGAGTAGGTGGAGTGCTGCAGCATGTTGAGCTGGTCGCAGACGCCAATGGCCAGGGCGCCACCGGAACCACCCTCGCCGATCACGGTGGCGATGATGGGGGTCTTCAGGCGCGCCATGACGCGCAGGTTCCAGGCGATGGCCTCGCTCTGGCCACGCTCTTCGGCGTCGATGCCCGGGTAGGCGCCGGGGGTATCGATGAAGGTCAGGATCGGCATCTTGAAGCGCTCGGCCATTTCCATCAGGCGGCAGGCCTTGCGATAGCCTTCCGGACGCGGCATGCCGAAGTTGCGGCGGACCTTCTCGCGGACTTCACGGCCTTTCTGGTGGCCGATGATCATCACCGAACGGCCTTCCAGGCGGGCGATGCCACCGACGATGGCCGGATCGTCGGCGAAGTGGCGGTCGCCGTGCAGCTCTTCGAAATCGCTGAACAGGTAGTTGATGTAGTCGAGGGTGTAGGGACGCAGCGGATGACGCGCCAGACGAGCCACCTGCCAGCTGGACAGGTCGCTGAAGATGCTCTTGGTGAGCGCCTGGCTCTTCTCCTGCAACCGGGCGATCTCGTCACTGATGTTCAGCGCATTGTCGTTACCGACCAGTCGAAGTTCTTCGATCTTGGCCTGGAGATCGGCGATGGGCTGTTCGAAATCGAGATAGTTCGGGTTCATGGGCATCCGTTAGTGCAATCTAGAGCCAAGGGCCGGGGCGCCTACCTTAAGGGATCGGACGGGACAGGTCGAGACTCCTGCCACGTCACCGGCGCCCGCCGCTGGCGAGGGTTGGGACGAAGCGCACGAGGCGCTCGGACTTAACGATAGTTCAGAAAGACGTTCTCCCTGCCGAACTGGTCACGCAGGGTTTGAATCAGGCCATCGGCCGGGTCGATCCGGTAGTTCTCGCCAAACTGCAGCAGCGCCCGCGCGGTGGGGCCCTGGTAGTCGATGGTGACCGGACAGGCGCCGCGATGACGGCCGCACAACTCGCCCAGCCAGCGCAGCCGGTCGCCGGCCAGTGCCTCGCTGCGCACCGCGATCCTCAGGCTTTCCGCCAGCGCGGTACGGGCCTCTTCCAGACCCAGCACGCGCTTGGCACGCAGGCGCAGGCCACCGGAGAAATCGTCCTGGCTGACCTCACCCTCGACGATCACCAGGGCGTCGGTCTGCAAGAGCGCCTGGGCGGCGTTGAAGGCTTCGGCGAACAGCGAGGCCTCGATGCGCCCGGACCTGTCGTCCAGGGTAACGAAGCCCATCTTGTCGCCGCGCTTGTTCTTCATCACCCGCAGATTGACGATCAGCCCGGCCACGGTCTGGGTTTCGCGCGACGGCTTGAGGTCGACGATGCGCTGGCGCGCCAGCCGGCGCACCTCACCTTCGTATTCCTCGATGGGGTGACCGGTCAGGTACAGCCCCAGGGTTTCCTTTTCCCCGCGCAGGCGCTCCTTGAGATTGAGCTCGCGGGCGCGCCGGTGGTTGGCATAGACGTCGGCCTCGGGCTCGGCGAAGACGCCACCGAAGAGATCGACATGGCCGCTGTTGTGGCTGCGGGCGGTCTGTTCGGCCGAGGCGATGGCCTCCTCCATGGCGGCCAGCAGCACGGCGCGATTCTGGTCGATGGTCGCCTGATAGGCCTTGAGCTCGTCATGGTAGTGCGGACCCAGGCGATCCAGGGCACCGGAGCGGATCAGGGCTTCCAGGGTGCGCTTGTTGATGCGCTTGAGGTCCACCCGCGCGCAGAAGTCGAAGAGGTCCTTGAAGAGGCCTTCGGCCCGCGCCTCGACGATGGCCTCCACCGGGCCCTCACCGACACCCTTGATCGCCCCCAGGCCGTAGACGATGCGCCCGCCGTCGTTGACGGTGAACTTGAACTCGGAAATGTTCACGTCCGGCGTGTCGATGCGCAGCTTCATGTGGCGGCATTCCTCGATGAGGATCACCACCTTGTCGGTGTTGTGCATGTCCGCCGACAGCACCGCGGCCATGAAGGGCGCCGGATAGTGGGTCTTCAGCCAGGCGGTCTGGTAGGACACCAGACCATAGGCCGCCGAGTGCGACTTGTTGAAGCCGTAGCCGGCGAATTTTTCCACCAGGTCGAAGATGTTGCCGGCCAGGTCCGCATCGATGCCGT
The DNA here is from genome assembly GCF_000510705.1 of Pseudomonas sp. MOIL14HWK12:I1. Classification (NCBI taxonomy): domain Bacteria; kingdom Pseudomonadati; phylum Pseudomonadota; class Gammaproteobacteria; order Pseudomonadales; family Pseudomonadaceae; genus Pseudomonas; species Pseudomonas sp. MOIL14HWK12:I1. The sequence goes on along the minus strand of NZ_KI783308.1, from coordinate 297,372 downwards.
TGTTGGCGCAGCCTTCGATGAAGCCGCCGCGCTGCTTGGCCATCTCCTCGGGCTTCTTCTTGCCCATGGCGCGGCGCAGCATGTCGGCCTGGCCGAGGGTGTAGCCGCCCATGACCTGGGCGATCTGCATCACCTGTTCCTGGTAGAGGATGATGCCGTAGGTGGGCGCCAGCACCGGCTGCAGGCCGTCGTACTGGTAGTCCGGATGCGGATAGGCCAGCTCGGCGCGGCCGTGCTTGCGGTTGATGAAGTCGTCCACCATGCCCGACTGCAGCGGACCGGGGCGGAACAGCGCCACCAGAGCAATGAGGTCTTCCAGGCAGTCCGGCTTGAGCTTCTTGATCAGCTCCTTCATGCCGCGGGATTCCAGCTGGAAGACGGCGGTGGTCTCGGCCTTCTGCAGCAGGGCATAGGTCGGCTTGTCGTCCAGCGGGATGAAGTCGATGTTGAGCGGCTCGCGCCCCTCCTCCACTTCCGTGCGATTGATGGTCTCCAGCGCCCACTTGATGATGGTCAGGGTGCGCAGACCGAGGAAGTCGAACTTGACCAGACCGGCCTGTTCGACATCGTCCTTGTCGAACTGGGTCACCAGGCCATTGCCGTCCTCATCGCAGGCGATGGGCGAGAAATCGGTCAACTTGGTCGGCGCGATCACCACACCACCGGCGTGCTTGCCGGTACCCCGGGTGATGCCCTCGAGCTTCAAGGCCATGTCCCAGATTTCCTTGGCGTCCTCGTCGGTCGCCAGGAAATCGCGCAGCGGCTCCTCCTGCTCGAAGGCTTTCTGCAGGGTCATGCCCACTTCGAAGGGGATCATCTTCGACAGGCGATCGGCCAGGCCATAGGACTTGCCCTGCACCCGCGCCACGTCGCGCACCACCGCCTTGGCGGCCATGGTGCCGAAGGTGATGATCTGGCTCACCGCCTCGCGGCCGTACAGGTCGGCCACGTATTCGATCACCCGGTCGCGACCGTCCATGCAGAAGTCGACGTCGAAGTCGGGCATGGAGATCCGTTCGGGGTTGAGGAAGCGCTCGAACAGCAGGTCATAGGCCAGCGGATCGAGGTCGGTGATCTTGAGTACGTAGGCGACCAGGGAGCCGGCACCCGAGCCCCGGCCGGGGCCGACCGGCACGCCGTTGTTCTTCGCCCACTTGATGAAGTCCATCACGATGAGGAAGTAACCGGGGAAGCCCATCTGGATGATGATGTCGAGCTCGAAGTTGAGCCGGTCGACGTACTCCTGGCGTTTCTCTTCGTAGTTGGGCGTGGTCTCGCGCGGCCAGAGCACGGCCAGGCGCTCTTCCAGGCCCTCGAAGGAGACGTGGCGCAAGTAGTCGTTGATGGTCATCCCGTTGGGGATCGGGAAGTTGGGCAGGAAGTACTTGCCCAGCTGGATCTCGATGTTGCAGCGCTTGGCGATCTCGACGGTGTTTTCCAGCGCCTCGGGCAGGTCGCTGAACAGCTCGGCCATCTCGGCCGCCGACTTCAGGTACTGCTGGTCGCTGTACTTGCGCTCGCGCCGGGGATCGTCCAGCGGCCGGCCCTCGCCGATGCAGACGCGGGTCTCGTGGGCCTCGAAGTCCTCGGCCTTGAGAAAGCGCACATCGTTGGTCGCCACCAGGGCGCCCCCGCAGCGATCGGCCAGGGCCACGGCGGCATGCAGGTGCTCTTCGTCACCGACTCGCTCGGTGCGCTGCACCTCCAGATAGAAGCGATCCTGGAAGACCTGCTGCCATTCCTCGAACAGCTGATCGGCCAGCGCCAGGTCGCCTTCGAGCAGCGCCAGGCCGATCTCACCCTCCTTGGAACCGGACAGGGCGATCAGGCCTTCGCTGGCGTCCTTCACCCAGTCGCGCTGGATGACGATCTGACCGTCCTGCTGGCCTTCCTGGAATCCGCGGGACAGCAACTCGGTGAGGTTGCGATAGCCCTTGGCGTTCATGACCAGCAGGGTCATGCGGCTCAGGGGCGCGTCGCCTTCGCGGCCGGCCAGCCAGATGTCGGCGCCGGCGATGGGCTTTATCCCGGCGCCCATGGCCGCCTTGTAGAACTTGACCAGCGAACAGAGGTTGCCCTGGTCTGTCACCGCCACGGCCGGCATCCCGGCGGCTTCGGCAGCCTTGACCAGCCCCTTCACCCGCACGATCCCGTCGACCAGGGAGTATTCCGTGTGGAGACGCAGGTGGACGAAGGATGCGGACATGGCAGAGACCCCTTGATGCATGAGGCGCGAGATTGTACTGGATTGTCGACCCGGGGTCAGAACGCCGCGACGGCCGTCAGTAGGTGGCGATGATCTGGGTGGAGGCCTGGGTCTCGAGGGCGTGCCAGGCATCGCGCACCGGCGCGAAGGAGCGCCGGTGAATGGGCGTGGGCCCCAGGCGCCGGAGCGCGTCGAGATGTTCGGCGGTGGGATAGCCCTTGTGCCCGGCCAGGCCATAGCCCGGATAGAGGGCATCCAGCACCTGCATCTCGCGATCGCGGGTCACCTTGGCCAGGATGGACGCCGCGGCGATCGCCGGGACCTGGCTGTCGCCCTTCACTACCGGCGCACTAGGCACCGCCAGCTTGGGACAGCGATTGCCATCGATCAGGGCCAGCCGCGGCTGCACCTGGAGGCCTTCCACCGCGCGCTGCATGGCCAGCATGGTGGCGTGCAGGATGTTCAGCCGGTCGATCTCGGCGACCTCGGCGCGGGCCACGCACCAGGCCAGGGCCTTTTCCTGGATCTCGTCGAACAGGGCTTCGCGGCGCGCCAGCGACAGCTTCTTCGAATCGTTCAGGCCGAGGATGGGCTTGCCCGGATCGAGGATCACCGCGGCGGTGACCACGGCGCCGCACAGCGGACCGCGACCGACTTCGTCGACCCCGGCGACCAGCGCCTCGACCAGGTTGAAATCCAAGCCCAGTTGCATCAGCCACGCTGCCGCAGGAGATCCAGCACGGCAGCGGCCGCCTGGACCGAGGCATCGCGCCTCAGGCTGTGATGAATGGCGGCGAAGCTGTCGGTCTGCTGCTGCGGCTGCTCCAGCAGCGGCAGGAGTTCGGCCACCAGCCGCTCCGGCGTCGCCTCGTGCTGGATCAGCTCGGGCACCAGCTTGCGCCCGGCCAGGAGGTTGGGCAGCGAGATGTAGGGACTCTTCACCAGCTGCTTGAGGATCAGATAGGTCAGCGGGGCCACCCGATAGGCCACCACCATGGGTCTCTTGAACAGCAGCGTCTCCAGGGTCGCGGTGCCCGAGGCGATCAGCACGCCATCACAGGCGGCCAGCACCTCATGGGAACGCCCATCGGTCAGCAGCAGCGGCAGCGGCGGCCGGCCTTCCAGCAACTGCTCCACCTGGGCCCGCCGCGCGGCATTGGCACAGGGCAGGACGAAGCGCACACCAGGACGTACGGCCAGCAACTGGGCGGCAGCGTCGAGGAACAGCGCACCCAGGCGCCCTACTTCACCGCCGCGACTGCCCGGCAACAGGGCGACGACCTGCCCCTCTTCCGGCAAGCCCAGGGCCTGCCGGGCGGCCAGGCGGTCGCTGTCCAGGGGAATGGTATCGGCCAGTGGATGGCCGACGAAGCGCACCGGCACCTGCTGTTCTTCGTAGAAACGCGCCTCGAAGGGAAACAGGGTCAGCATCAGGTCGCAGCCGTCGCGGATCTTCAGCACCCGCTTCTGTCGCCAGGCCCAGACCGAGGGACTGACATAGTGCACGGCCGGAATGCCGGCGCGATGCAGCTGGGCTTCGATCTCGAGGACGAAATCCGGGGCGTCGATGCCGATGAAGACATCGGGACGGGCGTCGAGCAACTGACTGATCAGCGCCTTGCGTCGACCCAGGAGTTCCCGCAGGCGGCCGAGCACCTCGACCAGCCCCATGACCGCCAGACGCTCCATGGGAAATTCGGACACCAGCCCTTCAGCTTCCATCCGCGGACCGCCCACGCCCATGAAGAAGATATTCGGATGCTGCGCACGCAGCGCCTGCATCAGACCGGCGCCGAGCAGATCACCCGAGGCCTCTCCCGCCACCAGCGCCACACGCAGAGGGCGCTGGGCGAACTCAGCGGGTGATGCCACGCGTCGCACTCAGGATGGAATCGCGGAACACCGCCACTTCGGGAAACTGCTGAGCCACCGGTTCCAGCTCGCGCAGGGCGTCATCGACAGTCAGACCCTGGCGGTAGACCACCTTGTAGGCGCGGCGCAATTCCTTGATGGCTTCGGCCGAGAAACCCCGGCGGCGCATGCCTTCGAAGTTCATGCTGCGGGCTTCGGCCGGATTGCCGAACACCGTGACATAGGCCGGTACGTCCTTGCCGATGGCCGTGCCCATCCCGGAAAAGCTGTGGGCGCCGATGCGGCAGAACTGATGCACCAGGGTATAGCCGGACAGGATCGCCCAGTCGTCGACGTGCACGTGCCCGGCGAGGGCCGTGTTGTTGACCAGGATGCAGTGATTGCCGATCACGCTGTCATGGCCGATGTGCACATAGGCCATCAGCAGGTTGTGATCGCCAAGGGTCGTCTCTTCCCGATCCTGCACGGTACCGCGATGGATGGTGACCCCTTCGCGGATGGTGTTGTGATCGCCGATCCGCAGCCGGGTCGGTTCACCCTGATACTTGAGGTCGGGCGTATCCTCGCCGATCGACGAGAACTGGAAGATACGGTTGTGACGCCCGATCACGGTCGGACCCTTGAGGATGACGTGAGGCCCGATGACGGTCCCCTCGCCAATCTCGACATCCGGTCCGATGATCGACCAGGGGCCGACCTGGACATCGGCGGCGAGCCGTGCCTTGGGGTCGACGATAGCCCTGGGGTCAATCAACGTCATAGCTTGCGTTCCGCACAGATGATTTCAGCCGAGCAGACCGGCTTGTCGTCCACACTGGCGTGGCATTCGAATTTCCAGATGCCGCGCTTGGTGCTGATGAAGCGAGCGTCGAGCATCAGCTGATCGCCCGGTGTCACCGGCTGGCGAAACCGCAGCTTATCCGATCCGACGAAGTAGTACAGGGTGCCATCGGCCGGCGAGGAATTCATCATCTTGAAGCCGAGCACGCCGGCAGCCTGGGCCATGGCCTCGACGATCAGCACGCCCGGCATGATCGGGTGCTGGGGGAAGTGGCCGGTGAAGAAGGGCTCGTTGATGCTGACGTTCTTGTAGGCACGAATGCGCTTGGCTTCGATATCCAGCTCCAGCACGCGATCCACCAATAGAAAGGGATAGCGATGCGGGAGATATTCACGGATCTCGTTGATGTCCATCATGGTCGGGGAAGGCCTGTTCAGAAAGGGGAAACATCCGATGCAGAATCAAGCATCAGAAGCAGCGTCATCCCGCGAGGTCACGGTAGCAACGATTTTTTCCAGATGTTGCAGACGGCGGGCCATGTCGTCGAGGTGACGAATCCGCGCGGCGCTCTTCTTCCATTCGCCGGCCGGCTGCATGGCCGTACCGGAGGAATAGGCGCCGGGCTCGGTAATCGAGCGGGTCACCATGGTCATACCGGTGACGAACACGTGGTCGCACACCTCGATATGACCGACCATGCCCACGCCGCCGGCGATGGTGCAGTGTTTGCCGATCTTGGTGCTGCCAGAGATGCCGACGCAGGCGGCCATGGCGGTGTGCTCACCGACCTGGACGTTGTGCGCGATCATGATCTGGTTGTCGAGCTTCACGCCATTGCTGATGACCGTGTTCGCCAGGGCGCCTCGGTCGATGGTGGTGTTGGCGCCGATCTCGACGTCGTCGCCGATCAGTACGCCACCCAGCTGGGCGATCTTCTGCCACTGGCCGCGCTCGTTGGCGAAGCCGAAGCCCTCGGCGCCGATCACGGCACCCGATTGCACCACGGCACGCTCGCCGATGGTCACGTCATGATAGAGCGTGACCCGCGGTGCCAGCCAGCTGTCGGCACCGATGACGCTGCGCGCACCCACCACGCAGTGGGCGCCCAGACTGACACCGGCGCCGATGCGCGCCTGGGCCTCGATCACCACGTAGGGACCAATGGCCGCCGTCGGATCGACCTGGGCATCCGCCGCGACCAGCGCGGTGGGATGGATACCGGCTGCGCTGCGCGGCTTGCGATCGAACAGATGGGAAAGGCGCGCATAGGCCAGATAGGGATTCACCAGGATCAGGGCGTCACCGGCGTAGCCGTCGGCGTCCTTTTCCGTCAGCAGCACGGCCCCGGCCTGGGTGTCGGCCAGGTAGCGGCGGTACTGCGGATTGGCGAGAAAACTCAACTGCTCAGGACCGGCCTCGGGCAGGGTAGCCAGACCGGTCACCAGGCGCTCGGACGAACCGCGTAACTCCACGGTCAACTGGCGGCTTTCCAGCCACTGCGCCAGTTCGCCCAGCGTAAAGGTGCTATGGCTCATCAACGACCCGCGTTCATGCGCTCGATGACCTGGCGCGTGATGTCGAACTGCGGCTTCACGTCCACCACGGCGCCACGCTCCAGCACCAGATCGTAATCACCCTTTTTCAGCACCTCTTCCACGGCCTTGTCCAGGCGCGGCTTGAGCAGCTTGAGCATGTCGCGATCCGAGGCCGCCTTGGCGTCGTTGAGTTCCTTGGACTGGAACTGGAAGTCACGGGCCTTCTGGCGGAAGTCGTTCTCCAGGCGGGTGCGCTCGGCCTGGGCCATCTTGTCACCGCCCTTGTTGAGCTTGTCCTGGATGTCCTTGGCGGAGCTTTCCAGACCCTTGAGCTTGTTCAGCTGGGGACCGAACTTCTTCTCGGAATCCACCGCGTACTTCTTGGCGGCGTCGGATTCCAGCAGGGCCATCTGGTAGTTCAGGACAGCGATCTTGGTATCGGCGAACACCGGAGCGGCGACGAGAACGGCAGCGAACAGAGCGTAACGGGTGTACTTGTGCACAGTTGACTCCTGCGTAAAGCGCAAAGGTGTAGCCTGGGTCAGAACGTCTGACCCAGCGAGAACTGGAAGACCTGCGGATCGGAGTTGCTCGGCTTCTTGACCGGCACGCCCAGGCTGAAGCTCAGCGGACCGAGGGCGGTAACCCAGGTCACACCGACGCCGACGGAACTGGCCATATTGGAGAAGCTGACGTCGCCGCAATTCTGCGTGCTGCTCAGGTAGCACTTGGTGCTGAACACATTGCCCACGTCCCAGAACAGCACGGTACGCAGGGACTTCTGGTCCTTCACGAAGGGCAAGGGGAACAGGTATTCCACACCGCCGGTAATCAGGACATTGCCACCGAAGGCTTCGTCGTTGTCACGATCACGATAGCCCTGGCCTTGATCGGCATATCTCGGACTCGGACTGGGCGGCGTGGTCCGCGGACCCAGGCTGCTATCCTCGAAACCCCGTACCGAGTTGAAGCCACCGGCGTAGTAGTTCTCGTAGAACGGCAGGCCATCGGTGCTGCCATAGCCGTCGCCGTAACCCAGCTCGGTATGGAAGCGCAGCGCCGTATTGTCGGTCAGCGGGGTGAACAGCTGGCCGCGATAGTCGAGCTTGTAGAAGCTCAGGTCGCTGCCCGGGATGGTGATCTGGCCGGTCAGGCTCTGGGAGGCCCCACGGGTCGGCAGGACGCCACGGTTCAGCGTCGAGCTCGACCAGCCGATGCTGGCCTTGAAGTTGGTGAAATTGTCCCCCTCGCGCTGGACGAAATCATAGATCTCGTCGGCGCTGTAGGTACCCGGATTGATCTCGTCTTTCTGCACGCTCAGACCATAGGTCAGGCGCGAGGTCTCGCTGATCGGATAGCCCAGGGTGACACCGGTACCCAGGCTGTTGATCGAGTAGTAGGAGACGTCACTGTCGTACAGTTTGCTGTAGTCGGTGCTGCGATAGAAGATGTTGTAGCCCAAGCTCACGCCATCCGGCGTGAAGTAGGGATCGGTGAAGCTGAAGTTGTAGCGGCTCTGGTACTGGGAACGGGTCAGACCGATGCTGACCTGGTTGCCGGTACCCAGGAAGTTGTTCTGGCTGATGGAGCCACCCAGGATCAGACCGGCGCTCTGGGCGAAGCCGATGCTGGCGGTGATGGAGCCCGACGGCTGCTCTTCGACGTTGTAGTTGACGTCGACCATGTCGTCGGTACCGGGTACCTGGGGCGTCTCGACCTTGACTTCCTTGAAGTAGCCCAGGCGCTCGAGGCGGGTCTTGGACTGGTCGATGAGATAGGTGGAGGCCCAACCGCCCTCCATCTGGCGCATCTCGCGACGCAGCACCTCGTCCTCGGTCTTGGTGTTGCCGCGGAAGTTGATGCGGTTGACGTAAGCACGCTTGCCCGGATCGACCATATAGGTGAGGGACACGCTGTGGTCGTCGTCATGGGGCTCGGGCAGGCCGTTGACGTTGGCGAAGGTATAGCCTTCGTTGCCCAGCCGGCGGGTGATCAGGTCCGAGGTGCTGGTCATGACCTTGCGCGAGAAGACCTGGCCCGGCTGGACCAGCATCAGTTTGCGCAGCTCTTCCTCCGGCACCTTGAGGTCGCCGGACAGCTTGACTTCACGAACGGTGTACTTCTGCCCTTCGTTGACATTGACCGTGATGTAGACGTGCTTCTTGTCGGGCGTAATGGACACCTGGGTCGAGGTGATGTCCATGTTGATATAGCCGCGGTCCAGGTAATAGGAGCGCAGGCGCTCGAGGTCACCCGCCAACTTTTCCCGGGAGTACTTGTCATCGTTGCGGAAGAACGACAGCCAGTTGCTCGGCTTGAGCTCGAACAGCGAGGTCAGGTCATCCTCGGCGAAGACCGTGTTGCCCACCACGTTGACGTGGGAGATGGTCGCCACCTCGCCTTCGTTGATGGTGATCTTCAGCTGCACCCGATTACGGGGCTGCGGCACCACCTCGGCGTCGATGCTGGCGGAGTAGCGACCCTGGGCGACGTACTGGCGCAGCAGTTCGTTGCGCACGCCTTCCAGCGTCGCGCGCTGGAAGATCTCGCCTTCGGCGAGACCGGCCTGCTTGAGACCCTTCATCAGGTCGTCGCTGGAGATCGCCTTGTTGCCTTCCAGGGTGATGCTGGAAATGGAGGGACGCTCGACCAGGTTCACGACCAGGACGTTGCCGTCACGACCCAGCTGGATGTCCTGGAAGAATCCGGTACGGAAGAGCGAGCGGGAGGCTTCGGCCAACTTGTTGTCGTCGACGGATTCGCCGACGTTGAGCGGCAGGGCACCGAAGACGCTGCCGGACGATACTCGTTGCAGTCCGTTGACGCGGATATCGGAGATGGTGAAGGACTCGGCGTGTACCTCGCCGATCATCAGCGCGGCTATTACCGCAGGTAGCAGCAGGCGTTTCATGAGTCCCTTTTATTCCAACTGGCAAATAAAGAATCTGCCGCACGGGGCGGCAGATTCGGCAATCAGCAGAGTGTCAGAGGCGACCGAGGTCATTGACCAAGGCCAGCAGCATCACACCCACGACGAGGCTAATACCGATCTGCATGCCCCATGTCTGTACACGCTCGGACAAGGGCCGCCCGCGAATCCACTCGACGAAGTAGAAGACCAGATGACCGCCGTCGAGCACAGGGATAGGCAACAGATTCAGAACCCCCAGGCTTATGCTCAGGTACGCCAGAAAATTGAGGAAATCCCCCAGGCCTGACTGAGCTGAAGCGCCCGCCACTTTAGCAATGGTTATCGGCCCGCTCAAGTTTTTTACCGACAGCTCTCCCAAGAGCATCTTCTTCAGGGAAACCAGCGTCAGCACGCTCATCTGCCAGGTTCGGCTGATACCTTCGCCCACGGCCGCCACGGGTCCGTAGCTGATTTCGCGAACCATTTCCGCTGGCCACTTGACCGGCGCCACACCCGCGCCGAGGTAACCGGTCTCGGCGCTATCGACGCGCCGCGCGCCCAGGCGCAGGGACAGCTCGCGTCGCTGACCCTCGCGCTCATAGCTCACCTTGACCTGCTGATCCGGGTGCGCCCGCACCCAGTCCACGGCCTGCTGCCAGTCACCGATGGGCGTATCGTTCAGGGCGATGAGGCGATCACCCGCCTGGAGGCCGGCGGCTTTCGCCGGACCGGCCGGATCCAGCTCGGCGAAGATGGCCGGAATCTGCGGCCGCCAGGGTTTGAGACCCAGCGCCTGGATCGGGTCCGGATCTTCCGCGCCGCGCAGCCAGCCGTCGAGCTGGATGACCGTGCTCTGCTCGGCAGTGGTGCCCGGGATCCGGTAGCTCAGGCGTAGCGGACCGCTTTCGCCCAGGCGATCGACCAGGCGCAGATTGACCGCCGACCAGCTGTCTACCGCCGCGTCATCGACCGCGGTCAGTTCGGCGCCCGCCGGGATACCCGCGGTGGCAGCCAGGGTATCAGGCGTGACCGATCCCACCACCGGACGCGGCTGCTGGGAGCCGAGCATGGCCAGCACCCAGAAGAACAGGATGGCGAGCAGGAAGTTGGCGATCGGACCGGCGGCGACGATGGCGATGCGCTGGCGTACCGTCTTGCGATTGAAGGCGGCATGCTGTTCTTCAGGCGCCACCGGCGCTTCGCGCTCGTCCAGCATCTTGACGTAGCCGCCCAGCGGGATCGCGGCCACCACGAATTCGGTGCCCTGGCGATCGTGCCAGCGCAGCAGCGGTTTGCCGAAGCCAACGGAGAAGCGCAGGACCTTGACGCCGCAACGGCGCGCCGTCCAGAAATGGCCATACTCGTGGATGGTCACCAGGACGCCCAGGGCGATCAGGGTTCCCAGAATCGTATAAAGGATGGACATTGGCTGCCTCCGCTACCTCAGTGTGCAGATTCTGCGGACTCGCAGGCCAGGTGTCGAGGCGCGGGATCAGCGTCTCGACAGCCACTCCCGAGCCAGCTGCCGAGCGGTGCTGTCGGCCGCGAAGACCGTGTCGAGATCGCTGGCCGGACATGGCTCGACAGCCTTGAGCACCGCTTCGATCAGCTGCGGGATCTCGGTAAAGCCCAGTCGCCCCTCGAGAAAGGCCTCGACGGCGACCTCGTTGGCCGCATTCAGCGTAGCCGGCATGCAACCACCCGCCTGAGCCGCCTCCCGCGCCAGCCGCAGGCAGGGAAAGCGCTCTTCGTCGGGCCGCTCGAAGTCGAGCCGGCCGATCTCGAACAGGTCCAGCGCCGCGACACCGGAGTCGATGCGCTCGGGCCAGGCCAGGGCGTGGGCGATAGGGGTGCGCATGTCGGGATTGCCCAGCTGGGCCAGCACCGAGCCATCCACGTAGTCCACCAGCGAATGAATCACGCTCTGGGGATGGATGACCACCTCGACCTGCTCCGGCGTCGCCTCGAACAGCCAGCAGGCTTCGATCAGCTCCAGCCCCTTGTTCATCAGGGTCGCGGAGTCCACCGAAATCTTGCGCCCCATGGACCACTTGGGATGGGCACAGGCCTGATCCGGCGTCACCCCGGTCAGTTGTTCGGCCGGCGTCTCGCGGAACGGGCCGCCCGAAGCGGTGAGCAGGATGCGTCTTACGCCCTTGCGGGCCAGGCCGGGCGTCGCCGGATCGGCCAGGCACTGGAAGATGGCATTGTGCTCACTGTCGATGGGCAGCAGGGTCGCGCCACTGGCCTGCACGGCCTCGATGAAGAGCGCGCCGCTCATGACCAGGGCTTCCTTGTTGGCCAGCAGTACGCGCTTGCCGGCCTTGACCGCCGCCAGGGTGGGCTTCAGACCCGCCGCGCCGACGATGGCCGCCATGACGGTATCTACCCGGGGATGGGCCGCGATGGCCTCCAGGCCACCCTCCCCCACCAGGATCTCTGGGCGGGCTTCAGCCCCTTGCAGCAAAGCGGTCAGCTGCTCGGCGGACGCCTGATCCGGCACGGCTGCATAGACCGGCTGGAAACGCCGGCAGAGGTCTGCCAGCTCGCTCAGCCGACGATGCCCGCTGAGGGCGAAGATGCGATAGCGATCGGGATACCGGGCCACGACATCCAGGGTGCTGGCGCCGATAGAGCCCGTCGCACCCAGGACACAAAGCTGCTGGAGACTCACTGGACACCCCAGCCGGCCCACCAGAGCAGCAGGGCGAACAGCGGTACGGCGGCCGTGAGGCTGTCGATGCGATCCAGCACGCCACCGTGCCCCGGCAGCAACTGGCTGCTGTCCTTGAGCCCGGCCTGACGCTTGAACATGCTTTCGGTGAGATCACCCACTACCGAGATCAGCACCACGCAGGCGGCGCCGATAAGTGCCTGCAGGAGGTCGCCCAGGCCCCAGCCACGGACCAGACCGAGCACCAGAGTAGCCACCAGCGCGGCGGCCAGGCCGCCATAGAGACCTTCCCAGCTCTTGCCCGGACTCACGGCCGGCGCCAGCTTGCGCTTGCCGAAGGCCCGCCCGGAAAAATAGGCGAAGATGTCGGCCAGCCACACCAGCATCATCACTTCGAGAATCAGCAGATTGCCACCCGGTGCCGCCTTGAGCAGCATCAGCCCCTGCCAGGCCGGGACCAGCACCACCAGACCGATCAGCAGGCGCCGCCAGGAGGCCTGCCAGGCGCGAGCGCTGTCGGGATAGGTAAGCACCAGCACAGTCGCATAGAGCCACCAGGCCAGACTGATGAACAGCAGGCCATGGGCACCGGCGGGGAGCCAACAGCAGAGCAGCAGCGCCAGAGCGACCACGGCGGCATAGGCGCAACGCAGCGGCTGGGCTTCCAGACCCGCCAGCCGCGCCCATTCCCAGGCGCCCAGGACCACGACCGCACCGATGAACAGGGCGAAAGCCGCCCCTTCCAGCCAGAAAAATCCGGCCAGGGCGATGGGCAGGAGCACCATCGCCGTGATAACTCGCTGCTTCAGCATTAGGCGCGTAGCTCCGCTTCCACCTGTTCGCAGGTCCGGCCAAACCGCCGCTGGCGGGTGGCAAAGTCCGCCAGGGCGGCGTGCATGGCCTCGTGCTTGAAGTCCGGCCAGAACAGGTCGGAGAAATACAGCTCGGCATAGGCGATCTGCCAGAGCAGGAAGTTGCTGACCCGACGCTCGCCACCGGTGCGGATGCACAGGTCGGGCAGCGGCAGGTCGGCGGTCGCCAGACAGCCTTGCAGCAGCTCCGGCGTGATCTCACCCGGCTGCAGCGACCCCTGCTGGACCCGCGCCGCCAGCTGCTGGGCGGCCTGGGTGATATCCCACTGCCCCCCGTAGTTGGCGGCGATCTGCAGCACGAACCGGGTGTGATGGGCAGTGAGCGCCTCGACTTCCGCCATGGCCGCCTGCAGTTCCGGATGGAACAGCGAACGATCGCCGATGATGCGCAGCCGGATGCCATTCTGGTGCAGCTTCTTCGCCTCCCGCCGCAGGGCGGACAGGAAGAGCTCCATCAGGGCGCCGACCTCGTCGGCCGGACGCCGCCAGTTCTCGCTGGAAAAGGCGAACAGCGTCAGTACCTCGACGCCCGCATCGCCGCACACCTCGATGACCGCGCGCACGGCGTCCACTCCGGCCTTGTGACCGGCGACGCCCGGCAGCAACCGACGGCGCGCCCAGCGATTGTTCCCATCCATGATGATCGCCACGTGACGCGGCACCACCTTGCCTGGCTTGCTCATGCCCATGTTACGTCCCAACCGTTGTCAAACAGCCATCAAGTCGGCTTCCTTGGCCTCCAGAGCCTTGTCCACCTCGGCGACGAATTTATCAGTCAGCTTCTGGACTTCGTCCTGAGCGCGACGATCCTCGTCTTCACTGATTTCCTTTTCCTTGAGCAGATCCTTGAGCTGAGCCAGGGCATCGCGACGGATGTTGCGCACGGAAACCCGCGCCTGCTCGGCCTCGGCACGCGCCTGCTTGGTGAAGCCCTTGCGGGTCTCTTCGGTCAGCGCCGGCATCGGTACGCGAATGGTGGTACCGGCGGTGGCCGGATTGAGACCCAGGTCGGAGGTCATGATGGCCTTCTCGACCGCCTGGATCATGCTCTTGTCGAACACGCTCAGGGCCAGGGTTCGCGAATCCTCGACGGTGACGTTGGCCACCTGACGCAGCGGGGTGTCGCTGCCGTAGTAGGACACCATGACGCTATCCAGGATGCTCGGATGAGCGCGTCCGGTACGGATCTTGGCAAAGGCGTGGCCCAGGGCTTCCAGGGTCTTGGTCATGCGCGTCTGCGCATCCTTCTTGATCTCGTTGATCATGCTGCTCCCTCCTCGATCAGGGTGCCCTCACCACCGCCCACCACGATATTGAGCAGGGCGCCGGGCTTGTTCATGTTGAAAACCCGCAGGGGCATGCTGTGGTCACGGCAGAGACAGATGGCCGTGAGATCCATGACACCCAGCTTGCGGTCGAGCACCTCGTCGTAGGTCAGGCGCTCGAATTTTTCGGCATTGGGATCCTTGAAGGGATCGGCCGTGTATACACCATCCACCTTGGTGGCCTTGAGCACCAGGTCGGCCTCGACCTCGATGGCGCGCAGGCAGGCGGCGGAATCGGTGGTGAAGAAGGGGTTGCCGGTACCGGCGGAGAAGATGACGACTTCGCCATCCTTCAGCTGACGCAGGGCCTTGCGCCGATCGTACTGATCGGTCACGCCGACCATGGAGATGGCGGACATCACCGTGGCGGGAATGTTGGAACGCTCCAGGGCGTCGCGCATCGCCAGGGCATTCATCACCGTGGCCAGCATGCCCATGTGGTCACCGGTCACCCGATCCATACCGGCAGCGGACAAGGCCGCGCCGCGGAACAGATTGCCACCGCCGATCACCAGACCGACCTGGACACCGATACCTACCAGCTGGCCGATCTCCAGCGACATGCGATCCAGCACCTTCGGATCGATCCCGAAGTCTTCACTTCCCATCAGGGCTTCGCCACTGAGCTTCAGCAGAATACGCTTGTAACGGGGTTGGCGACCACTCATCTGCTGTGCCATTCACTCTCTCCTGTGGCGATGAACATGTGCGGGGGATTTTGATCCAGCGATAGGAAAGCGCAACCGCAGTTGCGTTCACTCCAATCGGCAAAAAACTCCTTGGAAGAGCAGAAATCAGACCTGCCTTCCAATTTGACAAAGAGGCCGCGCGCTCGAAGCGGGCGGCCTCCTGGTCAACGGCAGATGCCGGGCTTACTGCTTGCTGGCAGCCAGCTGGGCAGCCACTTCGGCAGCGAAGTCGACTTCGGCCTTCTCGATGCCTTCGCCCACTTCGTAACGCACGAAGGAGACGATTTCGGCGCCGGCTTTCTTGGCCAGTTCACCGACCTTGACTTCCGGATCCTTGATGAAGGGCTGCTCAACCAGGCTGGCTTCGGCCAGGAACTTGTTGATACGACCCTTGACCATGTTCTCCACGATGTTTTCCGGCTTGCCGGCGATCTTGTCGGCGTTCAGCGCCAGGAAGATTTCCTTTTCTTTGGCGACAGCTTCTTCGGAAACCTGGGAGGGATTCAGGAACTGGGGATTGCTCGCCGCGACGTGCATGGCGATTTCCTTGGCCAGCTCGGCGGTGCCACCCTGCAGGGTAACGACCACACCGATGCGGTGACCGTGGAGGTAGGCGCCAACGACATCGCCTTCGACACGGGTCAGACGACGGATGTTGACGTTCTCGCCGCACTTGGCGACCAGGGCCTCACGGGCGGCTTCCTGAGCGGCGATCAGCGGAGCGGCATCGCTCATCTTCTCGGCGAAGGCCTTGTCCAGGCTGGCGGCGACGAAGCCCTTGAAGTCGTCCTGCAGAGCCAGGAAATCGGTCTGGGAGTTGACTTCGATGATGACGGCAGCCTTGTGGTCGTCAGCGACCTTGACCGCGATGGAGCCTTCGGCAGCCACGTTACCGGCTTTCTTGGCGGCCTTGATGGCGCCAGCGGCACGCATGTCGTCGATGGCTTTCTCGATGTCGCCACCGGCAGCGGCCAGGGCCTTCTTGCAATCCATCATGCCTTGGCCGGTGCGCTCGCGCAGTTCTTTGACCAGGGCTGCAGTGATTTCTGCCATGTTTGAAATCCTCTTGAATCGGTTTCGAGGTCACTCCGCACGGAGACGGAGCCAATGAAACGCCAGTAGGCAAAAAGGGGGCTAGGCCCCCTTCTCGCACGTCGAACCGCTCGACCCTAGGGTCGACCTGCTCAGCCCTCGACGGCTTCAGCAGCGGTTTCTTCGACGAATTGCTCGTTGGCACCGCCGTTGTTGCCGCCACGGATCACGGCATCAGCAACGCTGCTCAGGTACAGCTGAACGGCGCGGAAGGCGTCGTCGTTGCCGGGGATGACGTAGTCAACGCCTTCCGGGCTGCTGTTGGTATCGACTACGCCGATGACCGGGATACCCAGCTTGTTGGCTTCGGTGATGGCGATGCGCTCGTGGTCGACGTCGACGACGAACAGGGCATCCGGCAGACCGCCCATGTCCTTGATACCACCCAGGCTGCGCTCGAGCTTCTCGAGGTCGCGGGTGCGCATCAGGGCTTCTTTCTTGGTCAGCTTGTCGAAAGTACCGTCCTGGGACTGGACTTCCAGATCGCGCAGACGCTTGATCGAGGCACGGATGGTCTTGTAGTTGGTGAGCATGCCGCCCAACCAGCGATGGTCGACGAAGGGCTGACCGCAACGAGCGGCTTCTTCGCGAACGATCTTGCCGGCGGAACGCTTGGTGCCGACGAACAGGATCTTGTTCTTGCCGGAAGCCAGGCGCTCAACGAAGGTCAGGGCCTCGTTGAACATCGGCAGGGTCTTTTCGAGGTTGATGATGTGGATCTTGTTGCGCGCGCCGAAGATGTACTTGCCCATCTTCGGGTTCCAGTAACGGGTTTGGTGGCCGAAATGCACGCCGGCTTTCAGCATGTCACGCATGGAGACTTGAGACATTTAGATGTTCCTCGTAGTCGGGTTGGGCCTCCACGCATCCCAATGACCAACTTCCCATCGGGAAGCACCCAGGTCATCGTGTCGATGCGTGTGTGGGGTTAGGAGCGCTAAAGGGCGGAGCCCCGAAAAAGCGCGCGACTTTATATCACGCCTTGCCGGATACCACCAGCGGCGATTGCCGGACACCGGAGATCCGGGGCCGCGCCGGTGACCACAGTGCGGGCGCCGGCTCTGATAGAATAGCGGATCGAAAGCTGACACCCGGCGTGATACCTAGAGATTTCCGATGACCGTCATCCTCAAGACCCCTGAAGACATCGCCAAGATGCGCATCGCCGGCCAACTGGCCGCCGAGGTGCTCGAAATGCTGGACGAGCACGTGCGTCCCGGCATCACCACCGAAGAACTGGATCGACTGGCCCACGACTATATCGTCAACGTGCAGCAGGCCATCCCCGCCCCGCTGAACTACAAGGGCTATCCCAAATCCATCTGCACCTCGCTCAACCACGTGGTCTGCCACGGCATTCCCAATGACAAGCCGCTCAAGAGCGGCGACATCATGAACGTGGACATCACCGTGATCAAAGACGGCTACCACGGCGACACCAGCAAGATGTACCTGGTGGGCGACGTGCCCGAGTGGGCCGAGCGCCTCTGCCAGATCACCCAGGAATGCCTCTACAAGGGCATCGACCTGGTCCGCCCCGGGGCGCGCCTGGGCGATATCGGCGAGGTCATCCAGAAGCACGCCGAGAAGAACGGCTTCTCGGTGGTTCGCGAATACTGCGGCCACGGCATCGGCAAGGGCTTCCACGAAGAGCCGCAGGTGGTGCACTACGGTCGCGCCGGCACGGGCCTGGAGCTGCAGGCCGGGATGATCTTCACCATCGAGCCGATGATCAACCAGGGCCGCTACGAGACCCGCCTGCTGGGCGATGGCTGGACCGCCATCACCAAGGACCGCAAGCTGTCCGCGCAGTGGGAGCACACGGTGCTGGTCACCGAACAGGGTTACGAGATCCTGACCCTCAGAAAGGACGAAACCTTTCCCCGCGTTTCTGCGTGAGTGAGCGCCCATGCCCCAGGTCGATTCGGAGTTGTTCGACGCCGGCCAGTTCCAGGCTGAGCTTTCGCTGAAAGCCAGCCCCATCGCGGCCTTCAAGAAATTCATCCGGGCCGCGAACGCCACCCTCGATGCCCGCTTCCTGGCCGGGCGCAGCGTGCGCCGGCTGGTCGAGGATCGCGCCTGGTTCATCGACCAGATGCTGATCGCGGCCTGGAGTCGCTTCAGTTGGCCGGACGATGGCATCGCCCTGCTCGCGGTGGGCGGCTATGGCCGTGGCGAACTGCATCCGCACTCGGACATCGACCTGCTCATCCTGCTCGCCGAAGAAGAGCAGGAGCGTTTCCGCGATTCCATCGAAGGCTTCCTGACCCTGCTGTGGGACGTGGGCCTGGCCGTGGGGCAGAGCGTCAGATCCCTGCGCGAGTGCACTACCGAGGCGCTGGCCGATCTGACGGTGATCACCAACCTGATGGAAAGCCGTACCCTCGCCGGCCCCGAGCACCTGCGCCAGGCGATGCTGGCGGCCACCAGTGTCGAGCACCTCTGGCCGGGACGGGCCTTCTACCTGGCCAAGCGTGCCGAGCAGAGCGCCCGACACGCCAAGTACAACGACACCGAGTACAACCTGGAACCCAACGTCAAGGGTTCCCCGGGCGGCCTGCGCGACATCCAGACGCTGCTGTGGATCGCCCGGCGGCAATTCGGCACCCTCAATCTGCAGGCCCTGGTGGGCCAGGGCTTTCTCACCGAGAGCGAGTGCAGCCTGCTGATCTCCGCCCAGGAATACCTGTGGAAGGTCCGCTATGCCCTGCACATGCTGGCCGGTCGCCCGGAGGATCGCCTGCTGTTCGACCATCAGCGGCGCATCGCCAACCTGCTCGGCTACGAGGACAACGACGCCAAGCTGGCGGTCGAGCGCTTCATGCAGAAGTACTACCGGGTGGTGATGGACGTCTCCCAGCTCAGCGACGTGGTGATGCAGCACTTCGAGGAAGTGAATCTGCGCGACGAGCAGCTGCCCGCCGCGGTGACGCCGCTCAACAACAGATTCCAGATCCGCAACGGCTATCTGGAGGTGGTGCATCCGCAGGTGTTCCTGCGCACCCCCTTCGCCCTGATGGAGCTGTTCGTCCTGCTGGCGCAGAATCCGGCGATCAAGGGGCCCAGCGCCGGCACCATCCGCCTGTTGCGCGACAGCCGCCACCTGATCGACGACGCCTTCCGCCAGGACATTCGCAACACCAGCCTGTTCATCGAACTGCTCAAGAGCGAATCCGGCATCCATCGCAATCTGCGGCGGATGAATCGCTACGGACTGCTGGGGCTCTACCTGCCCGAATTCGGCCAGATCGTCGGCCAGATGCAGCATGACCTCTTCCACATCTATACGGTGGACGCCCACACCCTCAATCTCATCAAGCACCTGCGCAAAATGAGCTACGACGTCCTGGCGGAAAAGTATCCGCTGGCGACGCGGGTGATCCACAAGCTGCCCAAGCCGGAGCTGATCTACATCGCCGGTCTCTACCACGACATCGCCAAGGGCCGTGGCGGCGATCACTCGGAACTGGGGGCGGAAGACGTGGAAGCCTTCGGTCGCCGTCACCAGCTGCCGGAGTGGGACACCCGCCTGGTCAGCTGGCTGGTGCGCAACCACCTGGTGATGTCCACCACCGCCCAGCGCAAGGACCTCTCCGATCCCCAGGTGATCCACGACTTCGCCCTGACGGTGGGCGACCACACCCATCTCGACTACCTGTACGTCCTCACCGTGGCCGACATCACCGCGACCAATCCGTCGCTGTGGAATTCCTGGCGCGCCACCCTGCTGCGGCAGCTGTACACCGAGACCAAGCGCGCCCTGCGTCGTGGCCTGGAGAATCCGGTCAATCGCGAAGAGCAGATCCGCAGCACCCAGCAATCGGCCCTCGATACCCTGATGCGTCGCGGCATCGATGCCGATGACGCCGAGCAGCTGTGGTCGCAGCTGGGTGACACCTACTTCCTGCGGCATACCGCGCTGGATGTCGCCTGGCACACCGAGGCCATCCTCGGCCACGGCGATACCGCCGAGCCCCTGGTGCTGATCCGCGAGACCACCCAGCGTGACTCCGAAGGCGGCACCCAGATCTTCATCTATGCCGCGGACCAGCACGACTTCTTCGCGGTGACCGTGGCGGTGATGGACCAGCTCAACCTGAACATTCAGGACGCGCGCATCATCACCTCCACCAGCCAGTTCACCCTGGACACCTACATCGTGCTGGATACCGACGGAGGCTCCATCGGCAACAACCCCGCGCGCATCGCCCAGATCCGCGGCGGCCTGATCGAGGCGCTCAAGCATCCCGAGGAATACCCGAGCATCATCAACCGGCGCGTGACCCGCCAGCTCAAGCATTTCGCCTTCTCGCCCCAGGTGAACATCTATACCGACACCATGCGCTCGGCGAGCCTGATCGAGCTGACGGCGCCGGATCGCCCCGGTCTGCTGGCACGGGTGGGCCGCATCTTCCTCGACTTCGACCTGTCCGTGCTCAACGCCAAGATCGCCACCCTCGGCGAGCGCGTGGAAGACGTCTTCTACGTCACCGACGCCGATGGCCGTCCGTTGGCGGATCCCGGTCTGTGCAGCGCCCTGCAGCAAGCCCTGATCAAGCAGCTGGGCGAGCCGGACAGCCAGACGCCACTCAGCCGCATCAGCATCTAGCTCCCTGATCTAACGCCTCGAACGAAGGACCACCCGACGATGAATCCCACCCTCGACCTGCTGCAGCCCTACCCGTTCGAGAAGCTGCGCGCCCTCCTCGCTGGCGTGACCCCGCCGGCGGCGCTCAAGCCGATTCCGCTGTCGATCGGCGAGCCCAAGCATCCGTCCCCCGCCTTCGTCGCCGAGGCGCTGACGGCGAATCTGGATCAGCTGGCGGTCTATCCGACCACCCTCGGCATCGCCGAGCTGCGCGAGGCCATCGCCAGCTGGGCTGGCCAGCGCTTTGGCGTACCGGCCGGCTGGCTGGATCCGGCGCGTCATGTGCTGCCGGTGACCGGCAC
Source organism: Pseudomonas sp. MOIL14HWK12:I1 (assembly GCF_000510705.1). Lineage (NCBI taxonomy): Bacteria > Pseudomonadati > Pseudomonadota > Gammaproteobacteria > Pseudomonadales > Pseudomonadaceae > Pseudomonas > Pseudomonas sp. MOIL14HWK12:I1. Next base: position 276,465 of record NZ_KI783308.1, on the reverse strand, counting down.
CCGGGAGGCGCTGTTTTCCTTTACCCAGGCGGTGGTGGATCGCAGCCAGGCCGGCCTGGTGCTGAGCCCCAACCCCTTCTACCAGATCTACGAAGGCGCGGCCCTGCTGGCCGGCGCCGAGCCGCACTACCTGCCATGCCTGGCGGACAAGGGTTTCAATCCCGATTTCGACAGCGTGCCGGACGAGGTCTGGCAGCGCTGCCAGTTGCTGTTCCTCTGTTCGCCCGGCAATCCCACCGGCGCCCTGCTGCCGGTGGCCACGCTGAAAAAGCTCATCGCCCTGGCCGATCGCCACGACTTCGTGATCGCCGCCGACGAGTGCTACAGCGAACTCTATTTCGACGAAGCCAGCCCGCCGCCCGGCCTGCTGACCGCCTGCGCCGAACTGGGGCGCACCGACTTCGCCCGTTGCGTGGTGTTCCACAGCCTGTCCAAGCGCTCCAACCTGCCGGGCATGAGATCCGGCTTCGTCGCCGGCGATGCCGCCATCCTCAAGCGCTTCCTGCTCTATCGCACCTACCACGGCTGCGCCATGCCGGTGCAGGTGCAGAAGGCCAGCGCCGTGGCCTGGCGCGATGAAGCCCATGTCCGCGAGAACCGCGAACTCTATCGGCAGAAGTTCGCCGCCGTGCTGGACATCCTGCAGGGCAGCCTGGAGGTGTCACTGCCGGACGGTGGTTTCTATCTCTGGGCCAGGACGCCGGGCGATGACGAAGCCTTCGCTCGCGATCTGTTCGCCCGCGAACACGTGACCGTGGTGCCGGGTTCCTACCTGTCGCGGGAAGTCGCGGGCGTCAATCCGGGTGCCGGACGGATCCGCATGGCCCTGGTCGCCCCTCTGGCCGAATGCGTGGAAGCGGCAGAGCGCATCCGCCGCTTCTGTCAGGGCTAGCGGTTACCCTGATCGCGCATCAGCGCGGTCTCCTGGATATCGAGCTCGCGCAGGAATTCGGTGACCACCAGGTCATCGATCACGCCGGCGATACGCAGCCGATAGAGTTCACGGCGCTGGGCACGGATGGCGAGCAGGCGCAGCTCGCCATCCAGGGTGTCCCGCAGACGTGCCAGCGAACGGGCATCCTCGCTGTCATCGGCGGAACTCAGCTCGTCACGGAACTCGGCGATGATGCCGGCCTTGATCTCCGCCTGCAGCGCCGCCCGCGCCGGCTCGTCGGCATCGCTGGACTCCACGTCTTCCAGTGCCGTGATGGCGGCGCGGGCGGCGTTGATCCGCACTTCGCAGCGTTCCCGCTCAAGCAGGTCGTTGGATTGCTCCGGCAGCCGCGCCAGCAGCAGCGGAATACCGATGCTCGCCACCACCAGTGACAGCAGAATCACCCCGGCGGCGATGAATACCAGGACGTCACGCAGGGGAAAGGGCGTGCCATCCGAGAGCAGCAGCGGCAGCGACAGCACACCGGCCAGGGTCACGGCGCCGCGCACCCCGCTGAGGGAGGCGATGGCGGCGATCAGGCGCGGATCGCCCGCGATGGTCATGGGTCCGCTGCCAGGCTGGGTCAGGTGCCAATAGCCGAGGATGACCCCGAAGCGGATGGCCATGATCACCAGATAGGCACCCAGCACATAGAGCGTCAGCCAGCCCGCGGCCGGCCAGAGCGCCTGGGAGGCCGGCAGCGCGGCCGCCAGGATGTCCGGCAGTTGCAGCCCCAGGATCAGGAACACCAGGCCGTTGAAGGCGAATTCCACCAGTCCCCAGACGCTGTGGTTGAGCAACCGGGTGGCGGTCTGCCGGGGCAGCATGTCGACCCGGCTCTGCATCATCCCGGCGGCCACGGCGGACAGGATGCCGGAAACGCCCAGTCGCTCCGCCAGCACATAGGCAGCGAAGGGCAGCAACAGCATGAAGACCACATGGGGCGCGGCGTCGCTCCAGCCGCGCTTCACCACCATCCAGGCGCGCGCCCGCCCGACCAGCCAGCTCAGCACGCCACCGACCAGCACGCCGCCCACTGCGACGATGACGAATTCCAGGCTGGCCTGGCTCAGCGAAAAGGCGCCGGTCAGGGCCGCCGCCACGGCGAACTTGAAGGTCACCAGACCCGAGGCGTCGTTGAGCAGGGCCTCGCCCTGGATCACGTGCAGCAGGGCGCTGGGCAGCCGGCCACGGACGATGCTGGACACCGCCACGGCATCGGTGGGCGACAGCACCGCCGCCAGGGCGAAGGCCACCGCCCAGGGCAGGTGCAGCATCCAGTGCAGGAACCAGCCGGCACCCAGCACCGTGAGGAACACCAGGCCGAAGGCCAGGACGAAGATTGGTCGACGCAGCCGCCAGAATTCGCGCTTGGGCATGCGCCAGCCATCGGAGAACAGCAGCGCCGGGATGAACAGCAGCAGGAAGAGTTCCGGGTCCAGGGCCACGTGCAGCCCCAGGGTGGGCCAGGCGAGCAAGGCGCCGACCACCACCTGGATCAGCGGCAGCGGGATGGGAATCAGATGGGCGCTGAGTCGGGTGGCACCCACCATCAGCAAGAGGATCAGAGCGGTATAAAGAATCTGCACGGTGGTCTCGTGGTCAGGGCACCGGTCGCGGTGCCAGATACAGGAGATGCATCCCGCGGGAGTTGGGACACGTCGACCTCGAGTTGTTGGGACTGATGTCCCCGGATTTGGTTTTACCCAAACTTTACCCGAGGCGATCTAGGCGACTGGCCACCGTTGCGGTCTGATAGACATACCCGGTTTCATTTCCCCGGGTCGCAGGAGAAAGATCATGCTACGTCGCATCACTCAAGTCGTGGTGCTTGCCGGTTGCCTCGCCATCGCCGGTCAGGCGTCCGCCCACGGTCGTGGCCCCGGTCCGGCCTTTCTCGGTGCCGTAGTGGGCGCCGTGGTCGGCGGAGCCATCGTCTCCCATTCCTACGCCCGCGAGCCGGTCTATGTCGAAGGCCCCCCGTCGCCTCCGCCGCCGCGCGTGGTCTACTACGAGCCGGCACCGGTCTACGAATATCGCGTGGTGGAACCCCGCCCGGTGTACTACGGCCCGCCGCCCGGCGCCTACTACTACTACGGCCCGCCACCGCGCTGGTAAGGCCCATGAAAAACCCCGCCTCTCGGCGGGTTTTTTCATGGCTGGACGCCCTAGACCACCTGGCGCCGACGCAGGACGTCGAGGATCTGCTGGACCCCCTCCTCCACCGACAGCTGCTCGGTGTCGATCACCAGATCGGCATCTTCCGGTGCATCGTAGGCGAAGGAGATACCCGGGATGTTGTCGCCACCGGCGGCATAGAGACCCTGGGGATCACGCTCGGCGCAGGCCTTGGGCGACGCCTTGACGTGCACGGTCAGCAGACGCTCGGCACCGATCAGCGCCTGGGCCTGGGCACGGCCCTCGGCATCCGGCGCGACAAAGGCTGCCAGGGCGATCAGACCCGCTTCGTTGAACTGGCGGGCTACCTGGGCGGCACGCAACCAATTCTCGCGACGCCCGGCGCGATCCTGTGGCAGACCCTTATTCAGGTCGTGGCGCAGATTCTGACCGTCCAGCACGAAGACCGCACGACCGGCATCGAACAGGCGACGCTCCAGGGCATAGGCCAGGGTGGTCTTGCCGGCGCCGGAAAGGCCGGTGAAGAGCACGGTGCTGGGCTGCTGACCGAAGCGCGCGGCCCGCTCGCTGGTGCCGACGTGCAGCTGGTGCGCGCCCTGGCCATGACCGCCCCTGCCCACCGGGTCGGCGATGATCATGCCGGCACCGACGGTGCCATTGGTCAGGCGATCGATGACGATGAAGGCGCCGGTGGTGCGGTTGACGCCATAGCCATCCAGGGCGATGGACGCATCGAGAGCCACCTTGACCCGGGCGATCTCGTTGAGCTTGAGCTCGCTGGCGGCGCCACGTTCCAGGGTATTGACGTCAACCGTGTGCACGATGCTCGGCAGCGAGCCGGGCACGTAGCTGGTGGCGCGCTTGATGTCGTACTTCTTGCCGGGCCGCATGGGTTCTTCGGCCATCCACACCAGCATGGCCTCGAAGCTGTCGGTGACCTGGGGACGGTTGTCGGCATGCACCAGGACGTCGCCCCGGGAGATGTCGATCTCGTCTTCCATGGTCAGGGTCACCGCCTGGCCAGGTCCGGCCTGCTCCAGCTCGCCTTCGTAGGTGACGATGGACTTGATGCGGCTGCCCTTGCCCGACGGCAGGACCACCACGGCATCGCCCTTGGTGACCACGCCCGAAGCCAGGGTTCCGGCGAAGCCGCGGAAGTTGAGGTTGGGCCGGTTGACGTACTGCACCGGGAAGCGCAGATCGTCGAGATTGCGATCCGCGGCGATCTCCACGGTCTCGAGGATTTCCATCAGCGGCTTGCCGCTGTACCAGGGCGTCTGCTCGCTGCGATTCACCACGTTGTCGCCCTTGAGCGCCGACATGGGCACGAAGTGGATGTCCTTGGCGTTGAGGTCGATGCGCTGGGCGAAAGCCAGGTAGTCGTCCTTGATGCGCTCGAACACCGCCTCGTTGAAGCCCAGCAGGTCCATCTTGTTGATGGCGACCACGATGTGCTTGATGCCCAGCAGCGAAGCGATGTAGCTGTGCCGGCGGGTCTGGGTCTGGATGCCGTGACGGGCGTCGACCAGGATGATCGCCAGGTCGCAGGTGGAAGCCCCGGTGGCCATGTTGCGGGTGTACTGCTCATGGCCGGGGGTATCGGCGATGATGAACTTGCGCTTGGCGGTGGAGAAGTAGCGGTAGGCCACGTCGATGGTGATGCCCTGCTCGCGCTCGGCCTGCAGGCCGTCCACCAGCAGCGCCAGATCGACCTCTTCGCCGGTGGTGCCGACCTTCTTGGAATCGCGGGTGATGGCTTCCAGGTGATCCTCGTAGATCATCTTGGAATCGTGCAGCAGGCGCCCGATCAGGGTGCTCTTGCCGTCGTCGACGTTGCCGCAGGTGAGGAAGCGCAGCAGCTCCTTGCGTTCGTGCTGTGCGAGGTAGGCCAGGATGTCCTGGCCGATCAGATCGGATTGGTGCGACATCTTAGAAATACCCCTGACGTTTCTTCTCTTCCATGGATCCGGCGCCATCGTGGTCGATGACCCGGCCCTGGCGTTCGGAGGTGCGGGTGAGCAGCATCTCCTGGATGATGTCCGTCAGCGTGGTCGCCTGGGACTCCACCGCGCCGGTCAGGGGGTAGCAGCCAAGGGTACGGAAGCGCACCTGGCGCTTGTGGATGCGGGCCTTCTCTTCGGGCGAGAGGTGCTCGAGGATACGGTCGTCGTCGATCATGAGCAGGGTGCCGTTCTTCTCGATCACCTCGCGCTCGGCGGCGAAGTACAGCGGCACGATCGGGATGCCTTCGAGGTAGATGTACTGCCAGATGTCCAGCTCAGTCCAGTTCGACAGCGGGAAGACGCGGATCGACTCGCCCTTGTTGGTCTTGCCGTTGTAGATGTTCCACAACTCGGGACGCTGGTTCTTGGGATCCCAGCGGTGCTTGCTGTCCCGGAAGGAGTAGACGCGCTCCTTGGCGCGGGACTTCTCCTCGTCGCGGCGGGCACCGCCGAAGGCGGCGTCGAAGCCGTACTTGTCCAGCGCCTGCTTGAGGCCCTGGGTCTTCATGATGTCGGTGTGCTTGGCACTGCCATGGGTGAAGGGGTTGATGCCCTGGGCGACCCCTTCCGGATTCTTGTGCACCAGCAGATCGAGGCCCATGTCGGCGACCATGCGATCGCGGAATTCGTACATGGCCTGGAATTTCCAGCCGGTGTCCACGTGGAGTACCGGGAACGGCAGCTTGCCGGGAAAGAAGGCCTTGCGGGCCAGGTGCAGCATCACGGCCGAATCCTTGCCGATGGAATACAGCATGACCGGATTGTCGAACTCGGCGGCCACTTCACGGATGATGTGGATGCTTTCCGCCTCAAGCTGTTTGAGGTGCGTCTGTTTGTCGAGCATGGCTACTCACGATTGCAGAAAGGTGGCCTAGGAGATGTCCGTTGCGGCATCCAGTCGACTGGACACACCGGACAGAGCGGGCCGTGGACGAACCTCAACCTTACCATAGGCAACGGTTATGGCCCGCCAGGCTATTTAGAACCAGAAGTTCTATGCTTATGACGCTCAGGCGGGATTGTCGCAGTCGATGAAGAGGTGCTGGATCCCCAACTGCGCGGCCAGATGGTCGCCCAGCGCCTGCACCCCGTAGCGCTCGGTGGCATGGTGGCCGGCGGCGAAGAAACTCACGCCGTTCTCGCGAGCGCTGTGCACCGTCTGCTCGGACACCTCTCCGGTCAGGTAGGCATCCACTCCGCCGGCGATGGCCTGGTCGATATAGCCCTGGGCGCCACCGGTGCACCAGGCCAGGCGTCGGATCGAGCGCCCGCCGTCGACCACCAGCGGCTCGCGCTGCAGCACGTCCGCCACCTGCCGACCGAAGTCCGCGGCGGATTGCGCCTGTGGCAACTCCCCCTGCCAGATCAGCCCCTTGGCATCGCCTGGCAGCGGCCGGATATCCTGCAGCCCCAGGCGGCGTCCCAGCTGGACGTTGTTGCCCACCTCGGGATGGACATCCAGGGGCAGGTGGTAGGCCAGCAGGCTGATGTCATGGCTCAGCAGCGTCTTGATCCGCCGGTGCTTCATGCCGATGAGGCGGGCATCTTCGTTCTTCCAGAAATAGCCATGGTGCACCAGGATGGCATCGGCACCGGCGGCGACGGCGGCGTCCAGCAGCTGCTGGGAAGCCGTGACGCCACTGACCAGCAGGCGCACCTGCTCACGGCCCTGGACCTGCAGGCCGTTGGGGCAGTAATCCTGGATCCGGGCCGATTCCAGGTAGCGGTCGGCGGTCTCTACCAGTTGCTCAAGGGACAGGGTCACGTGCGGCTTACCTCCTCGTTGGCGGCGCCAGCGTGTCTTCGGCTGGCGCCGCTCCTTATAATGGCCGCCAGCTTATCCGGCGCACCCCGGGTGGACAAATTCAAGGATGTGATCGATGTACAAGGCTTTGCGTTATCTCGGCTGGCCCGTGCTGTGCGGTCTGCTCGTTGCAGCCCTGATCATGCAGCGCTATCCCCAGTGGCTCGGCCTGCCCGCCCAGCCACCGCTGTTCGAGGCCGCCCAGGCGCCCGCCAATTCGCGCCAGGAGGGACCGGTTTCCTATGCCGACGCGGCCAGTCGCGCCGCGCCCGCGGTGGTGTCGTTGCGCTCGACCAAGGCCGCCAAGCCGGGCAAGGCCGGGGATACGGCCAGCGACCGCAAGGGCGCGACCAAGCCGGTGGAAGAACTCAGCCTGGGTTCCGCCGTGCTGATGAGCCATGACGGCTATCTGCTGACCAACAACCACGTGACCCTGGACGCCGAGTCCATCGTGGTAGCCCTCGCCGACGGCCGTCAAACCCTGGCCAAGCTCATCGGCAACGATCCGGCCACGGACCTCGCCGTGCTCAAGATCGACCTGCCCAACCTGCCGGCCATCTCGGTGGGCGATTCGACCGCCATCCGCATCGGCGACGTGGTGCTGGCCATCGGCAACCCCTTTGGCGTCGGCCAGACGGTGACCATGGGCATCATCAGCGCCACCGGTCGCAACCAGCTGGGTCTCAATACCTACGAGGACTTCATCCAGACCGATGCGGCGATCAACCTGGGCAATTCCGGCGGGGCGCTGGTGGATGCCAGCGGCAATCTGATCGGCATCAACACCGCCATCCTCTCCGGCGGCTCCCAGGGCATCGGCTTCGCCATCCCGATCAAGCTGGCCATGGAGGTCATGCGCTCGATCATCCAGCACGGCCAGGTCATCCGAGGCTGGCTGGGCGTGGCGGTGGAGGTGATCACCCCGGAGCTCGTCAAGGCCTATGGCCTCAAAGTCGACCAGGGCATCGTGGTGACCGACATCGATCCCGATGGACCGGCGCACAAGGGCGGTCTGCGCGCGGGCGACGTGCTGGTCAAGCTGGCTGGCCAACCGATCAGGGACGGCCGGCTGGCGATGAACCAGATCGCCCGCAAGCAGCCTGGCGACAGCATCCCCATCGAGGTGCTGCGCCAGGACAAGACCGTGCAGGTCAAGGTGACCGTCGGGATGCGCCCCCTGATGGAGAAGGCGCGCTAGCCGCGAACGAGGCTCAGAGGGTGTCGAGGGCCGTGATCAGCGCCTGATTCTGCGTCGGCGTGCCGATGGTGATGCGCAGGAAGTCGGCGATGCGTTCGGGGCGGCTGAAGTGGCGCACGATGACGCCGTGCTCACGCAAGCCCGCGGCCAGCGCCGCCCCACTCTTCTGCACATGACGGGCGAAGATGAAGTTGGCGGCCGAAGGCAGGACCTCGAAGCCGCGCTCCAGCAACTGGCCCACCAGCGCTTCGCGACTCTCGATCACCTGCCGGCAGGTCTCGTCGAAATAGGCGCGATCCTCGAAGGCCGCGGTCGCGCCGGCCAGGGCCAGGCGATCCAGCGGATAGGAGTTGAAGCTGTTCTTGATCCGCTCCAGGGCTTCCATCAGCGGCGCCTGTCCCAGGGCCAGCCCTACCCGCAGACCGGCCAGCGAACGGGACTTGGACAGCGTCTGGGTCACCACCAGGTTGGGATGGCGCTCGATCAGGGCGACCGCCGACTCCGCCCCGAAGTCGACATAGGCCTCGTCCACCACCACCACCGAGGTCGGATTGCCGGCGACGATGCGCTCGATGGCGTCCAGCGCCAGGGCGCTGCCGGTCGGCGCATTGGGGTTGGGGAAGATGATCCCGCCATTGGGGCGCAGATAGTCCTCGGGGACGATCTGGAAATCCTCGTCCAGCCCCGGCGTCTCGAAGGCGATGTCGTAGAGGCCGCAATAGACCGGATAGAAGCTGTAGCTGATGTCCGGAAACAGGATTGGGCGGCCATGGCTGAACAGACCCAGGAAGATGTGCGCCAGCACCTCGTCCGAGCCGTTGCCGACAAACACCTGGTCGCTCTGGAGGCCGTAGTAGCGGGCGACGGCGTCCTTCAGTGCCTGACCGTTGGGGTCGGGATAGAGGCGCAGGTCGTCGGTGGCCGCGGCGCGAATGGCGTCCAGCGCCCGCGGTGACGGACCGTAGGGATTCTCGTTGGTATTGAGCTTGACCAGGTTGGTCAGCTTGGGTTGCTCACCCGGCACATAGGGCACCAGGTTCTTGACGAAGGGACTCCAGAGCTCGCTCATGCCTGCTCCTCCTGAATACGGTATTCGGCGCTGCGGGCGTGGGCGGTCAGGGACTCGCCACGCGCCAGCACCGAGGCGACCCGGCCCAGCGCGGAAGCGCCCGTAGCCGAGCAGTGGATGATCGAGGAACGCTTCTGGAAGTCGTACACGCCCAGCGGCGAGGAGAAGCGCGCGGTGCCCGAGGTCGGCAGCACATGGTTGGGACCGGCGCAGTAGTCGCCCAGGGCCTCGGCGGTGTAGCGACCCATGAAGATGGCGCCGGCGTGGCGGATGCTGGGCAACCACTGCTCGGGTTCGGCGACCGACAATTCCAGGTGTTCGGGGGCGATGCGGTTGGCCACCTCGATGGCCTGGGCCATGTCGGCGACCTGGATCAGGGCGCCGCGGCCTTCCAGGGAGGCACGGATGATCTCGGCACGCTCCATCTCCGGCAGCAAGCGGGCGATGCTTTCCGCCACGGCGTCGAGGAAGGCGGCGTCGGGACTGACCAGGATGGCCTGGGCGTCCTCGTCGTGCTCGGCCTGGGAGAACAGGTCCATGGCGATCCAGTCGGGATCGGTCTGGCCGTCGCAGACCACCAGGATCTCCGACGGGCCGGCGATCATGTCGATGCCGACCTTGCCGAACACGTGGCGCTTGGCGGTGGCGACATAGATGTTGCCAGGGCCGACGATCTTGTCCACCGGGGGTACGCTTTCGGTGCCATAGGCCAGAGCGGCCACGGCCTGGGCGCCGCCGATGGTGAAGACACGATCAACACCGGCCAGGGCTGCGGCGGCCAGCACCAGTTCGTTGACCTCGCCGCGGGGCGTGGGCACCACCATGACCACCTCTTTTACGCCGGCGACCTTGGCGGGGATGGCGTTCATCAGCACCGAGGAGGGATAGGAGGCCTTGCCCCCCGGCACATAGAGCCCGGCACGATCCAGCGGAGTGACCTGCTGGCCGAGCACGGTGCCGTCGGCCTCCTGATACTGCCAGGAATCCTGGCGCTGCTTTTCGTGATAACGACGGACGCGCTCGGCAGCGGCTTCCAGCGCGGTGCGCTGCTCCGGCGTGATGCGGGTCAGGGCTTCTTCCAGACGCGCCCGCGGCAGGATGAGATCGCTCATGGCGGTCGCCTCTACGGCATCGAAGCGCCGGGTGTATTCCAGCAGCGCGGCGTCGCCCTGGTGGCGCACGTCGGCGATGATCGCCAGGACCCGCTGGTTGATGTCGGCATCCGACACCCCTTCCCAGCTCAGCAGATGATCCAGATGCTCGGCGAAATCCGGAGCGGCGGCGGCGAGTCGGCGGATGGCGAGCGGAGCGGTCATGGCGGATCCTCTTCAGGAGAGCGAAAGGGGCGCCCGAGAGTAACAGCCGGTTCCGTGTGGGCGCCCGACAATTTGGCTATGGCACGGATAGGCGAAGCTGGAGGGATGGAAGCAGTCTGGGCCGGCATTCGGCATGCCGACCAGGACGTAGAGCCTGTTCAAAGTCTCGCGAGCTAGAGACAAACAAGGCAAAAATGGCTGAGGAAGCGGAGTTTACGAGTGGTAAATGAGCATTCCGAAGCCATTTTTAACGCAGTTTGGCCGACGCGTAGCAGGCTTTGAACAGGTTCTCAGGCGCCTCGCGCCTCGACGGCGTGTCTCAGGGTCTCGATGAGGGCCTGAATGCGGCCATGCTGCATCTTCATCGAGGCCTTGTTGACGATCAAGCGCGAGCTGATATGGGCGATCAGCTCCTGGGGTTCGAGTCCGTTGGCCTTGAGGGTATTGCCGGTGTCGACCACGTCGATGATCTTGTCAGCCAGGCCTACGAGCGGTGCCAGCTCCATGGAGCCGTACAGCTTGATGATGTCGACCTGCCGACCCTGCTCGGCATAGTAGCGCTTGGCGACATTGACGAACTTGGTCGCCACCCGCAGTCGGCCACGCGGCGCCGGAGCGCCCACGGCGCCCGCGGTCATCAGCTTGCAGCGGGCGATGCGCAGGTCCAGCGGCTCATAGAGACCGTCGCCGCCGTATTCCATCAGCACGTCCTTGCCGGCCACGCCCAGGTCCGCGGCGCCATGTTCCACATAGGTGGGCACATCGGTGGCGCGGACGATGAGCAGCCGTACATCGTCCTGGGTGGTCGGGATGATGAGCTTGCGGCTCTTGTCCGGATTCTCGGTCGGAGCGATCCCCGCCGCCGCCAGCAGCGGCAGGGTGTCGTCGAGGATACGGCCCTTGGACAGGGCGATGGTCAGCATCGGAGGTCCTTACTTGGGCGTGCGACGGATCTTGGCGCCGAGCAGCTGGAATTTCTCCTCGATGCATTCGTAGCCGCGGTCGATGTGGTAGATGCGATCGATCAGGGTATCGCCTTCGGCCACCAGGGCGGCGATGACCAGGCTCGCCGAGGCGCGCAGGTCGGTCGCCATGACCGGCGCGGCCTTCAGGCTGGGCACGCCGGTGACGATGGCGGCATTGCCTTCGATGGCGATGTTGGCGCCCATGCGCACCATCTCGTGAACGTGCATGAAGCGGTTCTCGAAGATGGTCTCGACCACGGTACCGGTGCCTTCGGCGACGGCGTTCATGGAGATGAACTGGGCCTGCATGTCGGTGGGGAACGCCGGGTAGGGCGCCGTGCGGATGTTGACCGCGCGGGGGCGATTGCCCTTCATGTCCAGCTCGATCCAGTTGCTGCCGGTGGCGATGTGGGCACCGGCCTCTTCCAGCTTGGCCAGCACGGCCTCGAGGATGGTCGGATCGGTGTCCTTGAGCTTCACGCGACCGCGGGTGGCGGCGGCGGCGACCAGGTAGCTGCCGGTCTCGATGCGGTCCGGCAGCACCGAATAGGTGGCGCCACCCAGGCGCTCGACGCCTTCCACGGTGATGGTGTCGGTACCGGCGCCCTGGATGTTGGCACCCATGGCGATCAGGCAGTTGGCCAGGTCGACGACCTCGGGCTCGCGGGCGGCGTTCTGGATGACGCTGCGGCCCTTGGCCAGGGTGGCGGCCATCAGCACGTTCTCGGTACCGGTCACGCTGACGGTGTCGAAATAGTAGTGGGCGCCGCGCAGGCCGCCGGCCGGCGCCTTGGCCTTGATGTAGCCGCCTTCGACGGTGATCTTGGCGCCCATGGCTTCCAGGCCGCGCAGGTGCAGATCGACCGGCCGCGAACCGATGGCGCAACCACCGGGCAGGGCGACTTCCGCTTCGCCGAAGCGGGCGACCATCGGGCCCAGCACCAGGATCGAGGCGCGCATGGTCTTGACCAGCTCATAGGGCGCGACCAGGGTCTTGATGCTGGAGGCATCGACCTCGACATTGAGCTTTTCACCGATCACCGGCTGGACGCCCATGCGGCCGAACAGCTCGATCATGGTGGTGATGTCGTGCAGGTGCGGCAGGTTGGCGATGGTCACCGGGGTGTCGGCGAGCAGGGTCGCGGCCAGGATCGGCAGGGCGGAGTTCTTGGCCCCGGAAATGCGAATTTCACCGTTCAGGCTGTTGCCGCCGGTAATGATCAGTTTGTCCATAGCGAGTTCTCGGCGCTGCGAATCAGGCGCGTTCGGCCCAGGCAGCACGGGTGAAGAATTTCATGGTGACAGCATGGATGCTGCCATCGGCGATCTGCGGCTGGAGATGGGAGTAGACCTGCTGCTGACGCTTGACCGGGCTGAGTGCCTGGAGCTCGTCGCTGATCAGGTAGAGCTGGAAGTTGCAGCCCTCGCCTTCCACTTCGACCTGGGTATCGGCCAGTTTTGCCTCCAGGAGGCTTTTGACTTCTTGGGCCTGCATGGCGGCACCTCGGCAATCTAGTACAGCCGGCGATCATACAAAAAAACCGGCTGTACGGCGACTGCGATGACCGCTACCCGTGCGCGTCTTCCGCCAGGGGCAGCAGGGCGAGGGCATCCGAGACGTCGGCGATCTGCCGCAACTCGGAAGGCAGGCTGGCGATGGTCAGCGGTCGCCCCGCGGCCTGGGCATCGCGCAGCCAGGCCAGCAACAGCGCGAGGCCGGCGCTGTTGGAGCGTTCGACACCGGCGCAGTCGAGCACCAGCGGACCACTGCCCTGGCCGATCAGCGCCCTGCCCTGCTCGCGCAGGGTGGGCACATTGGCGTGATCGAGCACGCCCGACAGTTGCAGTCGGGCGCCTTCGCCGGTGATGGCGGCGCGACTCACGAACCGACCTTGGCCTTCTGGGCCTCGGGAGAATCCTTGGCCTTGGCCACGGTGCCCGCCCAGTTGTTGATGGTCTTGTCCAGGTCGTTGCCGTTTTCCTGCATCGCCTGGGCGAACTGGTCACGGAACAGCTTGCCGAGGTTCAGGCCATTGATGATGACGTTACGCACCTTCCACTCGTTGCCCTGCTTGACCATGCTGTACTGCACCGGGTACACGGCGCCGTTGTTGCCCTTGACCTCCATGCCCACGCTGGTGCGGTCGGGACCGTCGGACGGCCCTTCGGGCAGCACCCGGATGCCCTGGTTGTTGTACTCCAGCAGCGCATTGCCATAGAACTGCATCAGGCTGCGCTTGAAGTTTTCCTGGAAGCGCGCCATCTGCTCGGGCGAGGCGCTGCGGCTGTAGCGCACGGTCATGATGCTGCGCGAGATGCCTTCGGCATCCACCACCGGGCCGAGGATGTTGTTGAGCGACTCGTAGAAGGCTTCCGGGCTGCTGCGATACTTGTCGCGGTTGGCCTCGAGGTCGCTGAGCAGGGTGGTGGTGGTCTGCTGGATCACGTCGTGGGCCGAGGGCGCCGCCTGGGACACCAGGGGCAGCAGGGCCAGGATCGCGATCACTCCGTGACGAAGTAGCTTGAGCATGGAAAAGCCTCTCATCATTTATTGGCGGAAGAGTCTTTATTGACCGAATTGAGCAGGAATTTGCCGATCAGGTCTTCGAGAACCAGCGAGGATTGTGTATCCCGAATGGTCGAGCCTTCCTTGAGCACCTGCTCGTCACCGCCCACGCTGATGCCGATGTACTTCTCGCCGAGCAGGCCGGCAGTCAGGATCGAGGCGATGGAGTCGGTTGGCAGGTTGTCCACCTGCTTGTCGATCTGCATGGTGACCCGGCCGCGGTAGCTGTTGCGGTCGAGATCGATGGCGGTGACCTTGCCGATGGTCACGCCCGACATGGTCACCCGCGATCTCACGGTGAGACCGGCGATGTTGTCAAAGTAGGCGTAGACCTTGTAGGTATCGTGATGGTCGCTCATCGTCAGACCGCTTACCCGCAGCGCCAGCAGCAGCAGTGCGAGCACGCCGGCCAGCAGGAAGAGTCCGACACCGATTTCCTGGGTGCGGGTTTGCATCAGAGATCTCCAAACATCAGGGCGGTAAGAATGAAGTCGAGGCCGAGCACGGCAAGCGACGCATAGACGACGGTACGGGTGGTGGCGCGGCCGATACCTTCGGAGGTGGGCTCGCAGTCATACCCCTGGAAGACGGCGACCCAGGTCACCACGAAGGCGAACACCAGGCTCTTGATCACACCGTTGAGCACGTCGCTGAGCATCACGCTGTTCTGCATGGTGGCCCAGAAGGAACCGTCATAGACGCCGAGCCAGTCGATGGCGACCATGGCCGCGCCCCAGATGCCCACCACGTTGAACATGGCGGCCAGCAGCGGCATGGAAATGAAGCCGGCCCAGAAACGCGGCGCGACGATGTACTTGAGCGGGTCCACGCCGATCATTTCCAGACTGGACAGCTGCTCGGTGGATTTCATGTTGCCGATCTCGGCGGTCAGGGCGGAGCCTGCCCGGCCGGCGAACAGCAGGGCCGTCACCACCGGGCCGAGTTCACGCAGCAAGGTGAGGGCGACCATCTGCCCCACCGCCTGCTCGGAGCCGTACTTGACCAGGATGTTGTAGCCCTGCAGGGCGATCACCATGCCGATGAAGAAGCCCGACACCACGATGATCGGCAGCGACATCACCCCTACCGAATAGAGTTGCTTGCCCAGCAGCTGCAGACCACTGCCTACGCCACCGCGACCGAACACCGCCAGCAGCAGGACGATGACCGAGCGGCCTATAGCCGCCACGACATCCAGCCCGGCGCGGCCCAGTCGACGAATCCGCTCCACGGCGGAGACCTTACGCATCAGTGTTTCCCCAGCAAGGCATCGCGCAGATCCGGCGCGGCGAAGTGGAAGGGTACCGGGCCATCGGGGATGCCCTGCATGAACTGGCGAACCCGCGGATCCGGCGATTCGCGCAATTCCTTCGGCGTGCCCTGCCCCAGCACCTTGGTATCGCCCACCACATAGAGGTAGTCGGCGATGCTGGCGGTCTCGGCCAGGTCGTGGGAAACCACGATGCTGGTCAGTCCCAGCGCCTGGTTGAGCAGGCGGATAAGGCGCACCAGCACGCCCATGGCGATGGGGTCCTGGCCGACGAAGGGCTCGTCGTACATGAGGATCTGCGGATCCAGGGCGATGGCCCGCGCCAGGGCGACCCGGCGCTTCATGCCACCCGACAGTTCGTCCGGCATCAGTTCGATGGCACCGCGCAGTCCCACCGCCTGCAGCTTGAGCAGGACGATGTCGCGGATCATCTCCTCGGGCAGCTTGGTATGCACGCGCAAGGGAAAGGCCACGTTCTCGAAGACATCGAGATCGGTGAACAGCGCGCCGCTCTGGAACAGCACGCCCATCTGCCGGCGCATCTCGAACAGCTCGCCGCGGGACAGCTGCGGCAGGTTGGCGCCATTGACCCAGATCTCGCCACTGCTCGGTCGCAACTGGGCGGCGATGAGGCGCAACAGGGTGGTCTTGCCACTGCCGGACGGTCCCATGATCCCGGTGACCTTGCCCCGCGGGATGCGGATATCGACTCGGTCGTAGATCAGACGCGTGCCGCGCTTGAAGGAAACGCCCTTCAGCTCCACGGCGTACGGGCTATCGACGGTCATCAGGACTCCTAAGGTTCAACTCTGTGCAGGGAGACGCCGCTCCGCCGCTTCAGGGCACGCGACACTCGCGTTCGGCGGCCCCGGCAAAAGGGCGGCACTATAGCATTCGTTGCCGATGAGACTCCTGAGCCACGGGCGGCGTTGCTGAGTGTCGCGGCTTTGCGCATATAATTTCCGATTGTCCCGTCACCTGCCTTCTGACCCATGTCCGACTCAATAGATTTCATCGCCTCCGCCAAGCGCACCATAGATGTAGAGCGAGCGGCAGTGGCCGCCCTGGGCGAACGCATCGACGACAGCTTCGCCGCCGCCTGTCGCCGGCTGCTGGCCTGCCGCGGGCGCATCGTGGTCCTGGGCATGGGCAAATCCGGGCATGTCGGCAACAAGATCGCCGCGACCCTGGCCAGCACCGGCAGCCCGGCCTTCTTCGTGCACCCGGCGGAAGCCAGCCATGGCGACATGGGCATGATCACCCGCGATGACGTCATCATCGCCATCTCCCAATCGGGCACCTCCAGCGAGATCCTGACCCTGCTGCCGCTGATCAAGCGCCTGGGCGTCCCGCTGATCAGCTTTGCCGGCAATCCCGCCTCGCCCCTGGCCAAGGCCGCAGACGTCAATCTGGACACCAGTGTCGCCACCGAGGCCTGCCCGCTCAATCTGGCGCCCACTTCCTCCACCACCGTCGCCCTGGTACTGGGCGATGCCCTGGCCATCGCGCTGCTCGAGGCGCGCGGCTTCACCGCCGAGGATTTCGCCTTTTCCCACCCGGGTGGCGCCCTCGGCCGGCGCCTGCTGCTCAAGGTGGAGAACGTCATGCATGCCGGCGCCGACCTGCCGCAGGTCGGCGAGGACACCCTGGTCTCCGACGCCCTGCTGGAGATGTCGCGCAAGGGCCTGGGCATGACCAGCGTGCTGGCCGCCGATGGCCGTCTCGCCGGCATCTTCACCGACGGCGACCTGCGTCGCGCCCTGGATCGCGGCATCGACGTGCGCACCACGGCGATCGCAACCGTGATGACCCGCGGCGGTCGAACCGCCAGGGCGCAGATGCTCGCCGCCGAGGCGCTGAAGATCATGGAGGAGCACAAGATCAACGCCCTGGTGGTGATCGATGACGAGCGCCGCCCGATCGGCGCCCTCAACATGGGTGACCTGCTACGCGCCGGGGTGCTGTAGGCCGGGTTATACTGCTCGACTAAATGCGCCGACATCTCGTGTTCAACCCGCCGCCCCCTGGTGCGGCCCACCACAGGTACCCTCATGTTTCGCAGCTTGCGCCGCCCCGTGCTGTTGGTCCTGATCGCCGCCGCGCTCATCGCGATCGGCTACTGGAACATCCTGCCGCAGCGCTTCGTCGATGCCCCGGCCTCGTCGACCCCGCAAGACAGCGCCATCGACGGCTATGCCCTCAATACCCGGACGATTCAGTATCGCCTGGACGGCAAGATCCAGTACGAACTCAAGGCCGAGCGCAGCGAACACGTCAAGGCGACCGACGTCACCCTGGTGACCCGCCCCGACATGCTGGCCTTTCGCGGTACCGACTATCCCTGGCACATTCGCAGTGCCCGCGCCGAGGTCGCCCCCGGTGGCAGTCAGGCGGAGCTGATCGATGACGTGCGCGTCGAGCGTACCGATGAGAAAGGCCGCCCGGTGGTGTTGACCACCACCCGCATGACCGTCTTTCCTGACAAACAATATGCGCAAACCGAGCAAGCCGTTAGAATCGAGGCCGCCAATGGGGTGACCACGGCCAATGGTATGAAAGCGTATCTAGAAGACGGCAGAATGCTCCTGCTGTCCAACGTAAGAGGCCAGCATGAGGTTCGTTAAAACCCTCCCCTTCCTGTTCACCCTCGGCGCCACCTTTGGCAGTGCCGCGGCTTGGGCCCTGCCGACCGATCGCACCCAGCCGATCCGCGTGCAGGCCGATAGCGCCGAGCTCGATGACAAGCAGGGCGTGGCCGTGTACCGCGGAGACGTGGTCATCACCCAGGGCAGCATGAAGATCACCGGCAACACGGTGACCCTGACCCAGGACAACCAGGGCAACATCAAGGTCGCCACCGCAGTGGGCAAACCGGCCTACTACGAGCAGAAGCCCTCGGCGGACAAGGACATCGTCAAGGCCTATGGTCTGACGATCCAGTATTTCGCCCAGGAAAATCGCATCATCCTGATCGATCAGGCCAAGGTGGTCCAACAGGGCAACACCTTCGAAGGCGAGAAGATCGTCTACGACACCCAGCGCCAGATCGTCAACGCCGGGCGCGCCAACGGCAGCAAGGTCACCACGCCGCGGCCGCGGATCGACATGGTCATCCAGCCCAAGGATCAGCAGCAGTCGGGGCAGGGACAATGACGGTTACGCTCAAAGCCCAGCATCTGGCCAAGAGCTACAAGGGTCGTCAGGTCGTTCGCGACGTCAGCGTCAGCATCGACAGCGGGCAGATCGTCGGCCTGCTCGGTCCGAACGGCGCCGGCAAGACCACCTGCTTCTACATGATCGTCGGCCTGGTCAAGGCCGATCAGGGTCGCGTGCTGATCGACGACCAGGACGTCACCGCCCTGCCCATGCATGGCCGTGCCCGTGCCGGGATCGGCTACCTGCCCCAGGAAGCCTCGATCTTTCGCAAGCTGACCGTGGCCGACAACATCCTCGGCATCCTGGAAACCCGCAAGGACCTGGACAAGGCCGGCCGCCTACGCGAACTGGAGAGCCTGCTGCAGGAATTCCACATCACCCACATCCGCGACAACCGCGGCATGAGCCTGTCGGGTGGCGAGCGGCGCCGTGTCGAGATCGCCCGCGCCCTGGCCACCGCGCCCAAGTTCATCCTGCTGGACGAACCCTTCGCCGGCGTGGACCCCATCTCCGTGGGCGACATCAAGCAGATCATTCGTCACCTCAAGGCCAAGGGCATCGGTGTCCTCATCACCGACCACAATGTCCGGGAAACCCTGACCATCTGCGAGACGGCCTATATCGTCAACGATGGCCAGCTCATCGCCGAGGGTACCGCCGAGGAAGTCCTCGCCAACGAGCTGGTGAAGGAAGTCTATCTGGGCCACGAATTCCGCCTCTAGGCAAACCCGGGGAAACAAGGCATATAATTTGCTAACGCTCGCAGGGTTCGCGAGGTTCGGTGGCGCTGTTCGCGTCGGTAGACAAGGTGTATTTCCGCAGCCATGAAACCATCGCTAGTCCTCAAGATGGGCCAGCAGCTGACGATGACGCCGCAGCTGCAACAAGCCATACGTCTGCTCCAGCTCTCGACGCTCGACCTGCAGCAGGAGATCCAGGAAGCC
The DNA here is from genome assembly GCF_000510705.1 of Pseudomonas sp. MOIL14HWK12:I1. Lineage (NCBI taxonomy): Bacteria > Pseudomonadati > Pseudomonadota > Gammaproteobacteria > Pseudomonadales > Pseudomonadaceae > Pseudomonas > Pseudomonas sp. MOIL14HWK12:I1. The sequence goes on along the minus strand of NZ_KI783308.1, from coordinate 257,101 downwards.
CTGGAATCCAATCCGATGCTGGAACGCCAGGAAGAAGGTGAAGACTTCGACCAGAGCGACGCCTCGGGCGAAGGCGACGAGCTGGCGAATCCCGGCGGTACCGAAATCAACTTCAAGGAAACCTCGGTCGCCACCAACGAGATGGCCGACGAGTCCGAGTGGAGCGAACGCATCCCCAGCGACAGTGAGCTGCCGGTGGATACCGCCTGGGAAGACATCTACCAGACCAGCGCCAGCAGCCTGCCCAGCAACGACGACGACGAGTGGGACTTCACCACCCGCACCTCGGCCGGCGAAAGCCTGCAGACCCACCTGCTCTGGCAGCTCAACCTGGCGCCCATGTCGGATCTCGACCGCCTGATCGCCCTGGCGATCATCGACGGCATCGACACCGATGGCTATCTGCAGGAAAGCCTGGAAGACATCCATGCCTCTCTCGATCCCGAACTGGAAGTCGATCTCGACGAAGTCGAGGTGGTGCTTCGACGCGTCCAGCAATTCGAGCCGGCCGGCGTCGCCGCGCGCAATCTGCGCGAGTGCCTGCTGATCCAGCTGGCCCAGCTGCCGGCCAGCCTCCCCCTGCTCGGCGAGGCCAAGCGCCTGGTGGGCGACTACCTGGATCTGCTCGGCAGTCGCGACTATGCGCAGTTGATGCGCCGCATGAAGATCAAGGAAGACGAACTCAAGCCCGTCATCGAACTGATCCAGACCCTGCACCCGCGCCCCGGCTCGCAGATCGAGTCCGGCGAGGCCGAATACGTGGTACCGGACGTCATCGTGCGCAAGCACAACGAGCGCTGGCTGGTGGAGCTCAACCAGGAAGCCGTCCCGCGCCTACGGGTCAATCCCCAGTACGCCGGCTTCGTCAAGCGCGCCGACAGCAGCGCCGACAACACCTACATGCGCAACCAGCTGCAGGAAGCGCGCTGGTTCATCAAGAGCCTGCAGAGTCGCAACGAGACCCTGATGAAGGTGGCGACCCAGATCGTCGAGCACCAGCGGGGCTTTCTCGAATACGGTGAAGAGGCCATGAAGCCGCTCGTCCTGCACGACATCGCCGAGGCGGTGGGCATGCACGAGTCGACCATCTCCCGGGTGACCACCCAGAAGTTCATGCACACCCCGCGTGGCATCTACGAACTCAAGTACTTCTTCTCCAGCCACGTCAGCACCGCCGAGGGGGGCGAATGTTCCTCCACCGCGATCCGCGCGATCATCAAGAAATTGGTGGCGGCGGAAAACGCGAAAAAGCCGTTGAGTGACAGCAAGATCGCTGGTTTACTGGAATCGCAAGGTATACAAGTCGCTCGTCGCACGGTGGCTAAGTATCGGGAATCCCTGGGTATCGCTCCGTCCAGCGAACGCAAGCGCCTCATCTGACGCGTCCTGATGTGACCGTGCCTCGATCGACCCTTGTCATGTCGGCGAGCAGCTTCGCCGATCGTAGCCCGGCAATAAGGAGAAGCGGTATGCAAGTCAACATCAGTGGCCATCAGCTTGAAGTGACAGAAGCCCTGCGTGACTACATCGGCGAGAAACTCGCCCGCCTCGAACGGCACTTCGACCGTATTACCAACGTCCAGGTGATCCTGGAAGTGGACAAGCTCAAGCAGAAAGCCGAAGCCACCCTGCACGTCGCCGGCGCCGCAGTGGTCGCCAATGCCGAGCACGACGACATGTATGCCGCCATCGATCTCCTGGCCGACAAGCTCGACCGCCAACTGATTAAACACAAGGAAAAATCGATCGAACGCCAGCAGGGCGTCGGCGTCCGCTGAGGTTTCGATCGCCGCTTTATGATCAGACTCGAAAACATCCTGACCCCCGGCCGCACCCAGACGGGTGCGCCGGGCGGCAGCAAAGCCGCTGTACTGGAACGTATCGCCGAGCTGGCCGCGCAGGAACTGCCCGGCCACGACGCCGCGCACATCCACGAATGCCTGATGGCGCGCGAGCGTCTGGGCTCCACCGGTTTCGGCAATGGCATCGCCATTCCCCACTGCCGCCTGGCGGGTCTGCAGCAACCGCTGTGCGTGCTCTTCCACCTGCAGCAACCGGTGGACTTCGATTCCCTCGACGGCGCGCCGGTAGACCTGGTGTTCGTCCTGCTGGTCCCGGAAGCCGCCACCGAACAGCACCTCACCCTGCTGCGCCAGATCGCCGGCATCCTGGATCGCGCCGACATCCGCGAGCGGCTGCGCAAGGCCAAGGATAGCCAGGCGCTCTATCAGATCGTCGTCGAGGCCCAGAGCGGACACTGACATGCACCTCATCATCGTGAGCGGACGTTCCGGGTCGGGCAAGAGTACGGCGCTCAACGTGCTTGAGGACAATGGCTTCTATTGCATCGACAACCTGCCGGCCAGTCTGCTGCCCGATCTGGCCCAGCACGCCTTGACCGACATGGAGCGGCCCCAGCCCAAGGTCGCCCTGTCCATCGATGCACGCAACCTGCCCAGCCAGTTGCAACGCTTTCCCGAATTGCTCGAACAGGTACGCAGCCGCAACATCCGCTGCGACATCCTCTACCTGGACGCCGATGACCAGACGCTGCTCAAGCGCTTTTCCGAGACGCGTCGCCGGCATCCGCTGTCCAACCAGGAAAGATCCCTGGCCGAGGCCATTCACGACGAGCAGGTGCTGCTGTCGCCCATCGCCGACCTCTCCGACCTGAAGATCGACACCACTCACCTGAATCTCTATCAGCTGCGTGACATCCTCAAGTTGCGCCTGCTGAACGCCCCCGAGCCCGGCACCGCCTATCTGGTGGAGTCCTTCGGCTTCAAGCGGGGCCTGCCGGTGGACGCGGACATGGTGTTCGACGTGCGCTTTCTGCCCAATCCCTACTGGAAACCGGACCTGCGCGACTTTTCCGGACTGGATGCCCCGGTGCGGGACTATCTCGAGCAACAGCCCGAGGTAGAGACCCTGTACAATGACATCCGCGATTACCTGGTGAAGTGGTTGCCGCGTTTTGCCGCCAACAACAGGTCCTATGTGACCGTAGCCATTGGTTGTACCGGTGGTCATCACCGCTCGGTCTATCTGGCCGATCGCCTGGGTCGCGAACTCAAGAACCTGCTCAAGAACGTCCAGATCCGTCACCGCGATCTCTGACGCCCGTTTTGTTTCGACAAGGACAGACTCAATGCCTGCCCAACAGATCACCATCATCAACAAGCTGGGCCTGCACGCCCGTGCGGCGGCCAAGTTCGTCGGCGTGGCCGGCCGCTATCCCGCCAGCGTCCGCGTCGGCCGCAGTGGCGAATCGCCGGTCGATGGCAAGAGCATCATGGCGGTCATGATGCTGGCCGCCGGCAAGGGCACGGTCCTGCAGCTGGAAACCGAGGGTGAGCAGAGCGACGAGGCCATGCGCGCCCTGGTCGAGCTGATCAACAACTACTTCGACGAGGGCGAGTGACAGGCCCCCTGCGCCCGTCGCAGCTCCGATAAAAAAAGCCGCCCGAAGGCGGCTTTTTCATTGGGTGTCGACTCAGGCGTTGAGCGCCGCTTCGTAGCGACGGGACACTTCCGGCCAGTTGATGACGTTGAAGAAGGCACCGATGTACTCGGGACGACGGTTCTGGTAGCGCAGGTAGTAGGCGTGCTCCCAGACGTCCAGGCCGAGGATCGGGGTGTTGCCGGTCATCAGCGGGCTGTCCTGGTTGCCGGTGCTCTCGACCACCAGCTTCTTCTCGGGGGTGACGCTCAGCCAGGCCCAGCCGCTGCCGAAGCGGGTCAGGGCAGCCTTGGTGAAGGCTTCCTTGAAGGCGTCGAAGCCGCCCAGCTGGGACTCGATGGCTTCGGCCAGGGCGCCTTCGGGCTTGCCGCCGGCATTGGGGGCCATCACGGTCCAGAACAGGCTGTGGTTGGCATGGCCGCCACCGTTGTTCTGCACGGCGCCGCGCTTGTCCTGGGGCAGCTTGTCCAGCTGGCGAACCACGTCTTCGGCGGACAGGTTGGCGAACTCGGTGCCTTCCAGCGCCGCGTTCAGGTTGTTGATGTAGGTCTGGTGGTGCTTGGTATGGTGGATTTCCATGGTCTGGGCATCGACGTGCGGTTCCAGCGCGTCGTAGGCGTAGGGCAGCTGAGGCAGAGTATGCGGCATGCGGATTGTCTCCATGGTGGCTTTGGTATGGACCCACCGCCCTTGGGCGATGGGGTGTACGGCTGGTGCGCCACGGCGCACCGTCTGAAGCCTTGGCCGTCCGGTCAGCGGATTCGACCGCACGGCTATGTCCTAGTGCATTGCTAGGATACTAACGAGTAACGGGGTGGGCTGTCTCCCGTTCGACAGGATTTTCCTCATCGCAACGGCTTCCACCGCCCTTCTAGCTGCCCGCCAGGGTCATGCCATCGATCAGGACCGAACCGGTGCGCAGACTGCCGCGGCGTTCCACGTCGCTGCCCACCGCCAGGATCTGGCGGAACATGTCGCCCAGCCGCCCGGCGATGGTGACCTCCTGGACCGGAAACTGGATCTCGCCATTCTCGATCCAGAAGCCGCCGGCGCCCCGGGAATAGTCACCGGTGACCAGGTTGGTGCCCTGCCCCATCATTTCCGTGACCAAAAAGCCCGTGCCCATCTGCCGGATCAGCTCGGCCTGGTCGGCCGTGCCATGGCTGACGTGCAGGTTGTGCACGCCGCCGGCATTGGCAGTGCTTTGCAGGCCCAGCTTGCGCGCGGAATAGCTGCCGAGCACATAGGACACCAGTTGGCCGTTTTCGACGAAGGGCTTGGCGTAGGTGGCCAGGCCTTCGCCGTCGAAGGCGGCGCTGCCCAAGGCGCGTGGCAGGTGCGGCCGCTCGTCCAGGGTCAGCCAGTCGGGAAACACCTGCTGGCCCAGGGCGCCTTCGAGGAAGGACGACTTGCGATAGAGGTTGCCGCCGGAAATGGCGGCGAGAAAGGTACCGAACAGGCCGGCGGCCATTTCCGGCGAAAACAGCACCGGGACCTTGGCGGTGGGCACCGGCCTGGCCCCCAGGCGACTCACGGCGCGCTCGGCGGCGCGGCGACCGATCTCCTCGGGGCTCATCAGCTCGTGGCCGATCCGATTGACGTCGTAGTAGTAGTCGCGCTGCATGGCCTCGCCGCTGCCGGCGATCATCACGCAGCTCAGGCTGTGCCGGGTGCTGGCATAGCCGCCGACGAAGCCGTGGCTGTTGCCGTACACCCGGCAGCTCTGGTGGGTGTTGAGGGTAGTGCCGTCGGCATTGCCGATGCGGCTGTCGGCGGCGTAGGCCGCGGCTTCGCAGGCCAGTGCCTGCTCGATGGCCTGCTCGGGGGTGATGTCCCAGGGATGATAGAGGTCGAGATCGGGCAGTTCGCCGTGCGCCATCAGTTCGGCGTCGGCCAGACCCGCGCAGGGATCCTCGGAGGTGTGCTTGGCGATGGCCAGGGCCGCGGCCACGGTTTCGCGGATCGCCTCGGGACCGGTGGCGGAGGTGCTGGCCGAGCCCTTGCGCTGACCGGCATAGAGGGTGATGCCGAAGCCCTGGTCGCGATTGAATTCGACGGTTTCCACCTCGCCCTTGCGGACCGAGGTGGACAGACCCTGGTCGACCGAGACGGCCACTTCACCGGCACTGGCGCCCTGGCGCCGGGCCTCGGCCAGGATGGCCTCGACCTGTTCGCGCAATTCGGGGAGCGCAGCGGGACCCACGGCGGCGTTGCGATTCATGACGTTCTCCTTACGGACGGCGCCGGCCAGGCCGGACAACCGTGCGGCAACTCGTTATGATGGCGCCCATTCTTAGCTGGACCCCATAGTTCATGGTTGATTCTTACGACGACGACGCGCCGCTGGGCGAAAAGAGCAAGACACAGGTCAAGCGCGAGCTGCATGCGCTGCAGGATCTGGGCGAACGCCTGGCCGGGCTGCCGGCCGAGCAGCTGGACCGCCTGCCGCTGACCGATCCGCTGCGCAAGGCCCTGGCCGAGGCGCCCAAGCACAAGACGCACATCGCGCGCAAAAGGCATGTCCAGTACCTGGGCAAGCTGATGCGTGACCAGGACCTGGAAGCCATCCTGGTGCTGGTCGACCAGATGGACACCTCGACACGGCAGTACAACGAGCGCTTTCACGCCCTGGAGCGCTGGCGCGACCGGCTGATCGCCGAAGGCGACCAGGCGCTGGAGGCCTTCGTGGCGCTTTACCCGGAGACCGACCGCCAGCACCTGCGCGGCCTGGTGCGGCATGCCCAGCACGAAGCGGCGCACAACAAGCCGCCGGCGGCGGCGCGCAAGGTCTTCAAGTACATCCGCACCCTCGACGAAACCCAGCGCGGTCTGCGCTAGGTTTCCGTCCGCGATGGCCACGGCCGGTGCCCGCATCAGGCGCCAGTGCCGCCCACGGTGATGGCATCGATCTTCAGCGTCGGCTGCCCCACACCCACCGGCAGTGACTGGCCGTCCTTGCCACAGGTCCCTACCCCCGCATCCAGCGCCAGGTCGTTGCCGACCATGGACACCCGGTTCATGACCTCGGGGCCGTTGCCGATCAGGGTGGCGCCCTTCACCGGGCGACCGAGCTTGCCGTTCTCGATGAGGTAGGCCTCGTTGGTGGTGAAGACGAACTTCCCGCTGGTGATGTCCACCTGACCGCCGCCCAGGCTGGCGCAATAGATGCCCTTCTCCACCGAGGCGATGATCTCGGCCGGATCGCTCTGGCCGGCCAGCATGTAGGTGTTGGTCATGCGCGGCATCGGCAGATGGGCATAGGATTCACGGCGGCCATTGCCGGTGGGCGCCACGCCCATCAGCCGGGCATTGAGCTTGTCCTGCATGTAGCCCTTGAGGATGCCGTTCTCGATCAGCACGTTGTAGCCGCTGGGCGTGCCCTCGTCGTCGATGGATAGCGAGCCGCGGCGATCCGGCAGGGTGCCGTCGTCGACGATGGTGCAAAGCGAGGACGCCACCTGGCGACCGAGCTGGCCGCTGTAGTTGGAGCTGCCCTTGCGGTTGAAATCGCCTTCCAGGCCATGGCCGACCGCCTCGTGCAGCAGCACGCCGGACCAGCCTGCCCCCAGCACCACCGGCAGGGTGCCGGCCGGCGCCGCGGTGGCTTCGAGATTGACCAGCGCCTGGCGCACCGCCTCGCAGGCATAGCCCAGGGCACGGTCATCACGCTGGAAATAACGGTAGTCGCAGCGACCGCCGCCGCCGCTGTTGCCGCGCTCGCGGCGGCCGTTCTGCTCGACGATGACGCTGACGCCCAGGCGCACCAGCGGGCGCACATCGGCTGCCAGGGTGCCGTCGACCGCGGCCACCAGGGTGCGCTCCCAGACCCCGGCCAGGCTGATGGTGACCTGCTGGATACGCGGATCCAGGGCACGGGTCGCCTCGTCCAGCTGCTTCAGGAAGGCGACCTTGGTGGCGCGATCCAGCACGTCCAGCGGATTGTCCTGGCCATAGAGACGCTGCGCCGGCTCCACCGCGCGAAACGCCTGGACGTGGCCTTCGGCGCCGCTGCGGGAAATGGACCGCGCGGCCTGGGCGGCCAGATCCAGGGCCTCGCCGGTGATGGCGTTGCTGTAGGCGAAGCCGGTCTTCTCGCCGGACAGTGCGCGCACGCCAACGCCCTGGTCGAGGTGGAAGCCGCCTTCCTTGACGATGCCGTCTTCCAGCAGCCAGGACTCGGAGACGATGCTCTGGAAATACAGGTCGGCGGCGTCGATGCCGGGACCGGCCAGCCGCTGCAGCACGGGTTGCAGATCGTCCACCGCAAGTCCGCCGGGACCCAGCAGGGCCGAGCCGACGCTATTCAGGTAATCACTCATGGAAACTCCAGACGACGCCACAATGGACGTCGGAACGATGAAAGGGTCGCGACCTGGCCTCTAGCCTACTCGCGGAAGTCTCGGTGCCCTGATGCAAAAGACCAATGGCGGTCATTGCCGTTCGGCCAGGCGCGCCGGCAGGAAGCGGCGGTGCCGGGTCACCGGCATCCGCTGACGCAACGCCGCCTGGCGCTCGGCATCGCGCTCGATGAGCAGCACCGCCTCGCCGCTGGCCTGGACGGCGAGCACCTCGCCCCAGGGATCCACCGCCATGGCGTGTCCCCAGGTGCTGCGGCCATTGGCATGGGCCCCGCCCTGGGCGGCGCCCAGCAGATAACTCTGGGTCTCCACCGCCCGGGCGCGCAGCAGCAGCTCCCAGTGGGCCTGGCCGGTGGGCACGGTAAAGGCCGAGGGCGCGCTGATCAGCTCCGCCCCGGCAGCGCGCAGGGCGCCGTAGAGTTCGGGAAAGCGCAGGTCGTAGCAGACGCTCAGGCCCAGGCGGCCGACCGGGGTGTCCACCACCGTGAGGGTCTCGCCGGCGGCATAGTGGTCGGATTCGCGATAGCTGCCCTGGCTGTCGCTGACGTCGGCATCGAAGAGGTGCAGCTTGTCGTAGCGGGCGACGCGGCGGCCCTGGTCGTCATACAGCAGCGAACAGGCGCAGGGCTTGCCCTCGGTGGCGCCGTCAGGCAGCAGCGGCAGGGTCCCGGCGAGCACCCAGAGCCCCAGCTCGCGCGCCCGGCTGGACAGCCAGGGCAGGATCTCGCCCTGACCGAGCGCCTCGGCCCGCGCCAGCTCGGCGGGCGCCGGATGGCCGATGGCGACGAAGTTTTCCGGCAGCACCGCCAGGCGCGCGCCCGCCCCGGCAGCGCGTTCGAGCAGGCGCTCGGCGGCGCGCAGATTGGCCGTCACCGCGGGGCCGCTGACCATCTGCAGGATGGCTATGGACATGCAGGCACTCCAGAAGGGAGCGTCCATCCTAAGCAGCGGGGCGGCCGCAGGGCAATGCTCAATCGCGCTTGCCCGTGGTCATGGTCGGATTCTGCCAGGGGCCTTCGATGTGATAGTTGATGCTGGCCATGCGGGTGATGCGATCACCGATCAGCCGATCGACGATGAACAGCGCGCCACCGATGGCCGGGGCCCCGGCGATCAGCGCGGCCAGCGGCAGGGAGTTGCTGACCGGCAAGCCGACCTTGAGATTGGCGTCGACGCGGTTGCTGGCCATGTCCAGCAGGCCCTGCAGACTCATCTCGGCACCCGGCCCGCTGAGGCTGATGGGCTTGCGGGTACGGAAGGATCCCTGCTGGGCGTCGAGCACGCCGGTGATGCTGTCGTAGCTCAGGCCCTTGCCGAACAGATCGGAGAAATCCAGTCGCAGGCGGCGGCGGATGGATTCGAAGTTGAGCAGGCCGAAGATGCGCAGCGCCGAGGCCGTGCCCTCCACCTGGCGCAGCTGGCCGTCGTTGAAGCGGGCATCGAGGCTGCCATTGAGGCGGGCCAGGGCGACATAGGCCGGCGAGCCGGGCCAGTCGACCCGGGCATCCAGGCGGAAATCGCGACTGGTGACGCTGGAGGCGAAATTCCAGCCCAGCAGGATATCGGCGATGTTGCCGCCCGCGAGACGCCCCTGGTAGTAGCTGTGGGTCGCCCCCGGCGCCCCTTCCCAGCGCAGGGCGCCCTGCACCTTGAGGCCGCGCAGGTCGAGATCCAGGGCGTTGAAATTGGCGCCTGACGGCGAGGGCCTGAGCTGCAGGCGCTGGGCGCCGACCAGCCGGCCGCCCAGCTCCAGACGATCGATGGCCAGATTCAGCGCCGGCAGGGCGCGCGGATCGACGTCGGCCAGGGGATCGGGACGTGGCGCAGCGCTTTCCACCGAGGGATCCGCCGGCGTCTGGGGAATGCGCAGGTGCTGCAGGTTGATGTCGATCGGCTGGCCGGTCTGGCGCGGAATGCGTACCTGGCCGGCGATGGTCTGACTGGCCAGGCCGAGTTGCCAGGCATTGCCCTGGGGTTCATAGGTGAGGCGCAGGTTGTCGATCTGCTGACCGAACGCCAGGAAGCGCCCGAAGCCGAGATCGCCCCGCCCGAGGCTGGAGATGTCCAGGGTGTTGCCACCGCCCTGCCCTGCGCCAGCACTGCCACCGCCACTGGCCTTGCCATAGCGCTGATAGACGTCCTGCCAGGCCGCCAGGTCGAATTCCGCCAGTTGGCCGCGCAGGTCGTAGCCGGCGGCCGTGGGCAGATTGGCGGTGCCGCCGCCCACCACGATCTCGCCGCGGCCCTTGGCGATGGCCTTGGGGTCGAGCATCAGCACGGCATCCGCGAGGCCCTTGTAGGTCGCCTCCACCCGCCGCTCGCCGTCGTTGAGCGCCAGGCTGAAGAAGCCTTCGCGTGGCTCGTCGGCCTTCTTGCCGAAGGGGGCCGGCAGGTCGACGGTCACTCCGCGCAGATCCGAGGTGACCGCCAGCTCGCTGTGCTCGGCCAGGATCAGGCCGAGGCGATAACCGAGCAGGCCACGCGCCGGGATGGGTCGGCCTTCGCTGCCCAGCCAGCGTGCCAGCTGGTCGACGTCGACGCGGCCATCCACCACCAGCCGGGTGCGGGGATCGTCGGGCTTGCCTTCGGCCAGCGCCTGGCCGCGGATGGGCTGGTCGAAGACCCGCGCCTGGATGTCGGGGGCGCTGAGGCCGCTGCGGGTGTCGTAGCGAAAACTGCCGCGCAGGTCGGTGAGGGTCAGCTGGGGATCGGCCAATTCCAGACGCGCCTTGTCCGGTGTCAGCTCGACCACCACCACCGGTGGCTGCCCCTTGGCCAGGGGAATGTCCAGATTCAGGCTGCTGTTGGCGAGCGCACCCTCGCCCTTCCAGCCGGCGAACACCTTGGCGGTCGGCAACGGCGTGTCCTGGAGGATCTTCAAGCCATCGCGCACGCTGCTGTCGAGTCGCGCGCTGAGCCGCAGGTGCGGCGCGCTGCCATCGTGCAGCAGCGGGATGCGCGCCTCGACGTCCCGGACCCGGGTGTCGAGGATGCGTCCTTCGGGAACCTGCACCTTGACCCCGTCGCTTTCGATGAAGACATCGCCGCGGGCCTCGCGCAGGGCAGGCCAGCCGGGCTGATAGGCCAGTTGGGCGTCGTGCACCCGGAAGAACAGGCTCATGGTGCGCGAATGCGCCGGCGAGCCGTGGCGCAGCGAGCCCTGGTACTGGTAGATCCCCTCGTCGATGCGACCACCGACGATGGCAGTGGCCAGCCACTGGGCCAGCTCCGGACTGAAATCCGTGGCCGGCAGCTTGGTCGGCAGGTACTTGCGGGTGTAGCTGGCGTCGCCATCCTTGAGGCCGACGCGCAGGTCCATGTAGCTGTCCACCTCCGGATGCAGGCCAAGCTGGATATGCATGTCGCCACTGGCGGCGCCTTCCGGCCCGGTGACCTGCATCAGGGCACTGCCCAGGGTGAAGCGCTGGTCGTCGAGACTCCAGGTCAGCCGTGCCCTGGCGGTGCGATAGCGCCAGGGTTCGGGAAAGAGATCGCTCAGGTGCAGCATGAAATCGGTAGTGTCCAGGCGCAGCTCGCCGCCGCCCAGGCTGCCGCTCAGGCTGCCGGTAACGCCCTCGGCGGCCGGCGCGCCGTGGTAGGCGGCAAAGCCCACCCGCTCCAGGTTGGCCGCATAGGAAAGGCGCTCGCGCAACGGCTTCTGCGGATAGAAGTCGGCGTTGAGGTTGCGCAGCTGGCCATGGGGCGCCAGTGCCTGGAGCGCCTGGGCGACCGGCGCCGGCAGGGGCGCCAGATCCCGCGCCAGCCGGGCAGCCTGCCTGAGATCCAGCTGGTCGCCGCGCACCTGCAGGTGCTGGGCGGCGCTGTCATAGCCCAGGCCATAGCGGGCCTCCAGCGGCTTGCCATCGAGCTGGGCCTTGAGCGCCAGGGACCCCTGGTACTGGCTGGCGTCGCCGGCCTGCTGGTCGGCGTCCAGGGTCAGGGCCTGCAGGCGCACCTGAGGATGATCGGCATAGGCGAGCGTCAGGTCATCCGCCTTCAGCCGCAGGTGGGAACGCTGCAGCCGCCCTTCGCCCCAGGCGAACCACAGCTCCCCTTCCGCCTGGGCACGCCGCAGTTGCCACTGCCGGGTCAGGGCCGCCGGCACCCAGCGGGACCAGTCGCTGGCGGGCAGGCTGAGATAGCCTTCGAGGGTGCTGGCACGCCAGTCTTCGGGGCGCGGCGTGGCGGTGAAGTGCGCCGCGACCGTGCCGCCATCGGGCAGCCGGAAACGGGTCGCCAGTTCCAAGGCGCCACCGAGCTGCCGGGACAGACTGGCCTCGGCGTACCTCAGGGTCACCGGCGAACCCTGCTGGGGAATCAGGCTGAGCTGGCTGTCCAGCAGACTGGCATGGCCCAGACGCGCCAGGCCATCGAGCAGCGGACCCGGATCGAAGGGCTTGGCCTCCGGTGCCCGGGGCGGCAGGCCGCGCAGTTGCCAGTGTCCCTGAGGGTCTTCCTGCAACACCAGATGGACGCCATCGACCTGCACGGACTTGAGTCGCAGCTGGCGGTGCCAGAGGCTGCCGAAGACATCCGGCACCACCTGGAGATGATCCAGCTGCACCGTGCCTTCGCCGCGACCCAAGGACAGGTCGCGCAGGATCAGCACCGGATTCCAGCGGGCCCAGCGCCCTTCGAGCCGGCCCAGGCGCACCGGTTCGCCGAGCGCCGCCGCGGCGCGCGCCTCGACCTCGTTGCGGTATTCGCCGACCCAGGGCATGAGCAGCCGACCCAGGCCCAGGTAGAGCGTCACCAGAACGAGCGCCAGCAGCGCCAGACCCAGCGCGCCGCGTTTGAGCAAGGCCATCAAGACGCGGACCTAGAGCAGCACGACATCGTACTGCTCCTGGGAATACATGGTCTCCACCTGGAATTTGACGGTGCGGCCGATGAAGGCTTCGAGGTCGGCGACATTGCCCGACTCCTCGTCCAGCAGTCGATCCACCACTTTCTGGTTGGCCAGCACCAGATAGGAATTGGCCTGGTAGGCCCGTGCCTCGCGCAGGATCTCGCGGAAGATCTCGTAGCAGATGGTTTCCGCGGTGCGCAGGATACCGCGGCCCTGGCAGTTGGCGCAGGGCTCGCAGAGCACCTGGGACAGGCTCTCCCGGGTGCGCTTGCGGGTCATCTGCAGCAGGCCCAGTTCGGTGATGCCGATGATGTTGGTCTTGGCATGGTCGCGTTCGAGCTGCTTTTCCAGGGTGCGGATCACCTGGCGCTGGTGCTCTTCGTCTTCCATGTCGATGAAGTCGATGATGATGATGCCGCCGAGATTGCGCAGCCGCAGCTGGCGGGCAATGGCGGTGGCCGCCTCCAGATTGGTCTTGAAGATGGTCTCTTCCAGATTGCGATGGCCGACGAAGGCGCCGGTGTTGACGTCGATGGTGGTCATCGCCTCGGTGGGATCGATCACCAGATAGCCCCCGGACTTGAGCAGCACCTTGCGCTCCAGGGCCTTCTGGATCTCGTCTTCCACGCCATAGAGGTCGAAGATCGGCCGCTCCCCCGGATAGTGCTCCAGCCGCGCCGCCACCTCGGGCATCAGCTCTTCGACGAACTGGCCGATGCGCTGGAAATTCTCGCGGCTGTCGACGCGGATCTTTTCCGTGCGTGGCCCGACCAGATCGCGCAGGGCGCGCAGGGCCAGGGTCAGGTCTTCGTAGATGGGCACCGGCGTGGGTCCCTGGAGATTGCCGGAGATCTGCTGCCAGAGCCGTCGCAGGTAGCGGATGTCGGCGAGGATGTCTTCTTCGCGCGCCGCCTCGGCAGCGGTGCGCAAGATGAAGCCGCCCTCGTGCTCGATGCCCTCGCTCTCCACGCAGCGCGCCATGATCGCCTTGAGCCGCTCGCGCTCGGCTTCGTCCTCGATCTTCAGCGAGATGCCGACGTGGGAGGTGCGCGGCATATAGACCAGGTAGCGCGAGGGGATCGACAGATGGGTGGTTAGGCGAGCGCCCTTGGTGCCTATGGGGTCCTTGGTGACCTGGACCACCAGCGTCTGGCCTTCGCGCACCAGGGCGTTGATGCTTTCCACCGCCGCGCCTTCGCGCTGAGAGATCTCGGCGGCATGGATGAAGGCCGCGCGGGCCAGGCCGATGTCGACGAAGGCCGCCTGCATGCCCGGCAGCACCCGCACCACCCGCCCGCGATAGATGTTGCCGACGATGCCGCGCCTGAGGGTGCGCTCGACGTGCACCTCCTGCAGCACACCGTTTTCCACGACGGCGACACGGGACTCCATGGGAGTGATGTTGATGAGGATCTCTTCGCTCATGGAGGACTCTTGGACGACGTGGAAGGGCGGAAGGGAGGCCGAGGCGCCGGGCGCCTCAGGACTAGGCGGTCGGCCGTCCGACAGACCGCCAACAAGGGATGGCGAAAGCGCTCAGCAGTTCCGCGGTCTCGCACAGCGGCAGCCCTACGACGGCGCTGTAGCTGCCGTGCAGGCTGCGCACGAAGACCGCGCCGGCGCCCTGGATGGCGTAGCTGCCGGCCTTGTCGGCCGGCTCGCCGGTGTCCCAGTAGCGCTCGGCCTCGCCGGGCGCCAGGGGGCGGAATTCCACCTCGGCGGACACCACGCGACTCAGGCAGCGCTCGCCATCGGCAACGGCGACGCCGGTCACCACCCGATGCCGGCGTCCACTGAGCGCCGCGAGCATGGCCAGGGCGTCGGCGCGATCCCGGGGCTTGCCGAGCAGCCGGTCATCGAGCACCACGCAGGTGTCGGCGCCCAGCACGCAGCCACTGGAGGCACCGGCCAGCACCTGCCAGCCCATCGCCGCCTTGGCCCGCGCCAGGCGCTCGACATAGGCGTCTGCGGCTTCCCCCGGATGCGGGGTTTCGTCCACGGTTGCGGCGACCTTCTGGAAGCCCACGCCGATCTGTTCGAGCAGTTCGGCGCGGCGGGGCGAAGCGGAGGCAAGGTAGAGCTGGGGCATCGACAACAACCAGACGACAGGGGATGACGGGAGAATGCCAGCCTGTCGCAGGTGAAACCAGCTTAGTTGACGCCGAATCTGAGGCGCAGCCCGCGGAGCAGCAGATAGATCCACGGCCAGAGCAGCGCGCTGACCAGCGAGGGCGTGAGAAACACCAGGGTCGGCGGCCGGCTGCCGGCCAGGGCGTTGAGCCACAGCGCCAGCAGCTGGGCGATGCCATAGACCACCAGCAGCACGAAGCTCTGCTGCCAGATCGGAAAGGCCCGCAGCCGCTGGGCCAGGGAACGCACGAGAAAGACCACCAGGCTCAGCACCAGGGCGGTCTGGCCGAGCAGACTGCCGTAGAGCACGTCTTCGGCGATGCCCATCACCCAGGCGGTGAGCAGGCCGACGCGGTGCGGCAGGGTCAGGGTCCAGAAGGTCAGCAGCATGGCCAGCCACAGCGGCCGGCCGATCTCCATGAACTCGGGCATGGGCACCACGGACAGCAGCAACCCGACCAACAGGGTGAGCCAGATCACCCACCCGTTGTGGCCGATGCGCAGCGCCATCAACGATCACCCTCGTCGGGCAATTCCGGCGCGGGTTGCTGGAGCCGGCGCTGCGACTGGCTAGCGCCTGGCGCCGGCTGAGCGGGCGTGGCAGTCGCGCCCTGGGCCGCCGGCCTGGCCGGCGTCGCCGGATGCGCCGCACTGCCGTTGGCGGGCGGCTTGGTCGGCGTGGCGGGATGAGCCGAACTGCCGCCCTGCCCCGCCGGTGGCTTGGTCGGGGTCGCGCTGCGACTGCCGCTGCTGGCCGCAGGCGCCGGGGTGGCGTTGGCGGCCGCCGGTTGAGCGGCCGAGGCGCCGGCCGGCGGCGGATTCGCCGGGGCCGCCGGGCGCTGGGCCGCGTGGCGATCGGCGGCTTCCTGGGCCTCGGCGGCGTCATTGGCGCGCTGTTCAGGCGTGCGGGTGTCGCTGAACACCAGCAGCATGTAGCGACTGCGATTGAGCTTGGCGGTGGGAATGGCGCGCACCACGGCGAAGGGTTGCCCCGAGTCGTGGATCACCTTGGACACGGTGGCCACCGGGTAGCCGGCCGGGAAGCGCTGCCCCAGGCCGGAGCTCACCAGCAGGTCGCCTTCCTTGATGTCGGCGGTGTCGGCCACATAGCGCAATTCCAGGCGCTCGGGATTGCCGGTGCCCACGGCGATGGCGCGCAGGCCGTTGCGATTGACCTGCACCGGAATGCTGTGGGTCACGTCGGTGAGCAGCAGCACCCGCGCCGAATAGGGCATCACCTCCACCACCTGCCCCATCAGGCCGCTGGCGTCGAGCACCGGCTGGCCGACGAAGACGCCGTCCTTCGCGCCCTTGTCGATGATGATGCGATGGGTATAGGGATTGGGGTCGACGCCGATCAGCTCGCCGACCAGCACCTTGTCGTCCACCAGGGCGGCGGAATTGAGCAGTTCGCGCAGGCGCACGTTCTGTTCGGTGAGGGCGGCGAGTTTCTGCAGACGGCGCTGCAGCAGCAGCTGCTCGGCCTTGAGTCGCTCGTTTTCCGCCATCAGCTCGGTGCGGCTGGAAAACTGATCGCTGACGCCTTCCCAGGCGCGCAGGGGAAAGCCCGCCACCTCATAGAGGGGCGAGAGGACCAGCGCCAGTTCGCTGCGTACCGGTTTCAGGTAGTCGAAGCGCGCGTCGGTGACCATGACACCCACCGAAAGGGCGGCCAGGATCAGCAGACGAATGCCCAGCGCCGGGCTTTTGCTGAAAATCGGCTTGATGGTGAGTTCCTCGCAGAACGCGCCCGGCGCTCCGGCCGCCAGGGGCAGCCGGAGCGGGGCCTGTAGCCTGGAACTGCCTTATTCGGTGGACAGCAGGTCCATGGCGTGGCGATCCATCATGTCCAGCGCCTTGCCGCCGCCACGGGCCACGCAGGTCAGCGGGTCTTCGGCGACGATCACCGGCAGCCCGGTTTCCAGCGACAGCAGCTTGTCCAGATCGCGCAGCAGGGCGCCACCACCGGTCAGCACCAGGCCGCGCTCGGCGATGTCGGAAGCCAGCTCCGGCGGCGACTGCTCCAGGCAACTCTTGACCGCCTGGACGATGGTCGCCAGGGATTCCTGCATGGCTTCGAGCACCTCGTTGGAATTGAGGGTGAAGCTGCGCGGTACGCCTTCGGCCAGGTTGCGGCCACGGACGTCGATCTCGCGGACCTCGCCGCCCGGGTAGGCGGTGCCGATTTCCTGCTTGATGCGCTCGGCGGTGGATTCGCCGATCAGGCTGCCGTAGTTGCGGCGCACATAGGTGACGATGGCTTCGTCGAAGCGATCGCCGCCGACGCGGACGGATTCGGCATAGACCACGCCATTCAGCGAGATCAGGGCGATCTCGGTGGTGCCGCCACCGATGTCGACGACCATGGAGCCATGGGCTTCCTCGACCGGCAGACCGGCGCCGATGGCCGCGGCCATCGGCTCCTCGATCAGGAACACCTCACGGGCACCCGCGCCCAGCGCGGATTCGCGAATGGCGCGACGCTCGACCTGGGTCGACTTGCAGGGCACGCAGATCAGCACCCGCGGACTGGGCTGCAGGAAGCTGTTCTCGTGCACCTTGTTGATGAAGTATTGCAACATCTTTTCGCAGACGCTGAAGTCGGCGATGACGCCGTCCTTCATCGGGCGAATGGCGGAGATGTTGCCCGGCGTCCGGCCGAGCATGCGCTTGGCGTCGGTACCGACGGCGACGACGCTCTTCTGGTTGCCGTGGGTACGGATGGCGACGACCGACGGCTCGTTGAGCACGATGCCACGCTCGCGGACATAAATAAGGGTGTTGGCGGTTCCCAGGTCGATCGACAGATCGCTGGAGAACATGCCACGCAATTTCTTGAACATGAGGTGACCCTAGGCGGTGACAAGCAGGCACGCGACAGGACAAACGTGCGGGTAAAAAAGTGCGGCAGACTCTATCAATCGCAGGGATTTAGGGCAAGGCGCCGATATGCTAGATTGAGAGCTTTTCCGGGCCGTTAAGCCCCTGTTCAACGCGGCGCCCGACCCGCCCAGCCCGTCTCCAGCATACGCGGCCACCGACCGGGTCACGCCGCCTTCCTGCTTGGAGAAGCCGATGGCGCTCGAACGCACCGACGTCGAAAAGATCGCTCACCTGGCCCGCCTGGGTCTCGATGAAGCGGATCTCGCCGCTACCACCGCCACCCTCAACGACATCCTCGGCCTCGTCGACCAGATGCAGGCCGTGGACACCACGGGTATCGATCCCCTCGCCCACCCGCTGGAAGCCACCCAGCGTCTGCGCCCCGACCAGGCCACCGAAGGCGACCGGCGCGAGGCCTACCAGGCCATCGCCCCGGCCGTGGAAGCCGGCCTGTACCTGGTCCCCAAGGTGATCGAGTGAGACACGACATGCATCAGCTGACCCTGACCGAAATCGCCGCCGCCCTGGCCGCGAAGGATTTTTCCGCCGAGGAACTGACCCGCGGCCTGCTGCAGCGTATCGAGCAGCTCGACCCGCAGCTCAACAGCTTCATCACCGTGACCGCCGACGCGGCCCTGGCCCAGGCGCGGGCCGCCGACGCCCGACGCGCCGCTGGCGAGAATGGCGCCCTGCTCGGTGCGCCCCTCGCCCACAAGGATCTGTTCTGCACCCAGGGGGTGCTCACCAGCTGCGGTTCGAAGATCCTCACCGGCTTCAAGGCGCCCTATGACGCCACCGTGGTGGAGCGCCTGGCCGCGGCCGGTACCGTCTCCCTGGGCAAGCTGAACATGGACGAATTCGCCATGGGTTCGGCCAACGAGTCCAGCCACTACGGCCCGGTGAAGAATCCCTGGGACCTGACCCGGGTCCCGGGCGGTTCCTCCGGTGGTTCCGCCGCGGCCGTGGCCGCGCGCCTGCTGCCGGCCGCCACCGGCACCGACACCGGCGGCTCGATCCGCCAGCCGGCGGCCCTGACCAACCTCACCGGCATCAAGCCCACCTACGGCCGCGTCTCGCGCTGGGGCATGATCGCCTACGCTTCCAGCCTTGACCAGGGCGGTCCCCTGGCGCGCACCGCCGAAGACTGCGCCCTGCTGCTGCAGGCCATGGCCGGTTTCGACCCCAAGGACTCCACCAGCGTCGACCAGCCGGTGGACGACTACCAGGCTGCCCTGCAGCAGCCGCTGAGCGGCCTGCGCATCGGCCTGCCGCGGGAATACTTCGGTGCCGGCCTAGACGCCCGCATCGGTGACAAGGTACTGGCCGTGGTCGAGGAGCTGAAGAAGCTCGGCGCCACCGTCAAGGACATCTCGCTGCCCACCCTGCAGCACGCGATTCCGGCCTATTACGTCATCGCCCCGGCCGAGGCCAGCTCCAACCTGTCGCGCTTCGACGGCGTGCGCTTCGGCTATCGCTGCGAGAATCCGGTCAACCTGGAAGATCTCTACAAGAGATCCCGTGGCGAAGGCTTCGGTGCGGAAGTGAAGCGCCGCATCATGGTCGGCACCTATGCCCTGTCGGCCGGCTACTACGACGCCTACTACCTCAAGGCCCAGCGCATCCGCCGGCTGATCAAGAACGACTTCGTCGCGGCCTTCGCCGAGGTCGACGTCATTCTCGGCCCGACCACGCCGAACCTGGCCTGGAAACTCGGCGAGAAGAGCAACGATCCGGTCTCCGCCTATCTCGAAGACCTCTACACCATCGCCGCCAACCTCGCCGGCATCCCCGGCCTGTCGATGCCGGCCGGCTTCGTCGACGGCCTGCCGGTGGGCGTGCAGCTGCTCGGCAACTATTTCCAGGAAGGCCGGCTACTCAACGTCGCCCACCAGTACCAGCAGGTCAGCGACTGGCATCGCCAGGCGCCAAGCGGCTTCTGAGGAAGGATAGAGACATGCAATGGGAAACCGTGATCGGGCTTGAGATCCACGCTCAGCTCAGCACCCAATCGAAGATTTTCTCCGGCAGCGCCACCAGTTTCGGCGCCGAGCCCAATGCCCACGCCAGCCTGGTCGACCTGGGCATGCCCGGCACCCTGCCGGTGCTCAACGCCGAGGCGGTGCGCATGGCCTGCAAGTTCGGCCTGGCCATCGACGCCGAGATCGCCGAACGCAACGTCTTCGCGCGCAAGAACTACTTCTACCCGGACCTGCCCAAGGGCTACCAGACCAGCCAGATGGATCATCCCATCGTCGGCAAGGGCCACCTGGACATCACCCTGGAAGATGGCACCGTCAAGCGCATCGGCATCACCCGCGCGCACCTGGAAGAAGACGCCGGCAAGAGCCTGCACGAAGACTTCCACGGCATGAGCGGCATCGACCTGAACCGCGCCGGCACGCCGCTGCTGGAGATCGTCTCCGAGCCGGACATCCGCAGCGCCAAGGAAGCCGTGGCCTATGTGAAGGCCATCCATGCCCTGGTGCGCTACCTGGGCATCTGCGACGGCAACATGGCCGAAGGTTCGCTGCGTTGCGACTGCAACGTCTCGGTACGCCCCAAGGGCCAGGAAGCCTTCGGCACCCGCGCCGAGATCAAGAACGTCAACTCCTTCCGCTTCATCGAGAAGGCCATCAACCACGAGGTCCAGCGCCAGATAGAATTGATCGAGGACGGCGGCACCGTGGTGCAGGAAACCCGCCTGTACGATCCCAACAAGGACGAGACCCGCTCCATGCGGAGCAAGGAAGAAGCCAACGACTACCGTTACTTCCCCTGCCCCGACCTCTTGCCGGTAGTGATCGAGCCGGCCTTCCTGGCCGAGGTGCGCAGCCAGCTGCCCGAGCTGCCGACCGAGAAGCGCGATCGCTTCCAGAGCGAGTACGGGCTGTCGGTCTACGACGCCAGCGTGCTGTCCGCCAGCCGCGAACAGGCCGACTACTTCGAGGAAGTCCAGCGGGTGAGCGGCGACGCCAAGCTGGCCGCCAACTGGGTGATGGGCGAATTGTCGAGCCTGCTCAACAAGCAGGACCTGGACATCGCCCAGGCGCCGGTGAGCGCGGCCCAACTGGGCGGCCTGATTCTGCGCATCAAGGACGACACCATCTCCGGCAAGATCGCCAAGATGGTGTTCGAGGCGCTGGCCGCCGGCGAAGGCGCGAGCGCCGACGCCATCATCGAAGCCAAGGGCCTCAAGCAGGTTACCGACAGCGGCGCCATCGAGGCCATGCTGGACGAGGTCCTGGCGGCCAACGCCGCCCAGGTCGAGCAATACCGCGCCAGCGACGAAGCCAAGCGCGGCAAGATGTTCGGCTTCTTCGTCGGCCAGGCCATGAAGGCCTCCAAGGGCAAGGCCAACCCCGGCCAGGTCAACCAGCTGCTCAAGCAGAAACTGGAAGGCTGACGGCGGTCGCACGGGGTAACGGAGCGGGGCTGACAGTCCCGCTCCGACCCCTTAAGCTGCTGCCGGTCGTTTTGCCAGGAGGCATCGAGATGCATCGGATCCACCGTGCCGGACTGCTGTCGCTGGTCCTGCTGTTCGCCGGTTGCGCCAGTCAGGAAAGCTTCCCGCCCACGCTGTCCTCCAGTGCTGCCCATGACTATCAGGACACCGGCATGGCGTCCTTCTACTCCAAGTGGCATGCCGGGCGCCGCACCGCCAGCGGCGAGAAATACGATCCCGGGGCCCTGACCGCGGCCCATCGCACCCTGCCCTTCGGCACCCGGGTCCAGGTCACCAACCTGGCCAATGGTCGCAGCGTGGTGGTGCGCATCAACGATCGGGGGCCGACGGTCCGCCGTCGGCTGATCGACCTGTCGCGCAGTGCGGCCGATCGTCTCGACATGGTGGCCGACGGGACCTCCCGGGTCAGCATCCGCAGCCTCGACTGATACGGGCGCTAGCCCTGACAGGCCGGGGCAAAGGCCCACAGCAGCCGTGGCGGCGCCGCGGCGAGCTGTCGGGCGATGGAGGCATAGCGCGGATCGAGCAGACTGGCCGACCAGTACAGGTTTCTGGCGTTCTGCGGATCCCAGCGCCCCGCATAGCCGGGCAGACCGGCCTCGGCGCGTTGCACATCGAAATGTACTGTCGTCTTGCGGAATTCCTCATGACTGCGCTGGCCTTGCGCATAGGGCAGCAGCCAGTCGAGCGCCCTGGCCAGGGTCTGACCGTCTCGACCCCGCAAGTGCAGCCAGTCCTCGCCGCGCCCCTGGGCCACCGCCGCCGCCAGCACCAGGGGTTCGAGGTCGTAGACGACATAGTGCAGGGCATCGCGCTCGCCGAAGTCCAGCACCTCGCCATCGGGCTTGAGATTGACCGACAGCTGCGCCACGAAGGCCGCCCGCGCCCGGGCGAACAGCGCCGGGTCATCCAGGGCACCCGCCGCCAGGGTCGCCAGCTTGATCCTGTGACTCTGCCAGTTGTTGCTCCAGACGCCACGGGCATCCCCACGATGCGCTTCCATCTGCTGCAGATAGCCCTCGGCCAGGGTCTCGATGAACGCGCGGGTGCGCTGGGCCGTGGCCAGGGGCAGGTCCGCCGCGGTCAGCCGATAGGCGAGGATGAGACCGCCCAGGTTGGTTTCGTCGATGGGCTGGAAGCTGGGCCGATACCCTGGCAGCCAGGCATCGAGATAGCGGGCCAGACGTGCCAGGGCCGCGGCATCGCGACTGTCCCGCCAGGCCAGCGCCAGATCGAGCATGTAGCCGAAGTCGCGCACCGCCGCGGCGGATTGATCGTGGATGCCGGTGTGCGGCAGGGTCCCCGCGGTATGGATCACCGGCAGCGCCTGGGGCTCCGGCGCCGGAGGCCGGCTGACCGCCAGTGCCAACGCCGCGGCCGAGGGTGGCGTCGCGGCCAGGCAGGTCGAATGCCCGGGTGCTGCGGCCAGGGCGAGATACAGCAAGGCAGCGCTCATGGCGGGAATCCCCTGGCTAGCGGTGGCACGACTGGGCTGGTATCCCCCAGCCTGGCACCCGCGCCTTAGCAACGCCTTAAGTCAGGCGCCCAGGGTAGCCCTCTGACGCTGGCGTCCTGCCAGCCGCCAGGAAAACCGGCCAAAAAAAAGCCCGCGACCAAGCGACTGGCCGCGGGTTGTGCAACGGGGGGAGAGGCGCCGGAGCCCCTCTCGAAAAGCGGATCTTACTGGGGACCGAGCTTGTCCATCAGGGCAGCGAGCTTTTCGTACTCGTCCTGCTTGAGATCCGTCAGCGGGGTGCGCACGGGACCGGCGTCGTAGCCGGCGATGCGGGCGCCCGCCTTGACGATGCTGACGGCGTAGCCGGCGCAACGGTTGCGGATTTCCAGGTACGGCAGGAAGAAGTCGTCGATCAGCTTGCCGACCGCCTGGTGATCGTCACGGGCGATGGCTTCGTAGAACTGCACGGCGGTCTTGGGGATGAAGTTGAACACGGCCGAGGAATAGACCGGCACGCCCAGCGCCTTGTAGGCGGCGGCATAGACTTCCGCGGTGGGCAGGCCACCCAGGTAGCTGAAGCGATCGCCCAGGCGGCGGCGAATGGCGACCATGAGTTCGATGTCACCCAGGCCGTCCTTGTAGCCGATCAGGTTCGGGCAGCGCTCGGCCAGTTGCTCCAGGTGATGGGGCTGCAGGCGGCAGACGTTGCGGTTGTAGACCACCACGCCGATCTTGACCGACTTGCAGACGGCTTCGACATGGGCGGCCACGCCGTCCTGGCTGGCTTCGGTCAGGTAGTGCGGCAGCAGCAGCAGACCCTTGGCGCCCAGCCGTTCGGCCTCCTGGGCATAGGCGATGGCCTGGCGGGTGGAGCCACCGACACCGGCGAGAATCGGCACACTGCCCTGGCAGGTGTCCACCGCGGTCTTGATGATGCCGCTGTATTCGCTGGCTTCCAGCGAGAAGAATTCACCGGTGCCGCCAGCGGCGAACAGTGCGGTCGCACCGTAGGGGGCCAGCCACTCCAGGCGCTTGGCATAGGTGTCGGGGCGGAAGTCGCCGTTGGCATCGAAGTCGGTCAGCGGAAAGGACAGCAGACCGGAAGAGAGGACGTGTTTGAGTTCTTGTGGAGTCATCTTGAGTGCCTCGGCATAGGTTGGACGGGGGTGCGGCAGATCCGCTACCCGTTGTAAGTCATCGTACAACCTCCTTTGTGGAAGGGGCAAGCCCCAACCAGAAAAATGCCAATCGCGACGTCAAAGCCCTGCTTCAGACCTCTTCCGCCTGGCGTTCCATTTCTTCATGGGCGCGTCTGAGCCGCTCGCGACTGTTGCTCAGGTGCAGGCGCATGGCCGAACGAGCCGCCTCGAGGTTGCCGTCTTCGATGGCCTGGACGATGGCTTCGTGCTCGGCATCCAGCCGCTTCTGATAGAGCTGCTGGTCGTCGTGGGCGAGATAGGCGGAATTGAGCCGGGTGCGCGGAATCAGCACCGTGCCCAGGTAGCTCATGATGTCGCTGAAATAGCGATTGCCGGTCGAACTGGCGATCAGCAGGTGCAATTCCAGATCCGCGCTCACCGCGCGATCGGGCTGCTCGACGCCGGTGCGCATGGCTTCCAGCAGCGCCCACATGGCCTGCAGTTGCTCGGCCGAGCGGCGCTGGGCGGCCAGGCCGGCGGCCTCGACTTCCAGACTGATGCGCAATTCGAGCATCGCCAGGACGTCCTTGAGGGTGGTGATGGTGGCCGGATCGATCGGCAATGGCGACTCGGGGCGCCGCTCCAGCACGAAGGTGCCGATGCCGTGGCGCGTTTCCACGTAACCCCCGGCCTGCAGCCGGGAAATGGCCTCGCGCACCACGGTGCGACTCACGCCCTGGGCCTGCATGATGGCCGACTCGGTGGGGAGCTTGTCGCCAGGCTGGAATTGGCCGTCGCCGATCTGCTGAATAAGCACTCCGACGACCTCTTCTGCCAGGCTGCGGGGTCTTTTTCGGGGGCGGGATACGGTAGCTGCTGACATGGATTCTCGTACCGATTGAAGGGACTCTGGAATCATAGCACCCCCCTTCCCGAAAACGCCCGATTTAGACCGCTTAGTCCATCTCAGCGACCCTCGCCAACCGCTCTAGGACGCAGTTCTTGGCCCTCCAGGAGCAGGTGACGACGATGGTAGGCGCGCAGGCTCGGACGATGGCCGACACTGACCAGGGTAAGACCCGGATTTTCCGCCAGCAGACGTTCATAGAGCGCACGCTCGTCCGCTTCGCTGAGCGCCGAGCTGGCTTCATCGAGAAACAGCCAGTCGGGGGCATAGAGCAGCGCCCGCGCCAGGGCTACCCGCTGCTGCTCGCCGGGCGACAGGGTGCGTTCCCAGTGGCGGGCTTCATCCAGGTGCTCGCGTAGGTGATCGAGACGGCACTGCTGCAGCACCTCGGCCAGCCGCTCGTTGGAATAGGCATCCGCCGGCTGCGGATAGGCCAGGGCTTCGCGCAGGGTGCCGATGGGCAGATAGGGTTGTTGCGGCAGGAACAGCTGACGCCCCGGCGGGACGCCGATCCCGCCCTGCCCTTGCCGCCAGAGTCCGGCCAGGGCCCGCAGCAGGGTGCTCTTGCCACTGCCCGAGGCGCCTTCGATCAGCAGGTGTTCGCCACGGGCGATGCGCAGATCGGTGGGATGCAGCAGCAACCGGCCGGCGGCACCCAGGGAAAGACCTTCCAGGACCAGGTCGCTGCTACTGGCATGGGGCACCAGGATGTCGGTCTCCTGGCTGAATTCGGCCATGGTCTCGCGAAAGGTCAGCAGACGATCGGACACGGCGCGCCAGCCGGCCAGGCTGACGTAGGCGTCGACGAACCAGCTGAGACTTTCCTGGACATTGCCGAAGGCCGAGTTGATCTGCATCAGATCGCCCAGCTGGATCTTGCCGGAGAAATAGCGCGGCGCCGCCAGGACGAAGCCGGCGATGATGGCGATCTGGCTGTAGCCAGCGGTAAAGAAGGTCAGCCGCTTGGTGTAGTTCATCACCAGGTGGTAGTTGCCCCAGACATAGCCGAAGCGATCCAGCAGACGGCGGTGCTCGTTGGCCTCACCGCGGAACAGCGCCACGCTCTCGGCCTTCTCGCGGACGCGGATCAGGCCGAAGCGCAGGTCGGCTTCATAGCGTTGCTGCTGGTTGTAGAGACCGATCAGCCGACGGCCGATCAGATGGGTCAGCCAGGTGCCGACGGTGGCGTAGATCAGGGCCGCCCAGAACATGTAGGCCGGGATGGTGATGCCGAACAGGGTGATGTCGCCGGAGATGCCGAACAGGATGACGCTGAAGGACACCAGGCTGACCACGGTGCGGATGAAACCCAGCCCGAGGCTCAGGGTGGTTTCGGCGAAGTCGCGGATGTCTTCGGTGAGGCGCTGGTCGGGGTTGTCGGCGCCGCCTTCGCGTTCCAGCTGGTAATAGTTGCGGTCGGACAGCCAGAGGCCGAAGTGCTTTTCGGTCAGCCAGCGCCGCCAGTTGATGGTCAGCGCCTGGGTCAGGTACAGCCGGTACACGGCCAGCAGGATGGCGGTGGCGGCCAGCCCGCAGAAATACAGCATCAGCCGGATGAAGGCGGCCAGATCGCGATTCTGCAGGGCGTCGTAGAAGTAGCGATACCAGGTGTTCAGGGCCACCGACAGGCCGACCCCGGCCAGCGACAGGGCGATGACCACGGACAGCAGGAGCCAGGCCTTGCCTTTCTCTTCACTGCGCCAGTAGGGGGTGATCAGGGCCCAGACGCGGGCCAGGAAATGCCCACGGGAAGCCCCGTAGACGGAGGGCACGGGTACGGCGGATTCGGACATGCTCGGACTCTCAAGGACTGCTCAACGAGACGCCTGCACAGCCTATGCCGGAAAGCCTGAACGAATTCTGACTGAAACAATGTAACAGTTTGTCGCCCACGGCGATCGTGGGCGATGCCAGCCTCAGCGACGCACCGGACGCTTCTGCAGCTTGCGCTGCAGGGTACGGCGGTGCATGCCCAGCGCCCGCGCGGTCGCCGAGATGTTGCCTTCGTGTTCGGACAGTACCCGCTGGATGTGCTCCCACTGCAGGCGATCCACCGACATGGGATTGTCCGGCACCAGGGTGTCGAGATCGGCGTGCTGGGCGAGCAGACCGGCCAGGACGTCGTCGGCATCCGCCGGCTTGCACAGGTAGTTGGTGGCGCCGCGCTTGATGGCCTCCACGGCGGTGGCGATGCTGGAATAGCCGGTGAGGATCACCACGCGCATCTCCGGGTGCAGCTCCAGCAGCTGGGGCAGCAGTACCAGCCCCGAGTCCCCTTCCATCTTGAGGTCGAGCACGGCGTAGTCCGGCAGGTCTTCCTTGGCCAGTTGCAGGCCTTCCTCGGCGCTGTCGGCGATGGACACGCGCAGGCCGCGGCGATCCATGGCGCGGGCCATCACCCGGGTAAAGGTGGGATCGTCGTCGACCAGCAGGATGTGGGGCTGGTCGTCGAAACCGCTGTTGAGGTCGTCAGTCATAGAATTCTCCAGGCATTCACGCCAGGGCGTAGTGCCGCGGCAGGCGCAATTCGGTCAGGGTGCCGCCTTCTTCGTGATTGTAGAGCTTCACCGTGCCGCCGGCGCGGGTGACGCTGGCCTGGCTGAGAAACAGGCCCAGTCCGAAGCCCTTGCCCTTGGTGGTGAAGAAGGGCTTGCCGAGCTGTTCGGCGATGGCCAGGGGTACGCCGGCACCGTGATCGCGGATCGACAGGCACAGCTCGCGCGCATCCCAGTGCAGACGGATGGCCAGGTTCTCCGGGCAGGCATCGGCGGCATTGTTGAGTAGATTCAGCAGTGCCTGGGTAAGTTCGACCGGCGGCGTCAGGCGCGGTGGCGTGCCCAGACTGACCACCTCGAAGCTGTAGGTGGCTTCCGGTCGCATCAGGTGCCAGCGATCCATGGTCGCCTCCAGCCACTCCACGGCGGTCTGCTCCTGCACCGTCTGGCGGCGGTCCGCCTCGGCCGCGCGCACCAGTTGCTGCAGGGTCTGCTTGCACTGGCCGACCTGGGCCTGCAACAGCGCCAGGTCCTCGCTCAGGGTCGGCTGACCGGCGTGCTCCTGCTGCAGCTCCTTGAGCAACACGCTCATGGTGGACAGCGGCGTGCTCAGCTCGTGGGCCGCGCCGGCGGCCTGGGTGGCCACGGCCAGCAGCTGCTGATCGCGCATGGCCTGTTCGCGGCGCTGGGCCTGCAGGCTCTCCTGCTCGCGCAGGGCGGTGGCCATGCGCGCGACGAACAGGGTGATGACCGCGGCGGAAAGGGCGAAGCTCAGCCACATGCCGTAGCTGAGCACCGCGCCGTCGTTGGCCACCAGCAGGTGCAACGGCTCGTAGGACAGCAGCATCAGCGAGAAGACCGCCAGGGTCAGGGCCGCCAGGACCAGGGTATAGAGCCAGGGCAGCGTGGCCGCGGCGATGGTCAGGGGCACCAGGTAATAGGAGGCGAAGGGGTTGGTCGGACCGCCGGCGAAATACAGCAGGGCACTGTGGATGGCCAGGTCGCAGCCCAGGTGGGCGGCGTATTCCTGCTCGGTGACCGGCCAGGGGCGGGTCAGCCGCAGGGCGGCGAACAGGCAGAGTACGGCCGAGACGCCCAGGGTGATGGCCAGGGCCGTCCAGGGCAGCTGGACGATGCCCGACAGCCGGGCGATGCCTACCGAGCCGGCCTGCGCGGCCAGCACCAGCACGCGGATGATGACCAGGCGCCCGAGATTCTGGCGATTGGCGGACAACCATTGAACAGGCAAGGAGAACATGCGAGGTTCCAGGCGCAAGAAACGATCGAGACGACAGCCCCGCGGGGCTGCCGGTCAGAGCAGACTTGGCATTATAGCGATGGGTATCCGCCCGCAGCCGCCGACGCGGCAAAGCGACGCACCATCCGCCAGGTCCGCGGTCACACCGCTTTCGGACTGCCAATCAGGAGAACACCATGACCTTTCCCCTACGCCCGCTCGTGCTGGGCGCCGCGCTGTTCAGCACCCTGCTCGCCACCGGCGTCCAGGCCGATGAGCCGCGCTACAACCAGATCAGCCTGAGGGCCGAGGTCAGCCGCGAGGTCCCGCGCGACCGCATGCAGGTCATGCTCTACACCGAAAGCCAGGGCCAGGATCCGGCGGCCCTGGCCAGCGACACCACCAAGACCCTCAACGCCGCCCTGGAGCAGGCCCGCAAGGTCAAGGGGGTGGACGTTTCCCTGGGCAATCGCAACACCTATCCGGTCTATGAAGACCAGGGCCGCGCCATCAACGCCTGGCGCGAGCGCGGTGAACTGCGCCTGGAAAGCGCCGACTTCGCCGCCCTGTCCAAGCTGACCGGCGAACTGCTGGGCAGCCTGAAGATGGGCAACCTGCAATTCACCATCGCCGATGGCACCCGCAAGCAGCAGGAGGATGCCCTGTTCAAGGACGCCGTGGCCGCCTTCAAGGCGCGCGCCCAGCTGGCCACCGAAGCCCTGGGTGGCTCGGGCTATCGCATCGTCAGCCTGGACCTGGGCACCAGCGGCGTACCCCAGCCGCTGCCGATGCTGCGCATGTCGGCGATGAAGGCCGCCAGCGATGCCGTGACCCCGGATGTCGCCCCCGGCACCACCACCGTCGAAGTGACCGCGGGCGGTACCATCGAAGTACAGATGCCCTGATCTAGTGCAGAAAAGTAACAACGCTGTTTCGGTGCGCACTTTTGGTGCGCACCGGGTTCCTGCCGCGACACCTTGTCTTACATCTTTGCGACATCTGTTTTGTGTTTGGGTCGCCTGGGGTCAATAGCTCGCCTGAGCTATGGACATGGGCACAGGCTGTGCATGTGGGCTCATCTGTCCACAAGACATCGGCATTCTGTTTCGCAACGCCACATCGTGTTGCGCCGTCCCCGACATGAGGTCTCCATGCACAAGAACGTACTCGCTGCCCTCTTCGCTTCCGGTCTGCTGGCCGGCGCACCCCTGGCCCAGGCGACCAACCTGGTGTTCTGCTCCGAAGGCAGCCCGGCCGGCTTCGATCCGGCGCAATACACCACCGGTACCGACTTCGATGCGTCGGCGGAAACCATCTTCAACAAGCTGACCCAGTTCGAGCGCGGCGGTACCCAGGTCAAACCGGGTCTGGCAGAAAGCTGGGACATCAGCGAAGACGGCAAGGTCTACACCTTCCACCTGCGCAAGGGTGTGAAATTCCACACCACGGACTACTTCAAGCCGACCCGCGAATTCAATGCCGATGACGTCCTGTTCACCTTCCAGCGCATGCTGGACAAGAACAATCCGTTCCGGAAGGCCTACCCCACCGAATTCCCCTACTTCACCGACATGGGCCTCGACCAGAACATCGCCAAGGTGGAAAAGGTCGACGACTACACGGTGCGCATGACCCTCAACGAAGTAGACGCCGCCTTCCTGCAGAATCTGGCGATGCCCTTCCCGTCGATCCAGTCGGCCGAATACGCCGACAAGCTGCTCAAGGCCGGCAAGGCGGCCGAGATCAACCAGAAGCCGATCGGCACCGGTCCCTTCGTCTTCAGCCGCTACCAGAAGGATGCGGTGATCCGCTACAAGGCCAACCCGGACTACTGGGACAAGGTCGACGGACCCAAGGTGGACAACCTGATCTTCTCCATCAACACCGATCCTTCGGTGCGGATGCAGAAGCTCAAGGCCGGCGAGTGCCAGATCACCGTCTATCCGCGTCCGGCGGACCTGGACGGGCTGAAGAAGGACCCGAATCTCAAGCTGCCGTCGCAGCCGGGCTTCAACCTGGGCTACATCTCCTACAACGTCGAGCACGGCGAGCTGGCCAAGCTCAAGGTACGCCAGGCGATGGACATGGCGGTCAACAAGGAAGCCATCATCAACGCCGTCTACCAGGGCGCCGGCCAGGTAGCCGTCAACAGCATGCCGCCGACCCAGTGGTCCTATGACAAGTCCATCAAGGACGCGCCCTACGATCCGGAAAAGGCCAAGGCCCTGCTCAAGGAAGCCGGCTTCAAGGAAGGCACCGAGCTCACCCTCTGGGCCATGCCGGTGCAGCGTCCCTACAACCCCAATGCGCGCCTGATGGCGGAGATGCTGCAGCAGGATTGGGCCAAGATCGGCGTCAAGACCAAGATCGTCAGCTACGAATGGGGCGAGTACATCAAGCGTTCCAAGAGCGGCGAGCAGGACATCATGCTGATCGGCTGGAGCGGCGACAACGGCGACCCGGACAACTGGCTGGCGACCCTCTTCGGCTGCAAGGCCATCGGTGGCAACAACTTCTCCCGCTGGTGCTACCAGCCGTTCGAGGACCTGGTGGTCAAGGCCAAGCGCGTGACCGACCAGGGCGAGCGCACCAAGCTCTACGAACAGGCCCAGCAGGTGCTCAAGCAGCAGGTACCCATGACGCCCATCGCGCACTCCACGGTCTACATGCCGATGCGCAAGGAAGTCCAGGACTACAAGATCAGCCCCTTCGGGTTGAACGAGTTCTACGGCGTCAGCGTCAGCAAGTGAAGCCTCTTGGCCAGGGTCGGGAGCTAGACTCCCGACCCTGGCCGTTCATTTGACTGATGGAGTGAGACCCATGCGCCTTCCCTACGCCTACTCGTTGCTGGCGGCGAGCCTGCTCGCCTGTGCTCCGCTCGCCCAGGCGGCGAGCAACCTCGTCTATTGCTCGGAAGCCAGCCCGGCCGGTTTCGATCCGGCGCAATACACCTCGGGCACCGAATTCGATGCCTCGGCCGAAACGGTCTTCAACCGCCTGGTGCAGTTCCAGCGTGGCGGCACCACCCTCGAGCCGGGCCTGGCGACCCAATGGGACGTGAGCGCGGATGGCAAGACCTATACGTTCCACCTGCGCCAGGGCGTGAAATTCCACACCACCGACTACTTCAAGCCCACGCGCGACTTCACTGCCGACGACGTGGTCTTCACCTTCCAGCGCATGCTCGACAAGGAGCAGCCATTCCGTAAGGCCTATCCCACGGAATTCCCCTACTTCACCGACATGGGGCTGGACCAGAACATCGCCAAGGTGGCCAAGGTCGACGACCACACCGTGGTCTTCACCCTGAACAAGGTCGACGCCGCCTTTGCCGCCGACCTGGCCATGAGCTTCGCCTCCATCCAGTCGGCGGAGTACGCCACGCAGTTGCTCAAGGCGGGCAAGCCCGAGCTGCTCAACCAGCAGCCCATCGGCACCGGCCCCTTCGTCTTCAGCCGCTATCAGAAGGATGCGGTGATCCGCTTCAAGGGCAATCCGGACTACTGGAAGCCCGAGGACGTCAAGCTCGACAACCTGATCTTCGCCATCACCCCCGATGCCGCCACCCGCCTGCAGAAGCTCAAGGCCAACGAATGCCAGGTGAGCGGCTATGCGCGTCCGGCGGACCTGGTGGAGATGAAGCAGGATCCGCAGCTCAAGGTGCTGCAGCAGCCGGGCTTCAACGTCGGCTTCCTCGCCTACAACGTCCAGCATCCACCGCTGGACAAGCCCGAGGTGCGGCGTGCCCTGGACATGGCCATCAACAAGCAGGCCATCGTCGACACCGTGTTCCAGGGCGCCGGCCAGGTCGCGCAGAACGTGATCCCGCCGAATCAGTGGTCCTACGACAAGAACATCAAGGGCGCGCCCTACGATCCGGAAAAGGCCAAGGCCCTGCTCAAGCAGGCGGGGATCAAGGACGGCACCGAGATCGCGCTCTGGGCCATGACGGTGCAGCGCGCCTCCAACCCCAACGCCCGCCAGTCGGCGCAGATGATCCAGCAGGATTGGGCCAAGGTCGGCATCAAGGCCAAGATCGTCAGCTACGAATGGGGTGAGTACATCAAGAGAGCCAAGGCCGGCGAACACGATGTGCTGACCTATGGCTGGACCGGCGACAACGGCGATCCCGACAACTGGCTGGGCGTGCTCTATGGCTGCAGCGCCATCGGCGGCAGCAACTATGCGCGCTGGTGCGACAAGAGCTACGACGCCCTCATCCAGAAGGCCAAGACCAGCAACGATCGCGCCGAACGCACCCGTCTCTACGAGCAGGCGCAACAGCTCATTCGCCAGCAGATGCCGGTGAGCCCCATGGCCCACTCGGTGGTGTCCCAGCCCATGCGCAAAGAAGTGCAGGGCTTCAAGATCAACCCCTTCGGCGTCACCGGTTTCTATGGCGTAAGCCTCGACCGCTGACCCTGTCCGGCCCGCCTCGCGGGCCTTCACGAGGAGCCTTCCGTGTCCAAACCGCTATTCTCGCTGTCTCTCGCCGCCCTCCTCTGCCTGACGGCCAATGCCGCCCTGGCACGCCCCCTGGTGGTCTGCACCGAGGCCAATCCGGAAGGCTTCGATCCGGGTCGCTACACCTCCGGCTATACCTTCAACGCCTCGGCCACCCCGCTGTACAACCGCCTGGTGGAATTCAAGCAGGGCACCGCTGAGCTGGAGCCGGGCCTGGCCGAAAGCTGGGAGGTCTCCCCCAATGGCCTGCAGTACACCTTCACCCTGCGCCAGGGGGTGAAATTCCACACCACCGACTACTTCAAGCCCACGCGCGATTTCAACGCCGACGACGTGGTGTTCAGCTTCGAGCGCATGCTCGACAAGAACAATCCCTGGTACAACCTCTCCCCCAGCGGCTATCCCTATGCCGCCGCCATGGAGATGGGCACCCTGATCAAGTCCATCGACAAGGTGGACGACAGCCACGTGCGCTTCACCCTCAACCAGCCCGAGGCGCCCTTCCTAGCCGACCTGGCCATGGCCTTCGGCTCGATCCTGTCCAAGGAATACGCCGACAGCCTGCTGGCCAGCAAGAAGACCGACGACATCAACCAGAAGCCCATCGGCACCGGTCCCTTCGTCTTCCAGCGTTATGCCAAGGATTCCAACACCCGCTACAAGGTCAATCCGGACTACTTCGGCAAGAAGCCGCAGATGGACGGCCTGGTGCTGGCGGTGACCCTGGATCCCAATGTGCGCATCCAGCGGGTGCGCAACAACGAGTGCCAGATCGGCCTGACGGTCAAGCCGCAGGACGTGCCGATGCTCAAGCAGGACAAGAGCCTCAAGCTGGCCCAGGTGGAAAGCCAGACCACCTCCTACCTGGCGATGAACACCAAGCACAAGGCGCTGAGCGACGTGCGGGTGCGCCAGGCCATCGCCATGGCCTTCGATCAGCAGAACTACCTGAAGACGGTGTTCGGCCAAGGCGGCGCCAAGGCGGCGATCAATCCCTATCCCTCTTCGCTGCTGGGCTACGCCAAGGACATCAAGCCCTGGCCCCATGACGTGGAAAAGGCCAAGGCGCTGCTCAAGGAAGCCGGCTATCCCGATGGCTTCACCCTCAAGTACTACATCAGCACCGGCACCGGCCCGGGCGGCAGTCCGGCGCTGGTGGCCCAGCTGATCCAGGGCGACCTCGCCAAGATCGGCATCAAGGCCGAGATCACCCAGTTCGAGTGGGGCGAATTCGTCAAGCGCACCAAGGCCGGCGAGCACGACCTGATGATGATGAGCTGGACCGGCGACAACGGGGACCCGGACAACTTCCTCACCAACAACCTGAGCTGCGCCGCGGTGCAGGGCGGCGAGAACCGCGCCTTCTGGTGCGACAAGGCCTTCAACGACGCCATCGAAAAGGCCAAGCGCATCAGCGACCCGGCCCAGCGTACCGCCCTCTACGAACAGGCCCAGCAGATCTTCCACCAGCAGATGCCCTGGATTCCGCTGGCGCATCCGCTGTTCACCGACGTCCTGCAACCCAAGGTGCAGGGCTATGTGCAGAGTCCGCTGGGGGTCTACGACTTCTCCACGGTGACCCTCGACTGATCGGCACCTGATGCCGTAAGCGACCGGGCCCGGGCGGCCCGCCCCCTCGACCTCTCCCGCCTCGCGCCGTGTTTCGGCGCGACGGGTTCGGTCGTGCCGGAAACGCCCAAAAAAACAGAAAAACGACCGCTTTGGAGCACAGCCGATGACCAACGTCCACCGTGGAGGCCTCGCCCTCTCGCTACTCACCCTGGCCCTGACCGCCCACGCCCAGTCCCCGGCGCCGGAAGATCCCAGCTACGCCAACGAGGTCCAGACCCTGCCCAACGTGCAGAAGCCGGTGAAGGGCCAGGAAGGCGCCAAGGGCTTTTTCGCCGACGACAGCCTGACCCTGGCCACGCGCAACTTTTTCGCCCGCGAGACCAGCTCCGATCCGATCTTCAGCTACACCAAGAACGGTACCCGGGTGCGCACCCACTCGCGCAATACCTGGGTCCAGGCCACGGCGCTCAAGTACAGCTCCGGCTACACCCAGGGCCCGGTGGGCTTCGGCATCGACGTGGCCGGCTATCAGGCCACCAACCTGGAGCGGGGCAAGGGCCAGATCGGTGGCGGCGGCAACCGCACTCTGGCCAACGCCGAGGGCGAGGGCCATGCCGAGTGGTCCAAGCTGGGCATCGCCGATGCGCGCTTCCGCGTTTCCAACACCGAACTCAAGATCGGCCGTTTCATGCTCGACACCCCGGTGATCAGCTACAACGACAACCGGCCCTTCCCCTCCGGCTTCGACGGCTTCGCCCTGACCAGCGACGAATGGGACAACCTCTCGCTGCAGGGTGGCAGCTTCACCCGCGTCAGCCCGCGGACCGGTGCCGGCGACGAGAAGTGGACCACCGAGTACGGCACCCGCGAGGTCACCGCCGACCGCCTGAGCTTTCTCGGTGGCAACTACAAGCTGCCCCAGGGCTGGGAAGTCAGCGTCTATGGCGCCAACTTCGAAGACGTCTGGAACCAGTACTTCCTGAGCGTGACCCAGGCCGGCGGCTCGCTCGACACCTTTGCCTGGAAGGCGGTGGCCAACGCCTATCGCACCGTCGACGCCGGCAGCGCCAAGGCCGGCGACATCGACAACACCGCCTGGAGCCTGGCGTTCACCGGCAGCCACCAGGCCCACAGCCTGACCCTGGCCTACCAGCAGATCGACGGCAACGAGTACTTCGACTACGCCCACGAGACCGCGGCCATCTACCTGGCCAACTCCCTGGTCTCGGACTACAACGGCCCCAACGAGAAGTCGCTGCAGATCCGCTACGAGACCGACTGGAGCTACTTCGGCGTGCCTGGCCTGAGCACCGGCGTCTGGTACGCCAAGGGTTGGGACATCGACGGCACCCACTACGACGCCGGCGCCGGCAAGTACGCCAACTATGCCGAGGTCCTGCAGCAGGATGGCGAGAAGCACCACGAGATCGGCCTGGTCACCACCTACAAGGTGCAGCAGGGCACACTCAAGGACAGTCGCTTCCGCCTGCTGCTGACCGATCACCGCGCCAGCCAGAACCAGGTCGACGGCAACGTCAAGGAGCTGCGGCTGGTCTCCACCCTGCCGTTCAACCTGCTGTGATGACGAAACCCGGCGGATTTCGTGCTGCGCCCGGCATCTCGCCGGGATCGCGTCGCGAACACCGGCGAAGCCCTGGCCATGTCGAGGATATCGACGGCCGTGGCAACGTGGTAGTCTGCCGGGTTTGGAGCGCTGGCCCAGAGCGCTCTTCGAACCTATTCGTAGGACCGAACCAGCCTGCCTCCGGCAGGCCTCGTTCGTCGCGGACCAGGACGGTCCGCGCAGGGATGAATCCGGACCCACAAGGTCTGAGAGTCAGATCAAAAGCCCGCGGGCTTTTGAGCGGGCTTTCACTTAAAAACGCGGCCGGGCACGTACTCGCGCCGTCTTGATCAGCCTCAAGAGGAGATACCCCCTCCGATGCTCGCCTTCATCGCCCGTCGCTTCGGGCTGCTGATACCGACGTTCTTTGGCGTCACCCTGCTGACCTTCGCCCTGATCCGCCTCATCCCCGGCGATCCGGTGGAAGTCATGATGGGCGAACGCCGCGTCGATCCGCAGATGCACGCCGAAGCCATGCACCGCCTGGGCCTCGACAAGCCCCTGTACCAGCAGTATTTCGACTACATCGGCAATCTCGCCCAGGGCAACCTCGGCGAATCCCTGCGCAGCCGCGTCGGGGTCTGGGACGAATTCCTGACCCTGTTCCCGGCCACCCTGGAACTCTCGGTGGCGGCCATGCTGTTCGCCACGGTATTCGGCGTGCTGGCCGGCATCATCGCCGCCCTCAGGCGCGGCTCCACGGTGGACCACGGGGTGATGGGCGTGGCCCTGACCGGCTACTCCATGCCGATCTTCTGGTGGGGCCTCTTGCTGATCATGCTGTTCTCGGTGCAGCTCGGCTGGACCCCGGTCTCCGGCCGCCTGGACCTGCTCTACGACATCCCGCCGCGCACCGGCTTCATGCTCATCGACACCCTGCTCTCCGACGAGCCCGGCGCCTTCGTCGATGCCCTCAAGCACCTGATCCTGCCGGCCATCGTGGTGGGCACCATTCCCCTGGCGGTGATCGCGCGCATGACCCGCTCGGCCATGCTCGAGGTCCTGCGCGAGGACTATGTGCGCACCGCCCGCGCCAAGGGTCTGTCGCCCAAGCGGGTGGTCTTCGTCCACGCCCTGCGCAACGCCCTGATCCCGGTGCTGACCGTGCTCGGCCTGCAGGTCGGCAGCCTGCTCTCCGGCGCGGTGCTCACCGAGACCATCTTTTCCTGGCCCGGCATCGGCAAGTGGCTGATCGAGGCCATCGGCGCCCGGGACTACCCGGTGGTGCAGAACGGCATCCTGCTGATCGCCACCCTGGTCATTCTGGTCAATTTCGTCGTGGACATCCTCTACGGCCTGGTCAATCCGCGCATCCGCCACCAGCGTTGATGCGCCCATACGGACAGAGCCTATGACAACGGTAAATACCCCGGCCGCTCAAGACCCGAGCGCCCTCTACCCCTCCCCCTTCAAGGAGTTCTGGCACGCCTTCGCCCGCAACAAGGGCGCCCTCGGCGGGCTGATCTTCATGGTCATCGTGGTGTTCTGCGCGCTCTTCGCGCCCTGGGTCGCCCCCCATGCGCCCAGCGAGCAATTCCGCGACTTCATGCTCACCCCGCCACTGTGGCTGGATGGCGGCAACAGCCAGTTCCCGCTGGGCACCGACGAGCTGGGGCGTGACCTGCTCAGCCGACTGATCCACGGCGCCCGGCTGTCGCTGCTGATCGGCCTGGCCTCGGTGGTCTTCTCGCTGATCCCCGGCATCCTGCTCGGCCTGGTCGCCGGCTTCTCGCCCAATCGCGCCGGTCCGGTGATCATGCGCCTGATGGACATCATGCTGGCGCTGCCCTCGCTGCTGCTGGCCGTGGCCATCGTCGCCATCCTCGGCCCAGGCCTGATCAACACCGTGGTGGCCATCGCCATCGTCTCGCTGCCGTCCTATGTGCGCCTGACCCGCGCCGCGGTGATGGGCGAACTGCATCGCGACTACGTCACCGCCTCGCGGCTGGCCGGTGCCGGCACCCTGCGCCTGATGTTCGTCAGCGTGCTGCCCAACTGCATGGCGCCGCTGATCGTCCAGGCCACCCTGAGCTTTTCCTCGGCGATCCTCGATGCCGCCGCCCTGGGCTTCCTCGGCCTCGGCGTGCAGCCGCCCACTCCCGAGTGGGGCACCATGCTGGCCTCGGCCCGTGACTACATCGAGCGCGCCTGGTGGGTGGTGACCCTGCCGGGTCTCGCCATCCTCTTCACCGTGCTGGCCATCAACCTGATGGGCGACGGCCTGCGCGATGCCCTCGATCCGCGTCTGAAGGTGCAGTCATGAGCCTCCTCGAAATCCAGAACCTCTCGGTGCGCTTCGGCGGCGCCGACGCCCCGCCGGTGGTGGAAGGCCTCGATCTCACGGTGGATCAGGGCGAAATCGTCGCCATCGTCGGTGAGTCCGGCTCCGGCAAGTCGGTGACCATGATGGCCGTGATGGGCCTGATCGATCACCCCGGCCGCATCACCGCCGACCGCCTGGCCTTCGACGGCCAGGACCTGCTCAGCCTCAAGGGTCGCCGCCGGCGCCACCTGATCGGCAAGGAGCTGTCGATGGTCTTCCAGGACCCGATGACGGCACTCAACCCCAGCTACACCGTGGGCTTCCAGCTGGAAGAGGTGATCCGCCAGCATCTGGGCCTCAAGGGTCGCGCCGCTCGCCAGCGCGCCCTGGAATTGCTGGAAAAGGTCGAGATCCCGGCCGCGGCCAGCCGTCTCGGCGCCTATCCGCACCAGCTGTCCGGGGGCATGAGCCAGCGCGTCGCCATCGCCATGGCCATCGCCGCCGAGCCACGTCTGCTGATCGCCGACGAACCCACCACCGCCCTGGACGTGACCATCCAGGCGCAGATCATGGAGCTCTTGGTCAATCTGCAGCGCGACGAGGGCATGGGCCTGATCCTCATCACCCACGACCTCGCCGTGGTGGCCGAGACCGCCCAGCGCGTGGTGGTGATGTACGCCGGCCAGGCGGTGGAGAAAGGCGTGGTGCCGACGCTGTTCGACGCCCCCGCCCACCCCTATACCGAAGCCCTGCTGGCGGCCATTCCCGAGCACAGCCAGACGGATCGCCTGCACACCCTGCCCGGTATCGTCCCCGGTCGCTATGACCGGCCGGCCGGCTGCCTGCTCAGTCCGCGCTGCCCCTATGTGCAGCCGCGCTGCCAGGAGCGCCCGGCGCTGGAGCCCTATGACCGCGGTGCGGTGCGCTGCTTCTTCCCGCGCAACGTCGCCCCGGGCGAAGCCCCCGAGGTGCTGCCCGAACATCAACGTCCCAGCCAGTTGCCGGAGGATCGCCATGGCGCCGTCTGAAGCCACCGTCCTCGCCCGCTCCACCACCCCGGAGCAGGCGCCCGAGCACCTCGTGCTCGAAGCCAAGGGCCTGACCCAGCACTATCAAATCTCCCGCGGGCTGTTCAAGGACAGCGCCACGGTCAAGGCGCTCAACGGCGTCTCCTTCGACCTCCAGGCCGGGCGCACCCTGGCCGTGGTGGGCGAGTCGGGCTGTGGCAAGTCCACCCTGGCCCGTGCCCTGACCCTGATCGAGCAGCCCACCGCCGGCAGCCTGGTCATCGGCGGCCAGGACGTGGCCCAGGCCGACGCCGCCCGCCGCAAGGAGCTGCGCCGCGAGGTGCAGATGGTGTTCCAGAATCCCTACGCCTCGCTCAATCCGCGGCGCAAGATCGGCGACCAGCTGGCCGAGCCGCTGCAGATCAACACCAGCCTGTCGCGCACCGAAAGGCGCGAGAAGGTGCAGGCGATGATGCAGCAGGTGGGCTTGCGGCCCGAGCACTACCAGCGCTATCCGCACATGTTCTCCGGCGGCCAGCGCCAGCGCATCGCCGTGGCCCGCGCCATGATGCTGCAGCCCAAGGTGCTGGTGGCGGACGAGCCGACCTCGGCGCTGGACGTGTCCATCCAGGCGCAGGTGCTCAACCTGTTCATGGATCTGCAGCAGCAGTACCGCACGGCCTATGTGTTCATCTCCCACAACCTCTCGGTGGTGCGCCACATCGCTGACGAGGTGATGGTGATGTACCTGGGCTGCATCGTCGAAAAGACCAGTCGCGACCTGCTGTTCGAGCGGCCCCTGCATCCCTATACCCAGATGCTGCTGTCGGCCACCCCGAGTCTGCACCCGGATCCGAGCAAGCCGCGCATTCGCATCCAGGGCGAACTGCCCAATCCGCTGGATCCGCCACCCGGTTGCGTCTTCCACCGTCGCTGCCCCTATGCGACGGAAAAGTGCAAGACCGAGGTCCCGGCGCTGCGCAACGTGGAAGCCCGCCAGGTGGCCTGCCACTATGCGGAGAACTTTCTGTAGGCCAACGGCGCCGTTGGGCTTCGCTGGCGATCAATCCAACCTACTCACTGACGCTGGTACGTAGCAGCAACTCTCTTATCGCGGCCATGGGCCGCTCCTACATGGTGATCAGAACCCGTAGGAGCGGCCCATGGCCGCGATAGAGCCGTTAAAGCCAGCAGCATCCTCGAACGCACCTGTTATCTTTGGGCTTCATCCCGCTGCCAGACTCCCAATGTACATCCGCCCCTTCCAGCCCGCCGACACCGAGGCCGTGGTCAGCCTCTGGCAGGCTTGCGGTCTGACCCGTCCCTGGAACGATCCCTACCGCGACATCCAGCGCAAGCTCGCCGAGCAACCCGAATTGTTCCTGGTGGGCGAAGCGGACGGCGTGCTCATGGCCAGCGCCATGGTCGGCACCGATGGCCATCGCGGCTGGCTCTACTACCTGGCGGTGGCCCCGGCCCACCAGCGCTGCGGCCATGCCCGGCGACTGGTGGCGACCGCCGAACAGCTGCTTACCGAGCGCGGCTGTCCCAAGCTGCAGCTGATGGTGCGCCGGGACAATGCGGCGATCCTCGGCTTCTATGCGGCCTTGGGTTATGTGGAGGCCGAGGTCGTCACCCTGGGCAAACGGCTGATCGCCGACAACTAGAATGGAAGGCGGCGAAGCCCTGTCCTCTGCCGATACTCAATGCCCAGTGGAAAACGCTTCGCGGTTTTCCACGCTACGGACTGACAGCTGACTGTAGGGTGGGTAACGGCGCAGTCTTACCCACGCGCAGCCGAACCTGTTGTGGAAACCCCTGGACGGTTTCCACCAGGTATAGCCGGTGTAGAGTGGACGGATCCTCTGAGGAGACAGGCTTCCGAATCCCCCTGCCAGCGAGGCCGTCAGGTCCCTGTCGCCTCCCTGTCAGGCTGCTGTCGGGTTGCCGTCGTGTCGGACAGAGGGCTCTGCAGCTAGGCTTTCCCTCGTCCCTCATCGCTGGAGAAATCGAGATGCAACTGCCCAACAGGATCAAGGAACACCGCCTGGCGCGAGCCTGGTCGCAAGAGCAGCTGGCCGAACTCGCGGGCATCAGCACCCGTACGGTGCAACGCCTCGAAAATGGCGAGCAGGCCAGTCTGGAGACGCTGAGCGCCCTGGCCGCCGTCCTGGAGATCAGGGTGAGCGATCTGACCGAGCAAACCTCCCAGGAAGCAGGATCCGCCGCAGACGAGCGGATCGCCAATGCTCGTGAACAGGTGGCCGCCGAGATCGGCTTCTATTGGCAGGTGCTGCGAGGCCTGGTCATCTGCATCTTTCTCTATGTGCTCAATCGGGAGACCTCGCCCGACAGCCACTGGTCCTGGTGGGTCGCCGCCATCTGGGGAGTTCTGCTGCTGGGCCGCGGCATCCAGACCTTCTTCCTGCGCGACCGAATCGCCCTCTGGCAGCACGCCCGGCTGCAAAAGCTGCTACGCAAGTAGCAAAGGCCGGCGATCGGCACCCACCTCCCGGCGGCCTCGGGCCATAGCGCGGCCATCCGGCCATCGGACTGCCGAGCCAGGTGGCGATCCTGGACTTCAACAGGCTCAGCGCCAACCCACGAGCGTGCGACCCGCTGCCGTAGGTTGGGCTGAGACGGCTTCATCGTCGAAGCCCAACATCCCAGACCTTTTCCTTGCTGTCGGGCTTCGCTGGGCTCAACCCAACCTGCGTTTAGCGTGGCAGCAGCCCCACCAACGGCCCCGGATGCTTGCGGACCTCGGCGTAGGGCACCAGGGTGCCGCCGGGTTCGTCGCAGTTGCGGGCGGCGCGGAAGAAGGTCGGACCGAGGTAGAGACCCTTGGGCGTCAGGTACCAGGGCGCGAGTTGCCAGACGTCGGCGCTGCGATAATCGCAGCCGTCGCCATCGGCCGGCGCCTGCATCAGCTCTGGATACAGGCGGGTGAACAGCCCGATCACCCAGGGCGCCAGGGTCTGTTCCCGATAGTCCGCCAGGGCCTGGGAATAACGATCCGCCGGCTGCGGGCGGATCGGCTGGCCGTGACCCAGCCAGAGAACGTCTTCCAGCGCCAGCTCCTGGCCGGTCTGGAGATCCAGGGTCAGGGGCGCGCTGCCGAAATCCGGGTGGGCCGCGCCGCTGCAGCTGTACTGGCTGAACAGATTGACGCTGAGCACCCGCTCGGTGAGCAACTGCGGGGTCACCTGCAGGCTGTGCTCGCCGTCAGGACCGATGCAGCTCAGATGGGCGTCCACCTCCGCCCAGAGGCGGTCGCGCAGCACGGCATTGGCCGCCTCGCTGGCGCCCTCCACGGTAAACAGCTGCATGCCCGAGACCGGCTCGCGCCACCCGCGCAGCTCACGCCCCATGAAGGTCTGGCGCTCGCCCGGTTCCAGCTGGAGTCCCTGCAGGCGGCGATATTCGTAGGGGTCGTCCCGGCGCAGTTGCTGCCGATAGCGATCGTCCGCGGCGGGCTGCGCCAGGTGCAGCGGGGCCAGGGCGAGGGGCAGGGTCTTGCCGGCCCCGCTCCAGCTGCCGGTCCAGCGACCGTCGGTGCCGCGCGTCAGCGACCAGCTGGCCTTGGCGCCCTCCTGCCAGGGCGCGCCCTCCTCCAGCTCCAGCCGGTCGCCCGGCTGGGCCGGACCGCTCAGGCGCAGGTCGCGGCGATAGCGGTCGTAGAAATAGCGCCCATAGGCTTCGTCATTGGCGGTGGGATCGAGCTCCACCACCACCCGGGCCTGGCCCAGGGTGCCTTCCAGCAGCAGCTTTTCGGCATGGGCGACGCCGGTGGTCAGCAGCAGGGCCAACCCCAGTCCGGTCAGGCAAGCTTTCATCAGGGCTCCCGCAGCCAGCGTATCGGTGTTGCGCCCAGGGTAGAGCAGCGGCGCCAGGCTGTCTCGCGGGTCGGCGGA
The DNA here is from genome assembly GCF_000510705.1 of Pseudomonas sp. MOIL14HWK12:I1. NCBI lineage: Bacteria > Pseudomonadati > Pseudomonadota > Gammaproteobacteria > Pseudomonadales > Pseudomonadaceae > Pseudomonas > Pseudomonas sp. MOIL14HWK12:I1. The sequence continues at coordinate 213,880 of NZ_KI783308.1, read as the reverse complement.
CGAGCCACTGCCGCCCGCGCGTTCAGCCATGGGAGAATGGCGTTTTTTCGCCCCCCGGACGCCCATGGACCTCCCCGCCCTGCTCACCCGCCTGCACGCGATCCGCGATGCCAACGCCTGGCGGCGCTATCACAACCCCAAGAATCTGGCGATGGCCGCCAGCGTCGAGATGGCCGAACTGGTGGAGATCTTCCAGTGGAAGAGCGATGTCGAAGCTCGCGCCCTGAGCGCCGCCGAGCGCGAACACGCCGGCCAGGAAATCGCCGATGTGCTGCTCTATCTGCTGCAATTGGGCAGCGAACTGGAACTGGACGTGGAACAGGCGGTGCTGGCCAAGCTGGCCGATAACGAGAGGCGCTTCCTGCCGTGAGCGATACCTTCTTCGACGACCGCGCCACCCGCTTCGCCGCCAACATCTATGGCGGCACCAAGGGCGCCATCCGCCTGGCCGTATTGCAGGCGGATCTGACCGAGGTGCTGCCGCAACGCCCGCTGCGGGTGCTGGACATCGGCGCCGGGCTCGGCCACATGAGTCTCTGGCTGGCGCAACAGGGCCATGCGGTGACCCTGGCCGAACCCTCGGCGCCCATGCTGGCGGGGGCCCAGGAGGCCTTCGCCGCCGCCGGCCTCGACGCCGCCTGGCTGGCGCTGCCCTGGCAGGAGCTGCCCTTCTTCGCCGAACCCTTCGATCTGGTGCTCTGCCACGCGGTGCTGGAATGGCTGGAGACGCCCACGGCGATCCTGCCGACCCTGCAACGCTGCCTGGCGCCGGACGGCTGGCTGTCGCTGGCCTTCTACAACCGCGACGCCCTGATCTATCGCAATCTGCTCAAGGGGCACTTTCGCAAACTCCGGCAGGGTGAATACGCCGGCGCGGGCCAACGCGGCCTCACCCCGCAACAACCGCTGGACCCGCGCGAGGTCGAGGCCTGGCTGGCGCCGGACTGGCGGATCCAGGCGCGCAGTGGCGTACGGGTCTTCCATGACTACATGCCGCCGGAATTCCAGGCGCGCGCCGCGGGCGAGGAGCTGGTGGCCATGGAACTGGCCCATCGACGGCATCCGGCCTTCGCCGGTCTCGGCCGCTATCTGCATTGGCTCTGCCAAGCTAAGGCAGGATGACCCCGGGCGCGGTATGCTCTGGCCAGCATTCCTTCGAGGAACCGGTCATGCGTCGCCCCCTGTTCTGCCTGTCGCTCGCGCTGCTCGCCCTGGCCGGTTGCCAGACGCCCAATCCCTATGTCGCCAGCAGCCTGCCCGAAGCCTCGGTGCCGGTGCTGCCGCAGCAGGATCCGGCGGCCTATCCGCCGGCACCGCGTGACTGGAGTCGCTATCGTACCTGGCGCTGGGCCCCCGGCGCCGCCGTGGTCAGCGGCGGCCTGGATGGCCAGACCGTGCAGCAGGCGGTGGCCGACGGTCTTGACCAGCGTGGGCTGCGACCGGCCCTTGGCGGTGCCCGCGCCGATCTGCAGGTGCGGGCCCGCCTTACCCAGCAGCAGCGCAGCGAGCAGTACACCGACTACTACGACACCGGCTATGGCTACGGCGGCTACGGGCCCCATGGCTACGGCCCGGGCTATGGCGCCACCGTCGGCCAGGCGCGGACCCGCACCCGGACCTTTCTGGTCGACGTGCTGGAGGTGGAATTGCTCGATCCCGCCACCGGCCGCGTGCTCTGGCATTCGGCCGCCGAGCAGGCCAGCGGCGGCAACAGCGGCGAACGCGCGCGCACCCTGAGGGATACCACCCGCCGCCTGCTGGCCAACTATCCGCCCAGCTGACGCGATAAGTCGCCCTTAAGCCAGTCCAAGCAGACTAGTCCCCTGACCCAGAGGATCGCCCATGAAACGTTGCCTCCTGCTGCTTGCGGTCCTCTTGCTGGCGGCCTGCGCCGAGCGTGGCCCGCGCAATCTGGACTATGACGCCAGCCGCGATTTCGCCGCCTATCGCAGCTGGGGTTGGGCGGATCCCGCCATCGAGTACCGCCCCAACGATCCGCGGGTGCGCAGCGATCTCACCGAACAGCGCCTGCGCGATTCGGTCAGCAGCGGGCTCGACCAGCGCGGGCTGCGTCCCGCACCGGCCGGCGCGCGCCCGGATCTGAAGATCAAGCTCTATGTGATCCTCGATCAGCGCCAGCAGAGCTTCAGCTATGCCGATCCCTACTGGGGCCCGGGCTGGGGTGGCCCCTGGGGCTCCGCCTGGGGTCCCGGTCCCTGGGGGCCGAGCTATGTGCGCACCCAGACCGTCACCTACCCGGTGATGACGGTGCAACTCGACATGCTCGATGGCCGTGACGGCAAGCTGGTCTGGCGCGCCAGCGAAGAGCGCCTGCTGGACGACCAGAACGCCACCCCGGCCCAGCGCAGCGCCGCCTTCAGCCGGCTGATCGGCGACCTGCTCGTCAGCTATCCGCCGCGGCCTTGAGCGGTCTACCGTCCGGGCGGCTCTTGGCTGCCCCCGGTCCGACGCTGAGCAGACGGCCGCTGGGCGGTAACGGATAATGGCCTCTGGCCAGGTACCCCGCGCGTCGTCTGTAGCCCGCTTGCGGGGAACCTGACTGTCTCCAGCGCCGCCCAGGTTGATCATGACGTCCACGCCCATCGCCACCCGCCGCAGCCACAATCTGCTGCTGCGCCTCTTTCCGGTCATCTGCGCCCTGCCGATCCTGCTCGGCCTCGGCTGCTACCTGCTGATCAGGACCGCCACCAGCCAGGACGCCGACGTCCAGCAACGCGCCCGCACCTATATCGAGCGCACCCTGGTGCAGGTGGAAAACGAAATCGGCCACAACATCATCAACTACGCCAAGTGGGGCGAGGCCTACAAGCACCTGCACCTGACGGTCGATCTGTTCTGGGCCAACGACGAGCGCAACGTCGGCGACATCCCCTATGAGCTCTACGGCTACAACGGGGTCTTCGTACTGGATCCGCAGGACCGGACCGTCTACGCGGTGATCGATGGTCGGCCGACCGAGCGCGCGGCGGCGCAATGGCTCGAAGGCGATCTGGCCGGTCTGCTGGCGGAGACCCGCCAACGCCCCGGCGAGACCGAAAGCCTGGTCCGGGTGCTGAGCGTGGGCGGCGTCCCGGCGCTGGTCGCCGCGGCCACCATAACGCCGGGCGCGAGCTACAGCGTGGCCCCTGGCCCCGGCGCGCCCTCGGTGATGCTGTTCGTCAACGTGCTCGATCCGGACACCCTGGCCCATCTCAGCGACACCTATGGCCTGCCGCGACTCGAGGCGTCGCGGGCGCCCCTCGCCGATCACCAATACCTGCAGTTTCTGGATTCGCCGCTGCTGCTCAACTGGCAACCGCCGCAACCCGGTGCCCAGCTCCTGCGCCGTACCCTGCCGATCTTTCTGGCCGGGGTGCTGCTGCTCGGGCTGGTGCTGGCCCTGCTGATCCGTCATGCGCTGAATTCGGCTCGCCAGCTCGACCGGCAATTCGATGCCCTGGTCGCCAGCCAGGCCGAACTGAGCCGCAGCGAAAGCCGCTTTCGCGAACTCGCCGAGGCCGCCTCCGACTGGCTCTGGGAAAGCGACGCCGCAGGCCGTATCACCTATCTGTCCGAACGCTTCGCCCGCATCACCGGTCATGCGCCCGGCAGCTGGCTCGGCCGGCCGCTCACGGAGCTGTTCAGCAGCGAGACCACCCGCCTGGCCAACTGGCTCCAGGACAACGTTCACCAGCGCGACGAGCGTCAGGTGCTGCGCTGCCACTATCGCGACCGCCAGGGTCACGCCCGGGTCTGCGAGATCACCGCCCGGCCGCTGCCCGAGGGCGCCGGCTTTCGCGGTACCGCCAGCGACATCACCGCCGCGGTCAATGCCCAGGCGGAAATCGAACACCTGTCGCAACACGACAGCCTGACCGGCCTGGCCAACCGGCTGCAATTGCAGCACTACCTGGCGCGCAAACTGGCGCAATCCAGAACGCCGCTGACGCTGCTCAGCCTGGACCTGGATCGCTTCAAGCCGGTCAACGACAGCCTCGGCCATGCCGCCGGCGATCGGGTGCTGCAGGAAATCGCCCGCCGCCTGCAGGCCAGTCTGAGGCCCGGCGGCCTGGTGGCGCGCCTGGGTGGCGACGAATTCATCGTGGTGTTGCTCGGTCACCTGGACGTGGCGACGGTCGACCAGATCTGTGCCCGCCTGGTAAACGCCATCGGCCGGCCGATTCTGCTGGAGGAGCAGTCGGTCAGCGTCGGCACCAGCATTGGCATCGCCCAGGCCCCGGACCAGGCCACCCAGGTCGAGGACCTGCTGCGTCTGGCGGATATCGCGCTCTACCAGGCCAAGGCCGCGGGTCGCAACGGCTGGTGCTTTCATGCGCCGGCGATGGACGCCCAGCTCAGCCAGCGGCGCGATCTGGAGCAGGAATTGCGCCAGGCGCTGGCGCTCGACCAATTGCGCCTGGGCTACCTACCGCGCCGAGGCATCTCCACGGGTGACCTGAGCGGCGTCGAGGTCCAGCTGCACTGGGCCCATCCACTGCGCGGTCTGCTGCCGCCCGCCGCCTTCCTGCCGCTGGCCGAGGAAACCGGACTCAGCGTTGCCCTGGGCCTGTGGCTGCTGGACGACGCCTGTCGCGCCGCCGCGGCCTGGCCCGTGCCGCTGCGGCTGGTCATCAGCCTATCGGCGCGCCAGTGCCCCGATGCCGAGGCCCTGGTGGAGGCGGTCGCCAGCGCCCTGCAGACGAGTGGTCTGGCAGCTGGACGCCTGGAGCTGCAAGTGCCCGAGGCCTTGTTACAGGTGGAAGACGCGTCTCTCACTCAGCTGCAGGCGCTCAAGGCCCTGGGCGTGCGCCTGAGCCTGGCCGACTTCGGCAGCGGCTCAGGCGGCCTCGAGGCGCTGCGCCAGTCCGTGCTGGATGGCATCAGCCTGGATAGCCGTCTCGTCGCTCGCCTGGAAACTCAGCCTGCCGATGCCGCCATCGCCCAGGCCCTGATCGGCCTCGGACGGACCCTGGGCCTGCGGGTGGCGGCGACGGGCGTGGAGACGCAGGACCAGTTGGACTGGCTGCGGGCGCACCTCTGCGACGAGGTCCAGGGCCCGCTGTTCGGCCCGGTCCTGGCCGGCAACGACCTGGCGTTGCTGCTGGCTAGCGAACAGCGGCCGGGATGACGACCTAGAGGCGCTCCAGCCACCCCAGATCGCCCCCGCGGGCCGGTACCGGATAGCAGCCATAGGGCGCATAGCCATGGGTACAGACCGGATCGGCGCGCAGCGTGGGTTCGCCCACCGGTTGCGCGCGCCGGCCCTCCAGCAGGGCGATGGCGGCCAGGGCCAGAAGCAGGGTGATGAACAGCGCGGAGCGAATTGTTCTTGTCAGGCGCATGGTGACCTCCCGCGAGGCGATTGCCAGGATCGGCAGACAACGTCCCCGCTCCTTAAGTATCGACCCTTGGAAGTCATTTCGCCGCCCCGCGCAGCTCCCGATTGCGCAAAGCTGCACTGCGGTGGGTGCAACAGTGGGCTAGGGCGAAGGGTGGAGATCCCGGACAAGGCTGCGCCGTTGTCCAGGCTACGCGCCAAGCCCCGCCCCACTCTAGACCGCCCCCTCTCCCGCCGGGAGAGGGTTGGGGTGAGGGCCACCTGGCTTCGCCTTGGCCATTTCCGGACAAGGCCGCGCCTTTGTCCAGCCTACGCGCGAAGCCCCGCCCCACTCCGGACCGCCCCCTCTCCCGCCGGGAGAGGGTTGGGGTGAGGGTCGAGCCGCGTCAGGCGATCTCCACCTGCTCGCCGTTCAGCCGCACCGCCCAGGTGGGCAGGGCCTGCTCGGGGTACTCCAGGCAGCCGCCGTCCGCCAGGCGGAAGTGCTGCTTGTACAGCGGCGAGGCGATCACCAGATCCGGGCCCAGCTGGCCGACGATGCCGCGGCCGATGACGTTGGCGCCGGACTTGGGGTCGCGGTTGCCCACGGCGAAGACCTTCTGCTCGGTGTTGGGCAGGTAGAACAGCGCCACCTGCTCGCCCTCGTGCAGGGCCACCACGCCGGACTGGGGCACCAGGTCGGCCAGGCTGCACAGGGGTTGCCAGCGGGGTTCCAGGGCACGCGCGGTAGTGGTCTGGGTCATGGTCAGGCCTCCTCGGTCAGGTTGATCAGGTGCAGTTCGCCGTGGCGCGCCGGCCGACGCTGGCCACGCTCCTTGACGAAATGGATGTCCGGGTCGCTGCCGCGCTGGTTGACGAAGGTACGGAAGCGCTTGAGCTTGTCCGGGTCGTTCAGGGCGTTGGCCCATTCGCATTCGTAGCGATCCACCACCAGCTGCATCTGGGCTTCCAGCTCGGCGCCCAGGCCCAGGCTGTCGTCGATGATCACCTGCTTGAGGTAGTCCAGCCCGCCTTCCAGGGACTCGCGCCACACCGAGGTGCGCTGCAGGCGGTCGGCGGTGCGGATGTAGAACATCAGCAGCCGGTCGATGTAGCGGATCAGGGTCTCGTCGTCGAGGTCGGTGGCGAACAGCTCGGCGTGGCGCGGGCGCATGCCGCCGTTGCCGCAGACATAGAGGTTCCAGCCGTTCTCGGTGGCGATCACGCCGATGTCCTTGCTCTGCGCCTCGGCGCATTCGCGGGTGCAGCCGCTGACGGCGAACTTGAGCTTGTGCGGGGCGCGCAGGCCCTTGTAGCGGTGCTCGATGTCCAGCGCCATCTTGACGCTGTCCTGCACCCCGTAGCGGCACCAGGTGCTGCCCACGCAACTCTTCACCGTGCGGGTGGACTTGCCGTAGGCATGGCCGGTCTCGAAGCCGGCGGCGATCAGCTCGCCCCAGATGTCCGGCAGCTCGTGCAGCTGGGCCCCGAACAGGTCGATGCGCTGGCCGCCGGTGATCTTGGTGTAGAGGTCGTATTTCTTCGCCACCTGGCCGATGGCGATCAGGCCTTCCGGGCTGATCTCGCCGCCCGGAATGCGCGGCACCACCGAGTAGGTGCCGTTCTTCTGCATGTTGGCCATGAAGGTGTCGTTGGTGTCCTGCAGCGGCACCAGGTGCGGATCGGTGATGGAGCCGTTCCAGCAGGACGCCAGGATGGAGCCCACCGCCGGCTTGCAGATGTCGCAGCCATGGTGCCCGCGCCCATGCCGCGCCAGGAGCTCTTCGAAGCTCTCGATACCCTCCACCCGCACCAGGTGATAGAGCTCCTGGCGGGTATGGGCGAAGTGTTCGCAGAGACTCTTGTCGACCTCGACGCCCCGGGCGATCAGCTCGTGCTCGAAGACCTGCTTGACCAGCGCCGCGCAGCCGCCGCAACCGGTGCCGGCCTTGGTGCAGCTCTTGATGCCGGCCAGGTCCGTGCAACCGGCGTCGATGGCGGCGCAGACCGCGGCCTTGGTGACGTTGTGGCAGGAGCAGAGGGTGGCGGTGGCCGGCAGGGCATCGGCGCCCAGGGTCGGGGCGCCCTCGCCCACCGGCATGATCAGGCTGGCCGGATCCTGGGGCAGCGGGATGCCATTCTGGGCGTATTGCAGCAGGGTGTCGTAGTAGCTGTTGTCGCCCACCAGCACGGCGCCGAGGACGTGCTTGCCATCGGCGGACACCACCAGGCGGCGGTAGCTGGCGCTGGCTTCGTCGATGTAGCGATAGCTGCGCGCGCCGGGCGTGGCGCCGTGGGCATCACCGATGGAGCCCACGTCCACGCCCAGCAGCTTGAGCTTGGTGGACATGTCGGCGCCGGTGAAGGGCGTGGCCTGACCGTGGCAGAGGGTGGCGGCCACCAGGCGCGCCATCTGGTAGCCCGGGGCGACCAGGCCGAAGATGCTGCCGTTCCAGGCGGCGCACTCGCCGATGGCATGGATGAAGGGGTCGCTGGTCAGGCAGCCGTTGTCCACGGCCACCCCGCCGCGGGCGCCGAGTTCCAGGCCGCAGCCGCGGGCCAGGGCGTCCTGGGGACGGATGCCGGCGGAAAACAGGATCAGGTCGGTCTCGAGGAAATCCTCGCCGGCGAAGTTCATGCGGTAGCGGTACTCGCTGCCGGCGGTGATGTTCTGGGTGGCCTTGGACAGGTGCACGCCTACGCCCAGGTCCTCGATGCGCTGCCTGAGCGCGGCGCCGCCCAGATCGTCCAGCTGTACCGGCATCAGCCGCGGGGCGAACTCCACCACATGGGCTTCCAGGCCCAGGGATTTCAGCGCATTGGCCGCTTCCAGGCCGAGCAGGCCACCGCCCACCACCACGCCGCGGCGCGCGCGGGCGGCGGCCAGGCGGATGGTGTCCAGGTCGTCCAGGGTGCGATAGACCAGGCGCGAATCCCCTTCGGCACCCTCGATGGGCGGCACGAAGGGATAGGAACCGGTGGCCAGCACCAGGCGGTCGTAGCCAAAGGCGCCCTCGGGTGTCAGCACCTCGCGCTGTTCGCGGTCGATGGCGGTCACCGCGCAGCCCAGGTGCAGCACCAGGCCGGGCACGGCATAGAGGCCGGCTTCGCTCATGGCCAGGGATTCGGCATCGCGACCGGCGAAGTACTCGGAGAGATGGACCCGGTCATAGGCGCGCTGGCGCTCTTCGCCGAAGACATGGATCTCGTAGTGGTCCAGGGCGCCGGCCGCCAGCAGCTGCTCGACGAGGTGATGGCCGACCATGCCGTTGCCGACGACGATCAGGCGTTCTTTGCGGGTCACGATGCTGTTCATGGAGGCTATCCCCCGGCCGAGGCCAATCAGGTTGATTCGCGGCAAATAAAAAGGCGCCTGAAACCTTGCGGTCTCAGGCGCCTTTGCCTGTTCTAGTAGGGAGGAGCCCTTGGCTCTGCTCCGTGCCCGTCGCCTGCAGTGGCTGTCGATCGCCGTTGATCGACCGGGCGACCCGAATGGGCGGGTCTGCCAGAGCTTTTGCATCGGTTGTGCCAGTTTCGTCGGCTGGCCCGCAGATCGGCCACTGGCGCGGGCTGCAGCCCGCCAAGCGGCTTGCCGGCGCCTTTCCGGACGGCTGCCGACTGGAACCACAACGGTGCAAGGCAGGGTCGGCCTGCCCTGTCCCGGCGCATCTCGACCGCCGTGGCTGTGACCTCGCCAGGCGCCACCGCCACCCCGCCAGGCCAACAGTCATGCGCTCCCCGCGCGCACCGGACCAAGCTGGCGCGAGCCTTGCTAATTCCCTGGCATGGAGCGGTCAACGTCGATCGCCCCCTTCACGACAAAGGCGCCGTGTTCGCCTCCCTCCGGGGAGCGCGACCGGCGCCTTTTCGCTTTCTGGTTTTCGAAGGATCCTTGCCATGACCACTACCCACCTCAAGAGCGTCTGCCCCTACTGCGGCGTCGGCTGCGGGATCGTCATGCAGGTGGAAGACGGTCGGGTCACCAAGGTCAGCGGCGATCGCGACCACCCCGCCAACCGCGGCCGCCTCTGCACCAAGGGCAGCACCAGCCACCAGGCGCTGGTGGACAGCGGGCGCATGGAGCAGGCCTATGTCCGCCACGACCGCTCCCACGAACCGGTGCAGACCGGGCTGGAGCAGGCCGTCGCCGTCACCGCCGAGCGCCTGCGCGCCATCCTCGACCGCGACGGACCCGACGCCATCGCCTTCTATGTCTCCGGGCAGATGTCGCTGGAGGCCCAGTACCTGGCGAGCAAGCTGGCGCGGGGCTTCATCGGCACCAACCAGCTCGAATCCAATTCCCGCCTGTGCATGGCCAGTGCCGGCACCGGCTACAAGCTGTCCCTCGGCGCCGACGGTCCGCCCGGTTCCTATGACGACCTCGACCGCGCCGACCTCTTCCTGGTCAGCGGCGCCAACATGGCCGACTGCCACCCCATCCTCTTCCTGCGGCTGCTGGACCGGATCAAGCGCGGCGCCCGGCTGATCGTCGTCGATCCCCGGCGCACCGCCACCGCCGAGAAGGCCGATCTCTTCCTGCAACTGCGTCCGGGCACCGATCTGCTGCTGCTCAACGGCCTCTTGCACCTGCTGCACGCCGAGGGCTATCTGGACGAAGCCTTCATCGCCGCCCATACCGAGGGCTGGGCGGCCATGCCGGCCTTTCTCGCCGACTACAGCCCGGCGCGCGTGGCCGCCGGGACGGGGCTGGCCGAGGCGGACATCCGCACCGCGGCGCGCTGGATCGGCGAGGCCGGTGAATGGACCAGTCTCTGGACCATGGGCCTGAACCAGAGCACCCACGGCACCTGGAGCACCAACGCCCTGTGCAACCTGCACCTGGCCACCGGCAAGATCTGCCGCCCCGGCAGCGGCCCCTTCTCCCTGACCGGCCAGCCCAATGCCATGGGCGGACGCGAGATGGGCTACATGGGGCCCGGCCTGCCCGGCCAGCGCAGCCTGCTGTCCGCCGCCGACCGCGCCTTCGTCGAGCGTGCCTGGAAGATTCCGGAAGGCACCCTGCACACCCGCCTGGGCCAGGGCACCGTCGCCCTGTTCGAGGACCTGGCCGCCGGCACCGTGAAGGCCTGCTGGATCATCTGCACCAATCCGGTGGCCAGCGTGGCCAATCGCGACACGGTCATCCGCGGGCTGCAGGCCGCCGAACTGGTGATCACCCAGGACGCCTTTCTCGACACCGAGACCAACCGCTACGCCGACATCCTCCTGCCCGGCGCGCTCTGGGCCGAGGCCGACGGAGTGATGATCAACTCCGAGCGCAACCTGACCCTGGCCCCCCAGGCCGTCACCCCGCCCGGCGCGGCCCGCGCCGACTGGCAAATCATCGCCGACGTGGCCTGCGCCCTGGGCTATGGCGAACACTTCACCTACGCCTCGGCCGCCGAGGTGTTCGACGAGATCAGGCAGTTCCACAACCCCCAGACCGGCTACGACATCCGCGGCGTCAGCCATGCCCGGCTGCGCGAGACGCCGCTGCAATGGCCCTGCCCCAGCGCAGCGAGCGATCCGCGCCAGCCGATCCGCTATCGCAACGACGGCCGCAGCCAGACCCTGCGCCTGGACGAGACCGGCGAACCCACCGCGCTCAACTTCGCCACCCCCAGCGGCAAGGCGCAATTCTTCGCTCGCCCGCACCTGGACCCGGCGGAATTGCCCGATGCCGACTACCCCTTCGTGCTCAACACCGGGCGTCTGCAGCACCAGTGGCATACGCTCACCAAGACCGGCAAGATCGCCGCGCTGAATCGCCTCAATCCGGCGCCCTTCGTCGAGGTACATCCCCAGGACGCCCAGGCGCTGGGGCTCAGCGCGGGCGATCGCCTGGAAATCACCTCGCGGCGCGGTCACGCGGTGCTGCCGGTGACCGTCAGCGACCGGGTCCAGCCCGGCAACTGCTTCGTCCCCTTCCACTGGGCCGACGTCCAGGGCAGCGACCTGGCGATCAATGCCGTCACCAGCGACGCCGTCGATCCGCTCTCGCTGCAACCGGAACTCAAGGTCTGCTCGGTGCGCCTGACCCGGGTCGCCACCATCCCCCACCGCCAGCTGCCGGTCGACGAGCCGGTCACCGAGAGCGTCCAGCAACCCGCCCTGGCGCGGCTGGCCGATCTCACCGGGGTCGCCACCGCGGTACGGCCCCAGCTCAGCGCGGCCGAACGCACCTACCTGGCCGGCTTCATGGACGGCCTGCGCGACGGGGGCGCCCAGGGCGTGCCCTGCCTGCCGGCCCAGGCGCCGCTGGCCGCCGACACCCGCCTCTGGCTCGATGGCCTGCTCGCCGGGCTATTCAGCCGCCTGCCGCAAAGCCAGAGTGCCGGCCTGCCCCAGACCGCTACCGCGCCGGCCGATCTGGTGGTGCTCTGGGCCTCCCAGACCGGCAACGCCGAAGCCCTGGCCGAGCGCTGCGTCGCCCGCCTGTGCCAGGCCGGTCTCACCGTGGAATTGCACGACATGGCCGCCTATGCCGTGGAACGCCTGAGCGGTGCCCGCCGCGTCCTGCTGGTGAGCAGCACCTTTGGCGACGGCGATGCCCCGGACAATGGCCAGGCCTTCTGGCAGGGCCTCGGTCGCCTCGATGCCTCCCTCGCCGAGCTGGACTACGCCGTGCTGGCCCTGGGCGATTCCACCTACGAGCAGTTCTGCGGCCACGGCCAGCGCCTCGACGCCCGCCTGGCCGAACTCGGCGCCCGGCGCCTCTGCCCGCGCCTTGACTGCGACGCCGATGGCCTCGACGCCGCCGACGCCTGGCTGACCGCCCTGCAAGGGCAACTGGCGCCCCAGGCCGCCCAGGTGCCCGTCGCCCCTCCGACCACGATCGGTCGCCCGACGGCGGTGCCCGCGCGGCTGGTCATCAACCGGAGACTCAACGGTGCCGGATCGAACAAGGAGGTGCGGCTGTTCGGTTTCGAATCCGCGCAGCCCCTGATCTACCAGGCCGGCGACGCCTTGAGCGTGAAGGCGCGCAACTGCCCGGAGCTGGTCGAGGAGGTCCTCGCCCTCGCCGGACTGGACGGCGAACAAGCGGTCGCGGTGGCCAAGGTCGGCGAGCTGTCGCTGCGCCAGGCGCTGAGCGAACACTTTGAGATCGCCCGTCCCAATCCCGAGACCCTGGCGCTGATCGCCGAGCGCAGTGGCGCTGCCGAGTGCCGCGCCCTGCTGGGCAACCGGGATGAACTCAAGACCTGGCTCTGGGGCCGGCAACTGGCCGATGTGCTGGCGCACTTTCCCGCCCGCCACGATGCCAGCGAGTTGCTCGGCAGCCTCAAGCGCCTGCAGCCGCGGCTCTACTCCATTGCCTCCAGCCCCCTGGCCCATGCCGGCCAGGTGCACCTCACGGTCTCGGCGGTGCGCTACGGTCAGCGCAAGGGCGTGGCCTCCACCTTTCTCGCCGACCGTCTGCAGGACGCCACCACCGAGGTGCATGTCCAGCCTTCACGTCACTTCCGCCTGCCGGACCAGGGCGACGTCCCGCTGATCATGATCGGCCCCGGCACCGGCATCGCGCCCTTCCGCGGCTTTCTCCATGAGCGCCGCGCCCGGGGCGACCAGGGCCGCAACTGGCTGTTCTTTGGCGAACAGCACGCCGCCCATGACTTCTACTACCGCGACGAACTGGAAGCCTTCCAGCGCGATGGCCTGCTGAGCGAACTGAGCCTGGCCTTCTCCCGCGACCAGGCCGAGAAGATCTATGTGCAGGATCGGCTGCGCGAACGCGGCGCCGAGGTCTGGCGCTGGCTGCAGGACGGCGCCCGCGTCTACGTCTGCGGCGATGCCAGCCGCATGGCCAGGGACGTCGACCAGGCCCTGCGCCAGGTGGTGGCCACCCATGGCCACCTCAGCGACGAGGCCGCCGCCGACTATGTGCGCGGGATGAGCGGGCAGAAGCGCTATCTGAAGGACGTCTACTAGCGCCGGTCGCTACAGCACCGCTCGCACCAGGCGGGTAAAGGCCTCGATGGCCTCACGCTCGCCCAGCGCCCCGCGCACCACAGCCGCGGCCAGAGCCTCGCCGGCGCCGACCAGGCCAATGCAGGACACCTGCAACTCTGCGGCGGACCTCGTGCTGTGCGGCGTGAGCACCGCCGCCACCATCCGGGTGCCGTGCTCCAGCAACTCCTGATACACGGCGGTCTTTTCCTCGCTCCCTGCCAGGGCCGCCGCCAGCACGCCGACCTCGCCCTGCATGTCGGTCACGCAACGGATGTAACCCTCGGCCAGCGCCGCGGTGGCCTCTTCGGCGCTCTGCTGCCGGGCCGTCATGGCCTGGCGAAAGGCATCCATCTGCGCCAGATCGAGCCAGCGATAGAGTTCGATGAGCAGTCCCGAGCGGGTACCGAAATGCTCGTAGACGACCGGCTTGGAAACGCCTGCCTGTACGGCCAGATAGCCCAGGGTCAGGCGATCCGCGCCCTCTTCCCGGACGATGAGCCGCGCTGTTTCCAGCAATTGCTGACGCCGCGCCGCCTTAGAAAGACGCCGCCCGGCACCATCGGAGATCGGTTTTTCAGGGGTGGATCGCTCTGCCATTGGTCACGTCTTCTTGCAAACCTACCAAAGGTAGGTTAATCCTGATTTAGAATCTACTCTTGGTAGGTTAACGCGGGGAGCAGCTGCTGGCCAGCTGGCGGTGCGGTCTCCGCGATCTCAGCACTGCAACCACGAGGACAGCATCATGCCACTGCAACCCATACTCTTTGCCGGCGGTTCGGGCACGGTAGGCCGCCAGGCCGTCCACTGGTTCCGCCAGCGCCAGCCTGACTGGCCGCTGCTGGTGGGGGGCCGCAACCTCGCCACGGCCGAGGACGTCGCCCAGGCCGCCGGCCAGGCCCGGGCAGTGGGCCTGGATCTCGACCAGCCAGGGCTGGGACTGGATCCCGCCCTCACCCCGGCAGCCATCATCATGCTGGCACCGGATCAGGCCCTGCACGGCCTGAGCCTCGCCCAGCGCCTGGGCATCCCCTATCTCAATGCCAACACCGGCGTCACCGAACTGGGGCCGGAAGTCGCCCAGTTCATGCACCACCCCGGCGCCCATGCCCTGGTGCTGTCCAGTCACTGGGCTTCGGGCGCCGCCCTGGCGCTGGCGCTCGATCTCGCCCGCCGCTTCACCCGGGTCGCGGCCATCGGGGTGGAGGTCTTGCTGGACGAAGAAGATCCGGCCGGTCCCCTGGCATGGGAGGATATGGCGCGGGTGCACAGCGCGGCGCCCGCGGCCCTGGCGTTTCGGCATGGGCGCCGCCACTGGCTGAGCGGTGCCGACCTGCAGGGCAGCGTCACGGCGCTGGACGGTCGCACGCTGGCCGCCACGGCCTTTGGCTCCATCGACCTGCTCAGTCTCTGGGCCACCACCGCCGCGCCGGAGCTCCGCTTCGACATCGCCATGGGCGAGTCCTCCAGCCGGCGGCGGGGCGCGGAAACGGCGGCCGAGATCGCGGTCAGGGTGACCGGTGAGAGGGACGGCCAGACCACCACCGCACGGTCCGTGCTGGAATTCAGCCAGGGGCAGGCCTCGCTGACTGCCCTCGGGCTGGTGCTGTCGCTGGAGCGGGCGCTGGGCCTGGTGGGCGGTAGACCGCTGCCGGCAGGTCTCTATATGCCCGAACAGCTCTGGGCGGCCGACTGGTTCCTGCAGGAGTTGCAGCGGGAGGGCGCGGTGCTCCATCACCCGGTGAACGGGCACTGAACTCAGGAAATGGCGGAAGGCAGTGGGAGTCGAACCCACCCGGGAACGGCTGCCGTCCCCAACCGGGTTTGAAGCCCGGCCACGCCACCGGGCGTGATTGCCTTCCTCTGTTGCGCTAGCCCTCGGCGGCGCGGGCCCAGGCGCTGTCCGGGCGGACCCGGCGCTCGTCGCCGAAGCGACGGGTGAAACCGATGCGATCCAGGCATTCGAGGATCTGGATGCTGCGCTTGCGACCGATGCCGAGGGCATCGCGAAAGGCCGCGGCGCGAATGATCCCTGCTTCGCGCTCCAGGCGCAATGCCTCACTGGCCGCGGCTTCCAGACTGGCCTGGGGATAGAAGAGATCCTTGACCACCTGGGTCAGTTCCCCCAGCCGGGCCAGTTTGCGCAGCAACAGGCGCACCTCGGCCTCGGGCTGACCCAGGCTCTTGGCGAGATCGCGGGTCCAGGGCGGATCGAAGCGCTGGGCCTCCAGCAGCGGCCAGAGCCGGGCCTTGAGCCCCTCCTCCGCTTCGGTGAGGCGTACCCGGTGATCGGGTAGGTGCAGCCAGGGACCGCTGCTCTGCAAGTGTCCCTCGGCCAGGGCCGTCTCCAGCAGCGCCAGATAGACGGGCCGCTCCAGTTCCGGCGCGGCGATGCGGCGCAGGCGATCGCGATCCGGTCCCAGTTCGTCGGGTTGCTCCTGGTGAAAGGTAGCCAGCGCCACGCCCAGGCGCTCGAGTGCCGCCTGCCACAGAGCCGCCGCGAACAGCCGCGGACCGACCCGCGTGTCCACCCTCAGGGTGTCGGCGGGCAACTGCCAGTCGCCTTCGGGGCGGTTGAATTGCCGGGCCAGCAGTCGCGGATCGAGACCGCCCGCGGCCTGGGCCAGGAGTTCGGGCAGGGCTTCCTCCAGGCCGCCCTGCCGCAGCGCCTGGAGTTGCGCCAGGCGCTGCGGGGTGCGGCGATGGCGGGCCGGGGCGAAGGGATCGAGCAGCCGCGCACCGCCCAGGGTGCGCTGGGCGGACTGGTCGCGCAGCACCAGGCGATCACCGTGCACCCCGTGCAAAGGCGCATTGAGCACCAGTTGCGCCAGGGCCGTGGCACCCGGGGCGAGGCTGTCCCCTTCCAGCAGGGCGACGCGCCCGGTGAGATCCTGGGCGCCGAGGTGCACGTGCACCGGCGTCCAGTGCGCCAGGTTGCGCGCCTCGCCCGGCAACAGGCGCAGCTCCACGTCGATGCGGGTGGTGGGCGCGTGCAGCGCCTCGGCCACCAGCCAGTCGCCGCGGGCGAGGCTGTCGGTGCTCAGGCGCTCGCCCGCCAGATTGAGCGATACGCGCTGACCGGCCTGGGCGGCTTCTGCCGCGCGATTCTGCGCATGCAACCCCCGCACCCGCAGGCGCTGGCCGCGCGGGGTGAGGATGAGCTCGTCGCCAACGGCCACCTGGCCGGCGAAGGCGGTGCCGGTGACCACCACCCCGGCCCCGGCGACGCTGAACACCCGGTCCACCGCCAGGCGAAAGCCACCGCGGACGTTGCGCTGGCGCACCTGGTCCAGGGCCGCGAGCAAGGCGGCGCGCAACGCGGGGATACCGGCGCCGCTGGGGCTGGCCACCGGATACAGCGGCGCCCCGGCGAAGGGCCCGGCAGCCAGCAGCGCACTGACCTCCTGCCCCACCTGCGCCAGCCGCTCGGCGTCCACCCGATCGGCCTTGGTCAGGGCCACCAGCAGCCGGGGAATGCCGAGCAATTCGAGGATCGCCAGGTGCTCGCGGGTCTGCGGCATGACGCCGTCGTCGGCCGCCACCACCAGCAGGGCCAGATCCAGGCCGCTGGCACCGGCCAGCATGTTGTGCACGAAGCGTTCGTGGCCGGGCACGTCGATGAAGCCGGTGAGGCCGCCGTCGCCCAGATCGGCATAGACATAGCCCAGGTCGATGGTGATGCCACGCGCCTGCTCTTCACGGCGGCGGTCACCAGCGACTCCGGTGAGGGCCTGGATCAGCGCGGTCTTGCCATGGTCGATGTGGCCGGCGGTGCCGATGATCATGGGGACGGTACCAGGCGGGAGAACAGGGGCGTCATGGGGGCTCCAGGCGGCGGACTGGCGCTCAGGGTAGCGGCGCCCCGCGCGCCCGCCTAGCCGTGATGCTCGCGCAGGAAGGCCACGAAGGCGCGCAGCGGGGCTGGCAGCTGGCGGCGATCCGCGTAGTAGAGCCGCGGACCGGGAAAGGACGGGGACCAGTCCGCCAGCACTTCCACCAGGCGGCCGTCGGCCAGGGGCACGGCCAGGTAGTCGGCGAAGGAATAGATGAGGCCGACGCCGTCGAGGGCGGCCTGCAGTTCCAGGTCGAGTGCCGAAGCCAGCAGGCGACTGCCCGGCGCGATGTTGATGACCTCGCTGCCGCGCTCGAAACTCCATTGCGCCACCAGGCCGCTGGCGAAGCGATGCCCGATGCAGGAATGCCGGACCAGGTCGGCGGGATGCGCCGGTACGCCATGCTGTTCCAGGTAGGCCGGGGTTCCGGCCACGGCGAATCTCTGGGTGGCCGGGCCCAGCCGCACGCTGATCATGTCGGCTTCCAGGTGCTCGTCGTAGCGCACACCGGCATCGAAACCAGCGGCGAGCACGTCGATCAGCCGGTCCTCGGCCACCACCTCCAGGCGAATGCCCGGATGCCGAGCCAGGAAGGGGCCGATCAGCGGCGGCAGCAGCACCCGGGCGACGATGGTGGGCACATTGAGTCTCAGGCTGCCCACCGGACTTTCGCCCTCGGCATTGATGGCGTCCAGCGCGCCGCGCACCTCGCACAGGGCCGGGGTAAGGCGTTCCAGCAGGCGCTGGCCGGCCGCGGTGGGCGTCACGCTGCGGGTGGTGCGGTGCAGCAGCCGCACATCCAGTTCCCGCTCCAGCCGCCGCACCGCATCGCTCAGCGAAGAGGCGGCCACGCCACGCACATAGGCGGCGCCGCGAAAGCTGCGGGCCTCGGCCACGGCGGCGAAGGCCGCCAGGTCATCCAGATTCAAGGCGCCTCCATTGTACGGCTAGGCGAACAGGTCGTTGTGTCAGGACCGGATTATCGCACGGCACCCTGGCGACTAGAGTGAAGCCTCATCCATCTGACGAGGAATCCCTTATGCAACAGCGTCGCTTGGGCCAGCAGGGCCCTCTGGTATCCACGCTCGGTCTGGGCTGCATGGGCATGTCCGATCTCTATGGCGCCGCCGACCGTGGCGAGGCCATCGCCACCGTCCAGGCCGCCCTCGAACGCGGCGTCACCCTGTTCGACACCGGTGACTTCTATGGCATGGGCCACAACGAACTGCTCCTGGGCGAAGCCCTGCGCGGTCGGCGGGAGCAGGCGCTGATCAGCGTCAAGTTCGGCGCCTTGCGTGGTCCGGGTGGCGAGTGGCTGGGCTACGACGCCCGGCCGGTGGCGATCAAGAATTTCGTCGCCTACAGCCTCAAGCGCCTGGGCGTGGACCACATCGACATCTATCGCCCGGCGCGGCTGGATCGCCAGGTGCCCATCGAGGACACCATGGGCGCCCTCGCCGAGCTGGTCCAGGCGGGCTACATCCGCCACATCGGCCTTTCGGAGGTGGGCGCCCAGACCCTGCGGCGAGCGGCCGCGGTGCACCCGGTCTGCGACCTGCAGATCGAGTATTCGCTGGTCTCGCGCGGCATCGAGGCCGAGATCCTGCCGACCTGCCGCGACCTGGGCATCGGCATCACCGCCTATGGCGTGCTCTCCCGCGGTCTGCTCAGCGGTCACTGGCGCCAACCCTCGGGCAGCGGCGACTTCCGCGCCCTCAGTCCGCGCTTCCAGCCGGGCAACGTGGAGCGCAACCTGGCGCTGGTGGAAGGCATGAAGCAATTCGCCGAACGCCGCGGCACCACCCCGGCCCGGCTGGCGGTGGCCTGGGTCGCCGCCCAGGGCGACGACATCGTGCCGCTGGTGGGTGCTCGCCGCCGCGCTCAGCTCGACGAATCCCTCGGTGCGCTGGAGGTGACGCTGAGCGATGCGGATCGCGCCGAACTGGAACGCCTGCTGCCGCCAGGCGCGGTGGCCGGCGATCGCTACGGCGAACATCAGCTGCGCGATCTCGACAGCGAACGCTGAACCACCCCCGGCAACAACGGCCCGCCTTGCGCGGGCCTTTGCGTTTCAGCGCTCGGCCGGACGCTCCTGCATCAGCACCCAGGGCGCCACCACCACCGCCCACAGCGCCACCTCGGGCGCCTCCAGCCGGCGCCGCGCGCGCGCTTCGTCGACCTTGGCCAGCTGACCCTGCTGCAGCCACAGACCCACCCGGGCGGCATCGTCCTGGGTCACGGCGATGGCCGCCTCGATCAGGTCCAGCTCGAGGGCCACTTCCAGCAGCACGCCCCGCGCAAAATGCGGTTGCAATTCTTCCCAGCCGATGGCGGCGGTCTGCCCGAGCAGGGTGGCGTAGCGCGTTGCGTGATCGGTCATGGTGCGGGCCTCGCGAAAAGGGCGGATTCTAACCTTGCCCTCCCCGCTTGCCGAGCGCCCGGACGCACGGTCGACAAGTCCGACAAGTTGTCGTCGCCAGCTTTCCAAGACGAACAGACGGTGATTAAACTGCGCGGCGCGTCATAAAGAACAAAATCGGCACATTTTCGCTTCCAACTGCCTCATTAATAAAAGCATTCCGAGTGGAGCACTCATGAAAAAGGCAACTCTGCGTTTCTCCCGCTTGGTCGCGGCCCTGGCCCTGGCCGGCATGGCCAGCCACACCCTGGCAGCCGACACCCTGAAGATCGGTCTGGCCGGCCCCAAGACCGGTCCGGTCGCCCAGTACGGTGACATGGAGTTCATTGGTGCCCAGATGGCCATCGAGCAGATCAACAAGGCCGGCGGCGTCAAGGGCAAGCAGCTCGAAGGCGTGATCTACGACGACGCCTGCGATCCCAAGCAGGCCGTGGCGGTTGCCAACAAGATCGTCAACGATGGCGTCAAGTTCGTCGTCGGCCACCTCTGCTCCAGCTCCACCCAGCCGGCCTCCGACATCTATGAGGACGAAGGCATCCTGATGGTGACCCCGGCGGCCACCAGCCCCGACATCACCAACCGTGGCTACAAGCTGATCTTCCGCACCATCGGCCTGGACAACATGCAGGGTCCGACCGCCGGCAAGTTCATCGTCGAGCACGTCAAGCCGAAGATCGTCGCGGTCATCCACGACAAGCAGCAGTACGGCGAAGGCATCGCCACCGCGGTCAAGCAGACCCTGGACAAGGCCGGCGTCAAGGTCGCCGTGTTCGAGGGCATCAACTCCGGCGACAAGGACTTCTCCTCGCTGATCGCCAAGCTCAAGCAGGCCAACGTCGACTTCGTCTACTACGGCGGCTACCACCCCGAGCTGGGCCTGATCCTGCGTCAGGCGGCCGAGAAGGGCCTGACCGCCAAGTTCATGGGTCCGGAAGGCGTGGGCAACAGCTCCATCTCCGCCATCGCCGGCAAGGCCTCCGAAGGCCTGCTGGTCACCCTGCCGCGCTCCTTCGACCAGGATCCCAAGAACCAGGCCCTGGTGCAGGCGTTCAAGGACAAGAAGCAGGATCCGAGCGGTCCCTTCGTGTTCCCCTCCTACGCCGCCGTGCAGGTCATCGCCGAAGGCATCGCCAAGGCGGGCGACGAGAAGCCCGAGGATGTGGCCAAGGCGCTGCGCAGCAACACCTTCAACACCCCCACCGGCGAGCTGGCGTTCGACGAAAAAGGCGACCTGAAGAACTTCGAGTTCGTGGTCTACGAATGGCACGCCGACGGCACCAAGACTGAAGCCAAGTAAGCCCTGCCTGTAACACCGGAGCCCACCGCCAACGGCGGTGGGCTTCGTTTATCCGCCTCCATCCGAGGCCTGGGACCTGCACCAGAAGTGCACTTGGGTCCCCTGGAGACACCCATGCCCGAGTTCTACCACTACCTGCAACAGCTGGTGAACGGCCTCACGGTCGGCAGCACCTATGCCCTGATCGCCATCGGCTACACCATGGTCTACGGCATCATCGGCATGATCAACTTCGCCCATGGCGAGGTGTACATGATCGGCTCCTACGTGGCCTTCATCGCCATCGCCGGCCTCGCCATGCTGGGCATCCACAGCCTGCCCATCGTCATGCTCGCCGCCTTCGGCGCCAGCATCATCATCGCCAGTGCCTACGGCTACAGCATCGAACGCATCGCCTATCGCCCCCTGCGCGGCGGTAACCGGCTGATCCCGCTGATCTCGGCGATCGGCATGTCGATCTTCCTGCAGAACTGGGTGCTGCTGGCCCAGGACTCCAAGGACAAGTCGATCCCCAACCTGCTGCCGGGCAACTTCATCATCGGCACCGACGCCATGAACGGCGTGGTGATCTCCTATGTGCAGGTGCTGATCTTCATCGTCACCCTGCTCACCATGTTCGGCCTGACCTGGTTCATCTCCCGCTCCCGCCTGGGCCGCGCCTGCCGCGCCTGCGCCGAGGACATCAAGATGGCCAACCTGCTGGGCATCAACACCAACGGCATCATCGCCCTGACCTTCGTCATCGGCGCCACCCTGGCCGCCGTGGCCGCGGTGCTGCTGGGCATCCAGTACGGCGTGATCAACCCGAGCCTGGGTTTCCTGGCCGGCATCAAGGCCTTTACCGCCGCCGTGCTCGGCGGCATCGGCAGCATCCCCGGCGCCATGCTCGGCGGCCTGGTGCTAGGCGTGGCCGAGGCCTTTGGCGCCGATGTCTTCGGTGACCAGTACAAGGACGTGGTGGCCTTCAGCCTGCTGGTGCTGGTGCTGCTGTTCCGCCCCACCGGCATCCTCGGTCGTCCGGAGGTGGAAAAGGTATGAGTGCCCGTCTGCGAACCGCCTTCTTCAGCGCCCTGCTGGTGCTGGCCGTCGCCTATCCCATCCTCGGCCTCAAGCTGGAGACGGTGGGCGTCAACCTCGAAGTGCACGGCGCCACGCCGCGCACCCTCTGGATCGTGGCCCTGGCCGCGGTGCTGATGTTCGTCTGGCAACTGGTGCGCGACCAGGTCACCGCCGGCTGGCGCCGCAGCGGCGGCCTGCCGTTGCCGGCCACCGGCCTGGGCACCAAGCTGACCGAACCCAAGACCCAGCGCTGGGTGATCCTCGGCCTGGTGCTGGTCGCCCTGGTGTGGCCTTTCTATGGCTCGCGCGGCGCGGTGGACATCGCCACCCTGATCCTGATCTACGTGATGCTCGGCCTCGGCCTGAACATCGTGGTGGGCCTGGCCGGTCTGCTCGACCTGGGCTACGTCGGCTTCTATGCCGTCGGCGCCTACACCTACGCCATGCTCTCCCACTACTATGGCCTGGGCTTCTGGGTGTGCCTGCCGCTGGCGGGGCTGATGGCGGCGCTGTTCGGCTTCCTGCTCGGCTTCCCGGTGCTGCGCCTGCGCGGCGACTACCTGGCCATCGTCACCCTGGGCTTCGGCGAGATCATCCGCATCCTCTTGCGCAACCTCACCGAATGGACCGGCGGTCCCAACGGCATCAGCGGCATCGACAAGCCGACCCTGTTCGGCCTGACCTTCGAACGCCGCGCACCCGAGGGCATGACGCCCTTCCACGAGTACTTCGGCATCCCCTACAACTCCGAATACAAGGTGATCTTCCTCTACCTGATCGCCCTGCTGCTGGTGCTGCTGACCCTGTTCGTGATCAATCGCCTCCTGCGCATGCCCATCGGTCGCGCCTGGGAAGCCCTGCGCGAAGACGAGATCGCCTGCCGCGCCCTGGGTCTGAATCCCACGCTGATCAAGCTCTCGGCCTTTACCCTGGGCGCCTGCTTCGCCGGGTTCGCCGGCAGCTTCTTCGCCGCCCGCCAGGGCCTGGTGTCGCCGGAATCCTTCACCTTCATCGAATCGGCCATCATCCTGGCCATCGTGGTGCTGGGCGGCATGGGTTCCCAGCTCGGCGTGATCCTCGCGGCCATCGTGATGATCCTGCTGCCGGAGCTGATGCGTGAATTCAGCGAATACCGCATGTTGATGTTCGGCCTGCTGATGGTCGTGATGATGATCTGGCGTCCGCAAGGCCTGCTCCCGATGCAACGCCCGCACCTGGAGTTGCGCAAATGAGCCAAGCCCTTCTCGATGTCTCCGGCCTGTCCATGAGGTTCGGCGGCCTGCTGGCCGTCAACGGCGTCAACATCCGTGTGGAACAGGGCCAGGTGGTCTCGCTGATCGGTCCCAACGGCGCCGGCAAGACCACGGTGTTCAACTGCCTGACCGGCTTCTACCGGCCCAGCGGCGGCGAGATCCTCCTGCGCGGCGAGGCCATCCAGGGCCTGCCCGGGCACAAGATCGCCCGAAAGGGCGTGGTGCGCACCTTCCAGAACGTCCGCCTGTTCAAGGAAATGACCGCGGTGGAGAACCTGCTGGTGGCCCAGCATCGCCACCTCAATACCGGCTTCCTGGCCGGGCTGTTCAAGACCCCGGCCTTTCGCAAGAGCGAAGCCGAGGCCATGGACTACGCGCGTTTCTGGCTGGAGCAGGTCAATCTCACCGAGTTCGCCAACCGTAACGCCGGCAATCTCGCCTACGGTCAGCAGCGCCGCCTGGAAATCGCCCGCTGCATGATGACCCGCCCGCAGATCCTCATGCTCGACGAGCCGGCCGCCGGCCTCAACCCGCGCGAGACCGAGGACCTCAAGGCGCTCATCGCCCTGCTGCGCGCCGAGCACGGCGTCACCGTGCTCTTGATCGAGCACGACATGCACCTGGTAATGAGCATTTCCGACCACATCGTGGTGATCAACCAGGGTACCCCCCTGGCCGACGGGACGCCGGAGCAGATCCGCAACAACCCCGACGTGATCAAGGCCTACCTGGGCGAATCCTGATGGAGACCTCCATGCTGCAGTTCGACAACGTCTCCACCTTCTACGGCAAGATCCAGGCGCTACATGGCGTCAGCGTGCAGGTGAACCGGGGCGAGATCGTCACCCTGATCGGCGCCAACGGCGCCGGCAAGTCCACCCTGCTGATGACCCTCTGCGGTACCCCGCGCGCCCATGGCGGCAGCATCCGCTACGAAGGCGAGGAACTGGTCGGCCAGGAAACCGCGCAGATCATGCGCAAGGGCATCGCCGTCGTACCGGAAGGCCGCCGGGTGTTCGCCCGCCTGACCGTGGAAGAGAACCTGGCCATGGGCGGCTTCTTCACCGACAAGCACGCCTATGACCGCCAGCTGGAGAAGGTCCTCGGCCTCTTCCCGCGCCTCAAGGAGCGCTATGCCCAGCGCGCCGGCACCATGTCCGGCGGCGAGCAGCAGATGCTCGCCATCGGCCGGGCGATGATGAGCGAGCCGCGCCTGCTGCTGCTCGACGAGCCCTCCCTGGGCCTGGCGCCCATCATCATCCAGCAGATCTTCGAGATCATCGAGCAACTGCGCCAGGATGGGGTGACGGTGTTCCTGGTCGAGCAGAACGCCAACCAGGCGCTCAAGCTGGCCGACCGCGGCTATGTGCTGGAGAACGGCCGCATCGTCATGCAGGACAGCGGCGCCGAACTGCTGGCCAACCCGGATGTGCGCAAGGCCTATCTGGGCGGTTGAGCATGTCCTCGCTGCCCGAAACGCTTCAACTTCGGCGCGGCGAAGCCCAACGGTGCCGTAGCGTGGAAAACGGCGCAGCCTTTTCCACTGGGGGCTTCACAACGAAGCGCGCCCTCACCCCAGCCCTCTCCCGCAGGGAGAGGGGGCTTTCAACGCGTAGGTTGGGTTGAGACAGCTCCACTGTCGAAGCCCAACGGTGCCGTAGCGTGGAAAACGGCGCAGCCTTTTCCACTGGGGGCTTCACNACGAAGCGCGCCCTCACCCCAGCCCTCTCCCACAGGGAGAGGGGGCGATCCATGCAGCGCGTAGGTTGGGTTGAGACGGCTCCACCGTCGAAGCCCAACGGGGCCGTAGCGTGGAAAACGGCGCAGCCTTTTCCACTGGGGGCTTCACAACGAAGCGCGCCCTCACCCCAGCCCTCTCCCGCAGGGAGAGGGGGCTTTCAACGCGTAGGTTGGGTTGAGACAGCTCCACTGTCGAAGCCCAACGGTGCCGTAGCGTGGAAAACGGCGCAGCCTTTTCCACTGGGGGCTTCACGACGAAGCGCGCCCTCACCCCAGCCCTCTCCCACAGGGAGAGGGGGCGATCCATGCAGCGCGTAGGTTGGGTTGAGACGGCTCCACCGTCGAAGCCCAACGGGGCCGTAGCGTGGAAAACGGCGCAGCCTTTTCCACCGGGGGCTTCACGGTGAAGGGTGCCCTCACCCCAGCCCTCTCCCGCAGGGAGAGGGGGCTTTCCGCGCAGGCGTTGAGGTCCATCAACCTCGCTACCCCAACGCCTCCAACCGCTGCCGACTGCGCTCGAACCAGTCGCTCAGGGCTTCCGCCACCACTCTGGTGCGCTTCGGCAACCCACCTTGGTAGGGATGGACCAGAAACAGCGGCTGGCTGGGGGTGCGCCATTCCCGGAGCAGCCAGACCAGGGCGCCGCTGGCCAATTCTTCGTGCACCATGAATGACGGCAGCCGGGCGATGCCCTGCCCGGCCAGGGCAGCCTGCTTGAGCAGGCTGTAGTGGTTGCAGGAAAGACTGGGCTCCACCTGGACGCGGCTGAGCTGATGCTCGCGGTGATAGAGCCAGACGTCGCCCTCGGCATAGTGACTGTTCACCAGGCAGCGATGGCCGAGCAGATCCTCGGGCACCCGGGGGACCTCGACCCCGGCCAGATAGGCCGGTGCCGCGCAGGTCACCTCCTGCATGGCGAACAGCGGGCGGGCGACCAGGCGTTCGTCCGGCTCCAGCCGGGCGCGGATCGCCAGGTCGAAGCCCTCGGCCACCAGGTCGCGGTAGCCGTTGTCCAGCACCAGGTCCAGCTGGATGGCGGGATGGGCGGCGCGACAGGCCAGCAGCACCTCGAAAAAGGTGTAGCCCAGGGACACCGGCACGGTCAGGCGCACCGGGCCGACGGCTTCCTCCTGCAGCCGGGCCACGCTCTGCAGGGCCCGCTCGCGCTGGCGCACCAGGGCCTGGGCCTCCGGCAGCAGGGCACGACCGGCAGGGGTGGGATCGAGGCGTCGGGTGGTGCGGTGCAGCAGCTGGGTCTCCAGCCGTGTCTCCAGCGCCCGGATGCGCTTGGACAGCTGGCCCTTGCTGCAGCCCAGGCGCTCGGCCGCGCGGGTGAAGCTGCCGCTGTCACAGAGGATGGCGAAGGCAGCGAGATCGGCGAAGTCGTCCTGCATCGTTTCCCCCTGGAAACACTGGATTGCCATTCAGGCGATTTATCCGGGCAATGGGCCATTCTAGGCTGAGGACTCCTTTCCCTTCACGGAGCCACCCCATGAAAATCATCCTCGTCGGTGCCAGCGGGACCCTGGGCAGCGCCATCGC
Source organism: Pseudomonas sp. MOIL14HWK12:I1 (assembly GCF_000510705.1). Classification (NCBI taxonomy): domain Bacteria; kingdom Pseudomonadati; phylum Pseudomonadota; class Gammaproteobacteria; order Pseudomonadales; family Pseudomonadaceae; genus Pseudomonas; species Pseudomonas sp. MOIL14HWK12:I1. Next base: position 187,473 of record NZ_KI783308.1, on the reverse strand, counting down.
CGAACGCCTGGGCAGCCGCCATGACCTGATCCGCGTCGGCCGCCGATCCGGCGACCTGCAGGTCGACATCACCCAACCCGAGTCCATCCGTGCCCTCTTCGCCCAGGTGGGTCGTTTCGACGCCCTGGTCAGCGCGGTGGGTTCGGTGACCTTCGCCCCCTTCACCGAGATGACGCCCGAGGCGTACCAGAAAGGCCTGCAGGACAAGCTCATGGGCCAGGTCAATCTGGTGCTGCTCGGCCAGCAGCAGGCCGCCGAGGGCGCCTCCTTTACCCTGACCACCGGCATCCTCAGCGAACAGCCCATCGCCCAGGGCAGCTCGGCGGCCATGGTCAACGCGGCGCTGGAAGGCTTCGTGCGCGGTGCGGCCATCGAGTTGCCCCACGGTCAGCGCCTCAACGCGGTCAGCCCGACGGTGCTGCAGGAGTCCCTGGGCCACTACGGTGATTTCTTCCGCGGTTTCAAGGCGGTCAGCGGCGCCGAGGCCGCGCTGGCCTACGAACGCAGTGTGGAAGGACGAGAAACCGGCAAGACGTATCGCGTCTGGTAAGTCCTTGAGCTCGCGGCGCTGTCTGAGTAACGTGTGCCCACCTCAGTCGGAGTCCTGCGATGCCAGCGCCGCGTGCCATCTTTCCCCTAGCCCTGCTCGGCCTCCTCGGCGGCTGCAGCCTGTTCCAGAGCGACGACACCCCGCGTGCACCGGGCGGCGAGCGCCTGCAGGGCGATCTGCGCTGGAGCGGTGACCAGCTGCTGTTCCGCCCCTGCCAGGAACAGCGTTTCTTCGACGTCACCGACGCCAACAACACCGCCATCCTGCGCGATGCCCACGAACTGGCCGCCGACAGCGGCGCCGCTTCGCTGTTCGCCGACCTGCGCGGCAAGCTCAAGTCCGGCGGCCGCGATGGTGCCCAGGGCGTGTTCGCCGTCACCGATGTCTACCGCGTGCAATACAGCGGACCAGGTTGCAGCGATCCCAACTTCAAGCGCACCGCCATGAACGCCGGTGGCCATGGACCGGACTGGAGCGTCCAGGTCAGCAACCAGGGCATGCTGGTCAGCACCGCCGGCCAGCAGCGCCGCGCCCTGCCCTTCGTCCAGGAAGAATTGCCGGGCGGCATGCGCGCCCTGTCCAGCGAAGCCAATGGCGAGAAGGTCGAGTTGTGGATCAATCCGCGCCGCTGCGTGGACGGTCGCACCGGCACCGTGCAGTCACTGCAGGCCGAACTGCGCATCAATGGCCAAACCTGGCAGGGCTGCGCCTTCTATGGCGGAGCCGGCAACCCCACCTAACTCGGGCGTTCGCGCGATGCTTAGCGCGATCCCCTTGGCATCTCCCGCTTTACGTTTAGCGTCGCGCGCCCCAAGGGGCTAGTCTAGCGACGGCAAGGTTTCATCCGCTTCGCTTGGTCACTTCCGGGTTGCACCAGGCGAAGGCACAGGAACGCTCATCCAGCCAGGGTCCAGGCATGCCAACATCCCCAGCGTCTCGTAGCGCGCCTCCGCGCCGACGGGGCCATACCGTTCTCCTGCGGCTGTTCCCCGCGCTCTGCGTGCTGCTCCTGGGTCTCATCGGCCTGGGTTGCTATCTGCTGGTCGACAATGCCGTGCGCCAGGATGCCACCGTCGCCCAGCATACCGAGCGCGCCGTTGGCCGCACCTTCACGCGCCTCGACGAAGAGGTCGCCCGCAACCTGATCGACTACAGCAAATGGGACGAAGCCTATCGCCGCCTGCACCAGACACTGGACAGCGACTGGGCCTTCGAACAGGGCAATCTGGGCGAGTCCCTGTTCCAGGTCTATGGCTATGAGGGAGTGCTGGTGTTCGACGGTCAGGATCGGCCCCGCTATCGCCTGCTCGACGGCCAGCTCGCCGATCCCGCTGCCCCCTGGCTGCAGGGCGACATCGCCGGCCTGCTGGCCGCGGCGCGCAGCGCCGACGCCCGCGCCGGCAGCGTGTCCGGCGTGCTGACCGTGGCCGGGATGCCGGCGCTGGTGGCCGCCGCCGCCATCACCCCGGGCGACCAGGCCGGCGTTCGCCCCCAGGACGCGCCGGCCTCGGTACTGGTCTTCGTCAATGTGCTCAGTCCGGCGCGGCTGGCGGCCCTGAGCGAAGCCAACAACCTGCCGCCGCTGAGCATCAGCGCCAACGGCGCCGGCAGCCGCGCCAGCTGGCAACTGCCGGGTTCCCGCTATCAGCTGACCTGGCGCCCACCGCGTCCGGGGCTGTGGCTGATGCAACAGACCCTGCCGCTGTTCGGCGGCGGGGTGCTGATCCTGCTGCTGGGGCTGATCTGGCTGTTTCGCCAGGCGCTGATCTCGATGCGCCAGCTGGATGCCCAGTACGATGACCTGTTGGCCAGCCGCAGCGAACTGGCCATCGGCGAGCGGCGCTTCCGCGACATCGCCGAGGCCACTTCGGACTGGCTGTGGGAGGTCGACGCCTCGCTGCGCCTGGTCTATGTCTCGGATCGCTTCGCCGAGGTCACCGGGGAAGCCACCGAGCGCTGGCTCGGCCGGCCGCTCGCCGAATTGCTCACCCCCCATGCCGACACCCTGGCGCACTGGCTCGCCGGCCAGGCCCACGACCGCAAGCCGCGCCCGCCGCTGGTCTGCCACTACCTGGACGGCAACGGGCGCGAACGCACCTGCCGGGTGGCCGCCCGGGCCATTCCCGAAGGCGGCTATCGCGGCACCGTCACCGATCTCACCGACGAGATCGAGGCCCTGGCCCAGGTCCAGCACCTGTCCTGGCACGATCCCCTGACCGGCCTGCCCAATCGCCATCGCCTGCACCAGTTTCTCGCCACCCATCTGGAAGGCCCGGAGCCCCGCCCCCTGGCGCTGATCAGCCTGGACCTGGATAGATTCAAGACGGTCAACGACGCCCTCGGCCATGCCGCCGGCGATCAGGTCCTGCAGGAAGCGGCGCAGCGCCTGCGGCAGAACGTGACCGCCACCGATCTGGTGGCGCGCCTGGGCGGCGACGAATTCTGCGTGGTGCTCAGCGGCGATCGCGACCCCGCTGCCATCGCCGACCTCTGTCGGCGCCTGGTGGAGCAGTTGCGCCAACCCTTCCGCCTCGGCGAGCAGCGGGTCTTCATCGGCAGCAGCCTGGGCGTGGCCCTGGCGCCGCGGGATACCGGCATCCCGGCGGAATTGCTGCGTCTGGCCGACATCGCCCTGTACCAGGCCAAGGCCGCTGGCCGCGGCACCTGGCGCTTCCATGAACCGGCCATGAACGAGCAGGTGCTCCTGCGCCGGCAGCTGGAACAGGATCTACGCCAGGCCCTGCGCGATGATCGCCTCAGTCTCTACTACCAGCCGCGCCGTTGCCTGGCCGATGGCAGCCTGCGCGGCTTCGAGGCGCTGGTGCGCTGGGAGCACCCGACCCAGGGCCTGCTGGAGCCGCTGGATTTCCTGGCCCTGGCCGAAGACGCCGGCCTCGGGCAGCGCCTGGGGCGCTGGGTGCTGGAGACCGCCTGCCACGACGCCCAGGGCTGGCCGGAACGCCTCTCGGTGTCGGTCAATCTGTCGCCGCAGCAATTCCACGCCAACGAAGATCCGGTGCAGACCGTGGCCGAGGCGCTCTACCAGAGCGGCCTGGCGGCCTCGCGCCTGGAGCTGGAACTCACCGAGCGCACCCTGCTGGATCCCGCCGCCGATGTGGCCAACACCCTGGGCGCGCTCAAGGGCCTGGGCGTGCGCCTGTGCCTGGACGACTTCGGGTCCGGCCTGTGCTCCCTGGCCTACCTGCGCCGCTATCCGCTGGACGGCATCCGCCTCGACCGCAGCCTGATCGCGCGGCACCGGCAAGCGCCGGAAGACAGCGCCCTGGTGCGGGCCATGATCGATCTCGGCCGCTCGCTGGGGCTGAGGGTGACCCTCAAGGGCGTGGAAGACGCCGAGCACCTGCGCCAGCTGCAGCACCTGCCGGCGGACGAGATCCAGGGCTTCCACTGCGGCGCGCCGCTACCGGCCGATCGGCTGGGCGCCTGGCTGGACGAAGGGGTGGCGGAGCCGTTGAGCTGAAGGGGTGCGCCGGGCGCCTAGCGCTCGGCCACCATGCTGCCCTCGCCCGCCGCACCGCGTCGCTGGTTGCGGTCGTCGCGAGGAGTGACGCCAAAGAAGTTGCGATAGGCGCTGGAGAAGTGCGGCCCCGACGAGAAGCCGCAGGACAGGCCGATCTGGATGATCGATTTGCTGGTCTGGGTGAGCATCTTGCGTGCCCGATTCAGCCGTAGCTCCAGGTAGTACTGGCTGGGCACCCGCGCCAGGTACTGCTTGAAGATCCGCTCCAGTTGCCGCCGGGAGACGCAGACGTGCTGGGCGATCTCGTCGGTGGTGAGGGGCTCTTCGATATTGGCCTCCATCAGCATCACCGCCTGGGTCAGCTTGGGATGACTCGACCCCAGGCGATTCTTCAGCGGAATGCGCTGCCGCTCGCTGCCTTCGCGCAGCCGCTCGACGATCAGCTCCTCGGCGATGGTGCCCGCCTGTTCGGCGTCGCGGTCACGGCCGATCATGGCCAGCAGCAGATCGAGGATGGCCAGGCCGCCGCAGGCGGTCAGGCGATCGCGGTCCCACTCGTAGAGGTGGTGGGTGGCGATGACCTTGGGAAACTGCTCGCTGAATTCCTCCAGCCAGCGCCAGTGCACGGCGGCGCGATGCCCGTCGAGCAGACCGAGCTGGGCGAGGATGTGCACCCCGGCGGAAAAGCCTCCCATCACCACCCCGGCCCGGGCGGTCTGGCGCAGGGCCGCGGCCAGGGGCGGCGGCAGCGCGGGCGAGGGTTCGTCGGCCAGCACGAAGAGGCGATCCAGGCGTTCCAGCTGCCCTTCCCAGTGGCCACCCGGCAGGCGCGGCTGCAACTCGCTGCCGGCCTGCAGAAAGCGCACCTCGTAGGGTGTATCGCTCGAATGGCGAGCGGCGAGTTCCAGCGCTTCCTCGACCAGGCCCACGGTCAGCGGACGAACGTCGGGCCACAGCAGAAAGGCGATGCGGATGGTCATCTAACGTCTGGCTTCCTGTCGAGAGCGGCGGGGGCGACCGATCCGGGGCCCGCGCGCCATGAAACCCTTGTGGGGTGGCACGCATGGTACGCCGGAGCGCTGCCCCTGTCCCGGCCTTTGCCCGGGGTAGCGGACCGGTGTGCCCTCCGGTCCGCTGGCTGGCGCGATTCTAGCGCCAGCGCAACGGCCAGGGCTTTTACCCTGGCGACAACTCCTTACAGGACCGCCAAAAACAAACCGCCCGCTACCGGGACGATAGCGGGCGGTTGGCGAAGCCGTCGAATCAGGCGACGGCCTGGCTCATCTGCTGGTGGGTGCCGACCAGGTGCTGCACCACGCCCGGATCGGCCAGGGTGGAGATGTCGCCAAGGGCGTCGTATTCACCCACGGCGATCTTGCGCAGGATCCGCCGCATGATCTTGCCGGAGCGGGTCTTGGGCAGCCCCGGCGCCCACTGGATGACATCGGGCGTGGCGATCGGGCCGATCTCCTTGCGCACCCACTGCTTGAGCTCCTGGCGCAGGGCTTCGTTGCCCTCCTCGCCCTGGTTGAGGGTCACGTAGACATAGATGCCCTGGCCCTTGAGGTCATGGGGCATGCCCACCACCGCGGCCTCGGCCACCTTGGGATGGGCCACCAGGGCGCTCTCGATCTCGGCGGTGCCCATGCGGTGGCCGGAGACGTTGAGCACGTCGTCGACGCGCCCGGTGATCCAGTAGTAGCCGTCTTCGTCGCGGCGGGCGCCGTCACCGGTGAAGTACATGCCCTTGAAGGTCTTGAAATAGGTGTCGACGAAGCGGTCGTGGTCGCCATAGATGGAGCGCGACTGGCCCGGCCAGGAATCGAGGATCACCAGGTTGCCTTCCACGGCGCCGTCGAGCAGGTTGCCTTCGTTGTCCACCAGCGCCGGCTGGATGCCAAAGAACGGACGGGTCGCCGAACCGGGTTTCTGACCGATGGCGCCGGGCAGCGGGCTGATGAGGATGCCGCCGGTCTCGGTCTGCCACCAGGTGTCGACGATGGGGCAGCGCTCCTGGCCCACGGTCTTGTAGTACCAGTGCCAGGCCTCGGGGTTGATCGGCTCGCCCACCGAACCGAGCAGGCGCAGGCTGCTGCCATCGACGCCGCGCATGGCCGCGTCGCCCTGGGCCATCATGGCGCGGATGGCGGTGGGCGCGGTGTAGAGGACGTTGACCTGGTGCTTGTCCACCACCTGGCCCATGCGGGTGACGTCCGGGTAGTTGGGCACGCCCTCGAACAGCAGGGTGGTGGCGCCATTGGCCAGGGGGCCGTAGACGATGTAGCTGTGGCCGGTGATCCAGCCGACGTCGGCGGTGCACCAGTAGACCTCGCCCGGGCGATAGTCGAAGACCCGCTCGTGGGTCAGGGCGGCATAGGTCAGGTAGCCACCGGTGGTGTGCAGGATGCCCTTGGGCTTGCCGGTGGAACCGGAGGTATAGAGGATGAACAGCGGCGCCTCGGCGGACATCTCCTTGGGCTCGCAGTGTTCCGGGGCCACCGAAGTGATGTCCTCGTACCAGACGTCGCGGTGACGATGCCAGGCGATGTCGGCGCCGGTGCGCTTGCAGACGATCACCTTGCGCACCGAATAGGTGGCCGGATTGGTCAGGGCCTCGTCGACGTTGGCCTTGAGCGGGATCTTGCGGCCACCGCGCACGCCTTCGTCGGCGGTGATCACCAGCTTGGACTGGCAGTCGCTGATGCGGCCGGCCAGGGATTCGGGAGAGAAGCCGCCGAACACCACCGAGTGCACCGCGCCGATACGGGCGCAGGCCAGCATGGCCACCACGGCCTCGGGGATCATCGGCATGTAGATGGTCACCACGTCGCCGCGGTGGATGTCCTGGCCGCGCAGCGCGTTGGCCAGCTGGCAGACCTCGCGATGCAGCTCGCGGTAGGTGATGTGGCGGCTGTCGGCCGGATCGTCGCCTTCCCAGATGATGGCGGTCTGGTCGCCGCGGGTTTCCAGGTGGCGATCCAGGCAGTTGTAGGAGGCGTTCAGGGTGCCATCGGCGAACCACTGGATGTCGACGCGATGATCGTCGAAGGAGGTCTGCTTGACCCGGCTGAAGGGCTTGATCCAGTCCAGGCGCTGGGCCTGCTCGCGCCAGAAGCCATCGGGGTTGAGGATGGACTGCTGGTACAGCCGGCGATAGGTGACTTCATCGGTCAGGGTCTGGGAAGCGACTTCCGCGCGGACCGGGTAGAAAGCGGCACTCATGGGACGATCTCCTCGGCGGGAAACTGTTGTTCTTGTTGTGTTCCGTTGTACGGCGCGCACCGGTTTCGGACCATTCGACCATGGTCGGACGGGACGCCGGGAGCTGACCGGCGGGTCTGTTACCCTGCCCTTTCGTGACTTTCTTTCCCCAAGGAGCGCCCCATGGCCGATCTCGCCCACTCCCATTGCGTCCCCTGCCGCTCCAGCGAGCCTGCCCTGAGCGAGGCCGCCAGCAACGAATTGCTCAAGGCCGTCCCGGGGTGGACGCTGGTCGAGCGCGAAGGAATTCCACGGCTGGAACGCCGCTATGCCTTCGGCAACTTTCTGGAAGCGCTGGACTTCACCAACCGCGTCGGCCGCGAGGCGCAGGATGAGGATCACCACCCGGCCCTGCTCACCGAATGGGGCGCGGTGACGGTGAGCTGGTGGACCCACAACATCGGCGGCCTACACCGCAACGACTTCATCATGGCCGCCCGTACCGATGCGGTCGCCCTGGCGGCCAACGTCTGAGCGCCGGAATACCGGAGCGCCGGGGCGCCGGATCGCCGGCCGCCGGATTGCCGGGCCACACGCTAGTCGCAGGCGGCGGCGAGTTCCTCGGCATGCACGAAGCACAGCTTGTTGCCTTCCGGATCCCGGCAGTAGGCGGCGTAGAAGTCCGCGCCATAGTCCGGCCGGATGCCGGGAGCGCCCTCGTCATTGCCGCCCAGTTGCAGGGCGCGGTGCCAGGCCGCCTCGACGGCCGCCGGCGACGGCGCGGCGAAGCTCACCTGGACGCCATTGCCCCAGGAGGCCGGCAGGCCATTGAAGGGCAGCTGTACATAGAATTGCGGCCACGCTCGCCCCGGGCGCTGCCAGCCACACCCGGGCGGGCCACCATCGTCTTCGGCCGGCATCCGCACCAGACCGAGCTCGTGCAACACGCCGTCGTAAAAATCGATCAGGCGCTCCAGATCACGCGCGCCTACCTGTACATGGCTGAACATGGGCTCTCTCCCGCTTGCCAGGGGCCATCAGGCCACGTTAGACCAGTCCGCTGCGGCTGCCTATCGGCTCGACAAGCCCGGTCCGGGCGGTTAGCGTGGCGGCCTTTGCCTGTGACGACATAGCCATGAATCTGCGCACCCTCCCCCGCCTGACCAAGATCGGTCTGGTCTTCTTCATCCTCGGCCTGCTGGGCGTGGCCTTCGCCCTCTATGGCCTCTACCAGGGTCCGCGTCCCTCCGAACCCGGCGCCATGCGCAGCCTGCTGTTCGCGGCAGGCTTGCAGCTGACCGGCTACGTGCTGCTCAACCGCAATCGCTTCCGCATGCTGTCCGGCCGGCGCAAGGACTGACCATGACCCTCCAGTGGAGCTGCCGCGCCGCACCGGCGCTGACCACCGCCGAGCTTTATGCCGCCCTGGTGCTGCGCGCCCGGGTCTTCGTGGTGGAGCAGCAGTGCATCTATCCCGACGCCGATGGCCTGGACCTGGCGGAAGACGTCTGGCACCTGTTCGGCTGGCGCGACGACCAGTTGCACGCCTACCTGCGCCTGCTCGGCGCGGTACGCGAGGAAGTGGTGATCGGCCGGGTGATCGTCGCCCCCGAGGGCCGCGGCAGCGGCCTGGGGCATCTGCTGCTGGCGGAAGCCCTGCGCGTCTGCGCCGAGCGCTGGCCCGGGCGCCCGCTGTTCCTCTCCGCCCAGGCCCATTTGCAGGCCTACTATGGCCGCTATGGCTTCACGCCCTGCTCAGCGGTCTATGACGAAGACGGCATTGCCCATATCGACATGCGTCGCCTGGCGGACTAACGGCAGCGCAGCGGATCGAGCAGCGGCTTGAGGCCGTTGTGGTCGATCTCCTGCATCAGCGCCAGCAAGCGGCCCAGCTCGCCAGGCGGAAAGCCGCTGCGGGCGAACCAGTTGAGGTAGTGGCCCGGCAGGTCGGCCAGCAGGCGGCCGGCGTACTTGCCATAGGGCATGGTCCAGGTCACCAGGGCTTCCAGATCCGCGGGTTGCATCTCTTGTCTCCTCTACACGGCCTGGCGATTATGCCATGCCCTCAGGGGCCAACCGTCGGCCGCGGGGAGCGCCAGCCGTCCGCGACGATCCCAGCTACACCAGGTCTGCAGAGGATTTCAGCATGAGCAACGTTTCCCGGCCGCTGGCCGCCGTCACCGGTGCCTCCAGCGGCATCGGCTTCGAACTGGCCAAGCAACTGGCCCGCCATGGCCATGATCTGCTGCTGGTCTCCCGCGGCGACGGGCTGGACGCCGCCGAGCGCGAATTGCGTGCCCTGGGGGTCAAGGTCTGGAGCCATGCGGCCGACCTGCGCACCGCCGTGGGAGTGGAAGAGACCTTTAGATTCCTGCGTCGCCAGGGCCGCCCGCTGGACGTCGTGGTGCTCAACGCCGGGGTCGGCCTGGGCGGCGCCTTCGTCGGCCAGACGCGCCTGGAAGACGAGATGGCATTGATCCAGCTCAATGTGATGGCCACCGTGCACCTGGCCAAGCTGGTGTTGCCGGAGATGGTCGCCGCCGGCCGCGGCCGGGTGCTCTTCACCTCCTCCATCTCGGCCACCGCGCCGATTCCCTTCGAGGCCGTCTATGGCGCCTCCAAGGCCTTCATCAACTCCTTCGCCTTCGCCCTGCGCAACGAGCTGAAGGACAGCGGCGTGACCCTGACGGTGCTCATGCCCGGCCAGACCGACACCAATTTCTTCCACCGCGCCGGCGAAGACGACACCAGCGTCGGCGCCGGGCCCAAGCACGATCCGGTGCAGGTGGCCGCCCAGGGTTATGCCGCCCTGATGCAGGGCCTCGACCATGTCTATGGCGGCGGTCCCGAGGTCCAGCACGAGGGCGAGGTGCTCAATCGGGTGGAAAGCGAGGCTCAGAAGGCCGAACGGCACCGCGCCTGGTCGGAGCCGGGATCGGCGGAAAAGGACTAGCTGCGCTTACGCCAGGCGAGGTGTCAGGCCCCTGCCTGACGTCCGCCCGACAGCCTCTAGTTGACCGGCGTGGCCCCGGGCGTGCCGCACTTGGCGAACTTGCCCTTGGCATCCTTGCATTGCACCGCCTTGGTCTTGGTCGTGTCGCATTTGACGAACTTGCCGTGGGCATCCCGGCATGGCGCCGCCTGGACGCTGGCGGATGCGAAAAGGGTCAGGGCTAGCGCGGCGAACAGTGCTTTGAGCATGACGATCACCTCCAGGGCCGGGAGTGGCTTCTCGAAGCGTAGCTTGCATGCCAGGGCGCTGCCACCGGCGCTAGCTAGCGACACAAAAGCTCGTATCCAGGCACTGGAGGGAAGACCGTCAGGGTTGCTCGACGCGTGTCGAGGCCGCTCCCCAACGCTCGTTGACGTCATCCGCAGGCTGCCTCATCTTCCGCAGGCTCGTATGGACGAGAAAGTCTTGCCGCCCCCAATTAATGTACATACGATAAATCCATGGACATCACCTTCGACCCGGCCAAGAACGCCCTCAACATCGCTGCTCGCGGATTGAGCTTCGAAGGGGTTGCCAACTTCGATTTCGAAACGGCGCTGATCTGGGTCGACGACCGCAGGATCTATCCGGAAGTACGGTATTCGGCCCTGGGCCTGATTGCGGGCCGAGTGCATGCCGTGGTGTTCACCGAAACCGCTACCGGCATTCGGGTCATCAGCTTCCGCAAGGCAAACAATCGCGAGGTAAAACGCTATGAGCAAGCCACTCAACCCTGAATTGATCGACGCGGAAAACCCTGAGTGGACCGACGAGAAGGTCGAGCAATCGGTGCGTATCGGTGCGTTGCCGGTGACCTTGCAAGCCAAGCTGCGTCGCGGCCGACCCCAAGCGAGCGTCACCAAGGAGCGCATCACCATTCGGCTTTCCCCGGACGTTGTCGACGCCTTCCGCGCGACGGGTTCAGGCTGGCAAACCCGCATGGATGCCGCGCTCAAGGACTGGCTGAAAACGCATTCGCCGTCCTGATCGTGCTCCGCCTTGCCCTGACACTGGGCGTCCATCTCCAAGCTGGATAAATCAGGAGTCGCGCTCTCCAGACCTGCCGCTAGAGGCCTAGGGCAGCATCCGCCGATTCCCCTCGACGTTCTTGCGGCCGACCAGGCTGCTCACTGTACCGCCCGATCTCTGCCTCACTGATCCTCGCGCACCGCGGGAACAGGCGCCAAGATGCCCATTCGCCAATCACCATGGAAAAGACCATGCGCACCCTGGGCCTGCTGGGCGGCATGAGCTGGGAGAGTTCGGCTCACTACTATCGCATCCTCAACGAAGAGGTCCGGCGGCGACTGGGTGGCAGTCATTCGGCGGCCTGCCTGCTGCTGTCGGTGGACTTCGCCGAGATCGCTGCCCTGCAGCACGCCGGCGACTGGGCGACGCTGGGTCTACGTCTGCAGGCGCATGCGCGACAACTGGCGGCCGGCGGTGCCGAGGCATTGGTGCTCTGTACCAACACCATGCATTGCCTGGCGGCGGAGATCGAGGCGGCCACGGCCCTGCCGCTGTTGCACATCGCCGATCCCACCGGGGCGGCGATCCAGGCGAAGGGCCTGCGGACCGTCGGCCTGCTGGGCACCGCCTTCACCATGGAGCAGGCCTTCTATCGCGAGCGGCTGACGGCGCGCTTCGGCCTGGAGGTGCTGGTGCCTGAAGCGGACGCGCGCCAGACCGTGCACCGGATCATCTATGAAGAGCTGGTGCGCGGCGAGGTACGCATGGAATCTCGGGCGGCCTATCGAGCGATCATCGCCGAACTGGTCGCCCGGGGCGCCGAGGGCATCGTGCTCGGCTGCACCGAGATCATGCTGCTGGTGGACCAGAGCGACAGCGCGGTGCCGCTGTTCGACACCACGCGACTGCACGCCCTGGCCGCCGTGGACTGGGCCCTGGACGAGCCCCGGGACTAACCCTGCAGTCGCTGCGCCACCTCGGCCAGCAGCGGACGGGCATCGAGCGCGGGCTGCTGGCACTCCGCGGCCAGGGCCGCCAGTGCCGGATCGACCGGCTCGCTGCACCGCGCCAGCCACTCCTCCAGCAGGATGCCGAAGGCGCGACTCTCGAAGCGTTGCAGGCGCGCCGCCTGAATCTCGTCCTCGGGCAGCAGCGAGGCACCGCCAAAATCCCCCAGCAGGCAGCGGGCGCCACCGTCCCAGAGGATGTTGTGGGCATAGAAATCACCGTGGACCAGGCCGTGCCCGTGCAGGTGCGCCAGGGCACTGGCCATGCCGCCAGCCATGCTGCGCACGGCGCTGGCGGTGAAGCGGGTGTCCTCGGGATAGACGTCGCGGCTGCAGGTGGTGAAGCTGGGCGGACCGGCCAGGTTGCCGAAGGCCGGCTCCACCAGCTCCAGCACCAGGCCGCTGCGCTGCTCGGGATGCTCGGCCAGGTCACCGAGAGCACCGATCAGCCAGGGATGGGTGCCGGCGCTGAGGCTGGCGGCGCTTTCGCTTTCCGGGGTGCCATCGCTGGTCATGCTGCCCTTGAACAGCTTGACGGCAACCTCGCGCGACCCGGTGGGCGATTGCCAGCGCGCCTGATGGATGATGCCGGAGGCGCCCTCCCCCAGCCGCTCGCCAAGCTGCAGATCACCCCAGGCGATGCGCTGCTGGCGGGCGGCCTGAGCTCGCACCGCGCGCTCGCGCTCGGCGCCCAGGGGATTGTCGCCATAAGCCAGCCAGGTCAGCCGTGGCAACTCCAGGATGGCCGGCGGCAGCGCGGCGAAGCGATTCGCCGACAGCCGCAGCAGTTCCAGCTGGTGCAGGTCGGCCATGGACGCCGGCAGATGCTGCAAGCGGTTACCGGCCAGCATCAGCTTTTGCAGGGCGGGCCGTTCGCCCAGGGCGGCGGGCACCTCGGCGATGCGGTTGTCGGTAAGGATCAGCCAGCGCAGGCGTGGCGGCAGGGCCGCGGCGCCTACCCGCTCCAGCTGGCAGGCCTTGAAGCCGATCATCTCCAGCCTGGGCAGCGTGCCCAGCACCTCGGGCAGTTCAGTGAAGGGATTGCCCGAGCAGAAGAGAATGCGCAGCTGGTGCAGCCGACCCAGGTCGGCGGGCAAGCGGGTCAGCCGATTGCCCGACAGGTCGAGGATTTCCAGGCTGTCGGCCAGGCTAAAGATCTCTTCGGGAAATTCGGTCAGGTCGGCGCGCAGGGTCAGGCGCGTGGCCCCGGCCAGTTCGCCGGCACGCAGCCGGGCAAGGGTATCCGTCATGGGAAAGCGACTCTCACTGTCTGGAAAAACCGGCACCCGCCGGTGATGGCGCGGACGTTAGCACGCCGGGGCAACTAGCCGCGGCCCTCGTGCGCCAGAATGCGCGCCACTGCCTCTTGCAGCGTGCCGGCGGTCACCTGGGGCGGCGCCAGGGGATTGGCCACCTGGTCGGGACGCCGCTGCAGCAGGGCACCCTTGAACCCGGCGGCCTGGGCGCCGGCGATGTCCCAGGCATGGACGGCGATCAGCCACAGGTCTTCGGCGGGTTGACCCAGGCTGCTGGCGGCCTGGCGATAGGTGGCCGTAACCGGCTTGCTGGCGTCGGCGTCCTCGGCCGAGAGGATATCGGCGAAGGCGTCGCTCAGGCCGGCGTATTCCAGCTGCGCCCGGGTCGCGGCGCGCGCATTGTTGGAAAAGGCGATGCAGCGCACGCCCTGTGCCCGGGCGAAATCGAGGCCCGCGCGGACATCGGCATGGGCGGGCAGCCGTTTGAGGGCGTCCGCGACGCGCTGCCGGTCGGCGGCGGTGAGCGTTCGCCCGAACCGTGCGCCGATCATCTCCAGCGCCGCCTGACCCTGGGTCTCGAAGGGGGCGTGCCGGCCACAGAGCTCGGCGCTCATGGCGTTCTGCAAGGTCTGGGCGAACCATAGCGTGCGGCTCTGAGGGTCACCGAACAGCTCGGTGAACAGGCAATCCAGCGCGGACAGGTCCAGCACGGTCTCGTTGATGTCGAACAGGCAGGTCAGGGTCATGGTCGCTACTCGGCAGGGGATATCCCTTCGACCAGGGCTCGCGATTGACGTGCAGCCGCGCTAAGGTTCCAGACTGGCAGGCGAGACGAAACGGCTAAAGTCTTATGATTTCTCGCCGATACTTCCGCAGACCTGCCTCTCGTTTGCTGCACTCGCCTGGCTCGGGTCGCGGCAGTTCTTCCAGGATGGGCTTGTTGCTCAAGCAAGGCTCATCGATATTCCCGAGATAGCCTGATGGCCGATTCACTGAAGTACGAAGATGACCGCCTCAACGCCCTGCACGCCCTGGAGTTGCTCGATTCGGCGCCGGCGGAGGAATTCGATCGCCTCTGCGAGCTGGTCGCCAGCAGCTTCAATGTGCCGACCGCGCTGATCAGCCTGGTGGATCGCGATCGCCAGTGGTTCAAGGCCCGCGTCGGCTTCGACCTGGCGCAGATGCCCATCGAGGACGCCTTCTGCGCCCACACCATCCAGGCCGAGGATGGCCGGATGGAGATCAACGATGCCTGCTGCGATACCCGCTTCAGCCATAACCCCCTGGTGGTCCGCGCCCCCCATGTGCGCTTCTATGCCGGCTCGACCCTGGTCACCGAGGGCGGCTATGCCATCGGTAGTCTGTGCATCCTCGACAGCCAGCCGCGCGAACTGACGGCCGCGGAACGCAAGCGCCTGGACGATTTCGCCGCCCAGGTCATGAAGCTCATCGCCCTGCGCCAGCACCTGCGCCGCCGTGATCCGGTCAGCGGCCTGCCCAATCGCCAGCAGTTCCAGGCCGATGTCGCCCAGCTGGCCGAACTCCAGCCCGACGAGGGGCGCCTGCTGGTGCTGGTGGATCCCCTGGAGACCCACTGGAAGGAGCAACTGATTCTGGCCCAGGGCATGTGGCCCTTCGAGACCTTCCTGCGCAGCCTGGCCTTGCGCCTGTGCGACGCCCTGAGCGAGCGGGCCAAGGTCTATCACGTGGACACCAAGAGATTCGCCTTCCTGCTGCCGGAGGACTGCGATTATCAGCCGCTGCTCGACGCGCTCATCGCCCAGTTGCGGATGCCGGTCCAGGCCGACCGCATTCCCATCGATCCGCCGGTCAAGGCCGGTGTGGTGCCCTTCCTGCTCGACGCGGGCGAAGTCCGCGACCTGCTGCGCAAGGCCATGGTGGCGGTCGATCAGGCGGCGCTGAGCAGTCGTCACTGGGTGGTCTACGAACGCCCCCGGGACGAGGCCTTCCAGCGGATCTTCCAGCTGGTCCGGCAGATTCCCGAAGGCCTCGAACGCGGCGACTTCAGCCTGGCCTTCCAGCCACGCCTGGCCCTGCCCGGACGTCGACTGTGCAGCGCCGAAGCCCTGTTGCGCTGGACCCATCCGCAACTCGGTCCCATCGCGCCCGGCGACTTCATTCCGGCGATCGAGAAGACCGCGCTGATCCACAGCGTCACCCGCTGGGTGATCCGTACCGCCATCGGCCAGCTGGCGCACTGGGACACTAGCTATCAGGGGCGACTGTCGCTCAACCTGTCGCCACGGGATTTCGACGAAGGCGATCTGGTCGAGTTGTTGCGCGAGACCTGCCAGCGCCAGGGTGTCGATCCGCGGCGGCTGGAAGTGGAGATCACCGAAGGCGAATGGCTCAGACGCAATCCCGAGGCCATCGCCCAGCTGCATGCCCTGCGCGAGCTGGGCCTGGAGATCGCCATCGACGACTTCGGCAGTGGCTACAGCAACTTCGCCTATCTCTACGAATTGCCGGTCACCAGCGTCAAGCTCGACCGCTCGCTGATCCATGACCTGCCCGAGGATCCACGCAAGCAGGAGGTCGTCAGGGCACTGCTGGCGCTGATCGGCAAGCTCGGCTATCGCAGTGTCGCCGAGGGCATAGAGACGCCCGAGGTGCTGGCCTTCCTGCAGGAAGCCGGCTGCGACGAGGTCCAGGGCTATCTGCTGGCCCGGCCCATGGCCCTGCCCGCTTTCGAGGCCTGGTACGCCGAACGGGGTTAAGCCGAATGGATGAGGTCATTTGACTGACAAATTCATTCCAGGCTCTACACTGGTTCAGGTCGTAGTTTCCCGGGAGTGAGGACATGAGGGAATCAGGTACCGAGTTGTTGGAGGTGGTTGGCCTGGATACCGGCAACCTGAGCAGCCAGGGCTGCATCGACAAGGTGCTGCACGCGCTGCGCATCCACCTGGACATGGACGTGGCCTTTCTTGCCGAATTTCGCCAGCAGGATCGGGTCTTTCGCAACGTCGATGCGGCGCCCGATGCGCCGCTCAAGGCCGGCGATGCCCTGCCGCTCAGCCAGGGCTATTGTCAGCAGGTGGTGACCGGCCACCTGCCCGAACTCATCCCCGACACCCGCGCCGTCGGCGCTACCCGGCTGATCCCGGAAACCCGCAGCGTGCCCATCGGCGCTCACGTCAGCGTGCCGGTGCGGCTCAGCGATGGCGAACTCTATGGCACCTTCTGCTGCTTCAAGTACCAGCCCGATCCGACCCTGAGTCCCCGTGACCTGGAGTTGGTGCGGACCTTTGCCGAACTGGTGGCCGATCGCCTCAGCCTGGACGTCTCCAGTCGCCGCGGCCAGGTGGAGATGCGCGAGCGCATCCAGGGCGCGGTGGCCGCCCACCAGCCGAGCATCGTCTACCAGCCGATCTATCACCTGACGGATCTGCGCATCGCCGGCTGGGAATCCCTGTCGCGCTTCCACTGCCCGCCGCAGCGCAGCCCGGACCTGTGGTTTTCCGAAGCCAGCGCCGTCGGTCTCGGCGACGAACTGGAAGAAAGCGCCATGCGCTTCGCCCTGCAGGGACTGCAGAGTCTGCCCGACGACAGCTACCTGACCATGAACTGTTCGCCGCAGACCATCCTGGGCGGGCGCCTGCCAGCGCTGCTGGCCGGCAATCCTCCCGGACGCCTGGTGCTGGAGATCACCGAACATGCCGAGGTCGACGACTACGACGCCCTGCATGCCCAGCTGCAACCGCTGCGGGCCCAGGGCGTGCGCCTGGCCATCGACGATGCCGGCGCCGGCTATTCGAGTCTGAGACACATCCTTCGACTGCGGCCGGACATGATCAAGCTGGACATGAGCCTGGTGCGCGACATCGATCGCGACGCCGAACGGCGGGCGCTGGCCTCGGCGATCATCGCCTTCGCCCGCGAGACCCACAAGGAGGTGATCGCCGAGGGGGTGGAAACCCTCGCCGAGCTGGAAGCGCTCAAGGCGCTGCAGGTGGACAAGGTGCAGGGCAACCTGCTGAGTCGCCCGCTGCCGCGCGACGACGCCCTGCGCCTGCCCCGGCAGCGCCAGCTGGAAGGCCAGGCGGACCGCTGAACCGGGAAGGATCGGCGGCCATTCAAGTCGTCGATCCTTTGGCCGATACGCCTAGGCGAATGATCCCTTCCTCTGACGCCAGAACTATTCTCGGCCGATCTTTGCCCTGCAGGAGTTACCGGTGCGCTCCATCCTGGTCATCGAAGACAGCCCCATGGTCCTCAAGATTCTGGCGCACCTCTTTCGTCAGCAGCGTGACTTCGAGCCGGTATTCTGCGCCACCCTGGCCGAAGCCGAGCTGATGCTGGAAACCTCGGCCAATCTGTTCTTTGCCGCCCTGGTGGACCTCAACCTGCCCGATGCGCCCAATGGCGAAAGCGTCGATCTGGTGCTGCGCTATCGTCTGCCCTGCATCGTCCTCAGCGGTTCCTACGACGAGCGCCGGCGCGACGACCTGCTCACCAAGGGCGTGGTCGACTATGTGCTCAAGGAAAGCCAGTACTCCTACGAATTCGCCTTTCGCCTGCTG
Organism: Pseudomonas sp. MOIL14HWK12:I1; assembly: GCF_000510705.1. Classification (NCBI taxonomy): domain Bacteria; kingdom Pseudomonadati; phylum Pseudomonadota; class Gammaproteobacteria; order Pseudomonadales; family Pseudomonadaceae; genus Pseudomonas; species Pseudomonas sp. MOIL14HWK12:I1. Next base: position 169,473 of record NZ_KI783308.1, on the reverse strand, counting down.
CGGCGGCTGGACAGCAATACCGCGGTCAAGATCCTCATCGCCGAGGACTCCGACGCCACCCGCAACTACATCCGCCATGTGCTGACGCCCCACCGCTACCAGTTGCTGGACGCCTGCGACGGCAACGAGGCCCTGCGCCTGCTGCAGGAGCAGCCGGACATCGACCTGCTGGTGGTGGACCACAGCATGCCCGGCCTCAGCGGCTTCGAACTGGTGCAGATGTTGCGGCAGAAGCTGCGCCGCCACGACCTCAGCATCATCGGCCTGTCGGCCGACGAAAAGGGTTCGCTCAGCGCCAAGTTCATCAAGCAGGGGGCCGACGACTTCCTGCGCAAGCCCTTCTGCCCCGAGGAGCTCAATTGCCGCGTGGTCTCGACTCTGGAACGGCGGGATCTCATGCGCGCCCTCACCCACGCCGCCCAGTACGATTCCCTCACCGGGCTGCGCAACAGGCGCGCCTTTCAGGATCAGGCCCAGGAGCTGTTCCGCCAGGCCGAACGCGAGGGCCACGCCCTGAGCGTGGCCATGCTCGACCTGGATCACTTCAAGCGCATCAACGACGAACACGGCCATGCCAGCGGTGACAGTGCCCTGGTGGTCTTCGCCCAGGCCTTGGCCCGGACCCTGCCCCAGGATCTCACCGGTCGCCTGGGTGGCGAGGAATTCGCCCTGGTCAGCCGGATGCCACCGGAGCAGCTGCTGCAGGCGCTGGACCTGCTGCGCCGCTACTGCCACGCCCAGAGCTATGCCCCCGGCGCCCCGCCGCTGTCGTTCAGCGCCGGCGTCTTCAGCGGCCTCGCCGACGACCTCGAAGGCTTTCTCCACGAAGCCGACCGGCGCCTCTATCAGGCCAAACGCCAGGGCCGCGGTCGGACCTGCCTGGTGCTCGAGGCCGACTAGGCCCGTGCCCCGGTTGGCGCCATCCATCACAAGACATATGATGTCATACGATTGACCTGCCGATGCAGGTTGATCCGCATTGCCTCGTCTGAACAATAACAATCAAGGACCTGCACCATGCATGACTCCCTCCCGGGCCTCGCCCGGCCATTGTCACGTCGCCAGTTGCTCCAGAGCGGCCTGGTCTGCGGCGCCGCCCTCGCCCTGCCCGGTCTCGCCCGCGCCGGGGAACCCCTGAGCCAACGCTATCCCGATCCGCTGATCGAGATCCTCGACGACCGCTTCCTCGAGCTGCGGCTGTTCAACGCCAGTGTCGAACGCCTGGCCACCGGCCTGCGCTGGGCCGAAGGCCCGGTGTGGATCGGCGATGGCAACTACCTGCTGATGAGCGACATCCCCAACAACCGCATCGTACGCTGGGATGAGGTCAGCGGCCGGCTGGACACCTACCGCGCCCAGTCGAATTTCGCCAACGGCCTGACCCGTGATCGCCAGGGTCGGCTGATCGCCTGTGAAGGCTCCACCACTCACGGCCTCGGGCGGCGGGTCACCCGCACCGAGCACGATGGGCGTATCACGGTGCTGGCCGATAGCTTCGACGGCAAGCCGTTCAATTCGCCCAATGACGTGGTGGTCAAGCGTGACGGCTCCATCTGGTTCAGCGACCCGCCGTTCCAGGCCAACAGCGACTACGAGGGTCATAGGGTCAAGACCGAGCAACCCGATGGGGTCTATCGCATCGACGGCGAGAGCCTGGCGGTGACCCGGGTGATCGGTGATCTCAACGGCCCCAACGGCCTGGCCTTCTCGCCGGACGAAAAGCTGCTCTACGTGGTCGAGGGCCGCGCCAAGCCCAATCGCCTGGTGTGGGCCTATACGGTCAGGGACGACGGCAGCCTGGGCGAGCGCCACAAGCACATCGAGGCGCTGGAATACGGCGCCCTGGACGGCATCAAGTGCGACGTGGCGGGCAATCTCTGGTGCGGCTGGGGCAGCAGTGGCGCGCCGGCGGCCAAGCCCGAGGCGCTCGATGGCGTGCGGGTCTTCGATCCCAGCGGCAAGGCGCTGGGGCACATCCACCTGCCGGAACGCTGCCCCAACCTCTGCTTTGGCGGCCCGGAAGGCAACCGCCTGTTCATGGCCGGTTCCCACTCGCTGTACAGCCTCTACGTCAAGATCCGCGGTGCCGGCCTCTAGCGGCTAGCGGGACTCGGGCGGCGACTGCTCGGCCAGGACGGTCAGGGAGTCGAGCACGCTGTCCAGGGCATAGGCCGCTTCGAAGCGCGCCAGATTCTGGGTGAGGTCGGCCAGGCTGGTGGTGATCCCCAGCCAGTTGCCCAGGCCGATCTGGCGCGCCGCTTCCGGCAGCGAACAACCGCCATCGCGGCGTTCCAGCCAGGCCAGCACCAGTTCCGGCGGGGTATCGGCTTCGAGGCCCAGGGTGCGCAGCAGTCGCAGGGCCTTGGCTTGTTCGCGGGGTGGCAGCCGATGGCGGGCCGTGGGAGTGGGCTGGTCGACGATCAGCGTCAACCGGGAGCCGGGGGTATCGGTCATCTGGACCTCTAGGGACTACACCAGAACCGTACGGCGCGAGGCCGCTTCATCGCCCCATGTTAGGCGAATAGTCTGGCCAATTGCCATCCCCGGGCCCGACCCTCGTCACCTGGAAAACGCCGTTCGGCCCCCTGCTCCCCTCAGCGCGCGGCGCGGCCCCGGCAGCGCTGCCAGCGTTCCTCAACCCGCTGGGCGAACCAGGCGGTGGTGAGGGTGCGGGTGATCTTGGGACTTTCCAGGGTGATGCCCGGCAGGATGGCGCGCGGCAGGCTGCGACCGGCCTTGCGCTCGGCCAGGGCATAGACCTTGGCATAGAGATCGGTCTTGGCGAAGTCCTCGGACTCCCCCGCCTCCAAGTCGTGGCGGATGGCGATGTCGCTCATGCCCAGGGCCGGCGCCAGGCGATTGACCGCCCGCTCGGTCTCGCCCTGGGTCCGCGAACCGGGCACCACCAGATCGCCGTCCAGCGCCAGCTTCATCCCCGTGGCCCGGCTTACCGCGCTCTGGAAGGCGGCATTGCGACTGGCGTACCAGCCGGCGTTGAAATCGGCGAAGCGATACAGCGGCGTGGCATAGTCCGCGGGATAGCCCAGCAGGTGCGCGGTGCCGAAATAGAGACCGCCCCGCCGGCTGAACACCTCATGGCGGATGGAACCCTCGCGCTCATAGGGATAGCCGCGGGCATGAGCCTCGGCGAAGTCGATGCTGACCTGCATGGGGCCGCCGGTGCGCACCGGATTGAAGCGCCCGAACAGCTGGCCTCCCAGGGGCACCATGGCGATGAAGTCCTCGAAGATCAGACTCAGCTCGCGCTCGGTTCGGGCACTGTCCAGGCGCTGGGCGTAGGTCTTGCCGGTGGGCGACCTGAGGTTGAGCGCGGTGCGCACCAGCAGTTGAGGCACATAGGCCCGCGCCGCACGCCTGTCGATCTCTTCCCGGGCGATCCGCCCCAGTCCCGGCACCGGCGGATCGACCTGGTAGGTGGATTCCTGCTCCGCCACCGCCAGCACGGCGCAGAGGTTGTCCGTGGAGGGCTCGAGGCCCTGGGCGCTGAAGGCGGTCTGGATATCGCTGGCCCAGCCCTGCCGATCCGCCACGCTGGCCGGCAGCAACCGCAGGAGCTCGGCGCGCACCTCGGCCGGCGAACGGGTCGGACCCTGGGAGCTGGGCGTCAGGCTGCAACCGGCCAACACCAGGGCAGCGGCCAGGGCGGTCCAGCCGCGCAATCGCGACAGGGTGGGCAAGGCGGGAACAGACGGCACGGCAGCGGCGGACACGGCGACTCCAAGGGATTCCTTTGGCCGCTTTGACCACGCCCTCGGCCAAACGGCTGCCCTGAACGCTAGATAACTTCTGGCTATATCGATGTAACCCTTTCATTGAACCAGAGCTGCCGGGTGGCTGGGATTCCCGGGCAAGTCCTACTAAAATGGTCGGACTTTAGTTCGAAACTACCGGAACCATGATGCAGCAGACCTCTATCCTTTCCTCTCCTCGCCTGCCCTGGGCGGCCCTGTGGGCGACCTGCCTGCTCGCCCTGGGCATGGTCTTTCTAGGCCAGGCCGTGGGCGGCCGTCAGGCGCTCCTGCTGCTGCTCGTCGGCGCCCTCGGCCTGACCCTCTACCACGCCGCCTTCGGCTTCACCTCGGCCTGGCGGGTGTTCATCCTCGACCGCCGCGGCGCCGGCCTGCGCGCCCAGATGGTGATGCTGGCCCTGGCGGTGCTGCTGTTCTTTCCCGCCCTGGGCGCCGGCAGCCTGTTCGGCGAGGCGGTGCGCGGCAACGTCTCGCCGCTGTCCACCTCGGTGGTGGTCGGCGCCTTCCTGTTCGGCATCGGCATGCAACTGGGCGGTGGCTGCGCCTCCGGCACCCTGTTCACCGCCGGCGGCGGCAATGCGCGGATGCTGGTGACCCTGCTGTTCTTCGTCATCGGTTCGCTGATCGCCACCCAGCACCTGGGCTGGTGGTTCGCCCTGCCCAGTCTGCCGCCGACCTCCCTGGTAACCAGCCTGGGCGTGCTGCCCGGCATCCTGGTCAGCCTGGCGGCCTTCGCCCTGATCGCCGGGGTCTCGGTGGTACTGGAGCGCCGTCGCCACGGCTCGCTGGAAGTCACGGTGCCCGGTGAACACCAGGGCGCGGCGCGCCTGCTGCGCGGCAGCTGGCCGCTGGTCTGGGGCGCCATCGCCCTGGCCATACTGAACTTCGTCACCCTGGCCCTGGCCGGTCGCCCCTGGGGCGTCACCTCGGCCTTCGCCCTCTGGGGCGCCAAGGGTGCCGGTCTGCTCGGGCTGGACGTCTCCGGCTGGGCCTTCTGGCAGCAACCGGCCAATGCCCGGGCGCTGGCCGAGCCCTTCTGGTTCGACGTCACCAGCGTGATGAATCTCGGCATCATGCTGGGCGCCCTGGCCGCCGCGGGCCTTGCCGGGCGCTTCGCCCCCAGCCTGCGCATTCCCGCGCGGTCGCTGGTGGCGGCGGTGCTTGGCGGCCTGCTGCTGGGCTACGGCGCGCGGCTGGCCTATGGCTGCAACATCGGCGCCTACTTCAGCGGCATCGCCTCGGGCAGCCTGCACGGCTGGCTGTGGCTGGTGGCCGCCTTCTTCGGCAACAGCCTGGGCGTGCGCCTGCGCCCCTTCTTCTTTCCCGGCGAACGCCGCGTCGAACGCCTGACCGGCTGCTAGACCGGCAGGACCTGGCGACCGGGCGGCAGCGCTCCCGGTCGCTCCGGCAGGCTGATCACTCCGTACTGGGGCGCGCCGTGGTAGGTCTTCAGCGCCTGCATGACGAAGAGCAGGGCCGCGGTGCCCTGGTATTCGAACAGTCCCTGCAGCGGCCAGATGGTCATGAAGGCGAGGAATACCGCCAGGGTGAATTCCAGGTCGCGGCTCAGCTTGCGCGCCACCAGGTAGTGGACCGCCAGGCCGATGGGAATCACCAGGATCGACAGGAAGCCGAAGCGGAACACGGTGCCGAAGATGCCGACGTCGGAAAGGAAGAAGTAGTCGCCGAAGATCGGCTTGAAGCCGTCGTTCCACATCAGGCTGAGGCTGCCGCTGGGCAGGCCGTTGTACAGCTGCAGGTGGTTGATGATCTGGGAAATGGTGTTTTCCCGGACGTTGTCGGTGGGGCCTTCCTGCACCGAGCGCGCATAGAAATCCAGGTTGAAGCCGAGGGTTTCCAGGAGGTGCGGATAGAGGATCAGCGGCGCGATGATGATGGCGCCGAACAGCGCCGGGCCGACCAGGCGCGCGCGCAGGGCGAGGATGGTGAACACCAGGCAGACCACGATCAGCTGGCGAGTCTGCAACACCACCACGATGGTCGCCAGAAAGAACAGCGCCAGCAGGCCGTGCCTCAGCTTGGGCCGCAACTGGCCGTCGATGAAGGAACGCCCGCGACCGGCGAAGTAGATGCAGATGAAGTAGCCGAAGAAGATGGCGCCTGCCCCCGTGGAGGCCCGTCCGGGACGGCTGAGGTCCTTCACCTCCTCGCGCAGGTCCGGCAGCATCTTGAAGTAGGACAGCCAGCACAGCAGCGCCGAGAGCAGCCCGACCAGGATGATCAGATTCTCGAACTGCACGGCATTCAGCCGCTTCGCCAGGTAGAGCACCAGGAAGGCGCTGAAGCAGTAGAGCACCCGCCGCTCCTCGATGAGGCCGTAGACCAGCGGCTGGCCCCAGAACAGCTGGGCGAACACCGCCGGCAGGCCGACGAACACCGCCGTGGAAAACAGGCAGAAGCCCATCAGCAGCCGATAGTCGCGCTGCGGCCGATGCCAGGTGCTCAGGGTGAAGAGCGCGAAGAAACCCAGGCAGATCGCCAGGTACAGCTCGCCCACGTAGCGGATGCCCACCGGATTGGTCGGACTCTGTTCGAAGACGCCGAACTGCAGGACCATCAGGCCACCCAGGGCCAGAAAACTCAGTCGATTGATCAGCGTACCCGGCATACCCGGTTTCCTCGCAGCACGTTCATGGATGGGGCGTTCATTGCAGGCGCCAGTCACCCTCGACCTTGGCGTAGGTCAGTTGGCGACCGTCCGCCAGACTCAGGCGGGCGCGGGTGTATTCGGGCAGGTCGACGCGGAAATCCCGGCCTTCCAGATAGAGTCCGCCACAGGCCCCCGGCTCGCCGTGGTAGTCCAGCGGCTGGCGCTGCAATTCGTGGATGCTGCGGTGGAACAGCAGGTTGGCGTAGCCGCGCACCGTCATGTCGGTGGAGATGAGGGTGCAGTCCAGCGCGACCTGGCCTTTCACCAGCCCGACCAGGGCCTGGTTCTGCCGGTCGATGGCGCCCCAGCCGGCATAGCCGGCGAGGTCCTGGCGATAGGTCTGGCCGTTCTGCAGGGCCGCGGCCACCAGCACCACGGCGAGCACGGCGCGCCCCGGGGTCTTCAGGGCCAGAAAGGCCAGGCCGAGCAGCAGCGCGGCGGGAAAGATGAACTTGAGGCGATCGAAGGAAAACTGGGTGGCATGCTGCAGCAGCAGCAGATTTTCCAGCAGCGGCACGCTGGCGGCGACCAGCAGCAGCGCGGTGCTGCGCGGCCAGTTCAGGCTCTTGCGCTTCCAGACCAGTACCCCCAGGGCGATGGCCACCGCGGCCAGGAACAGGCCGAAGGACAGTCCGTAGCCAGCGAAGAAATCAGTCAGGTGGGCATTGTTCGGACTGCGGGCGAGAAAGCGCCGGGCAAAGGCCTTGAGCGTCGGCAACAGGCCCGCCGCCAGGCTGTAGTGCAGCAGCACCAGTAATCCGGCCAGCGCCGTGGCGAAGGCCAGGCGCCAGGCCATCCGCTGGCCTTCCGGCAATTGCCGGCGCTGCAGCCAGAACAGCGCGACCAGCCCGCCGCCGAAGACGTAGCCGGTCCATTCGGTCAGGGCGCCGAAGCAGACCAGGCCGGCCAGCAGCCAGCCCAGCCGCTGGCGCTGGCCGGCAGGCGCCTGCAGGTAGTGGAAGAGCGTCAGCAGACTGGCCAGCAGCAGCACCTGGTAGAAACTCTGCACCCAGTAGAGCAGGCCCTGGGACAGCAGCGCCTCGCGGCTGAACACTGCGATCAGGCAGCCCAGCACCGCGCTCGTGGCGGCCAGGCCGCGGCTGGCGCCGTGACTGCGCAGCACCAGGTAGAGCAGGCGGAACAGCAGCAGCGCCGTGAGGGCGCCGAGGGCGGCGTTGAACAGCGCGAGGCTGTGCAGCGAAGGCGTCAGCCCCGCGGCCTTGAGGCCGAGATAGGGCGCAAGGAAGCCGTAGCTGCTGAAGCTGGTGTAGACGTAGTCGCCACTGTGGGTGGGGATGGTCGCGCCCCAGGACACCTGCTTGTCGTGACTGCCGCCCAGGGTCACCGTGGGCAGCCACCAGTGGCGGGTCACGCCGGATTCGTCCAGGGCATTGAGACTGAGCAGGACGTGATAGCTGGCTTCGAGATTCTGCGCCCCGGTGCCGTCGCGAAAATCCGGCAGGCGCCAGAGCAGCGCCAGCAGCAACAGCAGACCGACCACCAGACCGCCCAGCCAGAACGGCCACCGTCCCACCCGGACCCCGGGATGGGTAACGTCAGATACCACGCTCATTGTCCTGTCTCCTGACAGCCATGCAGTCGAGAACGCCGTCCAGGGCAGTGAAGAACCAGGCGCCATCCTCCGCAGGCCTGGTACAACCGGTGCAAGACCGCCCACGCAGGCCAAGAGGCGCGTGGGCGGGTAACCGGGCTTCAACCGCTGACTACATTCAAGAAGCCGTCAGGAACACGCCGGTGCCAGGGGGCCGCGGCGTTTGCATTTGCTACCTGGGGTGCCTTCGCCAGCAAGGGCACGGGCACGAGCGACTCCGGAACACCAGGCGCTGGCCATGGCTTGTCGTCCGGAGACACGACAGGTCGCGAAGAAGACTGCCTTAGCACCTTGACGCTGCCAAGCGGGCATCCGTCGCGTTCTGCACGGAGTGTCACATTTTTGGCTTTTGCTTTCGCTTAGAGTCGACGCAGCACTCCAGCCGACAAGGCGCGGATCCCCGATCCAGCGCCTGGCGTTCCCAGCTGTGCCCTGCCTGGTGTGATGATTTCGACCCCCGGTTCGCCGCGCGCTGCCCTCTCGCCAGCGTGTGGCTGCGACGGCTGTCCTTTCTCGTACCTGCCCCAAGGCCCGCTCCTGCATGGACAAGTCGCATCAGACGCTCCCCGCCGCCACCCAGGCCGCGGACATAGGTTTCGCCCGTTACTGCGCCGCGCTCTGGCGCCATCGCCGCAGCCTGCTCGTCTGCATCGTCCTCTGCACCCTGCTGGGCGTGGCCTATGCGCAACTGGCCGCGCCGCGCTATCAGGCGGTGGCGACGGTGCAGATCGAATACCAGCGCGGCATCGTGCGGCTGGACGAAGCCGACAACGGCCGACCGCTGCCGCCGCCGGAAGCCATCACCGAGATGCAGCTGCTCACCTCGCGGCGGGTGGTCGGCGAGGTGGTGGACGCCGAGGGCCTGGACCTGAGCGTCACCCCGCGGCGCCTGCCGCTGCTGGGCGACTGGCTGGCGCGCCGCCACGAACGCGCGGGCACCGGGGTGGCCCCGCCGCTGTTCGGCCTCGCGCGCTTCGCCTGGGGCGGCGAACAGCTGACCATCGCCAGGCTGAGCGTGCCCGATGCCCTCTATGGCCAGCCACTGACCCTCACCGCCGAGGCCCCGGATCGCTTCCTGCTGAGCGATGCCCAGGGCAAGCGCCTGCTGGAAGGTCGGCTGGGCCAGCCGGCCAGCGCCGGCGAGCTGCAGCTGGACATCGCCCAGCTGCACGCCTATCCGGGCACCGAATTCATCCTCCTCAAGCAACGCCGCGGTGTGGCCATCCAGGCGCTGCAGGAGCGGCTGATGGTCAGCGAGCGCGGCAAGCGCTCGGGCATCCTCTCGATCCAGCTGCAGGACACCGACCCGCAGCGGGCGCAACGCATCCTGCGCGGCATCACCGAGGCCTATGTACGCCAGGACGTGACCCGCAACGCCGACGAATCCACCCAGCAACTGGCCTTCCTGCGCCAGGAGTTGCCGCGGGTGAATCAGCGCCTGGCCGACGGCCGCCAGGCGCTGGACCGCTATCAGCGCCGCCAGGGCTCCATCGCCATCGGCGAAGAGGGACGCAGCCTGCTGCGCCAGGCGGTGGACCTCGATGGCCAGCTGTCGGCCCTGGAGATGGAGCGTCTCGGACTGGCACTGCGCTTCACCACCACCCACCCGCTGTACCAGACCCTGCTGGCGCGCCGCCAGGTGCTCAACGGCGAGCGCCAGGCCGTGCAGCAGCGCCTGGCCAAGCTGCCCCAGACCCAGCAGGAGGTCCTGCGCCTGCAGCGCGACGTCGAGGCGGCGGACAAGCTCTATGCGCTGATGAGCAAGCGCATCCAGGAATTGTCGGTGGTGCGCGCCGGCACGGTGAGCGATGTGCGCATCATCGACAGCGCCTATACCCAGATCGCCCCGGTCTATCCCAAGAAGCCCCTGCTGATCCTTAGCGCCCTGCTCTTCGGCTGCCTGGCCGGGATGGCCTGGGTCTATCTGCGCGCCAGCCTGGAGCGCGGCATCGAAGACGCCGAGGGCCTGGAAAACCTGGGCCTGCCGGTGCTGGCGCAATTGCCGCTTGCGCCGAGCCGCCAACTCGGCGGCCCGCTGCAGACCTCACTCGACAGCGGCTACCAGGAGGCCCTGCGGATCCTGCGCACCAGCCTGGCCTTCGCCCGCACCGAGGCGCGCAACGACCTGCTGCTCATCACCAGCGCCAGCCCCGGCGCCGGCAAGTCCTCGGTGGCCATGCAACTGGCGCGGGTGCTGGCCGAAGGCGGGACGCGGGTGCTGCTGGTGGATGCCGACCTGCGGCGCGGACGCCTGCACCGGCGCCTGCAACTGGCCCGCCGCCCGGGTCTGGCCGAGGTGCTGGCGGGGCTGGCGACGCCCGAGCAGGCGATCCAGGCCTCGGCGATCCCCGGCCTGGATTGCCTGGTGGGCGGCGTCCGCCCGCCCAATCCGGCCGAATTGCTGATGAGTGCGCGCTGTACCGAGCTGCTGCGCGGCCTGCAGCAGGACTACGAACTGGTCATCCTCGACACCCCGCCGGTGCTGGCGGTGACCGATGCGGTGCTGCTCGCCGCCCAGGCCGGCACCTGCCTGCTGGTGTCACGCCATGGCTGCAACACCGCCAAGGAAATCGAGGCCACCCAGCGCCAGTTCGCCCACAGCGGTCTGGTGCTCCAGGGTGCGGTGCTCAACGCCGTGCCGCCCCCACCGTTCACCCGCGCCGCCCTGGGGGTCCTGACCGGCTGACGCCCACCTGGCCAGGCCCGGCGCTATGCTGGCGCCTGGCCAGCTCCTGTCATCAAAGCTCAACACGGAGCGCCTAGGCTGCATCGACCTCCCGAGAACGGATTCGTATCGATGTCGTCCGCTCCCCTGCCCTCCGCGCGTGCCGCCTCCCGCCCCAGCCAACGCTGCGCCCTCGACCTCTGCACCCAGTGGCCCGCCGTCGAGGCCGAGCACACCAACGCCATGGTCATGGACCTGTTCAACGAACGTCGCGAGATCACCAGTCTCGCGGTAGTCGAGCACGACCGCCCGATCGGCCTGATCAACCGCGACATCTTTCTCTCGCAGATGAGCAAGCCGTATCACCGCGAAGTCTACGATCGCAAGAGCTGCATCGCCTTCATGGACAAGGAGCCGCTGGTGGTGGATGCCGGTCTGTCCATCGAGGAGCTGACCCGGCGCACCGTCGAGGTGGGCGAAAAGGCCCTGGCCGATGGCTTCATCGTCACCCGCGAAGGGCGCTTCGCCGGGCTCGGCCTGGGCGTGCAGCTGATGCGCATCGTCTCGGACCTGCAGGCCGAGAAGAATCGCCAGATCATGCACAGCATCGAATACGCCAGCGTCATCCAGCGCGCCATGCTGCGCAGCTCGCGCGAAGCCCTGGCGGTGATGGAACAGGACGCCACCCTGGTCTGGCAGCCGCGCGACGTGGTCGGTGGCGACTTCTATCACTTCGCCCAGCACGCAGACGGCTGGTTCGGTGCCATCGCCGACTGCACCGGCCACGGTGTGCCCGGCGCCTTCATGACCCTGATCGCCTCGGCGTCCCTGACCCAGGCCCTGCAACAGCTGGGACCGCGCGATCCCTCGGCGTTGCTCTCGGCGATCAACGCCAGCGTCAAGGCCATGCTGGGGCAGTCCGGCGGCATCTCCGAATCCAACGACGGCCTGGACCTGGCCTGCTTCTGGGTGGACAGAGGCAGTCACAGCCTGACCTACGCCGGCGCCCGCATGCCGCTCCACCTGCTGGCGCCCGACGCCGCGGACGTCCTGACCCTGGCGCCGCTGCGCCTGGGGATCGGCTACGCCGACAGCCCGCTCGACCAGTGCTGGCCGGCCACCACCCTGCCGTTGCCGCCGGGCAGCCTGCTGTTCGCCACCACCGATGGCCTGATCGACCAGATCGGCGGCCCGCGGCGCACCTCCTTTGGCAAGCGCCGCGCCCTGAGCCGGCTGAGCGAATCGCGTGCGCTGCCCACCGCGGCCTTCTGTGAGCAACTCAGCGCGGACCTCGCCCACTGGCAAGGCGACGAACTGCGTCGCGACGACCTCACCTTCCTTTGCATCCGCGTGGCCTGACCGACATGACCGCCTCCTTTCCCGCGAACGGCGCCTTTCTCGACATCGCCCAGCAGCAGCACGTGATCTTCTATCACCGCGGTTATTTCTCCCATGGCATCGTCGCCGCCATGGCCGAAGTGGTGAAGCTGCAACTGGAATTCGAAGGCATCAGCGGCGCCACCCGGCGCAAGCTGTTTTCTTCCTTCATCGAATTGTCACAGAACGTCCTGCATTATTCCGCCGATGCCCTGCCGCCGGACGCCCTGGCGGACACCAAGCTGGGCCAGGGCTCGGTCTGTATCACCCGCCAGGACGGCAACTACCAGATGCTCTGCGCCAACCCCATCGCCAGCGACAAGGTCGACGCCCTGCGCGAGCGGCTCGAGCCGCTGTGCAGCATGTCGCTGGAACAGATCAAGCAGGCCTATCGCGAATCCCTGCGCGCCGAGACCCCGGCCGACAGCAAGGGCGCCGGTCTCGGCTTCCTGACCATGGCGCGCGACGCCAGCGCGCCTCTGGAATTCGCCTTCCATCCCTCGACGCAGACGCCGGGCACCACCCTGTTCTGCCTGAAAGCCATCATCTGACAGGGACCTCCACCTCGTATGGACACCATGTTCATCGCTCCCACCGCCACCTCTCCGGAGGTGGACTTCCGTTTCGCCGAGGACGAACTCTGGCTCAAGGGCGAATCCTTTCCGGAAAACGCCGCGGCCTTCTATCTGCCGGTAATCGAGTCGCTGCGGGCCTACCTCGACCAGCGTCGGGACGCCTGCATCCGGGTGCACGTGGCCCTGGCCTACTTCAACAGCTCCAGCACCAAGATGCTGTTCACCCTGTTCGACGCCCTGGACCAGGCGGCCCAGGCCGGCAACCGGGTGGAGCTGCACTGGTATTACGATGCCGAGGACGAGACCATCCAGGAATTCGGCGAAGAACTGCGGCTGGACTTCCAGGCGCTGACGTTCATCGAGCATCCCGAGCTGCCGGCATGACCGCCAGCGTCAGGCGCTGCAGCCCGGCCGAGGCGGGCCCCGACCTGTTCGAGCAGGAAGCCGGGGTGCTGCAAGCGGCGCGCGCCCTCTATGGGGCCGACGACGCCGATGCCGAGCGCTACCGAGCCGCCCTGGGCGACCTGACGCTGCACTTCGAACGCCTGATGCGCGAGACCCGCCGGCTGATCGCCCGCAGCGATCGCGCCGAACGCGAGATGAATGCCCTCAACCAGCAATTGCAGACCCTCAGCCAGCAGCTGGAGTACCGCGCCACCCACGACGCCCTCACCGGGATGCTCAATCGCGGCGCGGTGATCGACCAGGCCGGCCAGGCCCTGCGGCAACGGGGTGGGGCCATGATCGTGCTGGACATCGACCACTTCAAACGCATCAACGACGAGTTCGGCCATCCCGCCGGCGATCGGGTGATCCAGGCCATCGCCCGCTGCCTGCAGGAGCTGGTCCAGGCGCCGGCCATCGTCGGTCGGGTGGGTGGCGAGGAATTCACCGTGCTGCTGCCGACCCTGGCGCGGGACGAGGCCCTGGCCATGACCGAACGCCTGCGTCTGCGCATCGCCCGGGAGGCGACCGGACCGGCGCCGGTGACGGCCAGCTTCGGCCTCAGCCTCAACCTGCCGGGGACCGACTTCGAGCTTGCCTACGGCCTGGCCGACGCGGCGCTCTACCGGGCCAAGCGCGCGGGGCGCAACCAGGTGGTGCTGGCCGACTGACCACCGCGACCAGTCAGCCCCAAGCCCTTCTTCCGGGCACAAAAAAGCCGCTGCGCCGGGGAGGCACAGCGGCTTTTTGCTGACCGCTTAGGACTGCTTCCAGTCCGGATAGCGGCGCTTATCGGCAGCTGGCGGGAAGTACTGGTACAGCCAGGTTTCGCTCAAGGCGCGATCCTGGGTGCGGATGAAGGCACGCATCTGCACCGGATCGGCCTTGTCGCTGGTGGGGTACCAGTCGAAGATCACCCGGTAGCCGCCGATCTCGTCGATCTTGAGCACGTGGAAATCCTGCACCTTGCCGTCGGTGACGGTGACCACCGGCTCGATGCCGGTACCCTCGGGCAGGAACGACAGGCCGCCGCCATTGAAATCGATGGCGAAGCGCCGCGCCCAGACCTTGGGCCAGTGCTCACCGGGCGCCCAGCCCTCGGGGAAGCCGCCGATGCCGGAACGGGTGGCATAGACCCGCGCCAGCGGCGTGCTCACCGGCGGCAGCGCACTCCAGTGCAGCTTGTAGCCATAGTGCAGCGACTTGCCGGCGGTGATGGTCTCGGCCGGCGCCCAGAAGGCCACGATGTTGTCCAGGGTCTCGCCGGTGGTGGGGATCTCCAGCAACTGGATGGCACCCTCGCCCCAGGCGGAGGTGGGTTCGACCCACAGACTCGGCCGGCGGTCGTAGCGGACCATGACGTCCTGGTAGCTTTCGAATTCGTGGTCGGTCTGCACCAGGCCGAAGCCCTTGGGACTGTCGTCCTTGAAGGCGTTGAACTGCAGCTTGGGCGGATTGTTCAGCGGACGGCAGATCCACTCGCCGTTGCCCTTCCACATGGCCAGGCGGTCGGAGTCGTGGATCTGCGGGTGGTAGGTGTTGCAGGTCTGCCGCTCGTGGGTGCCGCAGCCGAACATGCTGGTCATGGGCGCGATGCCCAGTTGCTTGATGTCGCGGCGGGCGTTGACGTTGGCGTCCACGTCCATCACCACGCGGTCGTTCAGGCAGTCGATGTCGAAGCGATAGGCGCCGGTGGCGCTGGGCGAATCCAGCAGCGCATAGACCACGAAGCGGGTGCTGTTCTTGTTCGGGGTGACGAACCAGAACTTGGTGAAATCGGGGAATTCCTCGGGCCGATCGGCATAGGTGTCGATGGCCAGACCGCGGGCCGAGAGGCCGTACTGGCGGGTCTTGTCCACGGCGCGGAAGTAGCTGGCGCCAAGGAAGGAGACGATGTCGTACTGGGCCAGGTGCGGCGCCTTGAACAGCTTGAAGCCGGCGAAGCCCAGGTCGCCCTTGAGCTGGCTCTTGTCGACGCCGCTGTCGTTGTAGTTGAACAGCTCGGGGCGGAAGTGGACTTCCTTGGCCTCGTTGGTCTTGGGGTCCACCGAGAACATCCGCACCGGGGTCTTGAAGCCCATGCCGACGTGGAAGAACTGCACGTCCAGCTGGCCCTTGAGGTCGTGCCAGAGCGAATGCTTGGCATCGTAGCCGATGGCGTTGAACTGCTGCGGCGTCATGTTCGCCAGGGTGTCGGGCAGTTTCTGGGCGGTGGGCTGGTAGGCCTGGCCGGCCAGCTCCTTGGCGTGCTGCTTGAGCCAGTCGAAATCGAAGGCCTGGCCATCGCCATTGGCCGGATTGGCAAAGGCCTGGAGGGCGAACAGCCCGGTGGAGGGAATGCCGGTGTAGGCCGCCAGGGCCAGGGACGCTTTGAGCAGGTGTCTACGCTGCATGGATCAACCTTGGTCACTAAGGATGAAAGATTCGGCCCAGCCGAACCGCCAGAAAGGAAAAAGAATGCACGATACCCGGATAGGTTCGCCATCGCACCGGTGAACTGCAGCCTAGCGCACGCTCTGGCCTGCCAGAGGGGTTACCAAAGCTTTCCGGATCACAGTTCCGGTTGCCGGGCCGCCCGGAAAGGGCATCATCGACCTTCCCTTGCCGCTTCCCTGGAGATCCTCATGGCCGCTGCCGCCATCGCCTTCGGGCCACCCAGCCCCATCCTGCGCATCTTCGATGACGAAAAGGCGCGTGAATTCTACTGCCACTTCCTAGGTTTCCGCCTGGTCTGGGAACACCGCTTCGAACCGGGGCTGCCGCTGTACGCGGAAGTCGAGCGCGCCGGCCTGCGCCTGCATCTCTCCGGCCACCACGGCGATGCCTGCCCCGGCTCGACGGTCTTCGTCCGCCTGACCGGCATCCGCGCCTTCCAGGCCGAATTGCTGGCCAGGGACTACGGCTTCGCCCGCCCGGGTATCGAGGAATTGCCCTGGGGCCTGGTGATGGAGATCGCCGATCCCTTCGGTAACAGGCTGAGGTTTTGCGAGGAGACGCCGGAGGCCTAAGCAACGGCTGGACGGTGATCGCGGCCATGGGCCGCTCCTACAGGCTCGATGACGGAGATGACCGCCTGCGCGGATGGCTCCCTCTCCCCTCGGGAGAGCGTTGGGGTGAGGGCGCCCTCGCCACGAAGTCCTCAGTGGAAAAGGCTGCGCCGTTTTCCACGCTACGGCTCTACACCTGGTGCGCCCCTATAACGGCTAAGACAGTTGCTCCTACGGGCTCGATGTAATCGTAGGAGCGGCCCATGGCCGCGATAGTCTTCAAGCCGGCGCAGGTTCGCCCGTGTGCACCGCGCCCTCCTCCACCTGCCACCAGCTCGGCAGCAGCGCCCTGACCTCGGGCTGGGTGAATCTGTCGTCGATGAGATAGAGGCAGCCGCGGTCCTGCACGGTGCGGATCACCCGGCCGGCGGCCTGGATGACCTTTTGCAACCCAGGATAGAGGTAGGCATAGCGATAGCCGTCGCCGAAGCGCCGTTGCAGGCGCTGGCGCAGCTGTTCGTTGACCGGATTGAGCTGGGGCAGGCCCAGGGTGGCGACGAAGGCGCCGATCAGGCGGTCGCCGGGCAGGTCGATGCCCTCGCCAAAGCTGCCGCCGAGCACGGCGAAGCCGATGCCGCGGCCGTCGGCCTGGAAACGCTCGAGAAACGCCTGGCGGGCGGCTTCGTCCATGCCGCGGGACTGGCGCCACTGGGGCACGTCGGGCGCCAGCTCGGCCAGCGCCTCGGCCACCTGGTCGAGGTAGTCGAAGCTGCTGAAGAAGGCCAGGTAGTTGCCCGGGCGCTGGCGATAGCGACTGGCGATCAGGGCGGCGATGGGCGCGCGGGAGGCGGCGCGGTCGGCGTAGCGGGTGGACAGCCGCACCAGGCGCACCTCCAGCTGCTCGGCGGCGAAGGGCGAGGCGACGTCGACCCAGGCGCTGCCGGCCGGGACCCCGAGCAGGTCGCGGTGGAAATGCTGGGGAATCAGGGTGGCGGAGAACAGGGTGCAGCTGTGCGCCGCCGCCAGCCGCGGACCGACGAAGGGCGCCGGCACCAGGTTGCGCAGGTTGAGTTGCGACTGCGCCTTGCCGCGACCCTTGAGCAGGGTGACATCGAACAGCGAGTGATCGCCAAAGGTCTCGCCCAGGCGCATGAACTGCAGCAGGTCGAAGAACAGCGTCTGCAACTCCGGGGCCGGCGGCTGCCCGGATTCGCCGAAGTGCTCGGTGAGCAGACCCACCACCCGTTGCAGGGCGGTCAGGAAGGCGGCGGGCAAGTCCGGCTGCACCTGGTAGTCGACCTGCTGCTCCTTGTGCAGGCGATTCCATTCGCGATTGAGCGCCTGCAGGCCCTTGGCGATGGCCGGTGGCGCTACCGTCTTGCCCGCCGCCAGGCGGCGCTGGTCGAGGCTGGCGCTGTACATCCCACGGGCGCGGTCGAGCAGGTTGTGGGCTTCGTCCACCAGCACCCCGACCCGCCACTCCTGGGTCTGGACCAGGGCGTGGAGCATGGCGCTGCCGTCGAAGTAATAGTTGTAGTCGCCCACCACCACGTCGCTCCAGCGCGCCAGTTCCTGGGCCAGGTAATAGGGGCAGACCTCATGGGCCAGGGCCGTCTCCCGCACCCGCGCCCGGGTCAACTGCGTGGGTTCGGCCAGGGCGGCGGCGCGGGCTGCCGGCAGGCGGTCATAGAAGCCGCGGGCCAGCGGGCAGGACTCGCCATGGCAGGCCAGCGCCGGGTGCTCGCAGGCCTTGTCCCGCGCCACCAGTTCCAGCACCCGCACCGGCGCGGCCAGGGACTCCAGGCCATGCAGGGCCAGGGCGCGGCCAGGGGTCTTGGCGGCGAGGAAGAACAGTCGGTCCAGGTTCTGCCGCGGCATGGCCTTGAGCAGCGGGAACAGGGTGCCCACCGTCTTGCCGATACCGGTGGGCGCCTGGGCCAGCAGGCAGCAGCCGACGCTGGCGGCCTTGTAGACGGCTTCCGCCAGGGGCCGCTGGCCGTGGCGAAAGTCGGGATGGGGAAAGGCCAGGGTCGCCAGCGCCGCATCCCGCGTGGCGCGATGGGCCAGCTCCTGGCGCGCCCAGGCGAGAAAGCGCGAACACTGGAGTTCGAAATGCGCGGCCAGGTCCGCCGCCGTCCACTGCTCGGTGAAGACGGTCTCGGCACCCGTGCCGATGTCGAAATAGACCAGCGCCAGGGTCAGCTCAGGCAGCTCGCGGCTCTGGCAGAGCAGATGGCCATAGACCTTGGCCTGGGCCCAGTGCAGGTGGCGATGGTTGCCTGGCTGGCGCTCCAGACTGCCCCTGTGGGTCTTGATCTCCTCCAGGCGCTGGGCTGCGGCGTCGAAGCCGTCGGCACGGCCGCGCACCTGCAGGTCTTCGAAGTCGCCCTGCAGACTGACCTCGCGCTCATAGCCGGGGCCGCGCCGGGCGGCCACCCGCTGGTGGCCCTCGATGCCTTCCAGGGCGGTGGGCGACGGGGTGAATCTGAGATCCAGATCGCCGGCCTTGGCGGTGAATTCGCAGAGGGCGCGAACGGCGATGCGATAGCTCATGCGGAGGTCGCGGCCACCTGCCACTGCACGTGGCAGACGCTGACCGGGATGTCATGGGCAGCGAAGAAGTCCAGCCAGCGGCGCTGGTTGTCCTGCAGACGGTCGCCCGGGCCCTTGACCTCGATCATCCGGTAGCGGCCTTCCGCCGGCCAGAACTGGATCAGGTCGGGCAAGCCGGTGCGGTTGTTTTCCGGATCCTCCAGCAGCCGTTCGAAGCACAGCCGCAGGTGCCGCGCCGGCAGGCAGGCCAGGGCCTGGTCGAGCAGGTCGCTGCCGAGGATGCCCCAGGCGACGAAGGGCGAGGCCAGGCCGCGCTTGCTGGCGAAGCGCTCGCGGATCACCGCGGGATAAGAGCCGTCGTCCAGGCGCGCCAGGCAGGCGGCGAAGGCCTCGGCCCGCCGCTCGCGAAAGCCCGGCAGACGCAGGTCGGCCGGTTCGCGCTGATAGGGGTGGAAGAAGGCGCCGGGGATGGCGAGGAAGATGGCGTCCCAGCATAGCAGCCCGAACAGGCTGGTGAGCAGGGTGTTTTCCACGTAGTGCACCGGCGCCTCGTCGCAACCCAGGTGCTCGCGCACCAGCCACTCGACCCGGCGCAGGCCGTCGTTGACCAGTTCGAAGTCGAGGCGCTCCACCGGGCTGGCCGGACGGCGCCTGTTGGGCGGGCCGCCCTGCTTGCGCACCAGCCGCGGCAGGATGCGCGCCACCTGCTGGCGTTCGGCGTCATGGGCCGGGGCGGCGACGATGGCTTCCGCCAGCGCCTGGGCAGCGGGCCAGTCCTCCAGCCGTTCGAGCATGCGCAGGGCGCGGATGCGCGATTCGGGGTGCGCCGAGGCGGCATAGAGCGCCTGGGCCTGGGCCAGTTCGCCGAGGCGTTCGTGGTGCTGCGCCAGTTCATGCAGCAGCTTGCCACGGCGCAATTCCAGCCAGGTGTTGGCGAAGCGTTCGGCCGGCAGCAGCGGCAGCAGCTCGGCGGCCGGCAGGCCATCGCGCAACGCCTGGCGGCAGCGCTGGATGTGAAGGTAGGCGTCCACCTCGTGGCGCTGGCCGAAGGCGCGGGATTCGGCGCTGAAGGCCACCGTCTCGTACTGGAAGATACCCAGATCGGCCAGCACGAAGTCGGTCCAGTCCTGGTGCAGGTTGCCAAAGAACAGCAAACGCAGGCGATCGCAGAGGTCCATCAGCGTCAGCCGCCAGACGCCCTCCGCCACCAGCTCGGGCACGGTGGCGGTCCAGCCGCTGAAGGTCAGGGGCGTGGCCTGCTCGGCTTCCAGCCGCGCCAGCCAGTCTTCCTTGCGCCCGGCCTTGGGCAGGCGATTGCCAAAGCAGCCGAGCAGCTCTTCCTTGCGCAGCAGGGCGAAGAGTTCGATCAGGTGCAATTCCGGATCGGCCAGCAGCCAGCCGAGCTCCACCAGCGGACTCGCCGCGGCGCGGGGGCAGCCGATCTCGCCATAGACCAGCTTGCTGGCACGGAACACCTCGCCCTTGCGCATCACCAGGCGCACCAGCAGCGCCCGCGAGGGCTGCGGCAGCTCGGCGAAGGCGGTGATGAAGGCCTGCTCGCGGTCGTCGAGCAGGTCGGGATAGCGCAGGGCGACCCAGTCCAGTACCCGCTGGAAGTTGTGCAGATAGTAGAAGGGATCTTCGAGCGGAGCTTTCATGCGAAAGGTGCGAATAGGGTGGCGGCTGGCTATTTATCCAGCCCCGACCGGAGCGGGCAACCCCGATGCGATATGCGGTCATCCCGCCGGGGTCATGGCACTTCTTTCGGTTGAAGATCCCGACCGGTAGTCATACGATGACTGACAAAGACCACCACAACTACAAGTCCAGGAGTCTGAGCGTGAAGATCAAACGGATCACCGTCACCCCCATCGCCTTTCGCGATGCCCCGCTGCTCAACGCCAGCGGCATCCACGAACCCTATGCGCTGAGATCCATCATCGAGGTGGAAGGCGACAACGGCCACATCGGCCTCGGCGAGAGCTATGGCGACGCCCCGGTGCTGGCGGTGTTGAAGGCCATGGAAAGCAGCCTGGTCGGCCTCTCCGCCTGGGACCTCAACGGCCTGCGCGCCCGGGTGGTGGAGACCGTCGCCGGCCTCGCCGGCGGCGTGGTGGCCGGTGCCGAACTGGCGCCTGGCTCCCATCCGAGCAAGCAGGTGGCCAACGCCTATTCCGCCTTCGAGGTGGCCTTCCTCGATCTGCAGGCGCGCTCCCTGGGCATTCCCCTGGTCGAATTGCTGGGCGGTGCGGTGCGCCGCGAGGTGCCCTTCAGCGCCTACCTGTTCCTCAAGTACGCCGAGCATATCGATGCGCCCTACCCGCCCGATCGCTGGGGCGAGGCCATCAGCCCCGAGCAGGTGGTGGCCCAGGCGGCGCGGATGATCGAGGAGAACGGCTTCCAGAGTATCAAGCTCAAGGCGGGCACCCTGCTCGGTCCGGATCACGAGGCGGCCTGCATCAAGGCCCTGCGCCTGGCCTTCCCGGAAGCGCCGCTGCGTATCGACCCCAACGGCAACTGGTCGCTGGAAACGTCGCTGCGCATCGCCGAGGTGCTGAAGGACGACCTGCAGTACTACGAGGATCCGACCCCGGGCCTGGACGGCATGGCCGAACTGCATCGGCGCACCGGCATACCCCTGGCCACCAACATGGTGGTCACCGATTTCGACGAATTCCGCCGCAGCGTGGCCCAGAACAGCGTGCAGATCGTGCTCGCCGACCACCACTACTGGGGCGGCCTCCGGGACACCCAGATCCTCGCGCGGCTGTGCGACACCTTTGGCCTGGGCGTCTCCATGCACTCCAACTCGCACCTGGGCATCAGCCTCATGGCCATGACCCACGTGGCCGCCGCGGTGCCCAACCTGGCCTATGCCTGCGACACCCACTATCCCTGGCAGGAAGAGGACGAAGAGGTCATCCGGGGCGGCAAGCTGCCGATCCGCAATGGCTGCGTGGCGATCACCGATGCGCCCGGCCTGGGCGTGGAGCTGGACCAGGACCAGCTCGCCAAGCTGCACGAGCAGTTCCTCGCCATCGACATCCGCAGCCGCGACGACGTGCGCCAGATGCGCAAGTACCAGCCGGACTGGGAAACCCGCAAGCCGCGTTTCTAGATCTTCGCCCCCCTCTCCCAGGCCCCTGACGACCGGCTCGCCCGCCGGCCGTCAACGGCTCCGCTTCCCGGCGTCGCGGCTGTACAATCCCCTCGGCACAAGGGTGCCCAAGAACAACGAGAAAGTACGCACAGGGAATTGGGGGACGATGTTGAACGCACCACGCCTCACCGCACTCATGCTCGGCCTGGGACTGGCGGTCAGCGCCACCCTCGCCCCGGCGCAGGACAGGGATCCGGCACGCGCCTACGTCGACGCCCTGCTGGCGAAGATGACCCTGGAGGAAAAGATCGGCCAGCTCAATCTGGTGAGCGTCGGGCCGGACTATCCCAAGGAAGCCATCATGGCGGACATCCGCGCCGGCAAGGTGGGCGCCATGTTCAACACCGTGACCCGCCCCGACATCCGCCAGATGCAGGACCAGGTCGCCCACAGCCGGCTGAAGATCCCGCTGTTCTATGCCTATGACGTCATCCACGGCATGCGCACCATCTTCCCCATCAACCTGGGCCTGGCCAGCACCTGGAATCTCGACGCCATCGCCACCAGCGGGCGCATCTCCGCGCTGGAAGCGGCGGCCGATGGCCTCAACCTGACCTTTTCCCCCACCGTCGACGTGACCCGCGAACCGCGCTGGGGCCGTGCCTCGGAAACCTTTGGCGAAGACACCTGGCTGACCTCGCGCATTGGCGCCACCCTGGTGCACGCCTACCAGGGCAGGGACCTGCGCGCCCCCGACAGTCTCATGGCCAGCATCAAGCACTTCGGTGGCTACGGCGCCGTGGAAGCCGGGCGTGACTACAGCAACGTCGACATGAGTCCGCAGCGACTCATGCAGGACTACCTGCCGCCCTATCGCGCCGCCGCCGAGGCCGGTGCCGGGGCGGTGATGGTGGCGCTCAACAGCATCAACGGCGTCCCGGCCACGGCCAATCGCTGGCTGCTGCAGGACCTCTTGCGCAAGGACTGGAACTACCAGGGCCTGCTGATCAGCGACCACGGCGCCATCAACGAGCTGGTGCTGCACGGGGTGGCCAAGGACACCCGCGACGCCGCCGAACAGGCGCTCAAGGCCGGCGTCGAGCTGAACATGCACGACGACGTCTACGGCAAGCAGCTGCCCGCACTGCTGGCCGCCGGCAAGGTGACTCAGGCCGAGATCGACCAGGCCGTGCGCGACATGCTCTTGACCAAGTACCGCATGGGCCTGTTCGACGATCCCTATCGCCGCCTGCAGGGCCAGGATCCGGCCGACACCAACGCCGAATCGCGGCTGCACCGCGCCGAGGCGCGTCAGGTGGCCCGCGAGAGCCTGGTGCTGCTGAAGAACGAAAAGGCCGTGCTGCCGCTGCGCAAGGGCGCCACCCTGGCGGTGGTCGGTCCGCTGGCCGACAGTCCGCGCGACGTCATGGGCAACTGGTCCGCCGCCGGCGTGGCCGCCCAGGCCGTCTCCATCCGCCGCGGCCTGGAAAACGCCGTGGCCGGTCAGGGCAAGGTGCTCTATGCCAAGGGCGCCAACCTGCTGGACGACCGCGATGTGCTGGCCTACCTGAACTCCTACGAACCGGCGGTCGCCGTGGATCCGCGCAGCGCCAGCGAACTGATCGCCGAAGCCGTGGCCACCGCGCGCCAGGCCGAGGTGGTGGTGGCCGTGGTCGGCGAATCCCAGGGCATGGCCCACGAGGCCTCCAGCCGCGCCCGCATCAGCGTGCCCGACACCCAGCGCGAGCTGATCAAGGCGCTCAAGGCCACCGGCAAGCCGCTGGTGCTGGTGCTGATGAACGGCCGCCCGCTGGCGCTGGAATGGGAGCAGGAACAGGCCAACGCCCTGCTGGAAGCCTGGTTCCCCGGCACCGAAGGCGGCAACGCCGTGGCCGATGTGCTGTTCGGCGACCACAACCCCTCCGGCAAGCTGACCATGACCTTTCCCCGTGAAGTGGGCCAGGTGCCGCTGTACTACAACCACCTGAGCAGCGGTCGCCCCTTCGATGCGGCCAAGCCGAACAAGTACACCTCGCGCTACTTCGACATCGTCAACGGTCCGCTCTACCCCTTCGGCTACGGCCTGAGCTACACCTCCTTCGAGGTCTCGGCGCCGCAGCTGTCCAGCGCCACCCTGAAGAAGGGCGATACCCTGACCGCCAGGGTCACGGTCAAGAACACCGGCAGCCGCGCCGGCGCTACCGTGGTGCAGCTCTATCTGCACGACGTGACCGCCTCCCTGGCGCGACCGGTCAAGGAGCTCAAGGGCTTCCAGAAGGTGATGCTGCAACCGGGCGAGAGTCGCGAGCTGGACTTCCCCATCACCGAGGCGGACCTGCGCTTCTACAACAACGATCTCAAGCTGGTCTCGGAACCGGGCGAGTTCAAGGTGATGGTCGGCCTGGATTCGGAGCGGGTGCGCGAGGGGAGTTTCACGCTGCTCTGAGGGGGCTCAGCCCTCACCCCAACCCTCCCCCAAGGGGAGAGGGGGTAAAAATCCTGCATTTTGATGCCGCCGCATCCCTTCATGCCCCAGCCGCCCCCTCTCCCTCCGGGAGAGGGTTGGGGTGAGGGAACGGGTGCGCGCCCTGAGTCCAACCCGTTGGGCTTCGCTGGCGCTCAACCCCACCTACGGGGCCCGTAGGTGGGGTTGAGGCGACTCCATCGCCGAAGCCCAACGAATCGAACCACGCCTCGTAGCGGCAGGCTCGCGGCCGATCGAGCCCCGCTCCTATTACAGTCCGTTATACGCAAGCAACGACTTGCTCTAGGCTAGAGCCCTCGGGATCAACCATAAGCAACCGCGGTATAACGGTCGGTCAATGAAGCAGCTCGCCAGCCTCAACGCCATCATGTCGCGCCTGCACGCCAAGCAGCTGCGCCTGCTCATCGCCCTGGCGGAAAAGGGTTCGCTGCTCAATGCCGCGGAAGGCCTGGGGCTCACCCAGCCGGGCGCCAGCAAGGCGCTCAAGGAGCTGGAGTCCGCCCTGGGAGTCGAGTTGTTCCTGCGCACCAATCGCGGCCTGCTGCCGACCCCGGCGGGCACCTGCGCCATTCGCTTCGCCCGGCTGATTCAGGCCGACCTGGACAATCTGCGCCTCGAACTCCACGCCATCGCCAGCGGCTCCGGCGGCAAGCTGGCCATCGGCACCATCATGGGCGCCGTGCCCCTGCTCACCCATGCCATCTCGCGGCTGCTGGACTTGCAGCCGCGGCTGTCCATCGAGGTGGTGGAAGACACCAGCACGACCCTGCTCGGCCTGATCGACCAGGGACGGCTGGACGCGGCCATCTGTCGCCTGTCGGTCAGCGAGCGGCCGGAAAGCTACGACGCCCTGGTCATCAAGGACGAGTCCCTCGCGGTCATCGCCCACGCCGCCCATCCGGCCGCCCAGCGAGAGCGGGTCGAGTTGCGGGATCTCTCGGACAGTCGCTGGGTGGTCTATCGAGCCAACATGCCCATGAGACGCACCCTGGAACACGAATTCTTCGAGGCGCAGCTGCCCTTTCCGCTGCACCTGATCGAGACCACCTCGGCGCTGACCACCCTTTCGCTGTTGAGCCGCAATCCCCGGCTGGTGGCCCTGGTGTCGGTCGAGGTGGCGGACTATGTCTGCCAGCATGGCCTGGTCAGCCGCCTGCCGCTGGAGCTGAGGTCGCACAGCGAGCCCTATGAGCTGGTCTCGCGGCGCAGCGCCCAGCAGAATCCGGCGTTCGCGCTGCTGGTGGAATCGCTCTACGCCATCCAGCGGGAAGACTGAGCCGTCCCGCAGCTCAGGACGTGCGACTCGTCTCCGCGGCCTCCGCCCGGGCCGCCTTCGCCACCGCGGCGATGGCATCGCCGGCATGCGTGGCGCAGCAGTCCTCCTGCCAGCGATAGCGCCGCGTCAGCTGCCCGATGCCCGGATTGAAGGCGTTGGTCGGATCGAGCTGGCGATAGTGCCGCTCCAGTTCCGGCGCCGCGGCGTAGAGGTGACCGACATTGTGCTCGGCGGGATAACGGGCGCCGCGGGCCTCCAGCAGGGCCAGCAGGCGACGCTTGAGCGCCGCGCAGTCCCGGCCCTTCTTCACCAGGTATTCCTGGTGCAGCACGTGGCAGAAGAAGTGCCCGCAATACATGGTCACCTCGATCTGCTCCGCCAGCTCCGGCGGCAGGGTCTCGAACCAGTCCTGGGTGTTGCGCGGCAGGGCGATGTCCAGGGCGAGGATGTCCTCCACGGTGTCCCGGTGCACCGCCCGGTAGCGATTCATGGCATTGCCGACCGCGAAGCGATTGAGGAAGGCGGCGTTGCCCTCCTCCGCGTCGCACTCGATGAAGTCCGCGTCGGCGCTGGGCAGCCAGGACTGCAGATAGGCGCGGGCCTCGTCGATGCCGTCTTCGCCCATCTTCAGCAGCAGATGATGCTCGAAGCGCGAGGCAAAGGCGTTGAGGCGCGCCGGCAGGTGCTCCGGCAAGGGCGCCGCCAGACGTTGCAGCAGGCGATCGCCAAGCTGGGCACCCAGGCCCAGGCGTTCGCTCAGGGCATCGAAGCGGGTCTTCCAGGCAAAGGCCTGGGGCACCCGTTGCGCACCACAGCGCTGGATGAAGAGGAACAGGTCCTTGCCGTAGGTACGACTGAGTTCGTAGGCCGTGCGGTGCATGTATTCGCCGGCGATGGGCAGCTGGGCGAAGTTGACCAGGATGTGCCGGCGGATGGCTTCCAGATCGGCGGCCCGATTGGAGCCGATGTAGAACACCCGGGTGTTGCGATCGGCGGCGAAGGTGTCCAGGCGCAGGGCGAACACGGCGATCTTGCCCGCCGAACCCGAGGCTTCGTACAGCCGCCGCGGATCGGCGTTGTAGCGCGCCGGGGTGGCCGAGGCCACGTCGCGGACATGGCGGGCGTATTCGCGATCGGAGGCCATGTCCCCGGCCGGATCCTGCACGACGCTGTCGTCGAAGCGGCCCTCGTCGAGTCGGCTGAGGATCTCCTCGGGGGTATCGCCCAAGGCCAGGCCCAGGTGATTGACCAGTTGCAGCTGCCCGGCTTCGTCGATGCGGGCGAACAGCGACAGCTGGGTGAAGGCCGGTCCGCGGCGGATCAGCGAGCCGCCGGAGTTGTTGCAGACGCCACCGGTGACGGAGGCGCCAATGCAGGTCGAGCCGATCACTGAGTGCGGCTCGCGCCCCAGGGGTTTCAGCGTCGTCTCCAGCTGGCTCAGGGTCACACCCGGCTGGGACAGCACCTGTTCGCCCTGGCGCAACAGGGCCAGGCGGGTCAGGCGCAGGGTGTTGATCAGCACCACCGGCCGGTCGTAGCCCTCGGCCACCGGGGTGGAGCCGCCGGTCAGGCCGGTGTTGGCCGCCTGGCAGATGATGATGGTGCCGGCGCTGTGGCAGCGCTGCAGCACGCGCCACATCTCCAGCAGGCTGCCGGGCCGCACCACGGCGAGCACCGCCCCGCCACCATAGCGGATGCCCAGGCGGAAGCGTCGGGTCGCCGCGTCGCCCTGCAGGACATGGCGCCGCCCGACGATGGTGTGCAACTCGCTGACCAGATCCATGACGTCCTCTTCACTGACAGGGAAAGCGGCAGCGAAGGATAGTCGCTTCCGCTCGAAAGGCGCGGCTGGCGCGGCGTGGCTACTCGGCCAGTAGCCCGGTAGTCGACGGCGCGGGCCGGCGGGTCACCCACAGCATCAGCGCCGCGCACCCCAGCAGGCAACCCCCGAGCAGCATCAGCCCGACCTGCGCCGAGCCGAACAGCGTGGTCAGCAACCCCAGCAGATAGGGCCCGGCGAAGCCGCCGAGATTGCCGAAGGAGTTGATGATGGCGATGCCGGCCGCGGCGGCGGCGCCCTGCAGAAAGGCGCCGGGCAGCCCCCAGAACAGCGCGATGGCGCTCAGGCTGCCACCCACGGCGAAGGCGACACCCAGGATCATCAGCAGCAGGTGCTGGGGAAAGGCCGCGCAGAGGATCAGGCCGATCCCGGCCAGCACCGACATCAGGGCGCCATAGGCGCGCTGGTTACCGGTACGCTGGGCCTGGCGGGTGACCCAGACCATGGTCGCCGCGCCGAACACATAGGGGATGGCGGTGATGAGGCCGATGTCCAGAACCGAGGCCACCCCGGCGTTCTTGATGATGGTCGGCACCCAGAAATTGATGCCGTAGTTGCCAAGCATCAGCAGGACGTAGATGAGCGTGAGCAGCCAGATGATGGGCAGGGCATACAGCCGCTTGAGGGCGATGCGCGGCTTTTCCGCGGCCTCCAGGGCCAGGCGCCGGGTGAGTTCGGCCTTTTCCTGCTGGTTCAGCCACCGGGCGTCCTGGATGCCGTTGTCCAGCAGCCAGAGCACCACCACCCCGACCACCACGGCCGGCACCGCCTCGATGACGAACATCCACTGCCAGCCCGCCAGCAGGCCGTTGCTGCCCATGTAGTACATGATGGCGCCGCTGAGCGGACCACCAAAGATGAAGGACACCGGATTGCCGAGGATGACGATGGCCATCATGCGGCTGTGCAGCGCCGCGGGAAACCAGTAGGTCAGGTAGAGGATGACCCCGGGAAAGAAGCCCGCCTCGCAGATGCCGAGCAGGAATCTCAGGCCATAGAAGGTCAGTTCGTGGCTGATGCCCAGCAATTGGGCGATGGGCCCGGTGAAGGCCATCAGCGACGAGACCAGGCCCCAGGTGATCATGATGCGGGCGATCCACAGCTTGGCGCCGACGCGATGCAGCATCAGGTTGCTGGGAACCTCGAAGATGAAGTAGCCGATGAAGAAGATACCAGCGCCCAGGCCATAGGCCGCATCTGACATGCCGAGGTCGCTGAGCATGGCGAGCTTGGCGAAGCCGACGTTGACCCTATCGAGATAGGCGATGATGTAACCGAGCAGCAGCAGCGGCAACACGCGCCAGGCCACCTTGCGATAGAGCGGATCGAATTGCACCGGGGATGCGGCGGTACTGGGATGGGCCATGATGTTTCGCGTCCTTTAATTGTTGTGATTGTCGCGAGGGTCTTGCAGAACGGCTGTCGGTCATCCGCAGCCCACTACCCGCCCGGATCGAGTCGAGGCGCAGGGCAGGACGGCGGATGGCACTGCAGCGGAAGGGCTTGCCGCTACACAAGCCAGGGCCTCAGAACGAGGCCTGGATCAGGTCGGCATAGTCCTCCGCCGAGGCTTCCCGGGGATTAGTCCGGTGGCTGTGATCGGCCAGGGCGCCGGTGACGATGCGCGGGATGAGTCCCCTGTCGACCCCCATCTGCGCCAGCCCCGTCGGCAGCCGCAGGGCTTCGGCCTTGTGCGCCAGCGCCTGCTCCACCGACAGCTGCGGCGGCAGTTCCATGGCCTGGGCGAGGCGTTCGAGTTTCTCGTCGCGGATCACCGATTCGGCGCTCCGGTTGAAGGCCACCACGGCCGGCAGCAGGACCGCGTTGAGGGTGCCATGGTGCAGCCGCGGATCGATGCCGCCCAGCGAGTGACTCAGGCTGTGCACGCAGCCCAGCCCCTTCTGGAAGGCCAGCGCCCCCTGCAGCGAGGCGCTGAGCATCTGGGTACGGGCTTCCAGGTTGCTGGGCTCGTTGAACGCCAGTTCCAGATGGCGCCAGGCCCGGCGCAGGCCGTCCAGGGCGATGCCCTCGGCCGGCGGATTGAAGCCGGGCGCGAGAAAGGTCTCGATGCAGTGGGCCACCGCGTCCATGCCCGTGGCGGCGGTCAGGTGCGGCGGCAGGCTGAGCGTCAGCAGCGGATCGCAGATGGCCACCCGCGGGATGACATGGGGCGAGAGGATGCCAACCTTGCGGCCATCGTCGAGAATGATGATGGCGCCGCGTCCCACCTCGCTGCCGGTGCCGGCCGTGGTCGGAATGGCCACGATGGGTACCGTCGCCGCGGTGATCCACGTCAGGCCGCCTTCGATGAGGGCGAACTGCTTCAGCGGTCCGGGATGGCGCGCGGACACGGCGATGGCCTTGGCCAGGTCGATGGGCGAACCCCCGCCGACGGCGATGATGCCGTCGCAGTCCGCATCCCGGAAACAGGCGACGCCCTCGCGGGTGGCGGCCTCGGTGGGATTGGCCGGGGTGGCGTCGAACACCTGGTAGGCGGCCAGGGGATTCTGCTCCACCAGTTGCTCGATAAGACCGGCGGCCACCACGCCCCGATCGGTGACGATCAGTGGCCGTTGGAAGCCCAGCCGGGCGTTGACGTCGGCCAGTTCGGCCGCACAGCCGGCACCGAAGCGGATCTCCGTTACATAGTTGATTATCGCCATGACCCGTCCTGTTATTCTTGAAATTGATAGACGGCCCGACTATAGCGAGGCGCCTCCCGGCCAAATACTGAGAGGTAGCGATAGCGGTATAACCAGGAGGCAACCCAGCCTGTTCAGCTAAAGCCGGCATAGCCCTGCCTCCCCTGCCGGACGCCCTCCCCATAGCGATGGCCGGGCCCGCTCTCCCGGGCGCTGCCGCTTTCCCTGGAGTCCCGATGCCCACCCCTACCCTGGCCGCCGCCCAATCCGTTTCGCTCGCCGGCGACCTCGCCGCCAATCTGCGCACCCATCTCGATTTCATCGCCGCGGCTGCCGACGTCGGGGTGGAGCTCCTGCTGTTTCCGGAACTGTCCCTGACCGGCTATGAGCCGACCCTGGCGGCGGCGCTGACGCTGGAGGGTACCGATGCGCGTCTGCGGCCCTTGCGCGAGGCCTGCCGCGTGGCCGGGCTCACGGCCGTGGTCGGGGCGCCCATCCAGGGTCTGACGGGGCTGCAGATCGGTGCGCTGATCCTTGGCGCCGATGGCAGCTGTCGCGTCCACACCAAGGAATACCTGCATCCGGGCGAGGTGCCGCCCTTCGTGCCCGGCCATGGCGGGGACTTGCTGGAGGTGCGCGAGCTGAAGGCCGCACTGGCGATCTGCGCCGACAGCAATCACGAGGCCCATGCCGATGCCGCCCGTGCCCGCGGCGCCGATCTCTATCTGGCTTCGGCGGTGATAGGTCCGACCGGCTATCCCGCCGACAGCGCGCGCCTGGCCGGCCATGCCCGACGCCTGGGCATGCCGGTGCTCCTGGCCAATCACGGCGCGCCCACCGGCGGCTATGCCTGCGTGGGCCGCAGCGCCTTCTGGCAGGCCGATGGCGGGTGCCTGGTCGCGGCGCCAGGCGACGGTCCCTGCCTGGTGATCGTCCGGCAGGTCGCCGGTGCCTGGCAGGGCGAAATCCGCACCGCGCGACCCTGATCGTCGCACGGCGCAATCCTCTGACCGGAAAGCGGCTGCCAGGTCACGCCGCGACTGGATTCGCGTCCCGGTATCCCGCGCCTCCTGCGACTAAAGGTCACACGTCAGACGCCGATAAGGCTCTGACATCCTCGTTCAGAACACCGCCAAGGATGCCTTTCGCAGCGTGAACGACGCTGTAACCGCAGGAGCGACACCATGGCCTTGAACACCATTCGGACCCGCTACACCCTGATCTTCCTCGGCTTCATCGGCGCGACCCTCGCGGCCACCGTCATCGGCATTCGCCTGTGGGTGACGCCGGATCTGGTCGCCGCCGGTGAATCCGCCGTGCTCACCCGCGTCAACGAGGTGGGCACCCGCATCTATCGCGAACTCAACCAGATCCAGGCGCAGCAGCGCGCCATCACCCAGACCGTGCCGCTGCTGGACAGCGCCGCCATCGACCGGGTGCTGCCCGGTCTGGTGGACCAGTACGGCGATGCCAAGGTGTTCGGCGGCGGCATCTGGCCGCTGCCCAACCAGCGCGAGCAGGGTCGCGACAAGTTCAGCACCTTCTATCACCGCGATGCCGGCGGAAAGCTGATCGTCAACACCCACTGGAACTCCCCCGAGTCGCTCAACTACTGGGAGCAACCCTGGTTCCAGGCTGGCCTCAAGGCTCCCGCCGGCCAGTGCGTCTGGGCGGCCGCCTACAAGGACGCCGCCAGCGCCGAGCCGCGCACCAACTGCGCCATGGCCATCCAGCGCGACGGCAAGGCCTTTGGCGTCTCGACCATCGACCTCACCCTGGGCTTCTTCAACCCCCTGGTGGACAGCCTGCGCAAGGAACTCGACGACACCGACATGATGATTGTCGAGGCCGACGGCAAGATCCTCAGCAACCTCAGCGAACTCGGCGATTCGCAGATCCTGAACAACGTCTCGGCCTATGCCACCCGTTCGCCCTTCGTCGCCGCCATCCAGCAGAACCTCGGCAAGCTCAAGGGCGAGGCCGTGGTGCGCGACACCTATGTCGACGAGCACGGCACGCCCCACACCTTCTTCCTGCGCCCGCTGGCCGGCACCCCCTGGCTGCTGGCCACGGCGCTGCCCACCTCGCTCATCGCGGCGACCAACACCGGTATCCTCAAGACCCTGGCGGCGATCCAGCTGCCGCTGGTCCTGCTGCTGGTAGGCATCATGGTGCTGGCGCTCGGCAAGCTGATGGGTCGCCTGGGCCTGCTGCAACGCAACATCGAATCCCTGTCCGCCGGCGATGCCGACCTGACCCGGCGCATCCCGGTGCACGGCCAGGACGAGGTGGATGCGGTGGCCGGCGCGGTCAACGGTTTCATCGGTTATCTGCAGCGGCTGATCGGCGAGGTGGGCGATGCCACCGACCGCATCGACACCGGTCTCAAGCAGCTGCACGGCCAGGCCCAGCAGAACGGTGCCATCCTGGCCCGCCATGCCAGCGAGACCGACCAGGCGGTAACCGCCATCACCGAGATGAGCGCCACCTCCGACTCCGTGGCGCGCAGTGCCAGCGACACCGCCACCCTCACCCAGGCCGCCAACGGCCAGGCCGAGCGTTCCCGCGCGGTGGTCCAGCAGGCCTCGGCCAGCGTGCTGGCCCTGGTGGATCAGGTGGAAGACGCCACCCTCAAGGTGCAGGCCATGCAGAGCGATGCCCAGCGCATCAACGACGTGCTCGGGGTGATCGGCGGGATTGCCGGTCAGACCAACCTGCTGGCGCTCAACGCGGCCATCGAGGCGGCCCGGGCCGGCGAACAGGGTCGCGGCTTCGCGGTGGTGGCCGACGAGGTCCGCGCCCTGGCCGGCCGTACCCAGCAGAGCACCGCCGAGATCAACGAGATGCTCAACCGGTTGCAGCAGGGGGTGAGTTCCGCGGTCGCGGCCATGGAAATGACCAAGGCCAGTTG
This sequence comes from Pseudomonas sp. MOIL14HWK12:I1, assembly GCF_000510705.1. Classification (NCBI taxonomy): domain Bacteria; kingdom Pseudomonadati; phylum Pseudomonadota; class Gammaproteobacteria; order Pseudomonadales; family Pseudomonadaceae; genus Pseudomonas; species Pseudomonas sp. MOIL14HWK12:I1. Next base: position 136,565 of record NZ_KI783308.1, on the reverse strand, counting down.
CCAGAGCACTGCCGAGCGCACCCGCGAGGTCACCGAAGGCCTGGACGAGATGAGCGGTTCGGTGGTGCGCATCAGCGATCTCTCGACTCAGATCGCCGCAGCGGCCGAAGAGCAGAGCGTGGTGGCCGGCGAGATCAACCAGAACATGGTTGCCGTGCGCCATATCGTCGACGACCTGGTCACCAGCGGTCAGCGCACCGCCGAGAGTACCGCGGCGGTGCAATCGTCCAACGAGCAGCTGATCGCGGTAGTGCGGCGCTTCCGGGTGAGGTGACCCGAGCGCCGCAACATGAAAAAGCCGGGCACTGTGCCCGGCTTTTTCGTCTAGCCCACTAGATGCAGAAAATGCATGTGACGCTCGTACTGGTCGAGGATGTCGCCGATGACGTCTTCGCGGGACCAGCCCATGACGTCATGGTCCTGGCCCCCCTCGCGCAGATAGACCTGGGCGCGGAAGTACTTGCGCTCCTCCCCCGGCTCGCTGCCCATGACGAAACTGGGCATGGCGTAGGCGTGGGGTCTGACCTGGTAGACGAACTCGGGCTGCTCGGCCGGACCGACATACAGCCGCACCCCGCCATCCTCGCGGTCTTCCACGCCACAGACATAGCCCTGCTTGCGCCATTCCTCGGCCACCGCCAGGCAAGCCGGCTTGGCCACCTCGCCGATGAAGCGCACCACGTGGCTACGCCGCGGAAACATCGCCAGGCCGCGCAGGCGGCGCTGCCAGCCGCCCGGCGTACGGCTGGTGGGCGGGGTGAGACTCAGCGACTGATGGCGCAGGCCGCGCTTGGTGGCGTCCAGCTTCAGGGCCTTGAGCAGGCCATGCATGCTGAACAACAGGGCGAGGGTGAACGGCAGGGCACTGGCGATGGTGGCGGTCTGCAAGGCCTTGAGGCCATCGGCCAGCAGCAGCGCGATGGCCACCAGCCCCATGCTGGCGCCCCAGAAGACGCGCTGCCAGACCGGCGTCTGGTCCTGGCCGCCGGAGGCCAGCATGTCTACCACCATGGCGCCGGAATCGGCGGAGGTGACAAAGAACACCACCACCATGACGATGGCGATCAGCGAGATCACGCTGGCGAAGGGGAAGTGCTCGAGGAAGGCGAACAGCGCCAGGGAGCTGTCCTGGGATACCGCGGCGGCCAGATCGGTGATGCCCTCGGTGAGGATCATGTGGATCGCCGTGTTGCCGAACACCGTCATCCACAGCAGGGTGAAACCGGCCGGCACCAGCAGTACGCCGGAGACGAATTCGCGGATGGTCCGCCCGCGCGAGATGCGCGCGATGAACAGCCCGACGAAGGGCGACCAGGCCAGCCACCAGCCCCAGTAGAACAGCGTCCAGCCGCCGATCCAGTCGGTGGGTCGATAGGCGTTGAGGTTGAGGGTGCGGCTGACGATCTCGCTGAGATAGCCGCCGGTGTTCTCGACGAAGGTCTGCAGGATCAGCACCGTGGGGCCGAGGATGACCACGGTCAGCATCAGCAGCACCGCCAGGCCCAGATTGAGTTCCGACAGCCGCCGGACGCCCTTGTCCAGCCCCGAGACCACCGAGAGGGTGGCCAGCGCCGTGGTGACGACGATCAGGCCGATCTGCACCGGGGTGGACACCGGCACGCCGAACAGTACGTTGAGTCCGGTGTTGATCTGCGAGACGCCGAAGCCCAGGGAGGTGGCGACGCCCAGCACCGTGCCGATGATGGCGAAGATGTCCACGGCATGGCCGATGGGGCCATGGATGCGCTCGCCGATCAGCGGATAGAGCGCCGATCTCAGGGTCAGCGGCAGGCCGTGGCGATAGCTGAAGTAGGCCAGGATCAGGGCGACGATGGCATAGATCGACCAGGCGTGCAGGCCCCAGTGGAAGAAGGTGATGCGCATGGCCTGGCGCGCGGCGTCCACCGTCTGGCCATCGGCATAGGGCGGGTTGAGAAAGTGCATCACCGGCTCGGCGACGCCAAAGAACATCAGGCCGATGCCCATGCCGGCGGAAAACAGCATGGCGAACCAGGTGGTGTTGGCGTAGTCCGGCTCGCTGTGGTCCGGGCCGAGCTTGATGTCGCCATAGCGACTCATGCCGAGAAACACCACGGTGCCCAGGATGATGGCCACGGCGAGGATGTAGAACCAGCTGAGGTTGGTGATGATCCAGCCTTGGATGGCGGCGAACAGCCACTGGGCGTTGGCCTGGAACAGACTGGCATAGAGCACCAGCACGAGTAGCAGCAGGGTCGAGGTCCAGAAGACCGGAGGACTGAAGGTGGGACGAGCGGCGGATTCTCCCTGGCCGGTCATAAAAGGGCTCCTGTTCATGAAGTGCGCACAGGTTGACTGCCCTCGCCCGTGATCGTTTCGCTGGCGACGCTGCGGGAACGGCGCATGCCGCTGTGTGCTACCGCACCAATCGCTGGGGCGCTAAGGGTCGGATACGCCAGCCAGCACAGTGGCGCCGGGTGCTCCCGCCAGCCCGCGAAACCAGCGCGCCGGCGCCACGCCGAAGGCCTGGCGGAAATGTTTCGTCATATGACTCTGGTCATAGAAGCCGGCGGCAACGGCCGCCTCGGCCAGCCCCCGACCGAGGCGCACCTGCAGACGCACCTGGTCGAGGCGGCGCAGGGTCAGGTAGCGATGGGGACTGGTGCCGAAGTAGGCACGGAAATCCCGGGTCAGACTCCAGCGATCCCGACCGGCGCAACGGGCCAGGTCGTCGAGGGTGACCGCCTGGTCGAGATGATCCTCCAGGTATTCCCGCGCACGCAGCGCGGCGGCGAAGTCCACCCGTCCGCGACTGGGCCAGGCCTGGCAGACCTCGGCCAGGATCGCGACCAGGCCATAGAGGGCGTCGTCGCGAGCCAGGACATCGGATTGCGCGTCGAGGGCGGCGAACACCGCCTCGGTGGCCTGTGCCAGGCGCGGGTCAAGGGAAACGCCCTCCCGGTGGAAGGGCAAGGGCCGTCCACCCAGGATGTCCTGCACCAGGGTCGGCGGCAGATAGACCATGCGATAGCGAAAGCCATCGGCAGCGCCGGCACGCCCGTCATGGACCTCGTCCGGATGCAGGATCATGGTCTCACCGGGCAGGCTGTTGGTCCGGGCGCCGCGATAGGAAAAGCTCTGCACACCGGCCAGGGTACGGCCGATGGCATAGGTGGCATGGCGATGGGGGTCGAAGGCATGGCCACTGAAGAAGGCCTCGATGGACTCCAGCTCGGCATGGGCCGGGGCGTGCCTCACCCAATCCGTGGCACCGGGCAATTCGATCTGGCTGCTCATGGCGACTCCTCCGGCGCTCAGCCTAGCAGACCGCGCCAGGCGTCGTGGAACAGCAGCAGGGCACAGCCAACCAGACTCAGGCCCAGCAGCCGATTCACCGCGCGAAAGCCGCGTCCCCGCACCAGGTAGCGCCCGAGCAGCGCCCCGAGCAAGGCGTAGCTCGCCGGGGCGCCGCAGGCCGACAGCGCCAGCGGCAGCGACCAGAGGGCGATCTTGCCCCCGGTCACCTGGGCCGCCGGAAACATCACCGTGGCGATGGGCAGCACCGCCAGCCACGCCTTGGGATTGAGGCCCTGGATCAGCAGGCCGCTGGCAAAGGTCAGCCGCGTGGCGGCGCCCTCCCCCTCCGCCGTCGGCGGCGCGGCCCGGGCGATGCGATAGCCGAGGTACAGGCAATAGCCACCGCCGAGGAGCGCCAGCCATGGCAGCAGCGCCCCCGAGACCACGACCGCCCCGGCATAGCCCAGCGCCAGAAAGAGCATCAGCATGGCGCAGCCCACCCCGGCATAGAAGCCCAGCGCCCGGCGGGCCTGGCCGCGCAGACCGGCATTGAGGCCCAGGGCGTTTACCGGGCCAGGGCTGTAGATGACGCTGAAGGCATAGAGGACGATTTCCAAGGGGCACCTGCCAGGCTTCGAGAAGGAAGCCCAGGCTAGCCAGCGCGCCCGGGGTCTGGCTTGTACGTCTGTGGCTGAGATGAGCCACCCGCTCTGGCACTCGAACTCCGCCGGGGTGTGGCACTCTATCCAGGCCAAGGCCTGGAAGAGAAAGCCCATGTTCGGATCGCTGCGCAGTCGTCTGATTGCCCTGCTGCTGATGCTCGGCGGCATGGCCGTCGGGGTCGGCTGGCTGATGATCCTGCTCTTGCGCCAGTCGGAAAGCGCCCAGCTCGGCCAGGCCACGGTGGAAGCCGAGCAGGCCTGCCAGGCCATCGCCAGCAGCTATCGCTTCTACAGCAATGGCTGGTCCGGCCCTACCGCGGGCCTCGCCGACCCGACGCTGCAGCGCAGTCTCGGGGGCGTGGCCAGTGTCGCCCTGCTGCGCTATCGCGGCATGGCCGGCGGCCTCTGGCAGGAACAGGCGGGACTGCTGGCCGATGCCAGTCCCTTCCCCCTGACCGCCGCCGAACGCCAGCACCTGGCCGATCTCTCCGCCGCGACCCTGGCCGAGGCACGCAGCCTGAGCGACAGCTTCAGCGCGGACGGCGCCACGGTGCTGGTGGCCGCCTGCCCGCTGTCCGGGCCCATTGCCGATCTCGCCGCCTGGACCCTGACTCGCCTGACCTTCGCCGAGGGCAGCGGGCAGCGCCAGCTGAAACTGGGCCTGGGCCTGCTGCTGCTGGCCATGCTCGCCGCCACCCTGCTGCTCGGCCGACTCACCTGGCAGTGGTCGCGCCATGTCGCGCGGGTCGAGCGCGATCTGGGCGCCAATGCCAGCCACGACCTGCCCACCCTCGCCCTGACTGGCGAACGCGAGCTGGACCGGGTGCTGGCGGCGCTCAACCAGGCCGGGCAGCGCCTGACCCAGGCCCGGGACGAGGCCCAGCGGCTGACCACCCAGGTCCACGCTAGTGAACGGCTGGCCGCCCTCGGTCGGGTGGCCGCCGGGGTCGCCCACGAGATCCGCAACCCCCTGGCCGCTATGCGCCTCAAGGCCGAGAACGCCCTGGCCGGCGACAGCGGCCGGCAGCAGAAGGCGCTGGACGCCATCCTCACCCAGGTCACCCGGCTGGACCGCCTGTTGCGCCGCCTGCTCGACCTCACCCAGCCGCTGCACCTGCAACCCACTGTCATCGCGCTGCCGGCCTTTTGCCGCGAGGTGCTGGCCGGTCACGAAGACCAGGCCGTCCAGCGCGGCATCCGCCTGACCGCCCGGGTGGCCGTCGATGAGGGCTGGTTCGATCGCGACGCCCTGGCCCGCGCCCTGGACAACCTGCTGCTCAACGCCCTCCAGGCCGCCCCGGCAGACAGCGAAATCCGTCTCGATGCCAGCCGGCGCGGCGACTGGCTGGTGCTGGCGGTGGAAGACGAAGGCCAGGGGCCACCCGCCGAGTTGCGCGCCCAGCTCTTCGAGCCCTTCGTCACCGGTCGCCCGGAGGGCACCGGCCTGGGCCTGGCCCTGGTCCGCGAGACCGCCCGCGCCCACGGCGGCGAGGCGCGACTGATCGATCCCTCCCTTCCCACGCGCTTCGAGATCCTCCTGCCATGCCAACCCTGCTGATCATCGATGACGACGCCGGTCTGCGCGACGCCCTGGCGGAAACCGCCGCGGACCAGGGCTACCGGGTGCTGCAGGCCGACGGGGGCGAAGCGGGCTTGCAGCTCCTGACGCAGGAGGCGGTGGACGCCGTGCTGCTCGACCTGCGCATGCCCGGGCTGGATGGCCTGGAGGTGCTGGCGCGCATCCGCGCCCTCCCCGAACCACCGGCGGTCACGGTGCTGACCGCCTTCGCCAGCGCCGGCAACACCATCGAGGCCATGCGCCTGGGCGCCTTCGACCACCTCACCAAGCCCATCGGCCGTGACGAGCTGATCCGGGTACTGGCCGGCATGACCGCCCAGCGCGGTCCGGCCAGTGCGCCACCGGCCACAGTCGAGGGCCATACCCTGGTGGGCGGCAGCGACGCCCTGCGCCAGGTGCAGAAGACCATCGGCCGCCTGGTGGACAGCGAGGCCACGGTGCTGGTCACCGGCGAGACCGGCACCGGCAAGGAACTGGTGGCCCGGGCCATCCACGAGCATGGCAAGAGACGCGGGGCGCCCTTCGTGGCGGTCAATTGCGCGGCCATCCCGCCGGATCTGCTGGAAAGCGAACTCTTCGGCCATGTGCGCGGCGCCTTCAGCGGGGCCACCGCCAATCGCCTCGGTGCCTTTCGCGAAGCCCAGGGCGGCACCCTCTTTCTCGACGAGATCGGCGACATGCCGCTGCCGATGCAGGCCAAGATCCTGCGCGCCCTGCAGGAACGCGAGGTGACGCCGGTGGGCGGCGCGCCGGTGCGCCTGGACGTGCGTCTGGTAGCGGCCACCCACCGCGACCTGGCCCAGCGGGTCGCCAGCGGCGACTTCCGCGAAGACCTCTTCTATCGCCTGCACGTGGTACCCATCCACCTGCCGGCGCTGCGCGAGCGGCGGGCCGACATCCTGCCGCTGGCCGAACACTTCCTCGCCCCCAGCGGCCGCGTCCTGGCGGACGATGCCGCCGCCCTGCTCTTGCGCCACCCCTGGCCGGGCAACGTGCGCGAATTGCGCAACGCCATCCAGCGCGCCGCGACCCTGGCCCAGGGCGAACGCATCGTCGCCGCCGACCTGGCCTTTCTGCAGGGCGAGACCCCGGATGAGGTGGCCATCGACGCCAGCTGGCCGGAGGAGACCCTGGCCGAAGCCACCGCGCGCCTGGAACGCCTGCTGATCGAGCGCGCCCTGCAGCGCAGCGGCGGCAATCGCGCCGAAGCGGCCCGCCGGCTGGGCATCCATCGCCAGCTGCTCTACACCAAGCTGAGTCGGCTGGGCCTGGGTGTCGGCACAGACGACAGTCCCGCTTAGAGCCTATTCAAAGTCTCGCGAGCTAGAGACAAACAAGGCGAAAATGACTGAGGAAGCGGAGTTTACGAGTGGTAAATGAGCATTCCGAAGCCATTTTCAACGCCGTTTGGCCGACGCGCAGCAGACTTTGGACAGGCTCTTAGGCTGTCCGCTTTGCCGACAGGCATGTCCGCCAACCGGACGCAATGCCTGGCTCGGACGGTCCCAATAAATCGCAAAGTATTGATTTATATAGAAAATAAAAGTTGGCACAGGCCCTGCAATATCCTGATCGTCAACCACCGCAGGAGTCATCCATGCCTACCAAGACCCAAACCCTCGTGATCGGGACCTTCGCCCTGCTGTCCGTCAGCGGCCTCGTCCTGGCACAAACCGCACCCGCCGGCAGCGCCGCCTCCACCACCGCGGCCAGCGCCCAGATCCCTACCCAGCAGGGCCAGCTCAAGCAGTTCCTGCTCAATCCCCGTGGCGATATCGACGGCCTGATCCTGGCCGACGGCACCGAGGTCAACACCCCGCCGCACCTGTCCGAGCAACTGGCCGCCACCTTCAAGCCGGGTGACAGCATCAACGTCGCCGGCCTGCGCGCCGCCAGCCTGCCGCTGGTCCAGGCGGTGTCCCTGACCAACGTCCAGACCGGCAAGACGGTCACCGACGAAGGCCCCGATCGCGTGGCTGGTCGCCGTCCGCCGGCCCCCCCGGCACCGGGCACCGAGCGCGATGGCGACAGCCTCCAGGGCCAGATCGTCCAGTTGCTGCACGGTCCCCGTGGCGACGTGAACGGCGCCCTGCTGCAGGACGGTACCGCCCTGCGCCTGCCGCCCCATGAAGCCCTGCGCCTGCAAGCGCTGCTCAAGCCCGGTCAGACCGTAGCCGTCCGCGGCGAGCTGGTGGCCAATGCCCAGGGCCGTGCCTTCCGGGTCAGCGCCCTCGGCGCCGATGCCAACTCGCTGCAGACCCTGGATACCCCGCCGGCACCCCGCGGTCCCGGTCGTCTGCCGCCGCCCCCGCCCCCCGGCGTCCAGCCGGTCGCCCCGGGCGCCCAACCGCCGGCGCCCCCGGCACCGCCGGCCGGCTGATCAGGCCAGCAGCCGCCGGGTCGCTTCGGCGATCCGGCGGCAGGCTTCCTCCAGCACCTCGTGCGAGGTGGCGTAGGAAACCCGGAAGTAAGGCGCCAGGCCAAAGGCCGAGCCTGGCACCACCGCCACCCCGCCCTCGTCCATGAGGTAGCGGGCAAAGGCCGTATCGCTGTCGATCAGCTCCCCGCCCGGCGTCCGCCGACCCAAGACCCCCGCGCAACTGGCATAGACATAGAAGGCCCCCTCGGGCCGCCGCGCCGACAAGCCCGGCACCGCGTTCAGCGCGTCCACCACCAGATCCCGCCGCTGGCGAAACAGCTCGCAGCGCTCGCGCACGATGTCCTGCGGCCCATCCAGGGCGGCGATGGCCGCGGCCTGGCTGACCGAGCAGGGGCAGGAGGTCACCTGGCTCTGCACACTGGCCATGGCCTGGATCAGCGCCTTGGGTCCGCCGGCATAGCCCAGGCGCCAGCCGGTCATGGCATAGGCCTTGGAGACGCCGTTGATGGTCAGGGTCCGCTCGCGCAGCCGTGGCTCCACGGCCGCCGGAGTGACGAAGCGAAAGCCGTCGTAGAGGATGTGCTCGTACATGTCGTCGACCATCAGCCAGACCTGCGGATGGCGCAGCAGCACCTCCAGCAGCGGGCGATAGTGTTCCTCGCCATAGGCCGCCCCCGAGGGGTTGGAGGGCGAGTTGAGCATCACCCAGCGGGTGCGCGGGGTGATGGCCGCTTCCAGGGCCTCGGCGGTCAGGCGGAAGCCATCCTCCTCACGGCACGGCAGCACCACCGGCGTGCCGCCGAGGATGGTGACGATGTCGGCATAGGTCACCCAGAAGGGCGCGGGAATGATCACCTCGTCGCCCGCGTCCAGGGTCGCCATCATGGCGTTGAAGATCACCTGCTTGGCCCCGGCCGAGGCGGTCACCTCGTCCTGGGCGAACACCAGGTCGTTCTCCCGGGCGAACTTGCGGCGAATGGCCTCCTTGAGCGCCGGGCTGCCGTCGAGCACCGTGTACTTGGTCTGGCCGGCGCGGATGGCCTGGATCGCCGCCTCCTTGATGTGCTCCGGGGTATCGAAGTCCGGCTCGCCCGCACCCAGCACCAGCAGATCGGCGCCCTGGCGGCGCAGGGCATTGGCGCGCTCGGTGATCTTGAGGATCTCGGAGACGCCCACGGAGGCGAGGCAGTGGGCGAGGTGCAGGGTCGAATCGGCGGCCATGACAGGGCTCCAGGCAGGACGAAAAGAGGTGCCGGAAGCGTCCGGCAGGGATCGTCTCGCACTATCGAACCGCGGCCGCTTGCCTTCAAACGCTATAAAGGACTCACGTCATTCCGCCGGGGCATGGTCTGGCGTCAACACGGAGGCTAGAGTGGCGACCATGACCACCGCACCCTCCCCCCTCGCCGCCTACCACCACGCCCTGGCCCAAGGCGATCGCCTGCCCGATGCCGCCCAGGAGGCCGCCGCCCTGCGCCTGGAGGCCTGCCACGCGGCGCTGCTGGCGGACCAACCGGCGCGCGGTCTCTATCTCTGGGGGCCGGTCGGCCGTGGCAAGACCTGGCTGCTGGATCTGTTCCACGCCAGCTTGCCGGTGCCCGCCCGCCGCCAGCACTTCCACCACTTCATGCGCTGGGTGCACCAGCGTCAGTTCCAGCTCGCCGGCACCCGCGATCCCCTGCAGGTGCTGGCCCGGGAGCTGGCCGCCGAGGTGCGGGTGCTGTGCTTCGACGAACTCTTCGTCAGCGACATCGGCGATGCCATCCTGGTGGGCGGCCTGCTGCGCGCCCTGCTGGACCAAGGTCTGGTGCTGGTGGTCACCTCCAACCAGCCGCCGGAGCAGCTCTATGCCGGCGGCTTCAATCGCGAGCGCCTGCTGCCCGCCATCGCCGCGCTGCAGGCACACCTGGACGTGCTGGAGGTGGACGGCGGCCAGGACCACCGCCTGCACCAAGGCCAAGCCGAACCGCGCTTCTGGGTGGACGATCCCACCGCCCTCGCCACGACCTTTGCCCGCCTCACCGCGGGGGAAGCCGTGACGACCGCGCCCCTGATCCTCGGCGAGCGCCCGCTGCCCGTGGTGCAGCGGGCCTCCAGCGCGATCTGGCTGGATTTCGCCGTGCTCTGCCAGGGCGCCTGGGCCACCACCGACTACATGGATCTCTGCACCCGCTTCCCCGCCCTGTTGCTGAGCGGCGTGCCCTGCCTGTCCGGCGATCCCCGTGCGGGCCGCATCGCCCGCGGCACCGAAGACGGCGCGACGCGGGTCCTGGCCGGCGACCGCGAACTGCCCCGCCTGGCGCCCCAGGACGACGCCGTGCGCCGCTTCATCGCCCTGGTCGACGAAGCCTACGACCGCCGCCGCCCGCTCTACCTGGACGCCGCCGTGCCCCTGGATCAGCTGTACACCCGCGGCTTTCTGGAATTCCCCTTCCGCCGCACCCTGAGTCGCTTGAAGGAGATGCAGCAGGCCCGGTACTAGGCCTAGCACGGCAATCGGGCGCTGCGGCGACGAGGCACGCCGCGGAGCGGCGGAGCCCCGTGGTAAGGTGGGACATCCCACAGCTTGACGAGGCCCGGTCATGACTCCGCGCATCGAACCCTTCTTCGACGCCACCACGTCCACCTTCACCTATGTGATCTACGAAGCCCCCGGCAGTCGCTGCGCCATCGTCGATTCGGTGCTGGACTACGATCCGCATTCGGGCCGCACCGCCACCCTTTCGGCGGATCGCGTCGCCCGCTTCGTGCGCGATCAGGGGCTGACCGTGGAGTGGCTGCTGGAGACCCATGCCCACGCCGACCACCTCTCCGCCGCGCCCTATCTGCGGCGGCAGTTGGGCGGGCGCATCGCCATCGGCGAGGGCATCCGCCGGGTCCAAGGCGCCTTCAAGGACGTCTTCAACCTGGAGCCGGAATTCCGCCTCGACGGCTCCCAGTTCGATCACCTGTTCCAGCCCGACGAGGTCTTCCATATCGGCGCCCTGACCGCCCGCGCCCTGCACGTGCCCGGCCACACTCCGGCCGACATGGCCTACCAGGTGGAAGAGGAGCATGTCTTCGTCGGCGACACCCTGTTCATGCCCGATGTCGGCTCGGCGCGCTGCGACTTCCCCGGCGGCAGCGCTCGCGACCTCTATCGTTCGATCCGCCGGCTGCTGACCCTGCCCGAGGCCACGCGCCTCTATCTGTGCCACGACTATCCGCCCGCCGGCCGCGAAGCGCGCCACGAGACCACCGTGGGTGAAGAGCGCGCCCTCAACGTGCATGTCCGCGACGGAGTGGACGAAGACGCCTTCGTCGCCCTGCGCACCCGCCGTGATGCCACCCTGTCCATGCCAACGCTGATCCTGCCGGCGATCCAGGTAAACATCCGCGCCGGCACCCTGCCGCCCGCCGAGGCCAATGGCCGTCGTTACCTGAAGATTCCCATCGACGGTTTCTAGACCCGCCGCCACCCGTCGTACAAGGTAAGAGCCACAGGTATTGGACGCAGCGGCGCCGCTGCGTCCAGGCTTTTTCACTTCGCACAGCGTCTCTGCTCCGTCCAACCCAGCGGCGAGGTTGGACAGCGCCTCGGCCGAATTTAGATACAGACCTGGTAGTGGCCCATGGCCTGCGACCACCCATCCCCTGGCCGGGAAACCTCGCCGCGTCCGCTCCTCAATACCAGGGCAGGCAATGTGTTCTGCACTACATTCCCAAAAGAGGTAGAGCGACCATGACCACCAAGAATTCGAACTCCAATCCCGGCAACTTCGCCAATGATCGCGAAAAGGCTGCCGAGGCCGGGCGCAAGGGCGGCCAGAACAGCGGGGGCAACTTTGCCAACGATCGCGAGAAAGCCTCCGAAGCCGGACGCAAGGGTGGTAGCCGCTAGGCGCTTCCCTCCTTGTAGCGGAGCCACGTCCGGGTGGACCCGGCTCCTTCGTCCCACGATCAAGAGGAATTCACGATGAGCACCAACAACTCCAATCCCGGCAACTTCGCCAATGATCGCGAAAAGGCCGCCGAAGCTGGCAGCAAAGGTGGGCAGAACAGCGGGGGCAACTTCGCCAACGATCCCGAGCGCGCCGCCGAGGCGGGCAGCAAGGGCGGCCAGAACAGCGGCGGCAACTTCGCCAATGACCCCGAGCGCGCCGCCGAAGCCGGCCGCAAGGGCGGCGAGAACAGTGGCGGCAACTTCGCCAATGACCGCGAGAAGGCGTCCGAGGCCGGCCGCAAGGGCGGTCAGAACAGCGGCGGTGGCGGCCAGCAGTAATCCGGCCTGATCCAGGCCAGGGCGAAGGGCAGGCTCATCCTGCCCTTCCTGCTTTCACGTCCGTTCACTTTTCTCCCGGCTCGGGTATCACCGAGATCTGGCCGTTCTTTTCCAGCACCGCGAAGCGGATCTGCTCCAGCCGTTCCAGCCCCTGACTCTGCCGCGCCGCCTCGAGGATGTCTTCCTCGGTGAGGCGGGCCTTGCGCAGTCGCTCCGTCAGCGGCTTGCCGTACTCCACCACGATCAGCGGCACCCCGTCGAGAAAGCGCCCGACCCGGGGCGAACGTTCCTTGAACAGCGACAGCAGGATGTCGATCAGCACCAGGGTGGCGATCACCAAGAAGGCATTGATCACCGAAAAATCATCGCCTAGCAGCGCCTGCTGGGTCGCCTCGCCGATCACTAGCAACAGGACGAAATCGAAGGTGGTGATCTCCGACAGCGCCCGCCGTCCGGTGATGCGAAACAGCACCAGCAGAAAGGCGTAGAGGGCGGCGGCGCGCAGGACGGATTCCATGGCAATTCCCTAGGGATAGATGAAGGCGGAGAGTGCCAGCGGTGGCTGGCCGGGTCGCAGAATGCGCCAGTCGACGGTGCCCAGGCGGTCCGGGCGCAAGGCGAGGTGCAGTCGACTCGACCCCGTTCCCGGCGCCAGATCGAGCCAGAGCACCCCGTCGCTGCTGGTCATGCGCAGCGGCTGGGGATAGAGGGCTTCCACCGTCCAGTCGGCCACCAGGCGTTCATCCAGGCCGATGCGGTCGAGCCCGGGTGCCAGTTCCAGGGTCAGGGTCGCCGGCGCACCGCGGCGCTGGAAGCGCTCGTATTCGACACTGAGCTGGCCGTCCGCGCTGACCCGGGTCGCCGTGGCCCAGGGCCCGCCGCTGGCGAACAGGCCGGCCAGGGCCAGGGCGACAAACAGGCCCAGCAACACCCAGCCCAGCCGCTCGCAGCGCCAGATCCAGCGTTGCAGGCCCGGCTCCTCGCGGATTGGCAGAGGCTTTTCCACCCGTGGCGTCATGGCGGTCGCTCCGGAATTCAATAGAGCTTGGAGCCCGACCGGAGGTCGCCGGTTCGACCGCTTCGCCCACCCACTGGGGCATACTGCGCGCCCCTTTTTTCCTGGAGTCCTGTCGATGCCCGTCTGGTGGCTGCTCGTCCTGCCCTTCATCGCCGGTGCCTGCCTGCCGCTACAGGCCGGCATCAACGGTCAACTCGCCCGGCACCTCGGCAGCGTCTTCGCCGCGGCGTCCATTTCCTTCATGGTCGGTCTCGTCGCCCTGCTGGGCCTGACCCTCTGGCAGCGTGGTATCCCCACCCTGGGTGCGCTGCGCGACCTGCACTGGTGGCACTGGTGCGGCGGCCTGCTGGGCATGTTCTTTATCGCCATGGCCGCCTTCGCCGGTCCGCGCATCGGCGCCACCCTGTTCATGGCGCTGGTGATCGCCGGGCAGCTGGCCATGTCGCTGAGCCTGGATCACTTCGGCTGGGCCGGCTTTCGCCAGGATCCGGTCACCCTCGGCAAGCTGGCCGGCGTGGCGCTGATCGGCGCTGGCGTCTGGTGCATCGCCCGGGCCTAAGCCTAGTAGAGGTCGCGACGGTAGCGTTCTTCGTCGATCAGCCGCTGGACCTCGGCCTCGCCGAGCAGCGCCGCCAGGGTCGCCTGGACACTGCGCCCCAGGCCCGGCAGGCTGCCGCAGACCATGATCACGGCATCCGCCGCCAGCCAGTCCAGCAGCCGCTTGCGCTGCTCCCGCAGGTGGTCCTGCACATAGCCATCGCCGTCCCGCGAGAACACCCGGTCCAGACGGGCCAGCTCGCCCCGCGCCTGCCAGGCATCCAGCTCCGCCCCATAGAAATCGTCGTGGGCCGCCGTGCGTTCGCCGAACAGTAGCCAGTTGCGCCGGTACCCGGCGGCGATACGGGCAGCCAACAGCGGGCGCACCCCGGCCAGTCCGGTACCGGCAGCGATCAGGATCAGCGGACGCGGGTCCAGCGGCGGTCTGAAGCCCGGATGGGCGCGGAGCCGCGCCTGCACCGCATCGCCCGGCCTCAGCCCTGAGGTCAGCCAGCCGGAGGCGATGCCCAGGCGACCGTCCGCCTTGCGCTGCTGGCGCACCAGCAATCGCAGCGCACCTTCGTCGGGCAGCGAGGCGATGGAGTACTGGCGCACGGCGAGCGGTATTAGAGCGTCGAGCAGCGCCTGGGCGCCCAGGCCCGCCAGCGCGGCCTGGTCTTTCGGCAACAGGCGGGTGTCCAGGGCCGCGGCGAGGGTCTGGCTGACGCCGTCGCCCACCACCACGCTGTCCGCGGCCAGCCCCAGGGGCGACAACCAGGCCGCCACGCGCTCGGCGCCCTGGCGCGGCGCAATTTCGAGGATATCGCCGGGTGCCCAAATGCTCTCGGGCGGCGGCAACAGCTGCAGCTCGAAGACGGCTCCACCGGGGCTGCCGGCATTGAGCGGCTGCACCGCTAGCAGCGGCCAGGCCCGCAGTGGCCGTTCGACCGTTGGCTCGATGGCCACGGCGCCCAAGGCCTCGAGTCGACCCTGCCAGAGCGCGAGCGCCCGAGCGTCGCCATTGTCCACCTCCACCGGGGCGAACAGCGGCCGCGCGCCCTGCCCGGCGAGCCAGGCATCCAGCCGCCGGGCGAAGGCGCAATAGGCCGGATAGCGGCGGTCGCCCAGGGCCAGCACCCCGAAGTTCAGATTCGGCAGCGCGTTCTGGGTCAGCATCCGTCGTTCGAAGCCACGGGCGCCGTCCGGTGCCTCGCCATCGCCGTGGGTGGCGACGACGAACAGCGCCTGGGTGGCCTGCTGCAGGCGCTCGACCGAGAGTCGTCCGAGCGCGATCACCTCGGCGCTGAGGCCCGCCGCCTGCAACTGGCCGGCAGCCTGCCAGGCCAGTGCCTCGCCCTGGCCGCTCTGGCTGGCATAGCCGATCAGCCAGTCGGCGGCGCCCGGCGTGGCCGGCAGCAGGCCGCGCCGGGCCTGGTGCGCCTGGCGACGCTTGCGGCGGCGGTCCAGATAGAGCCAGAGGCCGGTCACCACGAACAGCGGCATGGCCAGGCTGGCGAGCGCCAGGGCCACCCGTCCGGCCAGACCGAAATACTCGCCCGAATGCAGCGCATAGACACTGAGCAGCAGCCGAGCGCCGAGCGGCTGTTCGCTATAGCGGCGGTGATCGAGCACCCGTCCCGCACCATCGAAGACGATCCGATTGAGGGCACGGACATGCTCGGCCTCGTCGGGCAGGTACCAGAGGGTCGGCTGACTGACCTTGCGCGCCGGATTGGGCAGCAGCAGGCCATAGCCCTCGACCTGTCCGCCGGTTTCCTGCCGAAAGCTCTGCCAGAGCGCATCCAAATCCACGTCCTGGCGCGCCACCACGCCACTGATCCGGGGTTCCGGCGCCGCCCCCAGCAATCGCTCGCTGGCCTGGCGATACCAGTCATAGGACCAGTACAGACCGGTCATGGCCGCCAGCAGATAGAGCAGCAGGCACCAGGTGCCCGCCACGGCGTGCAGGTCCCAGTGGAAACTCCGCCCCCGACGCGCCCAGTCGAGGGTCAGCCAGGTGCGCCAGCGCCCTGCCTGGCGCGGCCAGCGCAGGTAGAGGCCGGACAGGCAGAGCACCAGCAGGATCAGGGTGGCGGCCCCGGTCAGGGCCTTGCCTACCGGCCCCAGGGCCAGGGAGCGGTGCAGGTCCAGGACCAGGCGAAAGAATCCCTGGCCGCGCGGCGCCTTCAGCACCTCGCCGGTGTAGCGATCGAACAGCAGCACCTCGCCACGGCCCTGGCCGCTCGCCGGCGCCAGGCCGAGCAGGCCGTAGCCCTCCCCCGCCATGCTGGAGACGAAGCCTAATTCCTGACCCGGAGCGAGCAGACGCTGCCGCACTTCCGGCAGTGTCAGCGGACGCCGGTCCGGCGTCGCGGCGGTCGGCGGCGGATTGAGCAGTTCCAGCAACTCCAGCTGAAAGCTGTAGAGCGCCCCCGTCACCCCCAGCACCACCAGCACCAGGCCCGCCGCCAGCCCGAGCAGGCTGTGCAGCTGGAACAGACCCCCGCGGATCAGGGCTGGGCCCACAGCCGCAGGAGGTTGTGATAGACACCGGTCAGCTGCAGGCAGGCCTCGTGGCCCTGCCCCAGCTCGGCCGCCGCCCGCTGGATACCCTGGTCGAGTTCGAACAGCTGGCCGCGCTGGCCGGCATCGCGCACCAGGCTCTGGATCCAGAAGAAGGAACACAGCCGGGTACCGCGGGTGACCGGCAGCACCCGGTGCAGGCTGCTGGCCGGATAGAGGATCAGATCGCCCGCCGCCAGCTTTACGCTGTGGGCGCCATAGGTGTCTTCCACCACCAGCTCGCCGCCGTCGTACTCGTCCGGCTCGCAAAAGAACAGCGTGGCCGACAGATCGGTGCGCAGGTAGCCGCTGCCATCCGGTAGCGGCCGCAGGGCATTGTCCACGTGCAGGCCAAAGGACTGGCCGCCCTGGTAGCGATTGAACAGCGGCGGAAACACCCGTGCCGGCAGCGCCGCGGCGACGAACAGCGGATGCCGTGCCAGCGCCTGCTGGATCAGCTCGCCCACCGCGCGCGCCGCCGGCTCGTCCGCCGGCAGCTGCAGATTGTCCTTGGCCATGGCCGACTGGAAACCGGCCGTGTGCCGGCCATCGGCCCAGGCGGCCGCCTCCAGCCGCTCCCGGCATTCCCTTACCTGCTCGGGCGTCAGCACGCCCGGAACGCTGATCATCATGGTGATTCCCCTCTAACGCCGAAAGCCCTGCGCAGGCAGGGCTTCGGTTGCTGCAGGCGACCTCAGAAGCTGTAGGTCGCGGTCAGGATGGCGGAACGGGCATCGCCGTATTCGATGGCCGACGACCGGGTGCTCACCCCCAGTTGCGAACGCACCCGCTCCACATAGTCCTTGTCGAAGACGTTGTTGACGTTGAGCTGCAGGTCGACGTTGCGATTGACGCGATAGCCGACCATGGCGTTGTGCAGCCAATAGTCGTCGAGCTTGGCGCCGTCGTTGCTGGAGGTGACGTTGCGCTCGCTGACGTAGCGGGCGCCATAGCCCACCCGCCAGCCGGCCGGCAGCTCATAGGTGGTCCAGAGATTGAGCGAACGCGGCGGAGTGTTGGCCAGCGCCTGGCCTTCACGATTGCGGCCGTCCAGGGTGTCGGCGGCCTTGAGCGTCTCGCTGTCGAGGAAGGTGAAGTTGGCGTAGACGTTCCACTGCGGAGTGATCCGTCCGGTGGCGCCCAGCTCGATGCCCTGCACGCGCTGCTTGCCGGCCAGGGCGGTGCTGCCGTCGGCCAGGGTTTCCCGCGCATTGCTCTTCTCGACGCGGAACAGCGCGCCGTCCAGCTCCAGGCGCTTGTCGAGGAATTCCCACTTGGTGCCCAGCTCCCAGGTCTTGTTCTTTTCCGGACCCAGATCCTGGTTGGCGGCGCTCAACCCGGCGCCGGTGGAGGTCAGGCTTTCCGCCGAGGGATTGAAGGAGGTGCCATAGGCCACGTAGACCCGGCCGTTCGGAGCCGGCTTGAACACCAGGCCGGCGCGCCCGCTCAACTTGGCGTCATCGGAACTCAGCTTGGTCTTGGCGCCGCGCACGCCGTTGGCGACCGGGGTGGTGTCGCTGTCGCCATCGAACCAGTCGTAGCGCAGGCCCAGGTTCAGATCCCAGTAGTCGTTGAGGGCAATGGTGTCGAAGGCATAGAGCGCCTTGTCGGTCAGCACGTTGTTGGCGATGGCCGAGGTCTGCTTGTCGGACGCGCCGTCATAGCGCTCCGGCGGCGCAGCCAGGGAATAGCCGGCGGCCGGGAAGGTCAGGCCATAGCTGTAGGTGTCGCGGTCGTAGTCCTCGCGGGAGAACTCGGCGCCCAGCACGAAGGAATGACCCAGGCCGAAGGTATCGACATTGCCGGTCAGGTTGGTCTGGTTGATCCACATCTCCGAGGTCACGTCGCGGCCATAGCCCTGGGGACCGGCCGGGCGATAGCGACCCGCGGCCACGCCACCCAGGTTGACGTGGGACGCCGAGATCACCACGTCGCGCTCGATGCGGCTGTAGCGGGTCAGGTTCTGCAGACTCAGGTTGTCGTTGAAGCGGTGCTCCAGCTCCACGGTGAAGACATTGTTGTTGATGTCTTCCTTGTCGATGTTCTTGAAGCCGAAATAGGCATCGCGATCCACCCCGCCCAGGCGCTTGCCGTTGAGCGCCGGCACCCCGTAGTCGGGCTGGTTGTTGTCGGTCTGATGGAAGTAGCTCAGGGTCAGGCGGGTATCGTCCGACAGGCCCAGGGCCAGCGACGGCGCGATGCCCCAGCGCTCGCGATCGATCTGGTCGCGGCCGGGCACGTCGTTCTCGTGCGCCATCAGATTCAGGCGGAAGGCGCTGTCGGTACCCACGCCCTGCAACGGCTGGTTGGTGTCCAGGGTCAGGCGGCGATAGCTGTCGGTGCCCAGGCCCGCGCCGATGCGGGTGAACTGGCGCTCCTGGGGCTTCTTGCTGATCAGGTTGATGGAGCCACCGGTGGTGCCGGCGCCGCCGAACACCGAGTTGGGGCCCTTGATGACCTCGACCGACTCCAGGTTGAAGGTGTCGGTACGGTTGGTCTGGGTGCTGTCGCGCAGGCCATCGATCTGGATGTTCGAGTTGGCGCTGAAGCCGCGGATATTGATGCTGTCGCCGGAGCCACCACCGCCCTCGCCGGCGTTGAAGGTGATGCCGGATACGTTGGACAGCACCGATCTCAGACTCAGGGCCTGCTGGTCCTGGATGACCTGCGCCGGCACCACGGTGACGGTCTGGGGGGTGTCCAGCAGGGGCGCGGTGTACTTGCGCGAGGCGGACTGCTCGGCCTTGAAGCCTTCCTGCTGCGCCTGACCTTCGATGGTCAGACTTTCCAATCGGGTCACCGGCTCCTTGGCGTCCTGGGCCTGAGTCCCGAGGGACAGCGAAGCGACGGCGACACTGAAGGTAGAAACCAGCAAACGGCGCTGGGACAGCGAGGACATTTCCTTGGACATGATGGCGGGCCGCCTCCTTATGTGAATGCGGCGCGATTCTATTTGCAAACGATTATCAAATCCATAGCGAATGTAAATTATTCTTAACAATCCGGAAAACCGCCTGACACAGGGCTTTTCCACAGGCATGAAAAAGCCCGCGTCCCTGATGGGACGCGGGCTCGACTACCGCGGGAAGACCTTAGAGGTAGAAGGCCTTCAGCGGCGGGAAGCCGTTGAATTCCACCGCGCTGTAGCTGGTGGTGTAGGCACCGGTGGACAGCCAGTACAGGCGGTCACCGCTGGCCAGGTTCAGCGGCAGGCCGTACTTGTAGTGCTCGTACATGATGTCGGCGCTGTCGCAGGTCGGCCCGGCGATGACGACTTCTTCCATCTCGCCCTTCTTCTCGGTCCAGATCGGGAACTTGATGGATTCGTCCATGGTTTCGATCAGGCCGGAGAACTTGCCCACGTCGGTGTAGACCCAGCGCTCGACGGCGGTACGCGACTTGCGCGCCACCAGCACCACTTCGCTGACCAGGATGCCGGCGTTGGAGATCAGCGAACGACCCGGCTCCAGGATGATTTCCGGCAGTTCGTCGCCGAAGTCTTCCTTGAGGAAGCGGATGATCTCCTCGGCATAGGTCTCCAGGCTGTTGGTGCGCTGGATGTAGTTGGCCGGGAAGCCACCGCCCATGTTGATCATCTTCAGGGTGATGCCGTCTTCTTCCTTGAGGCGCTCGAAGATCACCTTGACCTTGGCGATGGCGGCGTCCCAGACGTCGATGTCGCGCTGCTGGCTGCCGACGTGGAAGGAGATGCCGTAGGGCTCCAGGCCCAGCTGGCGGGCCAGGATCAGCAGATCCAGGGCCATGTCGGGCTGGCAGCCGAACTTGCGCGACAGCGGCCAGTCGGCGGAGTTGGAGCCTTCGGTGAGGATCCGCACATAGATGCGCGAGCCCGGGGCGGCCTTGGCGATGTTGCGCAGGTCGGCCTCGGAGTCGGTGGCGAACATGCGCACGCCCTTCTCGTAGAAGTAGCGGATGTCCTTGGATTTCTTGATGGTGTTGCCGTAGCTGATACGCTCCGGCTCGACCCCGGTGGACAACACTTTGTCCAGCTCGTAGATGGAGGCGATGTCGAAGTTCGAGCCCTTGTCGCGCAGCAACTCGGTGATCTCGATGGCCGGGTTGGCCTTGACCGCGTAATAGATCTTGGCGAACGGGAAGTTGCCAACGAGATCGTCATAGGCCCGGCCGATGGTGGCGGTGTCGATGACGACGAAGGGGGTTTCCTGCTGGTCGGCGAAGGCCTTCATCTTCTGGAAGGTTTCGCGAGAATAGTAATCTTCGACCTTGATGGACATGCGTCGGACTCCCGATGGGCAGAACAAATTGAAGGAGGGGGTGTTCTGAACGCCTAATCCGTTTCCCCACTTTGGTTCGCCTACTTCCCAAGGCACATCGCCGAAAGCAAAAAGGTCAACGCGTACTGGCGTTGACCTCGCTGTCTCGTCGTCGGTACTTGAGCCGGATGGATCGTTTCCAGCATGGACGTTCGGGCGCGAACTTTAGGGCCAGACGCCTCAGAGATCAATGTTAAATCCATGATCTTTACCGAACGGTGACGCGCACGGACTCACCCCTCTCCTGCAACCGACCGGAGCGGGCGCCGAGATGTTCCTGGGGGGCGATGACAGGAGGTTTCCACGCGGGGAATCAAGAGGCCGGACAGCGCCATCGTCGGGCTTTAACGGTGGCGCTGGGCAATCGCGGCCATGGGCCGCTCCTACAGGCACGAAAGCAACCGTAGCATCGGCCGCATCGGCGGACCGCCATGATCGCGATCAGTCCCTTGCCACCGTAGCGTGGAAAACGGCGCAGCCTTTTCCACTGAGACTTTCGATGCTGAGGCGTGCCCTCACCCCAGCCCTCTCCCAGGGGGAGAGGGAGCCATCCGCGCGACT
>NZ_KI783308.1:0-115305 GCF_000510705.1 Pseudomonas sp. MOIL14HWK12:I1 | reverse complement strand
CAGCTCTCTCCCAGGGGGAGAGGGGGGCCGTCCGAACGACTCTCTGGCCTGGTCAGCACCGTAGCGTGGAAAACGGCGCAGCCTTTTCCACTGAGGCCTTAGCTGCAGTGACACCCTCACCCCAACCCTCTCCCGGAGGGAGAGGGGGCCACCTGCGCAACTCTGGACCAATCGAGCTGGGTCTCATCGCCTTACCGTAGGTTGGGTTGAGCGCAGCGAAGCCCAACAGGCCCAACCCCAACCCTTACCGGAACGGCGGCTCGTCGAAGCTGCGTAGCTTACGCGAGTGCAGGGAGTCGAGCTGAGTGCGCAGCTGGTCCAAGGCAGCGATGCCGATCGCCAGGTGCTGGCTCACCGCGCGGGCATAGAAGGCGTTGGCCGAGCCCGGCAGCTTGATCTCGCTGTGCAGGGGCTTGTCGGAGACGCACAGCAGGGTGCCGTAGGGCACCCGCAAGCGATAGCCCTGGGCGGCGATGGTGCCACTTTCCATATCCACCGCCACGGCGCGCGCCAGGTTGATCAGCGGGCGTTCCTGGGCCCAGCGCAACTCCCAGTTGCGGTCGTCGTAGGTCAGCACGGTGCCGGTGCGCAGGCGGCGCTTGAGCGCCTCGCCGCGTTCGCCGGTGACGCTGGCGGCGGCTTCCTGCAGTGCCACCTGCACCTCGGCCAGCGCCGGGATGGGGATGTGCGGCGGCACCACGCGGTCGAGGATGCCGTCGCGTCTCATGTAGGCGTGGGCCAGCACATAGTCGCCGATGGTCTGCGACTGCCGCAGGCCGCCACAGTGGCCGATCATCAGCCAGCAGTGCGGACGCAGCACCGCCAGGTGGTCGGTGATGTTCTTGGCGTTGGACGGGCCGACGCCGATGTTGACCAGGGTGACGCCATGGCCGTCGCTGGCGATCAGGTGGTAGGCCGGCATCTGGAAGCGATGCCAGGCGATGGCGGCGATGACCACCTGGGCCTCGGTCGGGTCCATGTCGCGTTCGATGATGACGTTGCCCGGCAGCACCAGGCGCTCGAAGCGCGGATCGCTGCGCAGCTGTTCGAGGCCGTGCTGGATGAACTGGTCGACGTAGCGATGGTAGTTGGTCAGCAGGATCCAGGGCTGCACGTGGCGCCAGTCGCTGCCGGTGTAGTGGACGATGCGACGCAGCGAGAAGTCGGTACGGGCGGCGTCGAACAGCGCCAATGGCAGCGGATCGATGCGCTCCCAGTCGTAGTGGCCGTCGGCGATGTCGTCGTGGGCGGCGGAGAGATCGGTGCTGGGAAAGACCCGCGCCAGCTCGGCGGCGGTCACGCCACTGCCGGCCAGTTCGTCGCCCTGCTCCACCACATAGGGATAGGGGATGTCCTGGCGACTGCGACCGATCTCGACCTGGACGTCATAGTCGCGCATCAGCGGTTCGAGCTGTTCCAGCAGATAGCCGCGAAAGGCCGCCGGATGGGTCACGGTGGCCACATAGGTGCCGGGCAGCTGGATCTTGGCGTAGGCGCGGGTGGTGGCCGGCGGCACGCCGGGGGCGCGATAGCGGATGCGGATCTCGGGATAGCGGAACAACTCGCGTTCGGCCGCGCTGGGCTCGACGCGATCCTTGAGATAGCGCTTGAGGGCGGCATCCAGGGCCTGGGTGGCCTCCTGATGCAGCGCCGCGAGACGGTCCACCGCCTCGCTGGCGGTGGCAACGACGGTGAAATCCTCGGGTACGGAGGTCATGCAAGTTTCCTTGTTGGGGCACTGCTATAGCTGACACCCTAACACCCCTGCATGACAACGGCTTCCCCCGCTAAAGCGTCTTTTCCCCCTGGGCGTGCTGCTCCCACAGGCGCCGATAGTGGCCGTCGGGCCGCTGTAGCAAGGCCTCGTGACTGCCCTCCTCCACCTTGCGCCCATCGCGCAGCACCAGGATGCGATCGGCATGGCGGATGGTGGAGAGCCGGTGCGCCACCACGATCAGGGTGACCTGGCCGCGCAACTCGTCCAGCGCCCCCTGCAGCCGTGCCTCGGTGGCGCTGTCGATGCTGGCGGTGGCCTCGTCGAGCAAGAGCACCTTGGGTTCGCGCAAGAGCGCCCGAGCCAGCGCCAGCAGCTGCCGCTCGCCGGTGGACAGGGTGAAGCCGCGCTCGCCCAGTAGCGTATCCAGGCCCTCCGGCAAACGCGCCACCAGGTCGTCCAGGTGGGCGGCGGCCAGGGCTTCGCGCAGTCGCGCGTCCGGCACCTGGCTGCCGAGCAAGAGGTTGTCCCTCAGGCTGCTGGAGCGGATGAAGGGTTCCTGGGGCACGCTGGCCAGGGCCGCGCCCAGCACCTCCGGGGTCAGGCTGCCCAGTTCGCGACCGTCCAAACAGAGGTGACCGCCGGTGACCGGCTGCAGCCCGGCGAGCAGGTCGAGCAGGGTCGACTTGCCACTGCCGGTGGGCCCGACGATGCCGAGAAAGGTGCCCGGTGGGATGTCCAGGTCGATGCCGTGCAGGGTGTCGTGCCCGGCGCCGGCATGGCGGAAGCGCACGGCGTCGAGGTGGAAGTGCGCGGTCGCGATGGGCCGGTCGTCTTCGCCGCTCAGCGCCGGCTTCTCTTCCAGCAGGTGCAGCAGGCGGGTACCGGCCACCGTGGCCTGCTGGAACAGGTTGAATCTCTGGGTGATGTCCATCAGCGGCTCGGTCACCCGCCCCAGGTAGGTGACGAAGGCATAGAGCACGCCAATCTCGGCGCCGCCCTGCAGATGGCCCATCCCGTAGACCAGCAGCAGCACCGCCAGCACCGCCACGCTGACCAGATCCAGGGCCGAACGCAGCAGGAGTCCGGAGACACGGATGGTGCGCATGCGGGCGCCGTACTGGGCCTGATTGAGCCGCTGGAAATCCTGGCGGAAGCGCTCGGTCTGGTTGAAGGCCTGCAACAGGCCCATACCGCCGATGGCCTCGCCCAGGCGGGCGCTCTGCTCGGCGCGCAGCATCCTGACCTCCATGGCCGCCGCCCCGCTGTATCGCTGATAGGCCCAGACGATCAGCATGGCCGCCGGGATCAGCAGCACGGCGATGGCCATCAGGCGCACGTCGAGCAGGGCCATGGCCACCAGGATGCCGATCAGCAGCACGATGTTGCCGACCATGTTGCCGAGAAAGGCCACATAGAGTTCACGCAGGGCGTCGGTGTCGTTGGTGACCCGCGCCACCAGTTCGCCGGTGGCGGTGCGGTCGTGGAAGCTCTGCGGCAGGCTCAGCACGTGGCGGAACAGCCGGCGCCGCTGCAGGAGCACCACGTCCATGGCGATCTCGGCGAATCTCAGCGATTGCAGGTAGCGACCGTAGGCGGCCAAGCCCTGGGAGACCACATAGGCCGCCACCAGGCCCACCAGCGGCCAGAGCCGCAGGTCGTGAGGCACCAGGTAGTTGTCCAGGTAGTGCTTGGTCAGCCAGGGCCCCAGCACATCGAACAGGGTCGCCGTGACCAGGATCGCCACGGTGCCGGCCAGCTTGCGCGGATTGGCCAGTACCGGCTTGAGCAGCAGCGAGAGCACGCGGGTCTTGGTCATTGGCTGGCCTCCTCCGCCTGCTGCAGCGTCCAGAGTCGGGCATAGAGGCCACCGGCGGCGAGCAGCTCGGCGTGCCGGCCCCGCTCCACCAGGCTGCCCTGGTCGAGCACGATGATCTCGTCGGCCTGCTGCACGGCGGAGAGCCGGTGGCTGACGATCAGGGTGGTGCGCCCCTGCAACCCGGCCAGCGTCTTCAACAGGCGGGCTTCGGTGGCGGTATCCACCGCCGAGAGGGTGTCGTCCAGCAGCAGGATGGGCGCCGGCGAGAGCAACGCCCGCGCCAGGGCCACCCGCTGGCGCTGGCCACCGGAAAGGGTCAGGCCACGCTCGCCCACCGGGGTGTCCAGGCCTTGCGGCAGGGCCGCCAGGTCGGTGCCGAAGGCGGCGGCATCCAGGGCTTCGCGGATCTCCCCGGCGGTGGCGTCGGGACGACTGAGGGCGACGTTCTCGCCCAGGGTGCGGGCGAACAGGAAGGGATCCTGGGGCACATAGGCGAATTGGGCGCGCAGGTCGCCCAGGCGATACTCCTCCAGCGGCACCCCGCCCAGGCGGATGCAGCCCTGCTCCAGCGGAAACTGGCGCAAGAGCAGGCGCAGCAGGGTGCTCT
Source organism: Pseudomonas sp. MOIL14HWK12:I1 (assembly GCF_000510705.1). Lineage (NCBI taxonomy): Bacteria > Pseudomonadati > Pseudomonadota > Gammaproteobacteria > Pseudomonadales > Pseudomonadaceae > Pseudomonas > Pseudomonas sp. MOIL14HWK12:I1. The sequence goes on along the minus strand of NZ_KI783308.1, from coordinate 111,165 downwards.
TGCCGCTGCCGGTGGCACCGACGATGCCCAGGGTATCGCCGGCGGGCAGGTCGATGACCACGTCCTGCAAGGCCGGCTGACGCGCCTGGGGATAGGTGAAGGCCGGGATGTAGACCGACAGATCGGCCTGGTCCGGTGGCGTCTGGGTGCCCTCGTCGCGGATGCGCTCGGTGACGGCGAACACCTCTTCCAGCCTACGCGCTCCAGCCTCACCACGCTGCAAGAGGTTGAAGCACCAGCCAATGGCGAACATCGGCCAGATCAGTTGCACCAGATAGAGGCTGAAGCTGGTCAGCTGGCCGAGGGTGATATGGCCGTCGAGATAGCGCCAGCTGCCCATGACCAGGGTCAGCAGGGTGGCGAGGCTCAGGGCGACAAAGATGATCGGCTCGTAGCGCGCCTCGGTGCGCTGCACCTGGTAGTCGGCCTTGGCCACGCTGCGGGCGCGGGCGTCGAAGTCGTCCAGCTCGGCTTCGATCAGGGCGTGCTGACGCAGCATGCGCAGACCGCTCAGGGCTTCCTGGGTACGGTCGTTGAGGGCGGAAAAGCCGGCCAGCGCCAGGCCGAAGCGCTGCTGCACCCGCCGCGCCACGCGATAGAAGCCCCAGGCCATGAAGGGAAAGGGCAACAGCGCCAGGGCGGCCAGGGGCGCGTCGATGCCGATGAACATGGCCAGCAGCACCAGCAGCAGGGTCAGCATGCCGTCGAAACTGGCCAGCACCCCTTCGCCGGCGGCCGTCTCCACGGCGTCGATGTCCTGGGTGGCGCGGGCCAGCAGATCACCGGTGCGACTGGACTGGAAGAATCCGGGATCCAGCCGCGCCAGCTTGGCGAAGAAGGCGTCGCGCAATTCCACCCCGACCTGGTAGGAGGTGCCGAACAGCCGCACCCGCCACTGATAGCGGAGCACATAGAGGCCACAGCCGACCGCCACGATCAGGGCGACGCGCCAGAGCAGCCCGGTCTGATCCAGCTCGCCGGCGCGCAAGGCGTCGATGGCCTTGCCGATCCACCAGGGCAGGGTCAGGTTGAGCAGGCCGACGCCCAGCAGGCAGAGAATGGCAGTCCCGTAGGCACGCCGTTGGCGCAGGAAGAAATCACGCAACAACCGCCACAACGCCATAGAACCGCCTTACCCGAGCAAAGGTGCAGTATATCGGCTACCCAACCGGCAGCGGAGTTCCTTCGTCCCGATGCGGGTCCCATGTCAACGGGTGGCGCGGGGCGCGAGGTCGTTGTAGGGTGCCACTCCCTGCGGCGCCCGGCCGCTGCGCCCCTTTTTCCTTTGCTAGGCTGACGTCCATGACCCTCGAACCCCAACGTCCCGTCGTCCTCTGCCTGTCCGGCCACGATCCGAGTGGCGGTGCCGGCCTGCAGGCCGACATCGAAGCCCTGCTCGCCCAGGGTTGCCATGCCGCCCCGGCGGTCACCGCCCTGACCGTGCAGGACACCGTCGACGTGCGCGACTTCCGGGTGCTGGATCGCGAGTGGGTGCTGGCCCAGGCCCGGGCGATCATCGCCGACCTGCCGGTGGCGGCGGTCAAGCTGGGCATGCTCGGTTCGGTGGAGATGGTCGAGACGGTGCTGGAGATCATGGAAGCCCTGCCCGGCGTACCCCTGGTCTGCGATCCAGTGCTGCGCGCCGGTGGCGGCGGCGCCCTGGGCAAGGACGAGGTCGGCTATGCCATCCGCGAACGGCTGCTGCCACGCGCCACCATCGCCACCCCCAATCTCCCTGAGGCGCGCATCCTCGCCGAGTTGCCCGAGGGCACCCCGGAGCAGTGCGCCGAGCGCCTGCTGCCTTTTTGCGCCCACCTGCTGATCACCGGTGGCCATGGCGAGGAACACGAGGTGCACAACCGGCTCTATGATCGCGAAGGTCGCTGCGAGACCCACGTCTGCCAGCGCCTGCCCGGCAGCTACCACGGCTCCGGCTGCACCCTGGCCAGTACCCTGGCCGGGCGCCTGGCTCTGGGCGAAGCCCTGCCCAGCGCGGTGCGCAGCGCTCTGGACTACACCTGGCGCACCCTGAGGGACGCCGAGCGCCCCGGTCGCGGCCAGTACGTGCCGCGCCGCCTGCCACTGGACTTCTGTTCATGAGCCCGCTGCGCGGCCTCTATGCCATCACCGACAGCGCCCTGCTCGCCGAGGGTCGCCTGCTGCCCTATGTGGAGGCCGCCCTGCAAGGCGGCGCCCGGCTGGTGCAGTACCGCGACAAGTCAGAGGACGCCAGTCGCCGTCAGGACGAAGCCGCTGCCCTGGCCGAGCTCTGCCGCCAGCACGGTGCCCAGCTGATCATCAATGACGACCTCGCCCTGGCCCGCCGGCTGGGCGTCGGCCTGCACCTGGGCCAGGAAGACGGCTCCCTGGCCGCGGCCCGCGCCGACCTGGGGGCGGACGCTGTTCTTGGCGGTACCTGCCACGCCAGCCTGGAACTGGCCGAGGCCGCGGCCCAAGCCGGCGTCAGCTACCTGGCCTTTGGCCGCTTCTTCGCCTCCAGTACCAAGCCGGATGCCCCGCCGGCGCCCCTGGATTTGCTCGACCAGGCCCGCAGCCGCTTCGCCTTGCCGGTCTGCGCCATCGGCGGTGTCACCCTGGACAATGCCCCGCTTCTGCTCGACCACGGCGTCGATCTGCTCGCCGTCGTCCACAGCCTGTTTTCCGCCGCCAGCGCGGGCGAGGTGGAGCGCCGCGCGCGCGCCTTCGCCCAGCTGTTCGCGGCCTGATCTCATTCAAGGAGACCCCTATGTCCCGCTCCGCGCAACTCTTCGACCAGGCCCAGCGCCACATCCCCGGCGGCGTCAACTCGCCGGTCCGCGCCTTCAAGAGCGTCGGCGGCACGCCGCTGTTCTTCAAGCACGCCCAGGGCGCCTACATCGTCGACGAGGATGACAAGCGCTATGTCGACTACGTCGGTTCCTGGGGTCCGATGATTCTCGGCCACAGCCATCCGGACGTGCTCGACGCGGTGCGCCGCCAGCTGGAACACGGCCTCTCCTATGGCGCCCCGACCGCCCTGGAAACCACCATGGCCGACCTCATCTGCGAGCTCGTGCCGTCCATGGAAATGGTGCGCATGGTCAGCTCCGGCACCGAAGCCACCATGAGCGCCATCCGCCTGGCGCGCGGTTACACCGGGCGCGACACCATCATCAAGTTCGAGGGCTGCTACCACGGCCACTCCGACAGCCTGCTGGTCAAGGCCGGCTCCGGCGCCCTGACCCTGGGCGTGCCCAGCTCGCCCGGCGTGCCGGCGGCCTTCGCCCAGCACACCCTGACCCTGGCCTACAACGACCTGGGCGAAGTGGAAGAAACCCTGGCCAAGGTCGGCGACCAGATCGCCTGCATCATCGTCGAGCCGGTGGCCGGCAACATGAATTGCGTGCCGCCGGCGCCGGGCTTCCTGGAAGGATTGCGTAGCCTCTGCGACCAGTACGGCGTGGTGCTGATCTTCGATGAGGTCATGACCGGCTTCCGCGTCGCCCTGGGCGGCGCCCAGGCGCACTACGGCATCCGCCCCGACCTCACCACCTTCGGCAAGATCGTCGGCGGCGGCATGCCGGTGGGCTGCTTTGGTGGCAAGCGCGAGATCATGGAAAAGATCGCCCCGCTCGGCCCGGTCTACCAGGCCGGCACCCTGTCGGGCAATCCACTGGCCATGGCCGCCGGCCTCACCACCCTGCAGCTGATCCGCCGCCCCGGCTTCCATGCCGAGCTGACCGACTACACCACGCGCATGCTGCAGGGCCTGCAGGATCGCGCCGATGCCGCCGGCGTGCCCTTCGTCACCACTCAGGCGGGCGGCATGTTCGGTCTCTACTTCAGCGGCGCCGAAGACATCGTCACCTTCAGCGATGTCATGGCCAGCGACAGCGAGAGATTCAAGCGCTTCTTCCACCTGATGCTGGACGGTGGCGTCTACCTGGCACCCAGCGCCTTCGAGGCCGGCTTCACCTCCATCGCCCATGGCGACGAGGAATTGCGCATCACCCTGGACGCCGCCGAGCGCGCCTTCGCCACCTTCAAGGACTAGGTGTCATTCGTCTCGCTTGCGGAACCTCTCTGCCCTGCCGGCCTCACACCTAGTTGAGTGGCCGGCGTCACAGGTAAAAAAGTTCCGCCGTTGCGCGTAAAGGTTTTGAAAGCGTGCGTCGGCTTGACCCATAATGAGACGTCGGCGCGTTTCGCCGACCGGGTTCTCCGAACCTGCCTCGCTTGTGGAGGCGCTTCATGCACCGCGCTGGTCGTACCCTGTGCGCAGCCCTAATCCTGATGCCCCTGGTCGCCCTGGCCGGAGGCAATTCGCTGCTCGTCCCCAGCACCAGCCGTTGCAACCTGAATCTGGCCAACGAAGCCCTGGCGCAGGCGATCGCCCGTTGCCAGCAGATCGCCCATGACGGCGATTCCCAGGCGCAGTACGAACTCGGTGACTTCTACTACGAAGGCAAGCAGACGCCCAAGGACCTGAACCAGGCGCGTCAGTGGTTCGAGCAGGCCTCGCTCAAGGGCAATGCCGATGCGCAGAATCGCCTCGGCAACATGTTCTTTCGCGGCGAGGGCGTACCGCCCAACAATATCCAGGCCTACATCGTGCTGAAGATGGCCGCCATCAATGGCAACGACGAAGCCATGGACACCGCCGACCTGGTCAGCGCCCAGATGCGCCGGGACGAGCTGGAGATGGCCACCCAGGTGCTGGGCCAGATCTTCCGCGACTATCTGCAGGACATGCAGACCGCGGGCAACCTCAATCCCTTCCAGCCGCCGCAGAACTGACCGCGAGCCCGGTCAGGGCTTGTCGGGCATGGGCATGGGGAACGGCATGACATTGGTGCCGCCCTTGGCTTCGCTGATCTTGGGCTGGCCCAGGCGCTCCACCTCGTCGATGCGGATGATCGAGTGCATGGGCACGAAGCTGCGCACCACGCCTTCGAATTGCGCCTTGAGCTTTTCCTCGCTCGGATCCACCACCACCTGGGTGCGTTCGCCGAACACCAGCTCCTCGATCTCCAGGAAGCCCCAGAGATCGCTCTGGAAGATCTGCTTGGCGTAGATCTCGAAGACCTGACCCTGGTTGACGAAGATGACCTTGTAGATGGCCGGCTTGCTGGGGGATGAGCTCATGGTGGACGCGGGGTTCGCCGAGGAAAAAGGGGGCGGCGAGCATAGCATGTCGTCCCCGGCTGCCGTCAGGGCTCGCCCGGGGTTTCCAGCCAGGCCCGCTCGGCCACCAGGGCCGTCACCCAGTCGATGAAGACCCGCAACTTGGCGCTGACGTGACGGTTGGGCGCGAAGGCCAGATACAGCGGCATGGGGGCCACCCGCCAGTCCGCGAACAGCCTGACCAGTTCGCCGCGGGCGACAGACTCCGCCGCCAGATAGTGCGGCAGGCAGACCACACCGAGCCCGGCCTGCCCCGCGGCTAGGCAGGCATTGCCGTCGTCCACCTCCAGACGGTGCTGGCTCTGCAATTCCAGGCGCTCGCCCCCGCGCCGCAGGGCATAGGGAAAGCCCTTGCCCGCCCCCCCAGAGGAACCGCACCACCCGGTGCGGTGCCTCGGCCAGTTCGGCGGGATGAAGCGGCACACCCTGGCCGGCGAGATAGGCCGGCGCGGCATAGCACCCCAGTTGCAGCGCCCCGAGCGGTCGGGCCACCAGATACTGCTCGCAGATGCGCCCGCCGCGGATCACGCAATCGACGTTGTCGCCGATCAGATCCACCTGGCGATCGCTGACGCCCAGTTCGAGCTGGATGTCCGGATAGCGCTGGAAGAAGTCCGGCAGGGCCGGGATCAGGATCAGCCGCGCCAACGGACTGGGCACGTCTACCCGCAGGCGGCCACGGGGCGTGCGGGTGGCCACCGAAAGCCCCGTCTCGGCATCGTCCACCGCCGCCAGCACGCCCAGGCAGCGGTCGTAGTAGGCGGCGCCGTCGGCGGTGACCTGCACCTGCCGGGTGGTGCGATTGAGCAGGCGCACCTGCAGGTGCGCTTCCAGCTGCTGCACCTGCTGGGTGACGCGGGTGCGGCTGCTGCCGAGGGTCTCGGCCGCGCGGGTGAAGCTGCCCGCTTCCACCACCCGCACGAAGGTCTGCATCGCGGCGAACAGATCCATGCCGATTCCTCACCAGGAGATTGTTTGGATTGTACAAACAATGCTGACCGCCGGGCCGGGTTTATCCCCTGGCGGGCGACGCCTAAGGTGGCCCCATCCATCCCTACCGGAGCCCCACCATGACCCGCGACGTCGTCTTTCCCGCCCAGCGCCACGCCCTCTACGAACAGCACCGCTATTCGCCGGCCATCCGTTCCAACGGCTTTCTCTTCGTGTCCGGGCAGGTCGGCAGCCGCGCCGATGGCTCGCCCGAGCCGGAGCTGGAAGATCAGGTCCGCCTGGCCTTCGCCAATCTCGACGCCGTCCTCACCGCGGCAGGCGCTTCCTTCGCCGACGTGGTGGACGTCACCCTGTTCATGGTCGATGCCGAAGCCAGCTTCGAACGCATCTGGCCGGTGCTGTTGGAGCACTGGGGCACGGCGCCCTACCCCACGGTGACTGCGGTCGGCGCCACCTGGCTGGCCGGCTTTCGCTTCGAGATCAAGGTCATCGCCCGGTTGCCGGAGGGCGCTGCCCAGGCCTAGACCGACCGCCTTCCGGGCGGCTCTTCCCCGTCCGGAAGGCCATCATTATAATGCGCGGTCCACTCGCCACCGACTCCCTGCCGCGCATGTCCAAGAAGCTCTATATCGAAACCCATGGCTGCCAGATGAACGAATACGATTCGTCGCGCATGGTCGACCTGCTCGGCGAACGGGAGACGCTGGAAGTCACCCAGAATCCGGCCGAGGCCGACGTCATCCTGCTCAACACCTGCTCGATCCGCGAGAAGGCGCAGGAAAAGGTGTTTTCCCAGCTCGGTCGCTGGCGCGAACTCAAGCTGGAGAATCCCGACCTGGTGATCGGCGTCGGCGGTTGCGTGGCCAGCCAGGAAGGCGCCGCCATCCGTGATCGCGCGCCCTATGTCGACGTGGTCTTCGGGCCGCAGACCCTGCATCGCCTGCCGGAAATGATCGACGCCGCGCGCACCACCCGGGCGCCCCAGGTGGACATCTCCTTCCCCGAGATCGAGAAGTTCGACCGCCTGCCCGAGCCGCGCATCGACGGCCCCAGCGCCTTCGTCTCCATCATGGAAGGCTGCAGCAAGTACTGCACCTTCTGCGTGGTGCCCTATACCCGCGGTGAAGAGGTCAGCCGGCCGCTGGATGACGTCCTTGCCGAGATCATCCACCTCGCCGAACACGGCGTGCGCGAGGTGACCCTGCTGGGCCAGAACGTCAACGGCTATCGCGGCGCCACCGGCGACGGCCGCATCGCCGACTTCGCCGAGCTGCTCTATGTGGTGGCGGCGGTGGACGGCATCGACCGCATCCGCTACACCACCTCGCACCCGCTGGAATTCTCCGACGCCCTGATCCAGGCCCACGCCGAGATCCCGGAACTGGTGAAATTCGTCCACCTGCCGGTGCAGGCCGGTTCGGATCGCATCCTGGCGGCCATGAAGCGCAACCACACGGCGCTGGAGTACAAGTCGCGCATCCGCAAGCTCAAGGCGGCGGTGCCGGACATCTGCATCAGCTCGGACTTCATCGTCGGCTTCCCCGGCGAGACCGAGAAGGACTTCGAGCAGACCATGAAACTGATCGAGGACGTCGGTTTCGACTTCTCCTTCTCCTTCATCTACAGCGCCCGCCCCGGCACCCCGGCGGCGGACCTGGTCGACGACACCCCCGACGAACTCAAGAAGCAGCGCCTGCAGATCCTGCAGACGCGCATCCACCAGCAGGGCTTCGAGATCAGCCGGCGCATGGCTGGCAGCGTCCAGACCATCCTGGTGAGCGACTTCTCCAAGCGCGATCCCGGCATGCTGCAGGGCCGCACCGAGAACAATCGCATCGTCAACTTCCGCTGCAGCGATGCCAGCCTGATCGGCCAGTTCGTCCAGGTGCACATCGACGAGGCCCTGCCGCACTCCCTGCGCGGCACCCTGCTGGCCCCCGTCGCCAGCGGTGCGCGCCCGCCCGTCGCCGTCGCGCTGGCCTGATGGATGGTCGCACGCGCCCTTTGCCAAGGGCGCGACGCAGGTTACTCTCAAGCTACGTCAAGTTTTCGTAAAGCCAATCCAAAGGGTTTCCCAGCACACCTTGAATACCCCCCAGACGCTCCAGCATTTCACCCTCGAACCCTTCGATGCCGACCGTTTCGCCAACCTGTGCGGCCAGCTCGATGAAAATCTGCGCCAGATCGAAGGCCGTCTTGGCATCGAGATCCGCAATCGCGGCAACCAGTTCGAACTGGTCGGCGATCCCGAGCGCACCCGCGCGGCCCAGAACCTCCTGCAGCGCCTCTACCGCGAGACCGCCAGCGGCACCGCGGTGGCCCCGGAACTGGTGCACCTCTACCTGCAGGAATCCGGTCTGGAAGCCCTGCAGCAAGAGCACCGCGGCGGCGGCGACACCAGCGTGGCCCTGCGCACCAAGAAGGGCATGATCCGCCCGCGCGGCGCCAACCAGCAGCGCTACGTCAAGTCGATCCTCGATCACGACATCAACTTCGGCATAGGCCCGGCCGGTACCGGCAAGACCTATCTGGCCGTGGCCTGCGCCGTGGACGCCCTGGAGCGCGAGCAGATCCGCCGCATCTTGCTGGTGCGCCCGGCGGTGGAAGCCGGCGAGAAGCTCGGCTTCCTGCCCGGCGACCTGGCGCAGAAGATCGACCCCTACCTGCGCCCGCTGTACGACGCCCTCTACGAGATGCTCGGCTTCGAGCAGGTGGCCAAGCTCATCGAGCGCCAGGTCATCGAGGTCGCGCCGCTGGCCTACATGCGTGGCCGCACCCTCAACAATAGCTTCATCATTCTCGACGAAAGTCAGAACACCACCCTCGAGCAGATGAAGATGTTCCTGACCCGGATCGGTTTCGGCTCCACCGCGGTGATCACCGGTGACGTCACCCAGGTCGACCTGCCGCGCGGCACCAAGTCGGGTCTCAAGCACGTCATCGAGGTCCTGCGCGACGTGCCCGGCATCGGCTTCACCCATTTCGAGTCCAAGGACGTGGTGCGCCACCCGCTGGTGCAGCGCATCGTCGAGGCCTACGACCGCTTCGAGGCGCTGCAGGACAAGCCGCGCGCTCACGGAGAGGATCGCCATGGCGATTGAGCTGGACGTCCAGGTCGCCAGCGAGGCGGCCGACCTCCCCGAGGAGCCGGACTTACGTCGCTGGTGTGAACTGGCCCTGCGCGCCCGCCAGGGCGATTCGGAACTCACCATCCGCCTGGTGGACGAAGACGAAGGCCGCGAGCTCAACCGCACCTGGCGGCACAAGGACTACGCCACCAACGTGCTGTCCTTTCCGGCCGACGTGCCGGACGAATTCCTCGATATCCCCCTGCTCGGCGATCTGGTGATCTGCGCCCCCGTGGTGGCGCGCGAGGCCGCCGAGCAAGGCAAGCCCGCCAAGGCGCACTGGGCGCATCTGGTCATCCATGGCTGCCTGCACCTGCTCGGCTACGATCATCTGGAGGATGACGAAGCCGAGGAGATGGAAGAACTGGAACGCCAATTGCTCGCTGAACTGGGCTACCCCGATCCCTACGGTGAATGACACACACATGAACGAAGATCGATCAGGCGCTGGGCATCGTTCCTGGCTGGAACGCATCGTCCAGGCCTTTGCCCATGAACCCAAGAGTCGCCAGGAACTGCTGGAACTGCTGCGCGAGGCGCATGAGAACAAGGTGCTCGACAGCGAAGCCCTGTCCATCGTCGAGGGCGCCATCTCGGTGGCCGACCTGCAGGTACGCGACATCATGGTGCCGCGCTCGCAGATCATCAGCATCCGCGCCCACCAGACCCCGGCGGAATTCCTGCCGGCGGTGATCGAGGCCGCCCACTCCCGCTATCCGGTGATCGGCGACGGCCCCGACGACGTCCTCGGCCTGCTGCTGGCCAAGGACCTGCTGCCGCTGCTGCTCGACCACGAGCGCACCTTCGACCTCAAGGCGGTGCTGCGCCCGGCCACCTTCGTGCCCGAGTCCAAGCGGCTCAACGTGCTGCTGCGGGAATTCCGTTCGACCCACAGCCACATGGCCATCGTGGTGGACGAATACGGCGGCGTCGCCGGCCTGGTCACCATCGAGGACGTGCTCGAGCAGATCGTCGGCGAGATCGAGGACGAGCACGACGTGGAGGAAGAGAGCTTCATCAAGTCGCTGCCCAATGGCGACTTCGTGGTCAAGGCGCTCACCCCCATCGAGACCCTCAACGAAACCCTGGAAACCCGTTTCGCCGATGCCGAGGCCGACACCGCCGGTGGCCTGGTGATGAATCGCCTGGGTCACCTGCCCAAGCGCAACGAGGAAACGGTGATCGACGACTTCCGCTTCCGCGTGCTCAACGCCGACGGCCGCCGCATCCACCTGCTGCGCGTGACCCCGGTCAATCGGTAGCGCCCTTACCCCCTCTCCCCCTTCAGGGATTGTTTAATCGCGGCCATGGGCCGCTCCTACAAGAGCTTGACATCCTGTAGGAGCGGCCCATGGCCGCGATTGCCCTTCGCCTGAACACTCCCTTTCTTCACCCGGACTGCGATCTGCCTCGCTCCCCGCACACGCCTTTGGCACTCCCCCGCGGCGGCGAGTAAGCTTGCGCAGCCTCGATCGGACCAAGGATTTTCGATGCGCTGGATCTCTCAACCCGGCTGGAAGGGCAACCTTCTGGCGCTCTTCGCTGGTGCCCTCACGCCCCTGGCGCTGGCCCCCTTCAACATCTGGCCGCTGGCGCTGCTGTCCGCCGCCCTCTTCTACCTGGGCCTCAAGGGTCTTGGTGTCTGGCGCGCCCTGCTGCGCGGCTGGTGCTACGGCTTCGGCGCCTTTCTCGCCGGCACCAGCTGGATCTACGTCAGCATCCACACCTATGGCGCCGCGCCGGTACCCCTGGCGCTCTTTCTCACCGTAGGCTTCTGCGCCGGTATCGCCCTGTTCTTCGCCCTGCCGGCCGCGCTCTGGGCGCTGTGCCTGAGACGCAACCAGGCGCCCCTGGGCGACGCCCTCACCTTTGCCGGCCTCTGGTTCGCCCTGGAACTGTTCCGCAGCTGGGCGCTGACCGGCTTTCCCTGGCTGCTGCTCGGCTACAGCCAGCTCAACGGCCCCCTGCAGGGCCTGGCGCCGCTGGGTGGCGTCTGGCTGATCTCCGCCGCGCTGGCCTTTACCGCAGCGCTGCTGGTCAACGCCCCGCGCCTGATCATGTGGCCGCTCGCCCTGGTCGCGGGCCTGGTGCTGGTGGCCCTGCCGTGGGTGGCCGGCGACGTCTTCAAGGGCCAGGTCTGGACGCAACCCGCCGGCGCGCCGCTCAAGGTCGCCGGGGTCCAGGGCAACATCGCCCAGGAACTCAAGTGGAATCCCGACCACGCCCGCGCCACCCTGGCGCTCTATCGCGACCGCACCGCCGAGCAGACCGATGCCGACCTCGTGGTCTGGCCGGAAAACGCCATTCCCGTGCTGCGCGAATACGTCAGTGACTTCCTCGCCGCCGAAGGCGCCCAGGTGGCGGCCCATGGCGGCGCCCTGGTGACCGGCCTGCCGGCGCGGGAACGCGACGCCGACGGCGATTCGCGCTATTTCAACAGCATCACCGCGGTCGGCAACGGCTCGGGCACCTACTACAAGCAGAAGCTGGTGCCCTTTGGCGAATACGTGCCGCTGCAGGACTACTTGCGCGGCCTGATCGGCTTCTTCGACCTGCCCATGTCCGACTTCGTCCGTGGTCCCGAGCAGCAGGAACCGCTGCTGGTGAAGGGCTATCGCGTGGCGCCCTACATCTGCTACGAGGTGGTCTATCCGGAATTCGTCGCCAGCATGGCGGCCCGGAGTCAGCTGCTGCTCACCATCAGCAACGACACCTGGTTCGGCAAGTCCATCGGACCGCAACAGCACCTGCAGATGGCGCAGATGCGCGCCCTGGAAAGCGGGCGCTGGCTGGTACGGGTCACCAACGACGGCATTACCGCCCTGGTCGATCCCTTCGGTCGCATCAGCCGGCAGATCCCGGCCTTCGAGGTCGGCGTGCTGCAGGGCACCGTGGTGCCCATGGACGGCCTGACGCCCTATCTGCACTACCGCCTCTGGCCGCTGGGGATCTTTTCCGCCCTGGTGCTGCTCTGGGGTCTGCTAATGCGTCGGCAGGATCGCCCGGAAGAGACGCCGCTGGTGGTCACCCAGAGCTAGGCGCGCGTCAGCGATAGGCGAGCGGATAGAGAAGTAGTCCGGCAGCCTCGTTGAGCAACTGGGCGGTCTGCTCGACCGCCTTGGCTTCCGGTAGCCAGCCACCGAAGGGCCGGGCATTGACGACGCCGATAAAGCCCATGGGCGCGGCCACCACGGCGAAGCCCTGCCGTTCGAAACACCAGCGCGAACGAGCCATGTGATAGGCCTGGGTCACCAGCACCACCCGCTTGACCCCGGCCTCGCGCAGCAGCGGCGCACTCAGGGTGGCGTTTTCCCAGGTGGTGCGACTGCCCCCTTCCTGCCAGCGCACCGGCACCCCCAGGTCGCGTTCCATCACCTCGGTCATCAGCGCCGCCTCGCTCAGTGGACGGTCATGGGGCGAGCCCCCGGTGATCAGCACCGGCAGGCCGCTGGCCTTGGCCAGCCGCGCCGCATAGCGCAGCCGCTCCACCGCCAGGTGGCTGGCGGCATCGCCCGCCCAGCCCGGATCGTCCACTTCGCGACCGGCGCCCAGCACCACGATGGCGTCGGCCTGCTGCGCAAGGTCCGCCCAGCGCACCTCGGGCAGCGCGGCATCGCGCTCCAGCAGGCGTCCACCCGTTTCCACCACGACCGGCAGGGTGCTGGCCCAGAGGCCCAGCAGACCGCCCAGGAAGCAGACCAGCCCCAGGCGCGGATAGCGACGACGCAGCCACCAGCCCAGCAACAGGAGCAGCAGCAGGCCGCCCGGTGGCAGCAGCAGCTGCTTGAAGAAATAGCGCAGACCCATGGTCCCTCCGGTCGGGGGCGACCTCCGGGTCGCGGCGGCGCCTAGTGTAGGGGAGCGCCGACCGGGGCAGAAGGACTCTCGACCAGCAGTCGTCGGCCCTGACACCGCGGGCAGAAGGCACCCGCCGGCTGGACCCGGCCACAGCCCAGGCAGCAGGCCATGGCGGCGTCGGCCGCCTGATGGCGCGCCAGCCAGCGCTTGACCAGGGCGTATTCGGCCGGACTCAGGCCCTGCACCTCGACTTCCTCATCGGCTTTGTCATAGAGGCGCTCCTGGGTAGCCGCCTCATCCAGCGCCAGCGCCAGGCGCCGTTGCAGGCGCACGTCGACGGGCAGCTTTTCGGACTCGCGTCGAAACTTTCCCATGATGGCGATCATCCTCCCGAATAATTGAACGGACGTTTGAACAGCCTAGTACGGCCCTTCCAACCCTGCCTCCCCCGGAGTGCGAAACAAGCGGCGGACCGGGACATTTCCCCGCGCTCGGGGGGTCATGTATGCTTGGCGGCTCGATCAAACGCCTCTGCAGCCCTCGACACGCCCATGCACGAACACTATCAGCCCCGCGAAATAGAAGCCGCCGCCCAGTCCTTCTGGGACCAGAATCTGTCCTTCAAGGCCACCATGCGCCCGGGCCAGGAGAAGTTCTACTGCCTGTCGATGTTCCCCTACCCCAGCGGCAAGCTGCACATGGGGCACGTGCGCAACTACACCATCGGCGACGTCATCGCCCGCTACCAGCGGATGCTGGGCAAGAACGTCCTGCAGCCCATGGGCTGGGACGCCTTCGGCATGCCCGCGGAAAACGCCGCCATGAAGAACGGCGTGGCCCCCGCCAAGTGGACCTACGAGAACATCGCCTACATGAAGTCCCAGCTGCAGAGCCTGGGTCTGGCGATCGACTGGTCCCGCGAGGTCACCACCTGCAAGCCCGACTACTATCGCTGGGAGCAGTGGCTGTTCACCCAGTTGTTCGAGAAGGGCATCATCTACCGCAAGAACGGCACGGTGAACTGGGACCCGGTGGACCAGACCGTCCTGGCCAACGAGCAGGTCATCGACGGCCGCGGCTGGCGCAGCGGTGCGCTGATCGAGAAGCGCGAGATCCCCATGTACTACTTCCGCATCACCGACTATGCGGAAGAGCTGCTGACCTCCCTCGACGGCCTGCCCGGCTGGCCAGAGCAGGTCAAGACCATGCAGCGCAACTGGATCGGCAAGTCCCGCGGCATGGAGGTGCAATTCCCCTATGACCAGGACAGCATCGGCGCCGAAGGTACCCTGAAGGTCTTCACCACCCGCCCCGACACCCTGCTCGGCGCCACCTATGTCGCCGTGGCCGCGGAACACCCGCTGGCCACCCAGGCCGCCCAGGGCAATGCCGAGCTGCAGGCCTTCATCGACGAGTGCAAGCGCGGCGGCGTCGCCGAAGCCGACATCGCCACCCAGGAGAAGAAGGGCCTGGACACCGGCCTGTTCGTCCGTCATCCGCTGACCGACGCCCGCCTGCCGGTATGGGTCGCCAACTATGTGCTGATGCACTACGGCGACGGCGCGGTCATGGCCGTGCCCGGTCACGACGAGCGTGACTTCGAATTCGCCAATAAGTACCAGTTGCCCATCGTCCAGGTGGTGGATACCGCCGAGGCCACCCAGGTGCTGGCCAATCCGGACGACTACAGCCCCGAGGAATACGAGCGCTACCAGTTCGACCCGGTGCAGTGGAAGGACTGGTACGGCAGCAAGGAAGGCTTCCTGATCAATTCCGGTGCCTACGACAACCTCGCCTACGACGCCGCCTTCGACGCCATCGGCGCCGATCTGCAGGCCAAGGGCCTGGGCCAGCCGCGCACCCAGTTCCGCCTGCGCGACTGGGGCATCAGCCGCCAGCGCTACTGGGGCTGCCCGATCCCCATCATCCACGGCGACGATGGCGTCGATATTCCGGTGCCGGCCGACCTGCTGCCGGTGGTGCTGCCCGAGGACGTGGTGCCGGACGGCGCCGGCTCGCCCCTGGCGCGCATGCCGGAATTCTACGAGACCGTCGATCCGCGCAACGGCCAGCCGGCCCGTCGCGAAACCGACACCATGGACACCTTCGTCGAGAGCTCCTGGTACTTCGCCCGCTATGCCTCGCCGAATTTCACCGGCGGCATGCTGGACAAGGAAGAGGCCAACTACTGGCTACCCGTCGACCAGTACATCGGCGGCATCGAGCACGCCATCCTGCACCTGCTCTACTCGCGCTTCTTCCACAAGCTGATGCGCGACCAGGGCCTGATCGATTCCGACGAGCCCTTCGAGAATCTGCTGACCCAGGGCATGGTGGTGGCCGAGACCTACTACCGCACCAATCCCAACGGCAGCAAGGACTGGTTCAACCCGGCCGATGTCGAGGTGGAACGCGACGCCAAGGCCAAGGTGATCGGGGCGCGCCTGAAGAGCGACGGCCAGCCGGTGGAAATCGGTGGCGTCGAGAAGATGTCCAAGTCGAAGAACAACGGCGTCGATCCCCAGGCGATGATCGACCAGTACGGCGCCGACACCTGCCGCCTGTTCATGATGTTCGCCTCGCCGCCGGACATGAGCCTGGAGTGGTCCGATTCCGGCGTCGAGGGTGCGAGCCGCTTCCTGCGCCGCGTCTGGCGTCTGGCCCAGGCCCACGTGAGCCAGGGCCTGCCGACTGCCGGCGCCCTCGGCGAGCTGTCGCCCGCCCAGAAGGACGTCCGCCGTGCCATCCACCTGGCCATCCGCCAGGCCAGCCAGGATATCGGTCAGCATCACAAGTTCAACACCGCCATCGCCGCGGTCATGACCCTGATGAATGTGCTGGAAAAGGCCGCCCAGGACAGCGACACCGATCGCCGTCTGCTGCAGGAAGGCCTGGAGGCCGTCACCCTGCTGCTGGCGCCCATCACCCCGCACATCGCCCACGGTCTCTGGCAGCAACTGGGCCACAGCGACGCGGTCATCGACGCCCGCTGGCCGCAGGTGGACGAGAGCGCCCTGGTGCAGGACAGCCTGCAGATCGTCATCCAGGTGAACGGCAAGCTGCGCGGCCAGATCGAAGTACCGGCCGATGCCAGCCGCGAGGCCATCGAGGCCGCCGCCCGCGCCAACGAGAACGTGGCACGCTTCACCGAGGGTCTGACCATCCGCAAGGTCGTCGTGGTCCCGGGTAAACTGGTCAACATCGTCGCCAACTAAGACACGCGAACGGAGCAGACAACAGATGAAGAAACGGATTCTCCCCGGCCTTGCGGTAGTCGGCCTGGCGACCCTGCTGACCGCCTGCGGCTTCCAGCTGCGTGGCACCGGCGAAACCCGCCTGAGCCTCACCGAGCTGAACCTGACGGCGCGCGACGCCTATGGTCAGACCGTCAAGGACGTCCGCGACATGCTGGACGACGCCCATGTGCGGGTCACCTCGGGCGCGCCCTACACCCTGGATCTGGGCGGCGAAGCCCAGAGCGAGCGCACCGCCAGCTACACCAGCGGCGCCCGCAGTGCCGAGGTCGAGCTGACCACCCGTCAGCCCTACAGCATCATTGGCAAGAACCAGGCGGTGCTGGTCAGCGACTACCTGGAAACCCAGCGCTACTACGTGACCGACCAGAACAACATCGTTGGTTCCGAACAGCAGAAGGACCAGTTGCGCCGCGAAATGCGTCGCGAGCTGGTGCAACAGCTGGCCGCCCGCCTGCAGGCCGTGACGCCGGAGCGCCTGGAGAAGCTGCAGCGCGACGCCGATGCCCGTGCCGCCGCCAAGGCCGAAGCCGACCGCCGCGCCCGCGAGTCCGCCCCGCCGCAGCAGTCGCCGATCGAAATCCCCACCCCCGCGCGCTAAGCGCCGCATCCGGAGCCGCAAGGCTCCGGTTTGCCCTTCCGGTTCAGCATGAAACTCAACGCCAACCAGCTCGGCAAGCAGCTCCAGGGCTCGCTGGCCGCCGTCTATGCCGTCAGCGGCGACGAGCCGCTGCTCTGCCAGGAAGCCAGCGACGCCATTCGCGGCGCGGCCCGCGCCCAGGGCTTCGACGAGCGCGAGGTCTTCGACGTCGATGCCGGTTTCGACTGGGGTCGTCTCTATGAGGCCGGCGCCAGCCTCTCGCTGTTCGCCCAGAAGCGCATCCTCGAATTGCGCCTGCCCACCGGCAAGCCGGGCGACAAGGGCTCCGCCGCCCTGCTCGACTACCTGGCCCGCCCCGCCGAAGACACCCTGCTGCTGATCAGCCTGCCGCGCCTGGATGCCGCCGCCCAGAAGACCAAGTGGGCCAAGGCCCTGCTGGAGCACCCGCAGGCGCAATTCGTGCAGATCTGGCCCGTGGAACTGGCGCAGCTGCCGCAGTGGATCAACCAGCGCCTGTCGCGCCTGGGGCTGGCGGCCACCCCCGAGGCGGTCGAACTGATCGCCGAGCGGGTGGAAGGCAATCTGCTGGCCGCGGCCCAGGAGATCGAAAAGCTCCGCCTGCTCATCGAAGGCTCCCAGGTGGATGCCGAGACCGTGCGCGCCTCGGTGGCCGACAGTGCCCGCTACGACGTCTTCGGCCTGCTGGACGCCGCCCTGGCCGGCGATGCGGAACATGCCCTGCGCATCCTCGAAGGCCTGCGCGGCGAAGGCGTGGAAGCCGCCGTAGTGCTCTGGGCCCTGGCCCGGGAGCTGCGCCTGCTGGCCAACCTCGCCCATCTGCAGGAAAGCGGCACGCCGCTGGAGCGCGCCTTCACCCAGGTCAAACCGCCGGTGTGGGACAAGCGGCGGCCGCTGGTCAGTCGGGCCCTGCAGCGCCAGGGTGCGCGCCGCCTGGAAGCCCTGCTGCGCGAAGCCCAGGTCGCCGACGAACAGATCAAGGGCCAGGCACCCGGCGAGGTCTGGCTGACCCTGGCCAGCCTGGCGCTGACGCTCGCCGGCAAGCGGCTGGCCCTGCCCAGGTCCTGACGCTGGCCGCGCCTTGCAATCCACGGCCCTTGCAATAGACTGGCGCGCCCCCATCAAGGGGGAGTCCCCAACCCTCGGAGCACGCACCATGGCCAAGAAATACAGCCGCGGCCCCAACAAGGCCAAGGTCCTCGTCAGCGATCCCCGATATCGCGCCCGCCAGGAAAAGCCTGCCAAGGGCAAAGGCAGCTACCGCCGCGAAGCCTTCTCGTTGCAAGACGAGAAGGCTTCGGTCTTTCTGGCCGCCTGAAAGCCGCGTCCAGACGCCAGCACCCGGGCCGTGCTAAGGTGAGTCTTCCTGCCTAGACGTCCGGTGGAGACAGATGCAATTCGGGAAAACCCGCGGATTCAAGACCGGCGGCCTCCTCGCCGGAACCCTGGTCACCCTGCTGACCGCCGCCCTGGCCGCCTGCGCCCAGACTCAGACGACGCCCTCCGCGGCGCCCTCTTCACCCTCCTCGTCCAAACCCGCGCCCGCGGCCAATGCCCCCGCCTCGGCGGCCGAGGCCATGCCGCAGCCGGATGAAAGCTTCGAGCAATGGCGCAGTCGCTTTCGTACCCTGGCCCTGGGCCGGGGCATCTCGGCCGCCACCTTCGACCAGGCCTTTGCCGGCGTGCAACCCGATCCGGCAGTGATCGCCGCCGACCGCAGCCAGCCGGAATTCACCAAGCCGGTCTGGGAATACCTGGAATCCGCCGTGTCGCCGCTGCGGGTGCGCAACGGCAAGAGCCTGCTGATCCAGCAGGCCGGGCTGCTGGCCTCGCTGGAGGCCCGCTATGGCATCGAGCCGGCGCGCCTGATGGCCTTCTGGGGCATGGAGAGCAACTACGGCAACAACATGGGCAACAAGGGCGTCATCCGCTCCCTGGCCACCCTCGCCTACGAAGGTCGCCGCCCGGACTTCGCCCAGGATCAGCTCATCGCCGCCCTCGGCATCCTGCAGCACGGCGACGTCACCGCCGACCGCATGATCGGCTCCTGGGCCGGCGCCATGGGCCAGACCCAGTTCATCCCCACCACCTACGACCAGTACGCGGTGGACTTCGACGGCGACGGTCGCCGCGACATCTGGGGCTCCACCGCCGATGCCCTGGCCTCCACCGCCAACTACCTCAAGGCCTCCGGCTGGCAGGACGGCAAGCCCTGGGGCTACGAGGTCCGGGTACCGGCCAATTTCGACTACAGCCTGGCCGACATGGGCGTGCGCAAGAGCCTGGCCGAGTGGAACTCCCTGGGCATCCAGGGCCTCGGCCTGCCGCAACCGGCCGCCCAGCCGAGCGACAGCGCCTCGCTGCTGCTGCCCGCCGGCCATCGCGGCCCGGCCTTCCTGGTGTTCAATAACTTCCGCACCATCCTCAAGTACAACAACTCCAGCTCCTATGCCCTGGGCGTGGCGTTGCTCTCGGAGCGCTATCGCGACGCCGGCCAGATCGCCGGCAGCTGGCCCACCGACGACCTGCCGCTGAGCCGCAGCGAGCGTGTGGAGCTGCAACAGCGCCTGGCCGCCCTGGGGCTCGACCCGGGCAGCGCCGACGGCATCATCGGCGCCAACACCCGCAAGGCCATCCGCGCCTACCAGCAGTCCCAGGGCTGGCCCGCCGACGGCTATCCCAACCATCAGCTGCTGGACAAGCTGCGCGGCTAGGGCCTGACGACGCCCCTTATCCACACGTGGAAAGGGGCGTCCGCCGTCAGCCCTGGCGCGCCACCTCCCCCACCAGCGCCTCCAGCAGAGCTGTCGCCGCCGGCGCCAGCTCCGCGAAGTCTCGGCAACCCACCACCAGGTCACGACGCGCCCAGGCGTCCTTCAGCGGATGACGGGCCAGCGCCAGGCCCGGTCCTGCGCGGAGCAGACTCGCGGCCGGCAGGATGGCCACACCCAGGCCACCGGCGACCAGGGCACAGGCCTGGATCGCACTCGGCACCCGGATACGGATCGCCAGCTCCCGCCCCCATTGCGCGGCCTGGGCTTCCACATGCAGTTGCAAAGCATTGCCGCGGGACAGGCCGACAAAGGGCTGCTCGAGCAGATGGGCGAAGTCGACCGCCTCGCCGTCCTCGAGCCTCAGGCGACCCGGCGCCGTGACCAGCACCAGGGGATCCGTCCGGAATGGCCGGACCTGTAGCCCTTCCAGCCCCGGCGCCGCGACGAAGATCCCCAGGTCGGCACGCCCCTCACGCAGCGCCAGCACGATACGCGGGCTGGGCAGCTCCTCGACGTCCACGTCCACCCGGGGCTGCGCCTGGAGGAAATCGGCCAGGGGCGCATCAAGGTGCTCCATCACCGCGGCGCCATTGGCCAGCAGCCGTACCCGCGTGCGGCTGTCCGCCTCGGCGCCAGCGAGGTCCTGGTCCATGTCCTCCAGTCGCTGCAGGATCGCCCGGGCATGGCGCTCCAGGGTCAGACCGGCCGGGGTGGGGCGTACCCCACGCGCATGGCGGATCAGCAGCGGCGTACCCAGGCTGTCTTCCAGGGCCTTGATGCGGGCACTGGCGGAAGGCAGCGCCAGGTGGCTCCGTTCGGCGCCCAGGGTGATGCTGCGCGCCGCCACGACATGGAGAAACAGACGCAGGTCGAGCAGGTCATAGCGCATCGCCGCAGAGCCTCTGTGCCGACCGTAGGCAGCCTTCGCCAATCCCGGCTTCTCACCTGCGGTCCTGGACGCCATGGTAACCCCTCCACCCGCGGAGACGACCATGACCCTGCTGCTCTGTATCCTGATCTTCGTGCTCGCGGGGCTGACCAAGGGCGTGCTGGGCCTGGGCCTGCCCACCGTGGCCATGAGCCTGCTGGCGCTGCTGATGACGCCGGCCGAAGCCGCCGCCCTGCTGCTGATTCCCTCGCTGCTCACCAACGTCTGGCAATTCTGCGCCGGCCCCTCGCCCTGGCCGACGTTCAAGCGCCTGTTGCCGCTGCAACTGGCCCTGGTGCCCGGCACCCTGCTCAGTATCCCGTTGCTGACCGGAGGCGATGGCGCCGGACTCGCCGCTGCGCTGGGCGCGGTGCTGGTCGCCTATGGCCTGGTCGGCTGGACGAGCTGGCGCCTGCCCGCGCCTGGTCGTCATGAGGGCAAGGTCGCTCCGCTGGTGGGTTTCGTCACGGGTCTGATCACCGGCATGACCGGGGTCTTCGTGCTGCCGGCGGTGCCCTATCTGCAGAGTCTGGCGCTGGACAGGGAACAGCTGATCGAGGCCCTGGGCCTGACCTTCACCGTCGCCACCCTGGCCCTGCTGATGGGCCTCTGGTGGCAGGACGCCCTGGCGGTCGAGCGCCTGGGGGCTTCCAGTCTGCTGCTGCTACCGGCCCTCCTGGGCATGGCGCTGGGCCAGCGCCTGCGCCAGCGTCTCGATGAACGCCTGTTCCGCCGCCTGTTCTTTGGAGGATTGCTGCTGTTGGGCGCCTACGCCGTCCTGCATTATCTGCTGCGCCTGGGCTATCTTGGCTGAACCCGTCACAGCGCTGTCAGGTTCAGCCGGTGTAGGCTGCACCTTCGACGGGCAGCACGGTCTATGGGCGTAATCTAATGGTCGCCGCGCCGCGCTGCCCATTCAGAACCGGCCTTGTGCCTGACCGCTGCCTCTTTCTGACGTATACAGGACGCTTTCATGACGCTCGCTCCCAATGCAGGACGCCTTCCCGACGAGAACACCCTGACCCACCTGCCGCGCCTGGTGGCACGCTACTACAGCGATCGCCCCGACCCCAGCGATCCGGGTCAGCAGGTCGCCTTCGGCACCTCCGGGCACCGCGGTTCCTCGCTCAAGGGCAGCTTCAACGAGTGGCACATTCTCGCCATCACCCAGGCCATCTGCGAATACCGCAAGGCCCAGGGCGTCGATGGCCCGCTGTTCATGGGCATGGACACCCACGCGCTGTCCGAACCGGCCTTCATCTCCGCCTTGGAAGTGCTCGCCGCCAACGGCGTGGAGGTCCGTATCGACGCCGGCTGCGCCGAGACCCACGGCGAACCGGGCTATACCCCTACCCCGGCACTGTCCAACGCCATCCTCGAATACAACGCCGGCCGTAGCTCGGGCCTGGCCGACGGCATCGTCATCACCCCGTCGCACAATCCGCCGGCCGATGGCGGCTTCAAGTACAACCCCACCAATGGCGGCCCGGCCGACACCAACGTCACCAAGAGTATCCAGGACCGCGCCAATGCCCTGTTGGTGGCCGGTCTCGACGGCGTCAAGCGGATGGACTACCGCCAGGCGCTCAAGGCCGCCACCACCCACAAATTCGATTTCCTCGACAGCTACGTGAGCGGCCTGGGCCAGGTCATCGACCTGGACGCCATCCGCGGCTCCGGCCTGACCTTTGGCGTCGATCCCCTGGGCGGCGCCGGGGTGCACTACTGGCCGCGCATCGCCGAGCGCTATGGCCTGCCGCTGGAGGTGCTGTCGACCCGCGTCGACCAGACCTTCCGCTTCATGCGCCTGGACTGGGACGGCAAGATCCGCATGGACTGCAGCTCGCCCCACGCCATGGCCGGCCTGATCGAGAACAAGGACAGGTTCGACGTGTCCTTCGCCTGCGATACCGACCATGACCGCCACGGCATCGTCGCCCGCTCGGTGGGCCTGCTCAATCCCAACCACTACCTGGCGGTGGCCATCGAATACCTCTTCACCCACCGCCCGCAGTGGAGCCAACAGGCCGGCATCGGCAAGACCCTGGTGTCCTCCTCGATGATCGACCGCGTGGCCCAGGGCATCGGCCGCCAGGTGGTGGAAGTGCCGGTAGGCTTCAAGTGGTTCGTCGACGGCCTGCTGGATGGCAGCCTGGGCTTTGGTGGCGAGGAATCCGCCGGGGCTTCCTTCCTGCGCAAGGCCGGTGGCGCCTGGTCCACCGACAAGGACGGCATCATCCTCGGCCTGCTGGCCGCGGAAATCACCGCCGTGACCGGCAAGGATCCAGGCGAGCGCTACCAGGCCCTGACCGAGCGCTTCGGCGCTCCGGTCTACCAGCGCATCGACGCCGCCGCCGACCGCGAGCAGAAGGCCCGGCTGAGCAAGCTCTCCGCCGCCCAGGTCACCGCCAAGGAGCTGGCCGGCCAGCCGATCACTGCCATTCTCACCGAGGCCCCCGGCAACGGCGCCGCCATCGGTGGCCTCAAGGTAGTCACCGAAAACGGCTGGTTCGCCGCTCGCCCCTCCGGAACCGAGGACGTCTACAAGATCTACGCCGAAAGCTTCGAGGGCGAAGCCCACCTGGGGCGTATCCAGGAAGAAGCCAAGGCGCTGGTGGATGGCGTGCTGCGCGGGTAACGGGACTCTCCCCTCACCCCAACCCTCTCCCGAAGGGAGAGGGGGCTAGACGCGGATCGGAGTGGGGCTAGAGACTCCGCCTCCAACATGAAAAAGGGCAGCCACGGGGCTGCCCTTTTTCATGACGACGCCAGGATCAGTTGATCTTGGTGCCGTGCGCCTGCTGGTCGGCGTGGTAGGACGAACGTACCAGGGGACCGGAGGCGACGTTCTTGAAGCCCATCTTGGCGCCTTCCTCGGCGTACCAGGCGAAGGTATCCGGGTGGACGAAGCGCTGCACCGGCAGGTGGTTGCGCGAGGGCTGCAGGTACTGGCCGAGGGTCAGCATGTCGATCTCGTGCTCGCGCATGCGCTGCATGACCTCGATGACTTCCTCGTCGGTCTCGCCCAGGCCCAGCATCAGACCGGACTTGGTCGGCACATGGGGCACGCGCTTCTTGAAGTTCTGCAGCAGGTCCAGCGACCACTCGAAGTCCGAACCCGGGCGCGCGGCCTTGTACAGGCGCGGGACGGTCTCCAGGTTGTGGTTGAAGACATCCGGCGGCTCCTGCTCGGTGATGGCCAGGGCGACATCCATGCGACCGCGATAGTCCGGCACCAGGGTCTCCAGCTGGATGCCGGGGGTCAGCTTGCGGATCTCGCGCAGGCAGTCGACGAAGTGCTGGGCACCGCCGTCACGCAGGTCGTCGCGGTCCACCGAGGTGATCACCACGTACTTCAGACCCAGGTCGGCGATGGCCACCGCCAGGTTCTTCGGCTCGTCCACGTCCAGCGGCTTCGGCCGACCGTGGCCGACGTCGCAGAAGGGGCAGCGACGGGTGCAGATGTCACCCATGATCATGAAGGTGGCGGTGCCACCGGAGAAGCACTCGCCCAGGTTGGGGCAGGACGCCTCTTCGCAGACACTGTGCAGCTTGTGCTTGCGCAGCAGCTGCTTGATGCGCTCGACCTCGGGGGTGACCGGGATGCGCACGCGGATCCAGTCCGGCTTGCGCGGCAGCTCCTCGGTGGGAATGATCTTTACCGGGATGCGCGCGACCTTTTCGGCGCCGCGCAACTTGACGCCGGCTTCCACCTTGTTGGGGCGGGCGGGCGGGGNAAGGGTCTGGACGCTGTCTTGTACTGTAGTGGTCATGTCAATCCGATTCCAGGGTGATCGGTTCGGGGTAGCCCAGGCGCAGACTCAGGTGACGCACCAGAGACTCGCGGACCTCGTCGAAAGCTAGTGGCCCGGTCACCAGATCGCGGAGCTGGGTCATGGCCAGGCCGGCATAACCGCAGGGGTTGATCCGGCGGAAGGGTGCCAGATCCATGTCAACATTGAGCGCCAGGCCGTGGAAGGACCGGCCATTGCGGATGCGCAGACCGAGGGAGGCGATCTTGGCTCCGTCCACGTAGACACCCGGCGCATCGGCTCGGGCCGCGGCCTGCACGCCCCAGTCGGCGAGCAGCGCGATCAGGCTGTCTTCCATGGCGCTGACCAATTCTCGCACGCCCAGGCCCTTGCGGCGAACATCCAGCAGCACATAGGCGATGAGCTGACCGGGACCATGGTACGTGACCTGGCCGCCGCGATCGACCTGCACCACCGGAATGTCGCCCACGGCGAGCAGGTGCTCGGGCTTGCCGGCCTGGCCCTGGGTGAAGACCGCAGGGTGCTGCAGCAGCCAGAGTTCGTCGGGAGTGGCCGGGCCGCGTTCATCGGTGAAGCGGCGCATGGCCTCCAGGGTCGCCTCGTAGGGCCTCAGGCCCCAGCGGCGCACGCCCAGGCTGGCCGGGGCGGGAGTGGTCATCAGATCACCATGTGCACGCGGCCGGTGGCGCGCAGGTCCTGGTGGATGGCCTGCAGCTGGTCCACGCCGGTGGCGGTGATGAGCACCTGCACGGAGAGGAAGCGGCCGTTGCGACTGTCGCGGGTCACCAGGGTGCCGCGATCCAGATCCGGGGCATGGCGCTGGACGGTGTCGAGCACCAGCTCGGCGAAATCGGCACCGGCGTCGCCGATCACCTTGATCGGATAGCGCGGGCAGGGAAATTCGATCTTGGGGGGTTTAACGTCTTCGGTCATGCGGACTTCCAGGCCGAGCTCTGTCGGCAGGGGGTGAAAGGCCCGCAGATGCGGGCCTTTCCAGGGTGACGGATCAGTTGAACAATCCGTAGAAGAACAGGCGAATGCTATCCCACAGGCGACGGAAGAGGCCACCCTCCTCGACCGGCTGCAGCGCGACCAGGTCGGCGGTGTGCACCACCTTGTCATCCAGCTTCACCTCGACCTTGCCGATCACCTGGCCCTGGGCGATGGGCGCGATCAGCTGCGGGTTGAGCACCATCTCGGCGTGCAGCTTCTTGGCCTGACCGCGCGGCAGGGTCATGGTCAGGTCGTTGGCCAGACCGGCCTGGACTTCGCGGCTGTCACCCTTCCATACCGGCGCCTTGGCCAGCTCGGTGCCCTTCTTGTAGAAGGACTGGGTCTCGAAGAAGCGGAAACCGTAGGTCAGCAGCTTCTGGGTCTCGGCGGCGCGGGCCTGTTCGCTGTTGGTGCCGAAGACCACGGCGACCAGACGCATGCCGTCGCGCACGGCCGAGGCCACCAGGCAGTAGCCGGCTTCGTCGGTGTGGCCGGTCTTCAGGCCGTCGACGGTCTTGTCGCGCCACAGCAAGAGGTTGCGGTTGGGCTGCTTGATGTTGTTCCAGAAGAATTCCTTCTGGGAGTAGATGGCGTAGTGCTGGGCATCGGCGTTGATGATGGCGCGCGCCAGGATCGCCATGTCGTGGGCCGAGGAATAGTGATTCGGATCCGGCAGGCCGGTGGCGTCCATGAAGTGGGTGTTCTGCATGCCCAGCTTCTGCGCGGTGGTGTTCATCATGTCGGCGAAGGCGTCTTCGCTGCCGGCGATGTGCTCGGCCAGGGCGACGCTGGCGTCGTTGCCGGACTGGATGATGATGCCGTGCAGCAGGTCACCGACCGACACCTGGGTGCCGACCTTGATGAACATCCGCGAACCGCCGGTACGCCAGGCGTGCTCGCTAACGGTGACCATGTCCGATTCCTTGATGCGACCCCGGTTGATTTCCAGGGTGGCGATGTAGGCGGTCATCAGCTTGGTCAGGCTGGCCGGCGGCAGGCGCTGGTCGGAGTTGGATTCGGTGAGCACGGCGCCGCTGTTGGCATCCATGAGAATCCAGGCCTTGGCGGCCAGCTGGGGCGCCGCCGGAACCATTGTCTCGGCCGCCCAGACGGCCGGGACACAGGCGATCGTTACTAGGAGGAGCAGGCGTCGAGCGAGTTTTGCGATTGTCATCCGAATCTCTGAAAGGTTGGGGTATGGCAGGAGCAGCGGACCCAGACCGCACGGTCCACGGCGATCCGCGCGAGGCGGATCACGACGGCTGGGGCCGGCGACTGGGCGTCATGAAGCATCCCTGCTTCAATCCGGTTGCACGAGAGACGCCTGACCCAGGCGGGCCACGCGTACACTGTTCTGGAGCTGGGAAACCTCAGCCGGCTGGACCGGTCCGAGGCGGACCCGATGCAAGGTCTGCTGGTTGCGCACCGTCGAACTGATGAACACCGGGGCACCGGTCAGGTCGCTGAGCTTGTCCTTGAGCAATTCCGCAGCGTCCGGATTGGCGAAGGCCGCCACCTGCAGATAGAGCCCAGCGGCTGGGACAGAAACGTTTTTTTTTGCGTCGACGGCCGCGGGCGTCACCGGCTCGGCGTGCTGGTTGACCGGTGGCGTATAGGTCTCGATGGCGCCGAAGGTCTGGGTCTCGGTGGTCTTCTGGGCCACCGGCGCCTGGCGCGGCTGGGCCAGTACCATGGGCACCGCCTGGCCGCGCTGGGCCCAGTACTGCTGCGGATCTATGCCTTCGACGCTGACCCGGGCGGTGCCGATCTCGGCGTAGCCGAGCTTCTTGGCCGCGGCAAAGGACAGGTCGATGACCCGGTCGGAATAGAAGGGGCCGCGGTCGTTGACGCGCAGGATCACACTGCGGCCGTTGTCCAGGTTGGTGACCCGCACGTAGCTGGGTAGCGGCAGGGTCTTGTGCGCCGCGGTCATGCCATAGAGGTCGTAGGTCTCGCCGTTGGCGGTGGCCTGACCATGGAACTTGGTGCCGTACCAGGACGCGGTGCCGGTCACGCGGTAGTTGCGCGAATCGGTCAGCGGGAAATAGGTCTTGCCCAGCACGGTGTAGGGATTGTTCTTCAGCGGCCCGTTGTAGGGCATGGGCACGGCGTCGGGAATGCGGCTGACGTCCACGTCCCACCAGGGCGCGCCGTCACGGTGCGGACGCAGGTAGCCACCCGGTCCGGCCACGCCCTTGCTGGTCGGCTTGGGCGCCTGGCTGGAACAGCTCACCAGCAGCAGGCCGAGGCCCAGGCAACCGGCCAGGCGCGCCAGGGCAGTCAGGCGCATCACGGCTTGGCACCCTCGGCGGCATGGCGCTCGGCGATGGCATTGGCCAGATCGGTCACCGCCATGGCGTACATGACGCTGCGGTTGTATCGGGTAATGGCGTAGAAATTGGGCAGGCCCATCCAGTACTCCGGTCCCTTGTCTCCGTCGAGGCGGAACGAGGTTACACGCAAATCGTCACGCAGGGCAGGGTCTTGGGCGTTCCAGCCCAGGGCGCGCAACTCGGCGACGCTCTTGACCGGCTCGATGCCGGCCACCACGCCCTCCTCCACCCGCTCGCCGCTGACCTGGGCGCGAATGGCGGTGGGACCGCGTCCGGACCAGCCGTGGCGCTTGAAGTAGTTGGCCACGCTGCCGATGGCGTCGGTGGGATCGGACCAGATGTTGATGTGGCCGTCGCCGTCGAAGTCCACCGCATAGGCGCGGAAGCTGCCCGGCATGAATTGCGGCAGGCCCATGGCGCCGGCATAGGAACCGGTCAGGCTGAGCGGATCGACCTGCTGTTCGCGGGCGAGCAGCAGGAATTCGCGCAGCTGGCTACGGAAGAAGGGCGCGCGCGGCGGATAGTCGAAGGCCAGGGTCGAGAGCGCATCCAGCACCCGGTAGTTGCCGGTGTTGCGGCCGTAGAAGGTTTCCACGCCGATGATGGCGACGATGAACTGGGCCGGCACGTCGTATTCGCGCTCGGCGCGGGCCAGGGCCTCTTCGTGGGCCTTCCAGAAGTCGACGCCCTGGGCGATGCGCCGATCGGTGATGAAGATGGGGCGGTATTCGCTCCAGGGCTTGACCCGCTCGGCCGGTCGCGAGATGGCGTCGAGGATGGCCTGCTTGCGCTCGACCTCGCCGAACAGCGCCTGCAGCTGTTCCGGGGCGAAGCCATAGCTCTGACTCATCTCGGCGATGAAGTCGCGCGTCAGCGGTGCCGCGTCGTAGTCACCCGCGACGACGCCGGTCGTCACGCCCATCGCACCCGCGAGCCCCAGGCTCAGCAGGCAGCGACGCATCCATCCCATTGTCGGCATCTAACCCTTCTTTGTTGCGTGTTAAACCTGGGCAATCCACTTGCGGTGCGTGTGGATCGACATCAAAACTCCGAACCCGGTGAACAAGGTGACCACCGAGGTGCCGCCATAGCTGATGAATGGCAGCGGTACGCCCACCACGGGGAGCAGGCCGCTGACCATGCCGATGTTGACGAAGACATAGACGAAGAAGGTCATGGTCACGCCGCCGGCGAGCAACTTGCCGAACAACGTCTGGGCCTGCACCGTGATGGTCAGGCCGCGACCGATGAGCAGCAGATAGAGCACCAGCAGCAGGCAGACGCCGACCATGCCGAACTCTTCGCCGAGGACGGCAATGATAAAGTCCGTGTGACTTTCCGGCAAAAAATCCAGATGAGACTGGGTACCCAGCAGCCAGCCCTTGCCGAACACCCCGCCCGAGCCGATGGCGGCCTTGGACTGGATGATGTTCCAGCCGGCGCCCAGGGGGTCCATCTCCGGGTCGAGGAAGGTCAGGATCCGGCGCTTCTGGTAGTCGTGCAGGACAAAGAACCACATGGCCACCGCCAGGGGCACCGCGGCGCTCACCGCGCCGATCAGCCAGCGCCACTGCAGGCCGCCGACGAACAGCACGAAGCCGCCCGAGGCCAGTACCAGCATGGCGGTGCCGAGATCGGGCTGGTCGAGGATCAGCACGAAGGGCACCACCACCAGCGACAGGCTGATGACGCTGTGCTTGAAGTTGGGCGGCAGGCTGCGCTTGGACAGGTACCAGGCCATCATCATGGGCATCAAGAGCTTCATGAATTCCGACGGCTGGAAGCGGATGACCCCGGGAATGTTGATCCAGCGGGTGGCGCCCATGGCGTTGTGGCCCATGACGTCGACCACCACCAGCAGGGCCACGCCGATCACGTAGCCCAGGGGCACCCAGCGCGCCATGAAGCGCGGTTCGAGCTGGGCGACGACGGCCATGGCCACCAGGCCGAGGCCGAAGGAACTCGCCTGCTTGAACAGCAGGTCGAGATTGCGGCCGCCCGCGGAATAGAGGACGAACAGGCCGGTCGCCCCGAGCATCAGCAGCAGGATCAGCAAGGGGCCGTCGATGTGCAGGCGCTGCAGCAGGGTGGCGCGCCGCTTCATCACGTCCCCTTCGGGGATGGTGCGATCGAAGTTGGGAGCAAGACTCATGGCTGCACCTTGGTCGCGGCGGCGGTCGCCCCGGCGGTAGTCGGCTTGGCGTACTCGGCCTTGAGATGGCCCTGGTCATCGAGCAGCCAGGCGTCGAGCACCTGACGCGCGACCGGTCCGGCCACGGCGCCACCCGACTCCCCGTTCTCGACCATCACCGCCACGGCGATCTGCGGATTGTCCACCGGGGCGAAGGCGACGAACAGGGCGTGGTCGCGGTGGCGCTCCTTGAGCGCGGCCGAGTTGTACTTCTCGTTCTGGCGAATGGCGACCACCTGGGCGGTACCGCTCTTGCCGGCGATGCGGTACTGGGCACCGACGTTGAGCTTGTGGGCGGTGCCGCGCGGATTCTGCACCACCATCTCCATGCCGTGGATGGCTCTGTCCCAGTAGCTCGGGTCCTTGAGGTCGATGTCGGGCATGGGGTTGGGATCCGCCGGCGGCTGACCGTCGAGGGTCTTGGCCAGGTGCGGCCGGATCCACTGGCCATGGCTGGCGATCAGCGAGGTGACCTGAGCCAGTTGCAGCGGAGTCACCTGCATGTAGCCCTGGCCGATCCCGAGGATCAGCGTCTCGCCGGGGAACCAGGCCTGGCGGCGGGTGGCGCGCTTCCACTGGCGCGACGGCATCAGCCCCGGCGCTTCCTCGAACATGTCCAGGGCGACCTTCTGGCCAAGGCCGAACTTGCCCATGTATTCGGAGAGGCGATCGATGCCGATCTTGTGGGCGAGGTCGTAGAAGTAGGTGTCGTTGGACCTCATCAGCGCCGTATCCATGTCCACGTAGCCGTCGCCGCCGTGGTTCCAGTTGCGGTACTTGTGATCGTAGTTGGGCAACTCGTAGTAGCCCGGGTCGAAGACCCTGGCCTGGGGCGTGGTGGCGCCGGTGTCGAGACCGGCGATGGCCACCGCCGGCTTGATGGTCGAACCGGGCGGATAGAGGCCGCGCAGCACCCGGTTGTAGAGCGGGCGATCGATGGAGTCGCGCAGCTCGGAATATTCCTTGAAGCTGATCCCGGTGACGAAGGGATTCGGGTCGTAGCTCGGCTGGCTGACCATGGCCAGCACCTCGCCGGTCTTGGGCTGGATGGCGACGATGGCCCCGCGACGTCCGCCCAGGGCGGCTTCGGCGGCGGCCTGCAGCCGCGAGTCGATGGTCAGGACGATGTCCTTGCCCGGCTTGGGGTCGGTGCGATTGAGCACCCGCAGGACCCGGCCACGGGCGTTGGTCTCCACCTCTTCGTAGCCCACCTCGCCGTGCAGTTCGGGCTCGTAGAAGCGCTCCACGCCGGTCTTGCCGATGTGGTGGGTGCCGCTGTAGTTGACCGGATCCAGGCGCTTGAGCTCCTGTTCGTTGATCCGCCCGACATAGCCCACCGAATGGGCGAAGTGCTCGCCCATGGGATAGTGCCGCACCAGCTGCGCCGTCACCTCGACCCCGGGCAGGCGGAACTGGTTGACGGCGATCTTGGCGATCTGCTCTTCGGTCAGCTCGAACAGCACCGGCACCGGCTCGAACGGCCGCCGCCCCTGCTTCATGCGCTTTTCGAACAGCTCGCGGTCTTCCTCGGTCAGGCCCAGGACCTGCACCAGGGTATCGAGGGTCTGCCGCCAGTTGTCGGCCCGCTCCCGGGTGATGGTCAGGCTGAAGCTGGGGCGGTTGTCGGCGACGATGATGCCGTTGCGGTCGTAGATCAGGCCGCGGGTGGGCGGGATCGGCTGGACATGGACCCGGTTGTTTTCCGACAGGGTCGAGTGGTAGTCGTGTTGGATGACCTGCAGGTAGTACATGCGCGCCACCAGTACGCAGGCGAGCACGAGAAAGAGCACCGCCCCGACGGTCACGCGGGCGCGGACGAGCTGGGCGTCTTTCTCGTGGTCCTTGAGGCGTATGGGTTGCGACATCGCAGGTACGAACTACTTGTGATACGGATGGCCGGCCAGTACGGTCCAGGCGCGATAGAGCTGCTCACCGACGAGGATGCGCACCAGCGGATGCGGCAGGGTCAGCGGCGAGAGCGACCAGCGCTGTTCGCTGCGCGCCTGCACCTCGGGAGCGAGACCCTCGGGACCGCCGACCATGAGGTTGACGGTCCGGGCTTCCAGGCGCCACTGCTGGAGTGTTTCAGCCAGTTGCTCGGTGCTCCAGGGCTTGCCGGTGACCTCCAGGGTCACCACACGCTCGCCCGGCTGCACCTTGGCCAGCATGGCCTCACCCTCCTGGCGGATCAGCCGGGCGACGTCGGCGTTCTTGCCACGGGTCTGCAGCGGGATCTCGACGAGTTCCAGCGGCAGTTCCGGCGGCAGACGCTTGACGTACTCGTGCCAGCCCTCTTCGACCCAGCGCGGCATGCGCGAGCCGACGGCGATGAGACGCAGGCGCACCGGGCTTATTCGCCGTGGGCGGCGCGGCTCTGCTCGGCACCGCGCCAGAGGCGCTCGAGGTCATAGAACTCGCGGGTGGTCGGCAGCATCACGTGGACGACCACGTCGCCCAGGTCGAGCAGCGCCCATTCGCCGCCTTCCAGGCCTTCGCTGCCCAGCGGGCGCACGCCCTGCTGCTTGACCTTTTCCAGCACGTTGTCGGCCAGCGACTTGACGTGGCGGCTGGAGGTGCCGCTGGCGATGACCATGATGTCGGTCACGCTGGTCTTTTCCCGCACGTCCAGGGAGATGATGTCCTGGGCCTTCATGTCTTCCAGGGCGGCGATGGCCACCTGGACGAGTTGTTCGCTTTGCATGGTGTAGCTCTTACCTCGGTTCGGAGGACGCCGGATAGAGGCCGTGCGTCCGGATGTAGTCAAGCACGGCATCGGGCACCAGGAAGCGGATGGACTTCCCGGTGGCCAAGAGGCCGCGGATCTGGGTGGCGGACACCGCGAGCGGGTTCTGCCAGATAAAGGTGATCTGCCCGCCCGGCCCCTTGAGGGCCTGGGGATCGGGCTGACTGCGCGCCGCCAGGAAATCGCGCAATTCCTGGCAGGGCTCGCTGTCGGCGTCGGGTCGTTGCAGGACCAGGATGTGGCACAGCTCCAGCAACTCGCGCCAGCGGTGCCAACTCGGCAGGCCGCAGAAGGCGTCCCAGCCCAGCATGAGCAACAGCTGCACCTCATCGCCGAGTTCGGCGCGCAGGCTTTCCAGGGTCTCTATGGTATAGGAGTGGCGCGTCCGGCGCAGTTCCCGGTCATCGACCACCAGGGTCGCGACGTCGGCCACCGCCAGGCGCACCATCGCCAGGCGATCCTCGGCGGAGACGCTGGGCGCCTCGCGATGGGGCGGCCGGGCACTGGGGATCAGCCGCAATTCGTCCAGCGCCAGGGCCTCGGCCACCTCCAGCGCCGCGCGCAGGTGACCGATGTGCACGGGATCGAAGGTACCGCCGAACAAGCCGATGCGGGTGGGCAGGCTGCTCATCAGCTGCGGACGTGACCGTCGCCGAAGACCACGTATTTCTCGCTGGTCAGTCCTTCCAGGCCCACCGGCCCGCGGGCGTGCAGCTTGTCGGTGGAGATGCCGATTTCGGCGCCCAGGCCGTATTCGAAGCCGTCGGCGAAGCAGGTCGGGGCGTTGACCATGACCGAACTGGAATCCACTTCGGCCAGGAAGCGGCGCGAGCGACCGAGGCTCTCCGTCACGATCGCATCGGTGTGATGGGAACCGTAGTGGTTGATGTGCTCGATGGCCTGGTCCAGACCCTCGACGATGCGAATCGACAGAATGGGCGCGAGATACTCGGTAGACCAGTCGGCCTCGGTGGCGGGCACGGCCTGGATCAGATCGCGCGTACGCTCGCAGCCCCTCAGTTCCACGCCCTGCTCCTCGAAGCGGCGCGCCATGGCCGGCAGGAAGGCCTCGGCCACCTGGGCATCGACCAGCAGCGTTTCCATGGCACCGCAGATGCCATAGCGGTAGCACTTGGCGTTCAAGGCGATGGACTCGGCCTTGGCGAGATCCGCAGCCGCGTCGACATAGACATGGCAGATACCGTCGAGGTGCTTGATCACCGGGACGCGGGCATCGCTGCTGATGCGTTCGATCAGATTCTTGCCACCGCGCGGCACGATGACGTCGACGAACTCGGGCATGGTGATCAGGGCGCCGACGGCAGCCCGGTCGGTGGTTTCCACCACCTGGACCGCAGCGGCGGGCAAGCCGACCTTGGCCAGGCCTTGCTGAATGCAGGCGGCGATGGCGCGATTGGAGCGAATGGCTTCTGAACCACCGCGCAGAATGGTGGCATTGCCTGACTTCAGGCAGAGACTGGCCGCGTCGATCGTCACGTTGGGCCGGGATTCATAGATGATGCCGATGACCCCGAGCGGCACGCGCATCTTGCCGATCTGGATCCCGGACGGCCGGGCACTCAGGTCTCGAACGGCACCCACCGGATCGGGCAAGGCGGCGACCTGCTTGAGGCCGTTGATCATCGCGTCGATACGCGCCGGCGTCAGCGTCAGTCGATCCAGCAACGCCGATTCGAGCCCCGCAGCCGTGGCGGCCGCGACATCCTCGGCGTTGGCCGCGATCAACCCTTCACGATCGGCGCCCAGGGCGTCGGCAATGGCGGTCAGCGCCAGGTTCTTCTGGCCAGTGGACGTACGCGCGAGGACCCGCGACGCGGCACGGGCAGCCTGGCCAAGACGGGTCATGTAGGCGGAGACGGACTCGGTCATGGTCGGCGGCCTGCGAAAGACGGTGGGAAAGCCGCAGAGTATAGCGTCGCCGGGCCCTGCGCGGCCAGCGCCGAGGGGCCTGGCGATGGCATTCGCCTGCTCGATTTGGTTGACTCGCCACGGCCTGTCGGGAATCATCCGCGGCTGTATTTGCCGTTCAGCTTGCGTTCAGCTATTCCCTTATAGCCGAAATCGTCCCCAGCTCTGCGCCAGGTGCTGCAGCGACGCCTACCAGTCTTCACGGAAAGAACCATGCCCAAGCACCTCACCTTGTCCCTTGGTCTGCTCGCCCTGCTGATTCATGCCGACGCGACCTGGGCCGCCGCTGCCGACACCGCGCCGAGCGCGGCCGCCGTCCAGGCCCTGGAAGCCCAGCTGAAGAAGACGCCCCAGGATCCGGACGCCCTGGGCAAGCTGGGCAGTGCCCGCCTGGCGCAGCAGCGCTGGACCGATGCCGAGCAGTTGCTGACCCAGGCCGTGCAGAAAGGCGGCAAGACCTGGCAGCCGGCGCTGGACGAGGCGCGCTACCACCACCTGCTGGAACGCGCCCATGCCGCCGAGAACAAGCGCGAGCTGGACCAGGCGCGGGATCTCAGCGTGGAAGCCATCCGCCTGAAGCCCGAAGCGGTCGAGGCGCAGCTGTTCCTCGCCGGCATCCAGAGCCAGAAGCGCCAATGGGAACTGGCCGAGGCCACCTACCGCCAGGTGCTGATGCGCGAGCCGGCCAACGTCGACGCCTACTACGGACGCATCGCCGCGCTCAACGAGCTGGGCCGCACCGAGGAAGCCCTGCAACTCACCAAGAATCTGCAGCCGAGCGCCAAGAATCAGGTCAAGGGCCTGGATCGCCTGCGCGCCGGCCAGGCCATGCAGGAAGCCGAAGCCGCCGAGGCGCGGGGCGATCTGCAGGGTGCCTCGCGCTTGCTGGAACAGGCGCGCCAGGAGTCCCCGGAGGATCCCTGGCTGCGCCTGGCCCAGGCTCGCCTGGAGGTCCGCCAGGGCCGGCCGCGCGCCGCCCGCGACCTGGTGGACAGCCTGGTCAAGGATGGCGCCCAGCGCCCCGAGGTGCTCTATGCCAGCGCCCTGCTGTCCAACGAGCTGGGCGAATACCCGCGCGCCATGCAGACCCTGATGCGCATTCCCCAGGCCCAGCGTTCGCCGGACATGAACGCCCTGGCCGCGCGCATCACCTTCAACGAACAACTGGCCGAGACCGTGGCCCTGGCCAAGCAGGGGCGCCGCGAGGAAGCGCGCAGCCTGATGCAGCGCCTGGAAGCCCGCGCCGGTCGCAATCCGGATCTGATCGGCGACCTGGCCGAGGCCTTCGCCACCGCCGGCGATCCCGAGCACGGCCTGGCCCTGCTCAAGCCGATGATCACCGGCGATACCCGCCCGGCGCCCGCCATGCAGCTGCACTACGCCAGCATCCAGCTGCAGCTGAACCAGGACCAGACCGTGGGCAACGTCCTGCGCGACCTGCAGGGCGTGGTGCTCGACAGCGGCGAGAAGCAGCAGTACGACGACCTCCTCGCCCGCTATCGCATCCGTCAGGCCGATCGCCTCACCGACCAGGGCAAGCTGGCCGCCGCCTACGACACCCTGGCCCCGGCGCTCAAGGCCCGTCCTGACGACAAGGCCGCCCAGGCCGCCCTGGCGCGCATGTACCTGGCCAGCGGCGACACCCAGAAGGCGCGCCAGCTCTATCGCGACGTGCTCAGCGACCAGCCGAAGGACGCCGAACTCTATCTGGGCGCCGCCGAGATCGCCGCCAAGTCCCAGGACAGCGTCACCGCCCGCCAGTATCTGGACCAGGCGGTCAAGCTGGGCCAGAGCGATCCCCTGGTGCTGCGCCGCGCCGCCCTGCTCTACCGCGACATCGGCATGGCCGGTACCGCCACCGGCCTGCTGGAGCAGGTGGTCCAGGTGGAGCGCAAGGATCGCGAATCCGCGGCCCGCGCCGCCGGTGCCAGCGACAACCCCTTCGCCGCCCTGCCCGGCCAGACCCGCAGCGATGACGCCCTGGCCGCCGTTCCGGCCGCCGCGGGTGGCAACGCCGGCAGCGCCGACTACGCCTGGAGCGATCCGCTGCAGGCGCAGAAGGCTGCCAACAATCCCTTCAGCGACCTGTCCGTGGTGCCCACCAGCAGCCTGTCGAGCACCCTGGCCACCGAGCAGATCCTTGGCCAGCTGCAGCGCGAGCGCAGCATCCGCATCACCCAGGGCCTCAGCGTACGCAGCTACGATCCCAGTGGCAGTTCGCGCCAGACCACCGTCAGCGCGCCGCTGGAGATCTCCTTCCCCGCCGGCGACCAACGCCTGGCCGTGCGCGTCACCCCGACGCGCATCAACGACAGCAGCAGCGACGGCAGCCAGAAGGAAAACGGCGTGGCGGCGTCCATCGCCGTGGAAGACGCGGGCCGCGGGCTCAAGGGCGACATCGGCGTCTCGCCGGTGGGCCTGAGATACAGCACCGTGGTTGGCGGCGCGACCCTGGAGCGCCCGCTGAGCAGCCTCAGCGAGAACCTGCTCTATGCCCTGAGCGTATCGCGCCGTTCGGTGACCGATTCCCTGGCGTCCTATGGAGGCATCCGCGATCCGCGCACCGGCCAGGAGTGGGGCGGCGTCACCGCCAACGGCGGCCTGGCGCGGCTGAGATACGACGACGGTCGCTACGGCTCCTACATCTATGGCGCGGCCCATCGCCTGACCGGCCACGACGTCAAGGACAACGACCGCTTCGAGATCGGCACCGGCGTCTACTACTACCTGCGCAATGGCCCGGACAGCCTGTTCACCGTGGGCCTCTCGGCCACCGCGATCGGCTACGACAACAACCAGAACCACCTGACCTACGGCCATGGCGGCTACTTCAGCCCGCAGCGCTACTTCGCCATCGGCGTGCCCCTGGTGTGGGCGCAGCGCGGCGATCTCTGGGCCTACCAGGTGCAGGGCATGCTGGGCGTGCAGACCATTCGCCAGGACGCCGCGGATCGCTATCCAGACGACGCCGCCCTGCAGGCCGCCGCGGAAGCCGCGGGCCAAGGCCAGTACGGCAGCAAGAGCAAGACCGGCGTGGCCTACAGCCTTTCCGCCAATGGCGAATACCGCCTCAGCGGGCAATTCGCCCTGGGCGGTCGCCTGGGCCTGGACAACGCCCAGGACGAGCGCGACGTCAACGGCAACCTCTATCTGCGCTACTTCTTCGAAGAGCAGGAAGGCCGACCGCAACTCTCGCGGCCGCAGCCCTACCGCTCGCGCAACGAGGAATAAGAAAAAAGGCCCGCACCCGCGGGCCTTTTTTCTAGCCGCCGCACCCTGCCCAGCGCCGCCGAAACGACCGCTCGTCCCCGCGTTCGTCGCCACCGCGACCGCCCCGTCCCCGCGTCATGCCTTTCGTCCGCACGGCGCCAGGCGTGACGTTGACGGGTGCCCGAGGTGATCTAAACATTGAAGCGAGCCGGCGCTGAAAAGCGAGACGATCCGTTCGCTCCGCTTCGATGCCCGCATACGCATTTTCAATTGGTGCGTCACGAACTCCGCGTGACAGTATCCACAAAAATGACACCTGATGGCTTTTAGCCATAATTTTGACGTCAAGCATTCACGCAGACCCTCCACCTTTTCGGAAGTCGCCATGGTCCGTTCGCTGGATATTGCCAATCTGTTCCGCTCCTTCGGCGGTGATCCCCAGCGCTACCATGAGTTCGAAGCCCCCGAGCCGGTGCCCCACGAAGCCCTCTTGCCAGCCGCAGCTCAGCCGCAGCCTGCGCCGAGCGCCCAGGTCGAAGCGGTCGTCACGGTGGCCGAGGCGGCCGCTCAGGCTGAACCGGACGCCCTGCCCCCGCTGTCGCGGCAGCTAGCGCAGCTGCACAGCAGCCGCCAGGCCAACCAGGCGGTCGCCGCCCTGGACCAGGCGCTGAGTCGCACGCTGCCGCGGTTGACCGGTCCGGTGCTGGCACTGATGTCGGCCCGGGGCGGCACCGGCAAGACAGTCATCGCCGCGGGCCTGGCCCAGGCGTTGAGCCGCAGCGGCCAGCCGGTGCTGCTGGTGGAGCTGGACAGTCAGAACGTGCTGTCTTCGCTGCTGCTGCAGGAAGCGTCGTCCACCACCGGCTCGGTCAGGGCGCCGCTTTCCGTCTGCCTGGCGGTGGACGAGCGCCTGCGCCTGGTGCCCTTTGGCGCCCCCGACGAGCTGGATCTGCAGGCTCTGGAGCAGGCCCTGGCCACCGACACCCAGTGGCTGACCCGCCGCCTGCAGGCGCTGGACGTCCCGGCCGATACCCTGGTGATCCTCGACTGCCCCACGGGCTCGACGCCCCTGAGTCGTCAGGCCCTGGCCCTGGCCACCCGGATCCTGGGGGTGACGACCGCGGATGCGACCGGTTACGCCAGTCTGCCGCGCCTCGAACGTCAGTGGCAGCGTTGCAGCGGCCAGGTCACACCGCTGCACCTGCTCAACCGGGTCGATCCCGCCCGCCCCCTGAGCCAGGACATCGCCGCCATCGTGGCGCAATCCTGGGGCGAACGCCTGCTGGGCGTACTGCCGGAAAGCCCCGATCTGGAGCAGGCCCTGGCCCTGGGCCAGGGTCTGGCCAGCGTCCAGGACGCCTGGGCGCGTGGCCTGGCCGAGCTGGGCGAGGCCTTGCTCGGCGATCTTCGCTCGCCCGTGCAGCACGCCGCGCGCGCCTAGCCATGAGCTTTCTCGACCGCCTGGAACAGGTTCGCCAGCGCCGCGCGGCGCGCGCTGCCGACGCCCAGCCGGTGCCGCCCGCGGCGCCGCTGTGGCTGCAGCTGTTCGCCTGGACGGCCGCCGCGTTGCTGGGCGCCCTGCTGGTGAGCGTGCCCCTGGCGCTGGAAGAACAGGCGGCGTTCGCCGTCGGCTGCTTCGGCGCGGCCTTGTTGCTGCGTCGACTGCCCGGACGGCTGCCGGTGATCGCGCTGATCCTGCTGTCGCTGCTGGCGTCGCTGCGCTATCTCTACTGGCGTCTGACCAGCACCCTGGGCTTCGAGACGCCGCTGGAAATGGTGCTCGGCTACGGGCTGGTGGCCGCCGAACTCTATGCCCTGGCGGTGCTGGTGTTCGGCTATCTGCAGACCATCTGGCCGCTGCGCCGCACGCCGGTCCCGCTGCCCGCCGACCCGGCCGCCTGGCCCACCGTGGACGTCTTCATCCCCACCTACAACGAAGCCCTGAGCATCGTGAAGCTGTCGATCCTGGCGGCCCAGGCCATCGACTGGCCACGCGACAAGCTGCGGGTGCACGTGCTCGATGACGGTCGTCGCGAGGACTTCCGCCACTTCTGCGCGACCGCCGGCGTCTCCTACCTGGTGCGCGAGAACAACGAGCACGCCAAGGCCGGCAATCTCAATGCGGCGCTCAAGGTGACCGACGGCGAGTACATCGCCATCTTCGATGCCGACCACGTGCCGACCCGCTCCTTCCTGCAGGTCTGCCTGGGCTGGTTCCTCAAGGACCCGCAGCTGGCCATGCTGCAGACCCCGCACTTCTTCTTTTCCCCGGATCCCTTCGAGAAGAACCTCAAGACCTTTCGCACCGTGCCCAACGAGGGCGAGCTGTTCTACGGCCTGGTGCAGGATGGCAACGACCTGTGGAACGCCACCTTCTTCTGCGGCTCCTGCGCGGTGATCCGGCGCACCATGCTGGAAGAGGTCGGCGGCGTGGCCACCGAGACGGTGACCGAAGACGCCCACACCGCGCTCAAGCTCAACCGGCTCGGCTACAACACCGCCTACCTGGGCATTCCCCAGGCCGCCGGCCTGGCCACCGAGAGCCTGTCGCGCCATATCGCCCAGCGCATCCGCTGGGCCCGCGGCATGGCGCAGATCTTTCGCATGGACAATCCGCTGCTGGGCAAGGGCCTCGCCCTCGGCCAGCGGCTCTGCTACCTCAACGCCATGCTGCACTTCTTCTATGGCCTGCCGCGGCTGGTGTTCCTTACCGCACCGCTGGCCTATCTGCTGTTCAGCGCGCAGATCTTCCATGCCTCGGCGCTGCTGATCACCTGCTATGTGCTGCCCCATGTGCTGCACTCGAACCTGACCAACTCGCGCATCCAGGGCGAATTCCGCCACTCCTTCTGGAACGAGGTCTACGAGACGGTACTGGCCTGGTACATCCTCAGGCCCACGCTGCTGGCGCTGATCAACCCGCGGCTGGGCAAGTTCAACGTCACCGACAAGGGCGGCATCATCGCCAGCGACTACTTCGACTGGGAGCTGGCGCGTCCCTACATCGTGCTGCTGGCGCTCAATCTGCTCGGCCTGGGCGTGGGTATCGGTCGGCTGTTCCTAGGCGATCCCGAGGCGGTGACCACGGTCGCCATCAACCTGGTCTGGACCCTCTACAACCTGGTGATCGCCAGTGCCGCGGTGGCCGTG
This sequence comes from Pseudomonas sp. MOIL14HWK12:I1, assembly GCF_000510705.1. Lineage (NCBI taxonomy): Bacteria > Pseudomonadati > Pseudomonadota > Gammaproteobacteria > Pseudomonadales > Pseudomonadaceae > Pseudomonas > Pseudomonas sp. MOIL14HWK12:I1. Next base: position 70,228 of record NZ_KI783308.1, on the reverse strand, counting down.
GCCAGCGAGACGCGCCAGGTGCGCGCCGAACCCCGGGTGGCCGCCACGCTGCCGGCCGGACTCGTGCTCGCCGATGGCAGCCGCCTGGAATGCAGCACCCTGGACTTTTCCCAGAGCGGCATCGGCCTGAAGTTGCCCGCGGGCCTGCATCTGCCCGAGGGCAGCGCGGTAGAGGTCGAACTCAGCCGCAACGGTCGCAGCCGTCGCTTCCCGGCCACCGTGGCCTTCAGCCGCGCCGGCGCCGTGGGCACCCGCTTCGCCGAACTCAGCGTGACCGAACAGCGCGAGCTGGTGCGCATGACCTTTTCCCGCGCCGATCTCTGGGCCGAGGCCTGGGGCAATCACCGTCCGGATTCCCTGCTGGGCTCGCTGCGCGAGGTCAGTCAGATCGGCCTGCGCGGCATCGCCGATCTCAATCGCAACGTCTGGCGCCTGAGCCGACCTTCCCGGCGCACGGCGCCCTCCTCCTCCGCCTCCCTGGACCGCCCATGACCGTGTCGCTACGTCTCGCCCCCCTGCTGCTCGCCACCCTGGGTGCCGCGCCCGCCTTCGCCCTGGCCCAGAATGCGCCGCCGGTGGCGGTGGCCGGCAGCGGCTACGACAACAGCTTCAAGCAGCTCGGCGCGGTCTATCCCTTCAATCTGCGCGGCATCGACAGCCGGGACGGAGTCGGCTTCGACATTCGCGCCGACGAGATCGTCAGCGCCGCCAAGGTGACGCTGAACTACACCTATTCCCCGGCGCTGCTGCCGGAGTTGTCCCAGCTCAATGTGCTGGTCAACGACGAGGTCGCCGCCAGCATTCCGCTGCCCAAGGAAGGCGCCGGCACGCCCCAGACCCGGGTGGTGGACATCCCGCCGCGGCTGATCACCGAATTCAACCGGCTGAGCATCCAGCTGATCGGCCACTACACCATGCAGTGCGAAGACCCGCTGCACTCCAGCCTCTGGGCCAAGGTGAGCAATGGCAGCCGCCTGGACATCCAGGTCAGTCGCCTGGACCTGGCACCGGACCTGGCGCGCCTGCCGCAGCCGTTCTTCGATCGCCGCGATGCCCGGCAGCTGGAACTGCCCTTCGTCATCGCCAGTGCGGCCGACAACGGCACCCTGGAGGCCGCCGGCACCCTGTCGTCCTGGTTCAGCGCCCTGGCCAGCTATCGCGGCGCCCGCTTTCCCAGCAGCCAGAACGCCCTGCCGGCCAAGGGCAATGCGGTGGTGCTGGTCACCAGCGAAGAGCGCGCCAAGACCTTGGGCCTGAGTCTGCCGGCACCGGCGACGGCGCGGGTCGACATCCTGGCCAACCCCTTCGATCCCCAGGGCCAGCTGCTGGTGATCTCCGGCCGCGATGCCAACGAACTCAAGCGCGCCGCGAGCGCCGTGGCCCTGGGTCACCAGACCCTCTCCGGCCAGAGCATGACCTTCGACACCCTGCAGGCGCTGCAACCGCGCAAGCCCTACGATGCGCCCAACTGGCTGCCCAGCGACCGACCGGTACGCCTGGGCGAACTGGCCACGCCCAAGCAACTGGCGGTCTCCGGCTATGACTCGGGTACCATGAGCGTGCCGCTGAGGCTGCCGCCGGATCTGTTCCTCTGGCGCAACCAGGGGCTGCCGCTGCACCTCAGGTACCGCTACACCCCACAGCCGGTGGCGACCAATTCCTCGCTGCTGGTAAGTTTCAACGACCGCTTCGTGCAGTCCATCGCCCTGCCGTCCCAGGAACACCTGGACCAGGGCCTGCTGGGGCTGATCAAGGACGAGGAACTGCCGCGCGAAGCCGAGGTGCGGCTGCCGCTGGAGGGCGAGGCGCTGCAGGCCCGCCTGCAATTCCGCTTCATGTACGACTACCTCAAGCAGGGCGAATGCCGCGACGTCATCATCGACAACATGCGCGGCACCCTGGAACCGGATTCGACCCTGGATCTCTCCGGCTATCGGCACTTCATCGCCCTGCCCAACCTGGGCGTGTTCAAGGACAGTGGCTTTCCCTTCACTCGCCTGGCGGACCTGAGCGAAACCGCGGTGATCCTGCCCGATGCGCCCAGCGCGGCGGAGATCGACACCTACCTCAATGTGCTCGGCCGCTTCGGCAGCTCCACCGGCTATCCCGCCACCGCGGTCACCTTGGCCCGTGCCGGCGAGGTCGACGGCCTGGTCGACAAGGATCTACTGCTGATCGCCAGCGGCGCCGACCAGCCGCTGTTGCAACGCTGGGCCGCCCAGTTGCCCGCCGGCTTCACCGGCAACGGCCAGCGCTTCGAGGTATCCGACCTGGCGTTCAAGGTGCGCCAGTGGTTCGGCAGCGACAACGCGGCCAGCCTGGAGCGCAGTCGCGCGGCCCTGAGTGCCAGTGGCGGTGCCGGTACGGCCTTCGTCACCGGCTTCGAATCGCCGCTCAGGAGCGGTCGCAGCGTGGTGGCCCTGGTCGCCGCCCGCCCGGAGGGCCTGGCCGACATCAGCCGCGCCCTGACCACCCGGGAAGACTATGCCCAGGCCTTGCAGGGCAGCCTGGCCACGGTGCGTGGCCAGCAGGTGGAAAGCCTGGTGGCCGACGAGACCTATCACGTCGGCAGCCTCGGGCCGCTGCTCTATGTCCGCTGGCAACTGGCTCGCCATCCGCTGCTGATGCTGGGCCTGAGCGCCCTGGGCGTGGCCCTGCTGGCCGGCCTGCTCCATGCGGCGCTGCGCGCCCGCGCTCGTCAGCGGCTGGAGCGCTAGACCATGAACCATGCACCGCTGCTGGCTACCCTGCTGACCGGTCTGCTGCTGCCGCCGCTGGCCCAGGCGGCCGGTACCCCCGAAGCGCTGCTCCTCGAGCAGGGTCACTTCTGGCAGGCGCGCAAGAATGCGCCCCGCGCCCAGGAGACCTGGAACAAGTTGCTCGAACTGGATGCGCAGCAGCCCGAGGCGCTGTACGGCCTGGGACTGATCGAGGTGCAGGCCAACCGGCTGCCGGCCGCCCAGGCCTATCTGCGCCGCCTGCAGGCGCTCAAGCCCGTGCCCCAGCAGGCCCTGCAGCTGGAGCAGGACATCGCCCTGGCCAGTGGTGACAATCCGCAGCGCCTGGTGGATGCCCGCCAGCTGGTCAGCGAAGAAAAGCCGGTGCAGGCACTGGCGCTCTATCGTCAGCTGTTTGGTGGCCGCCTGCCCCAGGGTGATCTGGCGCGGGAGTACTACGACATCCTCGCCTACACCCCCAATGGCTGGCAGGAAGCCGGTCCGGGCATCGAGCGTCTGCGCAAGCTGCAGCCCAGCGATCCGGCGCTGATGCTGATCCAGGCCAAGCACCTGGCGCGCTTTCCGGCCAGTCGCAGCCGCGGCATCCAGGCCCTGGCGGAGCTGAGCACGCGCAAGGACATCGGTGGCGAAGCCGCCGAATACTGGCGCCAGGCCCTGGTCTGGAGCGGTCCGCCCGGTCCGGCCGAGGCACCGCTGTTCGAGGCCTATCTGCGCCAGCACCCGGATGACGCCGAGTTGCGCGCCCAACTGGAAAAGGGCCGTACCCTGAGTCGCAGCGGCGGTCTGGATCCGCAATTGGCCCGCGGTATCGAAGCCTTGCGCCGCAATGAGCTGGGCGCTGCCGAAAGCGCCTTCCAGGCGCGCCTCAAGGTGGCGCCGGAGGATGCCAACGCCCTAGGCGGCCTGGGCATCGTCCGTCAGCGCCAGGAACGCTTCGACGAAGCCGAAGCGCTGCTGAACCGCGCCACCCGTCAGCCGGGCGGGGCGCGCTGGCAGGCGCCGCTGGCCGAGGTACGCTACTGGGCGCTGCTCGCCCAGGCCCGCAAGGCCCAGCAGGCCAACGACTTCAGCACCGCCCGTGCCCGCGTGGAACAGGCGTTGCGGCTGGACGCCAAGCGCCCGGAAGCACCGCTGGCCCTGGCCGGACTGCAGGCCCAGACCGGTCAGCTGGACGCCGCCGAGGCCGCTTATCGACGGATCCTGCAGCAGGATCCGCGCAATCTCGAAGCCCGTCGGGGCCTGATCGATCTGCTCGCCGAGAGCGAGCGTCCGGCCGAGGCCCTGCGCCTGCTCGACACCCTGACCCCGGCCGAACGTGCCAGGCTCGGCAACCTGGATCGGCTCAAGGCCACCCAGGCCTTGCAGGAAGCCAAGCTGGCCGAGGGCCGTGGCGATCTCCAGGGGGCCCGTCGCGCCCTGGAAGACGCCCGACGCGCCGATCCGGACGATGTCTGGGCACTGCTGGCCCTGGCCCGCCTGCAGCTGCGCCAGGGTCAGGAGGCGGCCGCCCGCCAGACCCTGGACAGCGGTCTGGCCAAGGACCCCCAGCGCCCGGAAGCGCTCTATGTCCGCGCCCTGTTCGCCCTGGAGCAGCGGGATCCCGCCGCGGCGCGCGCGCTGCTCGGGCGCATCCCGCCGGCCCAGCGCACGCCGGCCATGACGGGGCTGGCCGCTGATCTCGACTTCGATGCCCGGGTAAGCGCCGCCCGTGACCTGGCCCGCCGCGGCCAGCAGCAGGCCGCGCGGCGCCAGCTGGCGGCCCTGGAGCCGCAAGCCGGCGAGCGCCCCGCCGCTCTGGGTGGCCTGGCGGCGGCCTATGCCGAGGCCGGTGACCCGGAACGCGGGCTGCGCCTGCTGCGCGATGTCCTGGCCCGCGAACGCACGCCCGATCCCGCCCTGCGCCTGCAATACGGCGAGGTGCTGCTGCGCAGTGGCGCCGACGACGAGGTCAATGCCCTGCTGCACGATCTGCAGGGACAGCGCCTGACCGCCGCGCAGCGCCAGGGTTATGACGACCTGCTCTATCGCTACCGGGTGCGTCAGGCCGACCAGTTGCGCGAGCGCGGCGATCTGGTCACCGCCTACGACACCCTGGCGCCGGCCCTGGCCCAGCGCCCGGACGATGACCTGGCCAACGCCGCCCTGGCGCGGCTGTACCTGGCCAATGGCGAGGCAGACAAGGCGCTGCGCCTCTATGAACCCCTGCTGCGCCGCGCCCCCGACAACCCCCGGCTGCAACTGGGTGCGGCCGATGCCGCCGTGCGCGCCCGGGACAACGCCTATGCCGAGCGCGCCCTCGAACGCGCCGTCACCCTGGGCGCCGACGACGTCGGGGTGTTGACCGAGGCCGCGCGCCTCTATCGCGCCCTGGGTCGCGACGGTCGGGCCACCGAGCTGCTGCGCCAGGTGGTGGCGGTGGAGCGCCGCGACGCCGAGACCGCGCGACCCCTGGCCAGCGCCCCGGCCAATCCCTTCGGCCCGCGCCGCGGCAGCGCCACCCTGGCCAGCCAGGCCATTCCGCCGACCGCCGACCAGTTGCTGGCGGCGGCCAAGGCCGCCCCGCTGGCGGATGCGCCCGTCGCTCCGCAGGACAGCGCAGCTGAGCGCGCCCTCGACGACCTGCTGCAGACCCGCAGCGCGCGGATCACCCAGGGCCTGACGGTGCGCAGCAACGACAACGAACGCGGCCTCGGCAAGCTCACCGACGTGGAAGCGCCGCTGGAGATCGACTTCCCGCTGGGCGATGTGCGCCTGGCCGTGCGAGTCACCCCGGTCAGCCTGACTGCCGGCAGTGTCGGCAGCGACGCCCGCAGTCGCTTCGGTGGCGGCCCGGCCGCTACCCAGGCCGCGCCGGACGCCGCGCCGGGCAGCCAGAGCGACAGCGGCGTGGGCCTGGCGGTGGCCTACAGCGATCCCCAGCTCGGCCTCAAGGCCGACGCCGGCACCACGCCCCTGGGCTTTCTCTATTCCACTCCGGTGGGCGGGGTGAGCCTGGAGCGACCGCTGACCGACCACAGCCGCTACAGCCTCTCGGCCTCGCGCCGGGCGGTGATCGACAGCCTGACCTCCTTTGCCGGCAGCGAAGACGCCCGCACCGGCCAGCAATGGGGTGGCGTGACCGCCAATGGCGTGCGCGGCCAGCTCGGCTACGACGACAGCCAGTTCGGTGCCTATGCCTATGCCTCCTGGTACCGGCTGCTGGGCAATCATGTCGCCGACAACAGCCGTACCGAGCTGGGCACCGGGCTGTACCGCTACCTGATCAACAGCGAAGACAGTCGCCTGACCCTGGGCCTGTCGCTTACCGGCATCGCCTACGACAACAACCAGGCCTTCTTCACCTATGGCCATGGCGGCTACTTCAGTCCGCAGCGCTTCTATGCCCTGGGCGTCCCCCTGACCTGGTCGCAGCGCACCGATCGCTGGACCTGGCAGCTGCGCGGCGCGGTGGGCCTGCAACGCATCGAGCAGGACGGCGCCGACTTCTACCCGACCGACGCCCGCCTGCAGGCCGCGGCGAGCCAGGCGCTCGGCGCCCCGGCGGTCTATGGCGGCCAGAGCAAGACCAGTCTCGGCTACAGCCTCTATGGCGCCACCGAATACCAGCTCGGTCGCCAGCTGTTCGTCGGCGGCAACCTCGGCGTCGACAACGGTCGCGATTTCCAACAGCTCAATGGCGGCGTCTATCTGCGCTATGCGCTGGAACCCCAGGACCGTGCACTCGCCCTGCCGGTCAGTCCCTATCGTTCCCCCTACGACAACTGATTCACGGAGCTCCCATGGCAGCCAGCCTCCTCACCGGCCTCACCATTCTCATGATCGGCGACAGCCATCTGGCCACCCCCGACTACCTGATCGGCACCCTGCAGGACAGCCTGGTGCAGCAGGGCGCCAAGGTGCATACCCTGGGTATCTGCGGCACCAACGCCGGCGACTGGCTCAAGGTCACCCCCGGCACCTGCGGTGGCGCCGAGCGGCGCAACGGCGACAAGGCCGTGGTGCTTGGCGGCAAGGCGGCGACCCAGCCGATCAACGAGCTCATCGCCGCCGACAAGCCCGATCTGGTGCTGATCGTCATGGGCGACACCATGGCCAGCTACACCAACCCCAGCTTTCCCAAGACCTGGGTCTGGCAGCAGACCACCAGCCTGACCAAGGCCATCGCCGCCACCAAGACCCACTGCGCCTGGGTCGGTCCGACCTGGGGCACCGAGGGCGGCAAGTACGGCAAGACCTTCGAGCGGGTCAAGCTGATGTCCGGCTTCCTCGCCAGCAACGTCGCGCCCTGCAGCTACATCGACTCCCTGAGCTTCGCTAAGCCCGGCCAGTGGGCCACCATCGACGGCCAGCACCTGACCGGTCCGGGCTACAAGTCCTGGAGTTCGGCCATCGTCGACGCTCTGAACAAGCTGCCTGCCGACAAGCTCAAGGGAGCCGCCCAGTGAAGGCCCTGCTGCTGCTCGGTCTGCTGGTGGGCGGGGTCGCCCAGGCCGAGGTGTCCCTCTATCCCACCGGCCCCAGCGAAGACTCGGCCTTCCTCCGCTTCGTCAACGCCGGCAGCCAGCCCCTGGCGCTGCAGGCCTCCGGCTCCGCCGCGCGGCTGCAGCTGGAGGCCGCCAAGCCGGTGTCGGATTACCTGACCGTGCCGGCGACCAAGGCGATCAAGGGCGAACTGGTCCAGGGCGCGGCCAAGGCCCCGCTGGAGCTGACCGTGGCCGCCGGTGAATTCGCCACCCTGGTGGTCCTGCCCGGCACCCCGCTGGTCCAGCGCCTGGTACGCGAGCAACCCGACGACTTCAATGCGCTCAAGGCCTCGCTGGCCTTCTACAGCCTGGATCCGCAGTGCGCGACCCCGGGCCTGCAGGCGGCCGGGCGCAATGCCGATATCTTCAAGGACGTGGCCGACGGCACCCTGCAGCGCCGCAGTCTCAACGCCGTGGCGCTCAAGGTGCAGCTGACCTGCGCCGGCCAGGCCACAGGCGCAGCGCTGGACCTGGGCGAACTCAGGGCCGGCGAGCGCTACAGCGTGCTGCTGCTGCCTGGCGCCAGCGGTCCGCGGCTGCTCGCCACCCAGGACGCTATCGCCCACTAAGGACAGCCGCTCGATGGTCTTCGCCTCGCTGGAATTCCTCACCCTCTTCCTGCCGCTGTTCCTGCTGGTCTACGCCCTGGCGCGGCCCGGCGGGCGCAACGGGGTGCTGCTGGTGGGCAGCTGGCTGTTCTATGGCTGGCTGAGTCCGCTGTTCTTGCTGCTGCACATGGCCCTGGCGCTGCTGGCCTGGGTCGGCGGGCTGCTGGTGGATCGCGCGCGCGAAGGCTCGAGGACCCGACTGCAGCTGCTCGCCGGGCTGATCGTGATCAACCTGGCGGTGCTCTGCTGGTACAAGTACGCCAACATCGTCGCCGCCACCTGGAGCCAGGTGCTGGTGACCGCCGGCGCCCTGCCGCTGGACTGGCAGAAGGTGGCCTTGCCGGCCGGGCTGTCCTTTATCGTGCTGCAGGCCATCTCCTACCTGGTGGACGTCCATCGCCACGTGGTGCCGGTGGAGCGCAGCTTCGTCAACTACGCCACCTACATCTCCATGTTCGGCCATTCCATCGCCGGCCCGATCATCCGCTACGACTGGGTGCGCCGCGAACTCAACCAGCGCTGGTTCAATCGCGAGAACTTCGCCCTCGGCGCGCGCCGCTTCATGATCGGCCTGTGCATGAAGGTGCTGGTAGCCGACACCCTGTCGCCGCTGGTGGACGTGGCCTTCCACCTCGACCAGCCGTCCTTCGTCGACGCCTGGATCGGTTGCCTGGCCTATTCGCTGCAACTGTTCTTCGACTTCGCCGGCTACAGCGCCATGGCCATCGGCCTGGGCCTGATGCTGGGCTTCCACTTTCCGGAAAACTTCAACCGGCCCTATCTCGCCCGCAGCATCCAGGATTTCTGGCGGCGCTGGCACCTGTCGCTGTCCAGCTGGCTGCGCGACTACCTCTACATCTCCCTGGGCGGCAATCGCGGCGGTCGCTGGCGCACCTATCGCAACCTCTTTCTGACCATGGCCATCGCCGGTCTCTGGCACGGTGGCGACAGCTGGAACTACCTGCTCTGGGGCATGCTGCACGGCCTGGCGCTGTGCCTGGACCGGCTCTGGGACGAACTCGGCGGCCGGCCGCTGCCGCGGCCCCTGGCCCATGGCCTGACGCTGCTGTTCGTGGCCCTGGCCTGGACGCTGTTCCGCGCGCCGGACTTCGCCACGGCGCTGTCGCTGTACGCCGGCCAGTTCGGTCTGCACGGCTTCGCCCTCGGCGATGCCCTGGCCGTGACCCTGAGACCGGTGCACGGTCTGGCCGCCGGCCTGGGCGTGGCCTGCATCCTGGCCCCGTTGTGGCAGGCGCGCATCGAGGCGCGCCTGCCCGACAGCGCCCTGCTGCGCGTCCTCGGCGCCGCCTGGCCGGTGGCCGGCTTCCTGCTCTGCTTCGCGCTGATCGCCAGTCGCGAAGCCGTGCCCTTCCTCTACTTCCAGTTCTGAGGCCGCCGTCATGAGCGCTCCCGCCCTGCCGCCCTCACCCGCACCGCAACCGCCCAGCGCCAGCAGCGCGCGGCTGGCCCCGCTCGCCGGAGTGGTCTTCGCCCTGTTCCTGGCGATCGGCCTGCTGTCCTGCGCCTGGGCGCTGCTCACCGATCGCCTTTCGCTCTGGCCGGAAAGGGTGGATCGCCATGCCCTGCTCGAAGGCGAGATCACCCACCACATCGCCAAGGAACTGGCCAAGGCGCCGTTGCCGGAAGCGGCCGCCCGCCTGGAACGCGGCGCCAGCTGGCTGCTGCTGGGCGACAGCGGACCCCGGGTGCGCCAGGGCTGCCCCGGCTGGCTGTTTCTCGCCGAAGAACTCGAGGTCTCGCGCCAGGCCGCCGCCAATGCCCGGGCCCGTGCCCAGACGGTGATCGAACTGCGCCAGCAACTGGCCGCCCGGCACATCCAGTTGCTGGTCGCCGTGGTGCCGGACAAGAGTCGCATCGCCGCCGACCAGCTGTGCGGACTGCGACGCCCGGTCGCCTTCGCCAATCGGGTCGCCGACTGGACGCGGATGCTGAGTGCCGCGCGGGTACCGGTGCTCGACCTGACCACGGCGCTCACGCCCCTGGGCAGCGCCGCCTTCCTGCGCACCGATACCCACTGGAACGAGGCCGGTGCCGAGGCCGCGGCCCGCGCCCTGGCGCTGCGCATCCAGGCGCTGCCCTTCCAGGCCAGCCCGGCACGGGCCTTCACGCGTACGCTGCTGGCGCCGGCACCGCGACCCGGTGACCTGGTGCGCCTGGCCGGCCTGGACTGGCTGCCGCCGCGCCTGCAGCCGACCCCCGAGGTGCTGCGCCTGACCCAGGTCGACAGCCACGCCGCGGCCGGCGCCAGCGATGACCTGTTCGGCGATGGGGACCTGCCCAACGTCGCGCTCATCGGCACCTCCTTCTCGCGCAATTCCAATTTCCTGCCCTTCCTGGAACAGGCCCTGGGCGCCAGCGTCGGGCGTTTCGCCAAGGACGGCGGGCATTTCGCCGGTGCGGCACGGGACTATTTCGCCAGTCCCGCCTTCCGACAAACCCCGCCACAGTTATTGGTCTGGGAAATTCCCGAGCGCGATTTACAATCCCCCGGCCCCGAGGCGTTGCGTCTCGATCCGCGTCCTTGAGGCAACCAAGGCTTTCCCCATGGGTCTGAGGACGCAACCCCCAGCCCCCAGGAAGCCTTTCGATGACGGAACTGCTAGACGGCCTGACCCAGTGGATCAACCAGCACCACCAGTGGCTGGGCGTGGCCATCTTCATCATCTCCTTTCTCGAGTGCCTGGCCCTGGCCGGGCTGGTGGTACCCGGCACGGTGATCCTGTTCGCCGTGGCCGTCGCCGCCGGCAATGGCGCGCTCAATCTCTTCGATACCCTGCTGCTGGGCTTTCTGGGCGGCATCCTTGGCGATGCGGTGTCCTATTTCATCGGTCGGCGCTTCCATGAAGGCATCCGCCGCCTGCCCGGCTTGCGCACCCATCCGGAATGGATCGGCTCGGCCGAGGGCTTCATCCACAGATACGGCGTGGCCAGTCTGCTGGTGGGTCGCTTCATCGGTCCGCTGCGCCCGCTGCTGCCGCTGATCGCCGGCATGCTGGACATGCCCCTGGTCAAATTCGTCAGCGTCAGCCTGGTGGCCGCCGCCGGCTGGTCCATCGCCTACCTCGGCCCGGGCTGGGTGACTGGCGCGGCCTTCCGCCTACCCTTGCCGGAAGGCTTCTGGCAGCAGGCCGGCATCATCCTCGGCGGCATCGCGGTGCTGGTGGCGGTCATCGCCCATGGTGCCTGGCGCGAGCGCGCCGGCACCACGCTGATCAGCGGCGCCCTCTGCCTGGCCGGGCTGCTGGCCCTGCTGTTCGGCTGGCACCACCTGCGCGCCTTCGACGAAGGCCTGATGGCGCTGGTGCAGGAGCATCGCGAGGGCTGGCTCAACCTGGTTGCCGTGGTCATCACCCGCATGGGCGATTTCCGTACCCAGCTGATCCTGGCGGCCGTGCTGATCCTGGTGCTGGCCGCCTTCCGCCAGTGGCGCCCGCTGCTGTTCGCCCTGGGCACCACCCTGGGGACCGCTCTGGCCAACGGCCAGTTGAAGAATCTGCTGGCCCGCGCGCGCCCCGATGTGCTCGCCGAACCCCTGACCACCTACAGCCTGCCCAGCGGCCACAGCTCGGCCTCCTTCGCCTTCTTCCTGACCCTGGGCATCCTCGTCGGCCGCCGCTATGGTCCGCGCGGGCGCCTCGCCTGGCTGGTGATCGCTGCCCTGCCGGCGGTGCTCATCGCCCTCAGCCGCGTCTACCTGGGCGTGCACTGGCCCACCGACATCCTGGCCGGCGCCCTGCTCGCCGGCGGTTTCTGCGGCCTGAGCCTGGCGCTGTTGCAGAAGACCGGCGGCAATCGCCTGGAGCCGATCCCGCCGCGGACCTGGTGGGTGCTGCTGCCCCTGGTCGTACTGGTGCTGGCCTTCGCCGCCGGCTGGGCCCTGCCCGAAGCCATCGAGCGCTATGCGCCCCGGTTGTAAGGCCGCGGCCGAAAAAATCCGCGCCTGGTCCTGCAGTTCCGGTTCGATTGTGGTCTGAACGGCTGGAACTACGGCGGTGGGTGGGGAGACACGATAGATGGCAGCGCAGCTTGCCGACTGGAACGAACTGGACTTTCTGGCCGGCGGTGGCGAGATGGGCGCCCGGCTGCGCAGTCACGACTGGTCGGAATCCCCTCTGGGCCCGCCCTCTCAGTGGCCGCAATCTCTCAGGTCCGCACTGAGCATCTGCCTGAATTCCAGCTTTCCCACCGCCATCTACTGGGGCCCCGACCTGCTGCTGCTCTACAACGATGCCTGGGCGCCGATTCCCGCAGAGCGGCATCCCTGGGCCCTGGGTCGCCCGGCGCAGGAGGTCTGGCAGGACATCTGGCCGGTGGTGGGGCCGCAGTTCGGACAGGTCCTGAGCAGCGGCCAGGGCTTTTCGGTGTTCGACCAGCTGCTGCCGATGCTGCGCCAGGGGGTGGTCACCGAGACCTACTGGAACTACAGCTTCACCCCGATCCGTGGCGAAGGCGGCGAGATCGCCGGGATCTTCAACCAGGGCCACGAGACCACCCAGCGCATCCTCGACGAGCGCCGTCGCGCTGCCGATGCCGCCCGCCAGCGGCGGATGTTCGAGCAGGCGCCCGGCTTCGTCGCCATCGTGCGCGGCCCGGATCACGTCTTCGACTTCGTCAACGTCGCCTACAGCCGCCTGTTCGATGGCCGGCCCCGCGAAGGCCTGACGGTGCGCGAGGTCTTTCCCGAATTGCACAATCAGGGCTATTTCGAGTGGCTCGAACAGGTCTATCGCAGCGGTCGCCGCTTCGTCGCCGAGCACCAGCCCCTGCGCCTGGAAACCGCGGGCGAACCGGTCCGCACCCTGTACCTGGATTTCATCTACGAACCCCTGACCGACGAAACCGGCCAGGTGATCGGCATCTTCTGCCAGGGGCAGGACGTCACCGAAGCCCATCTGGCGCGCGCCGCGCTGGAGGCCAGCGAACGACGCTTCCGCACCGCCCTGGAAATCGAGACGGTGGGCGCTCTCTGCTTCGATGCCGAGGGGCGGCTGATCGATGCCAATGACGCCTTCCTGCGCATGAGCGGCCACGACCGCGAGGACCTGGCCGCCGGGCGAATCGCCTGGCCCGCACCGCTACTGCCCCACCCCGACGCTCAGGTGCCGCCCGAGGAGCGCAGCTATCGGCGCCGCGACGGCTCGACCGGCTGGGCGCTGGTGGCCGCCAAGCGCCTGCCCGATGGCAGCGCCTTCGAATTCCTGGTCGACATCAGCGACCGCAAGCAGGCCGAGGCCGAGTTGCGCGAGGAAACCCGCACCCTCGAAGCCCTCAAGCGCATCGACACGGAGTTGGCCAGCCAGCTGGATCTGGCGCACCTGGTGCAGACCGTGACCGATGCCGGGGTGGAGTTGACGGGCGCGGAATTCGGCGCCTACTTTCATCAACGCCATGAAGAAGGTGGCGGACGTCTGCAGCGCTTCACCCTGTCCGGCGTCGAGCGGGACCTTTTCGAGCAGATCGGAGAATCCGCTGCCACCACCCTGTTCGTCACCACCCTGGGCAGCGCGGGCGTGGTCCGCAGTGACGACCTGGCGAGCGACCCACAGCTCGGCCACGTCCTGGCGCCGCAAGGCCGCGCGAGTCGGCTGCCGGTGCGCAGCTATCTGGCCGTCGCGGTGGTGGCCCGCAGTGGCGCGGTGCTGGGCGGGCTGGGCTTCGGCCATCCGGAGCCGGGGCGCTTCAACGCCCGCCACGAACGCCTGATGGTCGCCCTGGCCGCTCGCGCGGCCATCGCCATCGAGCAGGCCCAGCTGTTCCAGGCGGTGCGGACCGCCAACGAGACCCTCGAACAGCGTGTCATCGAGCGCACCGCCGAACTGACCCAGGCGCAGCAGGCGCTGCACCAGGCGCAGAAGATGGAGGCCATCGGCCAGTTGACCGGCGGCATCGCCCACGACTTCAACAACCTGCTGGCCGGCATCATCGGCAGCCTGGAGCTGATCGAGCGCCGCCTGCAGCAGCACCGGACCGACCAGCTCGACCGGCTGCTCGGTGGCGCCCAGGCCTACGCCGCACGCGCGGCCTCCCTGACCCAGCGGCTGCTGGCCTTTTCCCGGCGGCAGACCCTGGAACCCAAGCCCACTGATGTGAACGAGCTGATGCTGGCCATGGAAGAGCTGATCCGCCGCAGCGTCGGCCCGGCGATCGAGGTGCAGGCCGAGCCGGCGGAGCCGCTCTGGTCGACGGTGATCGATGCCGTGCAACTGGAAAGCGCCCTGCTCAACCTGGCGATCAACGCCCGGGACGCCATGCCCCAGGGCGGCCAGCTGCGGCTGTCCACGGCCAATCTGCCGGAGGATGCGCCGGAGCGGCCGGAGGACCTGCCAGCAGGCGATTACGTGAGAGTCAAGGTGAGCGACACCGGAACCGGCATCGCGCCGGAGATCCTGGAGCGGATCTTCGATCCCTTCTTTACCACCAAGCCGCCGGGTCAGGGCACCGGACTGGGCCTGTCGATGGTGCACGGCTTCGTGCACCAGTCGGGTGGCCAGATCCAGGTCGACACCACGCCGGGCGTGGGGACCTGCATCTCACTTTATCTGCCACGGGCGCCGGAGGACGACGCCCGCACGTCCTGAGCGACGCCCAGCGGCGCCGCTCGGCCGACCTCAGAGGCCGGCGCCATGGGGCGTGGTGCCGCCCTTCATCTGCGATTGCAGGTAGTTCTGCAGACCGATCTTGTCGATCAGGCCCAGCTGCTGCTCCAGCCAGTAGGCGTGGTCTTCCTCGGTGTCTTCCAGCTGCACCACCAGGATCTCGCGGGTCACGAAGTCCTTGTGCTGGTTGCACAGGGCCACGCCCTGGGCCAGGGCTTCGCGTACCTCGTACTCCAGCGCCAGGTCCGCGCGCAGCATCTCCGGTACGGTCTGGCCGACGGTGATGGCGTTGGGACGCATGTCCGGCGTGCCCTCGAGGAAGAGGATGCGGCGCAGCAGGGCATCGGCGTGCTGGGTTTCCTCTTCCATCTCGTGACCGATCCGCTCGTACAGGCGCATCAGGCCCCAGTCCTCGTACATCCGCGAGTGGATGAAGTACTGGTCGCGCGCCGCCAGCTCGCCGCGCAGCAGCTGGTTGAGGTAGTTGATGACGTCCGGATGGCCTTGCATGAAAAGAGTCCTGTGCTGTTCAGTGCCCAGTTTAGCGCGCTGGCGCCCGGAGGACGCCGTTCATCGCCCGACCACTGGGGCCGTTCGTCTCATCGCAGCGCTAATCGTTCTACTTAACGATCAGCTTAGCCAGGGCGGCGGCGGTTCTTCGCGCACGCTGGGCTCGTCCTGCTCGCGCCGCGCGGCCTGGCGACGCTCCTCGTCGCGCCGGGCGGCCTCGATCTCGCGCATCACCGCATGGACGTCGGCCTGGCCTTCGCGTTCGACGAATTCGCCGGTCAGGCGGGTATTGGCGAACAGCTCGCCCTTCTCGAACAGCGCCCACATCTCCGGCGCATAGCGGGTCTTGCGCAATTCCGGGGCGAAGCGACCGAAATACAGCGCCATGTTCTCCACGTCCCGCGCCAGCAGGCGGAAGGCGTGGTTGTTGCCGGCGGCGTCCACCGCCTGGGGCAGGTCGATGATCACCGGGCCGTCCTCGGCCAGCAGCACGTTGAATTCGGAAAGGTCGCCGTGGACCAGGCCAGCGCAGAGCATGCGCACGATCTGGCCGATCATCAGCTCGTGGTAGCGCAGCGCTTCCTCGGCGGTGAGGGTCACGTCGTTGAGCCGCGGCGCGGCCTCGCCATTGCCGTCGGTGACCAGGTCCATCAGCAGCACGCCATCGAGGAAGTCGTGGGGCTTGGGCACCCGCACCCCGGCATCGGCCAGGCGATAGAGCGCCGTCACCTCGGCGTTCTGCCAGTTGTCCTCGCGCTCGCGGCGACCGAACTTGGAGCCCTTGGCCATGGCGCGGTTTTCCCGACTGCCACGCACCTTGCGCCCCTCCTGATACTCGGCGGCCTGGCGGAAGCTGCGCTTGTCGGCCTCCTTGTAGACCTTGGCGCAACGTACCTGGCTGCCGCAGCGAACCACGTAGACCGCCGCTTCCTTGCCACTCATCAGGGGCCGTATCACCTCATCGACCAAGCCGTCCTCGATCAGCGGCTCGATGCGTTTGGGAGTTTTCATCGCCGGTTCCAGCTCCTTCTTGTCGGTCGTCTCGGGGGGACGTGTGAGGCAAGTTTCAAGCCAGACGCCGAGAAAGGGAAGTCGGCGTCGCCCCTGAGCGTGCGACTCATCGAAGCGGACAAGATTCCTCAGCCGTGACCGGTTGCATCGTCAGCCGCCGAAGAAGGCCAGGAACCGCCGCCACTCGGCCTGGGCCTCGGCCAGCTCCACCGGGGCGAAGCGCACCTCGTGATGGGCCGGGCACTGGGCCAGGCGCGCCAGGTCCAGCGGGTGGATGAAGCCCAGCAGCGGATAGCCGCCCATGGTCTGGCGATCGGCCATGAGCACGATGGGCTGGCCATCGGGCGGCACCTGGATGGCACCGGTCACCACGCCCAGCGACCACTGGCGACGCGGGGGCGCCAGGGGCACCTCGCCGGCCAGGCGGATGCCCATGCGATCGGACTGCGGGCTGATGCGCCAGGACTGGGTGCAGAGCGCCTGCTGCTGCGCCGGGCCGAAGGCCTCGGCGTCGCCACCGAGGATCACCCGCAGGGTCGGCACCTCGCGATAGTCCGGCACGAAACGCGCGGCCGGGCCGCAGCCGTGGGCATGCAGCGCGCTCACCGCCGCGCAGCCCAGCCGCTGGCCGGCCGCCAGCGGCGCGCCCTGGCCTTCCAGCCCGCCCAGGCCTTCGCGCCGGTTGCTGGCCACGCTCCCCAGGGTCGCCGGCGCCTGGAAGCCGCCACCGGCGGCGGCCAGGTAGGCGCGCTGCCCGGACTGGGCGAAGCCCAGGCGCAAGCGCGCGCCAGCCCTTACCGGAAAACACGACCAGGCCGGCAGGGGCTCGCCATCCAGGCGGGCATCCAGCGGCGCACCGGTCAGCGCCAGCCAGGTATCGGTCTCGATCTCGAATTCGGCGCCGCCCAGGGCGATCTCCAGCAGCGGCGCCGCGACCGGATTGCCCACCAGGCGACTGGCCCAGCGCGCGGCATGGCCGTCCATGGGCCCCGAGGGCGCCACCCCCAGGTGTTGCCAGCCCTGGCGCCCCAGATCCTGCAGCAGGGTCAGGGGACCGGGTTTGATGACCTGCAGTCCGCTCATGGCTGACCTCCCTGGGCGCGAAAGGCCGCTTCGTCGACGGGTACGAAGCGCACCCGATCACCGGGTGCCAGCAGGCACGGCGGCTCGGCCCGGGCATCGAAGACCGTCCACAGGCAGCGACCGATGAGATTCCAGCCGCCCGGCGAAGCCTGGGGATAGACGGCGGTCTGGCGCTCGGCGATGGCCAGGCTGCCGGCGGGTACGTGGGTCCGCGGCGTGCTGCGCCGGGGCAGCGCCAGGCGTTCGTCCAGTTCGCCAAGAAAGGCGAAGCCCGGCATGAAGCCGATGGCGCCCACCTGATAGTCACGACCGCTGTGCAGAGTGATGACCTCGCCCTCGCTCAGGCCACAGCGCTCGGCCACCTCGGCCAGATCGGGGCCGGCATAGAGCGTCGGCACCTGGTGCAGGCGCCCGCCCTCGCCCGCCGGCGCGGCGCCCGGCCAGTCGGCCAGCAGGGGGTCGAGGCCGGCCTGCAGCTCGGCCAGGGTCAGTTGCAGGGGATCGTAGTGCACCAGCAGGCTGGTCCAGCCCGCCACCAGATCGGTCACCGCCGGGCCGAAGCGCTGGCGAATCCGCTCGCCCAGGCGGGCGATGCGCGGCGGCAGCTCGGCATCGGGATGCTCGGCCAGTTCGAGCAGCAGCGCCGCAACGCCAAAAGGCTTGCAGACGATCATAGGGCGTCCAGGGCGGCGCGCAGCCGCCGTAGTACCGCCAGGGATTCGGCGTTATCACCATGCACGCAGAGGCTGTCGGCCTGCAGCCGCATGGGCTGGCCATCGAAACCGGGAAAGTCTTCGCCGCGGGCGATGGCGACGGCCTGGGCGAGGATGCGTTCGGGGTCGTGATGGACAGCCCCGACCTGGCCACGCGGAGCCAGGGAGCCGTCGGCCAGATAGGCGCGATCGGCGAAGGCTTCCAGCAGCAGCGGCACCCCGGCGGCTTCGGCCAGCCGGCGCTCGCGATCATTGTCGGCCTTGGCCAGCACCATCAGCGGCAGTCCCTGGCGATAGCGGGCGCAGGCGGAAAGCGCGGCGCTCAGCAGGGCATCGTCCTTGACCAGGGCGTTGTAGAGGGCGCCGTGGGGCTTCACGTACTCGACGCGTACGCCTGCGGCGCGGCAGAAGGCGTCGAGGGCGCCGATCTGGTAGAGGATCATGGCTTCCACCTCGGCCGGAGTGCAGGCCATGGGCCGCCGACCGAAGCCCACCAGATCGGGATAGGCCGGATGGGCACCGATCTGCACGCCGTTGGCCACCGCCAGGGTCACGGCGCGCTGCATGGTCAGGGGATCGGCGGCATGGAAGCCGCAGGCCAGGTTGGCCTGGTCGACCAGGGGAATGGCATGGGCGTCGTCGCCCATGGACCAGGCACCGTAGCTTTCACCGGAATCGCAATTGAGCAGCAGGCGAGCGGGCATGACAGGATCCTCTGAGAAGGTAGCTCGAGTGTCGGAAAGCCGGAGCGCCGCTGTCCAACAAAAGATTCCGGGCGCTGGCGATAAGAAGCTGTTGAAACACCTTGGCTAGACCAGCACCGGCAAGGCGCGCTCCGGCCCCAGCCGCGTACACCAGTCGGCCACCACCGTCTGGCTCAGGGCCACCACCGCCTCGCTCAGCGCCAGGCCGGCGCCGCCATGCCAGCTGGCCTGGACATCGAAGGGCGGCGGGCCGGCCAGCGGCAAGGGCATGAGACTGCCGCGGGCCAATTCCTCGATCACCAGGGCCGGCGGCAGGGCGCCGATGCCGAAGCCCTCGCCCATCAGCTTGATGATGGCCGCCACCGAGTTGATGCAGCAAACCCGCGGTTCGGCGATGCCTTCGCGCTGGAGCAGGCCGAGGATGTCCTGGTGCGGGCGGGAATGGCGGGAAAAGGTGATCAGCCGTTCGCCCGCCAGTTCGGCCAGATTTGCGTAGGGCCGCGCCAGGTGGCTGTCGCTGGCCACCAGCCAGCGCACCGGGTAGCTGGCCAGGTGCAGATTGCGGATGCCCTCGGCGCGCAGGAGATCGGTCTGGAAGATCAGGTCGAGCTGCCCCCGCGCCAGCTGCTCGGCCAGATTCAGCGCCGTGTCCGCGGTCAATTCCAGCTCGATGGCCGGATAGGTCTGGGTGACCGCGGCGATCAGCTGGTCCAGCCAGCTGTGGATCACCGTATCCATCACCCCGATGCGCAGGCGGCCCTCCAGGGTCTGGCCATGGCCCAGGGCCTCGTGCAGCTCGCGCTGGGTGGCCAGCATCCGCTCGGCGTAGCCCAGTACCCGATGACCCTCGGCGGTCAGGCTCACGCCGCGGGAGTCGCGCAGGAACAGTTGCACGCCCAGTTCGCTCTCCAGCACGGCGATGCGACTGGAAATGGCCGCCTGGGTGGTGGATAGCTTTTCCGCCGTCAGGCGGAAACTGCCCAGGCGGGCGACCCAGACGAAGGTATCGAGAAAGCGCAGATTCATGGGGACCTCGACAAGGCTACCCCGCCACTTTACCCCCACCGGCGGTCTTGTCTGCCCCGCTTTTCCCTATCGGCGGCGAACAGTTTTATTTGCTGGACGCCAGCTCCGCCGGCGGCGAAAGATGCCAGCCGGCGTTATGCCAAGTGACGTCTGACAACAATAACGAGCGGTGCCGCGGGCACTGCCTGGATCAGCCGAAGCCGCCCGCGGCTTCCTACCGTCCGCCGCACCGTCTGCCCGGAGCGCGGTGGACCCGCTGGAGACATCCACCTATGCAAACCACCGTCAACCTCTGGCCGCTGCTGGGCGTGCTGGTCATCGTGGTCGGCTTCGTGCTGAGGTTCAATCCGCTGCTGGTCGTCGCCCTGGCCGCCGTGGCCACCGGGATCGCCGCCCAGTTCAGCCCCGAGGCGCTGCTCGCCGCCATCGGCACCGGCTTCATCAAGGCGCGCGCCCTGCCGCTGATCATCCTGCTGCCGCTGGCGGTGATCGGCCTGCTCGAACGCCACGGCCTGCGCCTGCACGCGCAGAACTGGATCGCCCGCTTTCGCAACGCCACCGTCGGCCGCCTGCTGATCTTCTACCTCTTCGTCCGCGAGACCACCGCCGCCCTGGGGCTGACCAGCCTCGGCGGCCATCCGCAGATGGTCCGTCCGCTACTGGCGCCCATGGCCGAAGGCACCGCCGAAAAACTCCATGGCCGCCTGCCCGAGGCCCTGCGCCAGCGGCTGCTGGCCTTTTGCGCCGCCACCGACAATGTCGGCCTGTTCTTTGGCGAGGACATCTTCGTCGCCTTTGGCGCCATCGCCCTGATGCACACCTTCCTGCTCGGCGCCGGACTCGATGTCGAACCCCTGCACATCGCCCTCTGGGGCATTCCCACGGCGCTCTGCGCCTTCTTCATCCACGCCCTGCGCCTGCACCGCTTCGATCGCCAGCTCTATCGCGAGCTGACCGCCAACCGGGAGGTGCGGCCATGATCCTGTCGATCCAGTATCTGTTCTGGCTGGCCGGCGCCATCCTGGCGCTGACCGCGGTCATGACCCTGGCCGATCGTCAGCACCCCAAGCGCTGGACTAGCGGCCTGTTCTGGGGCCTGTTCAGCCTGGTCTTCCTGATCGGCGATCGCCTGCCACCCGCCTGGGTGGGCGCCGGGGTGCTGCTGATGGCGGTGCTGGCCGGCTGCGGTGCGGTGGGCAGCGGTCATCACGCCAGTCGTCCCGAACGCGAGACCCGTGCCAGCGCCGGCCGCCTGGGCAATCGCCTGTTCATTCCGGCGCTGGCCATTCCCGTGGTGACGGTGATCGGCAGCGTCTTGCTCAAGGATGTACAGATCGCCGGTCTGCCGCTGCTCGACCCGAAGAACGTCACCTTCGTCTCCCTCGGCCTGGGCGCCCTGGTGGCCCTGGCGCTGGCCTGCTGGCTGACCCGCGACACCCCGATCCAGGCGATGCGCGAATCGCGGCGCCTGACCGATGCCCTGGGCTGGTCGCTGGTGCTGCCCCAGGCCCTGGCCATGCTCGGCCTGGTCTTTACCGACGCCGGCGTCGGCAAGGCGGTGGCGCACCTGGCCACCGCCTACGTGGCCCTCGACCTGCGCCTGGTGGCGGTGGTGGTCTATGTGGTGGGCATGGCCGCCTTCACCGTCATCATGGGCAACGGCTTCGCCGCCTTCCCGGTGATGACCGGCGGCATCGGCGTGCCGGTGCTGGTGGGCGTCTACCACGCCGATCCGGCGGTGATGGCCGCCATCGGCATGTTCTCCGGCTACTGCGGCACCCTGATGACGCCCATGGCGGCCAACTTCAACATCGTGCCGGCGGCCCTGCTGGAGCTGGACGACAAGAATGCCGTGATCAAGGCCCAGGTCCCCACCGCCCTGGCGGTGCTGGCCTGCAACGTGGTGCTGCTCTATCTGCTGATGTGAGGTATCCCATGACCCTGTTGCTCACCGGTTTCGCGCCCTTTGGCGGCGAGACCCTCAACCCCTCCTGGGAAGCCGTGCGCCGGCTGGATGGCGAGTGCCTCGGCGATCTGCCGGTGGTCGCGGCGCAGCTGCCGACCGAATTCGGCACCGCGCTCCGGGTGCTGGATGAGCTGCTCGAGCGCCATCGCCCGACCCTGGTGGTGGCGGTCGGCCAGGCCGGCGGGCGGGCCGAGCTGTCGCTGGAGCGCATCGCCATCAACGTCGACGACGCCCGCATCCCCGACAACGCCGGACGCCAGCCCATCGACGAGCCGGTGGTGGCTGGTGGCCCGGCGGCCTATTTCAGCACCCTGCCGATCAAGGCCATGACCCGGGTCCTGCGCGACGCCGGCATTCCCGCGGCGGTGTCCCAGACCGCCGGTACCTTCGTCTGCAACCACGTCTTCTACGGCCTGCAGCATCGCCTGCAGGGCAGCGGGGTACGCGGCGGCTTCATCCATATCCCCTACCTGCCGGCCCAGGCCGCCGCTCAGCCCGGCGCGCCGTCCATGGCCCTGGAGACCCTGATCGCCGGTCTGCGCCTGGCGCTGACCTGCGCGGCGACCACCCGGGCGGACCTGCGCGAAGGCGGCGGCCAACTGGACTGATCCCCGCAGGCGCCGCGGCGGAGGACCACCCGGGCCGGCTGGCCTACAATGCCCCCTCCGCCGCCGCTGCGATTAGCCCATGTCCACCCTGCTTGCCGACTGGCGTCACCCCCTGCTGCACCGCCGCGTCTGGGCCCTGGCCGCGCCGATGATCCTGTCCAATCTCAGCGTGCCGCTGGTGACCCTGGTCGACAGCGCCATCGCCGGTCATCTGCCCGAAGCTCGTCAGCTTGCCGCGGTGGCCATGGGCGGCGCCTTCTACACCGCCCTGCTCGGCATCCTCGGCTTCCTGCGCATGGGCACCACCGGCTTCGCCGCCCAGGCCAGCGGCCGCCGCGACGGCGCCGCCCTGCGCCAGATCCTCCTGCAGGCCGGCCTGCTCGGGCTGGGTCTGTCGCTGCTCCTGCTGCTGGCCGCCAGCCTGGCGCTGGAACCGCTGCTTGCCTGGCTCGGCCTGGATCCCGCCTTCGCCGACCTGGCCGCGCGCTTCCTGCACCTGCGCCTGCTCGGCCTGCCCGCGGCGCTGCTCAGCTACGCGGTGATCGGCTGGCTGCTCGGCACCCAGGATGCGCGCACGCCGCTGGTGCTGCTGCTCACCACCAATGCCCTGAACCTGCTGCTGGTGACCGGCTTCGTGCTCGGCCTCGGCGCAGGGGTGCAGGGCATCGCCCTGGCCTCGGTGCTGGCGGAATGGAGCGGCATGCTGCTCGGCCTCTGGCTGGTGCTGCGCCGCCTGCGGCTGTGGCCCGGCCGGATCGATCGCCCGGCGCTGCGCCGCCTCGCCAGCTGGCGGCCGCTGCTGGCGGTCAATCGCGACATCTTCATCCGCTCCCTGGCGCTGCAGGCGGTATTCCTGCTGTTCGCCGCCCAGGGCGCCCAGCTGGGCGAGACCACGGTGGCAGTCAACGCCCTGCTGCTCAATGGCCTGCTGGTCACCGCCTTCGCCCTCGACGGCCTCGCCCATGCGGTGGAGGCCCTGGCCGGCCATGCCCTGGGCGCCCGCGAGGGCGCCACCCTGCGCCGGGTGCTGGTGATCGCCGGTGGCTGGTCGCTGCTGGCCAGCCTCGGCTTCGCCCTGGCCTTCGCCCTCGGCGGCGATCTGTTCATCGCCCTGCAGAGCGACATCGCCGCGGTACGCGAGGCGGCTCACGCCTACCTGCCCTATCTGGCCGTGCTGCCGCTGATCGCCATGGTCAGCTACCTGCTGGACGGCCTCTTCATCGGCGCCACCCGCGCCCGGGAGATGCGCAACTCGATGCTGCTGGCCCTGTTGCTGGCGCTGCCGCTCGGCTGGCTGCTGCGCGGCCTCGGTAACCACGGCCTGTGGCTGGCCTTTCTTGCCTTCATGGCGCTGCGCGGCCTGATCTCCGCCCTGCTCGCCTGGCGCCTGGCCCACCGCGAAGGCTGGCTCAGCGACGACGGCAGCGTCTGACGCTGCGGAACCGCCGGGTCGGCGCCCCCCTCAAAGTCGGACATCCCCTGCCGAGAGCGCTGCCATGAGCGAAGACACCCGCGATCAGGAACCCCTGGACACCCCCGCCGACGGCGACGACGTCCCCGAGCACCAGAAGCCGGAAAACCTGGAAAAGCTCAAGGATTACGGCAAGGACCAGATTCCGCCCGGCATCGCCTGACGCCAACCCTGAACCTCTCGACAAAAGCCGTCGACAGCGGTGGCAAAGCCCCGGCGGAGCTCTTAGCATCCGTCGGGTTAAGTGGGCCCAAGGGCCTTCGTGAAGGGAATCCGGATCACCATGACCGTCAGGTCCTACCTGTCGCCTCTGCGCGCGCCCCTAGTGGCGCTACTGGCGCTTGTCCCGGCGCTGGCCCAGGCCGTCGACGGCTACGCCGGGATCGCCTTTGGCACCGAGCAGAAAGCCTTTCTGGCGAAAAAGCTCTGCACCTTCCAGCCGCGCAAGATCGACGTCGTCGGCGTCGAGTATTTCGAGTGCACTGATTTGACCTTCGCCGGTGAAAAGGTCGAGGCCGGCGCCTTCTTCATCGATGGCCGCTTCCTGCGCCTGTCCATCGTCACGCCCCTGGCGCAGTCCTTCCTGATCGCCGAAGGCCTCACCCAGAAATACGGCAAGCCCTCTTCCCAGTCGTCGGCCGCCGCCTTCGAGCGCCTGACCCAGGACGACGACGCCCAGGCCTATCTGGCCTTCGACCACGACACCGTCGTCTACAAGTTCAGCGCCCAGGCAGCACGCAAGAAGCAGGTCCTGCTGATCTATACCTCGCCGCGCTACGAGCCCCTGCTCAAGGAGAAGCAGCTGCAGTTCGTCAAAGACTCTCTCTAAACATCCGGTTACAGCTCGTCGGACAATTGGGCCTTTGGCCATCAAAGTGTTGCCCCGTTCACGTATGGCCGGAAACAAGCCATGAACAATGGCAGATAGCCACGGTCAGAACGCGGGCAAGGAGCCCCTTCCTGTAACCGGCTACTTACGGACGTCGTTCCTTCGGGAGTCCTACCATGACCGAACCTGTCGCAACGCGCGCCCTGGCGCCGCAGCGTTCCCGCTTTCGTTTGCCCCAGTGCTTTGGCTTCAGCTGCACAGGTTCTCTTTTGAAAAGGATCATTCAATGAACACTCGCAATCTCTGGGTCGACTATGCCAAGGCCATAGGCATCGTGCTGGTCGTCTACGGCCATGTCGTCCGCGGCCTGCTCAACGCCGGCATCCTGCAGGACGCCGAATTCCACGGCCTGGTGGACAGCGTCATCTACAGCTTCCACATGCCGCTGTTCTTCTTCCTGTCCGGCCTGTTCTTCTACAGCTCCTTCATCAAGCGCGGCACCGGCGGCCTGCTGGTGAACAAGATCGACACCATCGTCTATCCCTTCCTGGTCTGGTCGCTGCTGCAGGGCTCGGTGGAGGCGCTGATGTCGCGCTACACCAATGGCGGCGTCAGCTTCAGCGAAGTCCTGACGGTCTGGGAGCCACGCCAGCAGTTCTGGTTCCTCTATGCGCTGTTCCTGGTGTTCTGCCTGGCAATGCTCGCCTATCGCTGGGCCAAGCCGCTGGCCTTCTTCGCCGTGTTCGCCTTTGGCGCCCTGGTCTATCTGTTCCAGAACGCCGGCCCGGAAGACTTCTTCTTCACCTTTACCGCGCAGAACTTCGTGTTCTTCGCCTTCGGCGTCTGGTTCAACAACTTCAAGCAGGCCATCGAGGAACAGGCCGGTCGCGTGATGCTGGGTTCGGGTCTGCTGTTCGTGGTGCTCGAATACTGGTTCCACGGCCTGCTGGGCCTGGTCTACACCGATCGTGGCCTGGCCACCCTGGTGCTGGCGCTGAACGGCATCGTCTTCGTCAGCGCCACCTGCATGGTGCTGGCACAGCGGCCGCTGCAATGGGTGCTGACCCTGGGCGCGCTGTCGATGCCCATCTACGTGATGCACGTGCTCAGCGGCAGTGGCGCCCGCATCGTCCTGAGCAAGGGCCTGCACATCAACGACGGCCTGCTGCACATCGTCGCCGGTTGCGCCTTCGGCATCCTGGTGCCGGTGGCCATCGCCAAGCTGCTGGAAGCCCGCGGCATCAACGGTCTGTTCGAGGCGCCGGCGTGGATCTCCGCCCGGCGGTGGCTTCGGCCCAAAGCAGAAACCCCCCGCCCCGCCGTCTAAATGACGACACCGGCCAGGGCGCCCTGCGCGCCCTGGCCGGCGCGGCAGAGCTTTCGGATCACCGCGCAAGAGCCAATAAAAAACCCGCTGCCAGTCACCTGGCAGCGGGTTTTTTGTTGGCTGCAGCCCTGGGGCTTCAGCCGGTCACGCGAATCACTGGCTGGCCAGTACCTGGCCGTTCTTCACTTCCAGTTGCTTGCCCGGCTCGTGGTCCATGCGGACCTGGCCGATCTTGCCATCCAGCAGGTATTTGACGTCATAGCCGACCACCTTGTCGCTGCTGTCGTTGACCGTGCTGCAGCGGGTCTGGGTGGTGGTGTAGGTGTCGCGGTTCTGCATGTATTCCTGACCCTTGTTGCCGGCGTAACCACCGCCCACGGCACCGGCGATGGTCGCCAGGGTCTTGCCGCTGCCGTTGCCGACCTGGTTGCCCAGCAGACCGCCGACGACCGCGCCTACGGCGGTCCCGGCGATCTGGTGTTGGTCCTGAACAGGCCGCCGATGCGTCACCGCGACCTCCTTGCAGACCTCGCGCGGGGTCTTGACCGTTTCCTTGACCGGCTGGACGGCGACGACCTCGGCGTACTGAGGCCCGCGGTCGACGAAACTGTACGCCACGGCGCCACCAGCGGTGGCGACGATGGCTCCCAGAACCGTACCTACGAGCATCGACTTGTTCACTACAACCTCCTGACTACTCTGTCATAGCGGGCACCTGGCCCTTTGCCATGCCTGGGACATCAGGGACGGTCGTCGAGTTCCTTGGCTTGCGGGGGAATCAGGTCCTCGCTCTTCAGGTCCAGCCAGATCAGCACCACGTTGGCGATATAGATCGACGAGTAGGTACCGGCCAGCACGCCGATGAACAGCGCCAGGGAGAAGCCGAACAGGTTGTCGCCGCCAAAGAACAGCAGCGCCGCCACGGCCAGCAGGGTCGAGATCGAGGTGGCCAGGGTGCGCAGCAGGGTCTGGGTGGTCGAGACGTTGATGTTCTCGATCAGACTGGCCTTGCGCAGTACCCGGAAGTTCTCCCGCACCCGGTCGAACACCACGATGGTGTCGTTGAGCGAGTAGCCGATGATGGCCAGGACCGCCGCCAGCACCGTCAGGTCGAAGGTGATCTGGAAGAACGACAGCAGGCCCAGGGTCACCACCACGTCGTGCACCAGCGAAATGATCGCGCCCACGGCGAACTTCCACTGGAAGCGGAAGGCCACGTAGACCAGCACGCTACCCAGGGCCAGCAGCATGCCCAGGCCGCCCTGGTCACGCAGCTCCTCGCCCACCTGCGGACCGACGAACTCGGTACGGGTCAGGGAGAAGCGCTCGGTGCTCGCCTTCTGCAACGCGCTGGTCACCTGCTGGCCCAGCTGCGGGTTGTCACCCGGCATCCGGACCAGGACATCGGTGGTGGCGCCGAAGCTCTGCACCACCGCCTCCTCGAAGCCGGCGCCCTGCAGCTCCTGACGGATCTTGCCGAGGTCGGCGGGTTGCTCGTAGCGCAGCTCGATCAGGGTACCGCCGGTGAAGTCCAGGCCGAAGTTCAGCCCCTTGTAGAACCAGCTGAACAGCGCCAGAACGGTCAGGAGCGCGGTGATGGCGAACGCGATGTTGCGTACGCCCATGAAGTTGATGGTCTTTTTCATCGCCGCGTCCTCAAATCCACAGCTTCTTGACGTTCCGGCCGCCATAAATCAGGTTGACCATGGCACGGGTCACGAAGATGGCGGTGAACAGGGAGGTGAAGATACCCAGCGACATGGTCACGGCGAAGCCCTTGACCGGCCCGGTGCCCATGGCGAACAGGATGGCGCCCACCAGCAGGGTCGTCAGGTTGGAGTCCAGGATCGCCGTGAAGGCGCGACTGAAGCCCTCGTGGATGGCGCGCTGGATCGGCATGCCGTTGGCGATCTCTTCGCGGATCCGCGAGAAGATCAGCACGTTGGCGTCCACCGCCTGACCCATGGTCAGGACGATACCGGCGATGCCCGGCAGGGTCAGGGTGGCATGCAGGATGGACATCAAGGCCATCAGCAGCACCATGTTGAAGCCCAGGGCGATGGTAGCCAGCAGGCCGAAGAAGCGGTAGATGGCGATCAGGAACAGCGAGACGAAGACCATGCCCCACAGCGAGGCATCGATACCCTTCTCGATGTTGTCGGCACCCAGGCTCGGGCCGAGGGTACGCTCCTCGGCGAAGTACATGGGTGCGGCCAGGCCACCGGCACGCAGCAGCAGCGCCAGTTCCGAAGCCTCGCCCGAGCCGTTCAGGCCGGTGATGCGGAAGCTGTTGCCCAGGGCCGACTGAATGGTCGCCAGGCTGATGATGCGCCGCTCTTCCTCGAAGCCGGGCACCGCCACTTCCTTCTGCACGCCGTCGACGGTCTGGGTGGTGTAGCGGGTGACCGGACGCTGCTCGATGAACACCACGGCCATGCTGCGGCCGACGTTGCTGCGGGTAGCGCGATTGATCAGGTCGCCGCCATGGCCATCCAGGCGGATGTTGACCTGGGGCCGGCCGTTCTCGTCGAAGCTGGCCGAGGCGTCGGTGACCTGGTCACCGGTGATGATGACGTTACGCTCCAGCGGTACCGCCGGACGACCAGGCTCGCGGAATTCGAAGCTCTCGGTGGAGGCGCGCGGGGTGTCCGCGGTGGCGGCCAGGCGGAATTCCAGGTTGGCGGTCTTGCCGAGGATGCGTTTGGCTTCGGCGGTGTCCTGCACGCCCGGCAGCTCGACCACGATGCGGTCGGCGCCCTGGCGCTGCACCAGCGGCTCGGCCACGCCCAGTTCGTTGACCCGGTTGCGCACCGTGGTCAGGTTCTGGGTGACGGCATAGTTGCGGATCTCGCGCAGCTTGGCCTCGGTCAGCTGCAGACGCAGCACCTGCAGGTCACCACGGGTGTCGGTGGTCAGCTCGAAATCGGTGTAGTTCTTGCGGATCAGGCTCTGCGCCTGCTGCAGATCGGCGGCATCGGTGAAGCCCAGCTGCAGGGCGCCGTTCTGGTCGGGCATGCTGCGATAGCGCACCTTCTCGCGACGCAGCAGGGTCTTGACCTCGTTGTCATAGACCTTCAGGCGCGCGTCCACAGCCTTGTCCATGTCCACCGCCAGCAGGAAGTGCACACCACCGGACAGGTCCAGACCCAGCTTCATGGGGCTGGCACCGAGCTTGCGCAGCCACTGCGGGGTGGTGGGCGCCAGGTTCAGGGCGACCACGAAGTCGTCGCCGAGGGTACGGCGGACCACTTCCTGGGCCGGCAGCTGATCGTCGGCGCGCATCAGGCGGATCAGCACCCGGCTGCCGCTCTCGTTGACGTCGCTGGATTTCACGGCGAGTTGCGCCTGCGCCAGAGCCGCGTTCACCCGCTGCACATCGGCAGGGGTCACCGTGCGTTCGGTGCTGGAAGCGCTGATCTGCAGGGCCGGATCGTCGGGGTACAGATTAGGAACCGAATAGATGACGCCCACGACCAGTACGGCCAGGATCAGCAGGTACTTCCAGAGGGGATATTTGTTGAGCATGACACCGCCCGAGATAAAGGCGGGGCGCCTTGCGCGCCCCGATATTAGCTAGATTGAGGAAGACTCAGAGGGCCTTCAGGGTGCCCTTCGGCAGGGTCGCGGCAATGGCGCCCTTCTGGAACTTGAGCTCGACGTTGTCGGACACTTCCAGCACCACGAACTCGTCGGTGACCTTGTTGATGCGACCGGCGATGCCACCGGTGGTCACCACTTCGTCACCCTTCTGCAGGCCGCCGATCAGGTTCTTGTGATCCTTGGTGCGCTTGGCCTGGGGACGCCAGATCAGGAAATAGAAGATCACCACGAAGCCGATCAGGAAGATGAACTGAATGTATTCACCTCCCGGTGCAGCGTTGGCGGCCGGCGCGGCAGCTTCCTGGGCCTGGGCCGTGGAAATCAGAAAACTCATTGCACTACTCCTTGCAGAGTTGGATGACGGAAAAAGAAGAGATGCCGGGGGTCGCTCGCCGCCGTTCCGACCGCCTCGAGACCCTGCTCACGCCCCTGACGAAGGACGCGCGAGCGCCGTTTCGCCAGGGCGATCGGACAGGGGCTTTCAGCTGTCGAGCGGCGGCGTAGGCAGGCCGCGCCGAGCATAGAAGGCGTCCACAAAGTCGGCCAATTTACCCTCTTGGATAGCCTGGCGCAAACCGGCCATCACGCGCTGGTAATACCGCAGGTTGTGGATCGTATTCAGCATACTCCCCAGCATTTCCCCGCATTTATCCAGATGGTGCAGATAGGCCCGGGAGAAATGTTTGCAGGTGTAACAGTCGCAGGTCGGGTCCAGTGGCGTCTCGTCGTGACGGTGCACGGCATTGCGCAGCTTGAGGACCCCAGTGTCGATGAACAGGTGGCCGTTGCGGGCATTGCGGGTGGGCATCACGCAGTCGAACATGTCGACGCCACGGCGCACGCCTTCCACCAGGTCTTCCGGCTTGCCCACGCCCATCAGGTAGCGCGGCTTGTCGGCCGGCAGGTGCGGCGGCAGGAAGTCCAGTACTTGGATCATCTCTTCCTTGGGCTCGCCCACCGACAGGCCGCCGATGGCGTAGCCGTCGAAGCCGATGCCTTCCAGGCCCTCCAGGGACCTCAGGCGCAGTTCCTCGTGCATGCCGCCCTGGACGATGCCGAACAGCGCCGAGGGGTTGTCGCCATGGGCTTCGCGGGAGCGCTTGGCCCAGCGCAGCGACAGCTCCATGGAGCGGCGCGCGGTGTCGAAGTCCGCCGGATAAGGGGTGCACTCGTCGAAGATCATCACGATGTCCGAGCCCAGGGCGCGTTGCACCGCCATGGATTCCTCGGGCCCCATGAACACCTTGGCACCGTCCACCGGCGAGGCGAAGTAGACGCCCTCCTCCTTGATCTTGCGCAGCGCGCCCAGGCTGAACACCTGGAAGCCGCCGGAATCGGTGAGGATCGGTCCCTGCCACTGCATGAAGTCGTGCAGGTCGCCGTGGCGCTGGATCACCTCGGTCCCCGGGCGCAGCCAGAGATGGAAGGTGTTGCCGAGGATGATCTGGGCACCGATGTCGGCGACGCTGTCGGGCAGCATGCCCTTGACCGTGCCGTAGGTACCGACCGGCATGAAGGCCGGGGTCTCGACCACGCCGCGGGGAAAGGTCAGGCGACCGCGACGGGCCTTGCCCTCGGTGGCCAGCAATTCGAAATTCATGAAACTCATATCAGCTCTCCGGGCCCTGGGCCCCGGGATTGCGGGTGATGAACATGGCGTCGCCATAACTGAAGAAGCGATAGCCCTCGGCCACGGCCGTGGCATAGGCGGCCATGGTCTCGCGGTAACCGGCAAAGGCCGACACCAGCATCAGCAGGGTCGACTCGGGCAGGTGGAAGTTGGTCACCAGCGCATCGACCACGTGGAAGGGCCGACCGGGATAGAGAAAGATGTCCGTCTCGCCGGCGAAGGCCTTGAGCTCGCCGTCACGGGCGGCGCTTTCCAGCGAACGCACGCTGGTGGTGCCGACGGCGATCACCCGGCCACCCCGGGCGCGGCAGGCGGCCACGGCATCCACCACGGCCTGGTCGACCTGCAGCCACTCGCGGTGCATGTGGTGGTCTTCGATCCTTTCCACCCGCACCGGCTGGAAGGTGCCGGCACCGACGTGCAGGGTGACGAAGGCGGTCGCCACGCCCTTGGCGCGGATGGCCTCCAGCAGCGGCTCGTCGAAGTGCAGTCCGGCGGTGGGCGCGGCCACGGCGCCGGCATTGCGCGCATAGACGGTCTGGTAGCGCTCGCGATCCTCGGCTTCGTCGGGCCGGTCGATATAGGGCGGCAGCGGCATGTGGCCGACCCGCTCCAGCAGCGGCAGCACCGGCTCGGCGAATTTCAGCTCGAACAGCGCCTCGTGGCGCGCCACCATCTCGGCCTCGGCGCCGCCGTCGATGAGGATGCGGCCGCCCGGTTTGGGCGACTTGCTGGACCGCACATGGGCCAGCACCCGCTCCTCGTCCAGCACCCGCTCCACCAGGATCTCCAGCTTGCCGCCACTGGCCTTCTGGCCGAACAGCCGCGCCGGGATCACCCGGGTGTCGTTGAACACCATCAGGTCGCCGGGCCGCAGATAGCCCAGCAGATCGGCGAAATGGCAATGACTGAGCTCACCGCTGGGGCCGTCGAGCACCAGCAATCGACTGCCGCGGCGCTCGGCCAGCGGATGACGGGCGATGAGGGATTCGGGGAGGTCGAAATGGAAGTCGGCGACGTGCATGGCAGGTAGATCTCGAAAGGCCGCACAGCTTACCGGAAGCGGCCTTTTTCACCAACGCACTTTGGATTGACCGGGCCTGCCCGCGTCCCTATACTCCGCCGCCATTGCCCCGGTGGCGGAACCGGTAGACGCGGCGGATTCAAAATCCGTTTCCGAAAGGAGTGGGAGTTCGAGTCTCCCCCGGGGCACCAAGCTGTACCTTCCAGGCCTTCTCCGTGTTGGCTGGAGGCCGAAGAAACCGCCCCTTGAGGCGGTTTTTTTGTGCCTGGGGCGCCCGGGTTGCGGCCTCGAGACGAGCCTCAGTCCACGATGAATAATCTGGCGCCAATCGCGGTAGAGGATCTGTGGGCCTCGGCATTGTCGGCCACTTGGTAGCTCATGCCAGCGGTCAAGGTGAAGACGCGACCATCGACCAGCTCGGTATCCAATCGACCGTCCAGGCACAGCAGGATGTGCCCCTTGCTGCACCAGTGATCGGCAAGGTAACTCTCACTGTACTCGACCATGCGGACTCGTATTGCCCCAAACTGGCAGGTACGCCAAACAGCCGAGCCGGTCGTTCCCGCATGGACTACAGGTTCGATTGTCGACCAATCAGTGATTCCGAATGGAATGTCGCTCAGTTGCATGACGGCCTCTATCAGGACAGGAGGGGTATGGTACCCGGGCAGCAAGACGGTCAATTCATACAGATTGGCCGAATTTGCGAGATACGCAGCCTTGGAGGGTCTCCACTCGCTGCGCCTTCTGTACCTTTACGAATGCGCCGCCCCGTTGATCAGGCACGCTCTTGATCACCCCACTCCCGCTTTCATCATGAGGAAGGATGCCTGTTGAAGTTGAAATGGATATTGCTTGGCCTCGCACTGCTACTGTCCGGCTGCAGTCACTACAGTGATGCCGGCCCGATCTGCGAGCCGAGTCCGCTGAGCGGTGAGGACTGCCAGAAGCGGCAGCCGGTCGGGAATTACCTGATGGACAAGTATCACGAATGGGAACGCTACCAGTAGGCTCGCATTCTCGATCTGTTTAGCGAGGGCTAGGTATGAGGCGAACCGCACCACTGCTGATCGTCCTGTTGCTTGGACTGCAAGGCTGCGCCGTACAGCAACCGGCCCAGCCAGCCGGTGCAGCTATCGACCTGGATCGCTCGCCCAGCTGGACCCTGCAGGCCCGGTTGCACAGTGCGCTCTATGGCTGCGAATTGCTGGTGCTGCACGGCAACAACGCCCGCCTGGCGGGCGAGCTGGGGCGCTTGGCGGACTTTCGCCAGCGGCTGAACAGCTGCCAGACCCAGGCCGCTGCCGAAGAAAAGCAGGCTACGGGCCAGTTACCCACCGGCCAAGATCGCCTGCTGCGCAATGCGCAGAAGGCCTACCTGGCCGCCTGACAGCGCTATCTGGCCGGACTCACCATCGATCATCCGGCCGATCTGCAGCAGAAGCAGTCTTATCTTGAGGCGCGGTCAGCGCTGCTCGAGGTGGCGTCAAAACGCCCGGACATCCGCGCCGAGCCCGGCAAACGACCGAATAGCCAGCTGACAACCGGCAGCTGAAACCCGAGGGCAAAGCATGCAATAGTAAGACATCGATACGGACGCGAGATCTTGCGCATGGAAACGCTCTCCCCTCTCTCCCAGGTGGCGGTCAAGGACCTGGAAACGGCCCAGACCCCCGCTCGCTTCTCCACCGCCTTCATCGAGCGCCTGCTCTCGCGTTGCGAGACGCGCATGGACGAGATGGAAGCCTGCCCCGACATGAGCGCGGATCTGCGCCTGATCCACATGCAGAACGTCGATCTGCTGGTGCGTACCGTGGTGGGCGAATGCCGCCATCGGGATCAGATCCGCCGCGTGCAGCGAATCCTGAGCTTCTGCGAAGCCCACGCCGGCTGGCTGCAGCCGCAACCGGTCGTGAGCAAAGGCGCCGCCTAGCGGACAGCGCCGCCGGGCCCTAGCCGGCCCGGCGCAGCAACAGCACCCCGGCCACGGCGCAGAGCAGCGCCGGTGCCAGCACGGCCAGCAGCGGCGAGAAGCCGAACACCAGGCTGGACGGCCCCAGCAGATCCTGGAAGATCCGCAGGGCGAAGCCGATGATCACCCCGGTGAAGATCCGCTGTCCCAGGGTCACCGAGCGCAGCGGGCCGAAGATGAAGGAGATCGCCATCAGCACCAGGGCGGCGGTCACCAGCGGCTGGAAGATCTTCGACCAGAACGCCAGCCAGTAGCTTTTGTTGCTCAGCCCCTGATCGGCCAGGTAGTGGATGTACCACCACAGCCCGGAGATCGACAGCGCATCCGGCTCCATGATCACGGTGTCGAGCACCTGCGGGGTCAGCTCGACGTTCCAGGTGACCTTGGGCTCCTGGCGCACGCTGGTCTGGCGATTGCCGAAGTCGGTGATGCTGACGTTTTCCAGCTCCCAGTGATCGCCGCGATAGATGCCGCGCTGGGCGAAGCTGGATTGCAGCAGGTGGCGATTGTCGTCGAATTCGTAGCGCGTCACGCCCAGGAGCAGGCCATTGGGCTGCACCGCGTTGACGTGAGTGTATTCGTGTCCCTGACGATGCCAGAGACCGTGGCGCGAACTCTGTGCCTTGCCGGCGCTCTGGGCCAGGGCCCGCCCGCTCTGCGCCAGGTTTTCCGACCAGGGCGCCACGTACTCGCCGATCAGGATGCCGGCGATGAGCAGCACGAACATCGGCTTCATCACCGCCCAGACGATGCGCCCCAGGGAGACGCCAGCGGCACGCATCACGATCAGTTCGCTGCTGCTGGCCAGGGTGCCCAGGCCGATCAGGCAGCCGATCAGCGCGGCCATAGGCAGCATCTCGTAGGCCCGGCGCGGCGTGGTGAGCAGGACGAACTTGAGCGCCTCGGCGACGCCGTAGTTGTCGTCGAAGTCGCCGAGCTGGTCGATGAAGGCGAACAGCAGGGCCAGACCGACGATCACCCCCAGTACCGCGAGGATGCTGACGAAGACGGTGCGACCTATGTACCAGTCGAGCTTGTTCATGCCGCCACCTCCGGCTTGTGACCGCGCAGACGCGCCTTGAGCGGTTCCCAGAAGGCAAGCAGCAGGCCGAGTACCAGGAACAGCAGGTGCACGCCCCACAGCCCGATAGCCGGCGGCAGGCGGCCCTTGTCCAGGGCGCCACGGGCGGCGATCAGCAGCGACAGATAGGCCATGTACAGCAGGATCGCCGGCAGCAGCTTGAGGAAGCGGCCTTGGCGCGGATTGACCTTGGCCAGGGGCACGGCGATGAGGGTGACGATGAAGACCAGGATCGGCAGCGACAGCCGCCACTGCAGCTCGCCGCGGTACTGCAGGTCGTTGCTGCGCATCAGCTCGCCGGTGGTGACGGCATCACGCTCGCTGATGTCCTCGCTGACCGCGGGCTTGGGCAGGAGCACACCGTAGGTGTCGTACTGCACCGCCCGGTAGTCGGCCTGGCCCGGCACGCCGTCGTAGCGGAAGCCGTTCTGCAGGATCAGGTAGCGACTGCCGTCCGGGTGGATTTCCTGCCGGCCGGTGTCGGCCACCAGCACGCCCACGCCACGATCCTTGCCGCCGGCGGTGGAGGTGTTGCGCTCGGAGATGAAGACCCCGCCCAGCTGGCTGCGATCCGCCGACAGGCGCTCGGTGTAGGTGACCCGCGAGTTGTCCCTCAGGGACTGGAAGCGACCCGGCTCGAGGGTATCGAACTCGGTCATGGCATCCTGCTGGTTGAGGATGGTGGTGACCTTCTGCACGCCCAGGGGCGCCAGCGACAGACTCAGCCAGGCGACGATCAGGGCGACCACCGCGGCCGGGGCCATGCTGTAGGCCAGCAGGCGGCGCGGACTCATACCGGTGGCGGTGAGCACGGTCATCTCGCTGTCCAGGTACAGCCGACCATAGGCCAGCAGGAAGCCGAGAAACAGGCCCAGCGGCAGGATCAGCTGCAGGAAGCCGGGGATGCGATAGGCCATGATGAGCAGGAGCACGCCCGGATCCAGCAGGCCCTGGGCCGCCTGGGCCAGGTACTTGATGAAGCGGCCGCTCATGATGATCACCAGCAGCACGGCACTGACCGCACCGAGGGTGGTGAGAACTTCTCGAGACAGATAGCGGAAGACGATCAAACAGGATTCTCCAGGGTTGTCAGGCTCTGGCGCGAACGCTCACACTAGCTCGGCTGCATGGCTTGCGTTGCAAGGCCCACCCGTTGAAGGCCGATCGCCGGGAAAGGCCCTGGCGAAAGCCCCGCATTATATCCTGCGAACTCATGTGTTTGTCTTGGGGAGCTTCTCCTAATGGAATTCGTCGTCAAAAACGCTCGTCCGGAAACCCTGAAAACCGCCACGCTGGTCGTGGCCGTCGGTGAAGGCGGTGCGCTCGACGCAGCGGCCAGCGCCGTGGACGCCGCCACCTCCGGCGCCCTGAGCGCGGCGGTCAAGCGCGGCGACATCGCCGGCAAGGCCGGCCAGACCCTGCTGCTGACCAATCTGCCCGGCATCAAGGCCGAGCGCGTGCTGCTGGTGGGTAGCGGCGCCAGCGAAGGGCTGTCCGACCGCCAGTACCGCAAGCTGGCCAGCGGCGCCCTGGGCGTGCTCAAGAGCCTGGGCGGCAGCGACGCCGCCATCGCCCTGGGCGATGTGCCGGTCAAGAATCGCGACGGCTATGCCCGTCTGCGCCTGCTGGCCGAGACCCTGGCCGATGGCGACTACGTCTTCGATCGCTTCAAGAGCAAGAAGGCCGAGCCGCGGCCGCTGAAGAAGCTGACCCTGGTCACCACCAAGGCCTCCCAGCCGGAAGCCGAGCGCGCCCTGGCCCATGCCCTGGCGATCACCCACGGCACCGCCTACGCCAAGGACTTCGGCAACCTGCCGCCAAACGTCTGCAACCCGGTCTATGTGGCCGATCAGGCCAAGGCCCTGGGCAAGCAGTTCAAGGACGCCGGGCTCTCCGTCGAGGTGCTCGACGAGAAGAAGATGCGCGAACTGGGCATGGGCTCCTTCCTCGCCGTGGCCCAGGGCAGCGCCCAGCCGCCGCGCCTGGTGGTGCTGCAGTACAAGGGCGGCGCCAAGAATGCCCAGCCCTATACCCTGGTCGGCAAGGGCATCACCTTCGACACCGGCGGCATCAGCATCAAGCCCAGCGCCGGCATGGACGAGATGAAGTACGACATGTGCGGCGCCGCCAGCGTCCTGGGCACCTTCCGCGCCCTCATGGAACTCAAGCCGGCGATCAACGTGGTCGGCCTCCTGGCCCTGGCCGAGAACATGCCCAGCGGCACCGCCACCCGTCCGGGTGACATCGTCACCAGCATGAGCGGCCAGACCATCGAGATCCTCAACACCGACGCCGAAGGCCGGCTGGTGCTGTGCGACACCCTCACATACGCCGAGCGCTTCCAGCCCAAGGCGGTGATCGACATCGCCACCCTGACCGGCGCCTGCATCACCGCCCTGGGTTCGCTGGTCTCGGGCCTGATGGGCAACGACGACGCCCTGATCGACCAGGTCAAGCAGGCCGGCGATCGCGCCGACGACCGCGTCTGGCAACTGCCGCTGCACGACGAGTACCAGGAGCAGCTGGACAGCCCCTTCGCCGACATGGCCAACATCGGCGGCCCCAAGGCCGGCACCATCACCGCCGGTTGCTTCCTGGCGCGCTATGCCAAGGCCTATCCCTGGGTCCACCTGGACGTGGCCGGTACCGCCTGGATCAGCGGCGGCAAGGACAAGGCCGCCACCGGTCGCCCGGTCCCGCTGCTGGTGCAGTATCTGCTCGACCGCACCGCCGAGGCCTAAGCACCTGTTCAAAGTCTGCTGCGCGTCGGCCAAACGGCGTTGAAAAGACCTTCGGAATGCTCATTTACGTTTTGTAAACTCCGCTTCCTCAGGTCTTTTCGCCTTGTTTGGCTCTAGCTCGCGAGACTTTGAACACGTGCTAACGCCTATAGAGGCCGCGACGCCACTGCGTCGCGGCCTTGTCGTTTCCCTCCCCTTCTTCGTGATCCGCCATGACCCGTGTCGACTTCTATGTTCTGCCTTCCACCGATCCTGCGGCACGGCTGGCCTTTGCCTGTCGGCTGGTGGACAAGGCCTGGAAGCAGGGCATGCCGGTCTATGTGCACTGCGCCGACGCCGAGCAGCGCCAGCGCCTGGACGAGCAGCTGTGGGCGTTCCGTCCCGACAGCTTCGTTCCCCACGATCTGGCGGAGAACGCCAGCGACAGCCCCGTGGTGCTGGGTCTGACCACGCCCGCCGAGCAGCAAGGCGAGCTGCTGATCAACCTCAGCCTGGCCCCGCCGCCCTGCCATGCGGGTTTCGCCCGGATCGCCGAAGTGGTCGTCGAAGCCCCCGAAGTGCGCCAGGCGATGCGCGAAGGTTTTCGCTTCTACCGCAAGCTTGGCTATGCTCTACAGGACCATCAGCTGTCACGTGTCTGATTTCATGACCAGCACCAAGCCTCCCGCGCACGTCCTGCAAGACCTCGAAGCCATCCGCCAGGTGCTCGACAAGAGCCGCAGCGCGGTCCATCCGAGCAGCGTCGATGGCATCCCCATCCTCTCCGACGTCATCGCCCCCAGCGCCGAGCGGCTCAAGGCCATCCCGCCGCTGCTCGACCAGATCGTGCCGGACGTCATCGAGGACGTGACGCCCAGCGCGCCCCACGAAGACCTGGCCCAGGTGCGTCTGCGCCAGGAAGCGCCGGCCATCCTCCAGGAACTGCTCGACGAGCAGTTGCCGCGCCTGGAAGCCGAACTGCAGCGCCGCCTGCAGCAGCGCCTGGAAGAATTGCTGCAGCGTCCCTGAGCCCGGGGCGCCAAGGCGCCCTGCCGTCGGCGGGCCGGAGTCGCTATACTCGGAGGCTTTCCTCTTCCAGCGACAAAAGCCCCCTCCATGGACAAGACCTACCAGCCGCACGCCATCGAAACCTCCTGGTACCAGACCTGGGAACGCCAGGGCTATTTCGCGCCCCAGGGGTCGGGCGAGCCCTACACCATCATGATCCCGCCGCCGAACGTGACCGGCAGCCTGCACATGGGCCATGGCTTCAACAACGCCATCATGGACGCCCTGATCCGTTTCCGCCGCATGCAGGGCCGCAACACCCTCTGGCAGCCGGGCACCGACCATGCCGGCATCGCCACCCAGATGTTGGTGGAGCGCCGCATCGGCGCCGAGGGCCTGTCGCGCCATGACCTGGGCCGGGAGAAATTCCTGGAGAAGGTCTGGGAATGGAAGAACGAATCCGGTGGCAACATCAGCCGGCAGATCCGCCGCCTGGGCTCCTCGGTGGACTGGTCGCGCGAGCGCTTCACCATGGATGACGGCCTCTCTGAGGCGGTCAAGGAAGCCTTCGTGCGCCTGCACGAGGACGGCCTGATCTATCGCGGCAAGCGCCTGGTCAACTGGGACACCAAGCTGCACACCGCCATTTCCGACTTGGAAGTGGAAAGCCATGACGAGAAGGGCCACCTCTGGCACCTGCGCTATCCGCTGGCCGATGGCGCCCGTACCGCCGAGGGCATGGACCATCTGGTGGTCGCCACCACCCGTCCCGAGACCCTGCTGGGTGACGCCGCCGTGGCCGTGCACCCGGAAGACCCACGCTACAAGGACCTGATCGGCCAGTATGTCGAGCTGCCCCTGGTCGGCCGGCGCATCCCCATCGTCGGCGACGACTACTGCGACCCCGAATTCGGCACCGGCTGCGTCAAGATCACCCCGGCCCACGACTTCAACGACTATGAAGTCGGCAAGCGACACAACCTGCCGCTGATCAACGTCTTCGACGCCGATGCGGCAGTGCTGCCCGGCGCCCAGGTGTTCAATCTGGACGGCAGCGTCAACGGCATGTTCGATGCCACCCTCCCCGCCGCCTACGCCGGTCTGGACCGCTTCGAGGCGCGCAAGCGCATCGTCGCCGACCTGGACGCCGCCGGGCGCCTGGAAAAGATCGAGGACCACGCGCTCAAGGTGCCCAAGGGCGACCGCTCCGGCACCGTGATCGAACCCTGGCTGACCGACCAGTGGTACGTCTCCACCAAGCCCCTGGCCGACAAGGCCATCGCCGTGGTCGAGAGCGGCGAGGTGCAATTCGTGCCCAAGCAGTACGAGAACATGTACTTCAGCTGGATGCGCGACATCCAGGACTGGTGCATCAGCCGCCAGCTCTGGTGGGGCCACCGCATTCCCGCCTGGTACGACCAGGCCGGCAACGTCTACGTCGGTCGCGACGAGGCCGAGGTGCGTGCCAAGCACAACCTGGGTGACATCGCCCTGCGCCAGGACGACGACGTCCTGGACACCTGGTTTAGCTCCGGCCTGTGGACCTTCTCCACCCTCGGCTGGCCCGAGCAGACCGAGGCGCTCAAGACCTTCCACCCCACCGACGTGCTGGTCACCGGCTTCGACATCATCTTCTTCTGGGTCGCCCGGATGATCATGCTGTCCACCCACCTGACCGGGCAGATCCCGTTCAAGACCGTCTACGTCCATGGCCTGGTGCGCGACGGCCAGGGCCAGAAGATGTCCAAGTCCAAGGGCAACGTGCTCGATCCGCTGGACATCGTCGACGGCATCGACCTGGATACCCTGCTGCAGAAGCGCACCAGCGGCCTGATGCAGCCCAAGCTGGCCGAAAAGATCGCCAAGCAGACCCGCGCCGAATTCCCGGACGGCATCGCCAGCTACGGCACCGACGCCCTGAGATTCACCTTCTGCTCCCTGGCCACCACCGGTCGCGACATCAAGTTCGACATGGGTCGCGTCGAGGGCTATCGCAACTTCTGCAACAAGCTGTGGAACGCGGCGAACTTCGTCATGGAGAACGTCGAGGGCCAGGATACCGGCGTCAACGACGAACCCGTCGAGCTGTCCTCGGTGGATCGCTGGATCATCTCCCAGCTGCAGCGCACCGAGGCCGAGGTGACCCGTCAGCTCGACGCCTTCCGCTTCGACCTGGCCACCCAGGCGCTCTACGAATTCGTCTGGGACGAGTACTGCGCCTGGTACCTGGAGCTGGTCAAGCCGGTGCTGTGGGACGAGAACGCCTCCCTCGAACGCCAGCGCGGCACCCGCCGCACCCTGGCGCGGGTGCTGGAAGTGGTGCTGCGCCTGGCGCACCCCTTCATGCCCTTCATCACCGAAGAAATCTGGCAGCGCCTCAAGGCGCCGGCCGGCGTCCAGGGCGAGACCCTGATGCTGCAACCCTGGCCGGTGGCCAACGAGGCGCGCATCGATGCCGCCGCCGAAGGCGACATCGAGTGGGTCAAGGCGCTGATGCTGGGCGTGCGGCAGATCCGTGGCGAGATGAAGATCTCCATGGCCAAGCGCATCGACATCATCGTCGCCAACGCCAGTGCCGAGGACCAGCGCCGCCTGGCCGATTTCGAGCCGCTGCTGAACAAGCTGGCCAAGCTGGAATCGGTCCGCGTGCTGGCCGCCGGTGAGGAAGCGCCGATGTCCGCCACCACCCTGGTCGGCGAGATGGAAGTGCTGGTGCCCATGGCCGGCCTGATCGACAAGGACGCGGAACTGGCGCGTCTGGACAAGGAGATCGGCCGCCTGGAAGGCGAGGTCAAGCGCGTCGGCGGCAAGCTGAGTAACGAAGGCTTCGTCGCCAAGGCCCCGGCCGAGGTGCTGGAGAAGGAACGCGCCAAACTGGCCGAGGCCGAGCAGGCCCTGGCCAAGCTGGTGGACCAGCGGCAGCGCATCGCCACCCTCTGATGCCCCTGAAGCCCACCCTCGCGGTGGGCTTTTTATTGCCAGGACGATTCTCATGGACGTGAGCAAGACCAAGACCAGCTTCTATCGCCGGCTCTATGTGGCCTGGCTGGTGGCCAGTGGCACCGCCACCAGCGTACCGGCCCTGATGGCCGCCACCGGCATGCCGCGGCGCACGGCCCAGGACACCCTGCTGGCCCTGGCCGATCTGGATATCGACTGCCAGTTCGTGCAGGGCGAAGGCGCCCGCAACAATGCCGGCGGCTATGAGATTCGCGACTGGGGCGCGGTGGACCCGCGCTGGATCGAGCGTGAGCTGGCGCGGATCAAGACGGTCCTGGGCTATCCCTGAACCCTAGACATCCAGCACCTGCACCACGTCATAGGCCGGCGTCTCATAGGGGTGCGCCGCCTTGAGCGCCGCCACGGCCTGGCGGGCGATCGGCTCGTCGGCCAGCACCAGCTCCACCCGCCATTCCTCCAGTTGTTCGAGACTGCCCTGCTCGCCCAGGTGCGGCTGGCTGCCCGCTAGCGGACGGAATTGGCCGAGGCCCCGGACCTGCCAGCAGCAGCTGTCATAGCGGCCGATGCGACCGCCGCCCACGGCGAAGATCGCCTGCTTGACGGTTTCCAGGTGGGAGTCGGGGACGTAGAAGCAGAGTTTGAGCATGGAAGGCGCTCTCGGGCTGGGCGGCCCTCACCCCAGCCCTCTCCCTGAGGGAGAGGGGGTAAGAGCGCAGCGGCGGACGCCTGGTGGCTCGCCGTCGGTTTGGAAAAAGGGCGTATGAGCCAGGCTCACCCGACCGCAGGTCGAGCAAGCCTGGC
Source organism: Pseudomonas sp. MOIL14HWK12:I1 (assembly GCF_000510705.1). Taxonomy (NCBI): domain Bacteria; kingdom Pseudomonadati; phylum Pseudomonadota; class Gammaproteobacteria; order Pseudomonadales; family Pseudomonadaceae; genus Pseudomonas; species Pseudomonas sp. MOIL14HWK12:I1. Next base: position 27,697 of record NZ_KI783308.1, on the reverse strand, counting down.
CAGGCGCCGAACCCTCAATCCACCCAGACCCGCGCGTTGCGGAACAGGCGCATCCAGCCACCGTCCTCGCCCTGCCAGTCGGCCGGGATCCAGGAGTTCTGCACGGCGCGGAAGCAGCGCTCGGGGTGCGGCATCATCAAGAGCACGCGACCGTCCTGGCTGGACAGACCGGTAATACCCAGCGGCGAGCCGTTGGGGTTGGCCGGATAGGTCTCGGTGACCTTGCTGTGACCATCGACATAGCGCAGCGCCACCGTACCGGAGACGTCAGCCGCGACCAGCGCCTGCTGATTGGGGTACTCGGCGAAGCCTTCGCCGTGGGCGATGGCGATGGGCAGCCGCGACCCGGCCATGCCGGCGAGGAACAGCGACGGCGAATCCTGCACCTGGACCATGGCCACCCGCGCCTCGAACTGCTCGGAGCGGTTGCGCACGAAGCGCGGCCAGAATTCGCTGCCGGGCACCAGCTCGCGCAGGTTGGCGACCATCTGGCAGCCGTTGCACACGCCCAGGGTGAAGGTATCGGTGCGCTCGAAGAACTGCTGGAAGCCGTCACGGGCGCGGGCGTTGAACAGGATCGACTTGGCCCAGCCACCGCCGGCGCCGAGGACGTCGCCATAGGAGAAGCCGCCACAGGCCACCACACCCTTGAAGTCCGCCAGGTCGATGCGCCCGGAGAGGATGTCGCTCATGTGCACGTCGATGGCGGCGAAACCGGCGCGATCGAAGGCCGCACCCATCTCCACCTGACCGTTGACGCCCTGCTCGCGCAGGATGGCGACCTGCGGCCGCACGCCCTTCTTGATGTAGGGGGCGCAGATGTCTTCGTTGGGGTCATAGGCCAGCTTGGCCGACAGCCCCGGATGATCCTCTTCCAGCAGGGCATCGAATTCCTGCTGGGCGCACTCGGCGTTGTCGCGCAGGCGCTGGATCTGGAAGCTGGTCTCACTCCAGACGCGCTGCAGCATGCGCCGTTCGGCCCGGTAGAGGTGCTCGTCGTGGTAGTGGATGTTGATCTCGTAGCCGTTGACCGGGTTGCCGATCACCGCCACGCAGTCTTCCAGACCGGCCGCGCTGAACTGGGCCAGCACTTCATGGGTGAAGTCCTGGGGCACCTGGATGACGGCGCCCAGTTCTTCGGCGAACAGCGCACGGGTCAGCTCGTCACGGTCGGCGGCCAGGGCATCCAGGCGCAGGGCCAGGCCGCAGTGACCGGCGAAGGCCATTTCCACCAGGGTGGTGATGAGGCCGCCGTCGGAACGGTCGTGGTAGGCCAGCAGCAGGCCGTCCTGGTTGAGGCCCTGGATCACGGCGAAGAAGGCTTTGAGGTCTTCGGCTTCGTCGACGTCGGGAGCCTGCTGGCCGAGCTTGCCGTGGGTCTGGGCGAGGATGGAGCCGCCCAGGCGATTCTGGCCGCGACCCAGGTCGATCAGGATCAGGTCGGTCTGGCCCTTGTCCAGGCGCAGCTGCGGGGTCAGGGTGCGGCGGATGTCCTGCACCGGGGCGAAGCCGGTGATCACCAGCGACAGCGGCGCGGTGACGCTCTTGTCTTCGCCGCCGTCCTGCCAGCGGGTCTTCATGGACATGGAGTCCTTGCCGACCGGGATGGTGATGCCCAGCTGCGGGCACAGCTCCATGCCCACCGCCTTGACGGTTTCATAGAGGCGCGCGTCTTCGCCCGGGTGGCCGGCAGCGGCCATCCAGTTGGCGGAAAGCTTGATGTCGCCGAGCTTCTCGATCCGCGCGGCGGCCAGGTTGGTGATGGTCTCGCCAATGGCCATGCGGCCGGAAGCGGGCGCGTCGAGCAGCGCCAGCGGGGTGCGCTCGCCCATGGCCATGGCTTCGCCGGTGTGGACGTCGAAGCTGGTGGCGGTCACGGCGCAGTCGGCCACCGGCACCTGCCAGGGGCCGACCATCTGGTCGCGGGCGACCAGGCCGGTGATGGTGCGGTCGCCGATGGTGATCAGGAAGCTCTTGCTGGCCACGGCCGGGTGACGCAGGACGCGCTCCACCGACTCGGTCAGGTCCAAGCCGGCGCCGTCGAAGGCGTCGCCCAGTTCGGCTTCACGGGTCGCGCTGCGGTGCATGCGCGGCGGCTTGCCGAGCAGGACGTCCAGCGGCATGTCCACGGCGTTGTTGCCGAAGTGGCTGTCGGCCACGGTCAGCTGGCGCTCCTCGGTGGCCTCGCCGACCACGGCGAAGGGGCAGCGCTCGCGTTCGCAGATGGCCTTGAAGGTCTCGAAGTTCTGGGCGTCCACGGAGAGCACGTAGCGCTCCTGGGACTCGTTGCACCAGATCTCCAGCGGGCTCATGCCCGGCTCGTCGTTGGGCACGTTGCGCAGTTCGAAACGACCGCCGCGACCGGCATCGTTGACCAGCTCGGGGAAGGCATTGGACAGACCGCCCGCACCCACGTCGTGGATGAAGGTGATGGGGTTGTTTTCACCCAGCTGCCAGCAGCGGTCGATGACCTCCTGGCAGCGGCGCTCCATTTCCGGGTTCTCGCGCTGCACCGAGGCGAAATCCAGGTCGGCGGAGCTGGCGCCGGTGGACATGGACGAGGCCGCGCCACCACCCAGGCCGATCAGCATGGCCGGGCCGCCCAGCACGATGAGCTTGCCGCCCACCGAGATGTCGCCCTTCTGCACGTGGTCGGCGCGGATGTTGCCCAGGCCGCCGGCGAGCATGATCGGCTTGTGGTAGCCACGCACCTCGGGACCGCGGGGGGTCTCGACCTGCTGTTCGAAGGTACGGAAGTAGCCGGCCAGGGCCGGACGCCCGAATTCGTTGTTGAAGGCGGCGCCGCCGAGCGGGCCTTCGATCATGATGTCCAGCGGGGTGACGATGCGCTCGGGCTTGCCGTAGGGCTGTTCCCAGGGCTGCTCGAAACCGGGGATGTTCAGGTTGGAGACGGTGAAGCCGGTCAGGCCCGCCTTGGGCTTGGAGCCGCGACCGGTGGCGCCTTCGTCGCGGATCTCGCCGCCGGAGCCGGTCGAGGCGCCAGGGAAGGGAGCGATGGCGGTCGGGTGGTTGTGGGTCTCCACCTTCATCAGGATGTGCACGGGTTGGCTGTGCGCGCCGTATTCGCGGGACTCGGCGTCGGGGTAGAAGCGCCCGGCGGTGAAGCCTTCCATGACCGCGGCGTTGTCCTTGTAGGCGGACAGCACGCCGGTGCGGTTCATCTCGTAGGTATTCTTGATCATGCCGAACAGGGACTTCTCCTGGCTCTCGCCGTCGATGTCCCAGCTGGCGTTGAAGATCTTGTGCCGGCAGTGCTCGGAGTTGGCCTGGGCGAACATCATGAGTTCGACGTCGTGGGGATTGCGCCCCAGGGCGGTGAAGCTCTTGACCAGGTAGTCGATCTCGTCTTCGGCCAGGGCCAGGCCCAGCTCCAGGTTGGCCTGCTCCAGGGCCGCGCGACCGCCGCCGAGCACGTCCACCGCGGTGAGCGGCTTGGGCGTGGCATGGCTGAAGATGTCGGCGGCGGCGTCCAGGGTCGGCAGCACGCGTTGGGTCATGCGGTCATGCAGGGCCGAGGCCAGTTGCGCATGGGCGGCGGCGTCCAGCTCGCCGGCGACATAGTAGGCCACGCCGCGCTCCAGGCGCTCGATCTGCGCCAGGCCACAGTTGTGGGCGATGTCGGTGGCCTTGCTCGACCAGGGCGAGATGGTGCCCAGACGGGGCACGGTGAGGAACAGCGCGCCGCTGGGTTCCTGCTGGGGGACGCTGGGGCCGTATTGCAGCAGTCGGCCGAGGATGCCCTCTTCCTCCGCGCTCAGGGTGCCGGCGACTTCGGCGAAATGAACGAACTCGGCATAGAGCCCGGAGACACCGGGAACCAGGCGAGTCAGCTGGTCGAGAAGTTTGCCGTGACGGAACGAAGAAAGAGCGGGAGCGCCGCGCAGGATCAGCATCGGGGACAGCCTCGGGGCCAAGTCACTTTGGGGCCGTGCATTCTAGCCTAAAGGCGCGCCGGGGACACCTTCCGGCGACGAGGGTTCATCCAGCCTTACCACCACCCTTGTATGTATAAAATGGGCGCTTTGCCACTTCTCGCGTATACTGCCCGCCGATACGGCCTGCCGCGCCCCATGGACGCGGCTCCACATTGGGCTCAGGATAGAGCCTTTGGCCGGACCGGTGGCGCGGAGCGTCCCGACTATAACGAGTGCCCGGAGGGGCCGACCGATGAGGCGCGTCAGCAAGGCGCCAGTGCCGTTTTGATGCCGTATGGCCGAGCTAGCCCATTTGAATAAAGCCTTCAAGCGATTCGCCTGGCTTACCCTGCCCTTTCTCGCCTTGCTCATGAGCTGCGGGGAAGCGGACGTGCCTGCGCCGCCCAAGCCGACCGCGCTGGAGCAGGTGCAGCAGGCAGGTGTCCTGCGCGTAGTGACGCGCAACAGTCCGGCGACCTATTTCCAGGACCGTAACGGCGAGACCGGCTTCGAATACGAACTGGTCAAGGGCTTTGCCGAATCGCTCAAGGTGCGCCTGGAAATCAGCACCGCCGACAACCTCGACGACCTCTTCAATCGCCTGACCGCGCCGGACGGCCCGGTGATCGCCGCCGCCGGCCTCACGCCCTCGGTCAATCGCCAGAATCTGAAATTCTCCCGCAGCTATCTGGACGTGGTGCCCCAGGTCATCTACCGCAACGGCACCGTCCGCCCCAGCACCCCCAAGGACATGGTCGGCAAGCGCATCCTGGTGCTCAAGGGCAGCAGCCAGGCCCAGCAACTCAGGGCGCTGCAGGCCCAGGTGCCTGAGCTCACCTTCGACGAGTCCGATCAGGTGGAGGTCAGCGATCTCTTGCGCATGGTCGACGAAGGCCAGATCGACCTGACCCTGGTGGATTCCAACGAACTGGCCATGAACCAGGTCTATTTCCCCAACGTGCGAGTGGCCTTCGACCTCGGCGACAACCAGGGCCAGGCCTGGGCGCTGCAACCCGGCGAGGACAACAGCCTGCTCGACGCGGTCAACGCCTACCTCGACAAGGTCCGCCGCGACGGCACCCTGCAGCAGCTCAAGGAGCGCTACTACGGCCACGTCGACGTGCTCGGCTACGTGGGCGCCTACACCTTCGCCCAGCACCTGCAGGAACGCCTGCCCAAGTACGAGAAACACTTTCGCAAGGTGGCGCAGAAGCATCAGCTGGACTGGCGCCTGCTCGCCGCCATGGGCTACCAGGAATCGCTGTGGACGCCGGATGCCACCTCCAAGACCGGGGTGCGCGGCCTGATGATGCTGACCAACAACACCGCCCAGGCCATGGGCGTGTCCAATCGCCTGGATCCCGAGCAGAGCATCACCGGCGGTGCCAAGTACTTCGACCAGATCCGCGACGAGTTGCCCGACAGCATCAACGAACCGGATCGCACCTGGTTCGCCCTGGCCACCTACAACATCGGCATCGCCCACATCCTCGACGCCCGCCGCCTGGCCGAATCCCAGGGCCTGGATCCGGATCGCTGGCTGGACGTGAAGAAGATGCTGCCGCGCCTGGCGCAGAAGCAGTGGTATAGCAAGACCCGCTACGGCTACGCCCGCGGCGGCGAAACGGTGGAATTCGTGCAGAACGTGCGCCGTTACTACGACATCCTCACCTGGACCACCCAGCCGCAGATGGAAGGCCAGCAACTGGCCAAGACCGGCCTCCACGTCCCTGCCATCGCCGACGACCGCCCCGCCCGGGAAACGCCGCAGGATATGTAAAGAGAGACGTACCGTCGTCCGTCCGATGCGCCATTACCGTCCCCTCTCCCTCGGGGAGAGGGCTGGGGTGAGGGCTGACTCGCTCGAAACCTCGTAGCGTGGAAAACCGCTCAGCGTTTTCCACTGGCACCCCGGCACCTCCCGCGTGGACAAGGCTGCGCCGTTGTCCACCCTACCTAGCTGAGGCGTGCCGTTGTCTAAGCCGATGCGTCGGTACCACCCCCTCTCCCTCGGGGAGAGGGCTGGGGTGAGGGCAGACTCGCTCGAAACCTCGTAGCGTGGAAAACCGCGCAGCGTTTTCCACTGGCACCCCGGCACCTCCCGCGTGGACAAGGCTGCGCCGTTGTCCACCCTACGCGCCCGCGGGCGCCTTCACGCCCGACATGGCCGGCTCGATCGGGGCACCGTTGGGCTTCGCTGCGCTCAACCCAACCGACGAAAAGCGCTATTTCTTCGGCTTCTGGATCAGCTTGTCCACGGCGCGGGCGGCGGCGACCATGCCGAAGGTGGCGGTCACCATCATCACCGCGCCGAAGCCGCCGGCGCAGTCCAGGCGGACGCCTTCGCCGACGAAACTCTTCTGCTGGCAGACGCTGCCGTCCGGCTTGGGATAGCGCAGTTGCTCGGTGGAAAAGACGCAGGGCACGCTGTAGTGGCGACTGGGATTGCGCGAGAAGCCGTAGTCGCGGCGCAGCAGCGAGCGGACCCGCGAGGCCAGGGGGTCGTTGTAGGTGCGATTGAGGTCGACCACCTGGATCTGGGTGGGGTCGATCTGGCCGCCGGCGCCGCCGGTGGTGACGATGGCGATCTTGCGCCTCTTGCACCAGGCGATCAGCGCCGCCTTGGAGGCCACGCTGTCGATGCAGTCCAGCACCAGGTCGAGCTCTTCAGTGATGTAGTCGGCCATGGTCTCGCGGGTGACGAAGTCTGCCACCGCCTTGACCTGGCAGGCCGGATTGATGGCCTGGATGCGTTCGGCCATCACCGTGACCTTGGGCCGCCCCACCTGGCCTTCCAGCGCATGCACCTGGCGATTGGTGTTGCTGACGCAGACGTCGTCCAGATCGAACAGGCTGATCTGGCCGACGCCGCTGCGGGCCAGGGCCTCGGCAGCCCAGGAGCCCACCCCGCCGATGCCGACCACGGCGACATGACTGGCGGCCAGGCGCTCGACGGCCTCCTGCCCATAGAGCCGGGCGATCCCGCCGAAGCGTTGTTCATCGAACGTCATGAAGGCTTTCCACAAAAGCCACAGTATAGGTTTTCCTTTACCATACCGCTCCCCCTGAACCCTAGCCGCCTCCCGGGACCCGCCATGACCACCGCCCTCACCCCCACCCTGGAACTCGCCTGCGACCTCATCGGCCGGGCCTCGGTCACGCCGCTGGACGAAGGCTGCCAGGCCCTGATGATGCAGCGCCTGGAGCGCCTGGGCTTCGCCCTCGAACCCCTGCGCATCGAAGAGGTGGACAACTTCTGGGCGCGGCGTGGCGGCGCGGGTCCGGTGCTGTGCTTCGCCGGGCACACCGACGTGGTGCCCACCGGCCCCCTGGAGGCCTGGCAGCAGGCCCCCTTCAATGCCCACGTGGATGCCGACGGCATGCTGCGCGGCCGCGGCGCCGCCGACATGAAGGGCAGCCTGGCGAGCATGATCATCGCCGTGGAGCGCTTCGTCGCCGACCACCCGGACCATCGCGGCGCCATCGCCTTCCTCATCACCAGTGACGAGGAAGGCCCCGCCCTGCACGGCACCCGTGCCGTGGTCGAGCGCCTGCGCGAGCGCGGCGAACGACTGGACTGGTGCATCGTCGGCGAACCCTCCAGCACCCGGCTGCTGGGCGACGTGGTCAAGAACGGGCGTCGCGGCTCGCTCAACGGTCGCCTGACGGTGGGCGGCAAGCAGGGCCACGTGGCCTATCCGCACCTGGCGCGCAACCCCATTCACTTGGCCGCCCAGGCGCTGGCGGATCTGGCCGCCGAACAGTGGGACGCGGGCAACGCCTTCTTCCCGCCCACCAGCTTCCAGATCTCCAACGTCAATTCCGGCACCGGCGCCGGCAACGTGGTGCCGGGCGAGTTGCAGGCGCTGTTCAACTTCCGCTTCTCCACCGAATCCACCGTGGAGGGCCTGCAGGCCCGCGTCGAGGCCATCCTCGATCGCCACGGCCTGGACTGGCACATCGACTGGTCGCTGTCCGGCCTGCCCTTCCTCACCGAGCCGGGCGACCTGCTCGACGCCGTCTCGGCCAGCGTGGAAGCCGTCACCGGCTACCGCCCCGAAGCCTCCACCAGCGGCGGCACCTCGGACGGTCGCTTCATCGCCACCCTGGGCGCCCAGGTGGTGGAACTGGGTCCGGTCAACGCCACCATCCACCAGGTGGACGAGCACGTGCTGGCCAGCGACCTGGATCTACTGACCGAGGTGTACTACGGCACCCTGGTGCGGTTGCTGGCATGAAGCTGATCTGTCCGCTCTGCCAAGCCCCGCTGGCCGAACTCGAGGGTGGCGTCGGGTGCGCCGCCGGTCATAGATTCGACCGTGCCCGCCAGGGCTATCTGAACCTCCTGCCGGTGCAGCACAAGAAGAGTCTGGACCCGGGCGACAACGCCGCCATGGTCGAGGCCCGCCGACGCTTTCTCGATGCCGGTCACTATGCGCCCCTGGCCGAGCGCCTGGCGCACCTGGCCGCCGAACGCGCGCCCCAGCGCTGGATCGACGTGGGCTGCGGCGAAGGCTTCTATACCGCGCGCCTGGCCCAGGCGCTGCCTGCGGCCGACGGCTATGCCCTGGACATCTCCCGCGAGGCGGTGCGCCGCGCCTGCCGGCGTACCCCGGCCCTGACCTGGCTGGTGGCGAGCATGGCGCGCCTGCCGCTGCCGGACGCCAGTTGCCAGCTGCTGGCCAGTGTCTTCAGCCCCGTCGACTGGGCCGAAGCCCAGCGCGTGCTGGCACCCGGCGGCGGCATCCTGCGCCTGGGTCCGGCCAACGCCCACCTGCTGGAGCTGCGCCAGCGGCTCTATGACGAGGTGCGCGACTATGCCGAAGACAAGCACCTGCAGGATCTGCCGGAGGGCCTGGAACTGGCCCACAGTGAGGGGCTCGAATTCGTGCTGCCGCTGGCCGAACGCCAGACCCGTGAAGACCTGCTGGCCATGACCCCCCACGGTTGGCGCGTCAACGCCGAACGCCGGGAGCGGGTCCTCGCCGAGCCCTTCGAGGTGCGGGTGGCAGTACGTTACGATTGGATCGTCAAATCCGGAGCCTAAGCCCCATGCGCCAGCCCGATATCGAAATCTATCTCAAGGACGTCGACCAGGACGCCGTCTCGGCCTGGCTCGAACAGGTGTTCGCCATGCCCTGCGCCTGGCAGGCGCGTGGGCAGACCTTCAAGTGCACCCTGCGCTATGGCGGCGAGTCCATTCCGGTCACCTGGCTGCCGAAGGCGGTGGGCAAATGGCACAGCCTGCTGCTGGAAAGCGATGTATCGCCCTGGGTGGACGATCTGGCCTGTGCCCGCGATGCCCAGGCGGCCCTGCAGGTGCAGGTGCGCTGCGCGCCAAGTGGCTGGAGCGAGGAAGAAGAGGAAGAAGCCGCCGATCGCTGGCTGAAGGTGACGGAGGCGGGCGTCGAAGAGATCGTCTGGCGCACCGAGTGAACTGAAGGTGCGAGGAGCCTTGCGCTCCTCGCACAGCGGGCCTAGACCCGGGCCACGTCTTCGGCTTGCAGGCCCTTCTGGCCCTCGACCACCGAGAACTCCACCTGCTGGCCTTCGGTCAGGGAGCGGTGGCCTTCACCACGGATGGCGCGGTAGTGAACGAACACGTCGGCACCGCCCTCGCGTTGAATGAATCCATATCCCTTGGCGTCATTGAACCACTTGACGGTCCCGGTTTCGCGTTGCTCACCCATCACATCTCTCCGAAGCTTTCTGGATTTCCTATCCCCGCTCGCCACAGCCTAGGCGACCGGGTTGCCTTTTGGTATCGGTACAGATCGCGCATCGGATCGGTCGCCAGGCTGGCAGCCCGGGTCCGACCACTGGCAACAACTTGCCGACACCTTATGAAGCATGGCTTTCCCGGCAAAAGCAACGTTCTTTACGCAAAGTGCCATCACGGCTGGAAGCCGCGCCAGCGCCGGGTTTTCGACGATTTAAGCGGCATTTTTTCGACAGCGGGGACAAGGCGCCGACTGCCGGGTCGAAGTCAGAACAACACGGGCGGTTTTACGCCCGCCAGGCCATCCGGCACACTGCCGCCCCGTCATTCCGGTAGCCCTCCATGACCCGTTCGCCGCTGCGCCTTCTGGCCTTCTCGCTGCTCAAGCGCCTGCTCTATCTCTGGGTTCGCTCCGAGACCACCCAGGCGGCCAGTCTGCTCAGCCGCATCAATCCCGCCAAGCCGGTGCTCTATGTCCTCCCCGAAGCCTCGCTGAGCGATCTGGCGGTGCTCGACCGCGAGTGCCGCAAGGCCGGGCTGCCGCGACCACTGCGCCCGCTGGTGCTGGGCAGCAAGACCGAGCCACTGGCCTACTTCAACGCCACCGGCAAGGCCAACTGGCGCGGGCGCCCGGCGCGGCGCTCGGTGCCCCCTACCCTGCGCCGGGTGGTCACCGCGGTAACCGAGCAGCAGCTGGCGGACGTCCAGCTGGTGCCGGTTAGCGTCTTCTGGGGCCAGTCGCCGGATCGTGAGACCAGTCCCTGGAAACTGCTCTGGGCGGACAACTGGGTGGTGACCGGCCGGCTGCGCAAGCTGGCGCGCATCCTGGTGCTGGGCCGGCTGACCCGAGTGCAATTCTCCAAGCCGCTGTCCCTGGGCGAATTGGCCAGCCAGCGCCCCGATCCGCAACGCCTGGAGCGTCTGGTGATGCGCCGGCTGCGCATCCACTTCCGCAACGTGCGCCAGGCGGTGATCGGTCCGGACCTGTCGCACCGGCGCACCCTGCTGCGCGGCCTGCTGCGGGCACCCCAGGTGCGGGCGACCATCGCCCACGAGATCGCCCAGCGCAAGGCCACTCCCGGGCGCATCGAAGACGAGGCGGCGCACTATGCCCGGGAGATCGCCTCGGACTTCTCCTATCCGGTGGTGCGCTGCCTGGACGTCGGTCTGCGCTGGTTCTGGAACAGCATCTACGATGGCGTCACGGTCAGCCACATCGAGCGGATCCAGGAGATGGCGCCCGGTCATACCGTGGTCTACGTCCCCTGCCACCGCAGCCACATCGACTACCTGCTGCTCTCCTACCTGCTGTTCCAGAACGGCCTGACCCCGCCGCACATCGCCGCCGGCATCAACCTGGACATGCCGGTGGTGGGCAACATCCTGAGACGCGGCGGTGCCTTCTTCATGAGGCGCAGTTTCAAGGGCAATGCCCTCTATGCGGCGGTGTTCAACGAGTATCTGCACAGCCTGTTCAGCCGTGGCTTCTCCACCGAGTACTTCGTCGAGGGCGGTCGCTCGCGGACCGGCCGCACCCTGCAGCCACGCACCGGCATGCTGGCCATGACCCTGCGCAGCTTCCTGCGCGACTCGCGGCGGCCCATCGTCTTCGTGCCGGTGTACATCGGCTACGAGAAGGTCTTCGAGGGTCGCACCTACCTTGGTGAACTGCGCGGCGCGGCCAAGAAGAAGGAATCCATCTTCGACCTGGTCAAGGTCTTCGGCGCCCTGCGCCAGCGCTTCGGCCGGGTCTGGGTCAACTTCGGCGAGCCCATCCCGCTGCAGAGCTTTCTCGATGCCCGCCGTCCAGGCTGGCGCGACGAACCCCTGGGCGAAGACCTGAAGCCCACCTGGTTCAATTCGGTCACCCACGAACTGGGCGAGCGGGTGGTGCGCCGCATCAATGCCGCGGCGGCCGTCACCCCGGTCAACCTAGTGGCCCTGGCGCTGCTCTCGACCCATCGCCAGGCCCTCGACGAAGGCGCCCTGGTGCGCGCCATCGACCTCTATCTGGATCTGCTGAAACGGGTCCCCTACTCCACCAGCGTCACCCTGCCCGAGGGCGACGGCCAGGCGATCATCGAAGAGGTGCGCGCCCTCGGCTTCCTCTCCGAGCAGCAGGACGCCCTGGGGCGCATCCTCTACCTGGACGAGCAGAACGCGGTGCTGATGACCTACTACCGCAACAACGTCCTGCACCTCTTCGCCATCCCGGCGCTGATCGCCAGCTTCTTCCAGAACACCGGGCGCATGACCCGCGAGCTGATCCATAGATTCGCCCTGGCGCTCTATCCCTATCTGCAGGCCGAGCTGTTCATCCACTGGGAGCGCGAGGAGCTGCCGCTGGTGCTGGACGGCTGGCTGGAGGCCATGGTGGAGCGCGGCCTGCTGCGTATCGAGGACGACGTCTTCGTGCGCGCGGCGCCCAGCTCGCGGCAGTTCGTCCGCCTCACCCTGCTGGCGCGGGCCATCCTGCAGACCCTGCAGCGCTACTACATGACCACCGCGCTGATCCTCAACCACGGGCAGAACAGCCTGACCGCGCCGCAGCTGGAAGAACTCTGCACGGTGATGGCCCAGCGGCTGTCGGTGCTGCATGGCCTCAATGCGCCGGAATTCTTCGACAAGTCGCTGTTCCGCCACTTCATCCAGACGCTGCTGGCGGAAGGGGTGCTGCGCAAGGCCGACGACGGCACCCTGGGCCACCATGAACTGCTTGGTGAACTGGCCGAGGGTGCGGGCAAGCGGGTGCTGCCGGCGGAGATTCGCCTGTCGATCCGCCAGGTGGCCCTGGATCGGCCCGAGGCCCCGGACCTGCCGGAAGCCGAATCCCCTGTGCCCGCCGGCAACTAAGCCAGCATCCATGGGTCACAGCAGTCGATTTCAGTCCAGGATCTACCCATGAAAAGAATCGCCACCCTGCTCGCCACCTCGCTGCTGCTCAGCGCCTGTAGCGGGCTGCGCCCCGGTCCCGCGACGCCACCGCCGCCGGCCGGCCAGCCGCTGCCGCCCACCGAGCAGCCGCAGACCACCACCCCTGGCGTGCCGGCCCAGCCGAGCATGACCAGCCTCAGCGGCCAGGCCACCTTTACCGCCAACGAGCCGGTACCGCCCACCGCCAAGCTCACTGTCAGCCTCTACAGTGCCAGCGCCGGCGATACCCCTGCCGGTCGCCTGGCCCAGCGCACCCTGTTCGTCAAGCAACCCGGCCAGGTGCCCTTCCGCCTCGACTACGCCCCGGCCAAGGTCAAGAGCGGCGAGCGCTATCTGCTCAGCGGCCGCATCCTGCTGGGCGGTCGTCCGCTGTACCTGACCCAGGAGCCGGTGACCGTGGATCTGAACAGCGGTGGCGAGGTGGAATTGCCGCTGCAGCCGGTGCGCTGAACTCCAAGAGACTCGGCGTGGCATGCTAGGATCAAGGCTCTCGACCTCCCGCTTCTCCACCGAGGTGCGCCTTGACTCCTCGCCTCGCCATCAAGCGCTATCAGGGCGACCACCAGCCCCATGCCCATGCCTTCGCGCAACTGGTGCTGCCCATCCAGGGCGGCATGGAGCTGGAACTCGCCGGGCGTAGCGGGACGCGGCTGCATACCGGGCTCGCGGCCCTGGTGGCGCCCGACTGCGGTCATGCCCAGCAATCGGAGCCAGGCAGCCGCTTTCTGGTGATCGATTGCGCTGCCGACTGGTTGCCTGCCCCCATTCTGGATCGCGCGCTACGGCAGCCGGGGCTGGCGATTCCGCCTGCGACGCGGCAGCTGATCGCCTTCGCCGAGCTGACTTCGCCTGACGCCCTCGATCAACACGCGCCCGAACTCACCCGCCTGCTGCTCGCCTCGCTCGACGCCACTGCCGCCGGCTCGGCCTTCGACCGTTTGCTGGCCCAAGTGGAGGCCCAGCCCGCGGGTGACTGGAACAATGCGGCCATGGCCCGCCTGGCGGGCCTGGGGCTGACGCGGTTGCACCTGCTGTTCCACCAGCGTTTCAGCCAGACGCCCCAGGCCTGGCTGACCGATCTGCGGTTGCGCCAGGCGCAGCGCTGGCTGGGCGACAGCCGCCTGCCGATTGCCGACATCGCCCTGCGCGTCGGCTTTTCCGATCAGGCCGCCCTGACCCGCGCCATGACCCGCCGCCAGGGCATCAGCCCGGCCGCCTGGCGGCGCGGCCAGCGACTGCCCGGGTAACTCAGTCCAGCTAAGCAGTCCAGGTAAAAAGCCGCGCAGTCTCGCGCAAGACCGGTTCCCCTCGCCGTCGCCACACTGGTGGCGAATGGGTGGAGACGGTGCGATGCAGGAACGAGAACTATCGGCGGTGGGTATCGGCTATGGGCTGGCGGCAGGCCTGTGCTGGGGCGTGATCTTTCTGGCGCCGGCGCTGGTCCCCGACCTGAGCGGCGCCCAGTTCGCCGTGCTGCGCTTTCTCTGCTACGGGCTGGTGTCTCTCGGGCTGCTGCTGCGCTGCTGGCGCCGACTGCGCTCGCAACTGAGCTGGGCCGACGGCAGGCGCCTGTTCTGGCTCAGCCTGATCGGCAACCTGGGCTACTACACCCTGGTCGGCGTGGGCGTGAAGCAGGCCGGTATCGCGGCAACCACCCTGATCGTCGGCCTGATCCCGCTGCTGGTGGCCCTGGCCGGGCAGCGCGACGCGGGCGCCGTGAGTTTCGGTCGCCTCTGGCCGTCGCTCTGCTGCGCGCTGCTCGGCGTTGCCCTGATCAGCTACGAGACGCTGACCACCACCGCCGTCGGCGAGCAGCCCGCCCTGGGCCTGCTGTGCGCCTGTGGCGCCCTGCTGGCCTGGAGCTGGTTCGCGGTGGTCAACGCGCGCTTCCTGGCCAGGACGCCGATCGGCGCCCACGATTGGGGCCTGCTGCTGGGCGGGATGACCGGCGCCCAGGCCCTGCTGGCCGCGCCCTGGTTGCTCGGCGAGGCGCTGGCGTTGCGAGCACCGGCGGACTGGCTGCAGCCGCTGCTGGTGGCTGCCGGCGTGGCATTGCTCGCCTCGGTGATCGGTGGCGCCTGCTGGAACCAGGCCAGCCGCCGGCTACCCCTGACCCTGAGTGGCCAGGCCATCGTCATCGAGACCCTGGCCTCGCTGACCTATGGCTTTCTCTGGAACGGGCGCTGGCCGACTCGCCTGGAAGCCCTGGCGATCCTCCTGCTCCTGCTCGGGACGAGCTGGTGCCTGCAGTGCCACCGGCGCCCGGCCCGGACGGTAGCGGCGGCGGCGACCTGACCCTGAGGATCCGGCCGGCTGCGCCCCTCCTACGCCAGCGGCGGCAGTGCCCAGTCGATGGGCGTGAGCCCGGCGTTGCGCAGGAATTCATTGGTGCGACCGAAGTGGCCGTTGCCGATGAAGCCGCGGTGGGCCGACAGCGGCGAGGGATGCGCCGACTTGAGGATCAGGTGCTTCTGGGGATCGATGAGCGCCTGCTTGCTCTGGGCATGGCTGCCCCAGAGCAGGAACACCAGATTCTCGCGCTCGGCGCTGACCACCTCGATGATGCGATCGGTGAATCGCTGCCAGCCGGCCTTCGCATGGGAGCCGGCGTTGGCCTGCTCCACGGTCAGCGAGGTGTTGAGCAGCAGCACGCCCTGCTCCGCCCAGTGCTGCAGATAGCCATGGTTGGGAATGGGCAGGTTCAGGTCGCGCTTGAGTTCCTTGAAGATGTTCTGCAGCGACGGTGGCGCCGGCACCCCGGGTTGCACCGAGAAGCTCAGGCCATGGGCCTGGCCCGGACCGTGGTAGGGATCCTGACCGAGAATGACCACCCTGACCTGCTCCACAGGGGTGGTATTGAGAGCATTGAAGATCAGCGGACCGGGTGGATAAATGACCTTGCCCGCCGCCTTCTCGCGCCTCAAGAACTCGCTCAGCTGACGCATGTAGGGCTGCTCGAATTCGTCGCGCAGCGCGGCTTTCCATTGGGGGTCGAGCTTGATGCGATCGTCGTCCACGATTCGAGGCTTCCTGGTCAAGACAAGGGCAGCACCCTAGAAAAGCCGGCTGCCCCTGTCAAACCCGCTACCAGCGCGGACCGTAGCGCGGGCCCCAGCCGGGCGGACCATAACCCGGGCGCGGCCCCCAGCCCGGTGGTCCCCAACCGGGACCCGGCCCCCAGTGGGGCGGTGGTGGCGGGGCCGGTCGATAGTAGTAGCCGTAGCCATAGGGCCGCACGATGACCGCGGGCGGCGGATAGGCTGGCGTGCCGTAAAAGACCGCCGCGGGGGGTGCCGGACGGCTGTAATAGCGCGGGGACGTGTCGTAGACGGTGCAGCCGGTGAAGGTCAGGGCACAGAGCGACGCCAAGAGGAAATGGCGCATGGGGGAGATCTCCAGAACGGCCCGGATGGGCCTGGAGAAAGCTTAAGCTGCGCCCGCCGCTCGCGCTCGATTATCGCGCGTTCATTCAGCCGGGATTAAGAGACGCCGGTCCGCTTTCCTTCCGCTCGCCCAGGTAGTCCCGCAGCCGCGCCTGCAGATGGGGCACGCCCTGGGGATGGGCGAGAAAGTCGACGATACTCATCAGCTGCCAGTGCTGGCCTTCGTCACCGAAGCGGATGGCGGCGATCTCGGCGGGATGCAACTGCCCGGCGAACAGCCAGCTGGGCAGATAGCCCGGCTGACGCGGTGGATAGCAACGTCCCCAGGTCAGCCGCGCCTCATCCAGCACCAGGCCGAATTCCTCTTCCAGCTCGCGCAGGGCGCAACGCTCGGGCGTTTCGTCGTCTTCGCGCCCGCCGCCCGGCAGGTCCCAGAGAGCCGGCCAGGGGATGTCGGGCTTGTCATCGCGCTGATAGACCAGGATCTGCTCGGCGCAGAGCAGCGCCAGCTTGGCGCCGTTGAAGGCATGGCGGGACATGCGGAGGCCTCCGGTGGCGATGGGGGAGACCCCCAGGCCTCCCCGTCTGGACTCAGTAACCCAGCTGCTTGAGCAGGGCCGCGGGTGCCTGCTTGGCCGGACGCTCATAGAACTTCAGCAATTCGGCGGCGCGATTGCTGAAGAAGCCATCCACCCCACGCGGCGCGAGACGGGCGTAGTCCACCGCCGAATCCACCGTGTAGGCATGCACCAGCAGACCCCGCTCGTGGGCGACGTCGTTCATCCAGGGCTTCACCAGGTCCGCATAGCTCTGGTCGCCGCCCTCTTCCAGGGCTGCCGAGGGGCCGATGCCGATGGCGCCATGGGCCTTGGCCCACTCGATCCAGGCGGTGAAATCGCCCTCGGAGCGCACCTGCTGCTTGGCATAGTAGGCCGCCTTGCTGGCCTCGCCCGATTCGGCGTAGGTGGGCCCGGGCTTGGCCGGGATGTAGTCGTCACCCAGCCACAGCAGCAGGATCTTCGGCGTGTTGGGCATCTCCTTCTGCAAGAGCTCCAGGCTGCCTTTCTCGAAGGTCTGCAGGATCACCCGCCCGGGCATGGCGGCGACGCCGGTGGCGCCGGCCTTGGGCTTGCCGAGCCAACCGCGCTGGGTCAGCTTGGCCTTGAGGTCGCGCTCGATGCCGGGAAACAGCTTGGGCTGCTTGGTCTCGATGTAGAGACCCGGCTTGTTGCGACCGCCTTCGGCGATGTCGATGACCTCGTCCAGGGTGAGGATCCTGAGTCCGGCGAACTTTGGCCGGGCACGGTCGGGATGGGCCTGATTGAACCAGCTGCCGGCGTCCAGCGACTTGAGTTCGGCCAGGGTGAACTGGCTGACCGGCGCCTTGGCGCGCTCGGGGAAACGCTTGGCGACGTCGGTGGTGCGCTCCAGGGTATCGTCGTGCAGGGCGATGAGCTGGCCGTCCTTGGTGCGCTGTAGGTCGAGTTCCAGGTAATCGGCACCCAGCTCCCGCGCCACCAGGTAGGCCGGGGCGGTGGATTCGGGGGCGTCGAAGGAGGCGCCGCGATGGGCGATCACCGCCGGCCAGGGAATGCCGGCCTGCCGGGCCAGGGTCTGGCCGACATCGGCTTCGGTGGCCAGCGCCAGCTGGCTGACCAGCAGGGTGCCGGGAATGAGGGTACGGATCAGGGTGCGCAGAGCAGTTATTGTCATGGGTTCCTCGGGTGGTCCGACGATCGGAGCTAGGATGCAGCTTGCACCCCGGATGCGACAGTACGCAGACCCCCAGCGTAGCGGACGTTATCCAGGTCGCAATTTCCGGTACTCTGCCGCCCGCTTCGCCCGACGAGATCACCATGGCTGCATCGCTTACCCCCTTCGATCCCACCCGCTGCCCGCTGTGCGGCCAGGCCAACAGCTGCGCCCTGGCGGCCGGTGGCGAGCTCCGCGACTGCTGGTGCCTGCAGACGCCGATGGATCCCGCCGCCCTGGAACGCCTGCCCGCGGAAGAGCGTGATCGACGCTGCCTCTGCCCGGCCTGCGCGGCCGGCGTCGCTGGCGGGCCTCGCTGATGCGTCTGGATCGCTGGCTGGGCAACCGACCCGAGCTGGGCCGCAAACTCGCCCGGCGCCTGCTCGCGGAAGGTCGGGTAAGGGTCAACGGCGCCACCACCCTGCAGGCCGCCCAGGAGGTGTTCGCCTTCGATCGCATCGAGGCCGACGAGCGCCTGCTGCAGGACGGTCCCGGCGGCCGCTACCTGATGCTGCACAAGCCGCGCGGCTGCGTGAGCGCCACCGTCGACGCCCGCCATGCCACGGTGCTGGACTGTCTCGCCCCGGACCAGCGTGCCGATCTGCACCTGGCCGGACGGCTGGACTTCAACACCACCGGCCTGCTGCTGCTCACCAACGACGGCCAGTGGTCCCGCGGCCTGAGTCATCCGCGCCACAAGCAGACCAAGCGCTACCGGGTCACCACCGACGAGGTCATCCCCCAGCACCTGGTCGCGGCCTTTGCCGAGGGCCTCTACTTCGCCTACGAAGACCTCACCACCCAACCGGCGCGGCTGGAGCTGCTGGACGAGCACAACGCCTACCTGACCCTGGTCGAAGGTCGCTATCACCAGGTCAAGCGCATGTTCGGTCGCTTCGGCATCGAGGTCATCGCCCTGCACCGCGATCGCATCGGCAACCTGGTACTGGATCCGGCACTGGCCGAGGGCGACTGTCGTCCACTCACGCCCGCAGAGGTGGCGCTGCTACGTCCGGCGGATTAGGGGAACAGGAGCGGCGGGGCACCGGTCGGGATGCAGACACGTACCCCTGGAGACCTCTCATGCGTATCGATATCCCCTACCTCGGCTTTGGCGGTGCCCCGTTGGGCAACATGTTCCGCGAGGTAGGCGACGCCGAGGCCCGGGCGACCCTCGAAGCCGCCTGGGACGCGGGCATCCGCCTCTATGACACCTCGCCCCACTATGGCGCCGGGCTGTCGGAGCGACGT
The DNA here is from genome assembly GCF_000510705.1 of Pseudomonas sp. MOIL14HWK12:I1. Taxonomy (NCBI): domain Bacteria; kingdom Pseudomonadati; phylum Pseudomonadota; class Gammaproteobacteria; order Pseudomonadales; family Pseudomonadaceae; genus Pseudomonas; species Pseudomonas sp. MOIL14HWK12:I1. Next base: position 8,723 of record NZ_KI783308.1, on the reverse strand, counting down.
TTCGCCGAGGTGCTGGCCGACAAGCCGCGCAACGATTTCGTCCTCTGCAGCAAGGTCGGCCGCCTGCTGGAACCGGCCGATCAGCCGGAAAACGCGCCGCCGTTCGTCAACGAACTGCCCTTCAAGCGGGTGCTCGACTATTCCGCCGACGGCGCCCGCCGCTCCATCGAGGCCAGCCTGGAACGTCTCAAGACCGACCGCCTCGACCTGGTCTGGATCCACGACCTGTCGGAGGACCAGCACGGCCCGGCCTGGCGCGACTACTTCGCCCAGGCCATGCAGGGTGCGGCCAAGGCCCTTACCGAGATGCGCGAAGAGGGCCTGATCATGGGCTGGGGCCTGGGCGTCAACCTGGTGGAGCCCTGCCGCCTGGCGCTGGAGCAGAGCGATCCCGACGCCTTCCTGCTGGCCGGTCGCTATTCCCTGCTGGACCACCGCGAAGCCCTGGACACCCTCTTTCCCGAATGCGAACGCCGCGGCGTGGGCATCGTGGTGGGTGGGCCCTACAACTCCGGTCTGCTGGCGGGCGGCAAGCACTACAACTATGCCGAAGCCGAGCCGGCACTGCGCCGCAAGGTCGAGTTGATCGAGGGCGTCTGCCAGGATCATGGGGTGGACATCCGCGCCGCGGCCCTGCAGTTCTGCCTGGCCCATCCCACGGTGGCCGCTACCATTCCCGGCAGCAGCACCCCGGAGCGGGCCCGACAGAACGCCGAGCTGCTGCGGGCGCCCATCCCCGCCGCCCTCTGGCGCAACCTGCGCGAGATCGGCGTGCTGCCGGAGGACGCCCCGACACCCGCGTGAGTGAAAAGGGCGGCTGTGCTAGGCTCGCCGCCCCTTTTCCACCCTGCCTGCCCTCATGACCTCGCCCCGCCGCCCCCTGCCTGGCCGCCCCGCGCCCCTGCATCGCCGCAATCGCCACCAGGGCAGCTACGACTTTCCCGCCCTGATGCGCGCGAACCCGGCGCTCAGGCCCTTCGTGGCACCGACGCCGCGGGGCAATCTGTCCATCGATTTCACCGATCCCCAGGCGGTCCGGGCGCTCAACCGGGCCCTGCTGGCGCTGCATCACGGTGTGCGCGACTGGGACATTCCCGCCGATTTTCTCTGCCCACCGATTCCCGGCCGGGCGGATTACCTGCACCACCTGGCCGACCTGCTGGCCGAGGGCAATGGCGGCCGGATTCCCCGGGGCGCGACGACCCGCTTGCTGGACGTGGGTACGGGCGCCAATGGCGTCTATCCGCTGATCGGTTTCAAGGAGTATGGTTGGCACTTCGTTGGCAGCGACATCGCTCCGGCGGCGCTGGATGCCTTCGGACGCACCCTGGCGGCCAATCCGGATTGCGCCGCCGCCATCGAGTTGCGTCTGCAGCCGGAGCCTCAGGCGATCTTTGCCGGCATCCTGCAACCCGGCGAGCGCTATGCCGCCACCCTGTGCAATCCGCCCTTCCACGCCAGCCCCGACGATGCCGTCCGCGGCAGCCAGCGCAAGTGGAAGAATCTGGGCAAGACCACCGGCAAGCAGGTCCCCCTGCTCAATTTCGGCGGCCAGGCGGCCGAACTCTGGTGTCCCGGCGGCGAGGCGGCCTTCATCGACCGGATGATCCGCGAGAGCCGTGCCTGCGCACGCCAAGTCGGCTGGTTCACCTGCCTGGTATCCAAGGCAAGCAACCTGCCGCCGTTGCAGGCGGCGTTGCGCCGTGAGCAGGCCGGCGAGGTCCGCGTCGTCGCCATGGCCCAGGGCCAGAAGCAGAGCCGCTTTCTTGCCTGGCGCTTCGCCTGACCGATCTCCCCGCACTTGAACGACGACCCTTCGGCGGCTTTCTGACCGGTTTCGTCGGTGCTGCCGGCTGCCTGCGCGGCCGCGCCTGGAGCCGCTCCGGTGCGCTCTACGACCCATCTGACGTGACTTTGACCGGGGTCACACGAGATTAGACCAAAGGCTAATAGGCAAAGCCAATGAATTGCAGGCTAGGCAGCCCTATCCCTTCCCATTAAAATGTCCGGCAACAAAAACGCCACGCGCATGCAGCCGCGCCCGAGACCTCGTCTCCGGCCAGCCGCTGCCAAGGCCGTGCATCGCGTTTTTGCTCCGACTCCTCCGGTGACTCATGAGAGAGGGGCGGTGGAGGGACAAGAACCTGCCCTTGCGTGTTTCCGGCTGCATTCTGCCTCGCCCACTGCACATCCACCCATGTGCCATGGTGCCGCACCGCACCGAAACTCGATAAGCAGACCCAGCTTCTATCGAACGAGAGACCACATGCTGAAGAAAATGACTGGCGCGCTGCTCGGCGTCGCCATCGCCTCCGCCCTGGGCACCGCACAGGCCGAAGACACCAAGAAGGTCGACGTCCTGCTGATCGGCGGCGGCATCATGAGCTCCACCCTGGGCATCTGGCTGAACGAGCTGGAGCCGAACTGGACCATGGAAATGGTCGAGCGCCTGGACAAGGTCGCCGACGAGAGCTCCAACGGCTGGAACAACGCCGGTACCGGCCACTCCGCCCTGGCCGAGCTGAACTACACCCCGGAAGACAAGGACGGCAAGGTCACCATCGCCAAGGCCATCGAGATCAACGAAGCCTTCCAGATCTCCCGTCAATTCTGGTCCTGGCAGGTCAAGAACGGCGTCCTCAAGGACCCGAAGAGCTTCATCAACAGCACCCCGCACATGAGCTTCGTCTGGGGTGACGAGAACATCGCCTTCCTGAAGAAGCGCTACGAGGCGCTCAAGGCCAGCCCGCTGTTCTCCGGCATGCAGTACTCCGAGGATCCCGCGCAGATCAAGCAGTGGGTTCCGCTGATGATGGAAGGCCGCGATCCCAAGCAGAAGATCGCCGCCACCTGGAGTCCGCTGGGCACCGACGTCAACTTCGGCGAGATCACCCGCCAGTTCGCCGCCAACCTGCAGTCCAAGCCGAACTTCAAGCTGAATCTGTCCAGCGAAGTCGAGAACATCACCCGCAATGCCGATGGCAGCTGGCGCGTGGAGTACAAGAACCTCAAGGACGGCAAGAAGACCGAGACCGACGCCAAGTTCGTCTTTATCGGTGCCGGCGGCGGTGCCCTGCACCTGCTGCAGAAGTCGGGCATCCCCGAAGCCAACGACTACGCCGGCTTCCCGGTGGGCGGCTCCTTCCTGGTCACCGACAATCCCGAGATCGCCCAGCAGCACCTGGCCAAGGCCTACGGCAAGGCTTCGGTGGGCGCACCGCCGATGTCGGTTCCGCACCTGGACACCCGCATGCTCGATGGCAAGCGCGTGATCCTGTTCGGGCCCTTCGCCACCTTCTCCACCAAGTTCCTCAAGCAGGGTTCCTACCTGGACCTGCTGACCAGCACCAACACCCACAACGCCTGGCCGATGGTCCGCGTGGGCGTGGCCGAGTACCCGCTGGTGGAATACCTCGCCGGTCAGCTGATGCTGTCGGATGACGACCGCATGGCCGCCCTGCGCGAGTACTTCCCCAACGCCAAGAAGGAAGACTGGCGCCTGTGGCAGGCCGGTCAGCGCGTGCAGATCATCAAGCGCGACGCCGACAAGGGCGGCGTGCTGAAGCTGGGCACCGAGATCGTCGCCGCCAAGGACGGCAGCATCGCCGGCCTGCTGGGCGCCTCCCCGGGTGCCTCGACCGCCGCCCCCATCATGCTGAGCGTGCTGGAGAAGGTGTTCAAGGACAAGGTCGCGACTCCGGAGTGGCAAGCCAAGCTGCACCAGATCGTGCCCAGCTACGGCACCAAGCTGAACAGCGACCCCGCGCGCGTGCAGCAGGAGTGGAACTACACCGCCGAAGTCCTGCAACTGGCCACCCCGCCGGTCGCCACCGGCACCGAGAACGCCAAGGCCACCGCCAGCGCTCCGCGTGTCGAAAAGGCCGCCAACGACATGGCACTGTAAGTCGCTGCCAGGCCCGCTGCGTACGCAGCGGGCTCACCGCGAAGACCAAAGGCCCCACCCGGATCCGGCGTGGGGCTTTTTTTCGCCCGCGTCCGGCCCGGGCTAGAGCCCTTGCCGCGGCCGGAGCCCTGTGACGAAAACCGCAACGGCGTGAATTTTTTCCCGCCAGACAGGCACTAAAACTGCAGCGATACGCCGAGGCCGCTCTTTGCACGCCACAATGGTGATCTATCCTCGAGCCTTAACCGTTACCTGAATCTGGAGACACGATGACGGCACATCCCGCCCCGGGCATCCTGCATACCCGAGAAGGCCAGCGCCTGGCTGATACCGACGCCGCCGCCTGGCGACAGTGGGGACCCTACCTGAGCGAGCGCCAGTGGGCCACGGTCCGTGAAGACTACAGCGCCGACGGCGACGCCTGGCGCTACTTTCCCCACGACCATGCGCGCAGCCGCGCCTATCGCTGGGGCGAAGACGGCCTGGCCGGTTTCTGCGACAAGGCCCAGCAATGGTGCCTGGGCATCGCCCTCTGGAACGAGCGCGACCCCTTCCTCAAGGAACGGCTGTTCGGCCTGACCAACGCCGAGGGCAACCATGGCGAGGACGTCAAGGAGCTGTACTTCTACCTGGACGGGGTGCCGAGCCACGCCTACCAGAAGATGCTCTACAAGTACCCCCACGCCGCCTTTCCCTATGCCCAGCTCACCGAGGAAAACGCCCGGCGCGGGCTGAACGATCGCGAATTCGAGATCCTCGACACCGGCGTCTTCGCCGAGGACCGCTATTTCGACGTCACCGTCGAATACGCCAAGCACACCCCCGACGACATCCTCATGCGGGTCACCGTGGAAAATCGCGGGACCGAGCGCGCCAGCCTGCGGGTGCTGCCGCAGATCTGGTCACGCAACACCTGGGCCTGGACCGGTACCCCGCCGCGCTCCATGCTCAGCCTGGAAGGCGATCAGGTTCGCGCCAGCTATTTCGACCGGCCCGATCTGGTGGTCAGCGCCTGGGGCCCACGAGAGGCCGAGTGGCTGTTCTGCAACAACGAAACCAACCTGCCCCGCCTGACCGGTGAAGCTGCCGAGGGCCCCTTCAAGGACGGCATCAACGACTACGTGGTGCGCGGCGCCCGCGAGGCGATCCGCCGCGATTTCGGCAGCAAGGCGGCCGCCCATTTCGCCGTGGAACTGGAGGGTGGCGCCAAGACCGTGGTCTACCTGCGTCTGGCGCCCACCAATGCGCTGTCGGTGGATGCCGATGCGATCTTTGCCGAGCGTATCGCCGAGGCCGACGCCTTCTATGCCGCCCTGCAGGAAAAGATCGCCGATCCCGATGCCCGCCTGGTGCAGCGCCAGGCCCTGGCCGGCCTGCTCTGGTCCAAGCAGCTCTACTATTTCGAGGTCAATCGCTGGCTCGATGGCGATCCGGCCCAGCCGACGCCGCCGGCGCAGCGCCAGCGCATCCGCAACGGCCACTGGCGGCACCTGCTCAATTTCGACATCGTCTCCATGCCGGACAAATGGGAGTACCCCTGGTACGCCTCCTGGGACCTGGCCTTCCAGGCGGTGGCCTATGCCCTGATCGATCCCGGCTTCGCCAAGCAGCAGTTGCTGCTGCTGGTGAAGGACAGATTCATGCACCCCAATGGCCAGCTGCCGGCCTACGAGTGGAATTTCGAGGACGCCAATCCGCCGGTGCATGCCTGGGCCACCTGGCACGTCTACCTGCAGGAAAAGTCCCTGACCGGGGTGGGCGACCGGGTCTTTCTCGAGCGTGTCTTCCACAAGCTCCTGCTGAATTTCTCCTGGTGGATCAACCGCAAGGACACCGAGGGTCGCAACATCTTCCAGGGCGGCTTTCTCGGCCTGGACAACATCGCCCTCTTCGATCGCTCGGCACCCCTGCCGGAGGGCTATCACCTGGACCAGGCCGACGGCACCGCCTGGATGGCCGCCTATGCCCTGGACCTGATGCGCATCGCCCTGGAGCTGGCCAAGGAAAATCCGGTGTACGTCGATCTGGGGGTCAAGTTCTTCGAGCACTTCCTGCACATCGCCGGCGCCATCAACCACAGCGACGACCGCGAAGACGGCCTCTGGGACGAACAGGACGAATTCTTCTATGACGTCCTGCACAAGGCGGATGGCAGCGCCGAGCCGCTGCGCCTGAGGTCCATCGTCGGCCTCATCCCGCTGTTCGCGGTGCAGGTGCTGGAACAGCGCGAGCACGAGGGCCTCCCCGGCCTCGGCGGACGACTGCGCGGCTTCCTGCGCCAGCGTCCGGATCTCGCCCGACTGGTCTCGCGCTGGACCGAGCCCGGCCAGGGCAACAGATTCCTGCTCTCGCTGCTGCGCGGCCATCGCACCAAGCTGCTGCTCAAGCGCATGCTGGATGACAACGAATTCCTCTCCGAATACGGCATCCGCTCGCTGTCCAAGGCCCACGAACAGCAACCCTTCGAGATGCGCCAGGCCGACGGCAACCTGCTCAGCGCCCGTTATCAGCCAGCGGAATCGGATTCGCGCCTGTACGGCGGCAATTCCAACTGGCGTGGACCGCTGTGGATGCCGATCAACTACATGCTCATCGAGTCGCTGCACGAATTCCACCGCTACTACGCCGACAGCTTCTCGGTGGAATACCCCAGTGGTTCGGGCTACCTGGCCAATCTGGAAGAGGTCGCCGACGGCCTCAGCCAGCGCCTGACCCGGCTGTTCCTAAAGGACGCCGATGGTAAGCGCCCGAGCATGGTCGACTATCCGCAATTGCAGAACGATCCGCGCAGTCGCGACCTGGTGCTGTTCCACGAGTATTTCCACGGCGAAAACGGCCGCGGACTCGGGGCTTCCCACCAGACCGGCTGGAGCGCCCTGGTGGCACTGCTGATGCAACCCCGGCGCTAGCCGAGCACGCCGTGGTGCCGGTACCGACCGGCACCACGGCGGACTGTGGCAAGGCTGCAGTTTTCCTCGGCCACCCCGGGTACTATGCTCTAGCCAGACATCCCGCCTTCGCGAGCCCGCATGACTGCCCCCGATGACGCCCAGCGTCTCCACGCCCTGAGCGAGTTGCAGATTCTCGATAGCGGCGTCGAAGCCGCCTACCAGGACATCGTCGTCCTGGCCTGCCAGCTAACCCGGGCGCCGGTGGCCTTCATCACCCTCGCCGATCGACACCGTCTCTGGTTCAAGGCCTGTCAGGGCCTGACGCTAGCCGAGGTGCCGGTCGACGCCTCCCTCTGCCACCTGGCGATCCGTACCCCGCGTGAGCCCTTCCTGGTGGAAGACCTGCAAGGCGACCCACGCGTCGCCCATCTCCGGTCCGCTCCCGGGCTGGAAGGGATGCGTGCCTACCTGGGCATCCCCCTGCTCGACCGGCACGGGGTCGCCCTGGGCACCCTCTGCGTGATGGACGACCGGGTTCGGCGTTTCGAGACGGCTCAGGTCGACAACCTGCAACGGCTGGCCAGACAGGTCATCATCCTGCTGCAACAGCGCGAGACCCTGCGCCAGCTGGAAGAGCTGGACATCAACTTTTCCGCCTTCATGAACAACGGGCCCTTCATCGCCTACATCAAGGACCGCGACTGGCGCTACCGCTATGTCAACGAGCCGTTCCTGCAGCAGCTGGAATTGACCCGCGACGAGGTCATCGGCCAGGACGACTTCACCATCTGGCCAGAGGCGGCGCCCCGTTTTCGCCAGGTCGACGAGCAGGTGATGAACGAACTCAAGCCGAGCCGACTCGTCGAGCGCATGACCGCCCTCGATGGCCGCCGCCTCTTCTGGCAGTCCTACAAGTTTCCCCTGGTCACCCGCCAGGGCATCGCCCTGGCGGGCCTGTCGGTGGACGTCACCGAGCACATCGAGCAACAGCACATGCTGGAGGCCTCGCAGCGCCAGTTGCTGGGCATGATGCAGGCCGCCGAGCAGCGCAGCGTCACCGATGCCCTGACCGGCCTGTTCAATCGACGCGCCTTCGACCTGCGCCTGGCGGAGCACCTGCTGCGCGCCGAGGAGCAGCGCACGCCGCTGTCCATGCTGTTGATCGACGTGGATCACTTCAAGGCCTACAACGACGCCTATGGTCACCAGGCGGGTGATAGCGCCTTGCAGGCCGTCGGCCAGCTGCTGCTGCAGAGCTGTCGCGACAACGACGCCTGCTTCCGCTACGGCGGCGAGGAATTCGCCATCCTGCTGCCGGGTGCCGATCTCACCGCGGCCCACCTGGTGGCCGAGCGCTGCCGCGCCGCCGTCGCCAACAACGCCTGGTCACGACGTCCCATCACCCTGAGCGTCGGCCTGGCCACCCACAGGGCCGGGATGGATGCCTACACCCTCACCGAAGGCGCCGACCGGGCGCTCTATGCAGCCAAGGGCGCCGGCCGCAACCGCATCGCCGCGGAACCCGGCCCCGAAGCCCCTGCCAATCCGGAATGACGCCCAAAACAAAAAACCCGCCGAAGCGGGTTCTTTGTTGCGACCATCCCAACGTCCTGTCAGGCGCCATCCTGGCCTGGTCTTCATCCGTGACCTCAGAGCTGCGCATCCTGCGCGGCTGATGGGTGTAGATTACGCAGCCCCCGCAGGTGGCAACATGGCCAGGTGACACCAGTGCGTGTAAGCCTTTTGCCATACCCCGCCCGGCTCGCCTACCAACCTCAAATCGCGCCCAACAAAAAACCCGCCGAAGCGGGTTCTTTGTTGCGNCCATCCCAACGTCCTGTCAGGCGCCATCCTGGCCTGGTCTTCGTCCGTGACCTCAGGGCTGCGCATCCTGCGCGGCTGATGGGTGTAGATTACGCAGCACCCGC
>NZ_AZNY01000015.1:0-15586 GCF_000510705.1 Pseudomonas sp. MOIL14HWK12:I1 | reverse complement strand
GCGATGGAAGATGGTCTGCGTTTCGCCATCCGTGAAGGCGGTCGTACCGTCGGCGCCGGCGTGGTTGCCAAGATCATCGAGTAATCGATTGATCTTGGACTGTCAGGCCGGCATAATGGTCGGCCTGATTCAAGTTACAGGCCAGTAGCTCAATTGGCAGAGCGGCGGTCTCCAAAACCGCAGGTTGGGGGTTCGATTCCCTCCTGGCCTGCCAGATTCCCATCTGGCACTCCTTACAGGATTCATGCAATGAGCATCAAGGCGGAAGCCAAAGAGTCGCGCTTCGATGCGCTGAAGTGGCTGGTGGTTGTCGTTCTGGTAGCGGTCGGTGTTGTTGCCAACCACTACTTCGCTGCTCAGTCCATCCTGTATCGAGTGGTAGGTCTGTTGGTGCTGGCAGCCATTGCTGCCTTTGTTGCCCTGCAGACCGCCAAGGGGCAGGCCTTCTTTGGCTTGCTGAAAGACGCCCGTACCGAGATTCGCAAGGTTGTCTGGCCTACCCGGCAAGAGACCACTCAGACCACGCTGATCGTGGTTGCAGTGGTGCTCGTGATGGCTTTGTTGTTGTGGGGGCTCGACTCCCTGCTCGGTTGGCTGGTTTCCACGATTGTTGGTTGAAAGGGTTCGCCGTGGCTAAGCGTTGGTACGTCGTGCATGCCTACTCGGGTTACGAGAAGCATGTCATGCGTTCGTTGATCGAGCGCGTCAAGCTGCACGAAATGGAAGACCAGTTCGGCGACATTCTCGTGCCCACCGAAGAAGTGGTGGAAATGCGCAATGGCCAGAAGCGCAAGAGCGAGCGTAAGTTTTTCCCGGGCTACGTCCTGGTGCAGATGGAAATGAATGAAGGGACCTGGCACCTGGTCAAGGATACCCCTCGGGTCATGGGCTTCATCGGCGGTACTGCCGACAAGCCTGCACCCATCACTGATCGTGAAGCAGATGCCATCCTGCGTCGTGTCTCCGACAGCAGCGACAAGCCCAAGCCGAAGACCCTGTTCGAGGCTGGCGAGACGGTTCGAGTGGTAGATGGTCCGTTCGCCGACTTCAATGGCGTCGTCGAAGAAGTGAATTACGAGAAGAGCCGCATCCACGTGGCGGTACTGATCTTTGGTCGGTCGACCCCTGTGGAGCTCGAGTTCAGCCAGGTCGAAAAGGTCTAGGTTGTCCGCATCCCTCACCCCGTGGCCCAGGCTGCGGGGTTTTGTCGTCACTGGGATATAGCAAGTAATTGGGGAGCCCCGCGGGGCGTTGAACCCATCATTGGAGTAGCACATGGCTAAGAAGATTCAGGCTTACATCAAGCTGCAGGTTAAGGCCGCTCAAGCCAACCCGAGCCCGCCGGTCGGTCCGGCGCTGGGTCAGCACGGCGTCAATATCATGGAATTCTGCAAGGCGTTCAATGCCCGCACCCAGGGCATGGAGCCCGGTCTGCCCACCCCGGTGATCATCACCGTGTACAGCGACCGCAGCTTCACCTTCGAAATCAAGAGCACCCCGGCTTCCGTGCTGCTCAAGAAGGCTGCTGGCATTCAGAGCGGTTCCGCTCGTCCCAACAGCCAGAAGGTCGGTACCGTCACCCGCGCCCAGCTGGAAGAGATCGCCAAGACCAAGAATGCCGATCTCACCGCCGCCGATATGGACGCCGCCGTGCGTACCATCGCCGGTTCCGCTCGTAGCATGGGTCTGAATGTGGAGGGCGTGTAATGGCCAAGCTCACTAAGCGTCAAAAGGCTATCGCCGAAAAAATCCAGGCTGGCAAGCAGTACGGCTTCGAAGAAGCTGCAGCCCTGCTGGCCGAGCTGTCCACCATCAAGTTCAAGGAGTCCATCGACGTCTCCGTGAACCTGGGCGTGGATCCGCGTAAATCCGACCAGGTCGTCCGTGGCGCCACCGTGCTGCCCAACGGCACCGGCAAGTCGGTTCGCGTTGCCGTGTTCACCCAGGGTGCCAATGCCGAAGCTGCACTGGCCGCTGGTGCCGAGAAAGTCGGCATGGACGAACTGGCTGCCGAAATGAAGGCCGGCGACCTGAACTACGACGTCGTCATCGCCTCGCCGGACGCCATGCGTGTTGTTGGCCAGCTGGGTCAGCTGCTCGGCCCGCGCGGTCTGATGCCCAACCCCAAGGTTGGCACCGTGACCCCGGACGTCGCTACCGCCGTCAAGAATGCCAAGGCTGGTCAGGTGCGCTTCCGTACCGACAAGAACGGCATCATCCACGCTTCCGTTGGCAAGATCGATTTCGAGCCCGTGAAGCTGAAGCAGAACGTTGAAGCTCTGCTGGCCGACCTGAAGCGCCTGAAGCCCTCGACCTCCAAGGGCATCTACGTCAAGCGCATCACCCTGAGCTCCACCATGGGCCCGGGTCTGCAGATCGACCAGGCTTCCCTGGAAGCCTAAGCAAGTTGCAAGTCGCCGTGCCCTCGGGCACGGCGCCAAGATTGGGGTCCCTGCCTGGCGGGGGCTGTCCAAGACCGTAGGGGACGCAGGTCTTAAACCGGGGAAACCCTAGCCTACGCAGATGGTGCTCCCGATTCGGTTACCGAGTCAGACACCAAAACGCCGCCCAGTCCATCGGGCGAAACGGTAACATCCAGGAGTTAAACCCGTGGCAATCAAACTCGAAGACAAGAAGGCTATCGTCGCTGAAGTCAACGAGGCTGCCCAAGGTGCCCTGTCCGCTGTCGTGGCCGATGCCCGTGGCGTGACTGTGGGTGCCATGACCGGACTCCGTAAAGAGGCCCGCGCGGCCGGTGTCTATGTACGTGTCGTACGTAACACCCTGCTGCGTCGTGCCGTTGAAGGTACGTCTTTCGACGTCCTCAACGACACCTTCAAGGGCCCGACCCTGATCGCGTTCTCCCAGGAGCATCCGGGCGCTGCCGCCCGTATCTTCAAGGATTTCGCCAAGGGTCAGGACAAGTTCGAGATCAAGGCCGCCGCGTTCGAAGGCAAGCTCATTCCGGCTAACCAGATCGACGTACTGGCATCGCTGCCGACCTACGACGAAGCTGTGTCCCAGCTGATGAGCGTCATCCAGGGCGCTACCAGCAAGCTGGCTCGTACCCTCGCCGCCATTCGCGACCAAAAGGAAGCTGCCGCCGCCTGATCAGGCGTGCTGCGTTTCCTGCAAGTCTTTCTTATTATTTGCGGCCTGAAGCCGCACCCTGTTATAGGAATATAGAGTCATGGCTCTGACCAACGAAGACATCATCAACGCCGTATCCGAAATGTCCGTCATGCAAGTGGTGGAACTGATCAAGGCGATGGAAGAGAAGTTCGGCGTGACCGCCGCTGCCGCCGTTGCCGCTGGCCCGGCTGCTGCCGCTGCCGTCGTCGAAGAGCAGACCGAATTCACCATCATGTTGACCGAAGCCGGCGACAAGAAAGTGAACGTCATCAAGGTCGTTCGTGAACTGACCGGTCTGGGCCTGAAAGAAGCCAAGGCTGTCGTTGACGGCGCCCCGGGCGTGGTCAAGGAAGGCGTTTCCAAAGAGGAAGCCGAGGCTGCCAAGAAGTCTCTGGAAGAAGCAGGCGCCAAGGTCGAGCTCAAGTAAGTTCGGTTCTTGCGTCTACAGCCAGAACGTCTCACGTTCGGCTGATGGCTGGTGGCGAACGCCACCGGCCTTTTGCCGTTTTGTGCAGGGCGAGCATATCCGCCTGGCAAAACGCGCTGTATCCACCTCGCTCTCGGGGTGCGGCAAACCAAGGGTTTGCACGATTTTCCGGCTGCTCCCGTCGGAGAGGCCAAACAAGCTGGTGACCAAGCTGGGGAACGCTGATGGCTTACTCATACACTGAGAAAAAACGTATCCGCAAGGACTTTAGCAAGTTGCCGCACGTCATGGACGTGCCCTATTTGCTGGCTATCCAACTGGATTCGTACCGCGAATTCCTGCAGGCGGGCGCAGGCAAAGACCAGTTCCGCGATATCGGCCTGCATGCGGCCTTCAAGTCCGTTTTCCCGATTATCAGCTATTCCGGCAATGCGGCCCTGGAATACGTCGGCTATCGCCTGGGCGAGCCGGCTTTCGATGTGAAGGAATGCGTCCTGCGCGGCGTGACCTTCGCCGTCCCGCTGCGGGTCAAGGTTCGTCTGATCATTTTCGACCGCGAGTCGTCGAACAAGGCGATCAAGGACATCAAGGAGCAGGAAGTCTACATGGGGGAAATCCCCCTGATGACCGAGAACGGTACCTTCATCATCAACGGTACCGAGCGTGTCATCGTGTCCCAGCTGCACCGCAGCCCGGGCGTGTTCTTCGATCACGACCGCGGCAAGACCCACAGCTCGGGCAAGCTGCTGTACTCGGCGCGCATCATTCCCTACCGCGGCTCCTGGCTGGACTTCGAGTTCGACCCCAAGGACGCCGTGTTCGTGCGTATCGACCGTCGCCGCAAGCTGCCGGCCTCGGTACTGCTGCGCGCGCTCGGCTACAGCACCGAAGAAGTGCTGGATGCCTTCTATGACACCAACGTCTTCCACATCAAGGGCGAGACCCTGAATCTGGAACTGGTGCCCCAGCGCCTGCGTGGTGACATCGCCAGCTTCGACATCAAGGACGAAACCGGCAAGGTGATCGTGGAGCAGGGCCGTCGCGTGACCGCTCGCCACATCAACCAGCTGGAGAAGTCCGGCATCACCGAGCTGGAAGTGCCCTTCGATTACGTCATTGGCCGTACCACTGCCAAGGCCATCGTGCACCCGTCCACCGGCGAGATCATCGCCGAGTGCAACACCGAGCTGACCCTGGACATGCTGGCCAAGATGGCCAAGGCCAATGTCGTACGGCTCGAGACGCTGTACACCAACGACATCGACTGTGGTCCGTTCATCTCCGATACCCTGAAGATCGATTCCACCGGCAACCAGCTGGAAGCCCTGGTCGAGATCTATCGGATGATGCGTCCTGGCGAGCCGCCGACCAAGGAAGCTGCCGAGACCCTGTTCAACAACCTGTTCTTCAGCGCCGAGCGTTACGACCTGTCCGCCGTCGGCCGCATGAAGTTCAACCGCCGTATCGGTCGCGACGCCATCGAAGGCTCGGGCGTCCTGAGCCGCGAAGACATCGTCGACGTGCTCAAGACCCTGGTCGACATCCGTAACGGCAAGGGCATCGTCGACGACATCGACCACCTGGGCAACCGTCGCGTCCGTTGCGTCGGTGAAATGGCCGAGAACCAGTTCCGCGTGGGCCTGGTGCGGGTAGAGCGTGCCGTCAAGGAACGCCTGTCCATGGCCGAAAGCGAAGGCCTGATGCCGCAGGACCTGATCAACGCCAAGCCGGTGGCCGCCGCGATCAAGGAATTCTTCGGTTCCAGCCAGCTGTCCCAGTTCATGGACCAGAACAACCCGCTGTCGGAGATCACCCACAAGCGCCGTGTCTCCGCACTCGGCCCGGGCGGTCTGACCCGTGAGCGCGCCGGCTTCGAAGTCCGTGACGTACACCCGACGCACTACGGCCGGGTCTGCCCGATCGAAACGCCGGAAGGTCCGAACATCGGCCTGATCAACTCCCTGGCTGCCTATGCCCGCACCAACCAGTACGGCTTCCTCGAAAGCCCGTACCGCATGGTCAAGGACGGCGTGGCCACTGACGAGATCGTCTTCCTGTCGGCCATCGAAGAAGCCAACCACGTGATCGCCCAGGCCTCCGCCGGGCTGGACGAGAACAACCGGCTGATCGACGAGCTGGTGGCCGTGCGTCACCTGAACGAATTCACCGTCAAGGCGCCCGAAGACGTCACCCTGATGGACGTTTCGCCCAAGCAGGTCGTCTCCGTCGCCGCCTCGCTGATTCCGTTCCTCGAGCACGACGACGCCAACCGCGCGTTGATGGGTTCGAACATGCAGCGTCAGGCCGTACCGACCCTGCGTTCGGACAAGCCGCTGGTGGGTACCGGCATGGAGCGCAACGTCGCCCGTGACTCCGGCGTCTGCGTCGTGGCCCGTCGGGGTGGCGTGATCGACTCCGTCGATGCCAGCCGTATCGTGGTGCGGGTCAACGATGACGAAGTCGAGACCGGTGAAGCCGGCGTCGACATCTACAACCTGACCAAGTACACCCGTTCCAACCAGAACACCTGCATCAACCAGCGTCCGCTGGTGAGCAAGGGTGATCAGGTGGCCAAGTTCGACATCCTGGCCGATGGCCCCTCGACCGATATGGGCGAGCTGGCACTGGGTCAGAACATGCGCGTAGCCTTCATGCCCTGGAACGGCTTCAACTTCGAAGACTCCATCTGTCTGTCGGAGCGCGTGGTCCAGGAAGACCGCTTCACCACTATCCACATCCAGGAACTGACCTGTGTGGCCCGTGACACCAAGCTCGGCCCGGAGGAGATCACCTCTGACATCCCGAACGTGGGTGAGGCTGCGCTGAACAAGCTGGACGAGGCCGGTATCGTCTACGTCGGTGCCGAAGTCGGTGCCGGTGACATCTTGGTCGGCAAGGTCACGCCCAAGGGCGAAACCCAGTTGACCCCGGAAGAGAAGCTGCTGCGCGCCATCTTCGGCGAGAAGGCCAGCGATGTTAAGGACACCTCCCTGCGCGTGCCCACCGGCACCAAGGGTACCGTCATCGACGTCCAGGTCTTCACCCGTGACGGCGTCGAGCGCGACTCCCGCGCCCTGGCCATCGAGAAGTCCCAGCTCGACGAGATCCGCAAGGATCTGAACGAAGAGTTCCGCATCGTCGAAGGCGCGACCTTCGAGCGTCTGCGTCAGGCTCTGGTTGGTCAGGTCGCCGAAGGCGGTCCGGCGGTCAAGAAGGGTGCCGTCATCACCGACGAGTACCTGAACGGGCTCGAGCGCGGTCAGTGGTTCAAGCTGCGCATGGCGGAAGATGCTCACAACGAGCAGCTGGAAAAGGCCCAGGCCTACCTGTCCGACCGTCGCCAGCTGCTGGACGACAAGTTCGAAGACAAGAAGCGCAAGCTGCAGCAGGGCGATGACCTGGCTCCGGGCGTACTGAAGATCGTCAAGGTCTACCTCGCCATCAAGCGCCGCATCCAGCCGGGCGACAAGATGGCCGGTCGCCACGGTAACAAGGGTGTGGTCTCGGTGATCATGCCGGTCGAAGACATGCCCTACGACGCCAACGGCACGCCGGTGGACATCGTGCTGAACCCGCTGGGCGTACCTTCGCGGATGAACGTCGGTCAGATCCTCGAAACCCACCTGGGCCTCGCGGCCAAGGGCCTGGGCGAGAAGATCAACGTGATGATCGAAGAGCAGCGCAAGGTCGCCGAACTGCGTGGCTTCCTGCACGAGATCTACAATGAGATCGGTGGCCGTCAGGAGAAGCTGGACGACCTGAGCGATCAGGAAATCCTCGACCTGGCGAAGAACCTGCGTGGCGGTGTTCCCATGGCCACGCCGGTATTCGACGGTGCCAAGGAGCGCGAGATCAAGGCTATGCTGAAGCTGGCCGATCTGCCCGAGAGCGGCCAGATGCGTCTGTATGACGGTCGCACCGGCAACGCCTTCGAACGCACCACCACCGTTGGCTACATGTACATGCTCAAGCTGAACCACCTGGTGGACGACAAGATGCACGCCCGTTCCACCGGCTCCTACAGCCTGGTTACCCAGCAGCCGCTGGGTGGTAAGGCGCAGTTCGGTGGTCAGCGTTTCGGGGAGATGGAGGTCTGGGCACTGGAGGCCTATGGCGCGGCTTACACCCTGCAGGAAATGCTGACGGTGAAGTCGGACGATGTGAACGGCCGGACCAAGATGTACAAGAACATCGTGGACGGGGATCACCGCATGGAGGCCGGCATGCCCGAGTCCTTCAACGTACTGATCAAGGAAATCCGCTCGCTCGGCATCGATATCGAACTGGAAACCGAATAACACGAGACCCTAGAGGAGACGACCGCGCGGCGGTCGTCTCCGGTCCGTGAGGAGGAAAGGCCTTGAAAGACTTGCTCAATCTGTTGAAAAACCAGGGTCAACTCGAAGAGTTCGATGCCATCCGTATCGGTCTGGCCTCGCCCGAGATGATTCGTTCCTGGTCGTTCGGTGAAGTGAAGAAGCCGGAGACCATCAACTACCGTACCTTCAAGCCCGAGCGCGATGGTCTGTTCTGCGCCAAGATCTTTGGCCCGGTCAAGGACTACGAGTGCCTGTGCGGAAAGTACAAGCGCCTCAAGCACCGCGGCGTGATCTGCGAGAAGTGCGGCGTGGAAGTCGCCCTGGCCAAGGTGCGCCGCGAGCGCATGGGCCACATCGAACTGGCTTCGCCCGTCGCCCACATCTGGTTCCTGAAGTCGCTGCCGTCCCGTATCGGCCTGCTGCTGGACATGACCCTGCGTGACATCGAGCGCGTGCTCTATTTCGAGAGCTACGTGGTGATCGACCCGGGCATGACCACCCTCGAGAAGTACCAGCTGCTCAACGACGAACAGTACTTCGAGGCCCTGGAAGAGTTCGGCGACGACTTCGATGCCCGCATGGGTGCGGAAGCCGTGTTCCAACTGCTCGGCGCCATTGATCTGGAGCACGAGATCGGCCGCCTGCGCGAAGAGATTCCGCAGACCAACTCCGAGACCAAGATCAAGAAGCTGTCCAAGCGCCTGAAGCTGATGGAAGCCTTCCAGGGCTCCGGCAACAAGCCGGAGTGGATGGTCATGACCGTGCTGCCCGTGCTGCCGCCGGACCTGCGTCCGCTGGTGCCGCTGGATGGCGGCCGCTTCGCGACCTCCGACCTGAACGATCTCTATCGTCGCGTCATCAACCGGAACAACCGCCTCAAGCGGCTGCTCGACCTGGCTGCGCCCGACATCATCGTGCGCAACGAGAAGCGCATGCTGCAGGAAGCCGTTGACGCCCTGCTGGACAACGGCCGTCGCGGTCGTGCCATCACCGGTTCCAACAAGCGCCCGCTGAAGTCCCTGGCCGACATGATCAAGGGCAAGCAGGGTCGTTTCCGTCAGAACCTGCTGGGCAAGCGCGTCGACTACTCGGGTCGTTCCGTGATCACCGTGGGCCCGACCCTGCGTCTGCACCAGTGCGGTCTGCCCAAGAAGATGGCCCTGGAGCTGTTCAAGCCGTTCATCTTCGGCAAGCTGGAAGCCCGTGGCATGGCGACCACCATCAAGGCCGCCAAGAAGATGGTCGAGCGCGAACTGCCCGAGGTCTGGGACGTTCTCGCCGAAGTCATCCGCGAACACCCCGTGCTGCTCAACCGCGCCCCGACCCTGCACCGTCTGGGCATCCAGGCGTTCGAGCCGGTCCTCATCGAAGGCAAGGCGATCCAGCTGCACCCGCTGGTCTGCGCCGCGTACAACGCCGACTTCGACGGTGACCAGATGGCCGTGCACGTGCCGCTGACGCTGGAAGCCCAGCTGGAAGCGCGCGCCCTGATGATGTCGACCAACAACATTCTGTCGCCCGCTAACGGCGAGCCGATCATCGTGCCGTCGCAGGACGTGGTTCTGGGTCTGTACTACATGACCCGTGAAGCCATCAACGCCAAGGGCGAAGGCCGCGTGTTCGCCGACCTGCAGGAAGTCGATCGCGTCTTCCGTGCCGGCGAAGCCGCGCTGCACGCCAAGGTCAAGGTGCGCATCAACGAGACCATCCGTCACAAGGACGGCAGCCTGACCAAGAACACCCGCATCGTCGACACCACCGTTGGCCGTGCGCTGCTGTTCCAGGTCGTGCCCGCCGGTCTGCCGTACGACGTGGTCAACCAGTCGATGAAGAAGAAGGCCATCTCCAAGCTGATCAACCACTGCTACCGCGTGGTGGGTCTGAAGGACACCGTCATCTTCGCCGACCAGCTGATGTACACCGGTTTCGCCTATTCGACCCTGTCCGGCGTCTCCATCGGCGTCAACGACTTCGTCATCCCGGACGAGAAGGCACGCATCATCGATGCCGCCACCGCCGAGGTGAAGGAGATCGAGAGCCAGTACGCCTCCGGCCTGGTGACCCAGGGCGAGAAGTACAACAAGGTGATCGACCTCTGGTCGAAGGCCAACGACGAAGTGTCCAAGGCGATGATGACCAACCTCTCGAAAGAGAAGGTCATCGACCGCGAGGGCAAGGAAGTCGACCAGGAGTCCTTCAACTCCATGTACATGATGGCCGATTCCGGCGCCCGGGGTTCCGCGGCCCAGATTCGTCAGCTCGCCGGCATGCGTGGTCTGATGGCCAAGCCGGACGGCTCCATCATCGAGACGCCCATCACCGCCAACTTCCGTGAAGGTCTGAACGTACTCCAGTACTTCATCTCCACCCACGGTGCCCGTAAGGGTCTGGCGGATACCGCTCTGAAGACCGCGAACTCCGGTTACCTGACCCGTCGTCTCGTCGACGTGGCCCAGGATCTGGTGGTGACCGAGGTCGACTGCGGTACCGAGCGCGGCCTGATCATGACCCCGCACATTGAAGGCGGCGACGTGGTCGAGCCCCTGGGTGAGCGCGTTCTGGGTCGGGTCATCGCCCGCGACGTGCCCAAGCCGGGTACCGAAGAGATCATCGTGCCGGCCGGCACCCTGGTCGACGAGCGCTGGGTCGAGTTCCTCGAGCTCAACAGCGTCGACGAAGTCGTGGTGCGTTCGCCGATCACCTGCGAAACCCGTCATGGCATCTGCGCCAAGTGCTACGGTCGCGATCTGGCCCGTGGTCACCAGGTCAACATCGGTGAAGCGGTCGGCGTCATCGCCGCCCAGTCCATCGGTGAGCCGGGTACCCAGCTGACCATGCGTACCTTCCACATCGGTGGTGCGGCCAGCCGGACTTCCGCGGCCGACAGCGTCCAGGTCAAGAACGGCGGTGCCATCCGCCTGCACAACCTGAAGCACGTCGAACGTGCCGACGGTGCCCTGGTTGCCGTGTCCCGTTCCGGTGAGCTGGCCATCGCCGACGACTTCGGTCGCGAGCGCGAGCGCTACAAGCTGCCCTACGGTGCGGTGATCTCGGTCAAGGAAGGCGACAAGGTCGACGCTGGCGCCATCGTTGCCAAGTGGGACCCGCACACCCACCCCATCGTCACCGAGATGGACGGTACCGTGGCCTTCGTCGGCATGGAGGAGGGCATCACCATCAAGCGCCAGACCGACGAACTGACCGGTCTGACCAACATCGAGGTGCTCGACGCCAAGGATCGCCCGACTTCCGGCAAGGACATCCGTCCGGCGGTCAAGCTGATCGACGCCAACGGCAAGGACCTGCTGCTGCCGGGTACCGACGTACCGGCCCAGTACTTCCTGCCGCCGAACGCGCTGGTCAACCTGAGCGACGGTGCCAAGGTGCATGTGGGTGACGTTATCGCCCGTATCCCCCAGGAAACCTCCAAGACCCGCGACATCACCGGTGGTCTGCCCCGCGTGGCCGACCTCTTCGAAGCGCGTCGTCCCAAGGAGCCGGCAATCCTGGCGGAGATCAGCGGTACCATCTCCTTCGGCAAGGAAACCAAGGGCAAGCGTCGTCTGGTCATCACCCCGACCGACGGCACCGATCCCTACGAGGAGCTGATTCCGAAGTGGCGCCACCTGAACGTCTTCGAAGGCGAACAGGTAAGCCGCGGCGAAGTCATCTCCGACGGTCCGAGCAACCCGCACGACATCCTGCGTCTGCTGGGTGTCAGCGCGCTGGCCAAGTACATCGTCAACGAGATCCAGGACGTGTACCGCCTGCAGGGCGTGAAGATCAACGACAAGCACATCGAGACCATCCTGCGACAGATGCTGCGCAAGGTCGAGGTGAGCGATACCGGCGACTCGAGCTTCATCAAGGGCGATCAGGTCGAACTGACCCACGTCCTGGAAGAGAACGAGCAGCTGGTCGGCAATGATCGCTTCGTCGCCAAGTACGAGCGCGTGCTGCTGGGTATCACCAAGGCTTCGCTGTCCACCGAGTCCTTCATCTCGGCTGCTTCCTTCCAGGAGACCACCCGTGTCCTGACCGAGGCCGCCGTGACCGGCAAGCGCGACTTCCTGCGCGGCCTGAAGGAAAACGTGGTGGTGGGTCGTCTGATCCCGGCCGGTACCGGTCTGGCCTACCACAGCGAGCGCAAGCGCCAGCGCGAACTCGGCAAGCCGCAGCGCGTGAGCGCCAGCGAGGCCGAAGCCGCCCTGACCGAAGCGCTGAACTCCAGCGCCAGCTGAGTTCGGTAGCAGGTCTCGCTTGACAAAGCCCCCGGCGCCCCAGGCGTCCGGGGGCTTTGTCTTGACTGGAACGCCGAAGCTCTTTAGACTTTCGTTCCCCGAAAATGGGCAGGACTGACGTTCTGCTATTTCGTTTATGTCGCAAGACAATCAGTGGAGCTATAGATGGCAACTATCAACCAGCTGGTGCGTAGTGCACGCAAGCGTATCGTCGAGAAATCCGACGTACCTGCGCTGCAAAACTGCCCGCAACGTCGTGGCGTGTGCACCCGCGTGTACACCACCACTCCCAAGAAGCCCAACTCCGCACTGCGGAAGGTCTGCCGTGTGCGTCTGACCAACGGCTTCGAAGTCACCTCCTACATCGGCGGTGAAGGTCACAACCTGCAGGAACACAGCGTCGTGCTGATCCGCGGTGGCCGGGTCAAGGATCTGCCGGGTGTGCGTTATCACACCGTGCGCGGCTCGCTGGACACCACCGGTGTGAAGGACCGCAAGCAGGGCCGTTCCAAGTACGGCACCAAGCGTCCGAAGTAACCACCTTTCTTTTTGTTCGAGTCGATAAGAGTAAGGTCGGGCAACGAGTCCCGAGCTAACCTGAAGACCGTTTTGAGGGCTTATCAATGCCAAGACGTCGTGTAGCGGCCAAGCGCGAAATACTTGACGATCCGAAATACGGAAGCCAGATCCTGGCCAAGTTCATGAACCACGTGATGGAGAGCGGCAAGAAAGCCGTTGCCGAGCGTATCGTTTATGGTGCTCTGGACAAGGTCAAAGAGCGTTCCAAGAATGCCGAACCCCTGGAAGTTTTCGAAAAAGCGCTCGACGCCATCGCTCCGCTGGTCGAAGTGAAGTCCCGCCGTGTCGGCGGTGCTACCTACCAGGTGCCGGTTGAGGTTCGTCCTTCCCGTCGTAATGCCCTGGCCATGCGCTGGCTGGTGGACTCCGCGCGCAAGCGTGGTGAGAAGTCCATGGCTCTGCGCCTGGCGGGTGAACTCATGGACGCTTTTGAAGGCAAGGGTGCCGCAGTCAAGAAGCGCGAAGACGTGCATCGCATGGCAGAAGCCAACAAGGCCTTCTCGCACTACCGCTTCTAAGCCTAGCGCTTCCAATCAAGCGAGGACCTTATGGCTCGTACAACCGCTATTAACCGCTATCGGAACATCGGTATCTGCGCCCACGTGGACGCAGGTAAGACGACTACTACCGAGCGGATTCTGTTCTACACCGGCGTGAACCACAAAATGGGTGAGGTTCACGACGGCGCTGCGACCATGGACTGGATGGTGCAGGAGCAGGAGCGTGGTATCACCATCACCTCCGCTGCCACCACCGCGTTCTGGTCCGGTTCGACCAAGCAGTACGACAAGTACCGCGTAAACATCATCGATACCCCCGGCCACGTGGACTTCACCATTGAGGTGGAGCGTTCCCTGCGCGTGCTGGACGGTGCGGTCGTGGTGTTCTGCGGCACCTCCGGTGTCGAGCCTCAGTCCGAAACCGTATGGCGTCAGGCCAACAAGTACGGCGTACCGCGCATCGTCTACGTCAACAAGATGGACCGTGCCGGCGCCAACTTCCTGCGCGTCGTCGAGCAGATCAAGAAGCGCCTGGGCCACACTCCGGTCCCGGTTCAGCTGGCCATTGGCGCGGAAGAGAACTTCCAGGGCCAGATCGACCTGCTGAAGATGAAGGCCATCTTCTGGAACGATGACGACCAGGGCATGACCTATCGCGAGGAAGAGATTCCTGCGGGCATGCTGGCCGATGCCGAGCAGTGGCGCTCCAACATGGTCGAGGCTGCTGCCGAAGCCAACGAAGAGCTGATGAACAAGTACCTGGAAGAGGGCGAGCTGTCGATCGACGAGATCAAGGCCGGCCTGCGTCAGCGTACCATCGCCTGCGAAATCGTCCCGGCCGTCTGCGGTTCGTCCTTCAAGAACAAGGGCGTGCCCCTGGTTCTGGACGCCGTGATCGACTTCCTGCCGGCGCCCATCGAGATTCCCGCGATCAAGGGTACCAACCCGGACAACGAGGAAATCACCGACGAGCGTCATGCAGACGACAACGAGCCCTTCTCGGCTCTGGCGTTCAAGATCGCTACCGACCCCTTCGTGGGTACCCTGACCTTCGCCCGCGTCTACTCGGGTGTACTGAGCTCCGGTGACTCCGTCATCAACTCGGTGAAGGGCAAGAAGGAGCGCGTCGGCCGTATGGTGCAGATGCACGCCAACACCCGTGAAGAGATCAAGGAAGTTCGCGCTGGCGACATCGCCGCCCTGATCGGCATGAAGGACGTCACCACCGGTGACACCCTGTGCTCGATCGAAAAGCCGATCATCCTCGAGCGCATGGACTTCCCGGAGCCGGTGATCTCGGTCGCCGTCGAGCCGAAGACCAAGGCCGACCAGGAAAAGATGGGCATCGCACTGGGCAAGCTGGCCCAGGAAGACCCCTCGTTCCGCGTCAAGACCGACGAAGAGTCCGGTCAGACCATCATCTCCGGCATGGGCGAGCTGCACCTGGACATCCTGGTGGACCGCATGAAGCGCGAATTCGGCGTGGAAGCGAACATCGGTAAGCCTCAGGTCGCCTACCGCGAAACCATCCGCAACACCTGCGAGATCGAAGGCAAGTTCGTTCGTCAGTCGGGTGGTCGTGGCCAGTTCGGTCACTGCTGGATTCGCTTCGCACCGGCCGACGAAGGTCAGGAAGGTCTGGAGTTCGTCAGCGAAGTCGTGGGCGGTGTGATTCCGAAGGAATACATCCCGGCGATCCAGAAGGGCATCGAAGAGCAGATGAAGAACGGTATCGTTGCCGGCTATCCGCTGCTTGGCCTGAAGGCCGCTGTGTTCGACGGTTCCTACCACGACGTCGACTCCAACGAGATGGCGTTCAAGATCGCTGCCTCCATGGCGACCAAGCAGCTCACCCAGAAGGGTGGTGCCGTGCTGCTCGAGCCGATCATGAAGGTCGAGGTCGTGACCCCGGAAGACTACATGGGCGACGTCATGGGCGACCTGAACCGTCGTCGTGGCCTGATCCAGGGTATGGAAGACACCGTGACCGGCAAGGTCATCCGTGCCGAGGTTCCGCTGGGCGAGATGTTTGGCTACGCTACGGATGTCCGCTCCATGTCTCAGGGTCGCGCAAGCTACTCCATGGAGTTCTCCAAGTACGCCGAAGCTCCGTCGAACATCGCCGAAGCCATCATCAAGAAACAAGCTTAATCAGCGCTTTGACTAGAGGTTTTATCTCGTGGCTAAAGAAAAATTCGAACGTAACAAACCGCACCTGAACGTGGGCACCATCGGTCACGTTGACCATGGCAAGACCACTCTGACCGCAGCGCTGACCAAAGTCTGTGCCGACACCTGGGGCGGTTCCGCTCGTGGTTTCGACCAGATCGATAACGCGCCGGAAGAAAAGGCTCGCGGTATCACCATCAACACCTCCCACGTTGAGTA